>NZ_JBXWDD010000003.1:0-502600 GCF_057320665.1 Enterobacter cloacae complex sp. 385G4
ACGACGTTGATAGGCCGGGTGTGTAAGCGCAGCGATGCGTTGAGCTAACCGGTACTAATGAACCGTGAGGCTTAACCTTACAACGCCGAAGGTGTTTTGGCGGTGAGAGACGATTTTCAGCCTGATACAGATTAACAGAATTTGCCTGGCGGCTTTAGCGCGGTGGTCCCACCTGACCCCATGCCGAACTCAGAAGTGAAACGCCGTAGCGCCGATGGTAGTGTGGGGTCTCCCCATGTGAGAGTAGGGAACTGCCAGGCATCAATCAAGAAGAACCCCGTACCGTAAGGTGCGGGGTTTTTTGCTTTGTGCGCCGGAAAATACCGGGTGGCGGCTTCGCCTTATCCGGCTATAGGTTTTGCAGGCCCGGTAAGCGCAGCGCCACCGGGAAATGCTAACCGCATGATCTTACCGGGAAGAGATACAGGAGTAAAAATAAGGTAAGGTTTTGATAAACGCAGAAAAGCAAAAACCCAGCCATAGGCTGGGTTCTTTAAATAGTGGTGCCCGGACTCGGAATCGAACCAAGGACACGGGGATTTTCAATCCCCTGCTCTACCGACTGAGCTATCCGGGCAACGGAGCGCATTAAACCGCAATCGCGCCTTATCGTCAACATTATTTCAGGAAAAGCTGTTCAACTGCTTAAGTTTGCGGCAATCTGTACGTTTTCACCATGAAAATGCACAAATCTTCCAGACAATACCGGGCCGTGCAGCAATGCTGATGACAACAGGAGGGCAGTATGGCAAACGACTGGCTTGAGCTCCGTCAGCATGCGGATACCGGCATTGAAACGATTAAAGCGCACTTCGAAGGCCATGCCTTCGATCCCCACTGGCACGATAGTTATCTGGTCGGGATTACCCTTTCAGGCACCCAGCAGTTCCACTGTCGTCGCGAACGCCACCGCAGCCATCCTGGTGATGCGTTCTTACTGGAGCCGGGCGAAATTCACGACGGCGACGCGCCTGTGGAAGGAGGCTTTACCTATCTCACCTTCTATCTTGACGAGCAGTGGCTGACGCGTACCCTCCGTGGATTATATGAAGCCACGCCGGATCGCTACTCGCTTCACTTTGCTCAAACGCTAACGCGAGAACCTCAGCTGGTCCGTTCTATCGGCGAGACGTTTAACGCATTGCATAGCGATGAGATGAAAATTGTTCAGCAGAGCACAATGGATAAGCTGCTCTCTCAGATCACCTCCCATTGCCACTGGCGTAAGAAACTCCCGTCGCAGCTACAGAGCGCTGCCGTGGCGCACCGCGCACGCGACTATCTTTATGCGCATATCGGCGAGAACGTGGGGTTGTCAGACCTTGCGCGCGAGACGGGCACGGATCGTTTTACGCTGACGCGCTGTTTTAAGCGCGAGTTCAACCTGGCACCGCACGCCTGGCTTATTCAGCTGCGTCTGGCAAAGGCGCGACAGCTGCTGGCGCACGGCGAACAGCCTGTTAATGTGGCTACAGCGCTCGGTTTTGCCGACCAAAGCCATCTGGGACGCTGGTTCCAGCGTGCATACCGCATTTCCCCTGCCCACTACCGCCGGTTGTGCACAAACCTTCCAGACGCTTCCAGATAATAGCGGCACAGTAATGGCTCTAACAAAAAAGGAGCCATCTGTGAGTCTGATGCCTTATCTGCTGTTTGCCTTTGTCGCGTCGATAACGCCCGGCCCGACGAATATCCTCGTTCTCACTAACAGCCAGTACTTTGGTGTGAAAAATACCATTCCCGCCATTTTGGGGGGATGTATTACGGCGAGTCTGATTGTGCTGATATCGGGTGCCGGCGCCGGGGAGGTGCTGCGTCAGTTTCCTCTGATACGCCAGGCAATGAGTTGGGCGGGCGTGCTGTGGCTAACCTGGATGAGCTGGCAACTGTATCGGGCGCCTGCGGCGAATCTCTCTGAGAAGGCGCCTCATCGCTTTACCGCGCAAGCCGCAGCGCTGCTGCAGATGGTGAATCCGAAAACGTGGATGATGGCGCTGGCAGTAGTGAGTCTTTTTGCTCCCGCGAGCATTCATCCGTTAAGAGATATTGCGCTGATGGCGCTATGGTTCTTACTGATTTCTGTGATGTGCCTGATGTGCTGGGCGTGGCTGGGGAAGGCGGTAAACCGAGTGTTTCGCACCACCGTGGCGATGGTGCGGTTTCAGCGCCTGATGGCGCTATGTTTGCTCGTCTCCGCCTGGGCGGGCATGCTGGTCTAGGTTAATGCCCCGCCCATACGACACTGGGCAAAGCGCAGAATGTCTTCCGCCAGGCGGTGCGCCGTATCCACATCGGCCTGGCTACGGTTCACCAGCATGCGGCTCAGGCAACCCTCCAGTACGAGCTCCATCTGCTTAGCGACCATTGCCGGGTCATCCACTTCAAGCGTTGTCAGCAGTTCGTGGGTGAAGTCATGCGCCGCACGTTTTTGCTGATCCGCCAACTGGTGTATTGGATGGCCAGGATCGGGATAAAACGTACAGGCAGCAATAAACAGGCAGCCTGGATAACGATTGTTGCTGACGCACTCTGTCAGGGCGGTGTAGCGCGCTAACAGTTTTTGCTCGGCGGTCAGCTCTTCATTCAACATTAGCTGCCTGCGCCAGATATCCACCTGCTGGCTAAGATAGCGTAGGGCATCATAAAGCAGCGCCTCTTTATCCGGCCAGAAGCGCTTAAGATCATCCAGAGGGTAATCGATACGGTCGGCTACCATCTCAAGCGTGGTGCTGGCGATCCCTTGAATCTCAAGTAGTTGCAGGGCTTGTCCCAGTACGTCTTCGCGTTGCACGGTTATCTCCTCCGCTATTCCCAACGGTATGTCCCGTCTAAAGTGTTGTTTACGGTTGGCGATTGCGCAAATGCGCGCTGAATGCCGGTGCGTCCATAAACCCGGTTACACGCTGTTCTGGCAGCTCTTCCCCCTGCTCATTGAAGAACAGAATGGTTGGTAGCCCGAGTACGGTAAGGTGTTTAAGCAGGGCCTTATCCTGCGCATTGTTGGCTGTGACGTTTGCCTGAAGGAGTACCGTCTCTTTCAGGGCATTTTGCACCAGAGGATCGCTAAAGGTGTATTTTTCAAACTCTTTGCAGGCAACACACCAGTCGGCATAGAGGTCGAGCATCACCGGTTTGCCTTTTGCCTGCGCCAGCGCGCTGTTGAGCTCATCGACGTTCTTAACGTGTATAAAGTTTAAATGTGCCTGCGTCTGGCCCACAGGCGAGCCGAACGCCCAATCCTGAAGCGGGCGCACGCTCACCAACGCGGCGGCGAGCAGGAGAATTTGCACCAGACGCATCCACGCTTTTTTTGCCCCCAGGCTGACGATAAACGCCCAGGAGAAGAACGCCACGCCGAGCATGGCCCACAGGCGCAAACCCCACTCGTCACCCATGATGCGCTCCAGCAGGAACACCGGGAGCGCCAGGATGACAAAGCCGAACGCGGTTTTCAACGTCTCCATCCACGGGCCGCTCTTCGGCAGCAGGCGGTTGCCAAACACCGTCACCAGAATCAGCGGCAGGCCCATCCCCAGCGCGTAAAGATACAGCGTACCCCCGCCGAGCCACATATTACCGCTCTGGGCGATGTACAGCAGGATAGCGCTCAGCGGTGCTGTAGTGCAGGGGGAACAAATCAACCCGGCGATGGCGCCCATTGCGAACACGCCGCCCGCAGAGCCACCCTGCTGGCGATTGCTCATCAGCGTTAAGCGGGTTTGCAGCGAAGAGGGCAACTGAAGCGTGAACAGGCCAAACATCGACAGCGCCAGCAGAATAAATACGGCTGACAGGCCGATTAGCACGTAAGGGTGCTGGAGGGCTGCCTGGAACTGCAGTCCGGCCGCGGCGACCACGAGGCCGAGCGCGGTATAGGTGAGCGCCATGCCCTGCACATAAATAAAGGCCAGGAGCAGCGCCCGGGCGGTAGAAAGACGCTGTTTGCCGCCCAGAACAATCCCGGAGATAAGCGGGTACATCGGCAGGACACAAGGGGTAAAGGCAATGCCGATACCAATCAGTAAGGCCCAAAGTGCTGAGAACGGCAGATCGGAAGCAGCTTTGGCTTCGCCTTCATCCCTCACCCTGTCCCTCTCGCCTGAGGGGAGAGGGGAGGCAGCCGCTTTAACTTCAGTAAGCGGAACGACCTTCGTTTCAGGGGGGTAGCAGAAGCCCGCGTCGGCACAGCCCTGATACGTAACCGTCAGCGTGGCATCTTTATCCGCCTGATTCACCGTAACGGGCACGCTTAAGCGCTGGCGATAAATTTCACTTTTACCGTAGAACTCGTCCTCATGCCATTCGCCAGCGGGCATCTGCAATGCGCCAACGTTAGCCTTTGCCGGCATGATGCTGACCTGCTTGCGGTAGAGGTAGTAACCCTCTTTCACCTGCCAGGTCAGATTGAGATCGTGCTGGTTTTGCTGAAAGTCGAAAATGAACGCCTGGTCGGCGGGAATAAAGTTCGAACGGCCGGGCGCGTCAAACAACCCGGCAAATACTGACGTGCTGCACAGCAGCAGGATCAGCGTAAAGAAGCGTTGAGCCATGAGAGATAGTCGTTATCGCCGTGGACCACTGGCAGCACCAGCAGCTCCGGGGTTTGATAAGGATGATGAGACTTGAGGCAGTCAAGGAGCGCCTGCTGATTCGCCAGATTGGTTTTGAGCAACATCTGGACTTCATACTCCTGCTCCAGCTTGCCTTCCCAGTAATAGAGGGAGGTCGCGCCGGGGAGCAGCGTGACGCAGGCTGCCAGTTTTTCGGCCAGCGCTTTGGCGGCGAGATCCTGGGCAGAGGCTTCATCAGGGGCGGTACACAGTACGACAACAGCATCAGGCGTGTTCACAAGTCGACCTCCTCATCACGAAAGTCTTCACTATATCACGCCATGCGATTGGTCATTAATGAAACGGGCCGCAGAGCGGCCCGATTTTAACTATTTTTACAACCGCTAACCGTTTACAGCACAATGCCACCGATGATAAAGCCGAGGACGACGCAAAGCGTAATCGCCACCACGCCCGGGATCAGGAACGCGTGGTTAAACACGTACTTACCGATGCGGGTTGAGCCGGTATCGTCCATCTCAACCGCGGCCAGCAGGGTTGGGTAGGTTGGCAGAACGAACAGCGCAGAAACCGCCGCAAAAGACGCAATCGCCGTCAGCGGCGTCACGCCCAGCATCAGTGCCGCAGGCATCAGCGCTTTGGTGGTGGCAGCCTGAGAGTAAAGCAGCGTCGCGGCAAAGAACAGTACCACCGCCAGCAGCCACGGGTAGTTGTGCAGCAGGTCGCCGGCAACGGTCTGGATGTCGCTGATGTGCGCTTTCACGAAGGTGTCACCGAGCCACGCCACGCCCAGTACGCACACGCAGGCGCTCATACCGGATTTGAAGGTGCTGGCGTTCAGCACTTCGCTGGTGTCGATTTTACAGGTGATGCTAATCAGCGTGGCGATGGTCAGCATGAATACCACAATCGCTTCGTTACGCGGCAGCACCGGGTTCTGGATCAGCCCCACGGTGTCGCTGATGGCGGTCGCGTAGAACATCACGGCGACGATACCGATCAGGAACAGCAGCACGGAGCGTTTCGCGTGCGGCTTCAGCTCGAAGACCTGGCTACCGCGCAGGCTCACTTCACCTTTTGCCAGACGCTCCTGGTAAACCGGATCGTCTTTCAGCTCGGCACCGAGGAAGTTACACAGCACGGCGGTAATCATCACCGCAATCAGCGTGACTGGAATACAGATCGCCAGCAGCGTCAGGTAGCTCACGCCCATCGGCTCAAGGATACCCGCGAAGAAGACTACGGCGGCTGAGATTGGCGACGCGGTGATCGCAATCTGCGACGCCACCACGGCAATAGAAAGCGGACGAGACGGGCGAATCCCCTGTTCTTTTGCCACCTCGGTGATCACCGGCAGCGTGGAGAACGCCGTGTGGCCGGTTCCCGCGAGAATGGTCATAAACCAGGTCACCAGCGGGGCAAGGAAGGTGATGTATTTCGGATGGCGGCGCAGCATGCGCTCCGCCAGGCTCACCAGGTAGTCCATACCGCCTGCCACCTGCATGGCCGCAATAGCGGCAATAACCGCCATGATGATTTCGATAACGTCAAAAGGGATTGCGCCGGGTTTAATCTGAAAGATAAGGGTAAGTACGAGCACCCCGAGACCGCCGGCAAAACCAATGCCGATACCCCCGAGCCGCGCGCCCAAATAAATCGCCAACAGGACGATGACGAGTTCTGCTCCAAACATAAAGACCTGCCTTGCTTATTAACAAGTTGATATTGAATTGTTGTATTTAGGTAACGCCTAAAAAGAAAAAAGGCACGTCACAAGTGACGTGCCTTTCGGAAGCCTAGCCTGAACTGTTACTGTTCGCTTTCATCGGTATATCGTTTTGCTTTATATGCCGGATGCATCAGGTTCTGGGCCGAGAAGATATCGTCCAGCTCGGCTTCGGTCAACAGTCCACGCTCCAGCACGACTTCACGCACGCTCTTACCGGTTTCGGCGCAAATCTTACCAACGATGTCACCGTTGTGGTGGCCGATGAACGGGTTGAGGTAAGTAACGATCCCGATGGAGTTATAAACATAGCCTTCACAGACTTCTTTATTCGCGGTGATGCCGTTAATGCATTTTTCCAGCAGGTTGTAACAGGCATTAGTCAGGATGTGAATGGATTCAAACATCGCCTGGCCAATCACCGGCTCCATCACGTTCAGCTGCAGCTGACCGGCTTCGGAAGCCATGGTCACGGTGGTGTCGTTACCGATGACTTTGAAGCAAACCTGGTTCACCACTTCTGGCACTACCGGGTTAACTTTGGCTGGCATAATGGACGATCCGGCCTGCAACTCTGGCAGGTTGATTTCGTTCAGGCCAGCGCGCGGGCCGGAGGAAAGCAGGCGCAGGTCATTACAGATTTTGGACAGTTTCACCGCCAGACGTTTCAGGGCGCTGTGTACCATTACATACGCGCCGCAGTCGGATGTGGCTTCAATCAGGTCTTCCGCAGGCACCACCGGCAGGTTAGACACTTCCGCCAGCTTCTGAACCGCCAGCTGCTGATAGCCATCCGGGGTGTTCAGACGCGTACCGATGGCGGTGGCACCCAGGTTCACTTCCAGCAGCAGCTCGGAGGTGCGCAGCAGGTTTTTGGTCTCTTCGTTCAGCAGCACGTTAAACGCGTGGAATTCCTGACCGAGGGTCATTGGCACCGCGTCCTGCAGCTGGGTACGGCCCATTTTCAGAATGTCCTGGAACTCAACGGCCTTACGCTGGAAGCCATCGCCCAGCTGGTTGATCGCGTCGACCAGTTTGACCACGGAGGTATACACCGCGATACGGAAGCCGGTTGGGTAGGCGTCGTTGGTGGACTGGCATTTGTTAACGTGGTCGTTCGGGTTGAGGTACTGGTATTCACCTTTCTGGTGGCCCATCAGCTCCAGACCGATGTTTGCCAGTACTTCGTTGGTATTCATGTTGACGGAGGTACCCGCGCCGCCCTGATAGACGTCAACCGGGAACTGGTCCATGCATTTGCCGTTGTTCAGCACTTCATCGCAGGCAGCGATAATCGCATTTGCCGCGCTTTTAGGAATGGTTTGCAGCTCTTTGTTCGCCAGCGCTGCGGCTTTCTTCACCATCACCATGCCACGGACAAACTCAGGGATATCGCTGATTTTGCTGTTGCTGATGTAGAAGTTTTCAATCGCTCTCAGAGTGTGAACACCATAGTAGGCATCCGCTGGAACTTCCCTGGTACCCAACAAGTCTTCTTCGATACGAATGTTGTTTAACATGTGAACCTTCTTTTCAAGCTGCCGATGGATTGTACTAAACACACAACATATATGTGGTTTTGAATATTTTCTGACCGACGATTATTCCCTCAATCGGCCAGATGTTCGAGATCATATGCTGATGATAGCGAATTGCCGTAAGCTGGATCACTTATTATCGACCCGATTCCATGATAATTATTAATCTGTGAAATGTGTCACCGCTTTAATATTTCCGAAAAAAATATCCGTGCAAACCGATTGAATTTTGGCTAACCGTCTCCATCTCTTACAGACGCGTGACGCGAACACATTCAGACAGGGGCCAGATGGCCCCTGCCACACAGGAGATGCCAGTGCGCTGGATACCGTTTATAGCTTTCTTTCTCTATGTTTACATTGAGATTTCTATTTTCATTCAGGTAGCTCACGTGCTGGGCGTCCTGTTGACGCTGATTCTGGTGATCTTCACCTCCGTCATCGGCATGTCGCTGGTGCGTAATCAGGGTTTCAAAAATTTCCTGATAATGCAGCAGAAGATGGCCGCAGGCGAAAGCCCGGCAGAAGAGATGATCAAAAGCGTGTCGCTGATTATTGCTGGCCTGCTGCTGATCCTGCCGGGGTTCTTCACCGACTTCCTCGGCCTGCTGTTGCTGTTGCCGCCGGTGCAGAAGCACCTGACCATGAAGCTGCTGCCGCACCTGCGCTTCAGCCGCATGCCGGGCGGCGGGTTCAGCACAGGGCCAGGCGATACCTTCGAAGGGGAGTATCAGCGCAAGGATGAACAGCGCGACCGTTTAGATCATAAAGACGATCGATAATTTTTTTGCCCGGTGGCTTCGCTTACCGGGCCTAGGGATTTTTCCGCTTCGGTAAAAACGCCCACAGCCCCGCCAGCATGACGATGGCATACACACTCTTCCATCCCACCATCGCCAGCAACAGCAGGCACAGCACGCCCCCGACGACCGCCAGGGCTTTATAGCGACCTTTCAGCAGACGACAGCCCGCCAGCATGCACAGCAGGTAGATCATGATGAAAATACCGTTGGCGTAGATAATTAGAGCATCGAGGTTGATGTCGAGAAGATAAATACCCAGCGAGCTCAGGACGCAGCAGCCCAGCACGGCATTCAGCGCATTCATAGGGAGTTGACGTTTAGACAACCGCGCGAGGCGGCTCTCAGGTTTGTAGCGCGCCTGTGACCACACCAGACGGGCGAAGCTCTGGATATAAATGTTGAGGCTGGCAAAGCAGGCGAGATAGCCAATCACACAGGCCACCCATAGCGCCTTCACGCCGAAAAGTTTAACCACGATACCCGGTAGCGATGCGGCGGCGGCTTTATCTTCGCCGAACGCGTTGAAGTGCAGCACCAGCACGGTACAGGCCCAATATACGGTGCCCGCCAGCAGTAAACCAATCATCAGAGCGCGGGGAAAATCACGCTCGGGCTGTTTAAACTCGGATGCCAGGTGAGCGAACGCTTCAAGGCCAACAAAACACCAGAACATGACGGATAACGCAGCGAAAAGCTGTGAATGGTCGATATCGTTTATCGCAGGGAAGGGGATATCTGCTACGGTAATGTTACCCGCAAACCAGATGGCGACGATCAGCACGACGATCAACGCTGCAACCAGCGTTTGCAGATTCGCGCTTGAACTGGCTCCGCGCGAGCCCACCCACCAGACGATCGCCAGCGTACCCAGCTCAGCCAGCAGCAGTTGCTCATCGTGCCAGCCAAACAGCGCCTGTCCAAAGCCGGTGGCGATATGCAGGGCTGCCGGAAGGCCAACGGGTATTACCGACAAAAACAGCCAGCCGGTTACGCGCTCCATGCGCGGACCAAACGCCATGCCGACAAAATGCGCCACGCCGCCCGCGCTGGGGAAGTGCCGCCCGAGTATGGCAAACACAATCGCCACCGGGAACACCAGCAGGATCAGCACCGGCCATGCCCAAAGACTGTTATTTCCGGCGACCAGCGCTGCCAGTGCCGGTACGGCAAACACGCCGGTACCTAACAAGGAGGTTGAAAGCAGGCCAACGCCCTGCGCCAGCCCCAGCTCCTGCCTGAGTCCACTCATTTACCTTGCCCTGCCACCATCAAAAGAGAGTGGATGGTAACACTTTCGCAAATTTTTTTTCGATTCCCCCTTGAAGGGGTAAAAAGCTATCCCCATCTCTCAGGGCACTAGTCGGAAAACCGCATGCGGGCCGGCGTCATCCATAACTGATAATGACTTTCTCAAAGGAGAGCTATCAATGAGTATTCGTCCGTTACATGATCGTGTGATCGTCAAACGTAAAGAAGTTGAAACCAAGTCTGCTGGCGGCATCGTTCTGACCGGTTCTGCAGCAGCCAAATCAACGCGTGGCGAAATCATCGCTGTCGGTAAGGGCCGCATCCTGGAAAACGGAACTGTGCAGCCACTGGACGTTAAAGTTGGTGACATCGTAATTTTCAACGATGGCTACGGCGTGAAATCCGAGAAGATCGACAATGAAGAAGTGTTGATCATGTCCGAGAGCGACATTCTGGCAATTGTTGAAGCGTAATTTACGCACGAGAATTTGAGGAAATAAGAACATGGCAGCTAAAGACGTAAAATTCGGTAACGACGCTCGTGTAAAAATGCTCCGCGGCGTAAACGTACTGGCAGATGCAGTTAAAGTGACCCTGGGCCCGAAAGGCCGTAACGTAGTGCTGGATAAATCCTTCGGCGCGCCAACCATCACCAAAGATGGTGTTTCCGTTGCACGTGAAATCGAGCTGGAAGACAAGTTCGAAAACATGGGCGCGCAGATGGTGAAAGAAGTTGCCTCTAAAGCGAACGACGCTGCAGGCGACGGTACCACCACCGCGACCGTACTGGCGCAGGCTATCATCACTGAAGGCCTGAAAGCCGTTGCTGCGGGCATGAACCCAATGGATCTGAAACGTGGTATCGACAAAGCTGTCGCATCCGCTGTTGAAGAACTGAAAGCGCTGTCCGTACCGTGCTCTGACTCTAAAGCCATTGCTCAGGTTGGTACTATCTCCGCTAACTCCGACGAAACCGTAGGTAAACTGATCGCTGAAGCGATGGATAAAGTCGGTAAAGAAGGCGTGATCACCGTTGAAGACGGTACCGGTCTGGAAGACGAACTGGACGTGGTTGAAGGTATGCAGTTCGACCGCGGTTACCTGTCCCCATACTTCATCAACAAGCCAGAAACTGGCGCTGTTGAGCTGGAAAGCCCGTTCATCCTGCTGGCTGACAAGAAAATCTCCAACATCCGCGAAATGCTGCCAGTGCTGGAAGCCGTTGCGAAAGCAGGCAAGCCGCTGGTTATCATCGCTGAAGATGTTGAAGGCGAAGCGCTGGCGACCCTGGTGGTTAACACCATGCGTGGCATCGTGAAAGTGGCTGCGGTTAAAGCACCTGGCTTCGGCGATCGCCGTAAAGCAATGCTGCAGGATATCGCTACCCTGACCGGTGGTACCGTGATCTCCGAAGAGATCGGTATGGAGCTGGAAAAAGCGACCCTGGAAGACCTGGGCCAGGCGAAACGCGTTGTGATCAACAAAGACACCACCACCATCATCGACGGTGTGGGTGAAGAAGCCGCTATTCAGGGCCGTGTTGGTCAGATCCGTAAGCAGATCGAAGAAGCCACTTCCGATTACGACCGTGAAAAACTGCAGGAGCGCGTAGCGAAACTGGCTGGCGGCGTTGCGGTAATCAAAGTTGGTGCGGCGACCGAAGTTGAAATGAAAGAGAAGAAAGCACGCGTTGACGATGCCCTGCACGCGACCCGTGCTGCGGTAGAAGAAGGCGTAGTTGCTGGTGGTGGTGTCGCGCTGGTGCGTGTAGCCGCTAAGCTGGCTGGCCTGACCGCTCAGAACGAAGACCAGAACGTGGGTATCAAAGTTGCGCTGCGCGCAATGGAAGCTCCTCTGCGTCAGATCGTTTCCAACGCCGGTGAAGAGCCGTCTGTGGTTGCGAACAACGTGAAAGCGGGTGAAGGTAACTACGGTTACAACGCGGCAACTGAAGAATACGGCAACATGATCGACTTCGGTATCCTGGACCCAACTAAAGTGACCCGTTCTGCTCTGCAGTACGCGGCATCTGTAGCTGGCCTGATGATCACTACCGAGTGCATGGTAACCGACCTGCCAAAAGGCGACGCGCCTGACTTAGGTGCTGCTGGTATGGGCGGCATGGGTGGAATGGGCGGCATGATGTAATCATGTTGTTCTGAACCTCTCAGAACGAACCCCGGGCAGAAATGTCCGGGGTTTTTTATTGCCGCTACTCAAATGTTCCCTTCACGCATGCTGCGCCTTCGCGCACCATCTGGCGGCCTTTCGCCCAGACCTCGCGGATCTTCAGGTCATCCGTCAGCACCAGGAAATCGGCATCGCATCCGGGCGCGAGCCGCCCCTTATGCTCCAGCCCGAGAAACTCCGCTACGTTACGCGTAAACGGCAGAAGCGCCTCCTCCAGCGGCAGGTGATACCGGCTGACCAGTTGCTGCAGCGTCTGAGGCAGAGATTCGAACCCGGCTACGCCAATGCCCACCAGATTACCGTTCGCGTCAAAATTCGGTTGGCTGCCGTTACCATCCGAGCTGAGCGTAAGCCGGTTAAACGGCACCTGCGATTCACGGGCCGTCGCGATGGCGGTGGCGGCATCAATGGGCTCACTGATGCTGGTGGTGATGTCGATATAGCCCCCGTCGCGGGCATAATCCAGCGCGGCGAGGAACAGCGCCTGGTCGCGGTTAACGTGGGTTGGCAGCAGCTTCGTGCGGGGCACGTCGGCGTTTTTCAGAATGTTAAGCAGCGGCTCCAGCAGCTTCTGGCTGTTGCCGAGGTGAAACACGGATATGCCCGCTTTGGCGCCCAGCAGCCCGCCGACGCGCGACTGGGCGGCCATATTCGCGAGCTGGTCATCCGCTGGTGCGGAAGAGCGATGGTCGGAAATCGAGCATTTCACGCCGATGATTTTATCGATCAGCGCCACATCCTTTTCGATGCTGCCGGTAATCGTCGGAGAAGGCAGCCCGTATGCGCCTGTCAGCATCCACGCGCTGATCCCTTCATGCTCAAGCGCCCGCGTTTTTGCCAGCAGAGATTCGGGATGGCGGGTCACGCCGTCGGTACCCAGCAGGCCAACTACGGAGGTGATGCCCGCCGCCACCAGCGCGGACAACCGTACCTCCGGCGTCCGGGTGTGCGGACCGGCTTCACCGCCGCCGCCGATCAGGTGTACGTGCTGATCGATAAAGCCCGGGCAAACCACCGCCCCGGCGAGATCGGTTTCAGGACAGCTAAGCTGCATTGCCGCGCGATCCGTTTTTTCAATCGCGACGATTTTTCCCCCGGCGATCAGCAGATCGCAACGTCCCTGATCCTCCGGCGCGTAAAGGTGCACATTGCGGAAAAGATGGGGTTCCAGCACTGAAAAATCCATTTTTATCTCCTCAGAAGAGTAGCTGCATTACCCACATTGAGAGCAGGGCGTTAATGACGCAGACGGTAATGATGTGCGGATAATACTTCGGGTTAACGCCTGCGGTGCCCAGGCAGCGGCCGGTGTTTTGCACCGGATTGCCCATCAGATAGATGGCGGGCAGCAGAACGGTGGCATCGTGGCCGTTGAGCGTGCCGGCAGCCACCAGGCTGGCGCAAACCCCCACGCCGCCGCCCATACTCATCACCGAGGCCAGCAGGACCGTTGCCGCCGCGCCCGGAAGCCCCCACAGGGCCATAATTGGCTCGCAAATATTGCCAACAATATCCAGCAGGCCGGTCACCTTGAGCGCCTGAATGATGACAAACGCCATAACCACGTTCGGCAGCAGGCTGGTAGTGGCGATGGTAAAGCCTCGGCGGGCGCCATCGATAAACATGTCCATGATATTTTTACGCGGCTGGGCGATCATTTTTTTCCTCCTGAATACGACGATCTTCCATGCGAGCGATCCACAGACGCAGGAGGTTCGCGCCAACAAATTTAAACATCAGTATGACGGCCAGCGGCGTGATTACCGGGACGGTAATAAACGTGAAGAGTGCGGCGCCGGAAGAAAAATAGTTGGTAATGATGGCGCTACCGCTGGTCTGGAAGGTGGCGAAAATGGCGCGCTCGCGATCGGTAATAGCCCCTTCGTCTGTCAACTCTTTGGTCATCCCTGCTGCGGCATCGGTATTTTGCAGGTTGGCGATGAGGGCCAGAGAGCAGACGCCCGGTACGCCAAGCAGCGGGCGCAAAATGGGCGTCATCAGCTGTTGCGCGGCACGCAGCCCGCCCAGCCCCTCGGTGACGGCAATGATCCCGAGCGATAAAATGACCGAAGGCGCCAGTTCAAGGGCAAATAAGAAACCGTCTTTCGCCCCCGTGCCGCCCTCACCGCGAAACGTGAGCGTGCCGTTCACCGGACCGAAGCTGCCGTTTAGGACGGTAAAATCCAGCACGCGCCACCATTCGGTACTTTTGGCGAAAAAGCCTGAGAAAAATACGATGGTGAGCACAAACGCCAGATAGCCCACCCATGTTACCTTTTCCTCTCCTGAGGATGATGCACTCATGAAACCCCCTGTTTTAATCGCGTACAAAAGTTGTACGTCGCAACACTAAAAACGATCGAGGGCTAAAACACGATATCCCAAAGGGCATTATCAGAATTCATTTAAGATGTCGGAGGAGTGATGTACGGAATCCGGCTCGCAGAAATGCGCGGGGATTTTTCTTTTAGTCATCTTTTAGGTATAAGATTTACACACGGACAATTACTGTCCAGCTTATTGAAAACGAGGAATAACATGCGCGTAAAAGTCTGTGCAGGGATCGTAGGAGCAGCGTTGCTGCTGGCGGGTTGTAGCTCCAGCAATGAACTGTCGGCAGCGGGCCAGGGCGTTCGCTTTGTGGAAGATAAGCCAGGCAGCGAATGCCAGCTGTTAGGCACGGCCACCGGTGAACAAAGTAACTGGATGTCGGGTCAGCACGGTGAAGAGGGCGGCTCTATGCGCGGCGCGGCGAATGCCCTGCGTAACCAGGCTGCTGCAATGGGGGGGAACGTGATTTACGGCGTGAGCAGCCCGACGCAAGGAATGCTCTCCAGCTTCGTGCCAACGGCCAGCCAGATGAGCGGCCAGGTCTATAAGTGCCCGAACTGAGTTTACTTGCTGATGGCGCTGCGCCCCACCTCGTAGGGCAGGTAAGCGTAGCGCCACCTGCCTTTTAGCGCTGCCGCAGTTGCAAATCCAGCGGCGTCTTACTCGGCTCTCCGCCAATCTCGCGTGCCAGCTTCGGCACCATATAACCTGAAACCAGCGTTAACAGCTCGCGCATAATTTGTCGGGCTTCCTCATCCGTCACCATGAAATGCGCCGCGCCCTGCACGCGATCCAGCACGTGCAGGTAATAGGGCATCACGCCTGCGTCAAACAAGGCATTGCTGAGATCGGCCAGCACCCGGGCACTGTCGTTCACGCCGCGCAACAATACGCTCTGGTTGAGCAGCGTCACGCCCGCCTTACGCAGACGCGCCATCGCCGCGCGAAATTCATCGTCGATCTCGTTCGCGTGGTTGATATGGTTTACCAGCAGCACCTGTAGACGGGACTGCTCCAGGCGCGTGACCAGGGCGTCGGTAATACGCGCCGGGATGACAATCGGTAAACGGCTGTGAATGCGCAGACGTTTGATGTGCGGGATGGCTTCAAGCTGCGTCAAAAGCCAGTCCAGTTCATGATCTTTTGCCATCAGTGGGTCACCGCCGGAAAAAATAATCTCATCCAGCTCTGGATGGGCGGCGATATAGTCCAGCGCAACCTGCCAGTTGCGCTTATTTCCCTGGTTTTCGGCATACGGGAAGTGCCGACGAAAGCAGTAACGACAATTTACCGCACAGCCGCCTTTTACCAGCAGCAGGGCGCGATTGAGATATTTGTGCAGTAAACCCGGCACCACGCTGTTTTGCTCTTCCAGCGGATCGGTGCTGTAGCCCGGCGCTGTAATAAACTCATCCTGCGACGTAAGGGTTTGTTTTAATAAAGGATCGTCAGGGTTGCCTTTTTCCATGCGCGCAACAAACGCGCGGGGAACACGCAGGGCGAAAAGTCGCTTTGCCTCACGGCCAGCAAGCAACTCCGGATGCTGATCGAGGTCTAAAAGACGCAGCAATTCATCAGGACTGGTGATTACATCGGCAAGTTGCGATAACCAATCTTCTCTGGATGGGGTGTTTAGGGTTACAATATGCGCCATTTTGTGGCTTAGCTACCAGTTAACAAATTTAGAGGGCCTTATGGCAACGTACTATAGCAACGATTTTCGTGCTGGTCTTAAAATCATGATGGACGGCGAACCGTACGCGGTTGAAGCCAGCGAATTCGTTAAACCAGGTAAAGGCCAGGCATTCGCACGCGTTAAGCTGCGCCGCCTGCTGACCGGTACCCGTGTTGAGAAAACCTTCAAATCTACTGACTCCGCTGAAGGCGCTGATGTTGTCGATATGAACCTGACTTACCTGTACAACGACGGTGAGTTCTGGCACTTCATGAACAACGAAACCTTCGAGCAGCTGTCTGCTGACGCGAAAGCCATTGGCGATAACGCGAAGTGGCTGCTGGATCAGGCTGAGTGCATCGTGACCCTGTGGAACGGCCAGCCTATCGCCGTTACCCCACCAAACTTTGTTGAGCTGGAAATCGTTGAAACCGATCCAGGTCTGAAAGGTGACACCGCGGGTACTGGCGGCAAGCCAGCAACGCTCTCCACCGGCGCTGTGGTGAAAGTACCGCTGTTCGTACAGATCGGTGAAGTGATCAAAGTGGATACTCGCTCCGGCGAATACGTATCCCGCGTGAAGTAATTTACGTCATGATTCGAGGCGCAGCGCCCGCTGCGCCTGATTTTTGCAGGCAGGGATGATGAAACGTACCGTTAAAATTCTGCTTCTGTTAGCGCTCTCCAGCGTACTGCTTTCCGGCTGTAACACCGCCCGTGGCATGGGGGAAGATATCCAGGACCTCGGTCATATCATTTCTCACGCAGCCAGCTAAGTCCGTCTAATTTTCCTAAAATTGCTTCCTTTTCCGTCAATCGGCGGGATCTTGTCTATTCTTAAGTTGCTATACACAAAACAACTTTGGCTATAAAAGGAAGATATTATGGTTAAGAAAACAATTGCAGCGATCTTTTCTGTCCTCGTGCTTTCCTCCGTGTTGACTGCATGTAATACCACCCGCGGCGTAGGGGAAGATATCTCCGACGGTGGTAACGCGATTTCTGGTGCAGCAACTAAAGCTCAGAACTAATGAAGCATGGACGGTACGGCACGTGAGTTTCACCGTACCGTCAATTCTCTGCTTCCTGCAGGGATAAAAACGGTGAAAAGCGTGTATCCATATGCAGCTTCATGCGGATATTGCGTTTATAGGTATAAACCGTTTTTCCGTTAATGCTCAGGTGAGCGGCTATCTTTTGGTTGCTCGCGCCGTCCATCCATAACGTCAACACTTTCTCCTCCTGTCGTGTCAGCAAGGGGGCGGCCACCGTCGGGCGGTACGTGCTTGCGCGCGAAATTAACGCGTCATTGATAACCGTCGCGATTTCCTCAAGAGGGGCATTTTTCATTAGCGAAGACCAGACCGGGAAGTTCCCGAGCCAGGTCGCCAGGTCCTTGTCCTCTCCCGATTGCAGCATAATAAAAGGTAATTTTTCGCTGGCGTTCAGCAAAGAAGAGAGTTGCTGGAAATGGTGAATATCCTGCCTGAAACCATGCAGGTCAGCGATGACCAGCTCAGGTTTCCATTGCAGAATGTGCTCTCTGGCGAGGAATAGATTGTTCAGCCCGGTCACAACGTAGTGCCCCGGGAACAAACCGGAATGATTGAGCCATGCTTCAAACCCGGTGCGGGTGAAGTGACAACGGTCAATCAAAAGAATCTTGAACATATTTTATTCGCAGTCGGCTAGTGGTTTGGCTTCCTGCCATCAGAAAGCACATCATCATAGAGAAGTCCGATGAGCTATAAATGCCTGAACTCCGCGCCATACTGCGGCTATTTCTGGGCTTAACGCGTTCATCAGAAAATGATTGAAAAAAAATCACACGCTAACCAAAATATGGGGTGTTATCTGCCTTGCGGGACGACCCGTAAGCGCTTCCTTCATCGGGGACGGCCCCAACTGTTTTTAAGTTAAGGAGCCCGAGATGTCCTGGATTATTCTCTTTATTGCTGGTCTGCTCGAAGTGGTATGGGCGATTGGTCTCAAGTACACCCACGGATTTACCCGCCTGACGCCCAGCGTTATTACCGTTACGGCGATGATCGTGAGCATTGTTCTGCTATCGTGGGCAATGCGTTCTCTGCCCGTGGGAACGGCCTATGCCGTCTGGACGGGGATCGGTGCCGTAGGCGCGGCGATTACCGGCATTCTGCTGCTGGGTGAGTCAGCGAGCCTGGCGCGCATTGCCAGCCTCGCTCTGATTGTTGCCGGTATCATTGGGCTGAAGCTCAGTACCCATTAACGGGGCTGTTTTACCCAAATAAGTTTCGACACATCAAACCCCTGTCGGGTCGCGACGTCCAGCATCTGCTGTTTCATTTCTGACGAAATAGTTGGCGTGCGGGAAAGTATCCACAGATAGTCGCGATCCGGCCCGCAGACCAGCGCGTGACGGTACTCTCTGTCGAGCGCTATCACGTTATAGCCGCCATAAAACGGGCCGAAGAAAGAGACTTTGAGCGCGGCCCGTCGCGGGTCGCCAGTGAAATAGGCTTTCCCGACCGACTGCTGCCACATCTCACGATCGGGATTATAGCCCCGGTTGATCACCTGAATACCGCCATCATCCATTGGGCTGTAATTAGCAGTAACCTTCTCTAAGCCCTGCTCAAACCGATGGTCGAGGCGCGCGATTTCATACCATGTTCCAAGGAAGCGTTGTGCATCAAAAGGCGTGACGACGGTAACGCCAGGAGGTGGGGTAGGGGAACTGCAGGCCACCACTAAAAACGCGGCTGTCACCGCGGCGATAACAGGCAAAATGCGCATAGGAGTTTCCTTACTGTTTTTTGTTAAGTGTAGATGACGGCAAGGAAAATGTGGTTTTTGTGCGGTGTGTTTCGCCGGGTAAGCGCAGCGCTACCCGGCAATGTTTTACTGCAGCGCGTCGAGGATACGGTATGCCGCCTCAACTCGCGCCGGGTTCGGATAGCTTTTATTCGCCAGCATCACAATGCCGAGCTGCTTTTCAGGAATAAAGGCCACGTAGCTGCCAAACCCGCCGGTGGAGCCCGTTTTGTGCACCCATGAGGCCTTAACCGGGGGAACGGGTGGATTCACTTCTCTCGCAGGCAACGGTGCCAGCGCCACCTTGTTATCACTGCCTCCGACGACGGTTTTGGCATCGACCGGCCAGTTAAGCATCTCCCAACCTAACCCCTGATACATGGCACCCACGCGCCAGTAGCGAGACTGCGCCAGCGTAATGCCTTGCTTCAGGGACGTATCCTGCAGTGCGTCAGGGGCCATATTGGCCATCACCCAGCTCGCCATATCCTGCACGTTGGTTTTCACGCCATATGCCTCTGCATCCAGCATGCCCGGTGAAACGTGGACCGCTTTACCGTCACGATATCCCCAGGCGTAATGCGTCTCCTCCGCTTTCGGAACGTTAATCCAGGTATGATCCAGCTTGAGCGGCTTAAAGACCCGCGTCGTCATGGCCTGCTCATAGCTCATGCCGGAAGGTTTGACCGCCAGCGCGCCAAAAAGACCGATGCTGGAGTTGGCGTAAAGACGCGTTGTGCCCGGCTTCCACTGAGGCTGCCAGTTTTGATAGAAGCGCAGCAGGGATGCGTTATCTGTGACCTCATCGGGCACCTGTAAAGGCAGGCCACCGGCGGTGTAGGTTGCCAGATCCAGCATGCGAATCCCTTGCCACTGCTTGCCGGTCAGATCAGGCCAATATTTGGTTACCGGATCGCCCAGCGAAATTTCGCCGCGGGCAATGGCATCGCCCCCCAGCACGCCGGTGAAGGTTTTACTTATAGAGCCCAGCTCGAACAGGGTTTGCGGGGTGACGGGTTTGTTCGCCGCGATATCGGCCTTTCCAAAGGTAAAGTAGTGTGGCTGGCCCTGATAAATCACGGCCACCGCCATGCCTGGAATACCCTGCGCTTTCATCAGGGGCGTAACGTTGCGTTCTACCACGTCAGCCAGCTGTTTTTCCGACATCGGCGCGGCGAGTACAGAGCAGGATGTGCTGAGCAGCAGGGCGCAGCAAAGGAATTTTTTCATCATCAATTATCTTCCATAATAGCAGGTCAAGGGAGTGTCCGGGCCCGGCAGACCGCTGTAGTCTGTTGGATTTGACTATGGCTGACAAACGGTTAAATTTAACATGAGCTGTTAATTTTTCTAACGGATGGAACAATGACCCGCAGCTATCTTCCGCTTAATTCGCTTCGCGCCTTCGAAGCGGCCGCCCGGCACCTCAGTTTTACGCATGCAGCGATAGAGCTGAACGTCACCCATTCCGCCATCAGCCAGCACGTTAAGGCGCTGGAGCAGCATCTGAATTGCCAGCTGTTTGTCCGCGTCTCGCGCGGCCTGATGCTGACCACGGAGGGGGAAAATCTGCTGCCGGTGCTGAATGATTCATTCGATCGTATCGCCGGAATGCTGGATCGCTTTGCCAGCCAGCGCGCTCAGGAGAAGCTAAAAATTGGCGTAGTAGGAACTTTCGCCACGGGTATCCTGTTCTCTCAGCTCGCGGACTTTCGCCGCTGTTATCCGCATATCGATCTTCACCTTTCCACCCATAACAACCGCGTCGATCCGGCTGCTGAAGGGCTTGATTATACGATCCGCTACGGCGGTGGGGCGTGGCACGGCACCGAGGCGCAATTCCTGTGCCCTGCGCCGCTGGCGCCACTTTGCTCGCCCGAAATCGCCGCCGTGCTCCAGTCTCCGGCCGACATCCTGAAGTTTACCCTGCTGCGCTCTTACCGACGCGACGAATGGTCGGCGTGGATGCAGGCGGCAGGCGAGCATCCTCCGTCGCCAACGCACCGGGTGATGGTGTTTGATTCGTCTGTCACCATGCTGGAAGCCGCACAGGCAGGTATGGGCATTGCCATTGCGCCTGTCGATATGTTTACCCATTTGCTGAACAGCGAGCGCATCGTGCAGCCGTTTACAACGCAAATTGATCTGGGCAGTTACTGGTTAACGAGACTGCAGTCGCGGGCTGAAACGTCCGCAATGCGTGAATTTGCCCAGTGGCTGGTGGGAAAGATGCAGAGATAAAAGGCCCGCCGGATGGCGGGCCAGAAGCGTCAGATAGTGACAACGGCAATCAGCGTCACCACGGTCAGGATGGTTGCCAGCCCGTAGAACACCCATTTACCGCTCGGCACATGGATTTTCAGGTCATGCATCGCATGGTGAATGCGGTGCAGGCCGCACCACAGCGGCAGGACGATCATCAGGAAGATGAACACGCGGCCAATAAAGCTGCTCGCAAACGCCAGCACGCGCTCGTAGCTCAGCGCATCGCCCGGAAACAGCCCCAGCGGCAGCATAATGCCGACCAGCAAGATGATCACCGGGGCGATGATGGCACTCCACATGCCGCCTGCGCCAAACAGGCCCCAGAAGACCGGCTCGTCTGAACGTTTTGGATTTGGATTGATCACAGTAGTCTCCTTACCAGAACAGTGCGACAAATAGAATGACAACCGTGACCAGGATCGTCACTGCCCATAGCCCTTTAATGACTGGCTCCGGCCCCATTTTTTCGTCTTTAATGATGATGTTTGCCGCTTTTGGCGCCAGTTCAAACCAGGTTTTGGTATGAAGTAGCGCCGCCGCGAGCGCGATCAGGTTCAGAACCACGATGATTGGGTTTTGCAGGAAACCGACAAAGTTCGCCCAGGTTTCTGGCCCGTGTTTAAGGGCAAAAACGCCATACATTAACTCAAGGCTGAACCAGACCGCCGGTACCGCCGTGCCTTCACGCAGCATATAGAAGCGATAAAACGGCAGGTTTTTCCACCAGGTGGACGGCACAGGCCGCACGTAGGCTTTGCGTTTAGTCGTCATCATGCACTCCTTAGCGTGGTTTCAGGGTAGCGATAAGAAAGTCTTTCGAGCTTTCCACTTTACCCTGCTGAATTGCGGCGGCCGGGTCGACGTGCTTCGGACAGACTTCAGAGCAGTAGCCCACAAACGTACAGGTCCAGACGCCGTTCTGGCCGTTTAGCTGCGCCATACGTTCTTTTTTGCCGTGGTCGCGGCTGTCTTCGTTATAGCGGTGCGCCAGGGTAATGGCGGCCGGGCCGATGAACTCCGGGTTCAGGCCAAACTGAGGACAGGCGGCGTAACACAGGCCGCAGTTGATGCAGCCGGAGAACTGATGGTATTTCGCCATCTGCGCCGGCGTCTGGGTGTTCGGACCCTGGTCCGGCGTGCGCGGGTTGCCGATGATGTACGGCTTAATCGCTTCCAGGCTTTCGATAAAGTGGGTCATATCGACCACCAGATCGCGCTCAATCGGGAAGTTGCCCAGCGCTTCAACCTTAATGCCTTTGGTGTAATCACGCAGGAAGGTTTTACAGGCCAACTTCGGCACCTTGTTGACCATCATGCCGCAGGAGCCGCAGATCGCCATGCGGCAGGACCAGCGGTAGCTCAGGTCCGGCGCCAGGTTGTCTTTGATATAGCCGAGCGCATCCAGGAGGGAGGTTTGCTCGTCATAAGGCACTTCGTAGAAAGCGCTGTGGGGGGCGGTATCCACTTCCGGGTTGTAGCGCACCACTTCAACTTTCAATTTTTGCATCTCAGCCATTCGCCTTCTCCTTCTTCTCGGCGGCTTCTGCTTCTGCGCCATACACGCGTTTAGCCGGTGGCAGCGTGGTGATTTTCACGTCGCTGTAGTCCAGACGCGTGGTGCCATCCGCATCGCGCCAGGCGAGAGTGTGTTTCAGGAAATTGACGTCGTCACGTTCGGTGCAGCCTTCGTCCAGACGCTGGTGGGCGCCGCGAGACTCTTTACGCGCCAGCGCAGAGTGCGCCATACATTCCGCGACGTTCAGGCCGTGGCCAAGCTCAATGGTATAGAGCAGGTCGGTGTTGAAGACGCTGGAGGTATCGGTGATGCGCACGCGCTTGAAGCGCTCCTGCAGTTCCGCCAGCTTGTCGACGGTTTTCTGCATCAGTTCCGGCGTACGGTAGATACCGCAGCCTTCTTCCATCGACAGGCCCATCTCGTCGCGGATCTTCGACCAGTTCTCGTTGCCTTCCTGGTTCACCAGATCCTTCAGGCGTTTTTCAACGTCTGTGACCTGCGCATCCAGCGCCGCACCGTTTGCTTCGCCTGCGGTCGCCGCACGCTCCATGGCGCGCTCGCCCGCCATGCGGCCAAAGACGACCAGCTCTGCCAGCGAGTTAGAGCCCAGACGGTTGGCGCCGTGCAGGCCGACGGAGGAACACTCGCCCACGGCGAACAGACCTTTAATGCGGGTTTCACACTGCTGGTCGGTTTCAATCCCGCCCATGGTGTAGTGCGCGGTTGGGCGTACCGGTATCGGCTCTTTCACCGGGTCGACGCCCACGTAGGCTTTTGCCAGTTCGCAGATAAACGGCAGACGCTCCAGCAGTTTCTTCTCGCCCAGGTGACGCAGGTCGAGATAGACCACGTCGCCGCGCGGCGTTGAGATGGTGTTGCCCTTGCGCCACTCGTGCCAGAAGGCCTGAGAAACTTTGTCGCGCGGGCCGAGCTCCATGTATTTGTTCTTCGGCTCGCCGAGCGGGGTTTCCGGGCCCATGCCGTAATCCTGCAGATAACGGTAGCCGTTTTTGTTGACCAGAATACCGCCTTCACCGCGGCAGCCTTCCGTCATCAGAATACCGGAGCCCGGCAGGCCGGTTGGGTGATACTGCACAAACTCCATATCGCGCAGCGGCACGCCGTGGCTCAGCGCCATGCCCATCCCGTCGCCGGTGACGATGCCGCCGTTGGTGTTGTAGCGATATACGCGACCCGCACCGCCCGTTGCCATCACCACCGCATTGGCGCGGATCTGGACGAGCGTGCCTTCCATCATATTCATCGCCACCAGGCCACGTGCATGACCGTCGTCGACCAGAATGTCGAGGACAAAATGTTCATCGAAGCGCTGAATTTGTGGGAACTGAAGGGAGGTCTGGAAGAGGGTGTGCAGCATGTGGAAGCCGGTCTTATCGGCGGCGAACCAGGTACGTTCGATCTTCATGCCACCGAAGCGGCGGACGTTGACGCTGCCGTCCGGACGGCGGCTCCACGGGCATCCCCACTGCTCGAGCTGGGTCATCTCCGTTGGGCAATGGTGCACGAAGTAGTCAACGACATCCTGTTCGCAAAGCCAGTCGCCCCCTGCAACCGTGTCGTGGAAATGGTATTCGAAGCTGTCATGATCCTGCGCGACGGCGGCGGATCCTCCTTCTGCTGCCACCGTGTGGCTGCGCATCGGATAGACTTTTGAAATCAATGCGATTCTAGCGTTCGGGTTGGCTTGTGCCGCAGCAATTGCAGCGCGTAATCCAGCCCCGCCAGCGCCTATTACGGCAAGATCGGCTTGAAAAGTTTGCACGACATTCCTCCAG
The DNA here is from genome assembly GCF_057320665.1 of Enterobacter cloacae complex sp. 385G4. Taxonomy (NCBI): domain Bacteria; kingdom Pseudomonadati; phylum Pseudomonadota; class Gammaproteobacteria; order Enterobacterales; family Enterobacteriaceae; genus Enterobacter; species Enterobacter cloacae complex sp. 385G4. The sequence continues at coordinate 24,453 of NZ_JBXWDD010000003.1, forward strand.
ATTTTTGTTTTCCCGCAATGCGATGAACTAAAGGAAGTTCACCTGCCCGAACGGGCGATTGCGGAAGCGATTCCACTGCTCCTTTATGGGTATAACAGTATAACCGCGTAGTTGTGAGGGAAATTTGACGTGTTCGATTTTTTTGCTGTTCTGTGCGGTGATTTATCATCGTGATTGATGAATTGCATCACAGAATAATCCACATAAATGAAATACGCGTTTTTACTGCGCAAAATTTGTCTCTGCCACTGCTAACGAGTAGACTTCGTGCCCTTGTCTGAAATCGGAGAAAAACTCATGAGCGAAACGGCCACCTGGCAGCCGAGCGCATCCATCCCAAATCTGTTAAAACGCGCCGCAATTATGACGGAGATCCGCCGTTTCTTTGCCGACCGCGGCGTCCTGGAGGTGGAAACCCCGTGCATGAGTCAGGCAACGGTAACGGATATTCATCTGGTCCCGTTTGAAACCCGTTTTGTTGGCCCAGGCCACTCCCAGGGCATGAATCTGTATCTGATGACCAGCCCGGAATATCACATGAAGCGCCTGCTGGCGGCGGGGTGTGGTCCGGTGTATCAGCTGTGCCGCAGCTTCCGTAATGAAGAAATGGGGCGTCACCACAACCCGGAATTCACCATGCTGGAGTGGTACCGCCCGCACTATGATATGTACCGCCTGATGAATGAGGTGGACGATTTGCTGCAGCAGGTACTGGACTGCTCTGAAGCCGAAACGCTCTCCTATCAGCAGGCCTTCCAGCGCCATCTGGAAATCGATCCGCTGTCGGCGGACAAAGCTCAGCTGCGTGAAGTGGCGGCAAAACTGGATCTGAGCAACGTGGCGGATACCGAAGAGGATCGCGACACGCTGCTGCAGCTGCTGTTCACCTTCGGCGTGGAACCGCAGATTGGCAAAGATCGCCCGACGTTTGTCTATCACTTCCCGGCAAGCCAGGCGTCACTGGCGCAGATCAGCACCGAAGACCACCGTGTGGCAGAGCGTTTTGAGGTTTACTACAAAGGCATCGAGCTGGCGAACGGCTTCCACGAGCTGACCGACGCGCGCGAACAGCAGCAGCGTTTCGAGCAGGACAACCGTAAGCGCGCCGCGCGCGGTCTGCCGCAGCAGCCGATTGATGTTAACTTGCTGGAAGCATTAAAGGCCGGTCTGCCGGATTGCTCCGGCGTGGCGCTGGGCGTGGATCGTCTGGTCATGCTGGCGCTGGGTGCCGAGCAGCTGGGCGATGTGATTGCCTTTACGGTCGATCGCGCCTAAAGCATGGCCGGGTGGCGCTGTCGCTTACCCGGCATATAGTATCTGTGGCAATTTTCCTTTCCATTTCTTCTCCGCAACATTAAAAACTGCCATTTTCTCTGTACACGGGTCTTTTTCTTAAATTGCCTCGTATAGCCACAATATTAGTCTGGTCATCTGCTACCATCCGCGCAGTTTAATTCCTCTTCGGATGGTTATATGTCCCAGTCACTCAAAAAGATGACCCTCACCGGGCTCATTCTGATGATTTTTACGTCAGTTTTTGGCTTTGCCAACAGCCCGTCGGCTTTCTATCTGATGGGCTACAGCGCGACGCCGTTTTATATCGTTTCTGCTCTGTTCTTCTTTATCCCGTTTGCGCTGATGATGGCGGAGATGGGCTCGGCTTACCGGAAAGAAGAGGGCGGTATCTATTCATGGATGAACAACAGCATCGGCCCGCGCTACGCGTTTATCGGCACGTTTATGTGGTTCTCCTCCTACGTCGTCTGGATGGTCAGCACGGCGGCCAAAGTCTGGGTGCCGTTCTCCACGTTTCTTTTCGGTGCGGATAAAACGCAGGTCTGGTCTTTAGCCGGGCTGAGCTCCACGCAGGTGGTCGGAATTCTGGCGGTGTGCTGGATGGTGGTGGTGACGCTGGTGGCGTCAAAAGGCATCAACAAAATTGCCCGTATCACCGCCGTTGGCGGTATTTCCGTGATGTGCCTGAACCTGGTGCTGCTGCTGGTGAGTATCGCCATTCTGTGCCTGAACGGCGGACACTTCGCGCAGGAGGTGAACTTCGTTTCATCGCCTAATCCGGGCTATCAGTCCGGGCTGGCCATGCTCTCCTTCGTGGTATTTGCCATTTTTGCCTACGGCGGTATTGAAGCGGTAGGTGGGCTGGTCGATAAGACCGAGAACCCGGAAAAAAACTTTGCCAAAGGGATTATTTTTGCCGCCATCGTGATTTCCATCGGCTATTCGCTGGCGATTTTCCTCTGGGGCGTTAGCACCAACTGGCAGCAGGTATTGAGTAACAATACCACTAACCTCGGGAACATCACCTACGTGCTGATGAAAAGCCTGGGAATGACGCTGGGTAACGCCATGCACCTGACGCTGGAAGCATCGGCCACCCTGGGGATCTGGTTTGCGCGCATTACCGGCCTGTCGATGTTCCTAGCCTATACCGGCGCGTTCTTCACGCTAATCTACTCGCCGCTGAAAGCAATCATCCAGGGTACGCCAAAGGCGCTGTGGCTGGCACGCATGACGCAGCTCAATACCGCAGGCATGCCTGCCAACGCCATGTGGATGCAGTGTCTGCTGGTGTGCGTGTTCATTCTGCTGGTGTCATTTGGCGGTGATACCGCGTCTGCGTTCTATAACAAGCTGACCCTGATGGCGAACGTGTCGATGACGCTGCCGTACCTGTTCCTGACGCTGGCGTTCCCGTTCTTTAAGGCGAAGCGGGATCTTGAGCGTCCGTTTGTGATCTTCAAAACTCGCGCGGCAACGCTGCTGGCGACCACGGTGGTGGTGCTGGTCGTGGCGTTTGCCAACATCTTTACCGTTATTCAGCCCGTGGTTGAGGCGAACGACTGGAACAGCGCGCTGTGGATGGTCGGTGGGCCAGTCTTCTTCTCGCTGCTGGCGATGGGGATTTATGAGAATTACCGCCGGCGCTCAATGGCGTACGTCACGGAAGTGGCGTAGCGGTAAAATGCCCCTCCCGAAAGGGAGGGGAGAACGATTACAGACTTCCCGCCGGGCGCGATCTTGCCGCCGACGTGAGCGTTTTACCCATCTTGCGTCCGTCCATGCTTTCCAGACGCATCTGGAACGGTGGGAACGGCATATCAATACCATGCTCGCGGAAGCCCGCCAGAATCAGCTGGTGGATCTCATGGCGCAGCGGCATGCGGTGTCCCATTTCGGCGGCGTAGATACGCAGTTCGAAAATCTGGATCCCCTGCTGTAAATCAACCAGGAATACTTCCGGCGCAGGGTTATCGAGCACCAGCGTACAGCGTTCAGCGGCGGTGTAGAGGATCTGCGTGACCTCTTCACTGTTGGCATCCGACGGCGCCGGTACCGTCAGCACCACGCGCGTGACGGAGTCCGACAGGGACCAGTTGATAAACTGCTCGGTAATAAATGCCTTGTTCGGCACGATGATCTCTTTACGGTCCCAGTCGCTGATCGTGGTGGCGCGGGTGTTGATCTTCGTTACGCTCCCGGTCAGATCGCGGATCGTCACCGTATCGCCAATGCGAATCGGCTTTTCAAACAGGATGATCAGGCCGGATACAAAGTTAGCGAAAATCTCCTGCATGCCAAAGCCAAGGCCAAACGTCAGCGCGGCCACCAGCCACTGCAGTTTAGACCACTCAATACCAATCATTGAGAACCCGACCATTCCGCCAAACAGCAGTATCAGGTATTTCGTAATGGTCGTAATGGCGTATCCCGTGCCGGGGGTTAAATCCAGATGCTGCAGCAGCGCCAGCTCCAGCAACGCCGGGAAGTTACGCACCAGCTGGGTGGTGATGATCAGCACCAGAATGGCAATCAGCACCGCGCCTAAGGTGATCGGCTCCAGGCTTTCAACGCCCTGCACCGTGGACGTCACGTCCCACAGAGAGATGTTCTCCAGGAAGCCAAACGCGGAATGAATTTCCGACCACAGGAAGATCACCGACAGAAGGGCAATCAGCATCAGGAGGGAGCGCACCAGGCGCAGAGACTGGGTACTGATGGCATCCAGATCCAGTTCGACCTCGTCCGCATCCATCGTGCCTTCCGTGCTGTTGACATGGGTTGGCTCTTCCTCGCCACGGGCACGCTGAGCGAGGATCTCTGCCCGGCGATGCTTGGCGCGGTCAAAGGCCAGACGGCGGCGCTGGATCAGCATCCCGCGACGGATCACGTGATACACCACCAGCAGCAGGAACCAGATCGCCACCGACGTTTCCAGTCGCGCCAGCAGCGCCTGCGAGGTTGCCAGGTAACCTACCGCTGCTGCCAGCATCGCAATCAGAGGAGCGCTCAGCAGCAGGTTCCAGAGCAGCCGGTTGAACATGTTGTCGCCGCTGCCGGATTTATCCAGATAGAGCGGTATCCCCGCGCGTTTCAGGCTGAGCGTGACGATGGCCAGCGCGCCGCAGATCAGCATAAAGCAGAGGCGGCCCAGCGAGCCTGAGAATTCCCGGTCGTTGAGATTATCAAACATGATCAGCGCCATAATCAGCGGCACAATCAGCCCGATGCTCATCAGGTAATAGCGCATGGCGCGCGCCACGCGGTTACGAGGCCAGCCAAAGTGGGCGATGAACAGGCCGTTAGGCCGCGCGAACGTCGCGCAAATCATCACCACCCACAGCAACGGTACCGTGGCGGTGACACCATCGCCAATGGCGACCGCGAGCGGATAGGGCCAGGCTTCCCGCAGGCCATAGCCAAGCGTCATCCACAGCACCGGTAGCGGAGAGGCGACGAGAATCGACCAGAACACGGTGCGCAGCGTCAGCCAGAAGTGATCCTGAGTGACTTTCCCCACCCGCGCGCTGGAACGCTCCAGGAAGCGGGTGAAATGTCTGCGCGAATAAATGCTGAAGCCCACCAGAACCAACGCGCCCAGCAGCGGGAAAATCGTCTCTTTACTGGTCAGCATCATCACGCTGGCCTGTCCGAGCTGGCTAAAGGTGTCGAGCGAAATCAGGCGGCGCAGATCCTGAACAATCTCAATTGGCCACGAGAAGGTCATTGGACGTACGTCGGATGTCCAGAAGAGATAACGGTGCGTAGCCTCGTTCACCTCTTTCAGCGCGTCTTCCAGCTGGCTGTTAGAGACCTTGAGCTTAGTCAGTTCCAGAATCAGCGTATCCCCGCCCTGCAGCAGGGAGTTCAGCAGTTCGCGCTGGGTGCGCAGCTGGGCTTCCAGAATACGGTTTTGCTCGCTGGTCAGAGGTTGTCCGTCAGCCTGACGGATCTGGCGTATTTGCGGCTGCTTATTGAGAAGATCTTCAAAGTGCAGTCGCTGCACGCGCAGCTGGGCCATCTCGGTATCCAGCTGCTGCGGTTTCGGCATTTCCGGCAGGCGCGCGACCTGGGCGCGTAACGCTTCGCCCAGCAGGTTTGATGACCCGAGCCACTGGGACTGCTCGCGCAGGGTGTTGAGCGCCTGGCGCACCTGCAGGGTTTGATTCGTCGCCTGACGCTGCTGGGAGGCAACCAGATCCATACGCTGCGCCTGCTGATTCAGGGCGGCAGAAAGCTCGCGGTTGACCTTAAACTGATCGACGATACCTTCCGGCAGATTGGCGCTGTTTTCCGCCAGCAGCTCGGTGCTTTCAAGCGCTCGCTCGGCTTCGCGCTGGCGCTGGCTGTTAAGCAAATTACGCAGGGCCTGAAGGTACGCATCCAGCTGCTCGCTCTGCTTCTGAGCGAGTTCAGAGCGCATCCGCGCCAGCTCCTGGCGGTTGTTGGCGGAAAGCTGCGCCAGCTCCAGCTCATCCACAAGGGCCTTCAGGCGGGCAGATTCCGCCTGCAGACCCAGATTTTGCGCCTGAGCCTGCGGCGTGTTGCCGCTTTGCGTACCCACGCGGCGCTCAACGTCGTTAAGCTGGCGGCGGGCGTCGGTTTGCTGCTGCGGAAGCTGGCTGAGGGAGTCGGCAATTTCACGCGCTCGCTCCTGCTCCTGCTGAGCCTGGCGGCTCTTTTCCAGGAGCTGGCTGCTGACCTGCAGGATTTCCTGGTTCAGGGCGTCGGTGGTCATGCCTTCCGGCACTTCGCGCGGCTCATCGCGCAGATTAGCGAGCTGCGCGCGCAGCGTTTGCGAGAGTTTAGGGAAGTTGTCGATAACCTGCTGATACTGCTGAGCGCGCTCAAGCGAGCCTTTCCGCTCTTCAAGCGCGTTCAGTGCGGACTGGAGTGACTCAACGGTCTCTGGCTGAGCGGGTTTAGCCGCTTTCGCCTGCTCCAGCTCCTGGGTTATCTGTTTGGCGTCGGGGGCTGTCGCTGCGTACGCCCCCATGCTGAGGCACCAGGCCATCAGTAGAACGATAATCGGGCGCACGTCAGCGATCCTTCTGTTGTTAGCCTTCGTCTTTTTTGTCGTCAACCAGCGGACTGGCGTCGTGCTCGGCGTCGATCTCTTCTTGCGGCAGCGGAGCAGGTTCTGCATCCGGCGTCATGAAGGTTTCGGTAGAGACCGCCAGCGGCTGACCCAGTTTGGTGACCGACAGGCTTTCGAGCTGCTCAGCCAGCTTCACTTTGCCCGGCGCAAACAGGTTGATGACGGTAGAGCCCAGCTTGAAGCGACCCATTTCCTGGCCTTTCAGCAGGGCGACAGAGCCTTCTTCTTCACCGGCAGGCCACGTCCAGCGCTTGATCACGCCTTCACGCGGTGGGGTAATGGTGCCAGCCCAGACGGTTTCGATGCTGCCGACAATGGTCGCGCCCACCAGAATCTGCGCCATAGGGCCGAATTCAGTATCGAACAGGCAGATGACGCGTTCGTTACGGGCAAACAGGTTCGGTACGTTTTGCGCGGTCAGGTGGTTCACGGAGAACAGATCGCCCGGCACGTAGATCATCTCACGCAGGATACCGTTACACGGCATGTGTACGCGGTGGTAGTCGCGCGGTGACAGATAGGTGGTGGCAAAGGTGCCGTTGCGGAACAGGTCCGCCATCAGGTAATTGCCCGCCAGCAGCGCTTCCAGGCTGTAGTTGTGGCCCTTCGCCTGCAGAATTTTGTCGTCTTCGATGTTACCCAACTGGCTGATCACGCCGTCTGCTGGCATCACCAGGACGTTAGGGTCGGTGTTCAGCGGGCGCACTTCGTCGCGCAGCGGGCGCACGAAAAACTCGTTGAACGTGCGGTAGCTGGCGGTGTCCGGCTTCTGCGCTTCTTTCATGTCGACCTTGTAATACTTAACGAAAAGGTCGATGACCAGTTTGGTCAGCCAGCCCGCGCGTTTGCTTGCGCCCCAGCCCGCCAGGCGAGTGAGCCACAGTTTTGGCAGAATGTATTGAAGAGAAAGTTTAAATGCGTTTAACAAGGTAGCCTCCAGGCCATTGTTTTGTCGTTCCTGATCCGGCAGTAAGCCGCCGGAACCTGAAAAAAGGGGACGATTTTAGCGATGCTTAGCTTAGTTGTCAGTTATCAGAATCAGAAAAGTTTTTACGCGTTTTTACCTGATCCATGCTCTCAAGAATGCGGTGGTAATTCTCGAAGCGGGTCTCCGCGATTTCACCTTTCTCAACCGCTTCGCGGATAGCGCAGCCTGGATCGTTATCGTGTTTGCAGTCGCGGTATTTGCAAGCGCCTAAATAATCATGGAATTCGACAAATCCATTAAAGATTTGTTCCGGCTCAAGATGCCATAAACCGAATTCACGCACGCCCGGTGAGTCGATCACATCGCCGCCGTGAGGGAAATGATAGAGACGTGAGGCAGTGGTGGTGTGCTGGCCGAGGCCCGAGACGTCAGACACATCGTTAGTGAGGATCTCCTGCTGGAGGCCGAGAAGGTTGTTTAGCAGGCTCGATTTCCCCACGCCGGACTGACCCGCAAAGATGCTGATGCGATCGGTAAGCGCCTCTTCCAGCGGTTTCAGTCCGTCTTTGGTGTAGCTGGACACCATCTGAACGCGGTAGCCAATCTTGCGGTAGATATCCATCTGCTCATTAACGAAAGCCATGCCTTCGTCATCCAGCAGATCGATTTTGTTCAGCACGATAATCGGTTCAACCTGCAGCGTTTCACAGGCGACAAGGTATCGGTCGATAATATTGAGCGAAAGTTCGGGCAAAATCGCTGATACGATGACAATCTGGTTAATGTTGGCGGCAATCGGCTTCACCCCGTCGTAAAAATCGGGACGGGTTAACACGGACGTACGCTCATGGACCGCTTCAACGATACCTTTTACCGTAACGCCCTCTGCCGCCTCTTTACCCGGTCGCCAGACGACGCGGTCGCCGGTCACCAGAGAACGAATGGTCCGGCGAATGTTACAGCGGTGGATTTCGCCATCGGCGGATTCCACGTCGGCGTGCATACCGAAACGGCTGATGACTACGCCTTCCGTTGGTTCGCCAAACAGGTTGTCGTCGTAATCGACCTTCTCCGAAGTGGTTTTAAGACGGCGCTGATGATTGGCATTCACGCGGCGCTGCTGCCCTTTGGAGAGTTTATTTTTACTCAATCGCACTGGCTCCTGGTCGCCCGTAAGGGGCAAAACCTCTATGATACACTCTAATTAATACTAGTTAACCTGCTACTGCCGGTTATGCGAGAAGGGTGGAAAATAACATGAGCGCGGATGAAAACAACCTGATTTGGATCGATCTCGAAATGACCGGGCTGGATCCCGAGCGCGATCGCATTATTGAGATTGCAACCCTGGTGACCGATGCCAACCTGAATATCCTTGCCGAAGGGCCAACGATTGCGGTGCATCAGTCCGACGACCAGCTTGCGCTGATGGATGAGTGGAACGTGCGTACCCACACCGGCAGCGGTCTTGTCGAGCGCGTGAAGGCGAGCACGCTGGGCGATCGCGAGGCGGAACTGGCGACGCTCGAATTTCTGAAGCAGTGGGTACCAGCGGGTAAATCGCCGATCTGCGGGAACAGCATCGGTCAGGATCGCCGTTTCCTCTTCAAGTACATGCCGGAGCTGGAGTCTTACTTCCATTACCGCTATCTGGACGTGAGCACTCTGAAAGAGCTGGCGCGCCGCTGGAAGCCTGAAATTCTGGACGGCTTTAAAAAACAGGGTACGCACCAGGCGATGGACGATATCCGCGAGTCCGTGGCGGAACTCGCGTACTACCGCGAAAACTTTATTAAGCTGTGATTTTGAGATCCGGCACCTTGCGCGGCCGGGTTTTTGTCGTTAAATTGTTCAGCTTGCCGATTAAATAAGCACTTGAACTGAATTTCGAAAAAATCACTTTAAGGGGGGTTGCAGCTAAAAGGATTTCTCGTATAATGCGCCTCCCGTAACGACAGAGAATTACACGTTACGACAGCAACAAAAGCAGTACAGATTTGCGGGAATAGCTCAGTTGGTAGAGCACGACCTTGCCAAGGTCGGGGTCGCGAGTTCGAGTCTCGTTTCCCGCTCCAAAATTTGAAGGTGCTTCCACAGCACAGACTGCCCAAGCGGGAATAGCTCAGTTGGTAGAGCACGACCTTGCCAAGGTCGGGGTCGCGAGTTCGAGTCTCGTTTCCCGCTCCAAAATTTGAAAGTGCTTCTAAAGCACGGACCACCCAAGCGGGAATAGCTCAGTTGGTAGAGCACGACCTTGCCAAGGTCGGGGTCGCGAGTTCGAGTCTCGTTTCCCGCTCCAAATTCTTCTTCATCTCTAAAATATCCACAGCGAAAAGACGCGCTGGGGACGTTTTCTATTGCATCTGAAATACTCTTGTAAACAGAGTTATCCACAGAATTCGCGCTTTACCCAAACCGTACAGAAAGTTAGCAGGGTGAATAATATCTTCCTAAGTTACTGTATTAAGTGGATAAAATTTCATTTCAAAATGTTATTGAGATCACTTGACCTCTTCTCAAGTCCAGATGGCGCTTGAGTTTTTATTTTTATTCACAGGCTGTGAATATATCACGCATCCCGCGTAAGCCCTTTTTCAATCACCCTAACCAGCCGCTGTTTCTTAGGAAGCTGCACCTCGACCACGCAGGCATTTCGCTTCTCGATTTGCTGCGCAATCGCCCATTCTATGTGTTCATCAAGAAGTGGGTGCTCACCTCTACGGCTTTCGAGCGCCTGAATATTCGCTTCATCCCACGGGGCATTGCCCAGCGCGACGGCCACGTTTCGCAGCCAGCGCAGGTGGCCAATACGCCGAATAGCGGAACCTTCCGTCACCTTCAGAAACCAGGCTTCGGTCCAGGCGAACAGCTCAATAAGCTGTGGCGCATGCAGCGCTTTACGCGGGCTGAAGTCCTCTTCGTCCGTCAGCTGTGAATAGCGGTTCCACGGGCAAATCAGCTGACAGTCGTCGCAGCCGTAGATGCGGTTGCCGATAAGCGGTCGGAATTCTTCCGGGATCGCCCCTTCAAGCTCTATCGTGAGATAGGAGATGCAGCGGCGGGCATCAACGGTGTAAGGCTCAACGATGGCGCCCGTCGGGCAGATGGTCATGCAGGCCACGCAGCGGCCACAGCCTTCCTCCACCGGGCCATCTACAGGCAGGGGTAAATCTATCAGCAGCTCACCGAGGAAGAAGAACGATCCGGCGTCGCGGCTCAGGATAAGTGAGTGCTTACCTGTCCAGCCAAGTCCGGCTTTTTCGGCGATCGGGCGCTCAAGAACAGGCGCGGAATCGACAAAGGGTCTAAAATTCAGCGAATCACAGTGCTGCTGAATGGTTTCCCCGAGTTTTTTTAAGCGGTTACGCAGAAGCTTATGGTAATCACGTCCCAGAGCGTACCGGCTGACGTAACCCAGGGAGGGATTTTTTAGCGTGCGCGCAAAGGCCGCGTTGGCAGGCAGGTAGTTCATGCGCACGCTGATGACGCGTAGTGTACCCGGTAAAAGTTCATGTGGACGGGCGCGCATCATGCCGTGACGCGCCATCCACTCCATTTCGCCGTGGTATTGTTTGTCCAGCCAGGCCTGCAGTTTTGGCTCGCTGGCAGAGAGGTCGGTATCGGTAATGCCCACCTTCTGGAAGCCAAGCTCAGCACCCCACTGTTTTATTTTTTGCGCTAATTCATTGAGATCGAGGGGCTGTGACATGACGGACCATACGGTGAAGAAAAACCCCGCAAGTATACCACATTCCATCTGGCATGCGGATGACCTCCGGCGCGCCGAAAAAGAGGCCGCAGACAGTCTCGGCATTACCCTTTATGAACTGATGCAGCGCGCGGGAGAGGCGGCGTTTAACGTTGCCCGCAGCGCGTACCCGCAGTCCACTCACTGGCTGATTTTGTGCGGGCACGGCAATAACGGCGGCGACGGTTACGTCGTTGCGCGTCTTGCCGTTGCAGCCGGTCTCCGCGTTACCCTGCTGGCGCTGGAGAGTGATAAGCCCCTGCCGGAAGAGGCCTGCGCGGCGCGGGAGGCATGGCTGAACGCAGGCGGCGTGATTCATGCTCATGATATCGTCTGGCCGGAAGATGTTGATCTGATTGTTGATGGTCTGCTGGGGACCGGGCTACGCAGCGCGCCTCGCGAAAACATTGCCGCGCTTATTGAACACGCTAACGGGTACTCTGCGCCGGTCGTCGCGCTGGATATTCCGTCGGGCCTGATCGCGCAGACCGGCGCGACGCCTGGCGCCGTTATTCAGGCTGCGCACACCGTGACCTTTATCGCTCTGAAGCCGGGCCTGTTAACCGGAAAAGCGCGGGATGTGGTCGGTGTATTGCACCATAACGCGCTGGGGCTGGAGAGCTGGCTCGTTGGACAGGAAACGCTCCTGTCGCGCTTTGATTCCTCGCAGCTAAAAGAGTGGCTTCCGCCGCGCCGCCCAACGTCTCACAAGGGCGACAACGGCAGGCTGGTGATTATTGGTGGCGATCGCGGTACGGCAGGCGCGGTTCGCATGACCGGTGAGGCGGCACTTCGCAGCGGTGCCGGGTTAGTGCGAGTACTCACTCGCATTGAAAATATTGCGCCAATCATCACAGCCCGACCGGAACTGATGGTCCATGAGCTTACGCCCCAGACGCTGGAAGAAAGCCTTGAATGGGCGGATGTGGTGGTTATTGGTCCCGGGCTTGGACAACAGACATGGGGTAAACAGGCCCTGCAAAAGGTCGAGAATTTTCGTAAACCGATGCTGTGGGATGCCGACGCGCTTAACCTTCTGGCAATAAATCCGGATAAGCGTCACAATCGCATTCTGACGCCACACCCCGGCGAAGCCGCGCGCCTGCTTAACTGCAGCGTGGCAGAAATTGAAAGCGATCGCTTACTTTCTGCTCAGCGTCTGGTAAAACGTTACGGAGGTGTTGCCGTTTTGAAAGGGGCAGGCACCGTTGTCGCCAGTGACGAGACGCAGGGCATTATTGATGCCGGAAATGCGGGCATGGCGAGCGGCGGTATGGGCGATGTGCTTTCAGGCATTATCGGCGCATTGCTTGGACAGAAACTTCCCCTTTATGATGCAGCCTGTGCGGGCTGCGTGGCCCACGGCGCGGCAGCTGACAGGCTTGCTGAGCGGGAGGGGACACGCGGTATGCTGGCCACCGATCTCTTTTGCACGCTGCGGCGTGTTGTTAACCCGGATGTGATTGACGTAGAAAATGACTAATCGAGCGATTCCTTTACCTGATGAACAAGCCACTTTAGAGCTCGGCAAGCGCGTGGCGCAGGCCTGTCAGGGGGCAACCGTCATTTATCTGTATGGCGATTTAGGTGCGGGTAAAACCACCTTCAGCCGGGGTTTTTTGCAGGCGTTAGGGCATAACGGGAACGTGAAAAGCCCTACCTACACGCTGGTCGAGCCGTACACCCTCGACAATCTTATGGTGTACCACTTTGATTTATACCGCCTTGCGGATCCTGAGGAGCTGGAATTTATGGGGATCCGTGATTATTTTGCCAACGACGCCATCTGCCTGGTGGAGTGGCCGCAACAAGGTGCGGGTGTGCTGCCTGACCCGGATGTCGAAATTCACTTAGATTACCAGGCTCAAGGGCGTGAGGCTCGCATCAGTGCGGTTTCCTCATCAGGGTGTTCCTTACTGGCGCGTCTCGCCGGTTAAGAGTAGGGATGACGGGATGATTAGTCGCGTTAAAGGTTGGGTGTTGGCTGCGACGGTGCTGCTGTGCGCGCAGGCCGGGGCGGCAAGCCTTTCGGATATTCAGGTGTCAAACGGCGAAAGCCAGGCCCGGATTACGTTCAGCTTTATGGGCGACCCTGAATACGCGTTTTCACAGCCAGACAGCCACAGCGTGGCGCTGGATATCAAACAGACAGGCGTGATCCAGGGGTTACCGCTGCGGTTCAGCGGTAACAACCTGGTGAAAAGTATCCGCTCGGGTACCCCTCAGGACAGCCAGTCGCTGCGCCTGGTGGTCGATCTGACCGAAAAGGGCAAAACGAAGGCGGTGAAGCAGCAAAACGGGGCGAACTATACGGTGGTCTTCACCATCAATGCCGATGTTCCGCCGCCTCCGCCGCCACCGGTTGTCGCGAAACGCGTGGAAGAGCCGGTGTATACGCCTCGCCCATCGGAACCTGCGCGTAATCCGTTTAAATCGCAGAACGATCGCATCACCGCGGCAACCAGCAGTAACACGGTAACGCGTCCGGCGGTCAGCGCACGGCGTACGGTCAGCGGTGACAAAGTGATTATCGCCATTGATGCCGGGCACGGTGGACAGGATCCTGGAGCGATTGGCCCGGGCGGCACGCGAGAGAAAAATGTCACTATTGCGGTGGCCCGCAAGCTGCGGACGCTGTTAAACGATGATCCGATGTTTAAAGGCGTACTAACCCGCGACGGCGACTATTTTATCTCTGTGATGGGCCGCTCAGACGTGGCGCGTAAGCAAAACGCCAATTTCCTGGTCTCCATTCACGCGGATGCCGCGCCGAACCGTAACGCGACGGGCGCCTCGGTATGGGTTCTGTCGAACCGCCGGGCAAACAGCGAAATGGCCAACTGGCTGGAAGAGCATGAGAAACAGTCTGAACTGTTAGGCGGCGCGGGTGATGTGCTGGCAAACAGCCAGTCTGACCCATACCTCAGCCAGGCGGTGCTGGATTTACAGTTCGGTCATTCTCAGCGCGTCGGGTATGATGTCGCCACTAACGTATTGAACCAGTTGCAGGGCATCGGGGCATTGCATAAGCGCCGCCCTGAACATGCGAGCCTGGGCGTTCTGCGCTCGCCGGATATTCCGTCAATTCTGGTAGAGACGGGCTTTATCAGCAATAACAGTGAAGAGCGCCTGCTGGGCAGCGACAGCTATCAGCAGCAAATTGCCGAAGCGATTTATAACGGTTTACGTAAATATTTTGAGGCGCATCCTCTGCAGTCCGCGCCGCAGGGCGGAGCAGCCCAGACGGCCAGCGCCGCGCAGCCGGGTGGGTTGACCGCCACAAATTAAGGAGATTTCATGCCGATTCAGGTTCTGCCGCCGCAGCTCGCGAACCAAATCGCCGCCGGTGAGGTGGTGGAACGCCCTGCGTCGGTGGTGAAGGAGCTGGTTGAAAATAGCCTCGATGCGGGCGCCACCCGCATTGATATTGATATCGAACGCGGCGGCGCAAAGCTTATCCGCATTCGCGACAACGGCTGCGGCATCAAAAAAGAGGAGCTGGCGCTGGCGCTGGCGCGTCATGCCACCAGTAAAATTGCCTCTCTGGATGACCTGGAAGCGATTATCAGCCTCGGTTTTCGCGGCGAAGCGCTGGCCAGTATCAGCTCGGTTTCTCGTTTAACGCTGACCTCCCGCACCGCTGAACAGCAGGAAGCCTGGCAGGCCTACGCTGAAGGGCGGGATATGGACGTCACGGTCAAACCCGCGGCGCACCCTGTCGGTACTACGCTGGAAGTTCTGGACCTGTTCTACAATACTCCCGCCCGCCGCAAGTTTATGCGTACCGAAAAAACCGAGTTCGGCCATATCGACGAGATCATCCGCCGAATTGCGCTCGCCCGTTTCGACGTCACCATCAACCTCAGCCATAACGGCAAGGTGATGCGCCAGTACCGCGCGGTGGCTGAAGGTGGTCAGAAAGAGCGACGGTTAGGCGCTATCTGCGGGACGCCGTTCCTGGAGCAGGCGTTGGCTATCGAGTGGCAGCACGGCGATCTGGCTTTACGCGGCTGGGTGGCCGATCCGAACGCCAGTAGCGCGGCGTATTCTGAAATTCAGTATTGCTACGTGAATGGCCGCATGATGCGCGACCGCCTCATTAATCACGCCATTCGCCAGGCCTGCGAAGACAAGCTCGGGGCCGATCAGCAACCGGCCTTTGTGCTTTATCTGGAGATCGACCCGCATCAGGTGGATGTCAACGTCCATCCTGCCAAGCATGAAGTACGGTTCCATCAGTCGCGTCTGGTGCATGATTTTATCTACCAGGGCGTGCTGAGCGTGCTGCAACAGCAGCTTGAACCCACGCTGCCGCTGGAAAAAGAAGACTCCGCACCGCGCCCCATTCCGGAAAACCGTGTTGCTGCGGGCCGCAACCATTTTGCGGAGCCTGCCGTCGCGCGTGAACCAGACGCCCCGCGTTTTTCCTCTGCAGGAGCCGCGCCGCGTCCGACGGGCGTGAACTACCCGAACGCTCAGCCCGGCTATCAGAAGCAGCAGGGGGCGCTGTACCGTAAACTGCTGGAAACGCCCGCAGTCGAGCGCAAAGAGCACATTTCGGTGGCGACACCTTCCCTTGAAGGCCATAGCCAGAGTTTTGGCAGGGTGCTGACGATTATCGCACCGGATATGGCCCTGCTTGAGCGCGACGGCAAACTGCTGCTTCTGGCGCTTCCGGTTGCCGAACGCTGGCTCAAGCAGGCGCAACTGACGCCGGGGGAACATGCGGCCTGTGCGCAGCCGTTATTGATCCCGGTTCGCCTGAAAATATCCGCTGAAGAAACAAGGGTATTGCAGCGTGCAGAGGCCCAGCTGGCGCAAATGGGCATTGAAATTGTGCTCGAACCACAACATGTGACAATTCGCGCAGTGCCTTTACCCTTACGCCAACAAAATTTACAAAACTTGATTCCTGAACTGATAGGCTACCTGGCGCAGCAAACATCGTTGGAGGCTGCCAACACCGCGCAGTGGATCGCCCGTCATCTGGCCAGCGAACATTCACCGTGGAGTATGGCGCAGGCGATTACCGTGCTGGCGGAGGTGGAACGCCTCTGCCCACAACTGGTGAAAGCGCCGCCGGGTGGGTTATTACAACCTGTTGATTTAAAAACGGCGATGACCGCCCTGAAACATGACTGACGTAAGCAAGGCGAGCCTGCCAAAGGCAATTTTTTTAATGGGCCCAACGGCCTCTGGCAAAACAGCGTTAGCCATTGAGTTACGTAAAGTTTTGCCTGTAGAGTTGATTAGCGTTGATTCCGCCCTCATCTATCGAGGGATGGACATCGGCACGGCGAAGCCCGGCGCAGACGAACTGCGTGCGGCACCGCACCGTTTGCTGGATATTCTCGACCCGGCAGAGGCTTACTCCGCAGCGGATTTCCGCCGGGATGCCTTAGCTGAGATGGCCGAGATAACGGCGGCGGGGCGTATACCGCTGTTGGTTGGCGGAACCATGCTCTACTTCAAGGCGCTGCTCGAAGGATTGTCACCCTTACCTTCTGCAGATCCTGAAATCAGAGCAAAGATTGAGCAGCAGGCGGCAGAGCAGGGGTGGGACGCATTGCATAAGCAACTGGCAGAGATTGACCCGGTTGCGGCGGCGCGAATCCATCCAAACGATCCGCAAAGGCTTTCCCGGGCACTGGAAGTTTTTTTCATTTCGGGTAAAACTTTAACGGAACTGACGCAAACGTCAGGAGACGCTCTGCCGTATCAGGTGCATCAGTTCGCCATCGCCCCGGCGAGCCGTGAACTGCTCCATCAACGAATTGAGCAGCGTTTTCATCAGATGTTGGCTTCAGATTTTGAAGCAGAAGTGCGGGCGCTATTTGCCCGTGGAGATTTGCATACGGATATGCCTTCCGTTCGTTGTGTGGGATACCGCCAGATGTGGTCGTATCTTGAAGGTGAGATTTCATACGATGAAATGGTTTATCGAGGTGTTTGCGCCACGAGACAGTTAGCGAAGCGCCAGATCACCTGGTTGCGCGGTTGGGAGGGGGTTCACTGGTTAGACAGTGAAAAACCGCAACAGGCGTTAAACGATGTGATTGAGGTTGTTGGTGATATCGCCCACTGAATGTGTACAATTGAGACGTATCGTGCGCAATTTTTCAGAATCGCAAGGTTCTAAGTACAAAACAAGCATATAAGGAAAAGATAGAATGGCTAAGGGGCAATCTTTACAAGATCCGTTCCTGAACGCATTGCGTCGGGAACGTGTTCCAGTTTCTATTTATTTGGTGAATGGTATTAAGCTGCAAGGTCAGATTGAGTCTTTCGATCAGTTCGTGATCCTGTTGAAAAACACGGTCAGCCAGATGGTCTACAAGCACGCTATCTCTACTGTTGTTCCGTCCCGTCCGGTCTCTCATCACAGCAATAACGCTGGCGGCGGCACAGGCAGTAACTACCATCATGGCAGCAACGCGCAGGGTTCTTCTGCTCCTGCGCAGGACAGCGACGAGACCGAATAAGGTTTTAGCTGTTATCCACACGGGGAGCCAGGGATCCTGCGTTCCCCGCTGATCTTTTTAGAGAGGTTTACGCTTGTTTGACCGTTATGATGCCGGTGAGCAGGCGGTGCTGGTACACATCTATTTTTCGCAAGACAAAGATATGGAAGACCTCCAGGAGTTTGAATCTCTGGTCTCTTCCGCCGGTGTCGAAGCAATGCAGGTGATTACCGGTAGCCGTAAAGCGCCGCACCCAAAGTATTTTGTTGGTGAAGGTAAAGCAGTAGAAATTGCGGATGCCGTAAAAGCAACCGGCGCGTCAGTCGTGTTGTTTGATCATGCGCTGTCTCCAGCCCAGGAGCGCAACCTGGAAGCTCTCTGCGAGTGCCGTGTTATCGATCGCACGGGATTGATTTTAGACATTTTTGCTCAGCGTGCCCGTACCCACGAGGGGAAACTGCAGGTTGAGCTGGCGCAGTTGCGCCATCTAGCGACGCGTCTGGTGCGTGGCTGGACCCACCTTGAAAGACAAAAAGGCGGGATTGGTTTGCGCGGTCCGGGTGAAACCCAGCTCGAAACCGACCGCCGTTTGCTGCGTGGCCGTATTACCCAGATCCTCTCACGTCTGGAACGTGTCGAGAAACAGCGTGAACAGGGGCGTCGGGCGCGAACCAAAGCCGACATCCCCACGGTGTCGCTGGTGGGCTATACCAACGCCGGTAAATCCACCCTGTTTAACCAGATAACCGAGGCCCAGGTGTATGCCGCAGACCAGCTGTTTGCGACCCTGGACCCGACGCTGCGCCGCATTGACGTTTCAGACGTGGGTGAAACAGTGCTGGCGGATACCGTAGGGTTTATCCGCCATCTGCCGCACGATCTGGTGGCGGCGTTTAAGGCGACGTTGCAGGAGACGCGTCAGGCGACCCTGCTGCTGCACGTGATTGATGCGGCTGACGTACGCGTGCAGGAGAACATCGACGCGGTGAACGTGGTGCTGGAAGAAATTGACGCCCACGAAATTCCCACCCTGTTGGTGATGAATAAGATCGATATGCTGGAGGATTTCGAACCGCGTATCGACCGTGATGAAGAGAACAAACCGATTCGGGTCTGGCTTTCTGCTCAGGCCGGAATCGGTGTGCCACTGCTTTTCCAGGCTTTGACAGAACGTCTTTCCGGTGAGGTAGCTCAGCACACGCTGCGACTGCCGCCACAGGAAGGCAGGCTGCGCAGCCGGTTTTATCAGCTTCAGGCGATAGAAAAAGAGTGGATGGAGGATGACGGCAGCGTGGGGATGCAGGTGCGTATGCCGATCGTTGACTGGCGTCGCCTCTGTAAACAAGAACCTGCGCTGGCGGACTATATCGTCTGATCAGAAAGGGGAAGCCTGAAAAATTCGCCCTTGCATAACAAATATGGAGCATATACATGGCGTGGAATCAGCCCGGTAATAACGGACAAGACCGCGACCCGTGGGGAAGCAGCAATAATCAAGGCGGCAACTCTGGGGGAAATGGCAACAAAGGTGGTCGCGAGCAGGGGCCGCCGGATCTGGATGATATCTTCCGCAAGCTGAGCAAAAAGCTTGGTAGCCTTGGCGGAGGAAAAGGTTCTGGCTCGGGTGGTAGTTCCAGCCAGGGACCGCGCCCGCAATTAGGTGGCCGCCTGGTGGGCATCGTTGCTGCCGGGCTGGTGATCGTCTGGGCAGCCAGCGGGTTCTACACCATTAAAGAAGCAGAACGCGGCGTGGTTACCCGTTTCGGTAAGTTCAGCCATCTGGTGGAGCCGGGCCTGAACTGGAAGCCGACCTTCATTGATGACGTGACCGCAGTTAACGTGGAGTCCGTCCGTGAACTGGCCGCCTCCGGCGTGATGCTGACGTCTGACGAGAACGTGGTGCGCGTAGAGATGAACGTGCAGTACCGCGTGACCGATCCTGAGCGTTATCTGTTTAGCGTGACCAGCGCCGATGACAGCCTGCGTCAGGCGACCGACAGCGCCCTGCGTGGTGTGATCGGCAAATACACCATGGACCGCATCCTGACCGAAGGTCGTACCGTTATTCGTAGCGATACCCAGCGCGAGCTGGAAGAGACGATTCGTCCGTACAACATGGGTATCACCCTGCTGGACGTCAACTTCCAGGCTGCACGTCCGCCGGAAGAGGTGAAGGCCGCGTTTGACGATGCGATTGCTGCCCGTGAAAACGAACAGCAGTACATCCGCGAAGCAGAAGCGTACACCAACGAAGTTCAGCCGCGTGCTAACGGTCAGGCGCAGCGTATTCTGGAAGAGGCGCGTGCGTATAAGACCCAGACCATCCTGGAAGCTCAGGGTGAAGTGGCTCGCTTCGCGCGCATCCTGCCGGAATACAAAGCCGCCCCGGAAATTACCCGCGAGCGTCTGTATATCGAGACTATGGAAAAAGTGCTGAGCCACACCCGCAAAGTGCTGGTTAACGACAGCAAAGGCGGGAACCTGATGGTTCTGCCGCTGGATCAGATGCTGAAAGGCGGTTCTGCACCGGCAGCGAAAGACACCAGCGGAGCGAACAACCTCCTGCGTCTGCCGCCAGCCTCATCAGGCAGCTCCAGCGCGAACACAACGCCTTCTTCGAACGATGGTGACATTATGGACCAACGCCGTGCTAACGCGCAGCGTAACGACTACCAGCGTCAGGGGGAATAAGGATGCGTAAGTCAGTTATTGCGATCATCGTCATCGTACTGGTCGTGCTGTATACCTCGATCTTTGTGGTGAAAGAGGGCGAGCGTGGGATCAAGTTCCAGTTCAGCAGCGTCGTGCGTGATGGCGACAAACGTCCGGTGATTTACGAGCCGGGCCTGCACTTCAAGGTGCCGTTCATTCAGTCTGTGAAAACGCTTGATGCGCGTATCCAGACCATGGATAACCAGGCCGACCGTTTCGTGACCAAAGAGAAGAAAGACCTGATCGTTGATTCTTACATCAAATGGCGCATCAGCGATTTCAGCCGTTACTTCCTGGCAACGGGCGGCGGTGACGTGTCTCAGGCAGAAGTGCTGCTGAAACGTAAGTTCTCTGACCGTCTGCGTTCTGAAATTGGTCGTCTTGATGTGAAAGACATCGTGACCGACTCCCGCGGTCGTCTGACCCTGGAAGTGCGCGATGCGCTGAACTCCGGTACAGCGGGCACCGAAGACGAAGTGGCGACGCCAGCAGCGGATGACGCGATTGCTAAAGCGGCCGAACGCGTTCAGGCTGAAACCAACGGTAAAGTGCCGGTGATCAACCCGAACAGTATGGCGGCGCTGGGTATCGAAGTGGTTGACGTGCGTATCAAGCAGATCAACCTGCCAGCGGAAGTGTCCGAGGCGATCTACAACCGTATGCGCGCCGAGCGTGAAGCGGTTGCCCGTCGTCATCGTTCACAGGGTCAGGAAGAGGCTGAAAAACTGCGTGCGGCAGCGGACTATGAAGTGACCAAGACGCTGGCGGAATCTGAACGTCAGGGCCGTATCCTGCGCGGTGAAGGCGATGCGGAAGCGGCGAAGCTGTTTGCCGATGCATTCAGCCAGGATCCAGACTTCTACGCCTTTATCCGTAGCCTGCGCGCTTACGAGAATAGCTTTAAGAGCAACCAGGATGTGATGGTGCTCAGCCCGGACAGCGATTTCTTCCGTTATATGAAGACGCCGACCAACGCAACGCGATAAACTCAGGCTCGTTTGAGTATTCAAACCACCGCTCCCAACGGAGCGGTGGTTTTCTTTTATAAGGATGAAAAAATGAATTCAACGATCTGGCTCGCGCTGGCCCTGGTTCTGGTGCTGGAAGGTCTCGGCCCGATGCTCTATCCGCGCGCGTGGCGTCGTATGATCGCGACCATGAGCCAGCTACCGGATAATATTTTGCGTCGTTTCGGCGGTGGTCTTGTGGTTGCCGGTATCGTTATCTACTACATGTTGAGGAAAACGATTGGCTGATCAAAAACTAGCCGCAATTGGCGTATTTTAAGGTCAAAAAGTGCTGTATATCTGAAAAAGCGATGGTAGAATCCATTTTTAAGCAAACGGTGATTTTGAAAAAAATGGGTAACAACGTCGTCGTACTGGGCACCCAATGGGGTGACGAAGGTAAAGGGAAGATTGTCGATCTTCTGACTGAACGGGCTAAATATGTTGTACGCTACCAGGGCGGTCACAACGCAGGCCATACTCTCGTAATCAACGGTGAAAAAACCGTCCTCCATCTTATTCCATCAGGCATTCTTCGCGAAAACGTCACCAGCATCATCGGTAACGGCGTTGTGCTGTCTCCTGCTGCGCTGATGAAAGAGATGAAAGGTCTGGAAGACCGTGGTATCCCTGTTCGTGAGCGTCTGCTGCTCTCCGAAGCCTGCCCGCTGATCCTGGACTATCACGTGGCGCTGGACGTGGCGCGTGAAAAAGCGCGTGGCGCGAAAGCGATCGGCACCACCGGTCGTGGTATCGGCCCGGCTTACGAAGATAAAGTTGCACGTCGCGGTCTGCGCGTCGGTGACCTCTTCGACAAAGCGACCTTCGCTGAAAAACTGAAAGAAGTGATGGAATATCACAACTTCCAGCTGGTGAACTTCTACAAAGCTGACGCTGTTGACTACCAGAAAGTGCTGGATGACGTCATGGCGATTGCAGACATTCTGACCGGTATGGTTGTTGATGTATCCGATCTGCTGGACCAGGCGCGCAAGCGTGGCGATTTCGTCATGTTCGAAGGTGCGCAGGGTACGCTGCTGGACATCGACCACGGTACCTATCCGTACGTTACTTCTTCTAACACCACCGCGGGTGGCGTGGCGACCGGCTCTGGCCTGGGTCCACGTTATGTGGATTACGTTCTGGGTATCATCAAAGCGTACTCTACTCGCGTAGGTGCGGGTCCATTCCCGACCGAACTGTTTGATGAAACCGGCGAGTTCCTGTGCAAGCAGGGTAACGAGTTTGGCGCGACCACCGGTCGTCGTCGTCGTACCGGCTGGCTGGATGCGGTTGCCGTGCGTCGCGCAGTGCAGATCAACTCCCTGTCTGGCTTCTGCCTGACCAAGCTGGACGTACTGGACGGCCTGAAAGAAGTGAAAATCTGCGTAGGCTACCGTATGCCAGATGGCCGCGAAGTGACCACCACTCCGCTGGCTGCTGACGACTGGGAAGGCATTGAGCCAATCTACGAAACTATGCCGGGCTGGTCTGAGACCACCTTTGGTGTGAAAGAGCGTAGCGGCCTGCCGCAGGCTGCGCTGGATTACATCAAGCGCATTGAAGAACTGACCGAAGTGCCGATCGATATTATTTCTACCGGCCCGGATCGTACTGAAACGATGATCCTGCGCGACCCGTTCGACGCATAATCTTCGTGACTGCTGGCCTGCGGGGAGACCCGTAGGCCGGATAAGCGTAGCGCCAACCGGCGACCGCTCCTGGATCTCCGCTTTTTCGCCCCGTCTGTCAAATAAATTAGCCGCTAACTATCTGGCTGGTTTATCATCATTAATGAATATCTCTGCGGTTTGACCGCGTTTTCCCTTTTTCCTGAGGTTGATGTGCAGTTAACAAGTTTCACCGATTACGGCTTACGCGCGCTGATTTACATGGCGTCGTTACCCGAAGGGAAGATGACCAGTATCTCTGAAGTCACAGAGGTATACGGTGTGTCCCGTAATCATATGGTCAAAATAATCAATCAACTTAGCCGTGCCGGATACGTTGCTGCCGTCCGCGGGAAGAATGGAGGGATCCGTCTTGGTAAACCGGCACAGAGTATTCGTATCGGGGATGTGGTACGCGAGCTGGAGCCCTTGTCTCTGGTGAACTGCAGCAGCGCGTTCTGCCACATTACGCCCGCTTGCCGCCTGAAACAGGCGCTTTCTAAGGCCGTGCAAAGTTTTCTCAAGGAACTGGATAACTATACGCTGGCCGATTTGGTTGAAGAGAATCAACCGCTTTATAAATTATTGCTGGTGGAATGAAGAAAATTTCCACCGGAGCTGACAACGGAGGAACCGACATGTCACAAGATCCTTTCCAGGAACGCGAAGCCGAAAAATACGCGAATCCTATCCCCAGCCGCGAGTTCATCATTGAACACTTAACAAAACGCGAAAAACCCGCCAATCGTGAAGAACTTGCCGTTGAATTAAATATTGAAGGTGAAGAGCAAATTGAAGCCCTTCGCCGCCGCCTGCGCGCGATGGAGCGTGACGGGCAACTGGTCTTTACCCGCCGCCAGTGCTACGCGCTGCCGGAACGCCTCGATCTGCTGAAAGGGACCGTCATTGGTCACCGCGATGGCTTTGGCTTCCTGCGCGTGGAAGGCCGTAAGGACGACCTTTACCTCTCATCCGAACAGATGAAAATGTGCATCCACGGCGACCAGATCCTGGCGCAGCCGCTGGGTGCAGACCGTAAAGGCCGCCGCGAAGCACGCGTGGTTCGCGTGCTGGTGCCAAAAACCAGCCAGATTGTGGGCCGCTACTTTACCGATGCGGGCGTAGGCTTCGTGGTGCCGGACGACAGCCGTTTGAGCTTCGATATTCTGATCCCACCTGAAGAGGTGATGGGCGCGCGTATGGGCTTTGTGGTGGTGGTTGAACTCACCCAACGTCCGACCCGTCGCACCAAAGCGGTCGGTAAAATCGTCGAAGTGCTGGGCGATAACATGGGCACCGGCATGGCCGTCGATATGGCGCTGCGTACCCATGAAATTCCGTACGTCTGGCCGAAAGCGGTCGAAGAGCAGATCGAAAACCTGCGCGAAGAAGTACCGGAAGAGTCCAAAGCGGGCCGTGTGGATCTCCGCAGTCTGCCGCTGGTCACCATTGATGGTGAAGACGCCCGCGACTTCGATGATGCCGTGTACTGCGAGAAAAAACGCGGCGGCGGCTGGCGTCTGTGGGTTGCTATCGCTGACGTAAGCTACTACGTGCGTCCGCACACGCCGCTGGATAACGAAGCGCGCAGCCGCGGTACCTCGGTCTACTTCCCGTCGCAGGTGGTACCGATGCTGCCGGAAGTGCTCTCCAACGGCCTGTGCTCCCTGAATCCGCAGGTTGACCGTCTCTGTATGGTATGTGAGATGACCATCTCCACCAAAGGGCGCTTAACGGGCTACAAATTCTACGAAGCGGTAATGAGCTCGCACGCGCGTCTGACCTATACCAAGGTCTGGCATATGCTGCAGGGCGACCAGGACCTTCGCGAGCAGTACGCGCCGCTGGTTAAACACATTGAAGAGCTGCATAACCTCTACAAAACGCTGGAGCAGGCGCGCGAAGAGCGCGGCGGTATCTCCTTTGAGAGCGAAGAAGCGAAGTTTATCTTCAACGCCGAGCGCCGCATTGAGCGTATCGAACAGACCCAGCGTAACGATGCGCACAAGCTGATCGAAGAGTGTATGATTCTGGCGAATATCTCGGCGGCACGCTTCGTTGAGAAAGCCAAAGAACCTGCGCTGTTCCGTATTCACGATAAGCCGACCACGGAAGCCATTACGTCGTTCCGCTCCGTGCTGGCTGAGCTCGGCCTGGAGCTGCCTGGCGGTAATAAGCCAGAGCCACGCGATTACGCCGAACTGCTGGAATCCATTAGCGACCGTCCTGACGCGGAAATGCTGCAGACGATGCTGCTGCGCTCCATGAAGCAGGCGATTTACGATCCGGAAAACCGGGGGCACTTCGGCCTGGCGCTGCAGTCTTACGCGCACTTTACCTCGCCGATCCGCCGTTATCCGGATCTGTCACTGCACCGTGCGATCAAGTATCTGCTGGCGCACGAGCAGGGCCATAAAGGCAACACGACTGAAACCGGTGGGTATCACTACTCGATGGAAGAGATGCTGCAACTGGGTCAGCACTGTTCCATGACCGAGCGCCGTGCGGATGAAGCGACGCGCGACGTGGCGGACTGGCTGAAGTGTGACTTTATGCTGGATCAGGTGGGCAACGTCTTTAAGGGCGTGATTGCCAGCGTGACCGGCTTTGGTTTCTTCGTTCGTCTGGATGAGCTGTTTATCGACGGTCTGGTGCACGTCTCCAGCCTGGATAACGACTACTACCGCTTCGACCAGGTCGGCCAGCGTCTGATTGGCGAATCAGGCGGCCAGACCTACCGTCTGGGCGATCGCGTGGAAGTGAAGGTCGAAGCCGTGAATATGGACGACCGTAAAATCGACTTCAGCCTGATCTCCAGCGAGCGCGCGCCGCGTAACGTCGGTAAAACCGAGCGTGAAAGGGCGAAAAAAGGCGGAAACGGCAAAGCGAGCGGTAAACGTCGCCAGGCGGGCAAAAAGGTAAACTTCGAGCCGGACAGCGCGTTCCGCGGCGAGAAGAAACAGAAGCCAAAGGCGGCGAAGAAAGAGGCTCGCTCAGCGAAAAAGCCTTCCGCGAAGACGCAGAAAATCGCTGCCGCGACAAAAGCGAAGCGCGCAGCCAAGAAAAAGCAGGCGGAGTAATTCTCCCCTCACCCTGACCCTCTCCCCAACCGGGAGAGGGGAAATATTTATTACGAGAACCATCAATGAGTGAAATGATTTACGGCATCCACGCGGTGCAGGCCCTTCTCGAGCGCGCACCGGAGCGTTTTCAGGAAGTGTTTATTCTGAAAGGTCGTGAAGACAAACGTCTGATGCCGCTGATCCACGCGCTGGAAGCGCAGGGCGTGGTGATCCAGCTGGCGAACCGCCAGTTCCTGGATGAGAAAAGCGAAGGCGCGGTGCACCAGGGGATCATTGCCCGCGTGAAGCCGGGCCGTCAGTATCAGGAAAACGATCTGCCGGATCTGATTGCTGAGCTGGAGAATCCGTTCTTCCTGATCCTCGATGGCGTCACCGATCCACATAACCTCGGCGCGTGCCTGCGCAGCGCGGATGCGGCGGGCGTGCACGCGGTGATCGTACCGAAAGATCGCTCTGCCCAACTGAACGCGACGGCGAAGAAAGTGGCCTGCGGCGCGGCGGAAAACGTTCCGCTGATCCGCGTGACCAACCTGGCGCGCACCATGCGTCTGCTGCAGGAAGAGAATATCTGGATCGTCGGTACCGCGGGCGAAGCGGATCATACTCTGTATCAGAGCAAAATGACCGGCCGTCTGGCGCTGGTGATGGGGGCGGAAGGTGAAGGCATGCGTCGTCTGACGCGCGAGCACTGCGACGAGCTGATCAGCATCCCGATGGCGGGCAGCGTGTCGTCTCTGAACGTTTCCGTTGCAACGGGTATCTGCCTGTTTGAAGCGGTGCGCCAGCGCGGAGAATAAACAGCAAGGCCGTCCAAAGGACGGCCTTTAGTGTTTTCTCCCTCTCCCCGTGGGAGAGGGCCGGGGTGAGGGCACCAGACGGTGACAACCTCACTCCTCTAACGACCGTAAATGGTCATCCTTCCTGAGCGTCATTAGCGCGAAAATACTCACCACCGCCGTTGCCATCACGTAATAGGCCGGAATGTCCAGGTTGCCCGTCTGCTTAATCAGCCCGGTAATGGTTAACCCCGCACAGCCCGAAAAAATCGCGTTTGATAACGAATAGGCCAGCCCCAGCCCGGTATAGCGCACGCGCGTCGGGAACATCTCAGACAGCATCGCCGGCCCCGGCCCTGCCAGCATCCCCACCAGACCGCCCGCAATCAATACCACTATCGCTTTGACCGCCATCGTACTGGATTCCGCCTGCAAAATTTTCAGCAGCGGCAGGGCGAGGATCAGCAGTAGCACGGTGGCGATAATCATCACCGTTCGCCGCCCGATCCTGTCGCTCAGCGTTCCCGACGGAATGATGGTGAGCGCAAACCCAATGTTAGAAATCACCGCTATCAGCAGCGCCTGATTAAACCCGGTGTGCAGCGCAGACTGCAGATAGGTCGGCATGATCACGAGGTAGGTATACCCCGCCGCGGACCAGACCATCACGCGGCCAATGCCCATCAGGATGGTTTTGAGCGTGGCGGAAGTACTGGCCTGAGCAATGACCGCTTTTTCCTTCTGTTGCACAAAGCTCGGCGTCTCTTCCATGCTCACCCGCAGCCACAGCGCGACCACGCCCATCGGCAGGGCAAGGAAGAATGGAATGCGCCAGCCCCAGTCGTGCAGGGCTTCAGGCGTGAGGAGGGCAGAGAGCAGCGCGACAATACCTGCGCCCGCTAACAGCCCGAGCGCCACGGTAAAGGACTGCCACGCGCCGTACAGACCGCGCTTGCCACGCGGGGCGAACTCCGTCATCAGTGAGACCGCACCGCCGTACTCGCCGCCCGCGAACAGGCCCTGCAGGATGCGCAGCAGCGTAACGATCAGCGGTGCAGCAATGCCGATGCTGGCGTAGACGGGCACGATGCCGATGGCCGTGGTGGCGAGCGTCATTAGCACCAGCACAATAATCAGCGTCGGTTTTCGGCCTATCCTGTCACCAATGCGGCCAAATATCACCGCACCCAGCGGACGGAAGAAGAAGGCAATGGCAAACGAGGCCCAGGTGAGGATCAGACTGGTCAGTCCCGCCTCTCCCTCAAGCTGGAAGAAGTTCTTCGCAATCACGGTCGCCAGAAAACCGTAGACCGCAAACTCATACCACTCGATAAAGTTACCAATGGAGCCTGCAATTAATGCTCGCTTGTGCGCATCCTGTTGCATAACGATCCTCACAAAGACGGGTTAAGAATAAATTATTCAACATAAGCTGAGTAATGAAATAGTTTATTCTTATGTTCTGTGAGCTATTTCACGAATGATATCAGCGGGATCGCCATCGTGTGACCTCACTCCCATGCAGCGTTCATACGGTCTGTCCATACTTACCTTCATTGCCACTGAAGGAGGGAGACAGCATGCACTGGCAGACCCATACCGTTTTTAATCAACCAGCCCCACTCTCTAACAGCAACCTTTTCCTCTCTGACTGCGCCCTGCGCGACGCGGTTGCGCGCGAGGGTGCCGAGTGGGATATGGATCTTCTTGCCAGCATTGGACAGCAGTTAGGCACGGCGGAGTCGCTGGAGCTGGGCAGGCTGGCGAACGTGAATCCGCCGGAGCTATTACGCTACGACCCCACGGGAGAGCGGCTGGATGACGTCCGCTTTCATCCGGCATGGCACCTGCTGATGCAGGGGCTCTGCGCTAACCGGGTACATAATCTGGCATGGGAGGAAGAGGCACGAAAAGGTTCTTTCGTCGCCAGGGCCGCGCGCTTCGTGCTCCATGCTCAGGTAGAAGCGGGGACGTTATGCCCGGTGACCATGACCTTCGCCGCCACGCCGCTGTTGCAGCAGTCGCTGCCCAAACCGTTTCATGAATGGTTAACGCCGCTGATGAGCGACCGTTACGATCCCCATCTCGCGCCGGGTGGGCAAAAGCGCGGCCTGCTGATCGGCATGGGAATGACGGAAAAGCAGGGCGGCTCGGACGTGCTCAGCAACACCACCAGAGCGGAAAAATGCAGCGACGGCAGCTACCGTCTGGTGGGCCACAAGTGGTTTTTCTCCGTGCCGCAGAGCGATGCGCATCTGGTGCTGGCGCAGGCGAAAGGCGGTTTGTCCTGCTTCTTTGTCCCGCGTTTCTTACCCGACGGACAGCGCAACGCCGTACGGCTGGAACGTCTGAAAGACAAGCTCGGCAACCGCTCGAACGCCAGCAGCGAGGCGGAGTTCCTCGATGCCTCCGGCTGGCTGCTGGGTGAAGAGGGAGAAGGCGTGCGGCAAATCCTGAAGATGGGCGGGCTGACGCGCTTCGACTGCGCGCTGGGCAGCCACGGGCTAATGCGCCGGGCGCTTTCCGTGGCGCTGTACCACGCCCATCAGCGTCAGACCTTCGGCAAAAATCTTATCGATCAGCCGCTAATGCGTGAAGTGCTAAGCCGTATGGCACTGGTGCTGGAGGGACACACGGCGCTGTTGTTCCGTCTGGCCCGGGCGTGGGATAACCGCACCGACCCGCAGGAGGCCGCCTGGGCGCGGCTTTTTACCCCGGCCGCAAAATTCAGCGTGTGCAAAGGGGGCATTCCGTTCGTGGCGGAGGCGATGGAGGCACTCGGTGGCGTCGGGTACTGCGAGGAGAGTGAACTTCCACGCCTGTATCGTGAGATGCCGGTGAACAGCATCTGGGAAGGATCGGGCAATATCATGTGCCTGGACGTGCTGCGTGTGCTGGCGAAGCAGCCAGGTATCCACGACCTGCTTGCCGACGAGTTTGCCCAGGTCAAAGGGCAGGACAGACACTTTGACCGCAGCTGGCGGCAGCTTCAGCAAAAGCTGCGTAAACCGCAGGAGGCACAGGGGAGGGAGATCGCTCAGCAGCTCTTTTTGCTGGGGACCGGCAGCCAGATGCTGCGGCACGCATCGCCGCCCATGGCGCAGGCGTGGTGCCGCATGATGCTGGATACCCGTGGCGGTACGCTCATGAATGAGCAGGTGCAAAGCGATCTGCTGCTGCGCGCCACGGGCAGGGTTGGCTAGCGTTTAAGCTGGAACAGGCTGACCAGTTGGGTAAGGTGTGACCCTTTCTCGCGCAGCGTGCGTGCGGTTTGCTCGCTGCGTGAGATGCGATCGGCATTGATATGCGACGCTTCGCCAATGTGGGTCATGGCAAGATTGACCTGGCCGATCCCCGCGGACTGCTCGCGTGACGCGTGGTTAATCTCCGTGACCAGCTGGCTGATGTTGTCGATATGAA
Organism: Enterobacter cloacae complex sp. 385G4; assembly: GCF_057320665.1. Taxonomy (NCBI): domain Bacteria; kingdom Pseudomonadati; phylum Pseudomonadota; class Gammaproteobacteria; order Enterobacterales; family Enterobacteriaceae; genus Enterobacter; species Enterobacter cloacae complex sp. 385G4. The sequence goes on from NZ_JBXWDD010000003.1 coordinate 54,652, forward strand.
CGATGATGGAATCCATCGCCAGACGCGTCTGTTCAGACAGCGCGTGGCCTTCGCCCACTTTTCGTAGGGTATCGCCAATCAGATGTTCAATCTCCTTCACCGCGTTGGCGCTTCGACCTGCCAGGGCGCGAACTTCCTGCGCGACCACAGCAAAACCTTTTCCATGCTCGCCTGCGCGTGCCGCTTCTACCGCCGCATTCAGCGCCAGAATATTAGTCTGGAACGCGATGGACTCGATCACGCGGGTGATGTCTTCGATACGTTTTGACGCTTCGCGAATGTCGTCCATGGTGGCAACCGCATGGGTCACCGTTTCACCACCCTGATGAACCGCGCGCGAGGTTTCACCTACCAGCTGCTGCGTTTGCTCCATGTTGGCGGCATTTTGCTGCACGGTCGCGGCCAGTTGCTCCATGCTGGCGGAGGTCTCTTCAACGCTGCTGGCCTGCTTGTTGATCTGCTCGGAGATGTCTCCGGTATCGGAGGCCAGCGCATTGGTGCCCAGATGGATCTCGCCCGCGGCCTCGCGGACCTGCAGGACAATTTTTTGTAGCCCATCACCGATACCGTTAATGGCTTCAACCAGCTGGCCAACCTCATCCTGGCGGGTCACGGGCAGGCTGGAGCGTAAATCGCCCGCGGCATACTGGCGGGCAAGGTCAATCACGTTACGCAGCGGACGGGTCAGCATCCGGCGAATAAGCACCACAAACAGGCCCGCGAAGAGGACGGACAACGCTACGCCGGCCAGCAGGAAACGGTCGCGCATGGCGTTAACGCTTGAGAGCAGGACTGATTTATCCACTTCACCGACGATGGTCCAGTTCCAGCCGGGCAGCGGCGTATAGGCCATTTTCAGCGTGCGACCGTCGTCGCTTACGCGTTCCAGCGTGCCTGAGGAATCGCTCAACAGCTGCTGTTGGGTGGCGCTATCCCACTTCGGCAGTTTTCCCTCTTCGCTGGCGTGGAACAGATACTGACCGCGCGTTTTGCCGTTGCTGCGGTCCAGCACGAAGAAGTGCCCGCTCTCGCCCAGGCGGCGGTTGAGGATTTTCTCGCGCATGACATTCCAGGAGTGAGTGATATCCACCCCAACGAAGATGATCCCGATAACCTGACCTTCACTGTTCTTCACGGGCTGGTACTGGGTTATGTAGCGCTTGCCAAACAGGAGCGCCAGGCCGCGGTACACCTCGCCTTTCGTGACGGAGGCAAACGCCGGGCTGCTCGTGTCCAGAACCGTTCCCATAGCGCGATCGCCATTCTCTTTGCGCAGGGAGGTGGCAACGCGAATGAAGTCGTTACCGCTGCGAACAAACAGCGTTGAGATCGCTCCCGTACGGCTCAGGAAATCATCAGAAAACGTTGTATTTTCATGGAGTTCAGCGTCGCCCCCTTTCAGCAGGGGAACGGCGAGCCCGTTTATGGTCCGGGTCTGCTGAGTATCGACGCTAAACGGCTGAGGCAGAAATGTCGTAAACAGTCTGGTGTAGCTTTCGACTTCTTCGCTCAGGCTGGTATTAAACATCTGCACCATGTCGACCATACCGGTGGACTGATTATGCAGATCTTCTACCGCGAGGGCTTCAAGCTGCTGGCTGGCTTTTTGGCTGAGCAGGAAAGTGAAAAGCAGAAACAGCGTGGCGACACTGACGCCCGTCAGCAGCGACAGCTTTGTTCCAAGGCCCGCACGGCGGAAAACATTGATCATAAATTGCTCATCATTGAAAAGGTATGGTTCTTCAACGGCAGAGCGGAGATTACGTTTACTGAATTAATGTAACAAAATGTTATTTTATTGTTTTAGAATGGTTTTAAATTAGATAAAAAATTTGCAAAAACGAAAATCCACTAAAAATAAGTGGCTTTTATCAGGAAGGATTTATACGTAGAGAATGGCCTGTACCCGCCACTGGTCGATATGGTTATCTTCCTGCATCTGGATGATGCGATACCATGACGCGCCCTGTTCATCGGCCTTTAATGCCACGATACGTTCAACGTCTTGCGGGCTCCCCGGAATGTTATTGACGGAGATCTGGCCTATTTCATTCAGACCTGTTACGCAATCCGCACTGGCGAATTCTGCTGACTGCGCGGTGGTGCTCACCAGGCCTGCAGAGAGCAACAGAGAGGTCAAAGCAAGAGTTCGTTTCATCGTCAGCTCCATTTCACATATTTCCGGTATCCGCCGGGCAATCCTTCGCGAATAAACTCCCATTCCTTGTCGCTGGCATGGAGTTTATTGTGGACAGGAAAATGTCTATGGACGCAAAGCAGTGTAAATGTCGTTCAAAGGTAAACCATTATTTCCGGTACAAAATGGCTTGTGAATACCACTGTCCCGTTATGATGGTTTCGTCGATCATAATAATGACGTAATAATCTGCTTTGGCAGCGACTGCTTGTGCCTTTATTGCGTCTTCTGCGTCATCCGGCGAACCGCGAACGAGCGCGGAGACGGTGCCCATTCGCTGTAATCCTTCCGTCTGATTACGACGAATCTCCTGCGGATGATCGGCAACCGGGGGAGCGGGTTGCGGTGTACCCTGCAGTGCGCTACAGCCGCTGAGCAGAAACACCAGCAATAAAGCAGCAAACCTGTGCATAACCATATCTCGTTTCCTGTTAGCCATAGTGTAGTTGTCTGCGAATTTAGTTTTGGGGGAATGTTCCCGAAGTGTTATCTGGGACGTAATTTTCGAATGAAAATAGCGTCAAACCGTAATCCAGTTCTCAACATTATGAATCATTCATTCGTACAGGGTCGACAATGATTGAAATTGAAATACGCCATCTCGGCGACCATGAAATTTTACACGCTGTGCCGGCAGGGAAACGTGATAAATCGCTGCCTGTTGTGGTTTTTTATCATGGGTTTACCTCATCGAAACTGGTTTACAGTTATTTTGCAGTGGCGCTGGCTCAGGCGGGTTTTCGCGTGGTAATGCCGGATGCGCCTGACCACGGCGCGCGCTTTACGGGCAATGAGCGGGCGCGACTGGGGCAGTTCTGGCACATTCTGCACGGCAGCCTGACCGAGTTTGCCGGGTTGCGCGATGCGCTCTATGAGGCAGGGCTGGTGGCCGATAATCGGCTGGCGGTGGCCGGGGCGTCGATGGGCGGCATGACGGCGCTGGGAATTATGACGCATCATCCTGACGTGCGGTCTGTTGCCTGTCTGATGGGCTCGGGCTATTTTACCTCGCTGGCGAAGACGCTTTTCCCCCCTCAGGATTTAACGGAAATTACGCCGATGCTGGCAGAGTGGGAAGTGACCCGGGCATTGCCGCGCCTGGCCGATCGCCCGCTGCTGCTATGGCACGGTGATGCGGACGATGTTGTCCCGCCCGATGGAACCTTCCGCCTGCAGCAGGCGTTAAAGAATGAAGGACTGGACGCTAATCTGACCTGTTTGTGGGAATCAGGCGTCCGCCACCGCATCACGCCAGCGGCGCTGGACGCCACGGTGGCGTTTTTCCGCAAGCATCTTTAAACGCGCAGGACTTTCACTCCTTGATCTTCCAGCTTCTGGAGGATCTCGGGGTTCGCCCCTTTGCCGGTGATCACCATGTCGATCTGTTCTGCGCGGCTGAACAGCATGCCTGCGCGTTCACCGACTTTGCTGCTGTCGACCAGCACAACGAGCTTGCCCACCACGTTGAGCATGTTTTGTTCCGCCATCGCGGTCAGCATATCGGTTTTATACAGGCCGTCAGCGGTCAGGCCTTTGCCGCTGGTAAACATCCAGTGCCCGGCGTAGAGACTGTTTTCGCTGTCCTGCGGGCTGAGCGTGATGGACTGGCTTTTGTTGTACTGGCCGCCCATGATCACCACGCTTTCATGTTCCTGATCGATCAGGTAGTTAGCCAGCGGCAAATAGTTGGTAATGATTTGCACCGGCTTGCCGCACATTTCACGGCCCAGCAAAAACGCCGTGGAGCCGCAGTTGATAACGACGCTCTCACCGGGGTTCACCAGCTGCGACGCCGCTCTGGCAATCCGTACTTTTTCATCGTGATTCTGCGCCTGATGAATATTCATCGGCGACCAGCGTGGACGCTGCTGGCTGATGGCTTCTGCGCCGTTGCGGACTTTTTTCAACTTGCCGCTCTCATCCAGCTTGTTGATGTCTCGCCGCGCGGTGGCGGGGGAGATCCCTAAACGTTCGATCACTTTCTCGACGGTGATAAACCCTGTTTGCGCCAGGAGTTCCAGTAAAATTTGATGCCGTTGCGCTTCCGTCATGAGCTATTCCGATAAGAATTGATTTGAAAAGATGATATTTGAAATAGCGTGAAATTACTAAAATAAATATGAAATCGCCAGACACAGGGTCTGGCGATGTGGCCTCACAATCAGAGGAAGGATTTAAACGGGAGATCCGGCTCAATGGTGAAGCAATCATCGAAGCCGCGCGGGTAGTGATACTCGAGATTGTCTTTGTCCAGCGGCCAGGTGAACTTGCCGCCTACCTGCCAGATAAAGGGCTTGAAGCCGTACTTCAGGCGGTCTTTTTTCATCTCCCACAGCACGCGGATCTCTTGCGGATCGGCCTGGAAGTTTGACCAGATATCGTGGTGGAACGGGATCACTACTTTGGTGTTGAGCGCTTCCGCCATGCGCAGCATATCGGCGCTGGTCATTTTGTCCGTAATACCGCGCGGGTTTTCCCCGTACGAGCCCAGCGCCACGTCAATCTGATATTCGTTGCCGTGCTTCGCGTAATAGTTAGAGTAGTGGGAATCACCGCTGTGATACAGGGAGCCGCCCGGCGTCTTGAACAGGTAATTCACCGCACGTTCGTCCATGCCGTCTGGCAGTACCCCAGCAGCCTTCTGGTCGGCCGGCAGGGTAATCAGCGCGGTACGGTCAAAGGCATCCAGCGCGTGGATTTCAATGTCTTTAATTTTCACCACGTCGCCAGGCTTCATCACGATGCAGCGCTCTTTAGGCACGCCCCAGCCAATCCAGAGATCTACGCAGGTTTGCGGCCCGATAAACGGTACGTCGTCCGCGCAGTTTTGCATCACCGCTGCCGCCACGTTCACGTCGATATGGTCGTTGTGATCGTGAGTAGAAAGCACGGCATCGATCTGGCGAATGGCAAAAGGATCAAGCACAAACGGCGTGGTGCGCAGGTTCGGCTGGAGCTTTTCCACGCCGGCCATACGCTGCATCTGGTGGCCTTTTTTCATCAGCGGGTTACCGTGGCTCTGTTTGCCGGTGCCGCACCAGAAATCGACGCAGATATTGGCGCCGCCTTCAGATTTCAGCCAGATACCGGTGCAGCCCAGCCACCACATTGCAAACGTGCCAGGAGCAACCTGTTCCTGCTCGATCTCTTCGTTCAGCCAGCTACCCCACTCCGGAAAGGTGCTCAGAATCCATGATTCACGGGTAATGGTTTTCACTTTACTCATCGTTTTAACTCCTGGTTTAATCAAAAGTAATCACATGGTGATTCGTTATGATTTATGCTGGCACTATTTGACGTGCTTTGCAATGGTGAAAATGCGGAATTTTATCTGCGCGACTTCACGGACTCTCCACTCTTTACTTGTTAGACTATCCTGCATTAAACATTAATTTGATGAATTATAAGGATTAATTTATTTTTGTGATGCGGTAGTGAAAATCATTACTAACAGCATGGAAATAAATTGCGTGATGCGTCACAAATAATCAAATGCAATCTTGTGGTGATTATTTGTGATTAATAGAGTGATGGCACCAACCGCACAGGGATTGCCCCTCGTGTTCTCATTTCTGGAGAGAGTTATGGAGATCCTCTACAACGTCTTTACCGTTTTCTTTAATCAGGTAATGACCAACGCCCCGCTGTTGCTGGGTATCGTGACGTGCCTGGGGTACATCCTGCTGCGCAAAAGCGTCAGCGTGATTATTAAAGGCACCATCAAAACCATTATCGGCTTCATGCTGTTGCAGGCGGGGTCAGGCATTCTGACCAGCACGTTTAAGCCGGTCGTAGCCAAAATGTCGGAAGTGTATGGCATCAACGGCGCTATCTCTGATACCTACGCCTCAATGATGGCGACCATCGATCGCATGGGTGATGCCTATAGCTGGGTGGGGTATGCGGTGCTGCTCGCGCTGGCGCTGAACATCATTTACGTGCTCCTGCGCCGCATTACCGGCATTCGCACCATCATGCTCACCGGGCACATCATGTTCCAGCAGGCGGGGCTGATCGCGGTTTCTCTCTATATCTTCGGTTACTCCATGTGGACCACGATTATCTGCACCGCGGTGCTGGTCTCGCTCTACTGGGGTATCACCTCCAACATGATGTACAAGCCAACCCAGGAAGTGACTGACGGCTGTGGCTTCTCCATCGGCCACCAACAGCAGTTCGCCTCCTGGATTGCCTATAAAGTTGCGCCGTACCTGGGCAAAAAAGAGGAGAGTGTCGAAGACCTCAAACTGCCTGGCTGGTTGAATATCTTCCACGACAACATCGTCTCCACCGCGATTGTGATGACCATCTTCTTCGGCGCCATTCTGCTCTCTTTCGGCATTGACGTCGTGCAGGCGATGGCGGGTAAAACCCACTGGACGGTCTATATCCTGCAGACCGGTTTCTCCTTCGCGGTAGCGATTTTCATCATCACTCAGGGCGTGCGTATGTTCGTCGCCGAGCTGTCGGAGGCCTTTAACGGCATCTCTCAGCGCCTGATCCCTGGTGCGGTACTGGCGATTGACTGTGCGGCTATCTATAGCTTTGCGCCAAACGCCGTCGTCTGGGGCTTTATGTGGGGCACCATCGGCCAGCTGATTGCGGTGGGCATCCTGGTGGGCTGCGGCTCCTCAATCCTGATCATTCCTGGCTTTATCCCGATGTTCTTCTCCAACGCCACCATTGGTGTGTTTGCTAACCACTTCGGCGGCTGGCGCGCGGCGCTCAAGATCTGCCTGGTGATGGGCATGGTGGAAATCTTCGGTTGCGTGTGGGCGGTCAAGCTCACCGGTATGAGCGCCTGGATGGGCATGGCGGACTGGTCAATTCTGGCCCCACCGATGATGCAGGGCTTTGCCTCCGTCGGTCTGGCCTTTATGGCCGTCATCATCCTGATTGCTCTGGCTTATATGTTCTTCGCTGGCCGTTCGCTGCGAGCTGAAGAAGATGCGGAAAAACAAACAGCAGAAGTGTCTGCTCATTAAGGAGTTTCGATTATGACCGTACGTATCCTGGCTGTGTGTGGCAATGGGCAAGGTAGCTCCATGATCATGAAGATGAAAGTGGACCAGTTTTTGACCCAGTCAAACATCGACCACACGGTGAACAGCTGCGCAGTGGGTGAATACAAAAGTGAACTGAACGGCGCGGACATCATCATCGCTTCAACTCATATTGCCGGTGAGATTAGCGTGTCGGGCAACAAATATGTGGTAGGCGTGCGCAACATGCTCTCGCCTGCGGATTTCGGGCCAAAACTGCTGGAAGTGATCAAAGAACACTTCCCACAAGACGTGAAGTAAGGACGCCACATGAAACTACGTGATTCGCTGGCAGAGAATAACGCCATCCTTTTACAGGCCGACGCCAGCACCTGGCAGGAAGCGGTGAAGCTGAGTGTGGATCTGCTGGTTAAAGCGGACGTTGTCGAGCCGCGCTATTACCAGGCCATTCTGGATGGCGTGGCGCAGCACGGCCCCTATTTCGTGATTGCGCCGGGCCTGGCCATGCCGCACGGCCGCCCGGAAGAGGGCGTCAAGAAAACCGGTTTTGCGCTGGTGACCCTGAAAACGCCGCTGGTGTTCAACCACGAAGATAACGACCCGGTCGACATTCTCATCACCATGGCGGCCGTTGATGCCAACACCCACCAGGAGGTGGGCATCATGCAGATCGTCAATCTGTTTGATGACGAAGCCAATTTTGACCGTTTACGCGCCTGCCGCACCGCGCAGGAAGTGCTGGATTTAATTGATAACGCCACTGCGGCGGCCGTTTAAGAGGAATTGAACATGTCATTACCAATGTTGCAAGTTGCGCTGGATAACCAGACGCTGTCTCACGCTTACGAAACCACCCGCCTGATTGCGGAAGAGGTGGATATCATCGAAGTGGGGACCATTCTGTGCGTGGGCGAAGGCGTGCGCGCCGTTCGTGACCTGAAAGCGCTCTATCCGCACAAAATCGTGCTGGCGGATGCCAAGATTGCTGACGCAGGCAAAATCCTTTCCCGCATGTGCTTTGAAGCCAACGCCGACTGGGTCACCGTGATCTGCTGTGCGGATATCAACACCGCCAAAGGCGCGCTGGACGTGGCAAAAGAGTTTAACGGCGACGTGCAGATTGAACTGACCGGCTTCTGGACCTGGGAGCAGGCGCAGGAGTGGCGCGATGCGGGCATCCAGCAGGTGGTGTATCACCGCAGCCGCGATGCGCAAGCCGCAGGCGTGGCGTGGGGCGAAGCGGATATCAGCGCGATTAAGCGTCTGGCGGATATGGGCTTCAAAGTCACCGTCACCGGTGGCCTGGCGCTGGAAGATCTGCCGCTGTTCCAGGGCATCCCTATTCACGTCTTTATCGCTGGCCGCAGCATTCGCGACGCGGCATCTCCGGTGGAAGCGGCGCGTCAGTTCAAACGCTCAATCGCTCAGCTTTGGGGTTAAGGAGCGGGTATGTTGTCAAAACAGGTCCCGCTTGGCATCTATGAAAAGGCACTCCCTGCAGGGGAGTGCTGGCTGGAGCGGTTACGGCTGGCAAAACAGCTGGGTTTCGATTTTGTCGAAATGTCCGTGGATGAGACGGATGTGCGCCTTTCTCGCCTGGACTGGCGTCGCGAGCAGCGCCTGGCGCTGGTGGGCGCCATTGCCGAAACCGGCGTGCGCGTGCCGTCCATGTGTCTGAGCGCCCACCGCCGTTTTCCGCTCGGCAGTGAAGACGATGCCGTGCGCGCTGAAGGGCTGGAGATCATGCGCAAAGCCATTCGTTTTGCGCAGGATGTCGGCATCCGCGTGATCCAGCTGGCGGGTTACGACGTCTACTATCAGGAAGCCAACGACGAAACGCGCCGTCGTTTCCGTGACGGCCTGAAAGAGAGCGTTGAGATGGCAAGCCGCGCGCAGGTCACGCTGGCGATGGAGATCATGGACTACCCGTTGATGAACTCCATCAGCAAGGCGCTGGGCTATGCGCACTATCTGAATAACCCCTGGTTCCAGCTTTATCCGGATATCGGCAATCTGTCGGCCTGGGATAACGACGTGCAGATGGAGCTGCAGGCGGGCATCGGGCATATCGTGGCGGTGCACGTCAAAGATACCCGCCCTGGCGTGTTTAAAAACGTACCGTTCGGCACCGGGGTGGTGGATTTCGAACGGTGCTTCGAGACGCTCAAACAGACAGGGTATTGCGGCCCTTATCTGATTGAGATGTGGAGCGAAACGTCAGACGATCCGGCTGCGGAAGTGGCAAAAGCGCGGGACTGGGTGCGCGAGCGTATGGCGCGCGCGGGGTTACTGGAGGCTGAACATGCTTAAGCTGAAACAGCAGGTCTTTGAGGCCAATATGGATCTGCCGCGCTATGGCCTGGTAACGTTCACCTGGGGCAACGTGAGCGCCATCGACCGTGAACAAGGTCTGGTTGTGATCAAGCCGAGCGGCGTGGCGTATGAAACCATGAAAGCGGACGATATGGTGGTGGTCGACCTCGAAGGAAACGTCGTTGAGGGCAAATGGCGTCCTTCTTCTGATACGGCGACCCATCTGGCGCTGTACCAGCGTTATCCATCGCTGGGTGGCGTTGTGCATACCCACTCCACGCACGCCACCGCCTGGGCACAGGCGGGGCTGGCGATTCCGGCGCTGGGAACAACGCATGCGGACTACTTCTTTGGCGACATCCCCTGCACGCGCGCATTAACGCAGGCTGAAGTGGAAGGCGAATACGAGCTCAACACCGGGAAGGTCATCATCGAAACGTTGGGTGAAAGCGAACCGCTGCATACGCCGGGTATTGTGGTCTATCAGCACGGCCCGTTCGCCTGGGGAAAAGATGCCCACGACGCCGTTCATAATGCGGTTGTCATGGAGGAAGTGGCGCGCATGGCGTGGATTGCCCGCGGCATCAACCCACAGCTTCAGGGCATTGACGATTACCTGATGAACAAGCATTTCATGCGCAAGCACGGCCCGAATGCCTACTACGGGCAGAAGTGAATAAGTGCTCTGGAATACCGAAAACAGTTGTAACCGGTGGTATTCCGGAGCCATTCACAAAAAAAAGCCCCCGGACAGGGGGCAACGTCAACTATGGCTATGTTCTCGTTGTTGGCTTTCCTGGTGCTAGCGTTAAGGGTTACCGGTAGATATCTGCACTGGCGTGCATATTGCCATTGCTGCCGGGCTCACGGGTTAACATCACGTGGTAATAGGTTGCGCCCTGGGCATCGGTCTCTTCATTTAGTGCCCGATCTGCTTCGCTTTCAGTGGCGAAATTATGATTGATATAGATTACGCCTAAGCTATGCACATCATCCATGTTTCTGGCCTGCCGGCCGTCTATTTTGATGGCTGCCATCGCATTTGCACTGAGCAAAAGCGCCGCCATTATGGCTGCTGCGATTTTTTTCATGATATGCGCTCCACGACTGCGTGCTGTGTGAGGGGAATACTCCTTCTTTAATTCAGCTGATCTCTGATTAAAGTGTAATCATTCCTCCGGCGGGGATGCGTGACCATTTCTGATGCAGTTGTTCAAAAAAACAACGCTTCCTGATGCGATTAATTTTAAATCACCCACTTAGACCAGCTTTACGCTTTGTGCGAATTATTTGTGCAATCAGCTTGAGTTTCCTGGGGGGGGCAAGTATTATGACGCGTCAATTTTTCAGCCGACCTTTAACACGTTCCTTGCCTCCCCGGGCCTCGGCTGACCCAGACAGGAGGCTGAATAATCCGTAAGGAGCAATTCGATGCGTCATTACGAAATCGTTTTTATGGTCCATCCTGACCAGAGCGAACAGGTTCCGGGTATGATCGAGCGTTACTCTGCTGCCATCACTGGTGCAGAAGGTACGATCCACCGTCTGGAAGACTGGGGCCGCCGTCAGCTGGCTTACCCGATCAACAAACTGCACAAAGCACACTACGTTCTGATGAACGTTGAAGCGCCGCAGGAAGTGATCGATGAGCTGGAAACTACCTTCCGCTTCAACGATGCCGTTATCCGCAGCATGGTTATGCGTACCAAAAACGCAGTTACCGAAGCATCTCCGATGGTTAAAGCGAAAGACGAGCGCCGTGAGCGTCGCGATGATTTCGCAAACGAAACCGCAGATGATTCTGATGCTGGGGATTCTGAAGAGTAATTTCTGATGACCAACCGTCTGGCGTTGTCCGGCATCGTATGCAGGGCTCCCCTTCGAAAGGTCAGTCCATCAGGAATTCCGCATTGCCAGTTCGTGCTTGAGCATCGTTCTGTGCAAGAGGAAGCCGGGTTTCACCGGCAGGCGTGGTGCCAAATGCCCGTTATTATTAGCGGACACGAAAACCAGGCCATTACTCACAGTTTAACGGTCGGTAGCGCAGTAATCGTTCAGGGGTTCATCTCTTGCCACAAGGCAAAGAACGGCCTGAGCAAAATGGTTCTGCATGCCGAGCAGATTGATTTGATAGATACTGGAGACTAGCCATATGGCACGTTATTTCCGTCGTCGCAAGTTCTGCCGTTTCACCGCGGAAGGCGTTCAAGAGATCGACTATAAAGATATCGCAACGCTGAAAAACTACATCACCGAAAGCGGTAAGATTGTCCCAAGCCGTATCACCGGTACTCGTGCAAAATATCAGCGTCAGCTGGCTCGCGCTATCAAACGCGCTCGCTACCTGTCCCTGCTGCCGTACACTGATCGTCATCAGTAATCGGGCACGGTCCATTAATACGACTTTAAGAGGATAAGGTAATGCAAGTTATTCTGCTTGATAAAGTAGCAAACCTGGGCAGCCTGGGTGATCAGGTTAACGTTAAAGCGGGCTACGCTCGTAACTTCCTGGTTCCACAGGGTAAAGCTGTTCCAGCTACTAAGAAAAACGTAGAGTTTTTCGAAGCACGTCGCGCTGAACTGGAAGCCAAACTGGCTGACGTTCTGGCGGCTGCTAACGCTCGCGCTGAAGCAATCAACGCACTGGGCACTGTTACCATCGCTTCCAAAGCTGGCGACGAAGGTAAACTGTTCGGTTCCATCGGTACCCGCGATATCGCTGATGCAGTTACTGCAGCAGGCGTTAAAGTGGCTAAGAGCGAAGTTCGCATGCCGAACGGCGTTCTGCGTACCACTGGTGAGCACGAAGTTGACTTCCAGGTTCACAGCGAAGTGTTCGCTAAACTGGTTGTTAACGTTGTAGCTGAGTAATTTTTTACTCTGCTTGCGTCGAAGCGCCGGCCTTGTGCCGGCGTTTTGCTTTTTTAAGGCTACCGGAAATTCTCTTTTTATCTCGTATGGTAGCTATTCCTGACGCATTCTCTGATAATAAATTGAAACGCAATTTTATTTATGAGATTTGTCATGGATACCGCTCTGCCCACGCCCGTCTTTGCCCGTCGACATGTGGCCTACGCCTGCGCCACGCTCTGCTGCCTGCTTTGGGGGAGCTCGTACCCGGCCATTAAAAATGGCTACGAACTCTTTCAGATCGCGACCGATGATATTCCCTCCAAAGTCGTTTTTGCCGGATACCGTTTTCTGTTTGCCGGTGCCTTGCTGCTGCTGTTTGCGCTGGCCCAGCGCAAACCGATTGGCAGGCTCACGCCCGCGCAGTTTGGCCAGCTCACGATCCTCGGGCTGACCCAGACCACCATTCAGTACACATTCTTCTATATAGGACTGGCCTACACGACGGGGGTAAACGGCTCAATCATGAACGCCACCGGGACTTTCTTCAGCGTACTGCTGGCGCACTTTATCTACCACAATGACAAACTCAGCTATAACAAAACGCTGGGCTGTATTCTTGGGTTTGCCGGGGTGATGCTGGTGAATTTTCACAGTGGGTTGAGCGATTTCCAGTTTATCTGGAAAGGCGACGGCTTTGTGGTGCTGGCGGCTTTTATTCTCTCTGCCGCCACGCTTTACGGGAAACGTATTTCCCAGACCGTCGACCCAACGGTGATGACCGGCTGGCAGCTGGCGATAGGCGGAGCTGCGCTGGTTGCGGGAGGTTATGCCACGGGCGGAACGCTGGAAGTGCACAGCATGAAGGCCGTTGCGGTGCTGGGGTATCTGACGCTGCTCTCATCGGTGGCGTTCGCCCTGTGGAGCGCGCTGCTGAAAGTGAACCGGGTAAGCATGATTGCTCCGTTCAACTTTGTCATTCCTGTTGCAGGGACGGTGCTTTCCGCCATTTTCCTCGGCGAAAACATTCTGGATATCAAATACGCGATTGCGCTGGTGCTGGTCTGCTCGGGGATCTGGTGGGTGAATAAACGGAGTGCCTGAGAACAAAAGTGCCGGGTGGCGGCTTCGCCTTACCCGGCATACGCCATTAACGTGCTCTGATGAAACTGCCGTCCGGCTGGCGGGTAAACAGCACCTGCTGCCCATTTCCGGTATCAATGGTCAGCCCGGTGACCACCCCGCTGGCGTTCTGGCGAATCTGCACCATCTGGCCGTTCTGTAAGTTACTCAGCGGTTTACCTGCGCCTTCCACTTTTGCCATGGCATACACGTCGGTCGGCGGCAGGTTGTGGTCGCGGAAAAGCTGTGCCAGGGTTTTGCCCGGCTCCACGCGATAGGAACGCCACTGCTGCTCGATGCCGGTCGGCTGCTGGGTTTGCGGCTCAGACGGCGCTGCGGCCTGCTCCTGTTCATCCTGAACGGGTTCGGGTTCAACAGGCGCGACCTGACCCGGATCGTTAGACGGGGTTACCAGCTGCGTCTGCATCGGCTGCGCGTCAGGCTGCGGCCGCGTTTGCGACTGAAGATCCAGCTGCGCATTGCGGGTGACCGGCGCGGTATCAACATCATCACCGCCGGAAGGAAGCAGGAAGCCCACGATCACCATCAGCGCACCAATGATGATCCCCCTGCGGTGCAGAGGAGGCAGCGGGTCCATAATGCGAAAATTGTCCGGCGCCTGCCAGATTTTCGCCAGGGTAGGTTTCAGTTCAAATCGCCCGGGCATGGCTCTCCTCCTGCTCCGCGTCTTTTATATCCTGTGCTTCGAAGTATAGTTCGCTAACTGCCTGAACGACGTAGCAAACCGGACATCCGTGACATCAGTTCGGGATTAATCCTGGTTGTCTCTATTGTTTCTGTTTCGTCGCGGTTTGTCACCTTAACTTCAGACAAAGTTTTACCCATAAGGGCATGGCTGATATGCTGCCCGCTACTTTAAATGTGATGGAAGGAAAACCCATGACCACCCCGACTTTTGACACTATCGAAGCGCAGGCAAGTTACGGTATCGGCTTGCAGGTAGGACAGCAGCTGAGCGAATCCGGCCTGGAAGGTCTGTTACCTGAAGCGCTGGTGGCGGGTATCGCTGATGCGCTGGAAGGTAAACAGCCTGCCGTTCCGGTTGACGTTGTGCATCGTGCGCTGCGTGAAATCCACGAACGTGCTGACGCCGTGCGTCGCGCGCGCTTCGAAGAGATGGCAGCCGAAGGCGTGAAATATCTGGAAGAGAACCGCGAGCGCGAAGGCGTGAACAGCACCGAATCCGGCCTGCAGTTCCGCGTGATCAACCAGGGCGACGGCGCTATCCCGGCGCGTACCGACCACGTTCGCGTGCACTACACCGGTAAGCTGATCGACGGTACCGTGTTCGACAGCTCCGTGGCGCGCGGCGAACCGGCTGAGTTCCCGGTCAACGGCGTAATCGCGGGCTGGATCGAAGCCCTGACCCTGATGCCAGTGGGTTCTAAATGGGAACTGACCATCCCGCACAACCTGGCTTACGGCGAGCGTGGCGCTGGCGCGTCCATCCCGCCATTCAGCACCCTGGTCTTTGAAGTCGAGCTGCTGGAAATCCTGTAATCGACTTTTCTTATTTCCTCTCTCCGCCCGGGGAGAGGAAAATAGTGATAAAACCCATAGTTACGACGGAATCAACATTTTATCTTGCAAACGAAACTGTTGCGTGTATTTTTGTGAGCTGTTTCGCGCTGTATGAGTGATATGACACTCACTTTCAACATATTATTAACATAATATCTAAATCATAGTATTCATCCCGCCGATTCTTACCTAATATCGATAAACCCTTACGAAGGGACCGTCATTTATTTGACGTTTTTAAAGGCCAGAAGAGCCTTAACAACACAGACAGGCATAAACAGGAAAAATTACATGGTAGATCAGGTCAAAGTCGCCGCTGCAGAAGAGGCGACGTCTGAACAGTCGCTACGGCGCAATCTCACAAACCGTCATATACAGCTTATCGCCATCGGTGGTGCCATCGGCACCGGGCTGTTTATGGGGTCGGGCAAAACCATCAGTCTTGCCGGGCCGTCGATCATCTTCGTTTATATGATCATCGGTTTTATGCTCTTCTTCGTGATGCGCGCAATGGGTGAATTGCTGCTCTCGAACCTCGAATACAAATCCTTCAGCGACTTCGCGTCGGACCTGCTCGGCCCGTGGGCGGGCTACTTTACCGGCTGGACCTACTGGTTCTGCTGGGTGGTCACCGGCATGGCGGACGTCGTGGCGATTACCGCTTATGCGCAGTTCTGGTTCCCGGGGCTGTCGGACTGGGTCGCCTCGCTGGCGGTGATTATTCTGCTGCTGAGCCTCAACCTCGCCACCGTGAAAATGTTCGGTGAGATGGAGTTCTGGTTCGCGATGATCAAGATTGTCGCTATCGTGGGGCTGATTGTGGTGGGCCTGGTGATGGTCCTGACGCACTTCCAGTCGCCAACGGGCGTTCAGGCGTCCTTCACCCATCTGTGGAATGACGGTGGCTGGTTCCCGAAAGGCATCAGCGGCTTCTTTGCGGGCTTCCAGATTGCGGTGTTTGCGTTTGTGGGGATTGAGCTTGTCGGAACGACCGCTGCGGAAACCAAAGATCCGGAGAAGTCCCTGCCGCGCGCCATCAACTCCATACCGGTGCGTATCATCATGTTCTACGTCTTCGCGCTGATCATCATCATGTCCGTTACGCCGTGGAGTTCCGTGGTGCCCAGCAAGAGCCCGTTCGTTGAGCTGTTCGTGCTGGTAGGGCTGCCTGCTGCGGCGAGCCTGATTAACTTCGTGGTGCTGACCTCTGCGGCATCGTCTGCGAACAGCGGCGTGTTCTCAACCAGCCGTATGCTGTTTGGTCTGGCGCAGGAGGGCGTAGCGCCGAGCGCCTTTGCGAAACTCTCTAAACGTGCGGTACCGGCGAAAGGGCTGACCTTCTCCTGCATGTGCCTGCTGGGTGGTGTGGTGATGCTCTACGTGAACCCAAGCGTAATTGGCGCGTTTACCATGATCACCACCGTGTCGGCGATCCTGTTCATGTTCGTCTGGACCATTATCCTGTGCTCGTACCTGGTGTACCGCAAACAGCGTCCGCACCTGCATGAGAAGTCGATCTACAAGATGCCGTTGGGCAAGCTGATGTGCTGGGTGTGCATGGCGTTCTTCGTGTTCGTGCTGGTGCTGCTGACGCTCGAAGATGACACCCGTCAGGCGCTGATCGTCACGCCGCTGTGGTTTATCGCGCTGGGGCTGGGCTGGCTGTTTATCGGTAAGAAACGTATGACAGGCATGCGTTAAGCATGCTGCCGGGTGGCGCTGACGCTTACCCGGCCTATGTTCGAGGACGTTGTAGGCCCGGTAAGCGCTAGCGCCACCGGGCTTTTTTATTCCCCCGACAATGCCCGCGGGAACAGCACGTTATTCTCAAGACTGATGTGCTCCATCAGGTCGTCAATCATCTCGTTAATGCCGTTGTACATTGCTTTCCAGGTGGTGCACGCTTCCGGCGGCGGCGTGACGTTGTTAGTGGTGTGTTTGATCACATCCAGCAGTTCGCCCGCGTCATCGTGCTCGCTTTCCATTACGCTGATAGGCCCCATCGCCTGGCTTCCCATTCCCTGTTTAATCATCGGGAAGAGGATCTGCTCTTCTTTCATCATGTGGCTGGAAAGCTCTTCATGCAGCATGGTCAGGTATTTTGCCAGACCGCGCGGCACGGAAGGCTTGTCGGCATGTACGCGCTCAACTTTCGTTGCCTGCAGGATCAGCTCAGGCAGCTGTTCACGGTGGCGGTCGTGGTAACGCACGATGATATGGTCGATGATTTCCGCGAGCGGGGCGGTGCGCCAGTCTTTTTCAACAGGCTGTTCAGCCAGCAGCGCCAGCTCCGCTTCGATAGCCTCCACGTCCAGTTCCTTGCGCGAGGCCGCTCGCGCCAGCGTTTGCTTACCGCCGCAGCAGTAATCCATATCGTATTTACGGAACAGCGCGGAAGCGCGAGGGATGGAGAGCGCCAGCTCGCCGAGGGGTTGGTCGCGAAAGGCCATAGCAGTTACCTCGTCATTAAAAATATAAGATGCATATTAAATGCATCTTTAAGGCGGCGCTATAACCCTTTAGAGGGAAGGGGGAAAGTGCGACACGGATCACAAAAAAATGTCCCGTTTAACTCCCTGAATGGATTTAGGAAAGTGGTTTAGAAAGTTTTTAAAGGTGGAGAAACAGTAAACAACCCGCCGCGCGTGCCGATAGATACACGTCAGACAAACCTGCATATAACAAAGGCAACGCATGTTTAAACGTATAAAAGTCATTACTCTTCTTATTTCGGTGCTGCTTGTGCTCGGCATCATGCAAGTGATTTCCGCGGGTATCTTTATCAACGCGCTGAATAACGATAAAGACAACTTCACCGTGTCGCAGCTTTCCAGCCAGAACGTGGCGGAATTTACCGACGCCTGGATCAGCCTGAACCAGGCGCGCGTCACGCTAAACCGCGGGATGCTGCGTCTGCAAAGCAGCATGGCCTCTCAGATTAACGGCGGACAGCTGAACGAGCTGGTTAACACCGCGAAAAATCTGCTGGCCAATGCGCAGGTCCATTACGACAAATACTACGCCCTGCCGAATACCCCGGGTCTGGATGAGAACCTGGCCGATCGGCTGGAAGAGCAGTACCGCATCTACTCCGCCACGTTGACGCAAATGAACGTTCTGCTGGGCCAGGGCAACCTGGAAGATATGTTCAAGCAGAATGCCGAACAGAAGCAGACGGCAATGCAAAAGGTCTATCGCGAGTGGCGCGAGGCGCAGGCTGCGCTCACCAGTAAAGGCATTCAGGATAACGAAAGCGACTACAAGCGCATCCTGTGGATCCTTTCTGCCGTCATGATCCTCGTCATTGCGGTGATTATCTCCAGCTGGATCGCCATGCGCCGGGTGCTGCTGCTGCCGCTGGAAGAGGTGATCAACCATATCCGCGCCATCGCGGCAGGGGATTTAACCCAGCCGATTCAGGCTGAAGGCAAAAACGAAATGGCTATCCTGGCGCGCAACGTGCAGGAGATGCAAACCTCGCTGGCGAACACTGTGGGCGTGGTGCGTGAAGGCGCAGACACCATCTATACCGGTGCGGGTGAAATCTCGGCGGGCAGCAACGACCTCTCTTCCCGTACCGAGCAGCAGGCCGCGTCTCTGGAAGAGACGGCAGCCAGCATGGAACAGCTGACCGCCACCGTGAAGCAGAACGCGGATAACGCGCGTCAGGCGTCTCGTCTGGCGCTGGATGCCTCCTCAACCGCGAAGAAGGGCGGTAACGTGGTGGAAGGGGTGGTGCGCACCATGGACGAGATCGCCACCAGCTCCAGCAAAATCGCGCAAATTACTAACGTTATCGACGGCATTGCCTTCCAGACCAACATTCTGGCGCTGAACGCGGCGGTGGAAGCGGCGCGTGCGGGCGAGCAGGGCCGTGGCTTTGCGGTGGTTGCAGGAGAAGTACGCACGCTTGCCCAGCGCAGCGCCCAGGCGGCGAAAGAGATTAAGGCGCTGATCGATGATTCCGGCGAGCGCGTGAACGCCGGCTCGCAGCTGGTGAACGAAGCGGGCGCGACGATGGCGGAAATCGTTAACGCGGTTACCCGCGTGACCGACATCATGGGCGAAATTGCCTCTGCCTCTGACGAGCAGAGCCGCGGTATCGACCAGGTTGGTCAGGCGGTAGCCGAGATGGACCGCGTGACCCAGCAGAACGCCTCGCTGGTGGAGGAGTCTGCGGCGGCAGCGGCGGCGCTGGAAGATCAGGCCGCACGCCTGAACGAAGCGGTAGCGGTGTTCAAAATAACGCGTAATCAGGCGGTCAAAGCGGCACCGGTGAAAACCTATGTGCCAAAAGCGCAGCCAGCAGCGACGGCGCCTGAAGCGAACTGGGAAACGTTTTAACATCATGCCGGGTAAGGCGTAGCCGCCACCCGGCAAAATCACACCTCCGAAGCCGGAACGACCCTCGGTTTTTCCGGCTTCGCTCTTACCGCCATCACCACCCCCACCACCAGCAGCGCGATCCCGCAGGCCGTTAACAGCGGCGGCACGCTCTGGCGCATCAGGAAGGTGTACAGCAGCCCGGCCAGGGTTTCGAACACAATCAGCGGCCCTAAGATCACCGTCGGCAGCTTCTGGCTGGCAATGTTCCAGCACAGCGCGCCCACCCAGGAGCACAGCACCGCAATCGCAACCATTAAGCCAATAAAGACCCAGGGTCTTGGCCCGAAGGGCTGGGCAAATTCCGGCTGCTGATGGCCCAGCCAGAGGCATGCGCCGGCATACCCCACTAACGAGACGGGGAGCGTGACCAGCGCCTGCGCCGTTGCCCACATCATCGGGTGTTTATCCGGATTCTCCCGCAGCCAGCGCGCATTGCGCAGGGCGTACCAGGCCCAGCACGCGACCGAGATGAACGCTAAAACGATCCCCGAACCGTAACGCCATAAGCTGAAGTCTGCCAGGCCGTGGCGCAGCTCGGCGATATTGACGCACACCAGCCCCACGGCGGTGCAGGCCAGGGCGGGTATCATTTTCGACCACGCCAGCTTGCCGTCCCGATGGCTATAAAGCAGATTCGCGAAGATGGGGATGACCACCGGCAGCGTGCCGATAATCATGGTCGACACCGGCGCTCCGGTTCGCTGAATGGCGCTTGCCAGGCAGACGTAATAGATGAGATTGCCCATCATGGTCAGCGCCAGCGCGGTGCCCCAGTCCTGACGGCTGAGCTGTCGCAAGCGCGTACGCCCCAGCCATGCCAGAGGAAGGGCAATCAGCCCGAGCGCCAGATAACGTCCGGTAGACTGCAATATCGCCGGGTATTCCGGCACGATCAGAGGGCCGACAAAGATCAGCCCCCACATCAGACCTGCAAGCAGGGCATACAACACGCCGCTAATCATTTTTCCATCCACATTGATTTACTCTGCACTCAGTCTAGAAGGGGGAAACGCGCGCGTATTGTATGAGATTGCGCATTAGCGCCGGGTGACCTGTTTCTGGTAGCGCACGGGCGTAATGCCGTAGCGGCGGGTGAAGGCGCGGGTTAAATGCGACTGGTCGGTCAGCCCCGTTGCGGCGGCGACTTCGGCGGCGGGCATACCGTGGGTGAGAAACGCCTTGGCGCGCCACAGGCGGATGGCCATCAACATCTGGTGCGGCGTAACGTGAAAATGGGCTTTGAACTGGCGCTGGAAATGGTACGGGCTGAGCGAGACAACGTTCGCCAGTTCGTCCAGCGTCAGGGCGTGCATATAGTTGTCGTGCAAATACTCGCGCACGCGCTCGAACCGGTGTGCGCCTTCCTGAACCTTCGGCGCGTGATGGGCTAGCGGCTGAAAGGTCTCGATCAGATCCAGCAATAAGCCTTTTTGCGCCAGCGGATCGTCCGTATGCCACAGGCCGTAAATTAGCCTGCCGATCTGCTGAGAGCGCTGCGGGTCGTAACGGGTTACGTCGCTGAACCACCAGTGGCGCAGGCCGGTTACCTCTTCCAGAAGATCGGGTTCGATGTAGACCATCCGGTAGCGCCAGCCGTCTTCGGTCGCGGACTCCCCGGTATGGATCTCGTCCGGGTTCATGGTAACAACGGATTTTTCAGGTGCGAGATGCTGGGTGCCGCGATAGCGAAAGCGTTCGGCGCCGGTTTCGATGGTGCCGATGCCGAAGGCTTCATGGGTGTGGGGCTCAAAGGCGTAGTCAGAGATATGCGCGTGATAGAGTTCAAGGCCCGGCAGCTGCGCCAGATGGCGAAAGCGCGCGCTGTCTCTCTCATCAATAAACTGTTCCGGTACGCCTTGCACGATGAGCCTCCTCATGGGTCATCACTACATTATCAGAGATGACCCGAGGGGATGCCACAAAAAATAACCAATCCGTAACAATTACAGAATGGCTTTGACGCTCTCCGCCAGCGGTGTAGTCGGGCGGCCAATCAGCTTGCTCAGGGTACGGCTGTCGTCAAACAGGCCGCCTTTGGACGCGCCCACGTCGGAGTCCGCCAGCATATCCGCCAGCCCGGCGGGTAAACCCACGCTCTTCAATGCGGCTGCAAAGTCCGCTTCGCTCAGGTTTTGATACGCCACAGGTTTACCGCTCTGCTTGCTCAGTTCCGCCGCCAGCTCGCTCAATGTCCAGCCGTGGTCGCCTGCCAGTTCGTATACCTTGCCCGCATGACCCTCTTCAGCGATCACTTTGGCGGCCGCCGCGGCATAGTCTGCGCGGGTGGCGGAGGCAATTTTTCCTTCGCCTGCGGCACCAATGAATACGCCGTGTTCCAGCGCAGGCGGCGCGCTCGCCAGGTAGTTTTCGGTGTACCAGCCGTTGCGCAGCAGGGCATAGGGAATGCCGGACGCCGCCAGCGCTTTTTCAGTGGCGACATGTTCAACGTGCAGACCCAGCGGTGATTTATCCGCGTGCAGCAGGCTGGTGTAGGCGATAAATTTCACGCCTGCCGCTTTGGCGGCGTTGATAACGTTCTGGTGCTGGGTCGCGCGCTGGCCCACTTCGCTGGAGGAGATGAGCAGCAGCTTTTCCACGCCGCTCAGCGCGGCAGTAAAGGCGGCCTTGTCGGTGTAATCCGCCTGACGAACCACAATACCCTGGTTGCTTAACGCTTCAGCTTTCGCCGGGTTACGAACAATGGCAACAATCTGGTTTGCTGGAACGGTTTTCAGCAGTTCTTCAATAACGTGCTGACCAAGCTGGCCGGTAGCGCCGGTAATCGCGATCATGATAAATCTCCTTCGTGTTTGTCTGGTGTTGTGGCACACTATCACCATAGCTAACTTTTAGTAAGTACGTACAAAAAGGTAAGTATGAAAAAAACGATCCCAACGCTCAGCGAGCAAATGCGCGATGGCAATCTCTTCGCGGAACAGTGCCCTTCACGGGAGGTGCTTAAACACGTTACCAGCCGATGGGGCGTGCTGATCCTGCTGGCTCTGCGCGGAGGAACGCACCGTTTTAGCGAGCTGCGCCATAAAATGGGCGGGGTGAGCGAAAAGATGCTGTCCCAGTCGCTTCAGGCGCTGGAGCAGGACGGGTTTGTCGATCGCGTGTCGTATCCGGTCGTGCCGCCGCACGTCGAGTATAGCCTGACACCGATGGGCATCGAGGTGAGCGAGAAAGTCGCCGCGCTGGCGGACTGGATTGAAGTCAATACGCCGAAGGTGATGGCGAATCGGGATGAGCGTGCGGCGTAAAAGCCGGGTGGCGGTTTCGCCTTACCCGGCACAATCACCGCTACCTGCTCAAATCCACCTGATAAATCGCGAACCCGATATCATCCGTCGCAACCTTCTTCATCGGATACTGCGCCTTATCCTTAATAAACGCGGCTGCTTTATCGGACGGTGACGTTTCAAAGCGGATATCCAGTTTCGCATCGCTGTGGATTGGCGCAAGACGCCAGTTGTTATCCACCGCCGGGTGAATTTCGCCCGCCTTCTTCGACTCCGCGCCGATCCACGCCGCCAGCACCGAGCGGTTTTCGTCCGGCGAGGCAAAAGCGATGTGGCTATCGCCCGTACCGGCAAACTTGCCGCCGTAGGCGCGGTAGTTATTGGTCACCACCAGGAAGGTTGCATTCGGGTCAATCGCCTTGCCGTTGAACGTCAGGTTTTTGATGCGTTCGGCCTGCGGGTTAATCGCCTGGCATTCGCCGTCATATTTCGCCGGCTGGGTGACGTCAATCTGGTAATTTACGCCGTCGATCACGTCGAAGTTGTAGGTGCGGAAGCCGTCCCAGTTAATCAGCGGCTGTGGTTTACTGCTCTTCGGGTCGATCTGGTTAAACTGTCCGGCGGAGCACTCCAGCCACTCCTTCACCTCTTTCCCCGTGGCTTTAACCACTACCAGGGTATTCGGGTAGAGATAGAGATCGGCGGCGTTACGGAAGGTCAGCTGGCCTTTTTCGACCTCAACATAGCTTGCCGGGTCGTTCTTGCGTCCGCCCACTTTGAATGGCGCAGCGGCAGACAGCACCGGCAGTTTTGCCAGATCCGGATCGCCCTGAACAAAGTGTTCGGCATAGGCTTTCTGGGCCATGTTGACTACCTGAACGGTCGGATCGTCCTGCACCAGCGCCAGGAAGCTGTACATATTGTCGGCGGATTTGCCGATCGGCTTGCTGACGAATTCGCGGGTGGCGTCGTGGTCGTGCTTCAGCACGTCGACCAGCTTTTTATCTTCCGCGGCCAGGGATTTTTTAGCCGCCGCGTCGTAAATCGGGCGCGCTTCGGCTTTTGACTGCGTCACCTTCCAGCTGCCGCTGTCGTTATTTAGCACCAGATCCACCACGCCAAGGTGGTCGCCCCACATGCCCGGCATCACCGACGGCACGCCGTTGAGCGTCCCTTTCTCGATATCCGCCCCTTGAATGCTGGCAAAATCTTTGCCCGGGAAAACGGCGTGAGCGTGGCCGAACAGGATCGCGTCAACGCCCGGGACTTCGCTCAGATAATAAACGGAGTTCTCCGCCATGGCCTGGTACGGGTCGGCTGACAGGCCTGAGTGAGCCACCACGACAACGACATCCGCGCCTTTCGCACGCATTTCCGGCACATACTTGCGCGCGGTTTCGGTAATGTCATTAACGGTCACTTTGCCGTCGAGGTTGGCTTTATCCCAGGTCATGATCTGCGGCGGTACGAAGCCGATATAGCCGATTTTCAGCGTCTGCTTTTTACCGTCCCGATCGACAACTTCACTCTCTTTAATCAGGTAAGGGGTAAAGAGCGGCTTTTGCGTCTTAACGTCGATGATATTGGCGTTAACGTAGGGGAACTTCGCGCCGGCCAGCGCATCGTGCAGGTATTTCAGGCCGTAGTTAAATTCATGGTTGCCCAGGTTGCCAACGGCATAGTCCAGCGTGTTCATCGCTTTATAAACGGGATGGATCTCGCCTTTCTTCAGACCTTTCGCCGCCATGTAATCGCCAAGCGGGCTGCCCTGAATGAGATCGCCGTTGTCCACCAGCACGCTATTTTTGACTTCACCCCGCGCGGCGTTGATCAAACTTGCTGTACGTACCAGTCCGAATTTTTCCGTAGGGGTATCTTTGTAGTAATCGAAGTCCATCATATTGCTGTGCAGATCGGTCGTTTCCAGAATACGCAGATCTACCGTCGCCGCCTGCACGCTCGCTGCAATCAGCGTCGCCAGAAGCGTTGCACTAAACTTAATCATCAGAGGAGTCCTTTTTTCGATCCGTTCCACAAAAGAGTATGTATCTATCGTTTGTTGCTTACAGAAATGTGAATCCTGACAGAAAAAAGCGACCTGAAACCGGAATTGCTTCACAGATAGCGGAATTGTTCACATTACGATATAACTAAAACAAAGAGTTAACCTCACTGCGTTAACAAAGAGGTGGAAAATGCTAGATAAGATTTGTCAGCTCGCACGGGATGCGGGAGATGCCATCATGCAGGTGTATGACGGTGTAAAACCTATGGAGGTCGTCAGCAAGGCGGACGACTCCCCGGTCACGGCGGCCGATATCGCGGCGCATAAGGTGATCCTGCAAGGTCTGCAGGCCTTAACGCCGGATATCCCCGTTCTGTCTGAAGAAGCTCCGCAAAGCTGGGACGAGCGCCAGCACTGGCAGCGCTACTGGCTGGTCGATCCGCTGGACGGGACAAAAGAGTTCATCAAGCGCAACGGTGAGTTCACCGTCAATATTGCCCTGATTGAGAAGGGTAAAGCGGTGCTCGGCGTGGTCTACGCGCCGGTAATGAAGGTGATGTACAGCGCTGCAGAAGGGAAGGCCTGGAAGGAGGAGTGCGGCGTACGCAAGCAGATCCAGGTGCGCGATGCCCGTCCACCGCTGGTGGTGATTAGCCGCTCGCACAGCGACAGCGAGCTGGAGGAATACCTGCAACAGCTGGGTGAACACCAGACCACCTCGATTGGCTCGTCGCTGAAATTCTGCCTGGTGGCGGAAGGTCAGGCGCAGCTGTATCCGCGCTTTGGGCCAACCAACGTCTGGGATACCGCGGCAGGCCATGCCGTTGCCGCGGCCGCCGGGGCGCATGTCCATGACTGGCAGGGCAAGCCGCTGGACTACACCCCGCGCGAATCCTTCCTCAACCCCGGCTTCCGCGTCTCTCTTTACTGAGCCAGCAGTTTGTGCAGCAGGGCGACAACCTGCTGCACCTCTTCCTGGGTCAGCGCCCCGTCTTTCACCCACTGCACGCGGCCGTCCTTATCCAGCACGACAATCGCGGAGCTCTCTTCCTCAAGCTGCCAGGCCTTACGCGTCACGCCGTTGCTGTCGACGATAAACTGCGACCACGGGTAGAGCTTTTTATTGCTCTCAAGGCTTGAGCGCACAAACATCCCGGAGCCAGGAATGGCATCATCGGTGTTCACAATCGTGGTGGTCTGGTAGCGGTCATGAGGGAATTTTGCGGCCTTGATCGCCTCCACCAGGCTGGCATTCTTCTCTTTTGCGGATGTACGACCGGCAATATGTTGTACAACTCTCACTTTGCCCGCGAGCTGCGCGCTATTCCAGGCTTTATAGCTAAACTTATCATTGTCGAGAATCAATTCTCCCCGGTCAGCAATGCCGACTAGCGGTACACGTTGTCCTTTTTCAATGCTGTGAGCGGAAGCCCACAGGGGCAGCAGCAGGCAGGCTGCCGCAAGGATGTTACGTAGGGTCATGGCGTTTCCTTATTGTTTGCAGGTGATCCGACCACTTGGTCATACGTTTTAATCATAAGTGCGATCAATGTGGTTTTCCCGCAATCCGAGTGCCAGTTTGCGGGTGAACGCACATATCCATGAAAAAACGACGGCTTATACTGCTCTCTATCACGCTTTGCAAAGATTATTCTGAATAATTGTAATCAAACGGTAAATAAACTTATGCACACTGGGTAACACCGTAGTTCTGGTCTATAGTCATTGGGCATCAAAATTTGCGCTCAGGACAGTCGGGCCGATTGTGGCACCGCAAGAGCGTATGATTCGCAGGAGATACAAGAATGAAAATTTTCCAACGCTACAACCCGCTTCAGGTGGCGAAGTACGTGAAGATCCTGTTCCGTGGACGGTTGTACATCAAGGATGTTGGCGCTTTTGAGTTTGATAAGGGCAAGATCCTTGTCCCAAAAGTGAAGGACAAACAGCACCTGTCTGTGATGTCCGAAGTCAACCGTCAGGTTATGCGTCTGCAAACTGAGATGGCTTAACCAACGTGCTATGCAGTAGGTAGTTAAAAAGACGGCTCCCGATGGGAGCCGTTGATGTTTGTGGGGGCAGGAACGTTACGCCGACACCTTCTCTTCCGCGTCCGGCAGCTTCGGCACCAGTACGGTCGGCTTGTTGTCAATACGCGTCACCAGCAGCTGGTCGATGCGATAGTTATCAATATCCACCACCTCAAACTTGTAGCCGGAGAACTTCACCGAGTCGGTGCGTTTCGGGATTTTACGCAGCATAAACATCATAAAGCCGCCGATGGTTTCGTAGTTACCGGACTGCGGGAACTCGTCGATATCCAGCACGCGCATGACGTCTTCAATCGGCGTACCGCCGTCGATCAGCCATGAATTATCGTCACGCTGAACAATCTGCTCTTCCAGTCCCTGGCCAACCAGGTCTCCCATCAGCGTGGTCATCACGTCGTTCAGCGTGATGATACCCACCACCAGCGCGTATTCATTCATGATCACCGCGAAGTCTTCCCCGGCGGTTTTGAAACTTTCCAGCGCTTCGGAGAGCGTCAGGGTGTCCGGCACAATCAGGGTATTGCGGATCTGCACGCCGCTGTTGAGCGCCAGGCTCTGGTTTGCCAGCACGCGGTTCAGCAGGTCTTTGGAGTCGACGTAACCGATGATGTGGTCGATATCTTCATTACAGACCAGGAACTTGGAGTGAGGATGCTGCGCCACTTTGTTCTTCAGGCTCTGCTCATCTTCATGTAAATCGAACCAGATAATGTTTTCACGGCCCGTCATGGAAGAGGGCACGGTACGGGATTCCAGTTCAAATACGTTCTCAATCAACTCGTGTTCCTGCTTACGCAGCACCCCGGCTAGCGCGCCGGCTTCCACCACCGCATAAATGTCGTCAGAGGTGATGTCGTCTTTACGCACCATTGGCAGCTTAAAGATGCGGAAAATCACGTTCGCCAGGCCGTTGAAGAACCACACCAGCGGACGAAACACGTACAGACAGAAGCGCATCGGGTTGATGATACGCAAAGCTACAGCTTCTGGCGCAATCATACCGATGCGTTTCGGGGTCAGGTCTGCAAAGAGGATGAACAGGCCGGTTACCAGCGAGAAGGAGAGAATAAAGCTCAGCTGTTCGGCAAGCTCAGCGGACATGTATTTGACAAAGAGGCTATAAAACGCTGGAGAAAAGGCCGCATCGCCCACGATACCGCCGAGAATGGCGACCGCGTTAAGGCCAATCTGCACCACGGTGAAGAACATGCCGGGGTTTTCCTGCATTTTCAGGATGCGGGTGGCATTGATGTTGCCCTCGTCGGCAAGCAGCTTAAGTTTGATTTTACGGGACGCGGCCAGCGAGATCTCAGATATCGAGAAAAATGCACTGACGGCAATAAGACAAAGTATTACTAAAATACTGTTTAACATAGTTTATCCGGCTTCTCGCCAGATCCTCAGAAGGGGAGTTGATACCATTTGTGTGAAAACACGTAGAACGTCAGCTCGTAGCGTTGAGCCGATTATTTCAGCGGTAGTATAGCGTAAAGAGATGTAAATCTGCCAGAGGTCACATTTTTGGCATAAAACAGACCGGACAGCGTGCGCTGTCCGGTACGGGTGACGATTTAACGGTTAATAATCAGGCAAGCTGTGGCGGCAGGCAAACGCCGATGCCTCCGATGCCGCAGTAGCCGTACGGGTTTTTATGCAGATACTGCTGGTGATCGTCCTCGGCGTAGTAGAACGGTTTCGCCGTCGCGATTTCCGTGGTCACCTCGCGCGTATCGCCTGCTTCACGCATGGCCTGCTGGAAACGCTCAAGGCTGGCGCGCGCGGCGGCGTCCTGCTCAGGCGTGAGCGGATAAATGGCCGAGCGATACTGTGTGCCGTGGTCGTTGCCCTGACGCATGCCCTGCGCCGGGTCGTGGTTTTCCCAGAAGACCTGCAGGAGCTGTTCGTAGCTGATGACCGTCGGGTCATATACCACGCGTACCGCTTCCGCATGGCCGGTTTCGCCGGAGCAGACTTCGCGGTAGGTTGGATTCGGCGTATAGCCGCCCGTGTAGCCGGCCGCGGTGCTGTAGACGCCGGGCAGCTGCCAGAAGAGGCGCTCAACGCCCCAGAAGCAGCCCATGGCGAACAGGGCGATTTCCATTCCATCAGGAACGTTGGTCATTGAATGGTTATTGACGGCGTGTAAGGTCGCCACAGGCATAGGGGTGTTGCGTCCCGGTAATGCATCAGCTTGTGAAACCAGATGCTTCTTGTCGAATAAACTCACGATGGGGCCTCCCGGGGTGCGATGTTTCGGTTAAGGTTGTCACGAAGCGTTTAATTGAACACAATAAATGCGCTGAATGAGACTAGATTTAATCATAAGAAATATTTGGGTGTTACACCCGTTTTCAACCCACGATTTGGGTTTTTGGCTTCCGGGCCGTATTTTGCCGCACGGCGGCGCTTCATTTGCTTCCAGGGTGGAAAAGGGATATTCAGGAGAAAACGTGACAAAAATCCGCCAGTTATGTTTAGTCAGTGTATTGCTGACAAGCGGGGTTGCCAGCGCGGCGAATGTCCGTTTGCAGGTTGAGGGGTTATCCGGGACGCTGGAAAAAAACGTGCGTGCGCAGCTGTCGACCATCCAGAGCGATGAGGTGACGCCGGACCGGCGTTTTCGCGCGCGCGTGGATGACGCGATCCGTGAAGGGCTAAAAGCGCTGGGGTATTACGAACCCACCATTGATTTCGATCTCCGCCCGCCGCCAAAGAAGGGGCGTCAGGTGCTTATTGCCCGCGTCTCGCCGGGCGAGCCGGTGCTGATTGGCGGCACGAACGTCATCCTGCGCGGCGGCGCGCGTACCGACCGCGACTACCTGGACCTGCTCAGCACGCGGCCGAAAATCGGCACCGTGCTCAACCACGGTGACTACGACCACTTCAAAAAAGAGCTGACGAGCGTCTCTCTGCGTAAGGGCTACTTCGACAGCCAGTTCAATAAAAGCCAGCTGGGCATCGCGCTGGAGCGACGTCAGGCCTTCTGGGATATTGACTACGACAGCGGTGAGCGCTACCGCTTTGGCGATGTAACGTTTGAAGGTTCGCAAATTCGTGAAGAGTATCTGCAAAACCTCGTGCCGTTTAAAAAAGGCGACTACTACCAGTCGAGCGATCTGGCGGAGCTGAACCGTCGCCTCTCCGCTACCGGCTGGTTTAACTCCGTGGTTGTCGCACCGGAATTTGATAAGTCTCGCAAAACCAAGGTGTTGCCGCTGCATGGCGTTGTCTCGCCGCGCACCGAGAACACCATTGAGACCGGTGTTGGCTACTCGACAGACGTCGGTCCGCGCGTGAAGACCTCCTGGAAAAAGCCGTGGATGAACTCCTACGGCCACAGCCTGACCACCAGCGCCAGCATTTCCGCGCCGGAACAGCAGCTTGATTTCAGCTATAAAATGCCGCTGCTGAAAAACCCGCTTGAGCAATATTACCTTTTGCAGGGCGGCTTTAAGCGTACCGATTTGAACGATACCGAGCAGGACTCGACAACGCTTGCGGTTTCACGCTTCTGGGATCTCTCCAGCGGCTGGCAGCGCGCCATTAACCTGCGCTGGAGCCTTGATCACTTTACCCAGGCAAACGTCACCAATACCACTATGCTGCTTTATCCGGGCGTGATGATCAGCCGCACCCGCTCGCGCGGCGGCCTGATGCCAACCTGGGGTGATTCACAGCGTTACTCTATCGACTACTCCAATACGATGTGGGGCTCTGACGTCGACTTCACGGTGGTGCAGGCGCAAAACGTCTGGATCCGCACGCTGTATGACAAACACCGCTTTGTGATGCGCGGCAATCTCGGCTGGATTGAGACGGGTGATTTCGAGCGCGTTCCGCCGGATCTGCGCTTCTTCGCCGGGGGCGACCGCAGCATTCGCGGGTATAAGTACAAATCGATCTCACCTGAAAACGAAAAAGGCCAGCTGACCGGGGCATCCAAACTGGCGACCGGATCGCTGGAGTATCAGTACAACGTCAGCGGCAAGTGGTGGGGCGCCATGTTTGTTGACGGTGGTGAAGCGGTGAACGATATCCGCCGCAGCGACTTTAAAACTGGTGCAGGCGTGGGCGTACGCTGGCAATCACCCGTCGGGCCCATCAAGCTCGATTTCGCCGTGCCGGTGGGCGACAAAGATGAACACGGATTACAGTTTTACATCGGTCTGGGGCCTGAATTATGAGTTTATGGAAGAAAATAAGCCTCGGGGTGCTGATTTTTATCGTGCTGCTGCTCGGTACGGTGGCGTTTCTGGTGGGAACGACGACCGGGCTGCATCTGCTGTTTAACGCCGCGAACCGTTGGGTGCCGGGGCTGGAAATTGGTCAGGTAACGGGCGGCTGGCGCGACCTGCGTCTGAAGAACATCCGCTACGAGCAGCCGGGCGTGGCGGTCAACGCCGGGGAATTTCATCTCGCGGTGAAGCTGGGCTGCCTGCGGGACAGCAAGCTCTGCGTAAACGATCTGTCGCTAAAAGACGTCAACGTGGCGGTAGACTCAAAGAAAATGCCGAAGTCTGCGCAGGTTGAGGAAGAGGACAGCGGCCCGCTGAATCTCTCCACGCCGTACCCGATTGCGCTCTATCGGGTGGCGCTCGATAACGTCAATATCAAAATCGACGACACCACCGTTTCGGTGATGGATTTCACCTCCGGTCTGCGTTGGCAGGAGAAAAACCTCACCCTGACGCCAACCTCGCTGCAAGGGTTGCTGATTGCGCTGCCGAAAGTGGCGGACGTGGCGCAGGAAGAGATCGTCGAACCGAAGATCCAGAACCCGCAGCCGGAAGAGAAGCCGCTGGGCGAAACGCTGAAAGAACTCTTCTCGAAGCCTGTCCTGCCTGAAATGACCGACGTGCATCTGCCGCTGAACCTCAACATTGAGGAGTTCAAAGGCGAACAGCTGCGCCTGACCGGCGACACCGATCTGACGGTCTTTAACATGCTGCTGAAAGTCAGCAGCATTGACGGCAACATGAAGCTCGACGCGCTGGATATCGACACCAACCAGGGCTCGGTGAACGCGTCAGGCAACGCCCTGCTGCGCGACAGCTGGCCGGTGGATATCACCCTCAATAGCGCCCTGAATATCGACCCGCTGAAGGGCGAAAAAGTGAAGGTTAAAGTGGGCGGGGCGCTGCGCGAGAAGCTGGATATCGGGGTGAATCTCTCCGGCCCGGTAGACATGGCCCTGCGCGCGCAAACCCAGCTGGCGGAAGCCGGGCTGCCGCTCAATCTTGAGGTTGTCAGCAAGCAGCTTTACTGGCCGTTTACCGGCGAAAAACAGTATCAGGCCGACGATCTGAAGCTGAAGCTGAGCGGCAAAATGACCGACTACACGCTCTCGTTCCGCACTGCGGTGAAGGGGCAGGGCGTGCCGCCCGCGACCATCACGCTGGATGCAAAAGGCAACGAACAGCAGGTTAACCTCGACAAGCTGACCGTCGCGGCGCTGGAAGGCAAAACGGAACTGACCGCGCTGCTCGACTGGCAGCAGGCGATCAGCTGGCGCGGCGAGCTGAAGCTGACGGGAATTAACACCGCCAAAGAGGTGCCGGACTGGCCGTCGAAGCTGGACGGGCTGATCAAAACCCGCGGCAGCCTCTACGGCGGCACGTGGCAGATGGACGTGCCGGAAATCAAGCTCACCGGGAACGTGAAGCAGAACAAGGTGAACGTTGAAGGCTCGGTGAAGGGCAACAGCTACCTGCAGTGGATTATCCCGGGACTGCACGTGGCGCTGGGCCGCAACACGGCGGATATCAAAGGCGAGCTGGGGGTAAAAGATCTCAATCTTGACGCCACCATCGACGCGCCGAATCTGGATAACGCCCTGCCGGGTCTGGGCGGTACGGCGAAAGGACTCGTGAAAGTGCGCGGCACCGTGGACGCGCCGCAGCTGCTGGCAGATATCACCGCCAACAATCTGCGCTGGCAGGAGCTGAGCGTTGCCCGCGTCCGCGTGGAAGGGGATGTGAAATCCACCGATCAGATCGGCGGCAACCTGAACCTGCGCGTGGAGCGCATTTCCCAGCCGGACGTGAACATTAGCCTGGTGACTCTGGACGCCAAAGGGAACGAGAAGCAGCACGACCTCCAACTGCGCGTGCAGGGCGAGCCCGTCTCCGGCCAGCTTCACCTGACCGGCAGCTTTGACCGGAAGGAAACGCGCTGGAAAGGAACGCTGGACAACACTCGCTTCAACACCCCGGTGGGGCCGCTGGCGCTCTCGCGCTCCATTGCGCTGGACTACCGCAACGCCGAGCAGAAGATCAGCATCGGGCCTCACTGCTGGACCAACCCGAACGCGGAGCTGTGCGTGCCGCAGACCATTGATGCGGGGGCGGAAGGGCGCGCGCAGATCAACCTGAACCGCTTCGATCTGGCGATGCTGAAACCGTTTATGCCGGACACCACGCAGGCCAGCGGCGTCTTCAGCGGGAAAGCCGATGTCGCCTGGGACACCACCAAAGAGGGGCTTCCACAGGGCAGCGTCACGCTTTCCGGGCGCAACGTGAAGGTGACGCAGGAAGTCAACGACGCGCCGCTGCCGGTGGCCTTCGACACTCTGAACGTGAGTGCAGACCTGCATAACAACCGTGCGGAGCTGGGGTGGCTTATCCGTCTGACCAACAACGGCCAGATGGACGGGCAGATACAGATTACCGATCCGCAGGGGCGGCGCAATCTGGGCGGCAACGTCAATATTCGTAACTTCAACCTGGCGATGGTCAACCCGATCTTCGCCCGCGGGGAAAAAGCCGAGGGCATGGTAAATGCCAACCTGCGCCTGGCGGGCAACGCGCAAAGCCCTCAGCTGTTCGGCCAGCTGCGGCTCAGCGGTGTGGATATCGACGGTAACTTTATGCCATTCGATATGCAGCCCAGCCAGATTGCGATGAACTTCAACGGCATGAGCTCGACGCTGAACGGCTCGGTATTAACTCAGCAGGGGCAAATCAACCTGAGCGGCGACGCGGACTGGAGCCAGCTCGACAACTGGCGCGCCCGTATTGCCGCGAAAGGCAGTAAGGTGCGCATTACCGTACCGCCAATGGTGCGCCTGGACGTCTCGCCGGACGTGGTCTTTGAGGCGACGCCAAGCCTCTTCACCCTGGATGGCCGCGTGGACGTGCCGTGGGCGCGTATCGTGGTTCACGAGGTGCCGGAAAGCGCGGTCGGCGTCTCCAGTGATGAAGTTATGCTCAATGAAAATCTGAAACCTGTCGAACAGAAGAGCGCTGGCATACCGATTAATAGTAACCTTATCGTGCACGTGGGAAATAACGTGCGGTTGGATGCGTTTGGGCTGAAGGCGAGGCTCACGGGCGACCTGAAAGTGGCGCAGGATAAACAAGGGCTTGGCCTCAATGGGCAGATCAATATTCCTGAAGGGCGTTTCCATGCCTATGGTCAGGATCTGATTGTCCGTAAAGGCGAGCTGCTGTTCTCCGGCCCACCGGATCAACCGCTGTTGAACATCGAAGCGATTCGTAACCCGGAAGCGACGGAAAACGACGTCATTGCTGGCGTACGCGTCACCGGCTCTGCCGACGAACCGAAGGCGGAGATCTTCTCCGACCCGGCGATGTCGCAGCAGGAAGCCCTCTCTTATCTGCTGCGCGGACAAGGTCTGGACAGCGGACAAAGCGACAGTGCGGCGATGACCTCAATGTTGGTCGGTCTGGGGGTTGCACAAAGTGGGCAGGTTGTGGGTAAAATCGGCGAGACGTTCGGCGTAAGCAATCTGGCGCTGGACACCCAGGGCGTGGGTGACTCCTCGCAGGTGGTGGTCAGCGGCTATGTACTGCCGGGTCTGCAGGTAAAATATGGTGTGGGGATCTTTGACTCACTGGCAACACTCACGTTACGCTATCGCCTGATGCCTAAGCTATATCTGGAAGCAGTGTCCGGCGTAGACCAGGCACTTGATCTGCTCTATCAGTTTGAGTTTTAGCAATGCGAATATTTGTCTACGGCAGTTTACGAACCAGGCAAGGCAACAGTCACTGGATGACCAATGCCCAGCTACTGGGGAATTACAATATCGAGAACTACCAGTTGTACAGCCTGGGCCACTATCCAGGCGCGGTTCCCGGCGAAGGAACAGTACAGGGTGAAGTTTATCGTATTGATAATGCTACACTTGCCGAACTTGATGCCTTGCGCACCAGGGGCGGTGAATACGCTCGCCAGTTGATCCAGACACCGTACGGAAGCGCGTGGATGTATGTCTACCAGCGTCCGGTCGACGGGTTAACGCGGATTGTAAGCGGTAACTGGTTAGACAGAGACCAGTACTGAAAAACGACAACGCCACCGTGAGGTGGCGTTGTTTTTTGTGTCTGGCAGTAAGAATTACTTCTTAGCAGCGCGTTCGAAGGAGGCGATGATTTCTGCTTTCGCCGCTTCTGCGTTGTCCCAGCCGTCAACCTTAACCCATTTACCTTTTTCGAGGTCTTTGTAGTGCTCGAAGAAGTGGGCGATCTGCGCTTTCAGCAGCTCTGGCAGGTCATTCACATCTTTAATGTGATCGTACTCTTTGCTCAGCTTGGTGTGCGGTACCGCAACCAGCTTCGCATCTTCACCCGCTTCGTCAGTCATCTTCAGCACGCCAACAGGACGGCAGCGAATGACGGAGCCTGGCTGCAGTGGGTATGGCGTTGGAACCAGTACGTCAACCGGGTCACCGTCCAGAGACAGGGTGTGGTTGATGTAGCCGTAGTTGCACGGATAGAACATGGCGGTAGACATGAAACGGTCAACGAACAGCGCACCGGTGTCTTTGTCGATTTCGTATTTGATTGGATCTGCGTTGGCCGGGATTTCAATAACAACGTAGATGTCTTCTGGCAGTTCTTTACCCGCTGGGACGTTGAGTAAGCTCATGTCGGTGTCCTTTAAAATGGATGGTAAACAAGTGGCAGGTATTATAGCCAACTCACGCTGAATGTCTCCGCCTCTTTTCGCTTTCTCTCCCCGCAAGCCCCACTTTTCAGACCGTTTCCATGACAGGAAAATCCATAAACTCAGCCGCATTTTTAATGGTGAAATGAAAGCGATTACAAACTTGTGATTAACATTTTATTCACTTTCCTGAAGTGTGATGTAACGCAATTCGTTACATATTTCATTGGCTATAGTCATTTCGCAGAACATCTTTTAACCAACAATAAACACCCCTACGAGGACGCTCATATGTGGAAGCGCTTACTTCTTGTCACAGCAGTTTCGGCAGCCATGTCGTCTATGGCGATGGCCGCTCCCTTAACCGTAGGTTTTTCGCAAGTTGGCTCTGAATCCGGCTGGCGTGCGGCGGAAACCAACGTTGCGAAAAGCGAGGCTCAGAAACGCGGCATCACCCTGAAAATCGCCGATGGTCAGCAAAAGCAGGAAAACCAGATCAAAGCCGTGCGCTCGTTTATCGCCCAGGGCGTGGATGCCATCTTTATTGCGCCAGTGGTGGCGACCGGCTGGGAACCGGTTCTGAAGGAAGCGAAAGACGCTGAAATTCCGGTTTTCCTGCTCGACCGTTCCATCGATGTTAAAGACAAATCTCTCTATATGACCACCGTCACCGCTAATAACGTGCTTGAAGGGCAGTTAATTGGCGACTGGCTGATTAAACAGGTCGACGGCAAGCCGTGTAACGTCGTTGAACTGCAGGGCACCGTCGGCGCGAGCGTGGCCATCGACCGTAAGAAAGGCTTTGCTGAGGCCATTGCCAAAGCGCCAAACATCAAGATTATCCGCTCCCAGTCCGGCGACTTTACCCGCAGTAAGGGTAAAGAGGTCATGGAGAGCTTTATCAAGGCTGAAAACAACGGCAAGAATATCTGCATGGTTTACGCCCACAACGATGACATGGCGATCGGGGCGATTCAGGCGATTAAAGAAGCGGGCCTGAAGCCGGGCAAAGATATCCTCACCGGCTCTATCGACGGCGTGCCGGACATCTACAAAGCGATGATCGACGGTGAAGCCAATGCCAGCGTCGAGCTGACGCCGAACATGGCGGGCCCGGCATTCGACGCGCTGGAGAAATTCAAGAAAGACGGCACGATGCCTGAGAAGGTGACCGTCACCAAGTCCACGCTCTACCTGCCTGATACAGCGAAAGAAGAGTTAGAGAAGAAGAAAAATATGGGCTACTGATCCAGTGAAATTGCCGGGTGGCGCTGCGCTTACCCGGCCTACGGGAACGTGCCGGGGACGTGAATATGAAAACTGAACAACACCAGGAAATCCTCCGCACAGAGGGCTTGAGTAAATTCTTCCCCGGCGTAAAGGCGCTGGATAGCGTTGATTTCAGCCTGCGGCGCGGTGAGATCATGGCGCTGCTGGGCGAGAACGGCGCGGGAAAATCGACGCTGATCAAATCGCTGACCGGCGTTTATCACGCCGATCGCGGCACCATCTGGCTGGAAGGCAATGCCATTTCGCCAAAAAATACCGCCCACGCCCAGCAGTTGGGGATCGGGACGGTTTACCAGGAAGTGAACCTGCTGCCGAATATGTCGGTGGCAGACAACCTGTTTATTGGCCGCGAGCCACGCCGCTTTGGCCTGCTGCGCCGCAAAGAGATGGAGGCGCGCGCCACGAAGCTGATGGAGTCCTACGGCTTCTCCCTCGACGTCCGCGAGCCGCTGAACCGCTTTTCCGTGGCGATGCAGCAGATCGTCGCCATCTGTCGCGCGATCGATCTCTCTGCGAAGGTGCTGATCCTCGATGAACCCACCGCCAGCCTCGATACCCAGGAAGTGGAGATGCTCTTCACCCTGATGCGCCAGCTGCGCGATCGGGGCGTGAGCCTGATCTTCGTCACGCACTTTCTCGATCAGGTGTATGAGGTGAGCGACCGCATTACGGTGCTGCGCAACGGCAGCTTTGTCGGCTGCCGCGAAACCCGCGAGCTGCCGCAGATCGAGCTGGTGAAAATGATGCTGGGCCGCGAGCTGGAAACCAACGCGCTCCAGCGTGCGGGCCGCACGTTGCTGAGCGAAAAACCGGTTGCCGCGTTCAGCGATTACGGCAAGAAAGGCGTGATATCGCCGTTTAACCTTGAGGTGCGTCCCGGCGAAATTGTCGGGCTGGCGGGCCTGCTGGGCTCGGGCCGAACCGAAACCGCCGAGGTGATCTTCGGGATCAAGCCTGCCGACAGCGGCACCGCGCTGATCAAGGGCAAACCGCAAACCCTGCGATCGCCGCATCAGGCCTCCTGTCTGGGCGTTGGCTTCTGCCCCGAAGACCGGAAAACGGACGGCATCATTGCCGCCGCCTCGGTGCGGGAAAATATCATCCTGGCCCTGCAGGCCCAGCGCGGCTGGCTACGCCCGATCCCACGTAAAGAGCAAAACGCCATCGCCGAGCGCTTTATCCGCCAGCTCGGCATCCGCACCCCGAGCGCGGAACAGCCGATTGAATTTCTCTCCGGCGGTAACCAGCAGAAGGTGCTGCTCTCCCGCTGGCTGCTGACCAAACCGCAGTTCCTGATCCTTGACGAGCCGACGCGCGGTATCGACGTGGGCGCGCACGCCGAAATTATCCGGCTTATCGAAACGCTCTGTGCGGACGGGCTGGCCCTGCTGGTTATCTCATCCGAGCTGGAGGAGCTGGTGGGCTATGCCGATCGCGTCATCATCATGCGCGATCGCAAACAGGTGGCAGAGATCCCACTGGATAAACTGTCCGTTCCGGCAATCATGAATGCCATCGCGGCGTAAGGAGTGAATCGTGATGTCCCGTTCGCTTTCGCAAACCGGTGAGTCAAAGCGCCGCTTTAGCTGGCCAACCGGCACGCCGCAAATTGCAGCGCTGCTGGTGGTGCTGCTGGTAGATAGCCTTGTCGCACCGCATTTCTTCCAGATTATTGTTCAGGATGGCCGCCTGTTTGGCAGCCCGATCGATATTTTAAACCGCGCCGCGCCCGTGGCGCTGCTGGCGATTGGAATGACGCTGGTGATCGCCACCGGCGGAATAGATCTCTCCGTCGGCGCGGTGATGGCTATCGCCGGGGCCACGGCAGCCTCCATGACCGTGGCCGGTCACAGCCTGCCGGTGGTACTGCTGGCGGCCTTAGGCACCGGCGTGCTGGCCGGACTATGGAACGGCATTCTGGTGGCGGTGCTTAAAATTCAGCCCTTTGTCGCTACGCTGATCCTGATGGTGGCCGGGCGCGGGGTCGCACAGTTGATCACCTCGGGGCAGATTGTCACCTTCAACTCTCCGAGCCTGGCGTGGCTTGGCAGCGGTAACCTTCTGTTCTTCCCGACGCCGGTGATTATTGCCCTGGTCACGCTTATTGTCTTTTGGCTCTTCACCCGCAAAACGGCGCTCGGCATGTTTATTGAGGCGGTGGGGATCAACATTCGCGCCGCGCGCAACGCCGGGGTCAACACCCGCCTGATGGTGATGCTGACCTACGTGCTGAGCGGCGTCTGCGCCGCCATTGCCGGTGTCATCGTCGCCGCCGATATTCGCGGGGCCGATGCCAATAACGCCGGACTCTGGCTGGAGCTGGATGCGATCCTCGCGGTGGTGATCGGCGGCGGATCGCTGATGGGCGGGCGCTTTAACCTGCTGCTCTCGGTGATCGGCGCGCTGATCATTCAGGGCATGAACACCGGGATCCTGCTGTCGGGATTCCAGCCGGAACTCAACCAGGTGGTAAAAGCGGTAGTTGTACTCTGCGTGCTGATCGTCCAGTCGCCGCGCTTTGTCAGCATCATTAAGGGGATCCGTGGCCATGATAAAACGTAATTTACCGTTAATGATCACGCTGGGCGTGTTTGTGCTGGGGTATCTCTACTGCCTCACGCAGTTCCCCGGTTTTGCCTCAACGCGCGTGATCTGCAACATTCTGACGGACAACGCCTTTTTAGGCATTATCGCCGTCGGCATGACCTTTGTGATCCTCTCCGGCGGGATCGATCTCTCCGTCGGCTCGGTGATCGCGTTCACGGGGGTATTCCTTGCGAAGGCGATCGGCTTCTGGGGCATCTCGCCGCTGGTGGCGTTTCCGCTGGTGCTGGTGATGGGCTGCGCGTTTGGCGCCTTTATGGGGCTTCTGATCGACGCGCTGAAAATTCCGGCCTTTATCATCACGCTGGCCGGGATGTTTTTCCTGCGCGGCGTAAGTTATCTGGTTTCTGAGGAGTCGATTCCGATTAACCATCCGGTGTATGACACGCTCTCCAGCCTGGCGTGGAAAATTCCCGGCGGCGGTCGCCTGAGCGCGATGGGGCTGCTGATGCTGGGGGTGGTGGTGATTGGTATTTTCCTTGCCCACCGAACCCGGTTTGGCAATCAGGTTTATGCTATTGGCGGCAACGCCACGTCGGCCAACCTGATGGGGATCTCAACCCGCAGCACCACCATCCGCATCTATATGCTCTCGACCGGCCTGGCAACGCTGGCGGGTATTGTCTTCTCAGTTTATACCCAGGCGGGCTATGCCCTTGCAGGCGTCGGCGTCGAGCTGGATGCGATTGCCTCGGTGGTTATCGGCGGCACGCTGCTCAGCGGCGGGGTAGGGACGGTGCTGGGGACGCTGTTCGGCGTCGCGATTCAGGGGCTGATACAAACCTATATCAACTTTGACGGCACGCTCAGTTCGTGGTGGACGAAGATCGCCATTGGCATTCTGCTGTTTATTTTTATTGCCCTGCAACGCGGTCTGACGGTGCTTTGGGAGAATCGTCAGAGTTCGCCTGTAACACGTGTATAAATATTCTCCGGTAGCGGCCGATAATCTTATTTTATGCCCAGAAATATCTCGCTACCGGAAATAATATCATGCTTAAAACGCTATCGATTCGTACCGGCTTGCTCTCTTTACTGGCCGTTATGACCCTTCTGCTGCTGATTGTCAGCGGCATCGGCATTTATGCCCTCACACAGAGTTCTTCCTCACTGCAGCGCATTAATCGCCTTCAGGGTGAGCAGATGGTGCAGCTGAATACCGGCTATACGCTGATCCTGCGCGCGCGCAATGAGGCGGGTCAGGCCGTCCGCATGATGGAAATCGGCATGCTGGACGATGCGGCCAAAGCGGTAAAAAACATCAATCAGGAAGTCGCTCTGGCCCGGAAAACGTTAAAAGGCGTGATTGACGGCGGCGTGGCTGACGAACAGGGGCAGCAGCTCCTCGACAAAGTCGCGGCCAGCCTGGCGACGTATAACCAGCAGGGGATCGGCCCGATGCTGAAAACCCTGAATGACCAGAGTGCAGACAGCTATTACGATCTGCTGGAGAACACGCTGATTCCGGTGGCGAAGCAGTTCGATAACGACATGCAGGCGTTTCAGAAATGGAGCGAAGCGCGAGGTCAGGCGGAAGTGCGTGCCGTACAGGCGAGTAAAACCCGCGTGCTGATCCTGATTATTGTCGCTGCGCTGCTGACGGCGGGCATTATCGCGCTCGCCTGGCTGGCGCTGCGCCATATGCTGCTCAAGCCGCTCTCGGCGTCGATTGCTCAGCTGGAGAACGTGGCAGCGGGCGATTTAACCCACACGCTGAATGCCCCGGCGAGCCAGGAGTTTAACCGCCTCAACGCGGCGATAGAGGAGATGCGTCAGTCGCTGATGAGCTCGGTTCTGCGGGTTCGCGATGCCAGCTCGCAAATTGATACCGGCAGCCGCGAGCTGACGGCGGGGAACCGGGATCTTGCCGAGCGCACCGAATCCACCGCCACGTCGCTGGAGCAGACCGCCGCCAGCATGGAGCAGATCACCGCCACGGTGAAGCTTAACGCCGACAACGCCGAGCAGGCGCACCAGCTGGCGAAGTCTGTTTCCGACACCGCCGATCACGGCAGCGAAATGGTCTGCTACGTGATTGAAAAAATGCGCGATATCTCCGGCAGTTCGGCGCGCATCGCCGACATCCTGAGCGTGATTGACGGTATTGCCTTCCAGACCAACATTCTGGCGCTTAACGCCTCCGTGGAAGCGGCGCGCGCGGGCGAGCAGGGACGCGGGTTTGCCGTGGTCGCCGGTGAAGTCCGCAACCTTGCCAGCCGCAGCGCCGACGCGGCGAAAGAGATCCGCTCTCTGATCGGCGATTCGCAGGCCCACGTTAACGAGGGCAGCGAGCTGGCCCAGCAGGCGGGTGAAACGATGGATGAGATTGCCACCGAAGTGCTGCGCATGACCAAACTGATGCGCGAAATTGCCACCGCGTCTCAGGAGCAGAGCCGCGGCATCGAGCAGGTGAATATTGCGGTGAACCAGATGGATGAAACCGCGCAGCAGAATGCGGCGCTGGTGCAGCAATCCTCCGCCGCGACCCGCTCCCTTGAGGAGCAGTCGCGTCAGCTGATGGAAGCCATGTCATCATTTAAAGTGACGGCTCAGACTGCGGCATAATATTTCCCAGCCCCGGTGCGTTCTGTGCCGGGGCTTTATTTCTCGCGGAATTTACTGCCGCAATATTATCGTGAATATCACCCATTAATAATTCCAGCGAGTTGGTTAACGCTAACGCTTTTTCAGTCGGCTCGAGATATAAACCTTTGCGAAAAAATAACGGCTCATCAAACAGTTGATTAAAACGCTTCAACGCCAGGCTCACCGCAGGACGGGACATCTCCAGGCGCAAAGAGGCTTTTGCCATACTGCCGCAGCGGACGACTTCAATAAATACAGGGATAAGATTTAAATCAATGCCGGTATTAGCCCGGGAATAATTTTTCATTGCAATTCTGCTCCAGGAAATAAATGTCAAACTGTTATGGAAATAATGCAGGAGCAGGGGTGAAGATTAAAGCGTGATTTTTATAAACACTTATACGGTAAAATGTATAAATGTGTTGGGGAGCCAGACTGGCTCCCCGGGAGAGATATTACGCGTCCGGGTACTCACGGATAAAACGTTCAACGTCTTCAACCATATGGTTGTTGCCAACGAAGAACGAACGACGCTGGTGAAGGCTTTCCGGCACGATGTCCAGAATACGCTGTTTACCGTCGCTCGCCTTGCCGCCCGCCTGTTCGGCCAGGAACGCCATCGGGTTGCATTCGTACAGCAGGCGCAGCTTCCCGTCCGGGTGGCTGGCGGTGCTTGGGTAGAGGTAAATACCGCCCTTCAGCAGGTTACGGTGGAAATCCGCGACCAGAGAGCCAATGTAGCGGGACGTGTAAGGGCGCTGGGTCGCTTTATCTTCTTCCTGGCAGAATTTGATGTACTTCTTCACGCCGTTCGGGAACTTGATGTAGTTGCCTTCGTTGATGGAGTAAGTGCTGCCTTTCTCCGGGAAGCGCATACGTTCCTGGCACAGGCAGAAGACGCCCAGCGACGGATCGTAGGTAAAGGCGTGAACCCCGCATCCGGTGGTGTAGACCAGCATGGTGGACGAGCCATAAACGACGTAACCGGCCGCAACCTGGTTACTGCCCGGCTGCAGGAAATCTTCTTCGGTTACCGGCGTACCAACAGGCGTGACGCGGCGGTAGATGGAGAAAATGGTACCGACAGAAACGTTAACGTCGATGTTGGAGGAGCCGTCGAGCGGATCCATCAGTACGACGTATTTCGCGTGTTCACACCCTTCGAATACAACAATTTCATCTTCTTCTTCGGAGGCGATACCCGCAACGATGTCGCGCGCGCGCAGTGCAGCTTTCAGTTTTTCATTTGCGAACAGATCGAGTTTCTGCTGAACCTCGCCCTGAACGTTCTCGGCACCGCTGGCACCCAGGATATCGACCAGACCGGCCTTGTTGATATCACGGTGGATGATCTTAGCGCCCAGCTTTATTGCCGACAGCAAAGCAGTGAGTTCACCCGTAGCATGAGAGAACTCGTGCTGCTTTTCGACAATAAATTCACCTAACGTTTTCATAACACTTTCCCTGCATCTTTGTGAGTAGAGCGATTGTATGTTCACTAAAACGACTAAAGCCCAACAATCTTAACAAATATTCAAATAGTAGCGCAGAGGTGAATCGCGCCAGCAACATACGGATTTACCTGAAATGCGTTTCACAGCCGCTAACATGTGAGTAAAATGTGCGCCACATTAAAGAAGGATAGTGACGTATGCGCATTCATATATTGGGGATTTGTGGCACTTTCATGGGCGGACTGGCAATGCTGGCGCGCTCGCTGGGCCATGAAGTGACAGGTTCGGACGCCAATGTGTATCCGCCGATGAGCACGCTTCTGGAAAAACAGGGCATCTCTTTAATTCAGGGCTACG
Organism: Enterobacter cloacae complex sp. 385G4; assembly: GCF_057320665.1. NCBI lineage: Bacteria > Pseudomonadati > Pseudomonadota > Gammaproteobacteria > Enterobacterales > Enterobacteriaceae > Enterobacter > Enterobacter cloacae complex sp. 385G4. Next base: position 98,561 of record NZ_JBXWDD010000003.1, read on the forward strand.
ATGCCAGCCAACTGGATCCCGAGCCGGATCTGGTCATCATTGGCAACGCCATGACCCGCGGTAACCCGTGCGTTGAAGCGGTGCTGGAACGCAATATTCCGTTCATGTCCGGCCCGCAGTGGCTGCATGATTTCGTGCTGCGCGACCGCTGGGTGATTGCCGTAGCCGGTACCCACGGCAAAACCACCACCGCCGGTATGGCGACCTGGATCCTCGAAGCCTGCGGCTACAAGCCGGGCTTCGTGATCGGCGGCGTGCCGGGTAACTTCGACGTCTCTGCGCGTCTCGGCGACAGCCCGTTCTTTGTGATTGAAGCGGATGAATACGACTGCGCATTCTTCGACAAGCGTTCCAAATTCGTGCACTACTGCCCGCGCACGCTGATCCTCAACAACCTTGAGTTTGACCACGCGGATATCTTTGACGACCTGAAAGCCATTCAGAAACAGTTCCACCACCTGGTGCGCATTGTTCCGGGCCAGGGCCGCATTATCCTGCCGGAGAACGACATCAACCTGAAGCAGACCCTGGCGATGGGCTGCTGGAGCGAGCAGGAGCTGGTGGGCGAGCAGGGCCACTGGCAGGCGAAAAAACTCAACGCGGATGCCTCCGAGTGGGAAGTACTGCTCGACGGTGAGAAAGTGGGCGAGGTGAAATGGGGCCTGGTGGGCGAGCACAATATGCACAACGGCCTGATGGCGATCGCCGCGGCGCGCCACGTGGGCGTGCTGCCTGCGGATGCGGCCAATGCGCTGGGGACGTTTATCAACGCCCGCCGCCGCCTGGAGCTGCGCGGCGAAGCGAACGGCGTGACGGTGTATGACGATTTCGCGCACCACCCAACGGCCATTCTGGCGACGCTTGCTGCGTTACGCGGCAAGGTTGGCGGCACCGCGCGCATTCTGGCGGTGCTGGAACCGCGCTCGAACACCATGAAAATGGGCATCTGCAAAGACGACCTCGCGCCGTCCCTGGGACGTGCCGACGAAGTCTTCCTGCTGCAGCCGCAGCATATTCCGTGGCAGGTGGCTGAAGTGGCCGACGCCTGCATTCAGCCTGCGCACTGGAGCGCGGACGTGGATGTCTTAGCGGATATGGTGGTGAAAGCCGCACAGCCTGGCGACCACATTCTGGTGATGAGCAACGGCGGGTTCGGTGGGATCCATCAGAAGCTGCTGGACGGTCTGGCGAAGAAAGCCGCGGCCGCAGAGTAAAAAAAAGCCCGGTGGCGCTAGCGCTTACCGGGCTTACATTATCTCTTCTCCCTCTCCCCTTTGGGGTGAGGGGCTTACTCTGCGTTCTCAGACAGCTCGCGCAGATACTGGAAAATCAGACGCGCGGATTTCGGCGGCTTATTCCCCTCTTTCTCTTTCTTCGCGTTGCGGATCAAAGAACGCAGCTGCTGGCGGTCGGCATCCGGCCACAGGTTCAGCACTTCCGGTACCGCATCATCACCCTGTTCAATCAGACGATCGCGGATCTGCTCCAGCTTATGGAACAGCGCAACCTGCTGGTTGTGGCGGTTCTTCAGCTTGTCCAGCGCCTGACGGATCGGATCCACGTCGCGCTGACGCAGCATTTTACCGATAAGCTGAAGCTGGCGACGACGGCCTTCTTTCTTGATTTTCTGTGCCAGTTCAATGGCATCACGCAGATCCTGGTCGAGCGGGATCTTATCCAGCGCGTTTTTACCCAGTTCTACCATTTCTGCGCCAAGCTGTTTTAACTCTTCGGCGTCACGTTTAATTTCACTTTTACTGACCCAGATGATCTCATCATCTTCGTCTTCGATGTCATCACCGGGAACGTCGTCGAGCCAGTCTTCGGGCTGCTTAGTCATGTCAGGCTCCTTAAAAAAAGAGGCTAATGTTACCAGTTAAGACGCGCACTGAAAAACGGTTCTCTGTTAGACTTCACTTAACTCTCTCTTACAGTATGGCATTTGCGATGAAAGTAACCTCACAAGTTGAAGCGCAGCGTAAGATTCTGGAAGAAGCCGTCTCCACCGCGCTGACGCTCGCTTCAGGTAAATCAGATGGCGCCGAAGTGGCGGTCAGCAAAACCACCGGCATTAGCGTGAGCACCCGCTATGGCGAAGTGGAGAATGTAGAATTTAACAGCGATGGCGCGCTTGGGATCACGGTGTATCACCAGAACCGCAAAGGCAGCGCGTCATCCACCGATCTCAGCCCGGATGCCATCGCCCGCACGGTGCAGGCGGCGCTGGATATCGCCCGTTACACCTCTCCGGATCCTTACGCAGGCGTGGCGGATAAAGATCTGCTGGCGTTTGACGCGCCGGATCTCGATCTGTTCCATCCGGCGGAAGTCACGCCGGATGAAGCGATTGAACTGGCCGCGCGCGCCGAGCAGGCGTCTTTGCAGGCTGACAAGCGCATCACGAATACCGAAGGCGGCAGCTTCAACAGCCACTACGGCATCAAAGTTTTCGGCAACAGCCACGGCATGCTGCAGGGCTACTGCTCCACCCGTCACTCGCTTTCAAGCTGCGTGATTGCCGAAGAGAACGGCGACATGGAGCGTGACTACGCCTACACCATTGGCCGCGCGCTGGGGGATTTGCAGTCTCCTGAGTGGGTGGGCAAAGAGTGTGCCGAACGCACGCTGTCTCGCCTGTCGCCGCGTAAGCTCGCCACCATTAAGGCCCCAGTCATTTTTGCTAATGAAGTGGCGACCGGCCTGTTTGGCCATCTGGTGGGCGCTATCGCGGGCGGCTCGGTGTACCGTAAATCGACCTTCCTGCTCGACTCGCTGGGCAAGCAGATCCTGCCGGAGTGGCTGACTATCGAGGAACATCCGCACCTGCTGAAAGGGCTGGCCTCCACGCCATTCGACAGCGAAGGCGTGCGCACGGAACGCCGCGATATCGTTAAAGACGGCATTCTGACCCAGTGGCTGCTGACCAACTACTCCGCGCGCAAGCTGGGGCTGAAAAGCACCGGGCACGCGGGCGGGATCCACAACTGGCGCATTGCCGGGCAGGGCCTGAACTTCGAGCAGATGCTGAAAGAGATGGGCACCGGTCTGGTGGTCACCGAGCTGATGGGCCAGGGCGTAAGCGGCATCACCGGTGACTATTCTCGCGGTGCGGCAGGCTTCTGGGTCGAAAACGGCGAAATTCAGTATCCGGTGAGCGAAATTACCATCGCCGGTAACCTGAAGGACATGTGGCGCAATATCGTTACGGTCGGTAACGATATTGAAACACGTAGCAATATACAGTGTGGTTCTGTATTACTGCCGGAAATGAAAATCGCCGGCCAGTAATACCCGACAAGCGTTTTAATAATAAAAAAGGAAGTGAGCAATGCGTAAACACCTGTTAGCGATCGTCGCGGCTTCAACGCTGGTTCTTGGCTCTTCTGCGTTTGCTGCCGATCTCGAAGACAACATGGACATCCTCAGTCAAAACCTGAAGGTAGTGCAGAAAACGGACAATGCGGCGGAAATGAAAGGCGCACTGACCAAAATGCGTGAAGCGGCGCTGGACGCGCAAAAAGCGACGCCGCCAAAGCTGGAAAGCAAAGCGGCAGACAGCGCAGAGATGAAAGACTATCGCCACGGCTTTGACGTGCTGGTCGGTCAGATCGACGGCGCGCTGAAGCTGGCTAACGAAGGCAAAGTGAAGGAAGCCCAGGCGGCGGCCGACCAGTTTGTGGCGACGCGCAACACGTATCACAAGAAATACCGTTAATTGGGTGCCTGAGCTGTACGTCCTTCCTCCGTATGCGGAGGCGCACTAAGCGCCCCCGCATCCTTGCTCCCTACTGGCCGGAGCGACAATCCATCCGCGCTGTCACTTCAAGCGAGCCGTTTCGAAAACGGATCTCGCACAGTGTTTTCCTCGTCACCAGCGTTAAGATGATTATTGTCAAAGCAACAATCATCGAAACCCGGATAATTGGGGATTGGCGTTTCATGGATGCCTCCTTGCTTTAAAGCGGGCGAGGTAGCGAACTCCACGGTCCGACGTGTCGTTTCGAGCCCCCGCCCTGATTTTCTATCAGGCGGGGCTTTCCACTTTCCGTCCCATGCCTGAGACGGTCAGTCTCAAGCACCCGCAGCCACTCTAGCGAATCCCCATAAGAAAACCTTATCCACGTCACATTTCTACGAGCCTGCTCGTAAACTTTTCCACTCCGCTTACCTGTTTAGTGCCGCTTAATAGCGTGATATTCATCACGTAAATGCGGCCGTTAATCCAGATTCACCATATTTATGTGGCACAGATCACTGCTGCGGCTCGCCTTTCCACTTCGAAGTGGAAAACAACTCGCTACAAACCCTTCACGCCCAACGTTAGTTTTATTCCAGAGCCATTAACGGGGTAAGACGAGTGATTAACGGAGCGGTAATGAACGACGTTGGGGAACAGGCGGTGCAAACAGAACAGCTCGCGAACACCATGCTGCAGCAGGTTTATGCCCTGCTGGCCCGGCACAACATCATCCCCAATGCGGTACAGGAGCAGATGCTCACCTCCCACGTTCGCGCAATGGCGCACCGGTCCGTGACCGGCGAGCCGCTGCCGGAGGTTGAAGCAGAGCTGTTCGACGAAATTTCACCAGATTCAATGCAGCTTGCCCGTGAAGTGGTGGCGCAGTTTGGCAACCTTCCTGATGAAGAGGCCTGGCTGCTCTCCGTTCACTTTGAAGTCGCGAAAGACAACCTTTAAGGAGCAACACATGGAACAGATTACAGTCGTGATTGGCGATCGCCTGGGTAAAGGTCAGAAAGTGGCTGCGGGTGTGGAAAAAGCAGGTGGACGCGCAGTGGTTGTGCCGGGCATGGCGGCGGACATGAAGCTCGGCGACGTAATGAAAGCGGAAAACGCCACCTTCGGCATCTCCTTCTGCGGCAGCGGCGGCGCGGGGGCCATCACCGCCCAAACCAAATATGGCTACAAGGCCAAATACGGCATGCGTTCCGTGGAAGAGGGCGTGACCGCCATCAACGAAGGCTGCAACGTGCTGGGCTTTGGCTTTATGGATAAAGAAGAGCTGGGCGAGCGTCTGGTGCAGGCGTGGCAGAAGAAATACGGCGCATAAGCATGAAAGAACAGTTCACAACCACGGTGAGAGTGAAGGGGAAGGGCGACGCCAAAGCGCGCGCCTTTGCCGACGCCCTCAACCACGTTCAGGCCGCGGTGATGAAAGCCTCACCGCATATCTTACTGCGTATTGAGCCACAGGATGTGCAGGTTGTTCAGGCGCAAGAAGCGGTGCGTAAAGAAGCGTTTCTGTTCTTCTTTTTGCGCCGGGAAAGACGCACCTACAGCGTGGAGCTGGATGTGACCGTCAACGTGACCGCCATCAATCTTGACCGGGTGGATTTCGTCACGCAACGCTGATTATTCATAAAAGGGCAGACTGATGTTCTTAATTATATTAATAAAATCGCTCATCATTGGCGGCCTGGTTGGCGTCGGTGTCGGAGCCGGGGCTGCACGCATGTTTCATGCGCCTACCACTCAGGGTATGGGCGCGTTTCGTACGTTGGGGGAACTGAACTCCTGTGAAGGGGATCCGGCGTCCCACTTCTCCTTTGGGTTAGGTTTCTTCTTTAACGCCTGGGCCTCTTCCGTGGCTGCGGGTGCCTTCACACAGGACGTTGACCACCGCATCATCCCGAACTGGGGTGCTGCTGCACTGATGATCAAAAACCGTAACGTCGGCGAAACGCTGCACGATCCCCGCAAAATGGCGATTGCCTGCGGCGTGATTGGCATGCTCGTCGTGACCTTCCTGAACCTGACCGCCTCCTCTGTGCCGGCAGCGCTGCAGGTCACCGCCGTGAAGGTGCTGGTGCCTGCCGCGAACCTGCTGGTTAACACCGTGATGCCGGTGATCTTCTGGCTGGCGGCCATCGACGCGGGTAAAAAATCGGGCTTCTGGGCCACCATCTTCGGCGGCGCGGCGCAGCTGATCATGGGGAACGCCGTACCGGGTCTGGTTCTCGGCATCCTGATCGGTAAAGGCGTTGAGGAGAGCGGCTGGAACCACGTCACCAAAGTGATGATGGCGGCGATCGTGCTGCTGTTCGTGTTGAGCGGCTTCTTCCGCGGCTTCGACATGAAGATGATCGAATCCTTCCATCTGACCGTGCCGAACTGGCTCGACATGATCCACAACTCGCTCAGCGGTAAATAACAGGAGCCTCTACATGGAACAGAATAAAGGTTTTTGGTATGCCGACTGGTCGTTCCCGATCTTCGTTGGCCTGCTCTCCTCCGGCGTCTTCGCCGGGACGCACATGTACTACCTCTACGGCATCGGCGCGTTTAACGAAGTGGCCTTCGTGGCGATGCTGAAAGCGGGGATCGATACCGGCGTCTACGGCGCGGTGGCGGCGTTCGGCGCGAGCTTCCTGTTCGCCCGCATTATTGAAGGATCGCTGGTGGGTATTCTCGACATCGGCGGGGCGATCCAGACCGGCGTAGGCCTCGGCGTACCGGCGCTGCTGCTGGGTGCGGGGATCATGTTCCCGGTGACCAACTTCATCGCCTCGCTGATTACCGGCCTGGTGATTGGTCTGGCGATTGGCTACGTCATCATCCTGGCGCGTAAGTTCACCATCAACCAGAGCAACTCCACCTACGGCGCAGACGTGATGATGGGCGCGGGTAACGCCTCCGGCCGCTTCCTCGGGCCGCTGATTATCCTCAGCGCGATGACCGCCTCCATTCCAATCGGCGTCGGTTCGCTGGTAGGCGCGCTGCTGTTCTACATCTGGCAGAAGCCGATTACCGGTGGCGCCATCCTCGGCGCAATGATTTTGGGTTGGCTGTTCCCGGTCGCCCTTTAATACTCGCGGGCGCTCCGGCGCCCGCCATATCAGGAGATCCTCATGTTTGATTTACTCCTGCGCCGTGCGCGCCTCGCCGACGATACTTTGACCGATATCGCCATTCAGGACGGGAAGATCGCCGCGATGGGCGAAATTGACGCTCCCGCCCGTAAAACGGTTGAGCTTAACGGTGACGTGTACGTTAGCGCGGGCTGGATTGACTCCCACGTTCACTGCTACCCGAACTCACCGATTTACCACGACGAGCCGGACAGCGTGGGCATTGCCACCGGCGTCACTACCGTGGTGGACGCGGGCAGTACCGGGGCCGACGACGTGGACGATTTTTACGCGATTACCCGCAAGGCCTCCACCGAGGTCTTTGCCCTGCTGAACATCTCCCGCGTGGGGCTGATCGCCCAGAACGAGCTGGCCAATATGGCCAATATTGATGCGGGCGCGGTGAAGCAGGCGGTAACGCGCCACCCTGATTTCATCGTCGGCCTGAAGGCGCGCATGAGCAGCAGCGTGGTCGGTGAAAACGGCATCACGCCGCTGGAGCGCGCCAAAGCCATCCAGAAAGAGAATGGCGACTTGCCGCTGATGGTGCACATCGGCAATAACCCGCCGAACCTCGATGAAATCGCCGAGCTGTTAAGCTCCGGCGACATCATTACCCACTGCTATAACGGTAAGCCTAACCGCATTCTGACGCCGTCCGGCGAGCTGCGCGCCTCCATCACCTCCGCCCTGAAGCGTGGCGTGCGTCTGGACGTCGGCCACGGCACGGCGAGCTTCAGCTTTGAGGTGGCGAAACGCGCCATCGCGATGGGCATTCTGCCGCACACCATCAGCTCGGATATCTACTGCCGCAACCGCATCAACGGCCCGGTTGGCTCGCTGGCAAGCGTGATGTCGAAGTTTCTCGCCATCGGCATGTCATTGCCGCAGGTGATTGACTGCGTGACCTCGAACGCCGCCGACGGCCTGCGCCTGACGCGTAAGGGTCGCATCCAGCCGGGTCTCGACGCCGACCTGACGCTGTTTACGATTAAACGCCAGCCAACGGTGCTGACGGACGCTGAAAACGACAGCCTGCAGGCTGAACACATTCTGGTGCCGCTTGCCGCGATCCGCGCGGGCAAGGGCTACATGACCGAACAAGGGAGCACGGAACATGCCTTCGATTTATGAGAAGTATAATTTAAAGCAGGTTATCAACACCTCTGGCCGCATGACGGCGCTGGGCGTCTCCACGCCGCGCCCGGAAGTAGTGCAGGCGGCGATGGACGGCATGAATCATTACTTCGAGATGAAGGATCTGGTCAATAAAACCGGGGAATACATCGCGAAGCTGCTGGATGTGGAAGGCGCGACGGTGGTCTCCTGCGCGTCGGCGGGCATCGCCCAGTCCGTGGCGGCGGTGCTGGTAAAAGACAGCGACTGGCTGCTGGAAAACCTACACGTCACGCCAATCGAGAACAATGAAATCGTCCTGCCGAAAGGCCACAACGTTAACTTTGGCGCGCCGGTCGGCACCATGGTAGCGCTGGGCGGCGGCAAGCTGGTGGAAGCGGGCTACGCCAACGAATGTTCCGCCGATCAGCTGGCGGCGGCCATCACCCCGCGCACGGCGGCGATCCTCTACATCAAATCGCACCACTGCGTTCAGAAAAGCATGCTCAGCGTCGAGCAGGCGGCAGTCGTCGCACGTAAACACTCCCTGCCGCTGATCGTCGATGCCGCGGCGGAAGAAGATCTGCACGTGTACTACCGCTCCGGCGCGGATCTGGTGATTTACAGCGGCGCGAAGGCGATCGAGGGGCCAACCAGCGGCCTGGTGATCGGCAAAACCCAGTACGTCGAGTGGGTGAAACGCCAGACGGCGGGTATTGGCCGCGCCATGAAGGTGGGTAAAGAGGGGATCCTCGGCCTGACCTGCGCCATCGAACACTACCTGACGGCCACCAAGGAAAGCGGCGCCGAGATGGTGGCGAAAATGACGCCGTTTATCGACGCGCTCAACACCCTGAACGGCGTCACCGCCCGCGTGGTCTGGGACAGCGCGGGTCGCGATATCGCCCGCACCGAAATTAAGTTCGACGAAGCCACCACAGGCGTCGGCACGGGTGACCTGGTGAATGCGCTCAAGCAGGGCGAATACGCCATCTATTTCCGTGGCTACAAGGCCAACGAAGGGATTATCGAAGCGGACGTGCGCAGCGTAAGTGCTGACCAGCTGAACATCGTCTACCGCCGCATTAGTGAAGTATTAGGACAGGAGAAAAACGCATGAAACTGACCCCCAATTTTTACCGTGACCGCGTCTGCCTGAACGTGCTGGCTGGCTCGAAAGCCAACGCCAGCGCCATTTACGAGGCGGCGGAAGGTCACGTGCTGGTGGGCGTGCTCTCCAAAAATTACCCGGACGTGGCGAGCGCGGTCGCGGATATGCGTGAATACGCGGCGCTGATTGATAACGCGCTCTCCGTAGGGCTGGGCGCGGGCGATCCGAACCAGTCGGCAATGGTGAGCGAGATCTCCCGCCAGGTGCAGCCGCAGCACGTTAATCAGGTCTTCACCGGCGTGGCCGCGAGCCGCGCGCTGCTGGGGCAGAATGAATCGGTGGTCAATGGCCTGGTCTCTCCGACCGGTACCGTCGGCATGGTGAAAATCTCCACCGGCCCGCTGAGCAGCAAAGCGCCGGACGGTATCGTGCCGGTTGAAACGGCGATTGCCCTGCTGAAAGACTTCGGCGGCAGTTCGATTAAGTACTTCCCGATGGGCGGCCTCAAGTGCCGTGACGAATACCAGGCGGTGGCGGAAGCCTGCGCCCGTCACGACTTCTGGCTGGAGCCGACGGGGGGTATCGATCTGGAAAACTATGAGGCGATCCTGCAGATCGCCCTCGACGCGGGCGTGAGCAAAATCATCCCGCATATCTACAGCTCGATTATCGACAAAGCCAGCGGCGATACGCGTCCCGAAGATGTGCGTACGCTGCTGGCGATGACGAAGAAGCTGGTGAAGTAGAACTCACACATATAAAGGAGCCACCATGCACACCCGTAACCTGCTTGTCGCTTCACTCTCAATGCTCGCCACCGCCGCCATCGCCCAGACGCAATACGCCTGGGTGGGCACCTATAATCCGAATGGTGAAGGGCTGTACCGTTTTACCGTTGACCCGCAAACCGGCGCGCTCGATAACAAAACGCTGGTGAGCAAACTGCCGAATGCGGCGCAGTTGACCCTTTCGCAAGACGGTAAAACGCTGTATCTGGCAAGCGAAGTGGAGCAGGGCGTGGTGCAGGCGCTGCGCGTCGGCGATAACGGTGAGCTGAGCGAGCTGAATCAGGTGGCCTCCGGCGGCGCCGGGCCGGTGTATCTTTCGCTAACGCCAAACGGCAAGCATCTGCTGGTGGCGAACTACGTCAGCGGATCGATTGCCGTTTTGCCCGTCAACGCGGACGGCAGCCTGGGTGACGCGACGGACAGACATCAGGACCAGGGCGAACCGGGCGCGGCGAAGCCGGAAGCGGCTGTCGAAGGTAGCTTTGCCATCAGCGATCACAACGGCCCGCATGCGCACATGATCGCCGCCGATCCGAGTGGGAAGTACGTTTTTTCCACCGATCTTGGGCTGGATCGTATCTATCAGTACCGCTTTGACGATCGAACCGGAAAGCTAACGCCGAACGATCCGCCGTTTATCAGCGCCTCCTCAAAAGGCGCCGGCCCGCGTCATTTTGTTTTTACGCCGAAAGGCGATGCCCTGTGGCTGATTAACGAAGAGGCGTCGACGCTCACCCATTATGCGCTGGACAGCAGCGGCAGACTGAAAGAGGGTAAAACGGTCTCTGCCCTGCCGGACGGCTATAAAGGCACCAGTTTTGCTGCCGGGCTGGCGCTAAGCGCCGATGGTAAACAGCTGTATGTGGCGAACCGTTTGCATAACAGCATCGGGCACTTTACCGTAACAGCGGAGGGCACGCTGACGCATCAGGAGGATGTCTGGACGCGCGGCGACTACCCGCGCACCCTGACGCTCGATAAGCAGGGCCGCTGGCTGTACGTCATGAACCAGCGCAGCGACAACATTACCCGTTTCCGCGTGGCGCAGGACGGCAAGCTGATCTTCGAGCCAGACTATATCCCGGTCGGCAGCCCATCCCAGATGGTTATTTCACCCTGAGCAGTAAGAGGACAACGACGTGCGATTTCCGAACCAACGTTTAGCGCAACTTTTCGATCTGTTGCAAAACGAGACGCTGCCGCAGGACGAGCTGGCGCAGCGGCTGTCGGTCTCCACGCGAACCGTCCGCGCAGATATCACCGCCCTGAACGCGCTGCTGGCGAGCCACGGCGCGCAGTTTATTTTGAGCCGGGGTAACGGCTACCAGCTTAAAATTGACGATGCCGAGCGCTATCAGCAGCTGCAGGCATCGCACCCGCGCGCGCTGCGTATTCCCCGAACGGGACCGGAGCGCGTGCATTATCTGGTGGTGCGTTTCCTGACGTCGGCGTTTTCACTTAAGCTTGAAGATCTGGCCGACGAGTGGTTTGTCAGCCGCGCCACCTTGCAGAGCGACATGGTGGAAGTGCGCGAGTGGTTCCAGCGCTATAACCTGACGCTGGAAACCCGCCCGCGCCACGGCATGAAGCTGTTTGGCAGCGAGATGTCGGTCCGCGCCTGCCTGACCGATCTTCTGTGGGAGCTGGCGCAGCAGGACAGCCTTAACCCGCTGGTGACGGAGGTCGCGCTCAACGCCGGGGTACCGGAGCAGATGGTGGTCGTGCTTCACGACGCGCTCACCCGCCATCACATTCGTCTGACCGACGAAGGCGAACTGTTCCTGCGCCTGTACTGCGCGGTGTCGGTGCGGCGCATCAGCGAGGGGTATCCGCTGCCGGAATTCCACGCGGAAGACGTGGAAGAGAACGTGCGCGAGGCGGCGAAGGATATCGCGGTGGCCATTCAGGAGCTGGCGGGCAAGGCGCTTGCGCCATCGGAAGAGAGCTGGCTGTGCGTCCACATCGCGGCGCGGCAGATTCAGGAGATTGCCCCCAGCGCGATTAACGCCGACGACGACGAAGCGCTGGTCAACTATATCCTGCGCTACATCAACACCCACTATAACTACAACCTGCTCAGCGACGCGCAGCTGCACGCCGATCTGCTCACGCACATCAAAACCATGATCACCCGCGTGCGCTATCAAATCATGATCCCCAATCCGCTGCTGGACAACATCAAGCAGCACTATCCGATGGCGTGGGATATGACTCTCGCGGCGGTGTCGAGCTGGGGGAAATATACGCCGTATGCGATCAGCGAGAACGAGATTGGTTTTCTGGTGCTGCACATCGGCGTGGGGCTGGAGCGCCACTACAACATCGGCTACCAGCGCCAGCCGCGCGTGCTGCTGGTGTGCGACGCCGGTAATGCGATGGTGCGCATGATCGAGGCGGTGCTCCAGCGCAAATACCCGCAGATCGAGGTGACGCGCACGCTCACTCTGCGCGAGTACGAGCTTGCGGATGCCATCGGCGAAGACTTTGTCATCTCCACCGCCCGCGTGAGTGAAAAATCTAAACCGGTGGTGACGATCGCCCCGTTCCCGACCGATTATCAGTTAGAGCAGATCGGCAAGCTGGTGCTGGTGGACCGCACCCGCCCGTGGATGCTGGAGAAATACTTCGACGCGGCCCATTTCCGCATTCTCAACAAACCTGTTGACCAGCAAACGCTGTTCCGCGAGCTGTGTGACCAGCTTGAACGCGAAGGCTTTGTTGGCGCGGAGTTTCTGGATTCGGTCGTTGAGCGTGAAGCTATCGTCAGCACCATGCTCGGCGACGGCATCGCGCTGCCGCACTCCCTCGGCCTGCTGGCACAGAAAACGGTGGTCTATACGGTGCTGGCTCCGCAGGGTATTCAGTGGGGGGATGAAACGGCGCACGTCATCTTCCTGCTCGCCATCAGCAAAAGCGAGTACGAAGAGGCGATGGCGATTTACGACATCTTCGTCACTTTCCTGCGAGAACGCGCAATGACGCGCCTGTGCCAGTGCGAGGATTTTGCGGCGTTTAAGGCTGAGGCGATGGAGAGTTTGAGCCGGTTTTGAGAGGCGTTATCCAGAATTCGATGTAATGCGAATGTAATGCTAAACTGCATTACACATTCGATTTTACTGGAGGCATAATGGCCACGCTTAACGTCCGTCTGGATGACAAACTCAAAAATGAGGCGTATGCCGTGCTGGAAAAACTCAATATTACCCCAACGGAAGCCGTGCGGTTACTGTTTCAGTACGTTGCGGAAACAGGGCGTATGCCGGTGAAAACTGTCACCATCAGTGACAGTGAAGATGAACTGATACAGACAGTCCGGGAGCGACTGGCGAATCCACAAAAGGGAATTAAGGTTAGTCTGGATGATTTATGAACTGGAGTTCGACCCTAGGGCTTTAAAGGAGTGGCATAAGCTGGGCGATACGGTGAAATGCCAGTTTAAAAAGAAACTTGCTGACGTCTTAGTGAACCCCAGAATTGAATAGGCCCGCCTGCACGGCCTGCCGGAATGCTACAAAATAAAACTCAGATCTCTGGGTTATCGTTTGGTTTATCAGGTTCAGGATAACGTAGTTACGGTATTTGTTATCGCTATCGGAAAGAGAGAGAAATCAGCCGTTTATCATGAAGCAAATAAACGGCTTTAGCATTTAACGCAGATGATGCACAACCTGGTTGCTGCTGCCGCGCCAGATCAGGGCCGGATCTTTTAAATCCTGCACGAACTTGCCGTCCACCAGCACGTTAATCAAATCCACGACTTCCCTCTGAGCAGCATTCAGCTCTTCCAGCTTATATCCCGTCCAGACCCAGATATCTTTTCCCGCACACTCGCGGCGGATGCGCTTCACCAGCTTCAGGATCTCCGGCACGTTTTGCGGATGGAGCGGATCGCCGCCGGAGAGCGAAATCCCCTGGCGTTTGATGCGCGTGTCGTTCAGGTCGTCGATGATGCGGTCTTCCATTTCAGCGGTAAACGGCATGCCGGAATTTACGCGCCAGGTGCTTTTGTTGTAGCAGCCGGGGCACTCGTGAACGCAGCCTGAAACGAACAGGGTGCAGCGGGTGCCGGGGCCGTTGACGATATCGACGGGGTAGTACTGATGGTAGTTCATAGCGGTTAACCAAGCCGGGTACAGTGTGAGTGCGGATTGTAGGCCCGGTAAGCGTAGCGCCACCGGGCATAAATGTGGCAGTGGCTCAACCGATCTGCCCATTCCCCAGATGTTTCACCCGGCGCTTCACCTCTTCCTGCTTGCCGGCGTTAAACGGACGGGCATCCGGGCTGCCGAGATAGCCGCACACGCGACGGGTCACGGAGACACGGGCTGCATCGTGGTTGCCGCATTTCGGGCAGGTAAAGCCTTTACTGGTGCACTCGAACTCACCGGTAAAGCCACACTCGTAGCATTCGTCGATTGGCGTATTGGTCCCGTAATACGGCACGTGCTGATAGCTATAATCCCACACGTCTTCCAGCGCCTTCAGGTTGTGCTGGATGTTCGGGTACTCGCCGTAGCAGATGAAGCCGCCGCTGGCGATGGGCGGATAGGCCGCTTCGAAGTCGATCTTGTCGTACGGGTTTACCTTTTTCTCCACGTCGAGGTGGAAGCTATTGGTGTAGTACCCTTTGTCGGTCACGCCTTCCACAATCCCGAACTCGGCGGTGTCCAGACGGCAGAAGCGGTCGCACAGGTTCTCGCTCGGCGTACTGTAGAGGCTAAACCCGTAGCCAGTTTCCTCTTTCCACTGGTCAACCGCGTCGCGCAGGCGCTGGACAATCGCAATGCCTTTTTCGCGCAGGGCCGCGCTGTCGTACATATGCGCGTCGCCAGACAGGGCGTTGATGGTTTCGTGGATGCCGATATAGCCCAGCGAAATCGACGCGCGGCCGTTTTTGAAGATCTCGGACACGTCATCGTCCGCCTTCAGGCGCACGCCGCAGGCCCCTTCCATATAGAGGATGGGCGCCACGCGGGCTTTCACCCCTTCAAGGCGTGCGATACGGGTCATCAGCGCCTTACGCGCCAGCTGCAGGCGTTCATCCAGCAGTTTCCAGAATTCAGCTTCATTGCCTTTGGCCTCCAGCGCGATGCGCGGCAGGTTCAGGCTGATGACGCCCAGGTTGTTACGCCCGTCGTGGATCTGCTCGCCGTTTTCATCCTCGTACACCCCGAGGAAACTGCGGCAGCCCATAGGCGTTTTAAACGAGCCGGTGACTTTTACCACCTGGTCGTAGTTCAGAATGTCCGGGTACATGCGCTTGCTCGCGCACTCCAGCGCCAGCTGTTTGATGTCGTAGTTCGGATCGCCCAACTTGTGGTTCAGGCCGTCGCGGATGGCAAACACCAGTTTCGGGAACACCGCGGTTTTGCGGTTCTTGCCGAGGCCGGAAATACGGTTGCGCAGAATGGACTGCTGGATCAGGCGTGATTCCCAGCTGGTGCCCAGGCCAAAACCGAAGGTTACAAACGGCGTCTGCCCGTTGGCGGTGTGCAGCGTGTTCACTTCATATTCCAGCGACTGGAACGCGTCGTAGCACTCTTTTTCGGTACGGGAGTGCGCATAGCCGTCCGCGTCCGGGATCTGCCACTCTTCGGCAGTTTTCCGATGCTTGTTGAAGCTCGCCGTCACGAACGGGGCCAGCACTTCGTCAATGCGGTTTATGGTGGTCCCGCCATAAATGTGGCTCGCCACCTGAGCGATGATCTGTGCCGTTACCGCTGTCGCCGTGGAGATCGACTTAGGCGGTTCAATCTCGGCGTTACCCATTTTAAAGCCCTGGGTCAGCATGCCTTTCAGGTCGATCAGCATGCAGTTGAACATCGGGAAGAACGGCGAGTAATCGAGGTCGTGATAGTGGATCTCGCCGCGCTCGTGTGCCGAGACCACGTCGCGCGGCAGCAGATGCTGGCGGGCATAGTGTTTGGCGACGATACCGGCCAGCAGATCGCGCTGGGTCGGGATCACTTTGCTGTCTTTGTTGGCGTTTTCATTGAGCAGGGCAGAGTTGGTCTGCTCCACCAGGCCACGGATCTCCTGATTGAGGCGACCGCGCTTCTCACGCTGCACGTCGCGATCGTGGCGATACTCAATGTAGGCGCGGGCTAACTGTTTGTAGGGGCCAGCCATCAGCTGGTTTTCAACCGCGGTCTGGATCTCGTTGATATCGACCTGGCTGCGTTCAGTCATCTGGCTGCTAACGACTTCTGCGACGGTGGCGCAGTAATCTGCGTCATCGACTCCCGCTGCTTTAGCTGCACGCAGAATGGCTTCCTGGATGCGCTCTGATTTAAACGGCACTTTACAGCCATCACGTTTCATCACATGCGGTGTCATGATCACTCCATTTTTAAAAACAGGTTATCCACAGAGGTGGAGAAGTATTCACCGGACGTATTCCCCGCCAGGCCAAAGACTTCCCCCGTTCCCAGCTCATGTTATCCACAATTCCGGCCAGCGTAAGCGCCGTCTTGTTGTTGGAATAGTAGACGATTAATACAATATGTTGGGTCGGCGTGCATTTTAAGTTCTACATATAGTGATTTGCATCAAACAAGTTTGCGATTTATTTGACGCAGAACAAAGTAAAAAGACGAGAGTACAAACGGCGGGCGCTTCAGCCTTTGTAAAGACGCGAAGGAAAAATCTGATTAATTATTCAACAAAAACAAGCGCTCAACGTGGTACATGCTGAGCGCCGTTCGGTTAACTCACCGCGCAGGCCCAGCTCAATCCTGCCTGTAAAAAGGCTGCGGTAGCGATACTGCCCAGTATCACCGGAATGAGAAAGGAGCGGTCAGGAGCCGCATCCTGTTTTTGAGGTTCTTCAGCACTCAGGGCGGACATCGCCTCTTCCCGGGTGCGCGCCGCCAGAAGCTGCGCGCGCACTCGATCTTCTGTCAATAAACTGGTCAGCGTCGTCAGCAGCTGCATGTGGGTACTGCCTGCTTCCGCGGGCGGAATGGCGAGCAGGAAAACCATTCTGACCTCTTCATCACCGTCCAGCCCCGGCCAGCGTATCGGGTCGTCAAAGAGTGCCAGACAAAACGCCGCCTGCTGCACCGCCTCGGTTTTACCGTGCGGAACGGCGAGCGCTTCACCCAGCGCGGTAGGGCCTTCGCTTTCGCGCTGTAATACGCTCTGGATGAATGTTTCTTCATCGCAGATGATTTTTCGCCTGGCGAGCGGTTCGGCGAGCCAGCGGATCAGCGCTTCAGGCGTACGGTGCGGCGGGTTGATAAAAACCAGATCGGGGTGCGTCAATGCAAGCAAGTTCATATTAAGCCTCCATCAAAAAATCGCAGGTTGCGAAAGGGGGGATTGCCGTTACCGGCGGCACAGGCTCTTCCAGATAGTTGATCTGACGTAGCCCCACCAGACTTTCCGGGACGGGAACCGGCTGCGTCCCGGCGTTAAACACCCGGACGACGGTGCCATTCGACCGTTGCGCATGGGGCAGGGCAGAAAGGACTAGCGGCTCCGGCAGGGTCAATAATGAGAATTGTGCCGGAAGCTGATGCTCGGGCAGACGCAACGCAAAGCGCTCAAGGCGGTGATCGAGCGTGTGTAACGATTGCCGTTGGTAGGTGAAGGGCTGTCCGGCCGCCTGATTTTCCAGTTGGCGAAGCGTGAGATGATCGGCGCTGTCGGCCAGCGCGACGGTAAATGAAAAGTGCAGCGGTTTCAGCAACTGCGCATCGGGGGTCTCAACCACCGTATTATTAATGCCGGACGCACGGCCCGGTCGCCAGTCGAGATCGTTGCGCCCGAGCACGCCCGTCGCTTTAAACAACGTCAGAGCAATCGCCGCGGGTTCACTGCCGATAATCTGAAATTCCTTCATACCGCGACTATTCACCACCAGCGCTTTGCCCGCTTCCGCGACAGCAATAATGCCTTCGGTGGTTTCGATATCCACGGGCATCTCGCGATAGCGCTCCTGCCAGTTTCCACTCTCACACCCCGTATCGCGCTGGATTATCGCGAAGGGCTGGGAGGCGATAGCGTGACGGGTGCGAATATCGCTGCCGATCAGTAAACGTAGCCGGTGATCGCAGTGGCTGTTTTCCAGCGAAGCCTCGACGTACAGGTTCGGATCGTCTTCGCGTAATGTGCACTCCAGACGAAGGGATAACGGCGTTCGGGCAGTATCCTGGCGTCCGGCGAGATCTGGCGGAAGAAACAGGGTGGCTTCAACGATCAGCTTTTCGACAAGCGGCGTTTTCAGGCAGTCGACGAGCGTGAAATGGTCGCATCGCGTCGGCGTATCGCCCGCAAGCGGTGAGAAATCGTAGCTGTCGCCCGCATCCGCACAGTCTTCAAGGGTAAAGAACGAGGGGATGCATCTGCCGCTGCGTTTGTCGTGCAGAGTTAGCGTTCCGTCGTCCAGCGTTAATCGATAATGCGCATTCTCTATCTCGCTGCCCGTTGTCTGTTCAGGCTGCCGGAAAGGCGCCGGGTCATCTTCAACGTTAACGCTGAGATAGCCGACTGGCGGCAGAACCGGTGTTTTCACAGCAACGTGCCAGCGGTAATAAGGGGGAAGGGGCGTTTCACATTCGCCTTCGGCGTTAAGGGAGATCGCCGTTCCGCCGGGCAACACGTCTCTTTTCAGGACGTCGAAGGGGATGGCCTGCCCCTGATACATCAGGGCGATATTTTCAGCGCGGCTATAGAGAGTGGTTTTCACCACGCGCTGCGTTTGCGTGGCCAGCGGATTAAAAATCAGCAGATCGCCTTCCCGGGCGCAGGCGGCGGCCAGGGTTTTCACCACCAGATTCCACAGGCTGTGGCACAGCTGTTCGGTTTGCTCCAGTCGATGCAAAATATCGCGGTTGGTGGCATCGCTATTACAGCCGCCGATGGAGTCATGGGCATGGCTTCGCAACAGCTTCTTCCAGAGCGTATCGACCACCGAGAGGTTGACCGGGAGCCCCTGATGACGCGCCATGGCGATTGTCGGCTCCAGCTGCCGCAGGATGAACTGCTCAACTGCATCATTTTTCTTTTTAATGTCGTAGCGCACGGAGCCGATCGTTTTATGGATGCGGGTGTAGCGCGGCGATTTCAGCTCTCCTTCCCAGAATTCAAACTGCTCACGCTGCGCGCGCAGAATGTCGACGTAGCGCTCCAGCGAACTGATGACGTAATGGTCCTCATCCGGGGAGCGTGCGCTGGCGACCTGCAGGATTTTCGGCAGCGCCGGGTCGATGCTGACCTGATCGCCGCCGCAGGGCAGCAGCAGGTCATTTATTCCGGCCCGCGAGCGCAGGAGATTGACCATCGGGAAGATTTTTCCCTGCAAATGGCTCGCGTCTGAAGAGATGTTTTTAGCCGCGCCATAACCGAGCGCCATCGCGCAGGCGATAACGGTCGCCCCTGACGGCGCGCGCCAGAGGAACTGGCTGCTTTTCGCCTGTCTGTCGTGATCGATGCCGCGCCAGAAGACGATGTTGTCGATATTGCAGCCCTGCAAAATCGTGGGCATCTGCGCATTGTGGCCGAAGGTATCCGGAAGATACCCAACCTGCATGGCGTGCCCCAGCTTACGGGCAGAGAAGATGCCGTATTTGAGGTTGCGGATAATGGATTCGCCATGCACGTTGTAGGTGTCCGTCTGGGTATACCACGGCCCCACAAAAATCCTTTTCGCTCTGACCAGCGTCTCCAGCCTGGTGCGATAATCGGGATTGATAGCGAGAAAGTCTTCTACCACCGCCATCTGTCCGTCAAGGTGATAGCAGCTGTAAGCCGGGTCCTGCTCCAGCGTGTCGATGACGTCCGCAAAGTTATATGACGCCAGCACCATGCTGTCCTGACGGGTGAAATACCACTCCTGATCCCAGTGCGTATGGGCAATGACGTGGATCTGATTCATGACCTTCCCCTTAGCTGGCGTTCTTTGGGCTGACGTAAAGCACGCCCAGGGCGCAAATCAGTGCGCCAATAAAGACGCTCGCCAGGTAGCCCGCCACGTTGGTTGCCAGCGGCCAGCCCCAGATGGCCGGCAGCGGCAGCGTCTGCTTCACGCCGAGTGCAATGGCGACCAGCGCGCCGGCGACGGCACCGGTCATGAACACCGGGATCAGACGTGGGTTTTTCAGGATGAACGGGATCGCGCCTTCGGAGATCCCAATCACGCCCAGCAGCAACGAGGTGCTGCCAACGGTTTTCTCTTCCCGGCTAAAAACATCCGGTAGTCCAAAGCGGCCGTTGAGGAACGCGGCAAAGCCGACGCCAATAGAGGGGATCACGATGGAGAGTTCGCGGGCGGTGAGATCAAACGTTTCGCTCATGCCATTCAGGCCGAGCGCGACTGAGCCTGCCGCCTTGTTGACCGGGCCGCCCAGGTCAAACGCGGTGCCTGCGGCGATCATCGCGGAATAGAATCCGCGCCCGGTGTCACCTGCCGAGGTAAAAAAGACCACCATCAGCTGGTTAAGCGAGCCGAAAATCGGGTTAATCAAATATTCCATGACCATCACCAGCGTAATGCCGGTGATCAGTGGGACGACCAGCATGGTCTTGATGGTGGTGAGCTGCTGGCGGACGTGAATGGAATCATTCAGCCAGCGCACCAGATAGCCCACAAAAAAGCCAATGCCGATCGCGCCGAAAAAGCCGGACGGCATAAAGCCTTCGATATCAAAGAAGCGCTTGTAGACCTCGTCTGACATGATGCCGCCGATAAGTCCGGGGATCAGCGCCGGTTTGCCGGCAATGGAAAACGCCAGATACATGGCGAAAACCGGATACATGAACTTAATGGTCATAAAGCCCACTTTATCCAGCACGCTGAACGGCGAATGGTCGATGTTAATAAACTGGCCGGTAATTTTGGCCGTTGCCATCATCAGCCCGCCCATGACCACCACCGGCAGCATATAGCTGATGGCCGCCATGATATGGCCAATAAAAATCTGGTAAGCCGAAGGCTGGAGTTCGTCTTCATGTACGACAGTCGTGACGTTTTTTTCCATGGCAAGCGCCTGACGCAGATAGCGATCGGTATGCTTGATCAGCTCTTGCGTGCGGGTCTGAAGGTGGGGAATGTTTTCAAAGCGCTCGGCATCCTGAATGGGGACGTCGGTTGCCAGAATAATGGCCGTGGCGGAGGCGATATCCTGCTTCGTTAAGCGATTTTTAACGCCGTCGCTGCCCTGCGTTTCGACCTTAACCTCAATATTATGCTCTTTAGCCCATGCAATAATTTTATTCGCCGCCATAAAGGTATGTGCAATGCCCGTCGGGCAGGCCGTTACCGCGACAACTTTCTGTTTCGTCATTGTCATAATTCCCTGGATGTGAAAACAGGGAAAGTATAAAGAGAACCTAAAACAGTTTTTAACGTTTGCTAATACTAATTACGTATCGTGATACGCGTAAATGCAATGTGTGAAGCGCCTTCCAGAGACTATTTTTCTGTTGTGTTAATATCATGCCGGGATTAAACAGGGTGTAATATATGAATTCATTCCAGGGAAGTGAACGCTTGATATTTGAATACATTCAGCATCACGCGTGTAATATTTCTAATATTTCGGCAAAAGAGATTGCCCGTGATACCTTTACAACGACAACATCCGTTAATCGTGTGTGTAAAAAAATGGGGTATAAAAGCTATACCGAGCTTCGGTATCGTTTTTTACGCGATCATTTTACCCCTGCGCCTGCAGTGCCCGACGCGGGTCCGCAGGCGGACGACATTGTGGCGGAGGTG
This sequence comes from Enterobacter cloacae complex sp. 385G4, assembly GCF_057320665.1. NCBI lineage: Bacteria > Pseudomonadati > Pseudomonadota > Gammaproteobacteria > Enterobacterales > Enterobacteriaceae > Enterobacter > Enterobacter cloacae complex sp. 385G4. Next base: position 120,162 of record NZ_JBXWDD010000003.1, read on the forward strand.
TCCAGGCTGCTCATCCATTCCAGCCATATCTATCTGTACGCACGCGGCGCCTCGCTTACCAGCCTCAACTACCTGTCGCGCTTTTTATCGCTGGCGAGCCTGCCGCATCTTATTTTGAATGACATGCACCAGCTGACACGGGTATCGAAGGGGACGCTGGTGCTGATCAGCAAATCCGGGGAGACACAGTCGCTGATAGAAATGGCGCGAAACGCGCTGCGCAAGGGCTTAAAGATTATTGCAATTACCCGTCAGGGGGCGACGCTGGCGTCAATCTCAACGCTATGTTGGCCGTTATCGATCGACATTAACGCGGTATCGCTGTATCAGCGGGAGGGCCAGCTTGAACTGTTAAGCGCCGTGGACCGTATCGGCTGCAGGCTGCTGCAGCACGATACGGTGTAGTCAGGCCGTCAGAGCTGCTTCACTATCCCCAGACGTACGGCATAATCATTTTCATGGTTGCCGTCATTGTTGATATAGGTTTTATCCAGTGACACCAGCTCGACGTAAGGCGTCCAGCCATCGTCGAGCTGGTAGTTGAACGCAACGGTATGCTCCCAGTAGGTATCATCCCCGGTTCCCTGATCGACATTATCCTGCCAGCGGAAGCGCGGGTTGTAGGACATACCGAATTTGCCAATGTTGTACGCGAACCAAATGTCGAACTGGTGTGACTGACGGCGGGTATAGCCGCTGCCGTCAAGTTCTTTGTCGCTGTGCGCGTCATTGATGGTGTTATAACGGTAACGGGCAGAGAGGTTCAGACCGTTATCGAACGCTTTCCAGCCCTGAATGAAGGGGCGATAGTGGGTATTACTGGGGGTGAAAACCGTCACCATGCCAGGCGCAACGGCAAAGCCATTGCCCAGATTGAAGCGCCAGCGCGTTTCAATCTCCTGTGCCGCCTCCGTTAATCCTTTGTCATCGGGATTATTTCGGTCGGTATCACCAAAAAAGGTGTCGTTATGGTTTTGTGCGGCTTCAACGGAGAAGTAAAAACCGTTATCCGCCTGATGCATAACCTTAATACGAGAATCATTTACGTCAGAGCGCGTATTATGGCCAAAGCGAAGGTCGACGGACGTATTTCCGCACCATCCCTGTGTGCTCAATAATAATGCACTAATACACGTTACTTTAATAATTGTCTTTTTCATCATGTCCTGCCGAGGTTATTTAATTGGCAGGGCTATTTTTATTTTCGGTACGCCGTGATGTAAAAGTTATCGTCGTACATTTAGCGTATCGCTAAACATAAAAAAGGAGATACAGCATGCTGTATCTCCTGACGTTTATTCCTGCACCCACCAGATGGCTTCAAACGGGCGCAGTTGCAGCGTATCGGGACGAGAGGGGACGTCCTCATAGTTGCTGAGTGCGACCTGCCATGCGCCCTGGACCGGGTCCGGCTGCCACTGCTGGCGCTCTCGGCTCAGGTTTGCCACCACCATCAGCGTCTGGCCCTGCCACTGGCGGCGATAGCACCACAGGGAAGGGTGTTCCGGCAGCAGATCGTCGTAATCCCCCCACGTCAGCACGGGCAGGGTTTTGCGCAGACGAATCAGCGACTGATAGGTGTAGAACACTGAATCCGGGTCGTCCAGCGCCGTACGGGCATTCACGGTTTCATAGTTATCGCAGACCCCAATCCACGGCTCGCCCTCGGTAAAGCCCGCATTGTGCGACGCGTCCCACTGCATTGGGGTTCGCCCGTTATCGCGGGATTTACTCGCTAGGATCGCCAGTAATTCATCCGGCTCACGGCCATTGACCCGCAGTTCGGCGAACATGTTCAGGCTTTCCACGTCGCGGTAGTCGGTGATGCGGCTGAAGTGCGGGTTGGTCATGCCCAGCTCTTCACCCTGGTAGATATACGGCGTGCCCTGCATGCCGTGCAGCACCATGCCGAGCATCTTTGCAGCGTGAACGCGGTGTTCCCCTTCGTCGCCAAAGCGCGACACGATGCGCGGCTGGTCGTGGTTACACCAGAACAGCGCGTTCCAGGCTTTGTTGTGCATCCCCTGCTGCCAGTGACGGAAGAGGGTTTTCAGCGCCACAAAGTCCGGCTTTGCCTTCGTCCACTTTTCGCCGCCGGGGTAGTCCACCTTCAGGTGGTGGAAGTTAAAGGTCATCGACAGCTCGCGCCCGTCGAGCGACGCGTACTGCTGGCAGTTCTCCAGCGAGGTTGACGACATCTCGCCCACCGTCATCAGGTTGCGCGGGGTGAAGACGTCGCGGCTCATCTCCTGGAGATATTCGTGGATGCGCGGCCCGTCAGTGTAGAAGCGGCGACCGTCGCCAATGGTGTCGTCCGGGAAATCCTGATCTTTAGAGATGAGGTTAATCACGTCCAGACGCAAGCCGTCCACGCCGCGATCGGCCCAGAACTCGCATACCTTTTTCAGCTCGGCGCGCACCGCCGGGTTTTCCCAGTTGAGATCCGCCTGCTCGGGCGCGAAAAGGTGAAGATAATACTGCTCGCTCTCGGCGTGCCAGCGCCAGGCGTTGCCGCCAAACTTGGAGCGCCAGTTGTTGGGGAGCTGCTCCGGCGTGCCGTCGCGCCAGATGTAGAACTGGCGGTACGGGCTCTCTTTGTTCAGCGACTCGCGGAACCAGGCGTGCTGCGTGGAGGTATGGTTAAACACCATATCCAGCACGATACGAATGCCGCGTTCGTGCGCTTCGGCAACCAGCTCGTCAAAATCATCCAGCGTGCCAAAGGACGGGTCGATGGCGGTGTAATTCGCCACGTCGTAGCCGTTATCCACCTGCGGGGAAATATAAAACGGCGTCAGCCAGATGGCGTCGATGCCGAGGGTTTTCAGGTAATCCAGCCGCTGCGTCACGCCGCGCAGATCGCCGGTGCCGCTGCCGGTGGTGTCCTGAAAACTCTTTGGGTAAATCTGGTAGATGACGCCGTTCTGCCACCAGTGAGGAAGGGTATTCATAGTGCGTACCTGCAAATGCGAAGGGGCGCAACTGCGCCCCGAAAGATGAAGTTAAACAATCTGCAGCGTGCCCTGACGGAACTTACGCTGGTAAACCACGGTGGTGAGCGCCATGGGGACGATAATCGCCACCGCCATGGCCAGGGCAAACACTTGCCAGAAAGTAGGCTGGATGGAGAGGATCCCCGGTAGGCCGCCGACGCCAATCCCGTTCGCCATCACGCCGTTCAGGCCGCACAGCAGGCCCGCCAGGCCGGAGCCGATCATCGCGCAGAGCATCGGGAAGCGATACTTCAGGTTGATGCCGTACATCGCCGGTTCGGTGACGCCGAGATAGGCGGAGATGGCCGCCGGAACGGAGATCTCACGCTCGTTGTGCTTACGGCTAACGATAATGATGCCGGTCACCGCAGAGGCCTGTGCGATGTTAGAGAGGGCGATAATCGGCCAGACCGGGGTACCGCCGAGGCTCTGGATCATCTGCATATCGATGGCCAGCGTGGTCTGGTGCACGCCGGTGATCACCAGCGGGGCATACAGGAAGCCAAACAGCGCGGCACCGATTGGCGCGAAGCTGCCGGTCATCAGATGACGCACCGCGAAGGCCACGCCGTCGCCGATCATGCGGCCAAACGGACCGATAAAAGCGTGCGCCAGGAAGACGGCCAGGATCAGCGAGCAGACCGGCACCACCACCAGGTAGAGGTAATCCGGCACGATGCGCTTCAGACGCGTCTCAATAAAGCCCAGCGCCAGACCCGCCAGCAGGGCCGGAATGACCTGCGCCTGATAGCCCACCTTGGCGATGGTAAACAGGCCGAAGTTCCATACTTCCGGCACCTGCTGACCAAGTAAGTAAGCGTTCATTAACTGCGGAGAGACCAGCGTGACGCCCAGTACGATACCGAGAATTGGCGTACCGCCCATCTTGCGCACGGCGGACCAGCAGATCCCGACCGGCAGGTAGAAGAAGATCGCTTCGCCAATCAGCCACAGGAAGTCATAGATGCTTTGCAGCGCCGGGTACATCTGCGCCAGGGTTTTACCGTCGCTCATTGGCACATCGCCGATGACGTTACGGAAGCCCAAAATTAAGCCCCCGCTGATCAGCGCCGGCAGCAGCGGGAAGAAGATTTCTGCAAAGTGGGAAATCAGCTGCTCGTGCCACTTCATATTCTGGCGCGCCGCCTTCTTCGCCTGCTCTTTATCGGCAGAAGAGTGTCCGGTGGTCGCCAGCAGAGCCTGATAGTAATCGCCCACTTCGGTACCAATCACCACCTGGAACTGTCCGGCGTTGGTGAAGCAGCCTTTCACCATGGAAAGCTCTTCAATCGCCTTCGGGTTGGCCCTGGCCGGATCGTTCAGCACGAAGCGCAGGCGGGTAATGCAATGGCTGACGGTGGCGATGTTTTCGCGGCCGCCGACCAGGACGATCAGCCGATCGATATCTGCTTGTTTGACTTTACTCATCATGAAACCTCATGACAGATGTTGAGGGGGGTAATGACCTGAGCGCAAGCCTACTCCTTCAGCGTGACGGCGAAAATGGGAACGTTCCCGAAATCGGGCGAAGATCACAATAAACGATTCAGGGGGGTTATGAGAGACGGGCAGGAATAACGATCTGGCGCGGCTCGCTCCGCCCGTTGATCTGCTCGATCAGCTGCGCGGCGGCCTGCCTGCCGGACTCGGCGTAGCCCGGATCGACGGTGATAATTTCAGGGTGCAGGAACTTCATCAGCGGCGTGCTGCCGACGCTCGCCACCTGCAGGTTATCAATGCGCTGCTCCTGCAGATACTTGCTGGCACCCAGCGCAAGGGTGTCCGTGGCGCACACCAGCGCGGTGGTGTGCGGCGTCAGGACGCTGGCGACCTGCTCGTAGCCCTGCTTCATGCCCAGCCCCGGCAGGGAGGCCACGGCAGGGAGATTGTGCTTTTTGCAAAAGGCCAGATAGGCCTCGTGGCGGCGCTTGCCGGTGGTAACGTCCGCGTGCGGCACGCCAAGATAGCTGATGTGGCGGTGGCCTTCTTCGTACAGGCGCTGCATCAGGGTGATAATCGCCCCCTCATCGTCATAGCAGACGGAGGCAAAACCGTGGGCATCGCGCGCCAGCAGCACCAGAGACGGCTGCCAGTGTTTCAGCATCTCCTCGTCAATGCCGGTAAAACCAAACAGCACCACGCCGTCAATGTTACGGCGCTGGAGCATGCCGAGATGTTCTTCCACCAGCTGTGGCGAGAACTGGCTCTCCATCATGATCGGGTCATAGCCCTGCTCGTAGAAGGCAGGCAGCATGGTCTGAACGGCGAGGTTTTCGGAGAGAGAATCCAGACGCGAAACGATGATCGCAACCACTTTATCGCTCTGCCCGCGCATGGCGCGCGCGGAGCGGGAAGGGGAAAAACCGTGCTGATTCATGACCGCCTCAACGCGCTCGCGGGTGCGTTCGCTGACGCCGCTTTCGTTGTTCAGCACGCGTGAGACGGTTGATTTCCCCACGCCGCTTAAACGCGCGATGTCTTTAATTGTAAGGCGGTTCTGCATGCTGTTTTCCCTGTAACAACGACAAAATGGTCAATTGAGCCTAATGCTATAGCGCGATTTCGCTATGGGCAAAGTCTGGTTTACGTACTGTTTATTTGCAGGCGCGTATAATACCGCCCGAATCGTCACAAAGGGTACGCTTAAATCTTTATACTGCGCGGCGACACCCTGTTTTTTTACTTACCGGAGGCTTTATGGATCCCGATCCCGCACCTCTCCTGAATGGGAGAATTTGTTCTTTCCGGTAAGCCAGCTTTTGCTGTCTCACCGGTAATGTGAGGCAGCAACGTCCCAAACGTTCCTGCTTGAAAAATTGAGTGCCTGACAGGTACGGCTTTGCCACGCCTGAAGGGAATGCTGCGTCCGCCTGGCGGATGCGGAGGAATGTCTATGTTTAAAAATATCACCCGGCAGCTGCAGGCGCTGCTGAGCCGCCATCTGCCACACCGTCTTGTTCAGCGCGACCCGCTGCCCAATGCCAAAAACATGGCAGGAGCGGCGATCCCGGCGTCCCTGACCGAACGCTGCCTGAACGTGGCGGCGATGGATGAAAACGAAGTCTGGCGCGCCTTTGGCGGCCATCCGGAAGGGCTGAACGCGTCTGAAGTGGAAAAAATCCGCGCCGTGCACGGCGATAACCAGATCCCGGCGCAGAAGCCCTCTCCGTGGTGGGTGCACCTGTGGCTCTGCTACCGCAACCCGTTCAACCTGCTGCTGACCGTACTCGGCATTATCTCTTACGCGACGGAAGATCTCTTTGCCGCGGGCGTGATTGCCCTGATGGTGGGTATCTCCACGCTGCTGAACTTCATTCAGGAAGCCCGCTCCACCAAAGCGGCGGACGCCCTGAAGGCGATGGTCAGCAACACCGCGACCGTCTCGCGCGTGATTAACGACCTCGGCGAAAACGCCTGGGTGGAACTGCCTATTGACCAGCTGGTGCCGGGCGACCTGGTGAAGCTGGCGGCGGGAGACATGATCCCGGCGGATTTACGCATCATCCAGGCGCGCGATTTGTTCGTGGCGCAGGCCTCTCTGACCGGCGAGTCCCTGCCCGTTGAGAAGGTATCGCGCAGCCGCGACCCGCAGCAGATGAACCCGCTCGAGTGCGACACCCTGTGCTTTATGGGCACCACGGTGGTCAGCGGCACGGCGCAGGCAATTGTCACCGCCACCGGCGGCAATACCTGGTTTGGACAGCTTGCCGGGCGCGTCAGCGAGCAGGAGAGCGAGCCGAATGCGTTCCAGAAAGGCATTGGCCGCGTCAGCATGCTGCTGATCCGCTTTATGATGGTCATGACGCCGATTGTCCTGCTGATCAACGGCTACACCAAGGGCGACTGGTGGGAGGCGGCGCTGTTTGCGCTCTCCGTGGCCGTCGGCCTGACGCCGGAAATGCTGCCGATGATCGTTACCTCCACGTTGGCTCGCGGGGCGGTCAAACTCTCTAAACAAAAGGTGATCGTCAAACACCTCGACGCCATTCAGAACTTTGGCGCGATGGACATTCTCTGCACCGATAAAACCGGCACCCTGACGCAGGATAAAATCGTGCTGGAGAACCACACCGACATCGCCGGTAAAACCAGCGAGCGCGTGCTCCACAGCGCGTGGCTGAACAGCCACTACCAGACCGGGCTGAAAAACCTGCTCGACGTGGCGGTGCTGGAAGGCGTGGACGAGGAGGCCGCCCGTACGCTCTCCGGCCGCTGGCAGAAGGTGGACGAAATCCCGTTCGACTTCGAGCGCCGCCGCATGTCGGTGGTGGTCAGCGAGCAGCCGGACGTGCACCAGTTGATCTGCAAAGGCGCGCTGCAGGAGATCCTGAACGTCTCCACGCAGGTTCGCCACAACGGGGAGATCGTGCCGCTGGACGACACCATGCTGCGCCGCATCAAGCGCGTCACCGACAACCTGAACCGTCAGGGGCTGCGCGTGGTGGCGGTGGCGAGCAAATTCCTGCCCGCGCGGGAGGGGGACTATCAGCGTATCGACGAATCCGATTTGATCCTCGAGGGTTACATCGCATTCCTCGATCCGCCGAAAGAGACCACCGCACCGGCGCTGAAGGCGCTGAAGGCGAGCGGCATCACCGTCAAAATTCTCACCGGCGACAGCGAGCTGGTGGCGGCCAAAGTGTGCCACGAAGTGGGGCTGGACGCGGGCGACGTGGTGGTGGGGAGCGACATTGAGCACCTCTCCGACGACGAACTGGCGCAGCTTGCCCAGCGCACGACGCTGTTTGCCCGCCTGACGCCGATGCACAAAGAGCGCATTGTGACGCTGCTGCGTCGTGAAGGGCACGTGGTGGGCTTTATGGGCGACGGCATCAACGATGCGCCCGCGCTGCGTGCGGCGGACATTGGCATCTCCGTGGACGGCGCTGTGGATATCGCCCGTGAAGCGGCGGATATCATCCTGCTGGAAAAGAGCCTGATGGTGCTGGAGGAGGGCGTCATCGAAGGGCGTCGCACCTTCGCCAACATGCTCAAATACATCAAAATGACCGCCAGCTCCAACTTCGGTAACGTCTTCAGCGTGCTGGTGGCGAGCGCGTTTCTGCCGTTCCTGCCGATGCTACCGCTGCACCTGCTGATCCAGAACCTGATGTACGATGTCTCTCAGGTAGCGATCCCGTTTGATAACGTTGACGACGAGCAGATCCAGAAGCCGCAGCGCTGGAACCCGGCCGATCTGGGCCGCTTCATGCTGTTCTTTGGGCCGATCAGCTCCATCTTCGACATTCTGACCTTCTGCCTGATGTGGTTTGTGTTCCACGCCAACACCCCGGAACACCAGACGCTGTTCCAGTCCGGCTGGTTCGTGGTAGGGCTGCTGTCCCAGACGCTGATTGTGCACATGATCCGCACGCGCCGCATTCCGTTCATCCAGAGCCGTGCCGCGTGGCCGCTGATTGTAATGACGGGCATTGTGATGGCGCTGGGTATCGCGCTGCCGTTCTCACCGCTGGCAAGCTACCTGCAACTTCAGGCGCTGCCGCTGAGCTACTTCCCATGGCTGGTGGCGATCCTCGCGGGTTATATGGTGCTGACGCAGATGGTGAAAGGATTCTATGCGCGTCGATATGGGTGGCAGTAAGCTCATTTTGCCACAATCCAAACGTAGGCCGGGTAAGGCGAAGCCGCCACCCGGCATCTGGCTTTCCTCCCAAATTCAACAACCTGTGATCTCCGTCGGCGCATTCGCTTGACGACAATTTGTACGCATGTTAACAGAATGTTTTGCCTGTATTTGGCCCGTCAGATAAGGAACATTCATGTTACGGTACAGTCTCTTAACCGCCGGGCTTATGCTCGGCGCCTCCGCTTTTGCCGCGCCGGCAGGCGACCTTCCCCTGATGCCCTGGCCTGCGAAGGTTGAACGCCCGACGACGCAGGGCGCGCTGGTGCTTAACAATCAACTCTCCGTGAGCGTCAGCGGCGACGAGTTGGGGGACGCGGTCAACCGCCTGCGCCAGCGCATTGCGCTGCAAACCGGCTGGACGCTACAGCCACAGGCCGAAAAACCTGACAAGCCGACCATCCGTATCGCCATCGCTAAAAAGGTGAAGCCGCAGCCGCTGACGGACAGCGATGAGAGCTACAAACTCATAGTGGATGCCAACGGCGTGAACATCTCCGCTAACACCCGCTTTGGCGCATTGCGCGCAATGGAAACCTTGCTCCAGCTGATGCAGAACGGTGCCGAAAACACTTCGATTCCGTGGGTTACCATCGAAGATTCGCCGCGCTTCCCGTGGCGCGGGCTGCTGCTCGATTCGGCGCGCCATTTCATCCCGTTACCCGATATCAAACGCCAGATCGACGGTATGGCCGCGGCCAAGCTCAACGTCCTGCACTGGCATCTGACTGACGATCAGGGCTGGCGCTTTACCTCGAAGCGTTATCCAAAATTAACCCAGCTTGCCAGCGACGGGCTGTTCTACACCCCTGAGCAGATGCGCGAGATTGTGCGTTACGCTGCCGAACGCGGCATACGCGTGGTGCCGGAAATCGATATGCCGGGCCACGCCTCAGCGATTGCCGTCGCCTATCCAGAACTGATGAGCGCGCCGGGGCCGTACGCTATGGAGCGCCACTGGGGCGTACTAAAGCCTGTGCTGGATCCCACCAAAGAGGCGACTTACACCTTTGCCGACGCGATGGTCAGCGAACTGGCGGCGATCTTCCCCGATCCGTATCTGCATATTGGCGGCGATGAGGTGGACGACAGCCAGTGGAAGGCAAACGCGGCGATCCAGAGATTTATGCGCGACAATAAACTGGCGGACAGCCACGCGCTGCAGGCGTATTTCAACCGCAAGCTGGAGACGATCCTTGAGAAGCACCACCGGCAGATGGTCGGCTGGGACGAGATCTACCATCCCGATCTGCCGAAAAGCATTCTGATCCAGTCCTGGCAGGGACAGGACGCGCTGGGGCAGGTGGCGCAGAATGGCTATAAGGGCATTCTCTCAACCGGCTTCTACCTCGACCAGCCCCAGTCCACCGCCTATCACTACCGCAACGAAATCGTGCCGCAGGGGCTGAATGGCGTGGACGTGATAGCGGACACCGACAGCGTCCAGAGCTGGGCTTTCTCCATGCCGCGCCTGAAGGGCAAGCCGGTGGAAGGCAGCTTTACGCTGGTGAAAGGCGACGCCGGGTGGCGCGGATTTATTGATTTTGCCGGGAAATCGCGTCGGGCGGTGAATAACATTCAGTGGCGCGACGACAACCAGGTGACCTTTACCGTCGACACCTGGATGGGTGAAACGCGCCCGGTGGTCAACGTTGATAACGACAAACTCACCGGCTATTTCCTGGTGGGAAACACCCGCTACCCGATTAGCGGCGCGCGTCTGGACGACGTGCCGAAAGGTACCCCTCCGGTCGTGCCGGACGTGACGAATCAGGCCAACCTGCTCGGCGGCGAAGCCGCGCTGTGGGCGGAAAACGTGGTCGCGCCGGTGCTGGACATCCGCCTGTGGCCGCGCGCCTTTGCGGTGGCGGAGCGGCTGTGGTCCGCGCAGGACGTCAACGACGTCGATAACATGTATACCCGCCTGCAGGCGATGGACAGCTGGTCGACGGTTTCCGTCGGGCTGCAGCAGCATACCCAGCAGCAGGTGCAGTTCACGCGCCTCGCCAACAATGCGGATACCCTGCCGCTGCAAATTCTCGCGCAGGCGGTGGAGCCTGCGCAGTACTACACCCGCCAGCACCTCAAGTTCCAGGCCGGGAACTATCATCAGTTCGAGCCGCTCAACCGCTTCGCGGATGCCCTGAACGCCGAAAGCGCCACCGTGCGCCAGATGCACAAGTGGGCGGACCGTCTGGTGAGCGACGCGGAAGACACGGAGAGCGCCGAGGCGCTGCGCCACGTCTTTAACCGCTGGCAGAACAACACCAGCGACGTGCTGGCCTTGAGCGAAAACAGCTATCAGCTGAAGGCCATTAAGCCGGTCATTCTGGAGGTGGATAAGCTGGCCTCGATTGGCCTGAGGCTGACGGATCTGGTGGCGCGTCAGGGGACGCTGGACGACAAAGAGATCGCGTCGATCCAGAGCGAGCTGGACAGCGCGGCGAAGGTGCAGGATGAGGTGGTGATTGCGGCGGTCTATCCGCTGGAGACGCTGCTACGCGCCACGCGAAATCAGTAACACACATGCCCGGTGGCGCTGCGCTTACCGGGCCTACGTGGTGTGTAGGCCCGGCAAACGCAGTGCTCCCGGGCGTAAAGGCTACTCAGTTCTTCAGAACCCACGCCTCTTTCCAGTGTGCGCCAACGCCTGGCTCATACTGGTTTGCGGTTGGGCTGTACTGCACGCAGAAGCCGCTGTACGGGAATGGCTTACATTCGTAGGTCTTACCGTCTTTAGGCTGAAGCACCACGGTACCTGCCTTGTACGACGCGATATTGTCCGGGAAGGTAAAGTCGTGGTGGCCGATGCTATCCGCAGCGGCATCGCCTTCCAGCATCAGGTTCAGGACGTCCTGCGCGAACAGGGTGCCGTCTTTATTGGTCGCGTAGTATTTCAGCATGTGGTGGCCGGCGGTCACGTCGGTCAGGGTCATAGTGACGTCCTGATTGCTGTTGTTCATGTCCTGCTTCAGGTAGCCTTTTTCCGCACCGTGGTGGTTCATCACGTGTGCTTCAAAATTCACGTCACCCTGCGTATTCACGTGGAAGGTCACGGTCGCGTTGCCATGCTCGATTTTGCTGTATTGCAGATCGGTAACGGCGATGGTTTCGCTCACCTGCGCTTTCTGCTCTTCATAAGAGATAGCAACGGACTGCAGCGTGCTGCCGTCTTTCACGAATACGCTGTTGGCGCCGTGAACCGGGCTGATGTCACCGGCTTCATCCTTCACGCCGACGCGCACGTCGTGCTGCGCGGTGTTGATCTTCTGCGCCAGATCCCAGGACCACTGGTTAGCGTCGCCTTGTTCAGCAGAGCCGATGGTCATCTCGGTGCGCATGGCGGTCACTTCGCCGTGGGCGTCGAAGAAGCGTGCGATAACTTTATCGCCCACGTTCAGGTTATTACCGGCAATCTGGCCGCTCAGGGTTTTGCTCCACTCGGACACAACCGCAGGTGTTTCGTCCGGGGTAACGTTGCCGCCGTTCCCGAAATCAACGTCGATAGCCTGATAGAAGCTGTTTGTGGTATCTGCAATTTCCCACACGCCGTAAATTACCTGATAGCCTGTGCGTTCAGGAACATTACAGGTCATGGATTTAGTTACGGCTGGCGCCTGGCTATTTCCGTTAATTGTACAGAACGGGGTTAATTCAAACTGATCGCGAGTTAGCGGCTTATTTGGGTCCCAGTTTTGTTTGGTAATGTAATAACGCCAGTTGGTAGTTTTGTGCGGCGCAGTATGGTGCCAGACAAATTCATGCGGGCCCGCGGTCATCGGGTTTTTAGTCCACGCATTCAGGCTCTGCTTATCCAGCTGAGAATATTGAGAGATACCCGCGCTGGCGAGGTGTCCGTCTGCTGGCTCTGCCCCGGTCGGGAAGCCGGAGGTTTTCTCTACGCTCTGCGGTTCATACTGTACGGAGCCGCAATCAATATTTTGACCCAGCTTACACATATAGGCGCGGCTGGCAGGAGATTCGATATATCCGTGTGCAAGTGCTGAAGACGCCACCGTTAATGTGGTCACGGCCAGCGCAATTTTAGAAAGTTTCATTCTTCGTCCATTAATTAGAATATAACAAGGCAGCGCCAGTCTATTAATGGACAGCACACGACGTCATGGAATACCGGGAGTAAAAATGGTCGAAATAAAAAAGGCAGCCTCAGCTGCCCTCTAAAAATGGAAATGAATTAACGACGTACGGCAATCGCTTCAATTTCAATTTTCACGTCTTTTGGCAGACGCGCCACTTCCACGCAGGAGCGCGCCGGGAAGGTGGCGTTATGCTCGGTGAAGAACGCTTCGTAGGTAGCGTTAACGGTTGCGAAATCGTTCAGATCTTTCACGAACACGGTGGTTTTCACGATATCGCCCACTTTCAGGCCGGCAGATTCAACGATAGCCTGCACGTTCTCCAGCGACTGACGCGCCTGCGCCGCCACGTCGGCCGGTACTTCGCCGGTTTTCGGGTTTACCGGGATCTGGCCAGAGGTGATGATCATGCTGCCCAGATCAACGCCCTGAACGTATGGGCCGATAGCCGCTGGTGCATTTTCCGTCGCGAGTACTTTGCTCATTTTTTCTCCAGAATTACAGCGTTAAGAATGTTCCCGGCCATTATAACAGCCGGGATTTCATTACCAACCTCAATTAGTTGGCCAGCACCACATAATGGGAAAACTCTTTTTCGCAGTATTTGCATTTGAGCGCGATGTCATTGGCGCGCTTTTTCACTGCAAAGCTGGACGAAACCGGCTCGGCATGGCTGATGCAGTTGCTGTTCGGGCAGACCAGCACTCTTTCGATGCGCTCCGGCAGGCTCGGGCGGGATTTGCCCACCACGTCGTAATCGTCGATGCGGTTAACCGTGGCGTCCGGCGCGTACAGCGACAGCTGGTTGACCTGCTCGTCGGTCAGGAAGGTGTTCTCGATCTTGATCAGATCTTTACGGCCCATTTCGCCGGACGGCAGGTTCAGGCCGATGGTGATGCGCTGGTCGGTTTCGGTCAGTTTGAACAGCGTCAGCAGCTTAAAGCCCACCTGCGCAGGGATGTGGTCAATCACGGTGCCACGCTTGATGGCTTCAACCTGGAGTTTGTTATCGTGTGTCATGGTCGTCTCCCCTTACAGAGCTAATTCGCGATTCAGAACCAGTGCCAGTAACGCCTGGCGAGCGAAGATGCCGTTCCCGGCCTGCTGGAAGTACCAGGCGTGCGGCGTTTTATCCACGTCGGTGGCAATCTCATCGATGCGCGGCAGCGGGTGCAGCACCTTCATGTTGTCGCGTGCGCCGTCGAGATCGCTGGCGCGCAGCACGAACTGCGCCTTCACGTTGGCGTATTCGGACGGATCCAGACGCTCTTTCTGCACGCGGGTCATATAGAGAATATCCACGTTGCCCACCACCTCTTCGATGCTGGCGTGCAGGCTCCACGTAATGCCTTTCTCGTCCAGCATGTCGAGGATGTACTGCGGCATCGCCAGCGCGTCCGGGGCGATGAAGAAGAAGCGGTTGCCGCTAAATTTCGCCAGCGCCTGGGTCAGGGAGTGGACGGTGCGGCCGTACTTCAGGTCGCCGACCATGGCGATGTTCAGATTTTCAAGCGTGCCCTGGGTCTCCTGAATGGTGAACAGGTCCAGCAGGGTTTGCGTCGGATGCTGGTTGGCGCCGTCACCGGCGTTCAGCACCGGAATGCCGCCGGAAAACTCGGTCGCCAGACGCGCCGCGCCCTCCTGTGGGTGGCGCATCACAATCGCGTCCACATAGGTGCTGATCACTGAAATGGTATCCGCCAGGGTTTCGCCTTTTTTGCCCAGCGACGTGTTGCTGCTGTCCGAGAAGCCCACCACGCTCGCGCCCAGGCGGTGCATGGAGGTTTCAAAGGAGAGGCGGGTGCGCGTCGAGGCTTCAAAGAAACAGCTCGCGATCACCTTGTGCTTCAGCAGCTCCGGCTGCGGATTGGCCTTCAGTTTTGCCGCGGTTTCCAGAACCAGTTCCAGCTCTTCGCGGCTGAGGTCGTTTATGGAAATGATGTGTTTTTGATAAAGCGGATTCATGTTTATCTCCTGACGCCGGGCAAAAAAAAGCCCCTCAAATGAGGGGCTCTGGGAATAGGTTTAGCAACGGGAAGAAAAACGGCAGGCCAGCGTCTGATTTCAGACGCGGTAAGACGTTATGTCGTACACGCTTGACCATGCTTCCTCCCGGCAAATTGTCGGGCATTATACGCAGCTCGTTTTTGGGATCAAGCGATTTAATGCACGCTTTACTCAATGCAAACGGTTCTTTATGAATATTAATGCATTCTGAGTAAATAATTAATTTGCTTATGCACCAGGGCGGTACGCTTCACCACCCGGGGCGCGACCCAGACGATACTGCTTCCCGCCACCACGCCTAAAATTTCCGGTAACTGGTGATAATCCAGAATACGCGCCACCGCGCGGCCATATCCGGCGACGGTATGAATAAGGATAAATTCGCTATTGTGCTCCACGCTCACCACCATTTCGGAGACGGTACGCGCGGCGTCGGGGGCAGGGCGCAGCTGGGGATTCAGCGAATAAATCTTTAGCCCTTTGGCATTGCGAATTTTTATGACGCCAAGCAGCTTGAGCAGACGTGAAACGGTGGACTGGCTGATGGTCTCAAAACCCCGCTCCTGCAAGTCGCGGCGGATCTCTTCCTGAGAGAGATAGCTCTTTTCCGCGATCAGACGCTGGCAGACCGTTAGCTGTAGTTGCTCTTTGGGAGAGTACTCTTCGTAATCCATCATAGTTCCCATATCAGTTCCCGAAATAACCGGTGGCACCGCACCGATCCGTAGGCCGGATGAGCGCAGCGCCATCCGGCAAATCACAACAACGCGCCCAGGCTTAACGCCACCATAATCACCACCGTCAAAATCCCCAGCAGTGGCGCGACCCATTTCAGATAACGCACGTAGGGCACGCGGGCGATAGCCAGCCCGCCCATCACGACGGCAGAGGTGGGGGTGATAAGGTTAACGATGCCGGACGCCGACTGGTAAGCCGTAACCACCAGGTCGCGGTTGACGTTAGCGAAATCGGCAAGGGGCGCCATGATCGGCATCGTCAGAACGGCCAGGCCGGACGAAGAAGGCACAAGAAACGACAGCACCACCTCCAGCCAGTACATCACGTTAATGAACGCCACCGTCGACAATCCGGTGACCAGCCCTTCCGCGCTGTGCAAAATGGTGTGGGTAATCATGCCCTTATCCATAATCACTACGATACCGCGCGCGATGCCGATAATCAGCGCGACGCCCAGCAAATCTCGCGCGCCGTTGATAAACGTCGACGTCAGCTCCTCTTCGCTCATGCGGGCGATAAGCCCAACGATAATGGCGCTGGCGAGGAACACCGCCGAGATCTCCGCCATCCACCAGCCCAGCACCGCCACGCCGTAGATCATCACCGCGAAGGCGAGGGCGAAAATCACCAGGATGAGTTTGCGCACCGGGGTAAATTCCAGCGACTGCTCGCCCTTGTTGCCGAGGAAGTGGGCGAAGTTCTCCTCCTGTTTATCCGCCACGATCGACAGCGACGGATCTTTGCGCACCTTACGGGCATAGCGCATGACCCACGCTACGCAGATGATCCAGCCGATGACCAGCAGCGCGATGCGCAGCATGATCCCATTGGTGAAGGGGATCCCGGCGGCGTTGGCGGCGATCACCGTGGCAAACGGGTTAATGGTGGAGCCGAGTGTGCCGATCCCCGCCCCGAGCAGCACGGTAGAAGCCGCAACCACCGGATCGAACCGCGCCGCCAGCATCACCGGCACCAGTAAGGTATAGAAGGGCAGCGACTCTTCGGCCATGCCGTAAATGGTGCCACCTGCGGCAAACAGCGCCATCAGGATCGGGATCATCCACTCTTCGCGCCCGCGCAGCTTAGTGGTGACGCGCTCGATCCCGGCGTCAATCGCTCCGGTTTTGGTGACGATCCCGAGAAATCCCCCGATGATCAGGATAAACAGCGCGACGTCGATCGCCCCGGCCTGGCCGGACTCCGGATCGTACAGTCCGGCAATCGGGGCCATCAGCACCGACACCAGCCCCTGCGGGTGCGATGCCACGTGCGCATAGGTGCCGGCAACCGGCACCTCTTTGCCGAGCGCCTCGTTCATCGCCATATGGTACTGCCCGGCCGGAACAATCCACGTCAGCACGGCAACCACGGCAATCAGAAAAAAGAGAATGGTGTAAGCGGAGGGAAACTTGAACTTGCCCATGATGTTCTCCTGAATCCCGGCGCACCCCGCGGCGCGCCGGGTGGTGATTAGTCGCCGAGTGTCGCCACCATGACCGCCTTAATGGTGTGCATGCGGTTTTCTGCTTCGTCAAAGACGATGGAGTTCGGTGATTCAAAGACCTCTTCCGTCACCTCCAGCCCCTTCAGGCCGTACGCCATCTCGATCTCGCGGCCCACTTTAGTGTGCTCGTTGTGGAACGCGGGCAGGCAGTGCATGAACTTGACGTTCGGGTTGCCGGTGGCCTTCATGACGTCCGCGTTGATTTGATACGGCTTCATCAGGCTGACGCGCTCGGCCCACGCCTCCTTCGGTTCGCCCATGGAGACCCACACGTCGGTGTAGAGGAAATCGGTGCCCTGCACACCTTCTTCCACGTCGTCGGTGAGGGTGATGCGTGCGCCCGTTTCTTTGGCGATGGCGCGGCACTGCTCAACCAGCCCGGCTTCTGGCCAGAAGGATTTCGGTGCCACGAGGCGGATATCCATCCCCATCTTGGCCGCGCCGACCATCAGGGAGTTGCCCATGTTATTCCGCGCGTCGCCCAGGTAGGCAAAGCTCAGCTCCGGCAGCGTTTTTCCCGGGGAGTGCTCCAGCATGGTCATCAGATCCGCGAGGATTTGCGTCGGGTGGAACTCGTCGGTCAGGCCGTTCCACACCGGCACGCCCGCGTATTCTCCGAGCTCCTCGACGATGGCCTGGCCGTAGCCACGGTACTCGATGCCGTCATACATGCGGCCCAGCACGCGGGCGGTGTCTTTCATCGACTCTTTATGGCCGATCTGCGACCCGCTTGGGCCGAGGTAGGTAACCTGCGCGCCCTGGTCAAACGCGCCCACTTCGAAGGCGCAGCGGGTGCGGGTGGAGGTTTTTTCAAAGATCAGGGCGATGTTTTTCCCGGCCAGAGTTTGCTTTTCGCGCCCGGCCTTTTTGGCCGCCTTCAGCTCGATGGCGAGGTCGATCAGGTACTGAATTTCCGCCGGGGTGTAGTCCAGCAGTTTGAGGAAGTTGCGGTTTTTCAGGTTGATGGTCATGGGTAAATCCTTTTTAAATGAGTGATCAGTTACGAATCAGCGTGCCTTTCTCGCCCGCCAGGATCTCCGCGCCGTCGGCCAGCGCGCCGATCCCGGCAATGCCGTTGCAGGCCTCAACAAATTCGCGGCAGGCGGCCACTTTCGGCCCCATCGATCCGGCGTCGAACGGCATGTCTTTAAGCAGTTCCGGCGTCACCTGCGCCAGCGGGCGCTGGGTCGGCTTGCCCCAGTCGAGGTACACCGCGTCGGCATCGGTGAGGATCAGCAGGGCATCGGCTTCGATCTGGCGCGCCAGCAGGGCGGCGGAGAGGTCTTTATCGATTACCGCCTCGATCCCGCGATAGCCGTTGGCCTGTTCCACCACCGGCACGCCGCCGCCGCCGTTGCAGATCACCAGGTGGTCGCGCTGGATCAGCGCCGTGATGGCGTCGCTCTCGACGATGCGCTTCGGCTGCGGAGAGGGCACCACGCGGCGGACGTAGCTGCCGTCGGCCTTAAACACCCAGCCTTTCTCCGCGGCCAGCGTTTTTGCCTGGGCCTCGCTGTAGACCGGGCCGATGTATTTGGTCGGGTTGCTGAAGGCCGGGTCGGCAGCGTCCACTTCCACCTGCGTGAGCAGAACGCTCACCTCGCGCTGGGGCAGATTGTTTTTTAGCGCCTGCTGGAGCATGTAGCCGATCATCCCCTGGCTTTCGGCGCCGAGAACGTCCAGCGGGTAGGGCGTCACTTTGTCGTAGGCGCTGTTTTGCAGCGCCAGCAGCCCGACCTGCGGGCCGTTGCCGTGCACCAGCACCACGCGCCACTGTTCCGTTAAGCCGGCGATGGTGCGGGCGGCCTGCTCAATGTTCTGGCGCTGGATCTCCGCTTCCAGCGGTTCGCCGCGCTTAAGCAGCGCGTTGCCGCCCAGAGCCACAACCAGAGTGGGTTTTCGTTCCATGATGGCTCCTTTAAATTCCGTCGCGTTCCAGCGGGCAGCTCATGCAGCGCGCGCCGCCGCGGCCGCGCCCAAGCTCGTCGCCCGGGATGGGCAGCACGGTGATACCCGCTTTGTCGTACTTCTCGTTGGTCCAGACGTTGCGCTCGTAGCCGATCACCACGCCCGGGCGGATGGTCAGGACGTTGTTGGCGTCGTTCCACTGCTCGCGTTCGGCCTCAAAGGCGTCGCCGCCGGTGGTGATCAGACGTACCTGGTTAATGCCGAGCGCCTTCTCGATGGCGTGCAGCAGGTCGGTTTCCTGGGTGCGCAGCAGGCCGCCGCGTCCGTCCGGGGTGAGCGTCCAGCACTGGGCGTCTTTGCGCACCACTTCCGGGTAGACGGAGAAGGTGTCCACGTCGATGTGGGTCATGACGGTGTCGAGGTGCATGCAGGAGCGGTGTTTTGGCAGCTCGACGGCAATCACGCGCTCGGCCTGGCGATGTTTAAACAGGCTGTTGGCGAGGAACTCCACGCCCTGCGGCGTCGTGCGTTCGGACATGCCGATCAATACCGCGCCGCGGCCAATGACTAATACGTCGCCGCCTTCTAAAGTGGCGTGGTCGTAATTAATATTCTCATCGCCGAAATACTTAATAAAATCGCCGTCGGCGAACGCCGGGTGCCAGCGATATATTGCCCGGAGGTTATTGGTTTCACGCTGACGGGCCGGTTTGGCCATTGGGTTAATAGAGACGCCGTTATAGATCCAGCAGGAGGTATCGCGGGTAAATAAATGGTTTGGCAGCGGCTTCATAATAAAATCATTCGCCGTGTGGGTATCCACCACCATATTTTTAATGGCCGCCGGAATTTCACCGTAGGTTAATCCGCCGCTCAGCCTGCGCGCCAGTTCGCGGTGCGGCATATCCGCCAGCCAGCCGCGAACGTCGCCGGCAAAGGTAGGGCCGAGGCGGTAGTCGGAGATTTGCGTCTCCAGCAGCCAGGCTTTCGCCTCTGCAATATCAAGGGTTTGTGTCAGAAGGTCGGTCAACAGCAGGACTTCCACACCCTGCTCGCGCAGCGTGTTTGCGAAGATGTCATGCTCCTCACCCGCCCGCTCAACCGAGAGCACGTCATCGAAAAGCAGCTCCTGGCAATTCGATGGCGTTAAGCGTTTCAGACTTAAATTTGGGCGGTGCAGCATAACGCTACGCAATTGACCAATTTCAGAACCGACGTAATGCTTTTCCATAATTATTCCTTTAACTGTTTTTCAGAATAAAAAGGGCATGCGCCATGTGATGCATTTAATTTCATGGCGGCTAAGCTCAATTGATTTCGTAATTCATACTAGGCAGTTAAATAATCCGTATTGTGATGTTGCTCACGCGAATATGGATAATAATGAGTTTGTTTTCATTTGCATGATTCGCATCAGATAATGATTAATTTCATATTATTGGGAGTTGAATAGCTAAGCAGGATTCGGTGGCATTATTTGAGGTTGTTATTATTTTGTGGATATTAATCTTTTGAAATAAGTTGTTATGTGTCTGATTTTAAATGATAAAAATCATATGCAAGAATGGCTATGCAAATAACGTAATTAACTATTTTTGACTTAAGAAAAATCAATAAATAATTATGGTTTTTTAGAGCAAATTATCAAAACAGTAAAGTGTGAGGCGGCAACGGGTTTTGTTAATTAGAGAGCATGATCAAGAGGTTAGAACAGCCGTGCGATAAGCGCGGATCGAGGTTATGCATAACCTCTGCATAATTGCCTGGGCAGGGTTAACAGCAAATTAACACCATTCCCGATAAACATGCGCTCGCGCAAACCTCGTCCAAAAAGGGCTGGTATGGCAGCCTGGATTCTCGTATAAAAGATAAAAATGAAACATTGTTTTATATTGAGGGTTGAAACATGATTATTGGAAACATCCACCATCTCCAGTCCTGGCTGACTGACGATCTGCGCCAGGCCATTGAGTACGTAAAAGCCCACGTTACCGACGCCACGCCGCCCGGCAAGCATGACATCAACGGCAACAGCCTGTTTTATCTGGTCTCTGAAGACATGACCCAGCCATTCGCCGAGCGCCGCGCCGAGTATCACGCGCGCTATCTGGATATACAGATCGTGTTAAAGGGGCAGGAAGGGATGACGTTCAGCACCCTGCCGCACGGCACGCCGGACACCGACTGGCTGGCGGATAAAGACATCGCGTTCCTGCCGGAAGGCGAGCAGGAGAAAACCGTGGTGCTGAGCGAAGGGGATTTTGTGGTGTTTTATCCTGGCGAAGTGCATAAGCCGCTGTGCGCGGTGGGGGCACCGGCGCAGGTGCGTAAGGTTGTGGTGAAGATGCTGGTAGAGCAACCCCTCACCCCGCCCCTCTCCCACGGGGAGAGGGTGTAAAAGTTCCCTCTCCCTGTGGGAGAGGGTTAGGGTGAGGGCACCAGACCGCACCTTCGCATAATGTGATCCAGCTTAAACTTCCCGCACTCCCTCCTCATCTCCCATTTACCTCCCCTTTTTCTGCGTCATAGTATGATCGTTAAATTAATGAACGCTGTTCTATAATATAGAACAAAATGATTCAACAAGGAGATCTCATGTCGCAGTCCGCGTTGTTCACGGGAATCATTCCCCCTGTCTCCACAATCTTTACCGCCGACGGCCAGCTCGATAAGCCGGGCACCGCCGCGCTGATCGACGACCTGATCGCCGCGGGCGTTGACGGCCTGTTCTTCCTGGGCAGCGGCGGCGAGTTCTCCCAGCTCAGCGCCGAAGAGCGTAAAACCATTGCCCGATTTGCTATCGATCATGTCGATCGTCGTGTGCCGGTGCTGATCGGCACCGGCGGCACCAATGCCCGGGAAACCATTGAACTCAGCCAGCACGCGCAGCAGGCGGGCGCGGACGGCATCGTGGTGATCAACCCCTACTACTGGAAGGTGTCGGAAGCGAACCTGATCCGCTATTTCGAACAGGTGGCCGACAGCGTCACGCTGCCGGTGATGCTCTATAACTTCCCGGCGCTGACGGGGCAGGATCTGACCCCGGCGCTGGTGAAAACCCTGGCCGATTCGCGCAGCAATATTATCGGGATCAAAGACACCATCGACTCCGTCGCCCACCTGCGCAGCATGATCCTCACCGTTAAAGCCGCTCATCCGCACTTCACCGTGCTGTGCGGCTACGACGATCATCTGTTTAATACCCTGCTGCTCGGCGGCGACGGGGCGATTTCGGCCAGCGGCAACTTTGCTCCGCAGGTGTCGGTGAATCTTCTGAAAGCCTGGCGGGATAAAGACGTGGCGAAAGCGGCTGAGTATCATCAGACCCTGCTGCAAATCCCGCAGATGTATCAGCTGGATACGCCGTTTGTGAACGTCATTAAAGAGGCGATCGTACTTTGTGGTCGTCCTGTCTCCACGCACGTGCTGCCGCCTGCCACGCCGCTGGACGAGCCGCGTAAGGCGCAGCTGAAAACCCTGCTGCAACAGCTCAAGCTCTGCTGAGCCGGACGATAACGATGACCATTGAAAAAATTTTCACCCCACAGGACGATGCGTTTTATGCGGTGATCACCCACGCGGCGGGGCCGCAGGGCGCGCTGCCGCTGACCCCGCAGATGCTGATGGAATCCCCCAGCGGCAACCTGTTCGGCATGACGCAGAACGCCGGGATGGGCTGGGACGCCAACAAGCTGACCGGCAAAGAGGTGCTGATTATCGGTACCCAGGGCGGTATCCGCGCCGGGGACGGACGACCGGTTGCGCTGGGCTACCACACCGGGCACTGGGAAATCGGCATGCAGATGCAGGCGGCGGCGAAGGAGATCACCCGCAACGGCGGGATCCCGTTTGCGGCCTTCGTCAGCGATCCGTGCGACGGGCGCTCGCAGGGCACGTACGGCATGTTCGACTCCCTGCCGTATCGTAACGACGCGGCGATCGTGTTTCGCCGTCTGATCCGCTCTCTGCCCACGCGCCGGGCGGTGATCGGCGTGGCCACCTGCGATAAAGGGCTACCCGCCACCATGATCGCGCTGGCCTCCATGCACGACCTGCCGACCATCCTGGTGCCGGGCGGGGCGACGCTGCCGCCGACCGTGGGGGAAGATGCGGGCAAGGTGCAGACCATCGGCGCGCGCTTTGCCAACCACGAGCTCTCATTGCAGGAGGCCGCCGAGCTCGGCTGTCGCGCCTGCGCGTCGCCGGGCGGTGGCTGCCAGTTCCTCGGCACGGCGGGCACCTCGCAGGTGGTGGCGGAAGCGCTGGGGCTGGCGCTGCCGCACTCCGCGCTGGCACCGTCCGGGCAGGCGGTGTGGCTGGAGATCGCCCGCCAGTCGGCGCGGGCGGTGAGCGAGCTGGATAACCGCGGCATCACCACGCGCGATATCCTCACCGATAAAGCCATCGAAAACGCCATGGTGATCCACGCGGCGTTCGGCGGTTCCACGAACTTACTGCTGCATATCCCGGCCATCGCCCACGCGGCGGGCTGCACTATCCCGGACGTAGAGCACTGGACGCGCCTCAACCGCAGGGTGCCGCGCCTGGTGAGCGTGCTGCCCAACGGCCCGGACTACCACCCGACCGTACGCGCGTTCCTCGCGGGCGGCGTGCCGGAAGTGATGCTCCACCTGCGCGATCTCGGCCTGCTGCATCTGGACGCCATCACCGTCACCGGCCAGACGGTGGGCGAGAACCTCGACTGGTGGCAGACGTCCGAGCGCCGTAAGCGCTTCCGCCAGTGCCTGCGCGAGCAGGACGGCGTGGAGCCGGATGACGTGATCCTGCCGCCGGAGAAAGCCAAAGCGAAAGGGCTGACCTCGACGGTCTGCTTCCCGACGGGCAACATCGCGCCGGAAGGTTCGGTGATCAAGGCCACGGCGATCGACCCGTCGGTGGTGGGTGACGATGGCGTTTACCGCCACACCGGCCGGGTGCGGGTGTTTGTCTCGGAAGCGCAGGCGATCAAGGCCATCAAGCGGGAAGAGATTAAGCAGGGGGATATCATGGTGGTGATAGGCGGCGGCCCGTCCGGCACCGGTATGGAAGAGACCTACCAGCTTACCTCCGCGCTGAAGCATATCTCGTGGGGCAAAACGGTGTCGTTAATCACCGATGCGCGCTTCTCGGGCGTGTCGACGGGCGCCTGCTTCGGCCACGTGTCTCCGGAGGCGCTAGCGGGCGGACCGATTGGCAAGCTGCGCGACAACGACATCATCGAGATTGCCGTCGACCGCCTGACATTAACAGGCAGCGTGAACTTTATCGGCACGGCGGATAACCCGCTGACGCCGGAGGAGGGCGCGCGCGAGCTGGCGCTGCGGCAGACGCACCCGGACCTGCACGCCCACTACTTTTTGCCGGACGATACCCGGCTGTGGGCGGCATTGCAGTCCGTAAGCGGCGGCACCTGGAAAGGCTGTATTTATGACACCGATAAAATTATTGAGGTAATTAACGCCGGTAAAAAAGCGCTCGGTATTTAATTATTTTTCACTCGCTTGTCGTCTACGGAATATATTCCGTGGACGGCTTTTCCGTATCTGTAATTTGTTAATTTAAACAATATGTTGCGATATATCGTTGGCGTCACAAAAGCAAAATAACGTAATTCAGAAATAAGATATGACCATTGCTGGTTAATTGAACAGCTCATTACACTCCATTAACACGATGTTGTAATTCAGCACACTAAATAAGGGTGTAATTCTGATGACGCAATTAACCATGAAAGACAAAATTGGCTACGGGCTGGGTGACACCGCCTGCGGCTTCGTCTGGCAGGCTACCATGTTCCTGCTGGCCTATTTCTACACCGACGTGTTTGGACTCTCCGCGGGCATTATGGGCACGCTGTTTTTAGTCTCCCGCGTGCTCGACGCCGTGACCGACCCGCTGATGGGGCTGCTGGTAGACCGCACCCGCACGCGGCACGGCCAGTTCCGCCCGTTCCTGCTGTGGGGCGCCATCCCGTTTGGCATCGTCTGCATGCTGACCTTCTACACGCCGGACTTCTCCGCGCAGGGCAAAATCATCTACGCCTGCGCGACCTACATTCTCCTGACCCTGGTCTACACCTTCGTTAACGTGCCCTACTGCGCCATGCCCGGCGTCATCACCGCCGACCCGAAAGAGCGCCACGCCCTTCAGTCCTGGCGTTTCTTCCTCGCCGCGGCGGGCTCGCTCGCCATCAGCGGCATCGCGCTGCCGCTGGTCAGCATCATCGGCAAGGGGGATGAGCAGGTGGGCTATTTCGGCGCCATGTGCGTGCTGGGCCTGACCGGCGTGGTGCTGCTCTACGTATGCTTCTTTACCACCAAAGAGCGCTACACCTTTGAGGTGCAGCCGGGCTCGTCGGTGGCGAAAGATCTCAAGCTGCTGCTCGGCAACGGCCAGTGGCGGATCATGTGCGCGTTCAAGATGATGGCGACCTGTTCCAACGTGGTGCGCGGCGGGGCGACGCTCTACTTCGTCAAATACGTGATGGATCACCCGGAGATGGCGACCCAGTTCTTACTCTACGGCAGCCTTGCCACCATGTTCGGTTCGCTCTGCTCCTCCCGCCTGCTGGGCCGTTTCGACCGCGTCACCGCCTTCAAGTGGATCATCGTCGCCTACTCGCTGATCAGCCTGCTGATTTTCATCACCCCGGCGGAGCACATCGCCCTGATTTTCGCCCTCAACATCCTGTTCCTGTTCGTCTTTAACACCACCACGCCGCTGCAGTGGCTGATGGCCTCTGACGTGGTGGATTACGAGGAGAGCCGCAGCGGGCGACGCCTCGACGGGCTGGTGTTCTCCACCTATCTGTTCAGCCTGAAGATTGGCCTGGCAATTGGCGGGGCGGTGGTGGGCTGGATCCTCGCGTACGTCAACTACTCCGCCAGCAGCAGCGTGCAGCCGGTCGAGGTGCTCACCACCATCAAAATTCTGTTCTGCGTGGTGCCGGTGGTGCTCTACGCGGGCATGTTCATCATGCTGTCGTTCTACAAGCTCACCGATGCCCGCGTGGAGGCCATCAGCCAGCAGCTGATCAAGCACCGCGCGGCACAGGGCGAGGCCGTTCCCGACGCCGCGACAGCCGCATCCCATTAACCGGAGGCAATATGGAAATCACCAACCCAATACTCACCGGCTTCAACCCGGACCCGTCTTTGTGCCGTCAGGGCGAGGACTACTACATCGCCACCTCGACCTTCGAGTGGTTCCCCGGCGTGCGCATCTACCACTCCCGCGATCTGAAAAACTGGTCGCTGGTCAGCACGCCGCTGGACCGCGTGTCGATGCTGGACATGAAGGGCAACCCGGACTCCGGCGGCATCTGGGCGCCGTGCCTGAGCTACGCCGACGGCAGGTTCTGGCTGCTCTACACCGACGTGAAGATTGTCGACTCGCCGTGGAAAAACGGCCGCAACTTCCTTGTCACTGCGCCCTCGATTGAGGGGCCGTGGAGCGAGCCGATCCCGATGGGCAACGGCGGGTTTGACCCGTCCCTGTTCCACGACGACGATGGCCGTAAGTACTACCTCTATCGTCCGTGGGGGCCGCGCCACCACAGCAACCCGCACAACACCATCGTGTTGCAGGCGTTTGACCCGCAGACCGGCACGCTCTCGCCGGAGCGCAAAACGCTGTTTACCGGCACGCCGCTCTGCTACACCGAGGGCGCGCACCTGTATCGCCATGCGGGATGGTACTACCTGTTGGTTGCCGAGGGCGGCACCAGCTACGAGCACGCCGTCGTGGTGCTGCGTTCAAAAAATATCGACGGGCCTTACGAGCTGCACCCGGAGGTGACGATGATGACCAGCTGGCACCTGCCGGAGAACCCGCTGCAAAAGAGCGGCCACGGCTCGCTGCTGCAAACCCACACCGGAGAGTGGTATATGGCCTACCTCACCAGCCGCCCGCTGCGCCTGCCAGGCGTGCCGCTGCTGGCCTCCGGCGGGCGCGGCTACTGCCCGCTGGGGCGCGAGACCGGCATCGCGCGCATTGAATGGCGCGACGGCTGGCCGTACGTGGAAGGCGGCAAGCACGCGCAGCTGACCGTGCCCGGCCCGCAGATTGTCGAGCAGCCCGCAGCCGTTCAGCACGGCTGGCGGGACGATTTCGACGGCAGCACGCTTGACCCTGAACTTCAGACCCTGCGCATTCCGTTCGACGACACCCTCGGCTCGCTCACCGCGCGCCCGGGCTACTTACGGCTCTACGGCAACGACTCGCTCAACTCGACCTTCACCCAGTCGACCGTGGCGCGTCGCTGGCAGCACTTCGCTTTCCGCTCCGAAACACGGATGCAGTTCTCGCCGGTCCACTTCCAGCAGAGCGCGGGGCTGACCTGCTACTACAACAGTAAAAACTGGAGCTACTGCTTTGTGGACTACGAGGAGGGGCAGGGGAGAACCATCAAGGTGATCCAGCTCGACCACAACGTGCCGTCGTGGCCGCTGCACGAGCAGCCCATTTCGGTGCCGGAACATGCGGAGAGCGTCTGGCTGCGGGTGGACGTAGATAAGCTGGTCTACCGCTACAGCTACTCGTTCGACGGCGAGACGTGGCACGCCGTGCCGGTGACCTATGAAGCGTGGAAGCTGTCGGATGACTACATCGGAGGGCGCGGCTTCTTTACCGGCGCGTTTGTGGGGCTGCACTGCGAGGACATCAGCGGCGACGGCTGTCACGCAGACTTCGACTACTTCACCTACGAGCCGGTATAGCCCAGGGCGCGTGAGAGCTCGAGCCCGGCCTGCTGAAGCTCCTCGCGGAAGCAGGCCAGCTCGGCGTCGTCCACGCGGGAGGTGAGCGTCGACAGGCTCAGGGCGGCAATCACGCGGGATTCGTGGTTCCACACCGGCACCGCCACGCAGCGCACGCCCTGCTCGTTCTCTTCGCTGTCCAGGGCATAGCCCTGCTCGCGGGTCTGCGTCAGGGCGGTCATAAACGCTTCGCGGGAGGCGAGGGTCGCGGGAGTAAACGTGGTGTAGTGATAGCCCTCCAGCAGGGCGTTCAGCTCGGCCTCGCCCAGCCAGGCAATCAACACCTTGCCGATGGCGGTGGCGTGAACCGGCAGGCGGCGGCCGATGCGCGAATAGGCGATGGCGGCCAGCTTGCCTTCAATCTTCTCGATATAAACCCCTTCACGCCCGTCCAGGATCCCCAGATGGGTGGTCTGTCCGGTCCGCCGGGACAGCTCCGTCAGCCAGCCCTTCGCCTTCTGGCGAATATCGATGGAGCCCACGACAAAATGGCCGCGCTCGACCAGCTTCATGCCGAGGCGATATTTGCCATTCTCCGGGTTCTGATCGATATAGCCGTGAAGCTGGAGGGTTTTCAGCAGCGAGTGGAGGGTACTCTTGCTCAGCCCCATCAGTTTGCTGATGTCGGTGATCTTTAGCTCGGTGGCCTGCTCGTTGAACAGGTCGAGGATCTGCAACGCACGTTCAACAGACTGAATAATCGGCATAATGCTGGCATGTCCACGCTGGAATGAAGGGGAAAACGTACCTTTTTCGGGGTGAAAAATCAATTGAGTAGAGCGGGTTGTGGGAGAAAGGGCATCAGGCCGCATCGTCGCCTGATTTGCCCGGCGGCGCTACGCTTGCACGGGCCTACGGGTTTTGTAGGCCGGGTAAGCGCAGCGCCACCCGGCTACATTATTGTTAGCGGGGGAATCAATTATTATCCCGTGCAGCGACAGACTGAATTTTCCAGATCCCATCTTCTTTAACCATGCAATCAATAACTGTGTGCTGGGTCTTTTTGCCGAACGTGATATTCACGTTTACACAGACCGGGTCTGAATCATACGAATCAATAGCCACATTCTCAGCCCAGTCCTCGCCGATATACTGCGATTTCATAAAAAAATCAGCCTCGTAAAATTCAGCATCGGCATAACGGGGATCGTCTGCATGACGTAATTTTTTCATGGTGCTGGCCGTAACGAACTTATCGATTTCATTTCCCTGTTGGATGGGATAACGATCGTTGTTCACTTGTTTAATGTACCAGCGATTGAATTCAAGGGCGCGCTGCATCGGTATCTGAAAATCTTCGGCCCCCAATGCTGCTGTGCTGAATAACACAATTAAGATGAGCTTATTCATATTAATAATGCCTGTATAAGGTGACGGCTGGCTGGAGTTGGCGATACGTTGGCCCCGGGTACAGTGTTCTCTGTTTAAAATCTGAATACCAGGTTCCAGCGCCATCGTAAATACAGACATGCCCGTACTGATTCGGGCCGGGCAAGGCATCAATCACCGCGATATCCCCCTCTATGGGAGTGCCATAGACTTTTGTGAACCCTGCTTTTTCAAGAGAACGTCAGAAATCCTTAGCGTTTGCCCCTTCGATTTTAAGCCCTCCGGCTCGAATGGCGGCGGCGATTGTGCGAGCGCAATAGTGTCCAGTATGGGTTAGTGCGTGGCTACGGGCGTATGACACAGCTTCATGCTTATTCCATGACATAAATAATCCTTATTAACGAAATGCAGCAATAAGGAAATATTACGCCGATAATATACGGTGTTTTGTAATTGATAATGACCTGATATTAACCATTATCTACTCAGTAAATAATGGTTAATAAAAAGATAAATACCTATTATGGTTAATGCGTATCTGAGAAAGCGTCAGTAAAATGAATTTTTCTGCCTGACGATAACGCTGTTGTCGTTTTTAGGTTTTTCTCCCTCTCCCTGTGGGCTGAGGGATCCCCACAAAATAATACCTGCACGGACAACCCCCTCTCCCTTGAGGGAGAGGGCTGGGGTGAGGGGGAACATACGGGTCTGGTGGTCATTCCGTTCACGTTATGTTCCTTGCTACTCTGTAAGGACATGGCCGGTGAACGTGCCAGGGCGGCTCAATCGCCGCCGCCCTGGCGACCCGGGCTCCCGGCGGTAAATCGCCGCTTCGCGGTGCCTTCGGCTTATTCCTTCCGGCTTGTCGGGGACGGGCGGAGGTAACGTCCCTGTAAAGCCCGCCCTCTCGGCGCATCCATGCGCCTCGCCCCGGCCTACAGGAAACGCCTCAGCGATTTACAGCCGGACCAGGACATCGCTGTAAGTTATTTATTTCCCTAAATAAATTTTCATCGCTTCAGGAAAAAAATTACTGGGGATCCCTCAGCCCTGTGGGAGAGGGCCGGGGTGAGGGCACCAGACCGCAGACGAGCCAATCACTCCCCAAGCGTCGCCACCATCACCGCCTTAATCGTGTGCATCCGGTTTTCCGCCTGGTCGAACACGATGCTCGCCGCCGACTCAAACACCTCGTCCGTCACCTCCATCCCGCCGTGCAGATCGAACTCCTTCGCCATCTGCTTGCCGAGCGTGGTCTGGTCGTCATGGAACGCCGGCAGACAGTGCAGGAACTTCACGTCCGGGTTGCCGGTCAGCGCCATCATCTGCGCGTTCACCTGATACCCGCGCAGCAGCGCGATCCGCTCCGCCCACTTCTCTTTGGCTTCGCCCATCGACACCCACACGTCGGTATAGATAAAGTCCGCGCCCTTCACGCCCGCCGCCACGTCTTCCGTCAGCGTGATTTTGCCGCCGTGCTTCTCCGCCAGCGCGCTGCACTCCGCCACCAGGCTCTCTTCCGGCCAGCAGGCTTTCGGGGCCACCAGGCGCAGATCCAGCCCGGTCAGCGCCGCCGCTTCAAGCATCGAGTTGCCCATGTTGTTGCGCGCATCGCCCGCGTACACCAGCGTCATCTCGTTAAACGTCTTGCCCGGCAGGTGCTCCTGCATGGTCAGCAGGTCCGCCAGCAGCTGCGTCGGGTGGAACTCGTTGGTCAGCCCGTTCCACACCGGCACGCCCGCATACTGCGCCAGCGTTTCGACCACGTCCTGGCCGTGGCCGCGATACTGAATGCCGTCGTACATCCGACCGAGCACCCGAGCGGTATCCTTAATTGACTCTTTATGCCCAATCTGGCTGCCGCTCGGCCCTAAATACGTGACGCGCGCGCCCTGGTCAAATGCGGCAACTTCGAAAGAGCAACGGGTACGGGTCGAGTCTTTTTCGAAGATGAGCGCGATGTTTTTACCGATAAGATTTTGTACTTCCTTGCCCTTTTTTTTATCGGCTTTGAGCTGTGCGGCAAGGGTCAGCAGAGAAGTGAACTGTGCAGGGGTAAAGTCGAGCAATTTCAGAAAGTGTTTCTTGTACAGATCAGACATTTTATCCTCACATGGCGAACGCCACTTATTGAATTAAAATTCACTTTATATGTGTAATTATTCATTTGCAACCCCGTTTCACAAATCTTTCCAACAAAGGTGGAGGCAAACCCGTCCGTGTGTGAAAATAGAAGTATCTGCCGCACTTTAAAGAGGATTGAGCCATGGCAAACCCGGAATTACTGGAAGAGCAACGCGAAGAGACGCGTCTGATTATTGAAGAACTGCTGGAAGACGGTAGCGATCCGGACGCGCTGTACACCATCGAGCACCATTTCTCTGCGGATGATTTCGACGCGCTGGAAAAAATGGCCGTGGAAGCCTTCAAGCTGGGTTACGAAGTGACCGAGCCGGAAGAGCTGGAAGTGGAGGAGGGCGACACCGTCATCTGCTGCGACATCCTGAGCGAAGGCGCGCTGAAGGCGGAGCTGATCGACGCGCAGGTAGAACAGCTGATGAACCTGGCCGAGAAGTTTGACGTGGAGTACGACGGCTGGGGAACCTACTTCGAAGATCCGAACGGTGAAGACGGCGAAGAAGGCGACGACGAAGATTACGTCGACGAAGACGACGACGGCGTGCGTCACTAAGCGTTTCAGGCGGTGGCGTGCGCCACCGCTTTTTCAAGGCAGAACCATGGATTACCCGCAGATACTCGCCCCCGTACTCAACTTCCTCCAGTGCCCGACCCCGCAAGCATGGATTGATAAAGCCCGCGACCCGGCGAACCTGCCGCTGCTGCTCACCGACCACATGGTGTGCGAGCTCAAGGCCGCCCAGACCGCGCTATTACTCGTGCGTAAATACGTCGCCGACGAAAGCGGTGCCGACGCGCTGCTCGACTGGCTCAAGCCCTACGAACAGTTCACCTTCCGCGACGGCCCGGAGCCGGACTTCATCGCCCTGCACAGGCAGATTGGCAAAAGCGTAATGCCCAAAACCGACGACCCGTGGGGCCAGTCGCTCATCGACAGCATGGTGCTGCTGATTAAAGAGGAGCTGCACCACTTCTGGCAGGTGCGCGAGGCGATGCTGGCCCGCGACATTCCGTACGTCAAAATCACCGCCAGCCGCTACGCCAAAGGGATGCTGAAGGAAGTACGCACTCACGAACCGCTGACGCTGATCGACAAGCTCATCTGCGGCGCCTATATCGAAGCCCGCTCCTGCGAACGCTTCGCCGCGCTGGCCCCGTTTCTCGACGACGACCTGCAGAAGTTCTATCTCTCGCTGCTGCGCTCGGAAGCGCGCCATTTTCAGGACTACCTGACGCTGGCTCAGCAGGTGAGCGACGACGATATCTCACCGCGCATAAAGCTTTTTGGCGAAATTGAAGCCACACTTATCTCGACACCGGACAACGAGTTTCGCTTCCACAGCGGCGTGCCGGTGTAAACCGGCACAACTCAAGGATAAGGATGCGAGATGAATAAAACGTGGACCCGTATTGTGATTGTCGTCGTCGCGGCCGCCGCCGTGGCGTTCTGGGTATACTTCGACAGGCAGCGCGCCCCGGAACAGCAGATGAATGCTGCCCTTAACGCGATGCCCGCCTGGCAGGTGATTAAGGAGCAGGAGCCCGCGCTGCATCAGCGCATCCTCGACCAGATGGCCGCCCTGCAAAAAGCGGGCGAGCCGGAGCAGCAGATTATCGACACCATCCAGCCGCAGATCCTGCATCTGCAGATGTCGCGCCTGCAAAACGCTCCGGACGTCAACGTGGTGAACTACATGACCATCAACATGGAGCAGACCGCCGCCATCCAGAAGGTGAGCGACGACGCCTGCTTCCGCTTCCTCTACCCGACGGTGAAGGGCGGCGTGAACCCGATGCGCATGCTGGATAAAGACCTGATGGCGCGGCGCATGCAGGCCGACGCCGACATGATGCGCGCGGCCTACGGCAAAAACCGCCACACCGTGACCCCGGCCGAACGCGAGGCGGCTGTCGAGGATGTCCGACCGATTATGAAGGCGCTTGCCGATAAGTACGGCGAGGACATCCAGCTTTTGCAGATGCCGGAGAAGGCGGCGGGCAAAGAGAAGCTCTCCTGCGATATGGTGCAGGCGATGTGGGCGAAGGTGCTGGCGCTGCCGGAGCAGAAGGCGGCGGGGGGGATTCGGCTGGCGGTGTCTGAGCTGGAGTGACAAAGGGCGCTGGTTTTTTGGGCACTTAGCGCGGGTTTCGCGCGTCGTCGCTTGCATGGCGGCGCGCGACAGGTATAATCCACAACGTTTCCGCATCCCCTTCAGTGCCGAAGTGGCGAAATCGGTAGACGCAGTTGATTCAAAATCAACCGTAGAAATACGTGCCGGTTCGAGTCCGGCCTTCGGCACCAAAAGATGTGATGCTGGACAAAAGAAGCTGCCTTAGGGCGGCTTTTTTGCTTTAGGAAGTGCAAAATAGTATCTTTATTTATATTGAAAAA
Organism: Enterobacter cloacae complex sp. 385G4; assembly: GCF_057320665.1. Taxonomy (NCBI): domain Bacteria; kingdom Pseudomonadati; phylum Pseudomonadota; class Gammaproteobacteria; order Enterobacterales; family Enterobacteriaceae; genus Enterobacter; species Enterobacter cloacae complex sp. 385G4. The sequence goes on from NZ_JBXWDD010000003.1 coordinate 153,669, forward strand.
AATTTCGAACTCCAATAGTAATTTTAGTATCTTTCTCTCTGGTTTTGTGCTACGGCATTGGAGTCTCTGTCTTCGTGGATTGATCATTTTAGTCATAACTTTTGATTTCGACGGAAGTAACAATTTTTTTAACCAAACAAAAGGCTGTATATGCATACAGTGTTAAGTTTTGATAATATGATTAAGATCAACCCCGTCACTACATATCACATTTGAGAAAGAATAACATGGAAAGCAAAAAAACATTTAAATTCATAGACTTATTTGCTGGCTTGGGTGGTTTTCATCTTGCGCTGGCTAAGTTAGGTGGAAATTGCGTTTTTGCTGCTGAATGGAAAGCTAGCTTACAAGATCTTTATTTTCATAATTTCGGATTACGTCCTGAAGGTGATATAACCAAAGTACATGCTGAGGACGTCCCGGAGCATGATGTTTTGACTGCTGGGTTTCCTTGTCAACCATTCTCGAAAGCTGGTGACCAGCTTGGTTTTGAGTGCACTAAACAAGGTGGACTCTTTTTCAATGTTGTTGAAATTTTAGAAAAAAAACGACCTAATTATTTCATATTGGAAAATGTACCAAATTTACTTAAGCACGATGATGGTAAGACTTGGAGTAAAATACAAAAACTCTTGGGGAAAGAAGGGGTTGGATATAATATTAGAGCGACAAAATTATCGCCTCATAATTTTGGCATACCACAAATTCGTGAACGTGTTTACATTGTTGGTTCACTAGAATCTTTAGATAATTTCTCTTGGCCTGAAATAACAAATAAAGAAACCAATATCGAAAGTATTTTAGATGATTGTCCAGAAGACGCAAAAAAATTGAGTCAACAAGTAACCGAATGTTTGGAAGTTTGGAATGATTTTCTAACTGCAGCGCCAAAAAATATTGAACTACCGTCATTTCCCTTATGGTCAATGGAATGGGGTGCTACTTATCCGTTCGAAAAAGAAACCCCCTATGCTAAAAAAATACGTTTAGGCTTAAATGGGCTCAAAGGGTTTAGAGGAAATCATGGAAAAAAAATTGGTTATCTAAAAACTCTAGAGGAACGCTGGAATAATCTTCCGAGTTATGCCAGAACAGAGGAGATTAAATTTCCAAAATGGAAAGTTAACTTTATAAAACAGAATAGAAAATTCTATTCTGAAAATAAGGAATGGATCGATAAATGGATGCCTAAGATATTAAAATTCCCATCTAGCCTTCAGAAGTTAGAGTGGAATGTACATGGAGGTGAACGAAATATTTGGAAATATGTTATCCAATTCAGAGCATCAGGTGTTCGAGTAAAACGCAAAACAACTGCGCCAAGTTTAATTGCAATGACTGATACTCAGGTGCCTATTATTGCTTGGCAGAAAAGATATATGACACCTAATGAGTGCGCTCGTTTGCAAAGTATGGAGGAACTCAAGTCGTTGCCAGCGAGCCCTACACAGGCTTTTCAGGCGTTAGGTAATGCTGTCAATTCAAAGGTTGTAGAGAGTGTTGCAAGAGCGTTACTTTCAGTTCCTGAATGCCCCATAGACAATAAAGAAAATATTATAGTGGTTAATGATCTTTGTGCTTAAGGGAGTAAACATGTTCAAAGAAAAAATTTCCAACTCCGTCGAAATTCGCCCTCAGGTAACTGTTTTATCAGTTCTTCGACATTTGAACTATAAGCCTTGGTTTGCTATCGCCGAATTTATCGATAATTCAATTCAAAGTTATATTGAAAATGAAGATTATTTAAAAAAAATCCATGGTAAAGACTATAAGTTTAATATTAGTATAAATATTGAAACCGCTGCGCCAGGGCGCATAATAATAAAAGATAACGCTGCGGGGATTGCTGCTAAGGATTTTCATCGAGCATTTCGTACAGCACAAGTTCCGAAAAATCGCTCAGGATTATCGGAATTTGGAATGGGAATGAAGAGCGCTGCATGCTGGTTTGCTGAAAAGTGGTCCGTGAGAACGAAAGCAATTAATGAAACAATTGAAAGAACAATTCTTTTTGACGTAAATAAGATAGTGCAACAAAACATTAATTCCTTAGATATTGAATCTAAACCTTCCCAAGAAAATTACCACTATACCACAATCGTACTAAATAGACTGCATCATATTCCTCAAGGACGTACTCTAAAAAAAATAAAAGATCATCTTTCTAGTATATATCGAATGTATTTAAGTGATAACTTTATACATATCACATTTAATGATGAAAAACTTAGTTATGAAAGACCTGCAATTTTAAAAGCACCAAAATATAAATTACCGGGGGTGGTATCGGAAGATAGTACTTCTTATGAATGGAAAAAGGACATATCTTTTTCTCTGGACGATAATGTAACGATAAGTGGTTTCGCTGCGCTGCGAGAAATTGGTTCAACAAATCAAGCTGGTTTTTCTCTTTTCCGCCGTGGACGTTTAATTGTTGGCAGTTGTGATGATGCATATAGGCCAGAATTAATATTTAAGAGAGCTAATAGTTTTCAGTCTCAGAGATTATTTGGTGAACTTCACTTAGAGGGTTTTGAAGTTAGCCATACTAAAGATGGTTTTCGATGGGAGCACTACGAAGATATTTTCCTAACCAAATTGAAAGAATGCTTGGAAACAGGAATGTTAAATTTAATAACACAAGCAGAATATTATCGTTCTTTACCGCCGCGAAAAAAAATCGAAAGTATAGCCATTGAGGCATCTCAAAATGTCGCTCATCATATCGTTAATGTAGTTGAACCTATTTTACAAGATAAAAAAAATAATCCAACTGAACCTGAATTAATAAAAAATACTTTAGAAAAAAGCGAATTTCAAATTTGCGAGCGGAACGTAACTATTCATGATGGTACTTATCTGTGGGATATAACGCTGCGTACCTCTACTGATCCCTCTTGCGAAGATTGGTTAACTATGGCAAGAGACGATTTCAATTCGGAAAAAAGAAATCTAATTATTGATCTTTCTCTCGCTCATCCTTTTTCCGTCAAATTCATTGGTTCAACTAATGAAAATATAGAACTGCTTTTAAGAATCGCTACGGCATGCAGTATTTCCTTGGTATTGACGGAAGAACTTACTGGTGATACGCCAGAATATTTTCTTTCTAACTTAAATTCTTTACTGAGAAGTGACTTAATTAATAGTGCCATTATATAGGAGCAGCAAAATGATATCGATTAAGGTTCTAGAAAAGATAAATCCACCTTTGAAATGGTCTCCGGTAACAGGGGAAGCAACCTTCAGTTTTATTGATAGCAAATCAAATCCTCTAAGTGGGCCAACAATGGAGGAATTGACACAAGGTGAAAATTCGCTTGTTCAAGAGGCGATGAGAATATTAGGTAGATGTTTACCCCCTACTGAATTAGCCGGATCCGAAACTGGTTTAGTAGTTGGTTATGTTCAGAGCGGTAAAACAATGTCCTTTGAAACAGTTATTTCTTTAGCTAAGGATAACAGATATGGGTTAGTTATTTTGTTTGCTGGAACAAAAACAAATCTACAACAACAATCTGAAGAAAGATTAATAAAAGATTTGGAAATAGGTGAAGAAGATTATTGGAGTCATTTTTCTACCTCGCAAAATATTCAGCCTGAACAAGTGATCGGTAAGTTAAACTCATGGAAAAATAATCCATTACAAAAGAAATCCATTATTATAACGGTTCTTAAGCAAGCTATTCATTTACAGAATCTTCATTCTTTATTGAAAAAAATGCCACTAAAAGGCGTGCCGACATTAATAATTGATGATGAAAGTGATCAGGCTAGTTTAAATACTCTAGCATCTAAAATTAGAACTGGAAAAGAAAACTCTAGCGCGAAAAGTACAATTTATGAATGGATTTGCAATGTTCGTAAAGTTATCCCTCATCATTCTTACTTGCAATACACTGCGACACCTCAAGCTTTGTTATTAATGGCTCAGGCAGATTTATTGAATCCAAGTTTTGCTGAAATTGTTACTCCGGGTGCTGCCTATACTGGGGGTAAAGCTTTCTTCAAGGGGAATGGGGAATTATTAGAAAATATTCCACCAAATGAAGTTCCAACAAAAGAAAACGAAATCAAAACAACTCCTAAAAGTTTGATAAAGGCTCTAAAGTTTTTTGTGCTTGTATGTGGACAACATGCAATTTTAAAAAATAACTGTACTGTTAAAGCCGATAGAAAAAAAGATAGAAATAGATCAATGATGGTCCACCCTGCCATGCAAACAAGTTCGCATAAACAATATAAGAGATGGATGGATGCTGCGTTGAGCGCGCTACGACGCCTTATTAGCGATAATTTAAAAAAAGGGAATCTTGCACCTGTTGAGTCATATTTCGCTGCTGAGTATGACTCGCTTTGTAAAACATCGCCGGGTATTAGTAAACTTTCTGAATTAATACATTCTATCTCGGAAAATGTTCTAAATGATCTATATTGTGTAGAGATCAATGGAACTCCTGATGCAGAAAAAAAAGTTAATTGGAAATCCAATCCATATTGGATTTTGGTTGGTGGAGCAAAGCTTGATCGAGGTTATACTGTTGAAGGTCTAGTAACAACTTATATGCCACGCCCTTTAGGAACTTCTCCATCGGCAGATACGCTACAGCAAAGAGCTCGCTTTTTTGGTTATAAAAAGAGTTATCTTGGGCAATGTAGGATTTTTCTACAAGAAGATGTTAAAGAAGCTTTTATCGAATATGTTGAGCATGAGGAATATGTCCGCTCAGTTCTTGTTAAAAATAGAGGTGAACCTCTTAGCAGGTGGCGTCGTGATTTTATTTTAGGTGAAGAACTTAAACCAACTAGAAGTAATGTTATCGGAAGGACTATACAAAGAATAGACATTTCGAGTTGGTTGGTTCCAAAACGTTTACATCGTGATAAAATAGCTATTAAAGAAAACCAAATTTTGTTAGCAAATGTTCGAAAAAAATGGGAAAAGGAATTTTCACCTGCTGTGGACGCAATAACTATATTGCAATCTAGCAAGGTCTCTCATTCGAACTCTGAACTCATAAGCAATGTCCCCTTAAGAACCATTTTGGATGATTTTTTATTAAATATACAAGTGAAAGATCCTCAGGATGCTGAGGAGCATTCTGCAACCCTAATAGCCTTATCTTCCTTCTTGGAGGAGCGGCCAGATTTGAATGTTGACGTCTTTTTAATCAATAAATTACAATCACAATATCGTTCTAGACATGGTAAAACTCCGGAAGAACGTAAGACTTTACATGCGCCTATAAATCAATATTTTAGTAATAGTGCCAATTCTATAAATGATAAATCTTTCAAATCTGAAAACAATATTACTTTGCAGTTACGTACTTTTGATCTTGGTTCAGTAGTAAAAGATCCCTCCTCAGCGGATATAAAAAATGTCGTTTGGTATGCTGTTCACATTCCTGAAGGATTGACAAAAAATATCTTAGTAGAAGGGCGGATATAATATGGATTCTTTATATCATGATTTTCTTTTACTGGATTCTGTAAAAGATAATGGTAAATTTAAATCTATTAAATTAGACAGCTTCAATAGTCAATTTATTTCAAAGACTGAAAGTGGGAGCCCAATTTTTTTGATAAAACAGCAAGATCAACCTCTCTTTCATCCCGATATATCTTTTAGATATTTCAACGTGATGTTTAATGTGAGGTGTATTGTTTATATAAATAAAAGTGAAGAGTTGGAAGATGTTTTTTGTATCATTAAATTTGATTCAGCTAATGCAGAGTTGTTCGAAGTTTTCGTGCGTTGCGTATCAGCAGGTCTTTCACAATTTAAAGGTGCAATGTTAGTAACTGATATAAATCATCTGATTAATTCGCTAATAAAATTATTTCGTTCGAATTCAAAGCCTTCGGAGAACCAACTAATTGGCCTTTGGGGGGAGCTTTTTACAATTAGGAACTCAAAAAACATTCCAGTGGCAGTAAGTTCATGGCATTCGGATAATAAATATATTTATGATTTTGAATTAATGAGTATTAAGTACGAAGTAAAAGCAACTATAGGGGAAAGACGAATCCATAATTTTTCTCTTAGACAGGTTTCTTCTACCGATGAACAGAATGTATTTGTTGTCTCTTATCTACTGCAGAAGATGACCAATGGAACTACAATTTTAGATCTTGCTATTAAAATTGATTCATTACTTCCTGATTCTCAAACAAAAGAAAAATTATGGACGAATATTTTTGATGTTATGGGTAGTGATATTTCTTTATCAACTTCATTAGCTTTTGATGAGACGTATGCTAGAAAAAATGTACTTTATTTTAATTCCAAGAATATCCCTAAACCTATTGTTGAGTGCAAAGCAATTAGTTCAGTCAGATATCAATGCGATCTTTCGGAAATAGAATATATCACTGACGATTCTTGTATATTTTAGTTAATTAAAAGCCTTTACCCTAGTAGGTAAAGGCTTTTAATAATGGAATAGTCCGATTCAATATTCGCTAAATACTTCCCTGCGGTGCCACTCCACAAACCCCGCTCCTGGATAATTCTCTTTCACCACCGGCAACGTAATCTGCTTCCCTGCAAAATCCCAGAACAACCGCCCAACAATCCCACTTCCATTCACCGCCTCGGACACCAGCACCCGCATACTCTCATCCAGCCCAATTGACCCCTTATCAAACGCCTTATGATGAATCGCACACAGTGCCAGTCCGTTCGGGATCTCACACGGTCCGCCAAACTGCTTCCACTTGATATGCGCGGCTTCAAGTCCAACAGAGGCGTTATCATGCCGCATGTTGAATCCGCAGATTGCGCACTCATAGTTATAAGCACGTAGCACCTGCTGCCGGAACAGCGGATCGCGAACCTTACGAATCTGCTGGATATCAAAACCCATCTCATCCGCGATCTCTTCCTGAATGCTTTCAGGAAAGTGCGCTTCAAGGATCTGCTGCGCCAGCGAGCCGATCAGTTTTTGGTTCATAATCAGAAGCGCAAAGTGCTCTTCATCAAACCCGCCTGCGACGTTATGTTCCACAAGTTCTTTAACAGGCGGTTGCTTACTGCCAGTGGTCGAACAGAACTCAGTGTTCTTCAGATCCCAAAATCCGTCCCTCTTGAGCCGCCAGAAGGGCATATTTGGGTAATGCGCCTTCCGCTGTGGGCCAAAGCGTTCTAACAGGCTAAGCAGCTGCTCGTGGACCTCAGTTCCGTAATCAAACAGTCTCACATGCCCCTGCTGATAGTTCGCCAGCACGTACAAAAGCAATAAAGGCTTATGCGGCGCACGCTGTTCGCCTTTGCGCCAGATTGTGATATCGGCAATTGCCTGTTCGAGAGTTTTGCTGGAAGCCATCGCGTTACGGAAGAGAGTAAATAATTGCGATGATGCTCGCAAAACCCAGACCAATCAACCCGCAATCAACAAAATCATGACCTTAACGCACAGAACTCTATTTCCTGAATCCCCCTCGCAAATTCCAAATTTCCCCCACCCAAAACCGCTGTATTTATATTCAGCCTTGTATAATGAGCACCAGAAATTACGCCAATCGGCAAAGGAAGTATCAAAGAGAATTTAACGAAGAATTCGCGATATGAAGGTGCTGCAACACCCCCATACCGCTAACCACCAACAACTACGGAGAAGTTGAAAATGGCTGCGACGAATTTTAAGCCAGAGTTTACTGTTTGCAAAACAGAATCAGACGCTTTCACCGGCATGATTGAAAACCGCGAGCTGGTACGCAAAAACAGCGCCCGCCGTCTGCACGGCAACCCGCCCAACGCGGCGCCCGTCCACCCCCGCGCGGAAACGCCGCAGGACAGTGCCGCTTGCTGCGAACTTTATTCCCGCATAGATATGAAATATCTTCTTTTGGGCGGCGACTGGTTAACCCGTGCTGGCTTTATTAACGGCATGCCGGTAAAAATCCGCGCCATGAAAGACTGCATTGTCATTACGCCCCAGCATACAAGAGAATTATGGGGATGCCTGGAAGGGATGAGCGTGGTGAATATCAATAAACAGAAAGTCGCACAGTGGCTGAAGACCTTTCCGGGAGCGCTGAATGATACCGGTGATATACCGACTGTTAAGCGTGGAACAGGGCAGGCGATATTGGAGTAACTGTGCTTCCCATCCAATGTAATCCGTGAAGCAATAAAACGGGCATGTCATCCCATGCCCGTTGTAAGTAAAAATCACTCGTGCTTTACCTGCTCTTTCACAGCCTTAACCAGCACAGCGTGAAGTTCGCCGACGGTTAAATCGCGTATAACAGGTTCGGGTATGCCACGTACCCAGCGGATAAATCGACAGATGCCAAAAAAGTCTATACCTTCACCTGTAAACAGATACTCATTCTCTGCGAGAGAGAACGTTTTCATATAGCCATCTTCTTCCGTGGCAAGCTGAACGCCAAAAGCTTCTTCGCAGTTTTCCAGTAGGTCTTCGCCATCCATACCGCAAATATGCAAATCGGCCTCAATCAACGTATTGCTATCGATAGGTTTACGATGCTCACCTGAGGAGTTTCGAACAACCTCAATGACTTGAGAGAGTGTGGGTTCCATCATGATGCTCTCCTTTAATGCGGTGGAAATCATCGCCAGTGCTTCCCGGCGGCGTTCCGCTTGGTCGGACCGACAAGCACAACGTTACCCCGGCCCGAGAAATTTTAAAGTCGGTTCAGGCGATCGCCATATGATTCCAGGCATCTCTGTAAACTATATTCCCGTCACAGTGTTTCCAGGTGATTGCCTCATATCTTAGCTCGATTGTCTCTGTATGCGTTCCTGTTCCAGAACCCGGGAACAGATTGGGCGTAATCCCCGTGATTTTTACATTCTCCAGGATAATGTTGAAATATTCTCTCTCGATTCCTGCATCATCAATTTGATACATTTTTATCGTAGCCGATTTTAGCGTTTGGTTTTCACACAGTGCCCTGATAAGAACCGGAGTTGTTTTATCAAACTCTTTCTGAACAGCAATCGGTGTATGTACGCGGGTACCTGTTAGTCGGCCTGTATGTCCACTCACAGGAATGGTGAGGTGATGAGCGACTGCCTTTAATTCAATAGCACCTAACCGACCGGACACCATGGAACCTCCTGTGACGGGTGAGCCATTAGCATCGGTTAACCATAGATATGCTGGATTTGACATGATTATTCCTCATCTATATTTACAAAAGAAGGTAGGTGCAACATCGCCACGACCCATATGAATAAGCCAATTATTTTCAGCGGCCATGGTTCAAGGACAGCTATACAAGCAAATGCCCCGATGATCATTAAGGGACCTGATAACACATCCAGGAGCCCGCCAAAAATATGTATCTTTCCTGGCAGGAATTTATTCATTACAAATGAAATAATGTAAGCACTTATGGTAATAATGCAAAAGGCGATTGTTTTATCATGCCAGGTTTCGAATTCTATCCAGCAAAGGATATAGGCTAAAACTAAATATGAGCAAAGAAGCAGATTTATAATTGGGATGATAAACTTACTCATACGCGCCTACCGTAGTGTGTGTTGTTAGTTTTTCATTAACTTTCTTCATGATCTGATTAAATACAGGCTTTCCTTCTGAATAACCTGCATGGATAGCATCTACGAAAGGCTGGACGGCATCAGCGAACAGAAAATAAAGCAGGTCATAGTCTCTGGACCTCAGAAGTTGATATACTTCTGGGGCTTCTGCTTCGAGTCTGTCAGATGTTCTAATTGATCGCTCAGCCATTCCCCCAAACAAAAGGAGTGTGCTCAGTGCCGTGATTGGGTTACTTTTCCCTTTGAAAACAACAAACGTGAAGGATGTTCTTTCAATAACATGCTTTGCGATTGTTGATGCGATAATATTGGTTGATATTCTACCTGCAATTGAAGTCATTACAGATCTGTATATTTTATCCTGCTCATCCTCGGTTAAATATCTATTGAACACTTTAAAAATAATTTTAACTGCGTTGACAATGTTCTCGTAATTCAAAATGTCGTTTTTTATGGCAGTCATCATTCTTATACGTTGAGTTTCACGAGCATACCTGGAATCCGTATCAAAGATTCCATAAACCAGATATCCATAATCTAGCGGTACAGATAGTCCTCCATTTATAAGCCCAGTAACTGTATCAGGAGAAGCGATTATGTTGCATAATCTCCGGGCTATATCTTCTACATCAGCCATAGTATCCCTTCAAATGTATTATAAAGGGTAATATCAATGTGATATTAATGTAGATAAAGCAATTAATTATATCTAAACGACGAATTAAGAATTATTGGCGGAATTAATATTATATTAAATGAGATAATAAGCGGCTTTGTGCTAACAGCACGCACTCCACCGCCCAACCTCAATCAACTCACCTAATCAAAACACCGGCACCCCCAGCCCAACCTTCACCTCCCTCAGCGTCGCCTGCGTCACCCCCTGCGCCCGTTCGGTCCCGCGCTTCAGCATCGCCATCAATTCCCCCTTATCACGCATATACATCGCCCTCCGCTCCCGCATCGGCGCAATCAGCTCCTGCAGGCACGCTTCCAGTTCGTTCTTGCACGCCCGGTCACCCAGCCCGCCCGCCTGATAGTGCGCCTTCATCGCCGCCACTTTCTCCTTGTCCGGATGAAACGCGTCGAGATACGTAAACACCACGTTCCCCTCAATCTGCCCCGGGTCGCTCACCTTCAGGTGGTTCGGGTCGGTGTACATGGCGCTGACCGCACGGTGGATCGTCTCTTCGCTGGCCGAAAGGTGCAGCGTGTTGCCCAGCGATTTCGACATCTTGGCGCTGCCGTCGATGCCGGGCAGGCGGCTGGTGTCGCTCAGCATCGCCTTGCAGTGGCGCAGCACCGGGGCGGGCAGCAGGCTGTTCATCTTGTGCACAATCTCGTTGGTCTGCTCAATCATCGGCAGCTGGTCGTCGCCGACGGGCACGCACTCGGCCTTAAACGCGGTGATGTCCGCCGCCTGGCTGATGGGGTAGGCCATAAACCCGACCGGCAGCGAGCGGGCGAAGCCCTTCTGCGCAATCTCGTTTTTCACCGTCGGGTTACGCTCCACGCGGGCAACGGTGACGATGTTCATATACAGCATCGTCAGCTCGGCGAGGGCGGGCAGGGCAGATTGCAGGCAGATCGTGGTCAGGTTCGGGTCGATGCCGGCGGCGAGGTAATCCGCCAGCACTTCGGGGATGTTGTCGCGGATCTTCTGCGGGTTGCTGCCGTTGTCGGTCAGCCCCTGCAGGTCGGCAATCAGCACAAACTGGTTGTGCGTATGCTGGAGCGCCACGCGCTGGCGCAGCGATCCGACGAAGTGGCCGAGGTGCAGCGGGCCGGTTGGGCGATCGCCGGTGAGGATGGTGGGTGCGTTCATAAAGACTCCTTAACGTTGTAATGCCGAAAGGGGTCTTAGAAAAGTGAAAGCCGCCTTTCGGCGGCTATCTGAAAATGGGGAAAACTACTCCGTGCCGCCTTTAAGAAGGCAGCCACCAGCGGTTTACGGTGAGCACGGCGTGGTTTATGTTCATCTCTTTACCGTACCACGTCCGGCGCGAAAAACAAAAGGGCACGTCATGCTGCAATCATTCAACCACCTGACCCTGGCGGTCAGCGACCTGCAAAAAAGCGTCACCTTCTGGCACGAGCTGCTGGGGCTGACCCTGCACGCCCGCTGGAATACCGGGGCCTATCTCACCTGCGGCGATCTGTGGGTCTGCCTGTCGTACGACGAGGCGCGCCGGTATGTGCCGCCGCAGGAGAGCGACTATACCCACTACGCGTTTACCGTGGCGGAAGCGGATTTTGAACCGTTCTCGCAAAGGCTTGAGCAGGCGGGCGTCACCGTCTGGAAGCAGAACAAAAGCGAGGGGGCGTCGTTCTATTTTCTCGACCCGGACGGGCACAAGCTGGAGCTGCACGTGGGCAGCATCGCCGCGCGGCTGGCGGCGTGTCGCGAGAAGCCCTATGCGGGCATGGTGTTTACCTCAGACAAGGCTTGAGGCACGCACCTTCAGCCTGCCCGCCAGCGTCACGTGTGTGGCGGCATCTTCCTGATTGCACAGGTACTCCACCGCCAGCCGTCCCAGCTCGCTGTAGGGCAGCTGGATACTGGTCAGCGGCGGGGTGAGCTGCTCGGAAATCTTCTGGTCGTCGTAGCCCGCCAGCAGCATGTCCTGCGGGATGCGCACGCCGTTCACCGCCAGCGCCTGATAGCAGCCAATCGCCAGCCAGTCGCTGGCGCAGAAGATGGCGTCCGGGCGCTCGGCCAGTTCCAGCAGGGCCGTGGTCGCGGTAAAGGACTCGCTGAACTGCCAGTTGGTCTGGCGCACCAGGCCGTCGTCGCACGCGAGTCCGGCCTGCTGCAGCGCCGCCTGGTAGCCCGCCAGACGCTGGCGGGAGGCCTCCATCCAGCTTTCGCCGGTGATGTGGGCGATGCGCGTGGACCCGCAGGCGATGAGGTGTTTAGTCACCTGGAAAGCGTTGGCGTAGTCGTCCGGGATAAACGACGGCAGCAGCGGCGAGCCGGGGTCTCGCTGGTTGAGTAGCACCAGCGGGATGCGGGTACAGTCGTGAAACGCCGTCATGTCCACCAGCGTGGTGACCGGAGAGGCGAGAATAATCCCGATGCAGTTGCGCTTCTCCAGCTGGCGGATGATGTTCAGCGCCAGCTCAATGTCGTCGCCGTAGTCGTAGACGGTGAGCAGGGTCTCGTTGCGCCACGCCGCTTCCCGCGCCTGGCTGATGGCGTCGATAAACGGGTCGAAGCTCTGCATGGAGCTCACCAGCAGGGCGATCTCTTCCTGGTTGCGCGGGGCGTGAACGGTGGGGAGGCGGTCGTAGCCGAGCTCGGTAGCGACGCTAATCACCCGCTGGCGGGTGTCGTCGCTGAGCTTGATGTTGCGGGACTGGTTAAGCACCAGCGATACCGTCGCCTGCGACACCCCTGCCGCCCGCGCAATATCGTTCATCGTCACTTTCGTTTTTCGCTTCATCCGTCCTCTCCCTTTCGCGACTTCGCATCATACCCTAACCGCACGCTTTAGCGCCGTCGATCACGTTTCTCATTCATCGAAGCGTGAACTTTGTGAGGGGCATCGCTTTTCAGAGCGCCGTGATTTGCGCATTTATCCCGCAACTAATATTTATTAGCTAAATATTATCAGTAAGAGGACGCGTAATGAAAGAGCAGTGGAGCAGGGAGCAGGCACAGGCGTGGTACGAGCAAAAAGGCTGGCTGTGCGGGTTTAACTATCTGCCGTCGACGGCGGTGAACTGGACCGATATCTGGCAGGCAGAGACCTTCGATGCCGCAACCATTGACCGCGAGCTGGGCTGGGCGGCGGAGGCGGGCTACAACACCCTGCGCATCAACCTGCCGTTTATCGTCTGGGAGCATGACCGCGACGGGCTGATGGCGCGTATCGACCGCTTTTTGACGATTGCCGACGACCACGGGTTCAGCACCATGCTGACCCTGATGGACGACTGCGGCTTCTCCGGTGACGAGCCGTACCTCGGCTCGCAAAAGCCGCCAGTGCCGGGCAAGCACAACAGCCAGGCGGCGGCGAGCCCCGGTCGCGACAAGGTGTGCGATCCGGACTGCTGGGCAGACATTGAACGCTATATCCGCGACGATAAGCGCGTGCTGCTGTGGGATCTCTATAACGAGCCGGGCAACCGCGGCATCTTCGCGACCGGTACGGAAGAGGTGCTGTACGACGCGAAGCTGGAGACCTGCGCGCACGAACTGATGAAGCTGGCGTTCCAGTGGGTACGTGAAGAAGACCCGACCCAGCCGCTCACCGTCTGCGCGTGGCGTCTGCCGCCGGAAGAGGAGGACGAGACGTTCTATCAGCATCCGCTGGACCAGACCGCGCTGGCGCTCTCGGACGTGGTGAGCTATCACGCCTACACCAACACCGGGCGGATGACGGCGATTATTCAGCAGCTTCAGGCGCTGGGCCGCCCAATCTTCTGTACCGAATGGCTGGCGCGCCACGTGGGCGGCACCATCGAAGAGCAGCTGCCGCTGATGTACATGGCGAAGGTTGCGCCGTATCAGTGGGGGCTGGTGCGCGGCAAAACCCAGACGTGGCTGCCGTGGCCGGTGGTGATGAAAGAGTCCACGGACTACTGTCGCCTCTGGTTCCACGACGTGTTTGAGGAGAACGGCATTCCGTTCTCACGCGCTGAAATCGCGCTGATGCAGAAGCTGCGCAAAATCGCCCCTAATCCGCAGGGCTAATAATAACGACCCGGCGGTCAGCCGCCGGGCAACCAGGTACGCACTATGGCAATGACAATGAAAATACCGTCTCGCGAGTTGTGGTCTTACTTTGGCTATGGTTTAGGTCAGTGTTTTAGCTTTGGTTTAGTGGGTTCGTTTATTAACTATTTTTACACCGACGTGCTGGGGATCTCGGCGCTGGCGGCGAGCACCATCTTCCTGATTGCCCGCGCATGGGACGCGGTTCACGATCCGCTGTTTGCCAGCATCATGGACACCATTAACAGCCGGTTCGGCAAGTTTCGCCACTTTTTGCTGATCGCGCCGCTGCTGATCACCGGCGTCACGCTGCTGTCGTTCTATAAAATCGAAGCGGACATGACCACCAAAATCCTCTACGCCGGGGTGACGTATATCCTTTGGGGGACGCTGTACGCTATCTCCGATATCCCGTTCTGGTCGATGTCGTCGGTGATGACCAACGACTCCGCCCAGCGCACCCGCGCGGTGACGGCGGCGATGCTCGGGGTGAACGCCGGGATTGCCTGCGCCAACATCTTCTTTCCGAAGCTGGCGGCCTACTTCGCCCAGTACAGCAATGACAAAGGCTACTTTATGGCGGCGCTGGTGATGATGCTGGTGGGCCTGCCGCTGATGCTCAACGGCTTTATGCAGATCAAAGAGCGCGTGCCGCCGAGCCCGGAAAAGGTGACTATCCGCGACACCTTCCACAACCTGCGTCAGAACAAGCCGCTGTTTATCGTCCTGCTGTCGTTCTTTTTCTGCGTGTTCCACAACGTGGCGGGTGGGCTGTATATCTACTTCTTTATCAACAACCTGGGCGACGGCAGCCTGCAGATGGCGATTGGCGTGATGGGGATCGTGGCGGCGGTGCTGTGCCTGGTCGCCCCGATGCTGACGCGCCGGATGCAGAAGCGGAAGCTGTTTATGATCCTCTGCGGGCTGGACGTGGCGGTGCGCGTGGTGATGTGGTTTGTCGGCTATCAGCAGGTGACGATGCTGTTTATTCTGCTCGGCCTGAGCACGCTGTTCGTGATGATGACCAACATCCTCACCTCGTCGATGATTGCCGACACCATTGAGTACGCGGAGTACCACACTAACAAGCGCTGCGCGGCGATCACTTTCTCCGGGCAGACCTTTACCGGCAAGATGTCGGTGGCGGTGGGCGGCGGGCTTATTGGCGTGTTTCTGACGATGATCGACTACGTGCCGCAGGCGCAAATCCAGAGCGAAGGCGTGCTGTCGGGGCTGTTCTTTGGGATTTGCCTGCTGCCGGCGATTGGGTCGCTGATCCGCATGGGCTTTATGTCGCGCTTTACCTTTACCGAGGAGAAGCATGCGGAGGTTTGTCGGCTGCTGGCGGAGCGTCGGCATCATGTAGAAAATAGCCGTGCGGAGAATGAGCGGCTGGAGCGTCCGGCCCCGGCGAACTAAGAGAAATGGGCGCCTGTCACGCAGGCGTCCACTTCAGAACTTAATTCACGTCAGTTATCCCACAGCAATCACGCGCTAATTTCAATAATTGCTGAGTCATTGTGGCGGCATCTGCTGCTAAATCTAAGGTGGCAAAGTGGATTTTATGCCCCTGTACCTCAACGAATTCGTAGAGCATTACATCGACGGCTGGATGAAGTAATAATCCAGCTGAACGGAGAGATAATGGGTCTGTTCGGTTCTCCTGCGTTCGCAGATAGGTATAAATCTGGTAGATATAACCGCTGCGCAAGCTCTTATCGCGATACCAGCCTTTAGTCAGAATGTTATTGAATTTGGTGTCGATGATGACGCGCTGTGGAGGTTGCTTGTGCTCAAGAATAATGTCCGAGTTCATGGTTGGGAAAATACTTTCGCTCCCTGCACTTTGAGACGTTAATCCCCATTTCAACTCTTTTCCGGCAGCGACTGTCCAGTCTTTTTTGGGAAGATGGAAGTGATAGAAACCCGCCATACTTTTCTCGAAGAGCTTGCGCATCCAATAAGGGTCATCAGAAGGCGTTGGCAACAGTTTTTGCCCCGCAGTTTGGGTTGGTAGCCATAATTCAAATGCCAGCTTCGCGGCATCGACCATGGCTTTATCCGCCGCATCATGGCGGCCAAAACGTGTGATTGACGGCAGTTCACCTTTGCCGGGCATACCCCCCTCAATACCACGACGACGCAAATTGATTGCCATTGTGCGACATTGTGCAGCCAGCGTGCCGTTGCTGAGCAGCGGAACAAGGTGCTCTAACGCAGAGCGAACATAGCGATTTCGTGGTGTGTCCAGCGTCATTTCCTGAAACTGACAGGCTACCTGTGCCCGCTCAAGCAATTGTCGACTGGTTGTGCGCAGAACATCAATGCGTCCCCTTACCCTGTTTAGCGTGGCGCGGCGAGTTTGGTATCCCAAACTTAAATGCCTTAACAGCCGCTGCTCCACTTCGTGAAGCAGGATCCTGGCCACCAGCGCCGGGATTTCCTCCGGGTTGTTTTCAGCGGCAACCATGCTGCGCCCGTGGTGGCGAAACAAGCTGGAGGCGTACAGCATCAATAGCCAGATATTGCGCAAAGGAATGCGCGATACAGCTGCCCGAGCCTGCGTATCGCTACGTTCATCAAGATCGGTCATATGTTGAGAAGTCCCTTTCTGGAATCCTGGACTTTCTCCGGCGCATCAAACCAGTATTCGGCAAGTAAAGGGCAGATTTCGGTTTCGACAATCTGCTCGTACCAGGTCATCCCGTCGTCAATTTTCAACCCCGCAGGTGGGGTAACATAGCTATGCCCGATACAAAATTGAGGTCCCAGGGCCGCATCCCTGGACAATTTTTCATTTAAAGCGGTTAATTTGGATTCGATAAGGGCTAATGTTTCCAGGCTCACATTAAACCGTTGGTTAACCCACTTTTTCCACGCGTCGTTAAACTCGGGCTTAAGATCAATAAACGCAAAGCGGCGCCGTAATGCCAGGTCTAGCAGGGCAAGCGAGCGGTCAGCGATATTCATCGTCCCGATGATGTACAGGTTTTCAGGAATGTAGGTTTTTTCATCCATATCAGATCGATATGAGAGCTCAAGCGCCTCATTCGGCGTACGTTTATCCGCCTCCATCAGCGTCAGCGTTTCGCCAAAAATTTGCGCAGGATTGCCCCGGTTAATCTCCTCAATAATGACCACGTACTTAGTTGTCGGATCGTTTACTGCTTTGTCGATTGCATGGAGAAAAGGCCCGTCTACCAGTGCTAAACGTCCTTCATTGTTAGGACGCCAGCCCCGAATAAAGTCTTCGTAGGAGAGGGTAGGGTGGAACTGCACCGCGCTGATGCGCTTAGAGGTTTCCTCGCCCATCAGACAATACGCCAGACGGCGCGCAAGCCAGGTTTTACCGGTTCCCGGCGGGCCCTGAAGGATCAGGTTTTTTTTGGCCTGTAACCGCTGAAGGATGAATTGGATTTTTTCCTCTTCTAAAAAGCAGCCCTCATCGATCAAATTGCTTATCGCGTAAGGCTTGTGGGGGATTTCTGCGGGCACGTTCTCTTCAACCGTTTCCTCGGTGATGCTCTGCAATTCACCTTTATCGAAGTTGAGGTATTCATAATTGCCGGGGGTCTGAAACTCCAGTTCATCATCATCACGTAGTTTTTGCAGATAATATGAAATGGATGATTCAATAGTATTGTTATTGGGATAATCCGCCTTAATCTCATCCAGATAGGCCTCTTTTAACTCCCTCAAAGAGAAAAATGGGCTGTCTTTTCGTAGGCACAGCACCTTGATCTTATTGAGCAAATACGCTTTCCATGTCAGCCGCTCGACTTCATCATTTGACTGTTGCAAATCGATATTCCATGCCGCCAGAGAGAGTTCAGGGAAGGAGTGAACCGGATAGTTTGGCTGGGTAAAAGCCTTTTTGAGCGCCAGGGCTACGGTCTGATAATTGTGTCCGCTACAGCGCCCTTTGGCACCTTTTTTAATGATTTTAATGTTCAGGACTTTCTGGATGTAGTACTGAGACTGGCTATCCAGCGTAGGGTAGAACCAGGGGCGTAGCCAGTACAATCCCATTGTCAGGTTCCAGCCCACATTGCGCACGTTAGATGCGGCGTCATAAGAAAAGAGGAAGTCAGCGGGATCGGCGTTTGGGGTGTCGGCGAAGGAGATTGCCTGAGAAAACATTTCCCACAGCGTATCGATGTCTTCAGGCTTACGTGATTTCTCATAGCCAAAGAACCATGATTTCTGATTGTTAAGTAGCGGAATACCGTCGAACGATTCAGGAACCTTTTCGCGTACGCCTATCAGTTTTGCCAGGCTGGCTGCGATATTTCTTCGGTTGGTAACGGTAAGCGAGCGATTAAACAAGCCCATAGTGGTGAAAGGACAAATGTCTTTCAAAGGATGGGGGACGCCATTAGCGGGCTTGTCCTGTAGGTGTGACATACTACCAATCTCAGCAGCAATGCGGTGAATACCCGCCACCAACTCCTCTCTTCGATTTCGCCAGGTCAGTAGCTGAGAGGCAAAAGCCTGATAAAAGTCTGCCCATTCGAATCTGACGTCTTGCTCAACTGCGTCCATATGCTCTCCAGTAAAATTACAGGCTTCAGTAACCTGGCGAATGAATTTTACGGGATTGCAAGCCTGAGTGAATAACTACCTAAAACAGTGATCTATAAGGGCATGCCGGATCAACATGCCCCTGGACGACCTTACAGCGACTTCACAAACGCCAGCAGATCTTCGTTGAGCTGGTCCTGGTGGGTCAGCGCGAAGCCGTGCGGCGCGTTGTCGTACACCTTCAGCGTGGCGTTTTTGATCATCTCCGCCGCCAGCTTGCCGGTGCTTTCAAACGGCACGATCTGGTCGTTGCTGCCGTGGATCACCAGCGTCGGCACGTCGATTTTCGCCATATCCGGGCGGAAGTCGGTTTCGGCGAAGGCGGTTACGCAGTCGATGGTGCCCTTCAGCGACGCCAGCAGGGCGATGTTCAGCGTCTGCGTCAGGGCACCCGCTGAAACGGTCTGCCCGGCGTTGGTGCCGTAGAACGGCGTGGCGAAGTCGCTTATGAACTGGGCGCGATCTTTACGCAGTCCGTCGCGAATGCCGTCGAACACGCTCTGATCCACACCCTGCGGGAAGGAGTCGGATTTGCCGAAGATTGGCGTCACCGCGCCCAACAGCGCAAGCCCGGCCACGCGCGCGCTGCCGTAGTTGTTGATGTAGCGGGTCACGTCGCCGCCGCCCATGGAGAAGCCCACCAGCGTCACGTCGCGTAGATCCAGGGTGGTAATCAGGTCGTTGATGTCGGACGCAAAGGTGTCGTAGTCGTAACCGTTCCACGGCTGATCCGAGCGGCCAAAGCCGCGACGGTCAAAGGCGATAGCGCGGAAGCCGCGCTCGGCCAGGTAGTTCAGCTGGCTGTCCCACATGTCGCCGTCCAGCGGCCAGCCGTGGCTGAAGAGAACCGGTTTGCCCGCGCCGCCTTCTTTGTAGTAAATCTGCGTGCCGTCTTTTGCCTTAAACGTTGCCATAGTGTGTTCCTGTACAGGTGATGGTTATGGTTATACCGGCGCGACCAGGTAGCGAATAGCCGGTGATGTTGTGCCCTGATGAAAAGCCAGAACGCGGCTCTGCAACAGGAGGTCATTCATGGTGTGGCGCTCCTGCTGGCGCAGATGCTCGATCCAGGAACCCATCAGGAAGGTTTCGATAAACAGACCCGGACGTTCAATATCTTCGTACACCGCCCAGCTCATCGCCCCGGCGCGGCGTCGCACCCGGCGCAGCTCGTGGACCGCCTCCAGGAAGGCCTTCGCGTTGTGCGGGTCGATGATGTACTCGTGCGAGACCAGCACCGGGCCGCGCTCGTTCGGCAGGTCGATCTCCACGCCGTCCAGCGGCTGGCCGCTCAGGTCGAGGTTTAAGTCAGGATCTTTCTCCAGCTTCCAGCGGAACACGGTGGCGCTCGCCAGCACCATCCCCAGCGTGGCGATCACCAGCGAGGTCGGCGTACCGAACTGGGAAGCGATCTGCCCCCAGATGGCGCTGCCCGTGGTCATCGAGCCGAAGAACACCGTCAGGTAGACCGCCAGCGCGCGGGCCTTCACCCAGCGGGCGGCGCTGCGCTGTGCGCCGAGGTTGAGGGTGGAGAGCACCGCAATCCACGCGAAGCCGGTGAAGAACTCAAACAGGTTCAGCAGCCAGACGTGGCGCACAAACGCCAGCGCCAGCATGGTGAGGGCAAAGGTCAGGCTCGCGGCGACCATCAGGCGGTCGGCGTTCAGCCGCTGGCGCAGGCGCGGCAGCAGGATCGCCCCGGCAATGGCCCCCAGGCCAATGCACGCCAGCATCACGCCGTAGCCCGCCGGACCTAAGCCCAGCTCGCGGCGCGCCACCAGCGGCAGTAACGCCCAGCCCGCGCTGCCGAAAACGAAGAAGGCCACCGTGCGCACCAGCACGTTGCGCAGCACCGGCGCGGCGTGCACGTAGCGAATCCCGGAGCGCACCGCAGAGAAGAAGTGCTCCGGCGGCAGACGCTGCACGGACGGGGCCGGACGCCAGCGCCACAGCACC
Organism: Enterobacter cloacae complex sp. 385G4; assembly: GCF_057320665.1. Taxonomy (NCBI): domain Bacteria; kingdom Pseudomonadati; phylum Pseudomonadota; class Gammaproteobacteria; order Enterobacterales; family Enterobacteriaceae; genus Enterobacter; species Enterobacter cloacae complex sp. 385G4. The sequence continues at coordinate 174,455 of NZ_JBXWDD010000003.1, forward strand.
CACGCTACACCCACAACGGACAGCGCGTTCAGGGCAAACACCATCCACGGCCCGGCGAGCGACAGCAGAAAACCGCCCAGCGCGGGGCCAATCGCCCGGCTAATGTTCACCCCGAGCGAGTTCAGCGCCACGGCGGCGCCCAGCTCCGGTTTGCTCACCAGGTCGGGCACCACCGCCTGGAACGGCGGTGAGCTCATCGCCGCGCCCACGCTCAGCAGAAACGTCGCCACCAGCAGCACGGTGGGGGTGACGTGTCCGGTGAAGGAGAGCACCGTCAGCCCGGCGGCGGCGATGAACACCCATAATTGAGAGAAGAGCAGGTATTTACGTCGGTCGACGATGTCCGCCATCACCCCGGACGGCAGGGCGAAGAGGAACATCGGCAGGCTGCTGGCTGCCTGCACCAGCGCGATATCCAGCGGGTCGGCGCTCAGGGTCAGCATGCTCCAGTTGATGCCGACGTCGCTCATCCATGAGCCGACGTTAGAGACCACCGTGGCGATCCACAGCATGCGGAACACCGGCTGGCTCAGCGGCTGCCAGGGTGAAACCGTCGGTGCGGGCGTCGTCTCGACGTGGGCGTCGCGAACGTCGTTAACCTGGGTCATGCGAACCTCTCCGTTGCCTTACGCTGCAGCCGCTACTGGCCCGACCCGGTGAGGGCGAGAGTGGTGAAGATAATCAGCAGCAGCCAGCCAAACTGCCCTTCGGCAATCGACCAGTTCGGGTGGACCGCCAGCATCGCCACCAGCAGCACGGCGATAATCGGCAGGCACGCCAGGCGGGTGTACACGCCCGCAATGATCAACAGCGGGCAGATCGCCTCGGCGACGATCGCCGGGATCAGGCTCGCGTAAGGCCCGAAGCCGAACGGATCTTCAATGCGCGTCAGCTCTTCGCTGAAGTGCAGCACCTTCGGCAGGCCGTGCACGTAGAGCAGCAGCAGGCTGCCGGTGAGGCGCAGGAAGAACAGCCCCAGATCGACCCGGGGCGGCATAGTAGTGTTTTTCATCAGAATGCAAAGCAGCTGCAGCCCAGCGCCCCCCAGAAAGCGTTATCGTCGGACACCGGCATCTCTGACGTGCGGGCGAAATCATGCTGGTGGCTGTGAACTCCGCACGGGCCGCTGCAGTGGTGAGCCACACTCAAGCCGACGCGAGTAGCCTGCGGCGGCGCGCTGCGGTAGTGGCCCGGCACCTTCACCACCGGGGACCACTCGGGCAGGACCGGGATGGCGGGCGGCGCGAGCGGGCCAAAGCTGCCTGCGGCGTAAACGATATCGCCGTTCACCACAGTCAGGACGGACTCGATGCCCTTGATCTCCTCTTCCGGCACGCGGAAGTAGTCTTTGCTGAGCACCGCCAGGTCGGCGAGCTGGCCGACCTTGATCTGCCCCTTCTGGTTCTGCTCGCTGGAGAACCACGCGCTGCCCTGGGTCCAGAGCATCAGGGCGGTATCGCGGTCCAGACGGGCGCTGTGGTCGTACATCTGCATCCCGCCGACGGTGCGGCCGGAGACCAGCCAGTAGAGCGCGGTCCACGGGTTATAGCTCGCCACGCGGGTGGCGTCGGTGCCTAAGCCCACCGGTACGCCGGTCTCGAGCATTTTTGCCACCGGCGGCGTGTGGCGGGTAGCTTCGATGCCATAGCGCTCGGCAAAGTACTCCCCCTGGAAGGCCATGCGGTGCTGGACGGCAATGCCGCCGCCGAGCGCTTTGATGCGGTCGATGTTGGCCTGGGTAACGGTTTCCGCATGGTCGAAGAACCAGTGCAGGCCGTTGAACGGAATGTCGCGGTTCACCTTCTCGAACACGTCCAGCATGCGGCTGATGGATTCGTTGTAGGTGGCGTGCAGGCGGAACGGCCAGCGGTGCTCCACCAGATGGCGCACCACGCGCTCCAGCTCGTCCTCCATGCCCGGCGCGAGGTCCGGGCGCGGCTCGAGGAAATCTTCGAAGTCGGCGGCGGAGAAGACCAGCATCTCGCCCGCGCCGTTGTGGCGGAAGAAATCGCTGCCCTGTCCCGGCGTGAGCATGTCGGTCCATTTTTCAAAGTCTTCCAGTTCGTGACCCGGACGCTGGGTAAACAGGTTATAGGCGATGCGGATGGTCATCTGCTTTTTCTCGTGCAGCTCGGCAATCACCTCGTAATCTTCCGGGTAGTTCTGGAAGCCGCCGCCCGCGTCGATGGCGCTGGTCAGCCCAAGACGGTTCAGCTCGCGCATGAACTGACGCGTGGAGTTGACCTGCTGCTCCAGCGGCAGCTTCGGCCCTTTGGCCAGCGTGGCGTAGAGGATCATGGCGTTCGGACGGGCGATCAGCATCCCGGTCGGGTTGCCGTTGGCGTCGCGCTGGATCTCGCCGCCCGGCGGGTTCGGCGTCTCTTTGGTGTAGCCGACCACCTTCAGCGCGGCGCGGTTGAGCAGGGCGCGGTCGTACAGGTGCAGGATGAAGACCGGGGTGTCCGGCGCGGCGTCGTTAATCTCATCCAGCGTCGGCATGCGGCGCTCGGCAAACTGGAACTCGCTCCAGCCGCCCACCACGCGCACCCACTGGGGCGACGGCGTGCGCAGGGCCTGCTCTTTCAGCATCCGCAGGGCGTCGGCCAGGGACGGCACGCCTTCCCAGCGCAGCTCGAGGTTGTAGTTCAGCCCGCCGCGGATCAGGTGCAGGTGCGAGTCGTTCAGGCCGGGGATCGCGGTGTGGCCTTTCAAATCCACCACCTTAGTACCGTCGCAGTGGTGCTGCATCACTTCGGCGACGGTACCCACTTCCAGAAATTTTCCGTCGCGCACGGCAACGGCTTCCGCGACAGGGTTCTCGCGATCGACGGTGTGAAACTGGCCGTTAACCAGAATGAGATCGGCTTTACCTGGGGTATCCATAACTGCTCCTGACTGAGAGGGGAATGGTCAGGATTATGGGAACCGGTTTCGGCAAAGATCCAGTTATACAATAGGATAGGTATACCAAAGTATAACTATACCTAAGGTTAACTATACGAAGAGATAATTACGCCCAGGCGCGATAAACCGCAGGATGAGGGTGACTTTATCGCCGCGTCGCTCGCGGCGATTTCTACCCTTAACCACTGGAAAATGCTATGACCTCTTCAAAGCTCGAAGTGTTAACCCCTGCGAACTGTCAGATCATCTTTATCGATCACCAGCCACAGATGGCGTTTGGCGTGCAGTCAATTGACCGCCAGGTGCTGAAAAACAACACCGTGGCGCTGGCGAAAGCGGCCAAAGTGTTCAACATCCCGACCATCATCACCACCGTTGAGACCGAAAGCTTCTCCGGTAACACCTATCCGGAGCTGCTGGACGTGTTTCCGGGCCAGGACATTCTGGAGCGTACCTCCATGAACTCCTGGGACGACCAGAAGGTGCGCGACGCGCTGAAGGCTAACGGCAAGAAGAAGGTGGTGGTTGCCGGCCTGTGGACCGAAGTGTGCAACAACAGCTTTGCCCTGTGCGCGATGCTGGAAGGCGACTACGAAATTTATATGGTGGCGGACGCGTCCGGCGGCACCTCCAAGGAAGCCCACGACTTCGCGATGCAGCGCATGATCCAGGCAGGCGTGATCCCGGTGACCTGGCAGCAGGTGATGCTGGAGTGGCAGCGCGACTGGGCGCGTAAAGAAACCTACACCGCGGTGATGGATATCGTGCGCGAACACTCCGGCGCGTACGGCATGGGCGTGGATTACGCCTACACCATGGTGCACAAAGCACCGTCTCGCCAGAAGAGCGAGCACCGCACCTTAGCGCCGGTCCCGGCTCGCTAAGTTCCGCTGGCGGGCTGGTCCCTCATCCGGCTCGCCGCTGCCTTTTTCTCTGGAGTTCACAATGAGTACTGGGCTGATATCCCTTGCCGCAGGCGTGTTGATTGGCCTGATGTATGCCGTGCTGAAGGTGCGCTCCCCCGCGCCGCCCGCGCTGGCGCTGATTGGCCTGCTGGGGATGCTGGTGGGTGAACAGGCGACGCGCCATCTGTTATCCCGCGACGGCGCGCCGCCTCCTCAGGTAACGGTTCCGCAGGTGAAATCGCAGACGGGAGCGACGTCATGAGAGCATGGATAATTTCGCTGGTGTGCGGCGTGGTTGCTGGGGTAATTTACGCCCTGCTCGACGTTCATTCCCCGGCACCGCCGGTTGTCGCCCTGCTTGGCCTGTTTGGCATGCTGGTGGGTGAACAGCTCATCCCGGTGGGACGGCGTTTACTGAGTCGCGAACCGTTTACCCTCGCCTGGTTTCGTCACGAATGCGTGCCGAAAATCAGCGGCACGGCGCCCCCTGCGCCCGCGAAGGACCCTCGCGACGTTAAATGACTGGTTAGAGGAAAAACAGCATGACGCTGCCGTGGCGCATTGCCATCATTGATGACGAACGTTCCGTCCGCAGCGGGTTGAGTAATCTCCTGGAGTCGGAAGGCTATTCAACCGACACCTTTGATTCGGCAGAGGTGTTTCTCAGCCATCCGCTTGCCCTGTCCGGCGCGGCGCTGGTGATCACCGATATCAAGCTCCGGGGCATGAGCGGCCTGGAGCTGTTTGACAAGCTGCGGCTGCTGGCCGTACCGCCGCCGCCCGTGCTCTTTATCTCCGGTCATGCTGATGAAAATATGCAGCGGTACGCTCTTAATCTGGGCGCCGCTGCTTTTTTGCGTAAGCCCATTAACATCGATATTCTGCTGGATCATATACAGCGGGAGCTGGCCCGCCGACAATAAGGATCGCGGATGAACGAACACGAGCAGCCTGCATTCTGGCCCGCCCAGGGAAATCTTCACCAGGGGCGGGTTTTTGTCCTTAAAGAGGATGTGATGTTTACCGTGCTGGCGCAGGAGGGCGGTATCGCCTGGATGCATGCGCGACATCCTCATTCCGGCGGCTCGTTCATTATCGCCACCGCGGTCAGCGACGAAGAGGAAGAGCGGGCCACCCGGCTGCTGAAAAACGAGTTTGCGCTGCGTGACGTGATGCAGGACAGCTGGGCCATTCGCGCCGTCGCGTCCACCCAGTACCGGGGACGCTTCGCGCTGGTGTACGCCCCGTTTGCCTTTGAGCTGCTGGCGCGGCGCGCGGGCAGGGCGATCTCGGGGATCGCGCGCTTTATCGAGCTGGCGATCCAGATCTGCGCCCCCCTGCGCCAGATGCATCTGCAAAATCTGATCCACGGCGATATCAAGCCCGGCAGCATTTTTATTCATCACGATGGCACCTGCCGTCTGGGCAGCTTTGGCCTCTCCTGCACGCTCTCCGATGCTTTCTCCCAGACCCGGCTTGCCGTTTCAGGCGGTACGCCCGCGTATATGTCGCCGGAGCACACCACCCGCACCCGGCGTCCCGTTGACGGCCGCAGCGATCTCTACAGCCTCGGCATGGTGCTGTATGAACTCCTGACCGGACGCCTGCCGTTTGAGCTGGGAGAGGACGATCAAACCAACTGGGCGCACTACCATATTGCCTCGGAGCCGCTGGCCCCGGACGAGATTCGCCCGGACGTGCCGGGGATGCTGTCGACCATCATCCTCAAGCTGCTGGAGAAGCACCCCGATAACCGCTACCAGACGGTCGACGGGCTGATTGCCGACCTCCGCCGCTGCCAGGCGACGCTAACCTGCGAGGGCGAGATCGTCGCCTTTACCCCCGGCCAGCAGGACCGCACTCCCGCGATCCATCTGGCGGACTCCCTGTTCGCGACGCATCCGCAGGCGAACGACGTCATTGCCGCGTTTGAGCGGGTGGGGCAGAACCGGGTGCCGGAGCTGGTAACGATCGCCGGGCCGTCAGGGATCGGCAAATCCTCAATTATCGCGACGGCGCTCAAAACGCTACAGCAGCGGACGGTGCTGCTGGCGGTGGGCAAAGTCGACCAGTTTTCGCCGTCGCTGCCCTACGGCGCATTAAGCTCCGCGTTCCGCACCCTGACGCTGCACCTGCTGGGGCTGCCGGCAGACGAGGTGGCGAAGTGGAAAATCCGCCTGTCTCGCGCCCTGGAGGGATACGAGGCGCTGGCCGTGAGTCTGGTGCCCGAGCTGGGCCTGCTGCTCGAGAGCAAGCCGCGCTTCTCGGCGGATACGTTTTCCATTGATGCCCGGGCGCGCTTCAGCCATATGGTGCTGGCGCTGGTGAAAACCTTTGCCTCGCAGGGCTGCCCGCTGGTGCTGGTGCTCGACGATCTCCAGTGGAGCGACGCCGCCAGCCTGCAAACGCTCAACTACCTGCTGGTGAACTGCGGCGCGATCCCGCTGCTGGTGGTGGTCGCTCACCGCGATATCGATGCCTTGTCCGAACCCGCACTGCAACAGCTGCTGGCGAGCCTGCCGGAGGCGGCGCAGCACGCGAGCGCAATTGTCCCGCAGGCGCTTTCCGTGAAAGCGGTGGCGCGCTGGCTGGGGACGGTATTTCGCACCCGCAGCACGGCGACGACCGATCTCGCCACGCTGATCCATGAAAAGACCGGGGGCAACCCGCTCTTTGTACACGAGTTTTTCCGCCGCATCGTCGATGACGGGCTGGTGGTACACAACAAATATCAGGACAAGTGGCGCTACGATCTGCAGGCGATCCGCGCCCGGCATTACACCGAAAACGTCGTGGCTCTGGTGCTGGAGCAGCTTGAAGAGCTGCCCGACGAGACGCGCCGCCTGCTGGGCAACCTTGCCTGTCTCGGCGGCACGGGTGAAATGGAGATGATCTGCCGCGTGGTTGGTATATCGATGGCGGAGATGCGCTACGCGCTGCATCCGGCGGTGATGGCCCAGCTCATCGTGCTGACGGAAAAGGCGTATTCCTTCACCCACGACCGGGTGCAGGAGGCGGCCTTTGCGCTGCTGGACCGGCATGAGAAAAGCCATATTCACCTGACGACCGCCAGCCTGCTGGCCGATGCCGCGCGTCAGGCGGCGGGGAACGAGCTGCTGTTCCGCGCCGTTCACCACGTCACGGCCGCGCTGGACAGCGTCCAGCCCGCGCCGCAGCGCCAGATGTTCCGCGAGCTGAGCCTGCTGGCCGCGCGACGCGCGAAGCGTTCGGGGGATTACCCATCGGCGCTCAGCTATATCCAGACCGCCCGAGCGCTGGGAAACGCCGGGACGGTGTCAGACTTTATGCTCGATATCGAAGAGGCGGGCTGCGAGTTTGCGCTCGGCCATCTGGAGCGGACCCGCGAGCTGTGCGATGCGATCCTTGGCTGCCCCGGCGGGCTGACCGAAAAAGCGCTGGCGGCCAACCTGCTGGTGGAAGTCTATATTCGCCAGTCAGATAGCCGTCTGGCGCTGGAGGCGGCGCTCTGCTGGCTGGGGATTTTTGGGATCCAGATCGGCCGCCACCCGGAAGACGCCGACTGCGACGAGGCCTGGGAACGCTTCTGCAACCGCGCGAATGATGCGCCGCAAAACCTGTTTGCCCCGCTCTCGCGGATGGATAACCCGGAAACCGAAGCGGTGATGAACCTGCTCTACAGCGCCAGCATTTGCGCCAGCTTCATCTGCCCGCGCCTGCACTTTTTACTGCTCTGCCGCATGATGCACCTGACCCTCGACCACGGCATTACCGGCGCCTCCACCACGGCGATGGCCTGGTTTGGCGTGCTGATGGGCCACCGCTACGCCGAGTATCGCCTCGGGTTCCAGTACGGCACCCTCGCCCGCGAGCTGGTGAGTCGCCACGGCTACGACGCGTTCGAAGCCAAAACCCTGCTGCCGCTCGACCAGCTCAGCGTCTGGACCCAGCCTTTGTCGTTTACCATCGAGTGCGCGAAGGCCTGCTTTACCTCGGCGGTGACCCACGGGGATATGACGATGGCCTGCTTTGCGGCCTGCCACCAGGTGATCAACTTCCTCTCGCGGGGCGATCACCTGGACGGGGTGCTGACCAGCATCGATCGCGGCCTGGCGTTTGTGCGAAAAACCCACTTCCAGGACGTGGAAACCATTTTGACGATCCAGCGCACCTTTGTTGCGTTTTTGCGCACGCCGGTCATCGGCACCTGGACCGCGTCGCAGGCGCTGCCCGAGGCGCTGCTGCCCGCGTCGCCGGAGCAGGCGCCGGAGCAGACCTCCACCATGCTTTTCTGGTACTGGCTCTACCGCGGCATGGCGCACTTTACCTGCGGCGAATATGCCGACGCGCAGGCGGATCTCGAGACGGCGGGGTGGTACGCGTGGTCTGCGCCGGGCCACATCCATCTGCTGGATTACCATCTTTACAGCGCGCTGGCGCTTTCCCGTCAGCTGACGCCGGAGACCTTCTCGGCGAATCATCGCCGCAGCATTCACGCCCACTACGACAAAATCGCCCTCTGGGCGCGCATCAATCCCGGCACGTTCGCGGATAAAGAGGCGCTGATCTACGCCGAAATCGTGCGTCTGGACGGGATGAACAGCATCGCGCTTGAGCAGTATGAGAAGGCGGTCCGGCTCTCCCGCGAGGGCGGCTTTAACCCCATTAACGCCCTGGCCCACGAGCTGGCTGGGCGCTTCGCGCTGGCCTGCGGCTACCCGACCGCCTCGGACGCGCACTTCCGCGGCGCAATTGCCGCCTGGGGGCGGGCGGGCGCGCAGGCCAAGGTGCGCCAGCTGGAGCAGGATTTCCCGCACCTGCTGGCCTCCGGGCAGGCCAGCGCCTATGACACGGTGGCGTTCGCCCAGAACGAGACGATCCGCGATCTGCAAAGCGTCATCAAAGCCTCCCGCGCGCTGTCGGAAGAGATCAATCTCGAGCGCTTGATCGAAAACCTGATGACCAGCCTGCTCGAACGCGCCGGGGCGCAGCGCGGCCTGCTGCTTCGCGTGAGCGATAGCCTCATCCCGGAGATCGAAGCCAGCGCCTGGACCAGCACCGAAGGCGTGCGGGTGCGGATCCTGAAAGACGTGCCGACGGCGACCGACATGCCCCTGTCGGTGCTCGCGGCGGTGATCCGCACCGGGCAGGAGATCCGCACCGGCAGGCCGGAGGAGTTTCACCCCTTCAGTCAGGACCCCTATCTGGTGACCTCGGGGGCGGCCGTCATGTGCGTCCCGATGTTCAAACAGGCGCGGCTGGTGGGCGTTCTGTACCTGGAAAACCGCCTGATGCCGGAAGTGTTTACCGCCGAGCACTCGCGCGTGGTCAGCCTGCTGGGCGCGCAGGCGGCGGTCTCCCTGGAGACAGCGCGGCTGTACGCCGAGCTGCTGGCGGAGAACATCCAGCGCCGCCGGGTGGAAAAAGAGCTGCGCGCCAGCCAGACCTCGCTGATGCTGGGCGAGCAGATCAGCCACACCGGCAGCTGGCGCTGGGAGCTGGAGCAGGATCTGATGTTTGTCTCGGAGGAGTATGCCCGCATCCTCGGCCTGCCCGAGCGGCAAAAGACGATCTCCATGGCGGAGTTTTTGACCTTCGTTCATGAGGACGATTACGCCCGCATCAGCGCCATCGTCACCCAGAGCGTGCGGGAAGGGCTCTCGATGCGCGCGGAGTTTCGGGTTAAGCGTACCGACGGCTCAACGCGCTATATCCTCGGGATTGGCGATCCGGTGGGCGTGGGCAGCGAGGTGAACGAGTATTACGGCATCATTACCGATATCACCAGCCAGCGCGCCGCGGAGGATGCCATGCGGGTGGCGCAGGCGGAACTGGCGCGGGTGTCGCGGGCCACCACCGTCGGACAGTTAACCTCCTCCATCGCCCACGAGATCAACCAGCCGCTGATGTCCATCGTCTCTAACGCCGGGGCGAGCCTGCGCTGGCTTAACCGCGAGCCTGCCCGGCTGGATAAAGTGCGGGAAGGGCTGGAGGAGATCGCGGCGGAAGGCGCGCGGGCGGGAGAGATCATCCGCAGCATTCAGTCCCTGACGCGCAAGCAGGAGCCCACCTTCGCGCGCATCGATCTGCACTATCTGATCCACCATATCATCACGCTTTCGCGCAGCGAGCTGGAGCAGCGACACATTAGCGTTGATTATCTGTTGAAGGCGCAGGACAGCTTTATCACTGGCGATAGCGTGCAGATCCAGCAGGTGCTGCTCAACCTGGTGATGAATGCGGTGGAGGCGATGGCCGAGGTGAAGGATCGCGCCTGTACCATCATCCTCAGCACCGCCAACGCGGAAGGGAAAGTGATCGTTGAGATCGCCGATACCGGGAGCGGCATTGAGCCCGGGCGGCTGGAGCAGATTTTTGACTCGTTCTACTCCACCAAGCCACAGGGGATGGGGATGGGGCTGACCATCAGCGCCAGCATCATCGAGCGCCACTGCGGGAAGCTGAGCGCGCGCCGCCGGGAGCCTTACGGCACGGTGTTCGCGTTTGCGCTGCCGCTGGCGGCGCAGGAAGGGTAAAAGGTTACTCCGCGGGCTGGCTTTTGGTCAGGCGCTCAACGGCCCTGACCAGCTCGGCAACCGAGCGCACCTGCATTTTCTCCATCACGCGGCGACGGTGCACTTTCACCGTGATCTCGCTGACGCCCAGCTCGGCGGCAATTTGCTTGTTCAGCATGCCGCTTATCGCCAGCGTGAGCACCTCGTGTTCGCGCGGCGTGAGGGAGAGATGGCGCTGCTTCAGGGCGTAGCGCTCTTTATTGCGCTCGGCATTGTTTTCCGCCAGCTGTAACGCGGACTCAATGGCGTCGATCAGCGCGTTTGATTCGACGGGCTTAGTGAGAAATTCGTACGCGCCGCCTTTAATGGCGCGCACCGACATCGGAATGGTGCCGTGGCCGGTGAGGAAAATAATCGGGATCTCTCGCCCGCTGTCCTTGAGGGCGTCCGCCACCTCAAAACCCGAAATGGCGGGCATTTGCATATCGAGGATCACGCACGACGGCAGGTCCTCAAAGCGGTATTGCAGAAACGCTTCTGCCGATGAAAAGCCGATAGCGTTCAGGCCTGCCGATTCCAGCAATCCGATCACGGACTGTCTGACTGCGTCATCGTCATCTACCACATATACAATGTGTTCCATTCACCGCCCCGGTGCTGATTTAAAAGAATGGAAACAGCCCAACGGTAACGTAAGAGACTGTTTATGCTGACTTTCATCTTAACACATTAAATATCATTATCATTTAACAATATGATAACCGTATGAAGAGGAAGTATAGCGAGTCGTTGCCGACTGGTGTGCGGTTTGCCCGGGTCGTCTTCATCATTGTCTTCACGCTTTGTCTCTGAGGACTTTACCCCGTAAAACAGGCTACACTCTGGTTTTGAGCGCGACAAGCTGAGGACATAACAATGCACTACACACTGAAAGAGAGCGACAAGGAAAAAGCGGAAGGGTCAAACGGCGCGGGCGCTCTACAGCAAAAACTGCTGGAGTCCCGTTCGATTGTCATCTCCGGTGAGATCAACCAGGAGCTGGCGCAGAAGGTCATTACCCAGATGATCCTGCTGCAAAGCGTCAGCAACGATCCGATCAAGCTGTACATCAACAGCCAGGGCGGCCACGTGGAAGCGGGTGACACCATTCACGACTTCATCAAGTTCATCCGCCCGGAAGTGCACGTCATCGGCACCGGCTGGGTGGCGAGCGCCGGGATCACCATCTTCCTGGCCGCGAAAAAAGAGCACCGCTACTCGCTGCCGAATACCCGCTTTATGATCCACCAGCCGCTGGGCGGCGTGCGCGGTCAGGCGACGGATATTGAGATCGAAGCGCGCGAGATCATCCGCATGCTGGATCGCGTCAACAAGCTGATCGCTGACGCCACCGGCCAGCCGCTGGAAAAAGTGAAAAAAGACACCGACCGCAACTACTGGATGTCTCCGGCAGAAGCGCTGGACTACGGCATCGTGGGCAAACTGATTACCCATTACGACGAGCTGAACCTGGATTAAGTTTTACTACCGTGTACGTGTCGGGTAGCGGCTTCGCCTTACCCGACCTACGCGCGCTCGTTTGACCCATGACAAGTTCCCCCTCTGCCTTCTTGCCTATAATCGCGCCTGTTTCCCCTCTCACTGGTGCTACCCATGGCGTATCAATTGAACCTGAACTGGCCGGAATTTCTTGAGAAATACTGGCAAAAACAACCCGTAGTGCTGAAAAATGCCTTCCCGAATTTTGTCGACCCGATTACCCCGGACGAGCTGGCAGGCCTGGCGATGGAGCCGGAAGTCGATAGCCGTCTGGTGAGCCACGCTAACGGCAAATGGCAGGCCAGCAATGGTCCGTTTGAGCATTTCGATAACCTCGGTGAAACCGGCTGGTCGCTGCTGGCGCAGGCGGTGAACCACTGGCATATGCCCGCCGCCGAACTGGTGCGTCCGTTCCGCGTCCTGCCGGACTGGCGTCTTGATGACCTGATGATCTCCTTCTCCGTGCCGGGCGGCGGCGTGGGTCCGCATATCGATCAGTACGACGTGTTTATCATTCAGGGGATGGGCAGCCGCCGCTGGCGCGTGGGCGACAAGCTGCCGATGCGTCAGTTCTGCCCGCATCCGGCGCTGCTGCATGTCGATCCGTTTGAGCCGATCATCGACGAAGATCTTGAGCCGGGCGATATCCTCTATATTCCGCCTGGATTCCCGCATGACGGCTTCACCCATGAAACCGCGCTCAACTACTCCGTCGGCTTCCGCGGGCCGAACGGCCGCGATCTGATCAGCAGCTTTGCCGACTACGCGCTGGAAAACGATCTGGGTGGCGAGCACTACAGCGATCCGGATCTGACCTGCCGCGAACACCCGGGCCGCGTGGAGCAGTACGAGCTCGATCGTATCCGTCAGATGATGATCGACATGATTAGCAAGCCGGACGATTTCACGAAATGGTTTGGCAGCTTCGTCTCCACGCCGCGCCACGAGCTGGATATCGCCGCCGCCGAGCCGCCGTATTCAGTGGAAGAGGTGCTCGACGCGCTGCAAGGGGGCGAAACGCTGTCGCGCCTGAGCGGCCTGCGCGTGCTGAACGTTAACGGCAGCTTCTTCATTAACAGCGAACAGCTGGAGACGGTAGACGCGAAGGGCGCGGATGCGCTGTGCCGCTACACCGAACTCGGCCAGGCCGAGCTGGGCGATGCGCTGAAAAACCTGGCGTTTGTTGACGAACTCACCGGGCTGATTAACCAGGGGTACTGGTACTTCGACGAGTAACAGGAGGCGGCGTTTAGTCAGCCTAAACGCCGCTACGTTCAAACCAGCATATTACACGCCTTCCAGTAGTTCAAAAGCCTCTCGTCGTCGCGCTCTTTCTCCGCTTTGATTTTCATCGCCTGGGCGAGATTCTCTCGCGATAACTCATGGCCTTTTTGCACGATGTCCAGGACCGCTTCACCAAGAGCCAGCGAAATTTCTGCCCGATTATTATTGCGAATCGTCATAAATACCTCCTCGTTGGTTGCGATAATTTAATTATGAACGGGAAATAATCAGTCGGTAAGAATTCATCTCATTCTTATTTTTTCAATTCGGCGCTAAATAGACATAATATTCGATTCTGTCAATGATGTTTCAAAATACTAATAAGCCTTTTAAGCCTGAATTTATGCGCTACAGTTAATTTCGTGCAACAGGCAAATAACCGAAACAGGAGAATAATTATGGTAGATAAAAGCGCAATTAAGGATCACACTCAGGTTGTCGCCAGCTGCGGAACGCACGTCGGGGTTGTGGACCATCTTGATGGTGAGCGCATCAAGCTTGCGAAGAGCGATCCGGAATCGGGCGGCAAACACCACTTTATTCCTCTCGGCTGGGTCGATAAGGTCGAAGATAATAAAGTTGTCCTGACCAAAAACCATAAAGAGGTTTTTGCTGAGTGGCAGGAAGCATAAATATATTTCTCGCAAGGAAATATATGACTTCGCTCCGGCTTCGTCCGGAGCGTAATAATGTCTGCGCCCGGTGATTGCTGCCATTGCAAAGGGATGGTACTGTTTTGCCTGTCCTTTTCCCGATGCAGGCCCCGAATTATGCTCCAGAGTGAAAATAGATCAGCGAAACGCATATTTTTTGTTGAGGATTTTCAAGTATTCGGCGAGCGCTACGGCATCGACTACCGTTTCCCGCTGTTAAAAGGGGAGCAGATCAGCGGCAGCCCGGTGTTGCAGGGGAATGTGGAAGAGATGACGCTCTCGTCCGGCATTTCGCTGACCCACTCCGACGTGCATGTATTACAACCCTACGAAACCACATCTCGCCACAGCAGCCCGCTCTATATGCTGGTAGTCCTGGAAGGGTGCGTTACGATCGCGCTCAATGGCATCGACTATCACATTCGTCCCGGCATGGCGTTCAGCGCCCGTCTGAGTGAGGAACAGGTGATGAGTGCGCGTCACGACGCTGATAGCGCGCTAAAAACGCTCTCGTTTGGCGTGTACCCGCATGAAGCCGGGCGTGAAGCCCTGCTTGAGTCGCTGCTGCTGGAATGGCAAAACCTGAATACACCCACGTTTGTCTGGCACGTTCCCGAGTTTGTTATGTCAGGCATTCAGCATGCGCAGCAGCAGAGGGGACGCGTGCTCTCACGCAAGCTGGTGCTGGAGGGGCTGATGTATCAGCTGCTCGGCCACGGCCTCAGCCAGCGCCAGCAGCCTTGCCCAAGCCGCCCTGAGCATGCGCGTCTTGAACGCGTGCGGAGCCTGCTGGAACAGTCTCCTGAGCGGGATCATACTCTCGCGCAGCTGGCAGCCCTGGCTGCAATGAGCCCAAGTAGCCTGCGCAGCAAGTTCCGTCAGCGCTACGGCTGCACCCTCTTCGATTATCTTCGCGACTGTCGCCTTGCGCTGGCGCGCCGCTATCTGCTGGAAGGCCACAGCGTGCAGCAGGCGGCCTGGATGTGCGGGTATCAGCATGCCACCAATTTCGCCACCGCGTTTCGTCGTCATTACGGGATTTCACCGGGCGACGTGCGCAAACTCCGCTAACGTAATTTCGCCCATCGCGCGAACGCATCCCGTGCGGTTTAGCATCGCGCATACGTAACCTGGCGGCGCGCATAGCCGTTTGCATCCTCAAAAAGGTAATAATTCTTATTAACAATAAGAAATGTCTCTGGAGAGGGTTATGTTTGCTAAATCGCGTCTGGCACTGCTGGTGGGATGGGTTACCGGTAGCGTCGCTTTTCCTTTACTGGCGCAGGATGCGCAAAAAACTGACACCGTGGTGGTGACCTCGCAGATGCAGTCTGCGGCCACCAAGCTTGAAACGCCGGATATTGAAACTCCGCAGTCGGTCTCTATCGTCACGCGCGAGCAGTTCGAAGAGCAGGGCGCAACCAGCGTGCGTCAGGCCGTGAGCTACACGCCGGGGGTCTACAGCAACCAGATTGGGGCGTCTAACCGCTTTGACTACATGGTGCTACGCGGCTTCTCTGACGGCAGCCTGGACAACGTCTACCTGGACGGCCTGAAGATGATGGGCGACACCAACTCCCACAGCTCGCTGGTGGTTGATCCGTGGTTCCTGGACAGTATCGAAGTCGTGCGCGGTCCGGCCTCCGTGCTCTATGGTCGTTCATCGCCGGGCGGGATTGTGGCGCTTACCTCCCGTAAGCCGTCGTTCGATCCGGGCGGGGAGATCAAGCTCTTCGCCGGGAACAATAGCCAGCGTGGGGCGATGTTCGACGTTACTGGCCCGGTTGATGATAACGACCGCGTGGCGGTGCGCCTCAGCGGGATGACCCGCTATGCCAATTCCCAGTTCGATCCGCTGAAGGAAGAGCGTTACGCCCTGATGCCGAGCCTGACCTGGCGTATCACCGACAACACCCGTCTGGATCTGATGGCCTACCTGCACCGCGATCCGGAAGGCGGCAGCCACTCCGGCCTGCCGTATGAGGGCACGGTTGTGCCGCACAGCGGGAAGAAAATCTCCAACACGTTCTTTGAAGGTGAAGACGATTACGACAAGTACGATCGTCGGGAAAACATGGTCGGCTATAACCTTGAGCACCTGTTTGACAGCGGCTGGTCCGTGCGCCAGAAGCTGCGCTACCTGCACACCAAAGTGGAGCTGAACCAGGTGTATGCCGCAGGCTGGCTGAATGACACCGAGCTGAATCGCGGCTATTCCGGCTCTGACGAGAAGATGAACGCCATCACCCTGGATAACCAGGTCGACGGCAGCTTCGACACCGGGGCGGTGAACCACCGCGTGCTGATCGGCATGGACTATCAGGACCGCACCAACAACGTGACCGGCTACTATGGCGGCTTCCCGCCGATTGACGCCTTCCACCCGGTTTACGGTGCGAAGCCGGACTACATCACCCAGTACAGCAGGGAAAAGCATAAGCTTCGCCAGACCGGTTACTACCTACAGGATCAGATGTCCATTGACCGCTGGCGCCTGACGCTCGGCGGGCGTTACGACCAGGTGAGCGTGTCGAACGTCGACAACTTTAACCACACCCGCAGCGATCTGGATAAAAACAACTTCAGCAGCCGCGCGGCGCTGCTGTATCTGTTTGATAACGGCGTTGCGCCGTACGTCAGCTACTCCACCGCCTTTACGCCGACCAGCTTTGCCGACGAGCAGGGCAATATCCTGGATCCGATGAAGGGCAAGCAGTGGGAAGCGGGCGTGAAGTATGAGCCAGAAGGGATGAACAGCCAGTTCAGCGCCTCGGTGTTCCGCATTAACCAGAAGAACATTGCCACTAAAGAGGAGCCGACCGATCCGTACCGTTCCATCGGTGAAATCGAATCCAAAGGCGTTGAGCTGGAGGCGATTGGTCAGCTGACCGACAGCCTGCGCATGCAGGCGGCGTATACCTACACGGATATTCGCTATAAGAAGAGCAGCCCGGAAGAGGAGGGCAAGCGCGCCGTCTATGCCCCGCGTAACATGGCCAGCGCCTGGCTGAGCTACGACGTCAAAACCGGCCCGCTGGACGGCCTGACCGTCGGCTCCGGCGTGCGCTATGTCAACGGGATCGCCAGCGATCGCCAGAACACCCATACGCTTCCATCGTACACGCTGGTTGACATGGTCGTGGGGTATGACCTGTCAAAAGTGGGGCTTACGGGCGTGAGTGCGCAGCTGAACGTCAATAATCTGACGGACAAAAGCTACGTTGCGGCGTGTAACTCGCTCTCTTACTGCTACTTCGGTGCAGAACGCAGCATTGTGGGCAGCGTTTCGTGGAAGTTCTGAGTCGTTGATTTTGCCGGGTGGCGGCTTCGCCTTACCCGGCCTACTCTGTTCCGTAGCGCCACCGGCGCTAAAAAACGTACTACTCCTCCATCGCAATCACAATCGCCTCGCCCATCTTCTTCAACGCCTCGCGATGCTTATCCGTCGGCGGCAGCGCCACGTTGATCCGCAGGCAGTTGCGGTACTTCCCGGAGGCGGAAAACAGCGACCCGGCCGCCGCCTGGATCTTCAGGCGGCACAGCTGCTTGCTGACGCACACCATATCCACCTTCTCCGGCAGCTCAACCCACAGCAGGAAGCTCCCCTGCGGGCGGGTGACGCATATCTCTGCCGGAAAATACTGCCTCACCCAGCAGGTATAGGTCTCCATATTCTGCTGATAAATCTGACGCATACGGCGCACGTGGCGATGGTAATGGCCGTCGCGAATAAACGCCGCCACCGCCATCTGCGTGCCCGGCACGTTAAACCCGCCCGCGGCGTACTTCATGTGCATCACCCGGTCGTAATAGCGCCCCGGCACAATCCAGCCGACCCGCAGTCCCGGCGCCACGGTCTTGGTAAACGAGCTGCATAAGAGCACGCGGCCATCTATGTCCATAGAATGAATGGTGCGCGGACGCGGGTACTCCGCCGCCAGCTCGCCGTAAATGTCATCCTCAACAATCACGATATCGTGCCGCTGTGCCAGGGCTAAGACCTGCTTCTTGCGAGACTCCGGCATGATAAACCCGAGCGGGTTATTGCAGTTGGGCACCAGGATCACCGCCTTGATCGGCCACTGCTCCATTGCCAGCTCTAACGCCTCGATGCTGATCCCGGTTTCAGAGTCGGTGGGAATTTCAATCGCCTTGATGTCAAACCCGCGCAGCATCTGCATGGTGCCGTGAAAAGATGGCGACTCCACCGCCACGATGTCCCCCGGTTTGCAAACCGACAGCAGGGCGATCGACAGCGCGCCGTGGCAGCCGTTGGTGATGACAATCTCATTCGCTGCCACGGTAGAGCCGCCGTCCAGCATCAGGCGGGCGATCTGCTCGCGCAGCTCAAGGCGGCCGTCGAGCACGTCATAGCTCAGCATCTCGCTTGGGTTATGCTGCGCAAGGCGGCTCATCTCGCGCCACAGGGGCTTCAGGCTCGGCTGGTTAATGTCCGGCGAGCCGCCGCCAAAGGAGATCATCTCTTTGTCGGCGCGGGCGTCCAGCAGCATCATCACCTCATCCCACTGGGTGACGTCCACCGGGCGCTGCACCGGGCGCGTCATCGCCGGGACGGGCGGCTGGGCTTTGCGTTTCGAGACAAAATAGCCGGAGCGCGGCTGGGGGGTGATCAGCTGAAGGTTTTCGAGGATCTGGTAGGCCTGCTGTATGGTGCTGATGCTCACGCCATGCTCCTGGCTCAGGGCGCGCACCGACGGCAGACGCTCGCCGCTGCGATACAGCCCTTGTTCAATGCGTTCTGCCAGAAGGTTGGCGAGGTGTTGATAGCGCGTCATGCTGTATCCTTTGTTTTCACCATACAGAGCATTAAACCAGTACAGATTGCCGCAAAAAACGGCATGCAGATACCGTTTTAGCGGATCTGTATGTTAAACAAAAGTTGTTTTTGCATCTGTATTGCCCAGGTCGATTTCCAGGATGATAACCCCACTGGCACAGTGAGGAGAGCATTATGGAATTCTACGAAAACCGTTCAAAACGTCCGTTCGTCGTATTTGTCTGGATCGGCAAAACGATCCGCAACTGGTATCGCATCAACCGGACCCGCCGCATCCTGAGCCAGATGAGCGACGAGCAGCTCAAGGACGTCGGGTTATCCCGCAATGATATTTAAACCGTGGCCGGGTAAGGCGCAACCGCCACCCGGCGGTTCAGTTCAACAGCGCGAGCGTCTGCCGTTTCGGCCTTTCCAGCAGCTCCACCGCCTCCTGATAGGTCCGCACGTTGTTATAGCCCATCACCAGCCCATAGCGTTTGCCCGACCCGCGATACCACGCCGAGAGCGCATTGACCTGCAACTGCTGTTCCTGCCAGCAGCGTGCGATCTCCCGGTCAGCGCTTCCCTTTGCGAGGAACGCGACAATATGCATTCCACCGTCGTTTTGCTCGGTGAAGAACAGATCGCCATAGACCTCACGCAGGGCGGCAATCATCCAGTCGCGGCGGGTTTGATAGAGCGCGCGCATCTTCTTGATATGGCGAAAAAAATGCCCCTCGTTGAGAAAGGCAGTGAGGATCTTTTGCGTCAGCACCGGCTGGCCGCTGGTGAGGATATCCGCGCTGTCGGTAAAGGCGCCGACGGTGCTGGCGGGCATCACCACGTAGCCTATGCGCAGCGACGGCATGATGGTTTTGCTGAAGGTGCCCATAAAGATCACCCTGTCATGCCGATCGAGGCTTTTCAGCGACGGCAGCACTTTGCGGGTGTAGTGAAATTCGCCGTCATAATCATCTTCGATAATCCACGCCTCGTTTTGCGACGCCCAGTCGAGCAGCTGCTGCTTACGCGGCAGGGAGAGCGTCACCGCCAGCGGACTCTGGTGCGAGGGGGTAACGATGGCGAAGCGGGCGTCGCGATGGTGACGCAGCAGGTAGTCTGTGTCCATCCCTGCGCGATCGACCGGCACGGTGTGCAGGCGGGGCACAATTCGCTTGAGCAGCTGCTGGCCCATAAAGTAGCCCGGATCTTCAAACACCACCTTGTCGCTGCGGCTGGCGAGGGTGTCGAGGATCAGCCGCAGGCTGCCGCTGTAGCCGCTGGTGATCAGCACCTGTTCGGCGGTGCAGGACAAGCCGCGCGAGATATTGAGATAGCTGGCGATGGCCTGGCGCAGCGGATACCAGCCCAGGACGGGCGGGTTGAGCATCTCCTCCTGACGCATGGCGCGCGTCGCCTGGCCCGCCAGCAGCAGCCATTTTTTATACGGGAAGCTGTCGAGGGCGGGGATGCCGGGGCGCAGAAATCCGGCCCGCTCGCGCTGGCTGATAAGCGAGGCCGGAAGCGTGCCGGTAGGCTGTTCCGCAGGGGCATTGTTATCCGGCAGCAGTAAATCCGGGTTGACCCGCGTGCCGCGCGCGCCCTGGCTCACCAGATACCCTTCACCCGTCAGAATGGCGTACGCCGTTTCGACGGTTTTGCGCGCCACCTTCAGCTCTTCCGCCAGCACGCGGATGGCAGGTACCTTATCCCCCGGCTTCAGCACGCCGCGCGTGATGTTGTCGCGATAGCGGGTATAAATGTCGTGATAGCCCGGCTTCATGTCCTACCTCATTTCACGCTTTTTGTATCTTTTTACTATGTCATGAACGGCGTAGATTTGCCTCATCGCACGGCACATGCCGCACAAAAAGAGGAAAGACAATGAGCACTCGCGTTAACCACCATAAAGTTACACCTGCCCTCGCCAACGCGCTGTCTGCCCTGAGCATGGAGGTGGCAAAAACCTCCATCGACCCGGCGCTGAAGCACCTAATCGACATTCGCGTGTCGCAGCTGAACGGCTGTACGTTCTGTCTGGATATGCACTCTAAAGAGGCCAAAATCGCCGGGGAACGCGAGCTGCGCCTGTACCATCTGGCGGCCTGGCGCGAGTCCCCGCTGTTCAGCGCCCGTGAAAAAGCCGCGCTGGCCTTCACCGAAGCGCTGACCCAGATTGGCGTTCACGGGGTGAGCGACGCGCTGTACCGCAGCGTGGCGGAGCACTTCTCGGACGTGGAGATTTCAGAGCTGAACTTCGCCATCGTGGCGATCAACGCCTGGAACCGTCTTGGGATCACCTCCCGCATGGCGCCCGGCTCGCTGGACGCTGCTTACGGGCTGAATAAGGCTAACCTGGAATAATCCCGCGCTCGCGGATCATCGCCACCAGCGCCCGCAGTCCCGGCGGGACGTGGCGATGGCCGGGGTAATACAGGCGCAGCCCGGCAAAGGGCTGCGCCCAGTCGTTTAAAACGCTCACCAGCTCTCCATTCTCAAGCTCTTCCCGGATATACAGTTCCGGCAAAAATCCTACCCCTAATCCCGCCTTTACGGCGCGGATCGAGGCGAAAAGATCGGATGTCGCAAAGCGTGGCGGTACGGCAAGGGCGTACGTTTCCCCCCGACGCGCCAGCTCCCAGCGGTAGATCCCCCCGTGGGCCATGCGCATGCCGATCCCCTGATGTGAAAGCAGATCGTCCGGCGTCTGCGGAGTACCGTGACGGGCAAAATAGTCCGGCGTGGCGGTCACCAGCTGACGGATCTCTCCGGTCAGCGGCACGGCGATCATGTCCTGCGGCACGGACTCCTCGAGGCGGATCCCCGCGTCGTAGCCTTCCGCGACGATGTCGATCATGCGCGCTTCGCTGACGGTTTCCACGCGCATCTTCGGATAGCGGATCATAAAGTCGATCAGCAGCTGGTCCAGAAACAGGGTGCCGATATGGTTCGGCACGTTCAGACGCAGCGTGCCGGCGGGTTCCCCGGTGTCGCTGTGGATCTCCTCGCTGGCGAGGCGGATCTCCTGCAGCGCCGGGCCAACGCGCGCCACGTAGCGCTGTCCGGCGTCGGTGAGCGCCACGCTGCGGGTAGTGCGGTTAAAGAGGCGAGTATCCAGGCGGCTCTCCAGCCCGGCGATGGCGTTACTGACCGCCGTGGCGGACATGCCGAGCTCCTGCGCCGCGCCGCGAAAGCTGCCGCGCCGCACCACCGCCATAACCACTTCCAGCTCTGTCAGACCTGAACGATGCATAGATTATCCTGAAAATCGAAACAACCCTTGCAGTATAGTGTGGATTATCGCAACGGAGAAGCCGTGCCAGACTGTGCTCACACAGCCTGAGGAGGTTTATATGCACACTATCGAACAGATCTTTATTAACGGCGAATTTGTTACCCCGCACGGCACCGAACGGTTTGATTTATACAACCCGGCGACGGCGCAGGTCATCGGGCAGGTACGCCTGGCGGATGAGGTTGACGCAGCGCGCGCCGTTGCGGCGGCAAAAGCGGCGTTCCCCGCGTGGTCGCAGACGACAAAGCAGGAGCGCATTGCCGCGCTAAAACGTATGCACGCCGCCGTGGCCGCTCGTCACGACGATCTGCTGGAAGCGGTCATCGAAGAGTACGGCGCGCCCGCCTCGCGCTCCGCGTGGATGGCCAGCTATCCGGCGGAGGTGATTGCTCAGGCGATTGAGGCGCTGGAGGCGTTTGAATTCGTCACCCCCGCGGGTGCAGCCACGGTGCAGATGACGCCGCTTGGCGTGGCCGGGCTGATTACGCCGTGGAACAGCGACGCAGGATTTATCTGCGGCAAGCTGGCGGCAGCGCTGGCCGCGGGCTGTACGGCGGTGATCAAGCCGAGCGAAATGAGCGCCCTGCAAACGCAGATTGTCACCGAAGCGCTGCGCGATGCGGCTCTGCCGCCGGGCGTGTTTAACATCGTCACCGGGCGGGGTGAGACGGTCGGTGACACAATCAGCCGCCATCCGGACGTGGCAAAAATCTCGTTTACCGGTTCGACGCATACCGGCAAGGCGATCCTGCGCAACGCGGCGGAAAGCTTTAAGCGCGTGACGCTGGAGTTAGGCGGGAAATCGCCGACGATCCTGCTGGATGACGTGGATCTGGCGCAGGCGATCCCGCTGGTGATTCAGGCCGGTTTTATGAACAGCGGGCAGGCGTGCGTGGCCGGTACGCGCATTCTGGTGCCTTACTCGCGTAAGGCGGAGATCGAAACCGCGCTGGCGCAGGCCGTAGCGGCGGTGAACTCCGGCGACCCGCGCGATAAATCAACGGACGTCGGCCCGATGGTCAGCGCAAAGCAGTGGCAGCGGGTGCAGGGCTATATCCGCAAAGGTGTCGAAGAGGGGGCGCGCCTGCTGGCGGGCGGCGAGGGGCGGCCGGAAGGCACGCAGGACGGCTGGTTTGTGCGCCCGACGCTGTTTGTCGACGTGAACAACCAAATGACGATTGCCCGCGACGAGATTTTTGGCCCGGTTCTGTGCGTTATTCCCTATCGTGACGAGGCGGAGGCGATTGCCATTGCCAACGACACGGACTACGGCCTGAGCGCGGTGGTGCTGGGCGGTGCGGACCGCGCGCGCCGCGTGGCGCAGCAGATTGTTTCCGGTCGCGTGCTGGTGAACACCCTGGCCCATGAACCGAAAGCGCCGTTCGGCGGGTTTAAGCACTCCGGCGTGGGGCGCGAGATGGGCGAGTGGGGGATCCGCGCGTTTATGGAGCCGAGGTCGGTTCTGGGCTAAAGCTTCGCTCTTTACCGAAGCATTGTGCTTTTCCATCCTGCATTCTCTCCTCAACATCACAGCGGAGAGACCATCATGATCGCAGTCCTTTTCGAAGCCAAAGCCGCGCCTGCCCATCAGGCGCGCTACCTCCAACTTGCCGCAGAGCTTAAGCCTTTGCTGGCCGACATCGACGGCTTTATCGATATCGAACGGTTCCAGAGCCTGACGACCGACGGCAAAATTCTTTCCCTTTCCTGGTGGCGGGATGAAGAGGCCGTCCGCCGCTGGAAGCAGAACGTTTTTCATCAGGCGGCACAGGCCGAAGGGCGGGAGTCGATTTTCTCTTTCTACCGTATTCGCGTGGCGCAGCTGGTGCGGGAGTACAGTTCCGAAACGGGAGGGCGCGCGAATGTATGACGTTCACGTGATTTTCCGCGACGGGCCCGGCGAGCTGGCGCGCTTTGGACAGCTGTTGGGGCGCAACGGCGTAGGGCTTGAGGGGGGCGGCGTATTCGGTACCGATGCCCATTTCCTGGTGGAGGACGGGGAAAAAGCCCGCCGCGTGCTGGTGGAGGCCGGGTTTACCGTGCAGGCGGTGCGCAGGCCGGTTATCAGAAAACTCAGGCAGTCGCGTCCCGGCGAGCTGGGTGAAATTGCGGCGGCGCTGGCGGCACGCGGCGTGTCTGTTCTTACCCAGTACAGCGACCATGCGAATCACCTTATTCTGCTGACGGATGATGATAAGCTGGCCGCAGAGATCACCGAACCCTGGGCGGCCCATGCTTAAGACGAGTTTACCCCCTGATAACAGCGCGATGCTGGAAAAGGCGATTGCCGCGGTGGCAGCAGCAATGGCCGATCCGTCGCGCGTGAAGATGCTCTGTGCGCTAATGGACGGGCGGGCGTGGACCGCTACCGAACTGAGCACCGCGGCAGACGTCGCCCCCTCGACCGCCAGCGGGCATCTCGCCCGGCTGGTGGAGGGAAAGTTGATTACCTGTCTGTCTCAGGGGCGGCACCGCTACTATCGTCTGGCGGGGCACGACGTGGCGGAGCTGATCGAACAGATGATGGGGCTCTCCTGGAGCCGCATTGCGCCGCCGGAAACCACCGCGCCGAAGGCCATGCGGGAGGCGCGCACCTGCTACGATCATCTGGCGGGCGCGGTGGCGGTAAAGATCTACGATTTCATGCAGGCGGAAGGCTGGCTGGAGGCAGACGGTTCAGCGCTCACGCTGTATGGCCGGGAGCAGTTTCTGAAGCTCGGCGTGTCGTTAAGCGCTCATCCGCGCCGTAAGGCCTGCTGCGCCTGTCTGGACTGGAGCGAGCGGCGGTTTCACCTCGGAGGCGAAGCTGGCGCGGCGCTGCTTATTCATCTGGAAAGCAAAGGGTGGATCCAGCGGGTGGCGGGGTACAGGGAGGTGGTGGTGACGGCTTCGGGAAAAAGTGCCGTCAGGAGGCATTTTAGCCGCTAAACTCCACTGCGGGCTGGGGCCCTCACCCCGACCCTCTCCCACAGGGAGAGGGAGACATCGTTTTCGCAATTCCTGCTCTTTCGTCTCACGTTTCTTGATACTTACCCTGATAACTATTATCTTGACCGCGTGTGACGAGAGGTTTCCCCATGAGTGAAGAAGCGCTGTTTAGCCGCAGGCCGATGGGCATGCGGATGGCGATGATCGTGCGCCAGTGGCGTGCGGTGATCGATGATGCCATTCTCGATACCGGCTTAACCCAGTCGAGCTGGACGGTGATGATGCAGCTTCATCAGCTCGGGGATAACGTCTCAATGAGTGAGCTGGCGGAGGTGCAGGGTATTGAACTGCCGCCGCTGATGCGCACCCTGACACAGCTGGAAAAACAGGGTTACCTGCTGCGCACCACATCGCCTTATGACAAGCGCATCCGGCTTCTGACGCTGACGCCTGAGGGAAAAGCCATTTTAAAAAGGCTCACTCAGGTGATTGAGACCTATCAGGCGCGCGTATCGCAACACATCGCGCCGGAGCATATCGAGATTTTCAGCGCCACGTTAAATCAAATCGCCTGCAATTTGCGGACAATCCGCGAAGAAGACAACAAGACCGAAAAATAATGACCCCTGAACAAAAGTTTGCCCGCTGGGTAAGGGTGAGTATTGCCTCTTTCCTGCTGATGTTTATCTATTTTGTCGTCGCGGATATCTGGATCCCGCTGACGCCGGACTCCACCGTCATGCGCGTGGTAACCCCGGTTTCTCCGCGCGTCTCCGGCTACGTGGCGGCGGTACATGTCCACAACAACAGCCAGGTGAAGAAAGGCGATCTGCTGTTTGAGCTCGACGACACGCCGTTTCGCAATAAAGTGGAAGCGGCGCAAATCGCGCTGGAGCAGGCGCGTCTCTCTAACGAACAGCTGGACGCGCAGATCGCCGCCGCGCAGGCCAGCCTGAAAACCGCGGTGCTGACCGCACGTAACGACAAGGTGACCTTCGAACGCTATCAGAAGCTGAGCACGTTACAGAACGTATCGCAGGCGGATCTGGATAAGGTCCGCACCGCCTGGCAGAGCAGCGAGCAGTCCGTCAGCACGATTCAGGCCAACATCCGGAACCTGCGCATCCAGCGCGGCGAGCGCGAAGAACACCGCAACGTGACGCTGCAAAAATACCGCAACGCGCTGGATGAAGCAGAGCTGAACCTCGGCTGGACAAAGGTCTACGCCCAGGCGGACGGCACGGTCAGTAACCTGCAGTTAAGCCCCGGTTTTTACGCCTCATCCGGCTCCGCCGCGCTGGCGCTGGTAAACAACCAGACCGATATCGTGGCCGATTTCCGTGAGAAGAGCCTGCGCCATACCCGTCAGGGCACCGATGCCGCCGTGGTGTTTGACGCCTTCCCGGGGCAGGTGTTCCGCGCCCACGTGGCCAGCAGCGACGCGGGGATCCTCGCAGGCCAGGAGGCGGTTAACGGCCAGCTCTCCCAGCCGGAGACCTCTAACCGCTGGGTACGAGACGCTCAGCGCATGCGCATTCACGTCACGCTGGATGAGCCGCTGCCGAAGCCGCTGCCAACCGGCGCGCGGGCGACCGTGCAGCTCTACAATAGCGAAGGGCCGTTTGCGCGCTTCTTCTCCGGAATGCAGATCCACCTGGTGAGCCTGCTTCACTATGTCTATTAATACGCTGGCGCGGGTCTTTACCCCGCACGGCAACATCGTCTACACGGCAAACGACTTTCGCCAGACCCTGCGCATCGTTTTTGCCGGGATGATTGCCCTGAGCATATCGAGCTTCTACAACACCAGCTACGGCGTGTTTTTCGTGGTCTATCCGATCATGCTCCTCTCGCTGGTGCCAGTGTTTAACCGCCACGTGGCGAAGCAGTTTATCTTCAGCGCATCGCTGAACTGCGTCGAAATGGTGATTATCATCGGCTATCTTTCCCAATGGCCGGTCATCATGACGCTGGTGGTATTTGCCCTTTACGTGATGCGTTTTCGCTTTATGAGCAAAGGGCCGCTGTTCCTGTTCGGCTCGATGGGCGTTGTGTGCCAGAGCGTGATGCTCAACTTTATGAGCTACCCCACCACCAACTGGCACACGCTGCTGTTTTCCAACATTGAAGCGAGCGTGATGGCGGTGTGCCTGAGCGCGCTGATGAACTACCTGCTGCCGGACGTGGAGCCCCGCAAGCCGCCGCCGCTGATTGAGAAAGACGACGCCCGCGTGCGCCACGAGTCGCTGCTCTCCGGCAGCGTCGCGACGATGATTTTCGTGGTGTTTCAGATTAGCGACTTAAGCGATTCGCTCTCGGCGCTGATGGCAGGGATTCTGATCCTGTTCCCTATGCACTACCGCGGCGCGGTGATGAGCTCCATCTGGCGCGTGGTCGGGGTAGTGCTGGGCTGCCTCTACATTCTGGTGGTGCAGCTTATCCTCTACGATCACAGCAGCCATATGCTGCTGATGATGCCGCTGATTGGCCTCGGCCTGGCGTTTGGCGCGCGGCTGCACGTGATGGAGAAAGTGGGCGCGGGCGTGGGGTTTTCCAGCATCACGACCATCGGCATTATGTTCGGGCAGAACATGCACCCGGACAGCGACCTGGTGTTCAGCGATCTCTATCGCATCACCTCCGTGACCTTTTCGCTGGTGGCGACGCTGACGATGGTCTTTCTGGTGCATTTGATCCTGAACCGTTTCGCCGCCACGCGCTACGTCATTCAGGGCTGATAGCGTTTGCCGCCGCTGAAGCTCCAGTCCTCAGCGGCCGTAAACTGGATAACGACCATCACGTCTCCACCTTCAATGCCCATCTTCTCATTCAGTTGCGCAGCCAGCTGGTGGTAGAGGGCAGATTTCTGTTCAGTGCTCCTTGGCTTACCAGCAACGATATTAAACAGTATCGCCCCCTCCGTTCTGCCCGTGCTGAGATAGTGCCGATCAATGTATCGATCCCCGGCCGCGAAGCATTCAAAAAAATGGAATCTGTCCTGTGCGGGAACGGCGAAGGTTTCCGTCAGCGCCAGGTGCAGAATGTCCGAGATCTGCTTTTGCTGCATCTCGCTATAGCGGTCACCCGTCATGATACGAACAAACGGCATTACTGTTTCTCCTCTGCAAGGCTGCTCAGCGCGCTGACGGCGGCCGGCCAGCCTGCGTAAAACGCCAGATGGGTAAACGCTTCGGCTATTTCGTCGTCCGTCACGCCGTTTTGCCGGGCGAAGCCGATATGCCAGGGAAGCTGCGCGGTGCGCCCCAGGGCTGCCAGCGCGGCAAGCGTGATCAGACTGCGATCCCGCGGGGCTAGCTGCGGACGCTGCCAGATATCGCCAAAAAGTACCTGCTGGCTCAGTTCCGCCAGCTTAGGGGAAACCTGCGCAAGCGTGTCGCGATTCAGTGTTGTGCTCATTTTTATTCCTCCTGTCGTCTGGAAATCACTCTCGCAGGCTGCCACCATAAATAAAATCGCAATGTTCAGGACTGAATGTCCTGAAAATGAGGATGATATGGATAAACGCCTTTCAGCATTAGACCTGGACGCGCTGCGCAGCTTTGTGGAGGGGATTCAGTCCGCCAGTTTTGCCGAGGCGGCGGACAGGCTGTGTCGGTCCACGTCGGCGATTAGCGCCCAGCTAAAAAAGCTGGAGCAGCAGTGTGGCGTGGCTCTGACCGTTAAGCAGGGGCGTACGCTGGCACTGACCCGAGAGGGTGAAATTCTGCTGAGCTACGCCCGACGCATGCTGGTATTAAATGATGAAGCGCTCCGGGCTATCAGAGGTGAGTTGCTTCAGGGCGAGGTGCGGCTGGGTATGCAGGAGGACTTTGGCGAGTCCGTGATGCCGAAGGTCCTCGGCGATTTTCACAGACAACACCCTGAGCTTCGCATGACGGCACGTGTCGATCGCAACCCGCCGCTGATGCGCGGCGTGGCGGCGAATGAACTCGATCTGGCGCTGGTCTGGCAGGAAGGTCGAGAAGGCGACTACGTGCGAAGCGAACCGCTGGCATGGATTTGCCGGTCCCGCGAGGACATTGAGGTTCTTCTGCAACGAGGTGAGCCGCTGCCGCTGGTGATGTTTGACGCGCCCTGCCTACTGCGAAGCCGGGCCATCGCGGCACTGGATGCCGCAGGTATTCCCTGGCGTATCGCTTATACCAGCTATAGCCTGAGCGGGCTGTGGGCGGGAGTTAGCGCGGGGCTGGGTATTACGCTCCGCACGCGTATTGGTCTGCCCGAGACGTTACGGATCGACAGCCACCTGCTGCCAGATGCAGGAGAGCTGGGGATCGCGCTGCATCAGGGGAGCGCCTCCCCCGATGCAGCTATTACCAGCATGAAGGCGCTGATCCTCAGGACGCTGAATGGATAAGCGTTGGGACTTGCGAGAGTAAGAACAGGATGAGGCCTATCGTCCCGCCCACCAGCGTGCCGTTGACGCGGATGAACTGCAGGTCTTTGCCGATGTTCAGCTCAATCTGGCGGGACATGTCTTTGGCGTCCCAGCTTTTGACCGTGTCGCTGATGTGGCGGGTCAGGAACGCGGCGAAATCCGGTGCGACGCGGTGCGCGGCCTGCTCCAGATGCTCGTTCAGCGACGCGCGCAGGCTGGCGTCGTTTGTTAACGTTTCGCCAAACCACAGCCCGGCGTTGGCGATGCGCTGCTTCACGCGCGAGTCATCGCTTTGCATATCCGCCTTCAGCCACTGGCGCAGGTCAGCCCACATCTCGCCCAGATAGCGGTTAAACGCCTCATCGTTTTTCAGGTAGTGCTTGATGTTGTCGGCTTTCGCCGCCATTTCCGGATCGTTTTTCAGGTTGTCGATAAGCTTCAGCGTGGCGCGGTCGAACGCCTGACGGATCTGGTGCGTGCGGTCGTGGCTGATATCGTCCAGCAGCGTGTTCACCGCGTTCGACACCATCTCCGCGCTTTGATCGCCCAGCCACTCCGTGGGGAGCACCATCGCCTTGCGGGGATGCTCGGTTTTGAGCCAGTGGACAATCTGATCGGCAATAAACTCCCGCGTGCTTTCCCGCTGAATCAGGGTAATCAGGCGGTTGATGATGGCGTCCAGCAGTACCTGATGGCGGTTGTTTTTGGTCATGCTCTCCAGCATGACGGCGCTGGTTTCGGTGAAATCTACCTTGTCGATAGCTTTATGCACCGCGCGTTTGAGCAGGCGCTGAATACGTCCGTCATCGGTCAGCTCGAGAAAACCGCTCATCACCTGCATCAGATGCAGCCCGACGCGCTGGGCGTTGTCGGGCTTGCTGAACCAGGCGCCAATCATCTGCGCTGGCTCATAGCGGCGGATAAGCGCCACAAGTGACTGAGTATCAAGAAACTTCTCCTGCACGAACTGGCCGAGATTGTCGCCGATTCGGTCCTTATTGCGCGGGATAATCGCCGTATGGCGTGAAATAAACGGAATGGGAACCCGGCGGAACAGCGCGACGACGGCAAACCAGTCCGCCAGCGCGCCGACCATCGCCGCCTCGGCAATGGCTTTGACGCCGCGCACCCAGAAGGTCTGCGGCAGGAAGAGGGTGGTGACAAAGGCCGCGGCGGCAATCAGCAGCAGCGACAGCGCCAGCAGCTTGGCGCGTTTGAGTTCAGCGATTTTTTCCATGGGTTAAGGATAGAGGGAAGCGGGGGAAAAGTGCAAAAATCGCCACAGCACCCACCCGCCAAACCCCATCAGCACCACGCCCGCCGTGCGCTCAATCCACCACAGCGAACGGCTAAGCTTCTGTTGCACCGCCGATAGCCCCATCATCGACACCAGCGCCAGATCCCACGCCAGCACCACCATCACCATCCAGACGCCGCAGGTCGCCTGCTGAAGCAGCGTGACGTCCGGCCCGAGTAACGCCGTCATCAGCGCCAGGTAGAACAGCGCATTTTTTGGATTTAACAGCGCCGATCCCAGCCCCAGCAGGATCTGCTTCATCAGAGAAGGGCACCGCTGTCGGGTTTCTGCAAGCGTCAGCGCCTGCGGTTGGCTGCTCACCAGATGCGAGCCGATCCATAGCAGGTACAGCGCCCCGCATACCTCGATAAGCGTAAACAGCCACGTAAACTGGCGCAGCGCGCTCCAGCCGATAATCACCAGAACAATATAGAGCGCGTTACCCGTGGCGATGCCGACGCACAGCCCGGCGCTGCCGCGCAGCCGATAGCGCGCCGCGTAGCCCACAAGCAGGAAAAAATCCGGACCCGGGCTTAACAGCGCAACAAAATGCGCCAGCGCCAGAGCGAGAAAAGCGGAAGGGAAGAACAGTTCCATAGCGACCTCAGTTAACCATCTGAGGACAGGCTACGGCGCTGCAGAACCTATTTATTGTCTGATATTGATCGGCCCGTGGCGTACTGGCGCGGCGTGGCGGCGGTATAGCTGACGAAGGTCTTATGAAAATGGCTCTGGTCGGCAAAGCCGCTCTGGTAGCCGACGTCGGCGATGTCGTCCCCGGCACGTAGCCGCGCTTTGGCGAACTCCACGCGGGAGATGTTGAGGAAGCTGCCCGGCGTCAGGCCGGTGTCCTGCCGGAAGGTACGGATCAGCGTCTCCTTGCGCAGCGAGAAGCGTTGGGCAAGTTCGTCAAGCGAAGGCGGTGCGGCCAGGTCGGCAAGAAACGCCTGCCGCACATGCTGGCTGGTTGGGCGAAGCGCGTCTGCGTTATCCGCGCAGCGGGGAAGGGCAGAAAGCAGCGCCTCCACGGACGCTGGAGACATTGTCTTAACGACGTCCAGGTAATGGGCAAACAGGGCAGGGTTACGAATCACCTGTAGCGCCAGAGGAAGATCGGTGTCGATATAGAGCATATGGTAGCTGCGCGGCTGCCCGTCGACGGGGTTGCAACTGTGCGGCGCATAAGCCGGGATCGCAATGAGGTCCCCGGGATGAAGAATGTACTCTTGGTCATGGCACACGCAGCAGGTCTGGCCCTCAACAATCGCGCCGATGGAGAGTTGAGGGTGACAGTGGCGTTTGTACGCCCGCGTGCTTTGCCAGGTGCTGCGCAGCTCAAGGCCCCTGGCGCGGTGAAAAGTCTGGCGAACGTGTCGGGTATCGGTCATGGAAACTCCTTCTGGACGTTTTTTATACCACGTCAGCGAACCGTCCGGCACTGCTTAACTCAGAACCTTCCGGATATACCCAACTTTACGTCCACAGCCAGTCATGTTGACTACTCTTAATACCCTAAGCGGTAAAACAAGGAGATTCGACATGGCTTATCAGACAGTAAACCCTGCCACTAACCAGCTCATCAAAGAATACCCCTCACATACCGACGCGGATATCGAAGCGGCGCTGAAGGCGGCCGATGCGCTTTACCATTCGGAATGGGCGAAAGGCGACATCAGCCAGCGCCTGCCGGTGCTGCATAAGCTTGCCGACCTGATCGACGAGCGCGTGGAGGATCTGGCCAAAATCGCCAGCCAGGAGATGGGTAAGCTCATCGAACAGAGCCGCGGCGAGGTGAAGCTTTGCGCGCAGATCGCCCGCTACTACGCCGACAACGCGAAGCAGTTCCTCGCCCCGGTGAAGTACGACTCTGAACTTGGGGAAGCGTGGGTGGAGCATCACCCCATCGGCGTGCTGATGGCCGTCGAGCCGTGGAACTTCCCGTACTACCAGCTGATGCGCGTCCTGGCACCAAACCTGGCGGCGGGTAACCCCGTTATCGCCAAGCATGCCAGCATCGTGCCGCACTGCGCCGAGACCTTTGCGCATCTGGTGCGCGAGGCGGGCGCGCCGGAAGGGGCGTGGACGAACCTGTTTATCTCGTCCGAACAGGTGGCGAATATCATCGCAGACGATCGCGTGCAGGGCGCAGCGCTAACCGGCTCCGAAAAGGCGGGCAGCGTGGTGGCCGCGCAGGCGGCGAAGCACATTAAGAAATCGACCCTCGAACTGGGCGGTAACGACGTCTTCGTGGTGCTGGACGACGCGGACCTGGATAAAGCGGTTAAGATTGGCGTGAATGCGCGGCTCAACAACGCCGGGCAGGTCTGTACCGCGGCGAAGCGCTTTATCCTGCATGAAAAGATTGCGGATGCCTTCCTGAGCAAATTTACCGAGGCGTTTAAGCAGGTGAAGATTGGCGATCCGCTGGACGAGAGCACCACGCTGGGGCCGCTCTCTTCTAAAGATGCGCTGGAAACGCTGACCAAACAGGTTAACGAGGCGGTGAAAAACGGTGCCACGCTGCACTTTGGCGGCAAGCCGGTGCAGCGCGACGGGAGCTTCTTCGAACCGACGATCCTGACGAATATCTCCCGCGATAACCCGGCGTACTTCGAAGAGTTCTTCGGCCCGGTTGCGCAGATGTACGTGGTGAAAAACGACGACGAGGCGGTCGCGCTGGCGAACGACTCCCACTACGGCCTGGGCGGGGCGGTGTTCAGCCAGGACATCGAGCGCGCGAAGAAAATGGCGTCGCGGATCGAGACCGGGATGGTGTACATCAACTGGCTCACCGATACCGCGCCGGAGCTGCCGTTCGGCGGCGTGAAGCGTTCCGGCTACGGACGCGAGCTGTCGGATCTGGGGATCAAAGAGTTTGTGAACCAGAAGCTGGTGGTGGTGCGTAAGTAAGAGGTAATAAAAAACCTGCCGGTTGGCAGGTTTTTTCAGTTGATTACTGTACTTCGATCTTGTCCCAGCCGCTTTTGAACATGCAGCTGTCGACTAACGTATCCCGGCGATATTCATTCGCGTCTTCAACCGTGTAGCTCGTGGAAATATCCTTTTTCTTGTTCTTTTTATCCGTTTTTTCCGAGCTCGAACCGGTCACTACGTTATCCGGAGGCAGATCGATCAGGGCCTGCGCTTCGCATTCCGTGAGCTTTTTATTCATTTCAGCGTCGCTCACGCCCGGTTTTACCCATTTGTACTGGACGCAGCCGGTGAGCATCAGCGTGAGGCTCAGAACGCAAAGCGCGGTAATGCGGTGTTTCATCAGAAGCTAACTCCACCGCCGACATATGCGCCATCAATCAGGGTGTGGTTTGGACGACCATCTTTACCGTCAACGCTCACGTGGCGGTAGCCTACTTTCAGCGTAACCGGTTTGATTGGGGTCCAGCTTACGCCGCCGTTAGCTTCAACGTAGTTTTTCACGCTATTGTTCAGGCCTTCTGGTGCCGCATAGCCTTCGCCATAGACGTGGATGCTGTCGGTCAGCGCAACGTTTACGCCGCCGCCAATCGGGAAGGCCACGCCGTTATCGCCTTTTTTCGGGCCGATGTAGATGGCTTTTGCGCCCGCATTCAGCATCACCGGGCCCACTTCCAGGTTGTAGCCTGCACCCACGCCACCAGTCTGGGTACCGTCGTCGGTGTTTTTCAGCCAGTTACTTTCGAGATAAACACCGGATGAGGATTTGCCCATTTCCAGGTTGAGGTTGGTAAAGTTTTTACCCTGCTCAATGCTGCCGCCCATTGCCAGTGCGGAACCCGAAATGGCGGTCAGTGCAGAAAGAAGAAGAATGTTCAGTTTTTTCATGTTTCGTGCCTCATCATCAAATTAATCTGGGGGCACCTTAACAAGCGATGTTTATGACTGCAAATGTGATGCAAATCGACTTTTCATGCTGTAATTGTTAATTCTTTTATCTTTATTTGTAACGCTTAAGTTGGGTTGTCGGTGTGTCAACGCGCAAATTTCAGGTGTTGAGGAACAGTTTAATTTTTTGACTAAACGAAATCTGAACGAGGCAGGGATAGTGATTTGATATGCATTAATTGCGCTTCTAATAATTTCCAATTCCATTTCTAAAATCACATAAAAAAAACAAATTTTTACATTTTTATGGTCATTATTCGTTCAGATGTCCGGCCACGTTTCCTTTCCATGTCATTTTTCTGACACGTTTGTTCATTACGTTGTGGGCTTCACTTTCCGGATGCTAACAATATGAAAAGAAAAATCATTCCTGTGCTTATCGGCTGTATGCTCTCTTTCTCTGGCCTGGCGGCGCAGCCCACGGCTGAGCGCTATGTTGTCAGCTTCCCTGACGGCTCACACGTGAAATACAGCGGCGCGTTTGCCGGTGCGTTTCCGAATGGACTCCCGGTAGGGATTGGCTCCGGCCTGCTGTTTACGGGCAAGCAGGGCGATGCTCTGACCTTCGCGACCGTGACCGATCGCGGTCCTAACGCCGATGCGCCCAAAATGGGTAAAAACGAAGCCAAAATTTTTGTCACGCCGGATTTCGCGCCGCTGCTGATGACCATCCGCGTTCAGAACGGCAAAGCGGAGACAACGGATGCCCGCCCGCTGCATGATGATAAAGGCGAGATTAACGGCCTGCCGCTGCAAAGCGGCGTGATTGGAGCCACCAATGAGGTGGCGTTCAGCGATACCCTTAAAATTCTGAAGGGTGACAACCGCGGGCTGGACACGGAAGGCATCACCCCGGACGGCAAGGGCGGTTTCTGGCTGTGCGACGAGTATGGCCCGTTCCTGATTAACGTCGACAGCAAAGGGAAAATTCTGGCGATCCACGGGCCGCAGGCGGCGGAAGGGGAAAAATCCATCGCGGGCGGTCTGCCAAACGTTATCAAATGGCGCCAGCCGAACCGGGGCTTTGAAGGCCTGACCCGGATGCCGGACGGGCGGATTATCGCCGCCGTGCAAAGCACGCTGGATATCGACGGTAAGAGCAAAAAGCAGGCGCTGTTTACGCGTCTGGTCAGCTTCGACCCGGCGACCGGGAAAACGGCGATGTACGGCTACCCCATCGACAGCGCGGCCTACAGCAAAAACAGCGACGCCAAAATCGGCGACATCGTGGCGCTGGACGACCAGCACATCCTGCTGATTGAACAGGGTGAGGATAAAAATGACGCGATGCGTAACCTTATCTACAAGGTGGATCTCAGCAAGGCGAGCGACCTGACCGCTTTCGACAAGCCGGGCGAGTACCCGGAGTTTGATGATGAGAAAACCCTGGCACAGCGCGGCATTACCCTTGCTGCAAAAACGCAGGTCGTCGATCTGCGCGCGCTGGGCTGGAAGCAGGAGAAGGCCGAAGGGCTGGCGCTGATCGACGGCAAACGGCTTGCGGTGGCGAACGATAACGACTTTGGCGTGAAGGTGGCGATTCAGCATCCGGTCGAGGGCAAAAAGCTCAAGGACTATCGGGTTAACGAGGAAGGCAAGCTGACGCTGGACGATAAACCGGTGGAAACCACGCTCAGCGTGAAGCCGCTGAAGAAGCCGGAGTCAGAGAGCGAGCTGTGGATTGTGACGCTGCCGGAGGCGTTGAAATAATTTTACCCCTCATCCTAACCCTCTCCCCTTAGGGGAGAGGGGATTGTTCGGTGCAGATATTTATCAACGCGGAGCAGCTAGATCGTTTTAACGCTCTTTTCCCAGGTCTCGACCAGATGATCTCGCAGGCTTCCGGTTCCGTGCATTGTCACCAGAAGATTCTGTCGTGCGCGGGTAAAACCGACGTAAAGGCGCTTGATATCGTCACTCAGATCTTCACTGTCCCTTTCCTTTGCCGCATCCATAATGGCGACTGAGTGAAATTCAAGACCTTTACTGCTGGGCAGCGGCATGACGCAGAGGAAATCATTCTGCGGTGACCAGTGCTTTTTATCATCGCTGGAGACAATCATCTGGTAGGGGATCTTGCGGGCTTCGAGCCGTGGTCCGAGCATACCTGAAATGCTGTAGGTGGAGGGGCACAGTATGGCGATTTCCGACCATGAAACCCCCTGCTGACGCTGCTCTGTGACCCAATCAAGGACGCGTGTAATCTCCTCGTCCTGATTATCAAAGCTGTCCAGCGCCGGATACTGCCCTGACAGCCCTCCTGCGGCAGGCTGCTGGTATTTGAGAGAGGCTTCTATGTGATTATTGAGATAATTAAATGCTACGCTGCTGGCAAAATGGAGTATTTGCCGGGTATTGCGATAATTGGTATCCAGAATCGTTGTGCGGCCCTGAGCCTTTATATCGACGCTGGAGAGGGTAAAATCGAGCGCTTTCTTTTTCTGATAAATTGACTGAGCGTCATCATAGAGGAAAAGCAGGGAGCTATCTTTATTGTCCGGCATCTTAGCGAGGATTCTTAGCCATTCCGGCTTAAAATCGTGTCCTTCATCGATCAAAACGGCGCTGTACTGCTCCGGTTTTATCACTCCATCGTCAAATGCCACCGTCAGCGCATTTTCCATGAGCTCAATGAAGTTTTTGCTCTTGGGTGGAAGACGCCGATTCGCGTTTAACTGCTGATAACACCAGGCATGAAAATGGATAACTTCGACTGGAAGTCTGAGGCTATATTGTTCGAGCTGCGCTTTAAGTTTTTTGGCCAGCGTAATGTTGTAGCAAATCACGAGTATCGGTTTGGTATTTTCAATGTTGTTGGCAAGCTCAATACATCGGTGGTGCAAAATGAGCGTTTTGCCTGATCCTGCCACGCCGTGAATGACCCTGTGTCCCGCCCCCATACTTCTGGCGAGTTGTTCCTGGTTCCTGTCCATCATGCAGACCACATCAGGGGTGTGGAACGTAAAATTATCCAGATCGACTCGCGTAACGGACGCGTTAATACGTACGTCGGGATAAAGATGCCAGCGAATGCGGTCGAGCTGTTGTGGGGTAGCGTGATGAACGAAGCGATGTCTGAGAAGGGATTCGAGCCGGGCGGAGATCTGTTCCCGGGTCATAAACTCGGTGAGCTCGTCTTTGCAAATCACCTGGCTGGTGGGCAATATTTCATTCAGCTCGTCGGGTGTAAAATTCTTTTCCAGTTGCGCCCGGGTGATATTGCTCAAGTACACCCCGTATCCATACGGCATAATAAAGCTGCCCTCATAATCCCCCTGCTGCTGGCGAAGCAGAGGATCTTTTTTCAGGCTGTCAATGATGTGGAAGGTATATTGTCGAACCTGTTCGAGCGGGTTTTTTAGGGGCTCAATGCCGTTTTTAGTCTCATAATCAATATGCGTTTTATTCGCGGATTTTATTTTCGTGATAAACCAGTCCTTCACCTCAATAAACAACAAACCTTTTTCCGGTGCCAGAATCACAAAATCAGGATGCTCTTGCCTGTCTCCCATTCGGGTGTCGTACCAGCAGGTACACTGTTCGCTGAGCCCACCCTCAAGAAGCCTTGCCAGCCTTTTTTCTCCCGCTGTTATCTTCTCGCTACAGCTGCTGATTGTGGGAATAATGATTGCCATATTACGCCTACCAATTCATGAAAATTATATAATTCCGTTCAATTAATATTTCAGAGAATATTAATTGAGATATGATTTTTTATTATTAAGGACATTAACAGACAATATGGCAAACAGAAAGCGTGATACGAGGAAATCTGCTTCAGAAAAATACGCTCCCTTTCCCGCGGACAAGGGAGCGGCTATTTACTTTTTCAGCCCCGCAAACGCTGCCCGAATCTCATCCTCCGGCAGCTGGATACCAATAAACACCATCACGCTGTGCGGCGCTTCATC
The DNA here is from genome assembly GCF_057320665.1 of Enterobacter cloacae complex sp. 385G4. Lineage (NCBI taxonomy): Bacteria > Pseudomonadati > Pseudomonadota > Gammaproteobacteria > Enterobacterales > Enterobacteriaceae > Enterobacter > Enterobacter cloacae complex sp. 385G4. The sequence goes on from NZ_JBXWDD010000003.1 coordinate 212,720, forward strand.
GCCCCACGGGCGGTCCCAGTCGGCGCTGTACAGGCGCTGTACGCCCTGAAACAGCAGGCGGTTCGGCTCGCCGTCGATCCACAGCATGCCTTTGTAGCGCAGCAGCTTGTCGGCAAACGACAGCAGCAGGTTTTCCATTACCCGCGAGACCTCGCTGATGTCCACCGGATAGTCCAGCTCCACCACAATCGACGCCACGTCGTTTTGCTTGTCTCCCATAAAGTGGAAGCGCGGTTTCGTGGTGACGTTCTCCTCCAGCATAAAGCCGTTGGTGTTAAACAGCTGGGATAGATCGATATCGCCATGCGTCACCGTGTAAATCGGCGCGCGCGAGTTGATGCGCGTCAGGCGCTCGCGGAGTTTTTCGCTGTCGCCTGCCACGTCGGTTTTGGTCAGCAGAATGCGGTCGGCGTAGCCCACCTGAGACTGGGCAATGGTGAACTGGTTCATCTGCTCGTCGGCGTGGACCGCGTCTACCAGGGCAATCACCCCGTCCAGCAGGTAGCGCTGGCAAAGAATATCGTGCGAGAAAAAGGTCTGAATAATCGGGCCGGGGTCGGCCATGCCGGTGCACTCGATCACCAGACGGTCGAAGCCGATGTCACCGCGATCGCGGCTGTCGAGCAGGTCCAGCAGGGCGTCTTCCAGCTCGTTAGAGCGGGTGCAGCAGATGCAGCCGTTGGTCAGGGTTTTGATTTGCGTGGCGCGGTCTCCGATTAATTGATCGTCAACGGAGACTTCGCCAAATTCGTTTTCGATGACGGCGATTTTGAAGCCGTGCTGCTCGTTCAGGATGTGGCGCAGCAGGGTGGTTTTACCGGCGCCGAGGAAACCGGTCAGCAGGGTAACGGCAATCGGGGTCATGGTCTCTCCTTTAGCAGCAGCGGACGCCGCCTTCTCCACTTCCGCCGTAGCGCGCTTCCTGACGCTCGCGGAAGAATTCGGTGTAGGTCATGTACGGCTTATCCGGATGGTTGGTCTTCATATGCTCAACGTAGTTGTCATAGTCCGGAATGCCAATCAGCATCTTCGCCGCCTGACCGAGGTATTTTTTTGCTTCGCCTAAGTTACCAAACATAGTCCATCCTGATAAGAACAAAGCCCCGCCGAAGCGGGGCTGAATACAACCAGATTAATGGTGTGAAGAGGTCTTCACGCCGCCTTCCGGCACCGGCACGTACGGGGTCTCTTTATCCGTACGGCCATCGGTGTTGCGCACTTTCATCCAGGTTTTGATGCCGTAGAAGATAATGCTGTACACCACCACCAGGAACAGAATGCTCAGACCCGCGTTGGTGTAGTTGTTCACCACGATATGGTTCATGTTGGCAATCTGCTGTGCGGTCAGATCCGCGCCGCCTGCGGCAATCTTCTCTTTGTACTGGTTAGCCATGAAGAAGAAGCCTTCCAGCTGCGGGTTGGTGCTGAACAGCTTCAGGCCCAGCGCCCAGGTGGTGCAGAGCAGCAGCCATAACGCAGGAACCACGGTCACCCAGATGTATTTGGTGCGTTTCATCTTCACGAGGACAACGGTACCGAGCACCAGGGCAACGGCTGCCAGCATCTGGTTAGAGATACCGAACAGTGGCCACAGGCTCTTCACGCCGCCGAGCGGGTCGACAACGCCCTGATACAGCAGGTAGCCCCACAGCCCTACGCACCCGGCAGTACCCAGAACACCCGCTACCAGAGAGTCGGTTTTCTTCAGGAACGGCACGAAGTTGCCCAGCAGATCCTGCAACATAAAGCGGCCTGCACGGGTACCGGCGTCCAGCGCGGTGAGGATGAACAGCGCTTCGAACAGAATACCGAAGTGGTACCAGAAGCCCATGTCCGCCCACGGCAGCACTTTGTGGAACACGTGTGCGATACCTACCGCCAGCGTCGGCGCGCCACCTGCGCGGTTCAGCACGGACGGTTCGCCGATGTCTTTCGCGGTCTGCATGATCTGCTCAGGCGAGATCACGAAGCCCCAGGAGCTGACGGTCGCCGCCGCGTGTGCGCTGGCCTCTTTCAGCTGCGCCATGATCAGCGCGGTATTTTCCCCGCCCATCTCATGCAGGTTTGGCATGGTGATGCCCAGACCCGCCGGTGGGGTGTTCATCGCGAAGTACAGGCCTGGCTCGATAATCGAGGCCGCAACCAGCGCCATGATCGCCACGAAGGACTCCATCAGCATCGCGCCGTAACCGATAAAGCGCGCGTCGGTTTCGTTAGCCATCAGCTTCGGCGTGGTGCCGGAGGCGATCAGCGCGTGGAAGCCAGACACGGCGCCGCAGGCGATGGTAATGAACAGGAACGGGAACAGGGCGCCTTTCCACAGCGGACCGGTGCCGTCAATGTACTGCGTCACCGCCGGCATTTTCAGCTCAGGGTTGATGATCACAATCCCGATCGCCAGCCCGACGATGACACCGATTTTCAGGAAGGTCGCCAGGTAGTCGCGCGGAGCCAGAATCAGCCACACCGGCAGCAGGGCGGAAACGAACGCGTAACCGATCAGCGCGAAGGTGATGGTGGTGTCTTTAAAGGTCAGCGCCGGGCCCCAGTACGGGTCGTGCGCAATCACGCCGCCGAAGTAGATGGAGGCGACCAGCAGCACGATACCAATGACCGACACTTCACCCACGCGGCCAGGGCGCAGGAAGCGCATATAGATGCCCATGAACAGCGCAATCGGTACGGTAGAACAGACGGTGAAGACGCCCCACGGACTTTCGGCCAGCGCCTTCACCACGATCAGCGCCAGCACCGCGAGGATGATGATCATGATCAGGAAGCAGCCGAAGAGGGCGATAGTGCCCGGCACGCGGCCCATCTCTTCTTTGATCATCTCACCCAGCGACGAACCGTTACGGCGCGAGGAGATAAACAGCACCATAAAGTCCTGCACCGCCCCCGCCAGCACCACGCCCGCCAGCAGCCAGAGCGTACCTGGCAGGTAGCCCATCTGGGCGGCCAGTACCGGGCCAACCAGCGGGCCAGCACCGGCGATAGCGGCAAAGTGGTGACCAAACAGCACGTAGCGGTTGGTTGGCACGTAGTTCAGACCGTCATTGTTAATGACTGCCGGGGTGGCGCGCGTCGGGTCGAGCTTCATGACCTTCTGCGCGATGTATAAGCTGTAGTAGCGATAAGCCACAAGGTAGACGGAAACCGACGCGACCACGATCCACAGGGCGCTGACGTGTTCGCCCCGGCGCAATGCGACAACCGCCAGACAGAAAGCGCCGAGGATCCCGAGTAAGGCCCAGGGCACGTGCTTAAGTAGTTTTTTAGTATCCATAGTAAGACCTGGTTTTTTATGTAAAGAAAAAAGGGTCAGGGTTCGTTGTGAGGAGGTATTGATTAATGCTGGAGCGATCGTGCCAGATCCGCGCGCGCGTAAAGGACGGTAAATGAGTGAGTGGTTGAAAGTGACGGGTGAGCGGTCAAAGGACGCGGCGAGTGGTTCAGGCTCGCCGCTGGTCGGGGAAATTATGTGATTGAGATCACGTGGTTTTCCGGGCTGCGCTCCATCGACAGGTAGCTTTCCAGCGTCTTGATGAGCTTCTCCTTCAGCCAGCTCGGCTCCAGGATCTGAATATTCGGCAGCCAGTAGAACAGCAGCGGCAGGATCTGGTTTTCGTGTGCCGCCTGGCAGCGCAGCGTGACGCCGCCGCGCCGCTCCTCCAGCAGCTCCTGTTCCGGCAGGAGATCGCGGCGCAGGAAGTAATGTGAAATATTATCCTTAATGAATATTTTCACGGTGAAAGTAGTTTCGGACACCCACGGGTCGAGGCTTTTTTCCAGCAGTTCCCGAACATTTTCATCAGGAGTAAAAAAGGTTTTTTGAACATCAAACCAGCTAATCTGGCTTAATGAAAAGGATTTCAACCGGCTATTTTCGGTAGCTTGTAAATACCATATATTTTTTTTGTTAATGAGTTTATAGGGATTAATCAGACGGGTTTTACCCTTATAAACGATCTGACAGACATTATGGTTCTTAATCGATTTCTCGATTTTCGCTAAATGGCGGCGGATATCACGCTGCACCGTGTGCTCTGCGTCATTACCGAGGATAAGAATATGGTTTTCGTCGACGCGCGCCTCCAGCTTTTGCCAGAAGTCCGTATTTCTTTCAGGGAAAAAGTTATCGGCATTCAGGAAGTTAGCCAGAGCATGATGTAATCCCTGCCCGCCGGGAGATTGGGCGGAATGGATCAGTCGATATAACCCGTTACCGGTATGTTCAACAATGGGCGAGAGCGCATTTAAATCCCGGTAGACGGTACGCTCGGTAATTTTAAATCTCTCCATTAGCGCACTGCGGTTTACCACCCCGTGTAAATGTAGCTCAAGGAGAATATCGACCAGACGTTCAGCCGAGCGGCTCCGCGTCGTTTTAGCCATAAGGTCTTCCTGTATATTGGGTATGCGCTGAACAATGCAAAAGCACTGACCGGAGATGTCAGTATTCAGGCACAGAAAATTTCTCTTTTGGATATATAACGGCGTGATTTAGCGGAAACCTTAGGAATTTTTGTAGAAAGCGGCGCTGGCCCGAAAAAAGGCCAGCGCGAGGGGGATCACACGACGGCTTCCATCTCCATCATTACCGGGTGGAAACGGCGCTTAAAGTAGATCAGGCCGTGTCCCGCGTCACTCAGGATGATGTTTTTCACTTCGACAAGATAAACCAGATGCGTGCCGATGGTTTGCACCTGGGTAATCTCGCCTTCCAGACTCGCCAGCGCGCCTTTCAGCACCGGCTGCCCCAGCGGGCCTTTCTGCCAGCAGGAGAGGGCAAAGCGCTCCTCCATTGCCATCCCGGTCATCCCGGCGAAGTGGCGGGCCATGATCTCCTGCTCGTGGTTCAGCACGTTGACGCACAGCCTGCCGTTGCCCTGAAAGACCGGGTTCATGGCGCTGTTGGCGTTAATGCAGACCATGACCGACGGCGGGGTATCCGTCACCGAGCAGACGGCGGTGGCGGTAATGCCGCAGCGTCCGGCATCGCCCTCGGTGGTGACCACATTGACCGCCGCCGACAGGCTGCTCATTGCGTCGCGAAAACGCAGGCGTTGTTCATCTGAATGCATTGTAACCTCCCGCTGCGCTATTTCAGCAGCTTGTCGAGCATGTTGATATCGCTGTTGTTGTGCAGGTGCGGCACGGTCCAGCCGTGCTGGTCGTACTCGGACATGCAGCGGTCGACCATTGCCATCATCTTGTCCATATTCCCGGAGCTTTGCGCCTGACGCAGGCATTGCAGGCGGATCTCATCCTGGCTTCCGGAGTAGTTGATTTCGTACAACTCGTGACGACCGCCAAATTCGCTGCCGATGGCGTCCCACATCAGTTTCAAAATCTTGATGCGTTCGACGTGATCCATTCCGTTGGAGCCGCGCACGTACTTCGCCAGATACTGGTCGATCTGCGGGTTGTTCAGGTCCCGCGCGCTGGACGGCAGATAAATCAGCCCGGAGGTCACGTTACGTTCGATGATGTTCTTGATCTTCGCGTAGGCCATCGGGGCCATCACGCGGTAGGTTTGCAGCGCCGCGTGGTCCGGCAGGTACGCGCTGTTCACCCACGGCGTGGCTTCGGAGCACATGGAGTCGCTCAGCGCCCAGAACATATTGCGCCAGGCCACTACTTCACCGAGATCCGCCTGCACGCCGCGGAACTCCAGGGTACCGGTGCACTCCAGGGATTTCTTCAGCAGGGCGGTGATGAAGTCGAGCTTCACCGCCAGACGCACGCAGGCCTGAAGCGGGTACATGCGGGCGAAGCCGCCCTCCATCGTCCAGCGACGGCAGCGGTCGAAATCGCGGTAGATCAGCACGTTTTCCCACGGGATCAGCACGTTATCCATCACCAGGATTGCGTCGTTCTCGTCGAAGCGGCTGGAGAGCGGATAGTCATACGGGGATCCGGTTGCGCCTGCCACCATCTCGTACGAGGCGCGGGAGATCAGCTTCACCCCTTCGGCGTCCATCGGCGCGACGAACATCAGCGCGAAGTCCGGGTTTTCGCCCATCACCTGCGCGGAGCCAAAACCGATCATGTTGTAGTGGGTCAACGCCGAGTTGGTTGCGACGACTTTCGCACCGCTGACGATAATCCCGGCATCGGTCTCTTTCTCCAGCTTGATGTAGACGTCCTTCACCTCGTCCGCCGGCTTGTGGCGGTCGATCGGCGGGTTGACGATGGCGTGGTTAAAGTACAGGCCGGTTTCCTGAATGCGGGTGTACCAGTTGCGGGCGTTCTGCTCGAACTGACCGTAGAAAGCAGGGTTTGCTCCCAGCGCGCAGCCGAACGCCGCTTTGTAGTCCGGCGTGCGGCCCATCCAGCCGTAGCTCAGGCGCGACCACTCGGCGATGGCGTCGCGCTGCTGGCGCAGGTCGTCGGCGCTTTTCGCCACGCGGAAAAATTTGTGGGTGTAGCCGCCGCTGCCGGTGTCGGTGCCCCAGCACAGCGTGTCCTGCATGTCCGGCTTGTGCAGGGCGTCGTACATCTGGGCGATGGACGCCGCCGCATTGCGAAACGCCGGGTGGGTGGTGACGTCCTTAACGCGCTCGCCGTAGATATAAATCTCGCGTCCATCCTGCAGGCTTTTTAAATACTCTTCGCCGGTTAACGGACGTTTGGCATCAGCGCGGAAATCTTCAGGCTTCATAGGGACCTCGTATCGGAAGATGGTTGTTAAATTTATGTTTCGTTTTTGTTGTTTAATTGAAGCGTGAGAGGGGCGGAACGTGAAGGGACGATTGGGACAACGGCGGGTACTTTTCGGGCGGGATTGGGATTTGTGATCTGTGCGGGTTTTTGGCGGGTGGCGCTGCGCTTACCCGCCCTACATACCGCGATGCGCTCAGGAAATCGGTACTTTCTGCGCCCGATACGCGCTGGGCGAGCAGCCCGTCAGGCGATTGAAAAACCGGGCGAAATAGGCCGGATCTTTAAATCCCAGCTGCCAGGCAATCTCGCTGACCGCGCTGTCGGAAAACAGCAGCAGGCGCCTGGCCTCGCGCAGCTGCCGGTCGAAGATCAGCCGTTTCGGCGAGCGGTTGGCGAAGCGGCGGCAGATGTCCGTCAGGCGGGATTCGGTCAGGTGCAGTTCGCTGGCGTATTCCGGTACCGTCCAGTGCTGGTGATAGTGGGTGTCGATCAGCTGGGTAAAGCGCTGGAACAGCTTCAGCTCGCCGCGCATCCCGCTGGCCGCGTGGTCGTCGAGCTTCGCGTTGCGCAGCAGCAGGGTAAATACCGCCTGCGCCAGCAGGACCAGCGTATGCTCACGGCCCGGCAGCTGTTCCGTGGATTCCCGGGCAATGAGCTGCCAGTAGTGCTTCAGCGCCGCCAGTTCGTCAGGCCTGTCGGCAAGCGACAGGCAGATCCCCGGCAGGCCGAACGCTTCCCGCGTGCCGGGGTAGAGCACCTCCAGCAGCGGCCAGATGAGATCCTCGCGCACCGTCAGCACGTGGCCGTCGCTGTCGGATTCGGTGATAAACGCGTGCGGCACCGACGGCGGCGTCAGCACGAATAGCGGCGCCTGCACCGAATAGCGGTGGTCGTCTAGCTGGAGTTCAATCTGTCCGGTATCGAGAAAGTGCATCTGAAAATACTGGTCGTGACGATGCGCCTGCATGTCGCGGCCAAAAAAGGCCGCCATGCGGGCGAACGACTGATAGTGCACGTCGTCGGTGCCCAGACTTTCGTCGTACTCCTTGCTGATATCAATGTTGGCGATAGGGCTCTGGCACATGATCGTTCCTCTGTTGAACCCGCTGCGTCATCGGGATGCGCGTCAGCACCAGCGCGCCGACCACCAGTAGACCCGCCACGAACCACAGCCCGGAGCTGAAGCTGCCGGTCGCGTCGCGCAGGATCCCAATCAGCAGCGGGCTGACGGCGGATCCGACATTACCGATGGCGTTGATCACCGCCAGCGCCACCGCGCGGGATTGCAGGCTAATAACCCGATCCGGGGTGGTCCAGAATATTGCCATGGCGGTAAACGATCCGGTTGAGGCCATGATGATGCCAAGCAGTTGGATCAGGCTGTGATCGGTCGCGGAGGCCAGCATCCATCCCGCCGCTGCAAACAGGTACGGCAGGATGGTGTGCTTTTTTCGCTCTTTCAGCCTGTCGGAGCGGCGGCTCCACCAGATCATCCCGAGGATGGTGCAAAACTGCGGGATCGCCGCCAGCAGGCCAATCACGATATTGCTGCTCCCTGTGTTGAAGCTTTGCAGGATCTGCGGCGTCCAGATGTTGATCGCGCTCAGCGTATTCGTCAGGCAGAAGTAGGCCAGCGTGTAGAGCAGCACGGCGGGCGTCAGCACCTCGCGCAGCGTCGAGCGCGGCGTGGCGGATTGGGTGATGGCGACCTCCTGCTCGCGGGCGATCATCGTTTTCAGCGCCTGCTTTTCGTCGTCGTCCAGCCAGGTGGCCTGGTCCGGCGTGTCGTTGAGGTAAAACCAGGTCACCACGCCGAGCACCACCGACGGCAGCCCCTCCAGCAGAAACAGCCACTGCCAGCCCTTCAGGTTCCACAGCCCGTCCATCGCCAGAATATACCCGGAGAGGATCGAGCCAAGCATCATGGTCACCGGCATGGCGATCATAAACAGCGCGTTGGCGCGGGCGCGGTGATAGGCCGGGAACCACCAGGTGAGATAGACCAAAATCCCCGGCAGGAAACCGGCTTCCGCAATGCCCACCAGCATGCGCAGGACGTAAAGCGTTTCGGGGCTGGTAGCGAACATGGTGCAGGTGGAGGCAATGCCCCACACCACCATGATCCCGGCGATCCAGCGGCGTGCGCCGACCTTCGCCAGCATGATGTTGCTGGGGATCCCGCACAGCACGTAGGTGACGTAAAACAGCGTCGCGGCCAGGCCAAACATGGTCGACGTGAGGCCCAGATCTTTGCCCATCGTCAGCCCGGCAAAGCCGATGTTGATGCGATCGAGAAACGAGAAAACAAACAGGATAAAGAGAAACACGATCAAACGACGGAACAGCTTATTTATTGCGCGATGTTCTACATTTTTATTATGCAGGGTTGAGGTCGTCATGTTGCGCTCCACATCGTACGTTTAGTAGACGGATTTATTGTTATCAATTGCTGTGATGACGTCGGTAAAACGGGCCGCCAGCGCTTCGGCGCTGCGGGCGAGCAGGGTGGTATCCACACCGACCGCCACAAACAATGCGCCGAGGCCGAGATAGCGTTTCGCCAGCTGTTCATTCGCCATCAGGATGCCGGGCGCTTTGCCCGCGCTGAGGATCTGCGCGATCGCCTGCTCGATGGCGGCCTGCACCTCCGGATGCTGCGGATTGCCGGCAAAGCCCATGTCGGCGCTCAGATCCGCCGGGCCGATAAACACGCCGTCGACACCTTCCACGTCCAGGATCTGCGGCAGGTTTTTCAGCGCCTCGCGGGTTTCGATCTGCACCAGCACGCACATGGCGTCGTTAGCCTGATGCAGATAATCCGGGATGCGGTTCCAGCGCGACGCGCGCGCCAGGGCGCTGCCGACGCCGCGGATGCCCGCAGGCGGGTAGCGGGTGGCGCTTACCGCCAGCCGCGCCTCGTCAGCGTTTTGCACCATCGGCACCAGCAGGGTTTGCGCCCCCACGTCCAGCAGCTGCTTGATCTGCACCGGATCGTTCCACGACGGGCGCACCACCGGCTGGCTGGGATAGGGGGCGATAGCCTGGAGCTGGGTCAGGACGGTCTGCACGCTGTTCGGCGCGTGCTCGCCGTCGATCAGCAGCCAGTCAAAACCGGCCCCGGCCAGCAACTCAGCGCTGTAGCTGCTGGTCAGCCCCAGCCATAAACCGATTTGCGGGCGGCCCGCCTTCAGCGCCGCTTTGAATGCGTTTTGCATGGTCGCCTCCTTACACAAAGCGACAGCTGATGGAGCCCATGTTGCCGTAGTCAACATGGAAGGTGTCGCCTCTGCTGGCGGCAACCGGACGGGTAAACGAGCCGCCGAGGATGATTTGTCCGGGCTCAAGCTGCACGTCGTACGGCGCGAGCTTGTTCGCCAGCCACGCCACGCCGTTCGCCGGGTGGTTAAGCACGCCAGCGGCGACGCCGGTCTCTTCGATCACGCCGTTGCGGTAGAGCAGGGCGGAGATCCAGCGCAGATCCAGCGCGTCGGGCTTAATCGGACGACCGCCGAGGATCACCCCGGCGTTGGCGGCGTTGTCGGAGATGGTGTCGAACACCTTGCGCGGTCGCTGGGTCTCCGGGTCGACGTTGTGGCAGCGGGCGTCGATCAGCTCCAGGGCGGGGATGACGTAGTCCGTGGCGTTGTAGACGTCGAAGATCGTGCAGTTTGGGCCGCGCAGCGGTTTAGCCAGCACGAAGGCCAGCTCCACTTCGATACGCGGCACGATAAAGCGATCGACGGGGATGTCGCTGCCGTCGTGGAAGAACATGTCGTCCAGCAGCGCGCCGTAGTCCGGCTCGCTAATCTGCGAGCTGGCCTGCATCGCTTTCGAGGTGAGGCCAATCTTGTGGCCCTTCAGCGCGCGGCCTTCGGCAATTTTCAGGCTCACCCATTCGCGCTGTACGGCGTAGGCGTCTTCGATGGTGATCTCCGGGTACTCCAGCGAGATCGCGCGGATCTGCTCCCGGGACTGTTCCGCCTGATGCAGGCGGTGGGCGATCAGGGTATGGGTGTGTTTGTCCAGCATAAAAGACCTCAGCGAAAGAGCGCGTGCACGTTGTTTTGTTTGTAATTGAGCGTCGGATGCAGTTCGTCTATCTCCAACGACAGCGCCAGATATCGGCTTGCCATCAGCTCCGCGAAATGCGTTTTGATCAGCCCAAACAGCATCTCCCCCACGGCTTCCCGGCTCTCCAGGCTCCGGCCCGCGCCGATCTTCAGCGTCATATGCACAAAGGCGTAATCATGCTTACCGTCCGCCATCTGCCAGGTGTCCAGCCAGTGGGCGCGGCTGCGGATGCCGCCGAGCGGGAAGATCCCCGTGGTGGCCAGCGCCTCGTTCACTTTGGCGAACAGCCCCGGCAGGTCGGCCTGCGCGCGGATGTTGTCGGTACATTCAGCAATAAAGTGCGGCATAACGACTCCTTATGCGGGAAGCGGGAAAACGGCGTTGACCTGGCCGGTGCCGGAGCTGGCGAACAGCTCGGTGAGGAACTCAACCTTGCCGTCGTATTTATCCCAGCCCAGCATCCCCAGCAGCATCACCGTGTCGTGCATGTTGCCCTCGCCGTAGCAGTAGTCGGCGTACTCCGGCAGCATGCTGCAAAACTCTTTAAACTGGCCTTCGCGCCACAGCTTGACCACGCGCTCGTCCATCTGGCGATCAAACTCGCGGGTGTAGCTGTTCATCCCTTCCTCCGCGCGCTGGTCGTCGATAAAGCGGTGCGAGAGCGAGCCGCTGGCGAGCACCGCCACGGTGCCGTCGTACTTTTCGATGGCGCTGACGATGGCCTCGCCCAACCTGCGGCTGTCGGCGAAATCGTGAACCGTGCAGAACGCGGAGATGGAGATCACTTTGAAGTGCTTATCCGCGTTCATGTAGCGCATCGGCACCAGGGTGCCGTACTCCAGCTTGAGGCTCGGGATGTTGTGCGCCTTGGCGCGCACGCCGAGCTTCACCGCTTCGTCGGCGATCAGCTGCCCGAGCTCCGGGTTGCCGTCGTAGTCGTAGGTCATGTCGCGGATAAAGTGCGGCAGCTCGTTGCTGGTGTAGACGCCCGAAAAATGATCCGCACAGTTGATGTGGTACGCGCTGTTCACCAGCCAGTGGGTGTCGAACACGATGATGGTGTCCACGCCCAGTTCACGGCAGCGCTTGCTGATCTCTTTATGCCCGTCGATGGCGGACTGGCGGCAGCCGTGGTTTTTACCCGGCAGCTCGGAAAGGTACATCGACGGCACGTGGGTGATTTTTGCTACTAACGCTAGCTTGCCCATTGTCAGATCCCCCATTTTGGAATCGGATGGTCGCCCATGGAGATGCAGACGTTCTTCATCTCCGCGAACACTTCAAAGCTGTACTCGCCGCCCTCGCGGCCGGTGCCGGAGGCCTTCACGCCGCCAAACGGCTGGCGCAGGTCGCGCACGTTCTGGGTGTTCACGAACACCATGCCCGCTTCAATGCTGCGCGCCAGGCGCAGCACCTTGCTGACGTCCTGGGTCCAGATGTATGACGCCAGGCCGTACTCCACGTCGTTCGCCAGGCGTAGGCCTTCCGCCTCGTCCTTAAACGGCAGCAGGCAGGCCACCGGCCCGAAGATCTCCTCCTGCGCCACGCGCATGCGGTTGTCGACGTCCGCCAGCACCGTCGGGCGCAGGAAGTTGCCGCCTTTCAGGTGTGCAGGCAGATCGACCGGTTTGTCCGGGCCGCCCGCCAGCAGGGTGGCGCCTTCCTCAATGCCGAGGCGGATATAGCCGGAGACTTTCTCCCAGTGCTGCTGGCTGATGAGCGCGCCAATCTGGGTGTTCGGATCGGTCGGATCGCCCACGCGCAGGCGATTGGCGCGTTCGGCGAAGCGCTTGACGAACTCCGGGTAAATGCTCTGCTGGATGAAGATGCGCGAGCCCGCTGTGCAGCGCTCGCCGTTGATGGAGAAGATGGTGAACAGCGCGGCGTCCAGCGCGCGCTCGATGTCCGCATCTTCAAAAATCAGCACCGGGGATTTGCCGCCCAGCTCCATGGAATATTTCTTCAGCCCGGCGTTTTTCATGATGTTGCGCCCGGTGGCGGTGCCGCCGGTGAAGGAGACGGCGCGCACGTCGTGGTGGCGCACCAGCGCGTCGCCTGCCGTCGCCCCGTAGCCCTGCACCACGTTCAGCACGCCCGCCGGAATGCCCGCCTCCAGCGCCAGCTCGCCCAGACGGTCGGCGGTCAGCGGCGAGAGTTCAGACATCTTCAGCACCGCGGTGTTGCCCAGTGCCAGACAGGGCGCGACCTTCCAGGTGGCGGTCATAAACGGCACGTTCCACGGCGACACCAGCGCGCAGACGCCCACCGGCTGCACCAGCGTGTAGTTGAGCATTTTGTCGTCGACCGGGTAGGTTTTGCCGTTCATCTGCTGGCACACCTCGGCGAAGAACTCGAAGTTGTGCGAGGCGCGTGGGATGAGCACATTTTTGGTCTGGTGGATCGGCAGGCCGGTGTCGGCGGTTTCCATGGCGGCGATCTCGGGCACGTTCTGGTCGATCAGATCCCCCAGGCGACGCATCAGGCGCGCGCGCTCCTTCATCGGCAGGTTGGCCCATTTCGGGAACGCCTCTTTAGCGGCGGCAACGGCCTGATGAATTTCCGCTTCACCGCCGGAGGCGACTTCCGCTAATACCTCGCCGGAGGCCGGGTTAGTGGTATGGAAGTACTCGCTTCCGGCGACGTTTTTACCGTTGATCCAGTGGTTAATCTTTTTCATTTTGCAGTCTCCTCGCTGACAATCCGGTTCACCAGGCGGCCCACGCCTTCCACTTCCACCACCACTTCATCGCCCGGCACCACGTCGGACAGCCCCTTCGGCGTGCCGGTGGCGATCATGTCGCCCGGCTGTAGGGTCATAAAATCGCTCAGATACGCAATCAGGTAAGGAATGCTGAAAATGAGATCGGCGGTGGTGCCTTCCTGACGCAGTTCGCCGTTGACGAAGGTGCGCAGGGTTAAGTTATGCGGATCAGGAATGGCTTCTTTCGGCACGATGTTCGGGCTGATGGGGGTTAATCCGTCGCGGCTTTTGACCCGCAGGTTCGGGCGGTAGTAATTTTCCAGGTAGTCGCGGATGGCGTAGTCGTTGCAGACCGTGTAGCCCGCGACATACTCCATCGCCTCGGCTTCGCTCACCTTACGCGCGGTTTTACCGATGACCACCACCAGCTCCGCCTCGTAGTGCATGTATTCGATATTGTTCGGGCGCACCGAGGTCTGGTTGTCGCCAGTGAAGGTGTTCGGCGCTTTGATAAACACCAGCGGCTCGGTGGGCGGCTTGAAGTCCAGCTCGCTGGCATGATCGGCGTAGTTAAGACCGAGGGCGAACAGCGTGGCGTGTTCAGGCGTGCGGTGGGAAAGGGCAACGTCGCGCTCGTTCACCACCGGGTTTTCCAGCGGCGGGAAACCTTCCGCCAGAATCCGCACGCGATCGCCCGGGCGGATCTCCACGCGGCTTTGCGGCGTGCCGAGCAGGATCGCATCGCCGGGATTGAGGGTGGCGAATTCGCTCAGGGCGCTCAGCAGTTCGGCGGCGCTGCGCTGCAGATCGGCGGTGTTCCAGTGGTCCGCTTCGCGGCCGTTGATCTCGGTGATGATGGTCAGGTTGTCGACGTTATCAACGGCGGCCAGCTCGCCAAGCGGGCAAAAGCCGTCCCGGCATTTGGCCTTAATGGCCGGACGGTAGAAGCTCTCTTCCGGCAGGCTCACTTCGTTGGCCAGCGCGTATCCCGCGATGTAGGCCGCGGCGTCCTCTACGCGCACCCTGCTGGCGGTTTTACCCACAACCAGCGCCACCGTCGCGCCGCTTAACACCGTTTCCCCCTGCGGGAAAGGAATGGGCTCGCCCGCGCGAATCACCGTGTTGTGCGGTTTGATAAACCACACCGGCGTTTTTGGCGGCGTGTTGTAAGGGGCTTTTTCAAACGCCTCAGCCCAGGCTTCTTGCTGACTCTGGTGGTTCAGCGCGACGGCAAATACGGTACCTTTCATTCACCTACTCCTCACCCCGAAGGTCCGGGTTATGATTTCATTAATATGTTAATGATCTGGTTTTATGCTTTTGCTGTTTATTTCGCAATCAGAAGTGAAAAATTTGTGATATGAATAACAATAAATTTACATTATGGATTTTAATCCTATGTAAATCAGTTGATTAATAAAAACGAATGGTTTCTGTTAGACTTTCTGGCAGGAAACGTGTTGTTTATAAAAACATCTTTTATGAATCGTTTACTTGTTAATGATGTGAAGGGGAGAGGCTATGCATGATTCATTAACCATCGCGCTTTTGCAGGCGCGGGAAGCGGCGATGTCGTACTTCCGTCCGATTGTGAAGCGGCATAACCTCACCGAGCAGCAGTGGCGCATCGTGCGCGTGCTGGCTGAACATCCGTCGATGGATTTTCACGATCTGGCGTTTCGCACCTGTATTTTGCGCCCGAGCCTGACCGGCATTCTGACGCGCATGGAGCGCGACGGCCTGGTGCTGCGCTTAAAGCCGGTGAACGACCAGCGCAAGCTGTACGTGTCGCTGACCAAAGAGGGAAATGCGCTGTACGAGCACGCCCAGGCGCAGGTGGAAGAGGCGTATCAGCAGATTGAGGCGGAATACACGCCGGAGAAGATGAAGCAGCTGACGGCGCTGCTGGAAGAGTTTATTGAACTCGGAAACCGGCATAACGCAGCGCGGGAAGAAGAGTAAAAACCACAAATTCCAGGATGATTTTCGTAAAGTTTTCCCTTTCCAGGCCGAAAATTCTGTATCTGTCTGAGGAAAGAGAAAACATGTTAAACCGTATCAAGATTGTCACCAGCTTAATGCTGGTTTTAGCGATATTTGGCCTTTTACAACTCACATCCGGTGGTCTTTTCTTTAATGCTCTGAAGAATGACAAAGAGAATTTCACCGTCCTGCAAACCATTCGTCAGCAACAATCCACCCTTAACGGGAGCTGGGTTGCGCTGCTGCAAACCCGTAATACCCTGAACCGCGCGGGCATCCGCTACATGATGGATCAGAACAATATCGGCAGCGGCGCGACCGTTAACGATCTGATGCAGATTGCGTCTGCCTCGCTGAAACAGGCGGAAAAAAACTGGGCTGACTATGAAGCCCTGCCGCGCGACCCGCGTCAGAGCGACGCCGCTGCGCTGGAAATTAAACGTAACTACGATATCTACCACGGTGCGCTGGCTGAGCTGATTCAACTGCTGGGGGCGGGCAAAATCAACGCCTTCTTCGACCAGCCGACCCAGAGCTACCAGGATGGATTCGAGAAGCAGTACGTGAGCTACCTGCAGCAGAACGACAAGCTGTACCAGATGGCGGTTGAAGACAGCAACAGCTCTTACACTCAGGCTATCTGGGTGCTGATCAGCGTGCTGGTTGCCGTGCTGGTGGTGATTGTGGCCGTCTGGCTGGGTATCAAGCAGGCGCTGATCTCTCCGCTGACGCGTCTCATTGACAATATTCGCCACATCGCCAGCGGCGACCTGGTGAAGCGCATCGACGTGGAAGGCTCTAACGAGATGGGCGAACTGGCCGACTCGCTGCGTCATATGCAGGGCGAGCTGGTGCGTACCGTGGGCGACGTGCGTAACGGCGCGAACGCTATTTATAGCGGCGCGAGCGAAATCGCGATGGGCAATAACGACCTCTCTTCCCGTACTGAACAGCAGGCCGCTTCACTGGAAGAGACCGCTGCCAGCATGGAGCAGCTGACGGCGACCGTTAAGCAGAACGCCGAGAACGCCCGTCAGGCGAGCCACCTGGCGCTAAGCGCGTCTGAAACCGCGCAGAAGGGCGGCAAGGTGGTGGACAACGTGGTGCAAACCATGCGCGACATCGCGGGCAGTTCGCAGAAAATTGCCGATATCATCAGCGTGATCGACGGCATTGCCTTCCAGACCAACATCCTGGCGCTGAACGCGGCGGTAGAAGCGGCGCGTGCGGGCGAACAGGGCCGTGGATTTGCGGTGGTGGCAGGGGAAGTGCGTAACCTGGCCCAGCGCAGCGCTCAGGCAGCACGTGAGATCAAGAGCCTGATTGAGGACTCCGTGGGACGCGTGGAAGTGGGTTCAACGCTGGTGGAAAGCGCCGGTGAAACCATGGGTGAGATCGTGAACGCGGTGACCCGCGTGACCGATATCATGGGCGAGATTGCCTCTGCGTCCGACGAGCAGAGCCGCGGTATCGACCAGGTGGGCCTGGCGGTGGCAGAGATGGACCGCGTGACCCAGCAGAACGCCTCGCTGGTAGAAGAGTCAGCCGCAGCGGCGGCGGCGCTGGAAGAGCAGGCGAGCCGTCTGACGCAGGCCGTGGCGGTGTTCCGCATTCAACAGGAGCAGATGAAAGCGCGCGAGTTCGCTTCTGCGAAAACCGTTGCAGCACCGGCGATGGCGCGTAAAACGGTTACCGCTGATGCAGGTGATAACTGGGAAACCTTCTAACGCCGTGTGTTGTGCCGGGTGGCGGCTACGCCTTACCCGGCCCACTGTTCAGGGTTTTGTAGGCCCGGTAAGCGCAGCGCCACCGGGCGATATTACAGAGGCAGGCGCATGGCGCAGCGCGTTTCATACGCGAAACCGTGCGCTGTCTCTTCTTCCCTTTTCCGACGCAGTTCAGGCGTCAGCGTCGTCATTTTTTCAAACCCCAGCCGCGCATAGAACGGCATATTCCACGGTACGTCCCTGAACGTCGTCAGCGTCAGCGCGGTCAGCCCCCTTTTACGGGCGCAATCTGCCACGCAGGCGATGAGCTGTCTGCCAATCCCTTTTCCCTGCCAGTCCAGATCAACCGAGAGTTCGACAATAAACAGTGATGACGGGTGGGCTTCGGCAAGGACAAACCCGACGGGCTGGTCGTTTGCCAGCGCCAGCCAGCTGAGCCCGCGTTCGGCATAGTCGAGGTGTTGCTCAGCGGGAATGACCTCGCCGTCGGCAAGCCAGGCGAGTTCCGGGATGTCGCGGAATCGCCCGGCCGCCGCGCGTTCAATGGCGGACAGGGCGGCAACGTCGCTGAGGGTGGTGGGGCGAATGCGAATAGTCATGGCGGCAAGTATAGCCTGACCCGTCGACATTATTCCGAGCAGATCAGCACCGGCGAATAAAAATTGCTGATCACCAGCGCGTCTTCCGGCGTGCGCTCTATCGTCAGAAGCCTTTTATTGCCCAGCGTCAGGCCGGCAACGTATTTTTCAAAGACCCCGGGCGGCATCGCGTCATGGCTAAAGCGCTCCACTTTTTGAATGACGATCTCATACAGTTCGTCCTCCACGTGACGCCATTTAAACATCTCCTGGCGAGAAACCTCCCAGCTGCGCGGGGCATTCACCACGTTGCCGTTAACCGTGATGTACCCCGTTTTGTCGGGGTGAAAGCGCATAATGACCTCACCGTCAAAGGTGAAATTGTGGCTGTCGCGCTCGTCGGTAAACGTCAGGTTTCCGTCGCAGGTTACCGACAGCGGAGGCGTGTGAAAATACCACGCCAGCGCGGTGCCCAGCAGCAGCAGGTTGAGGATCAGGATTAGCCAAACTTTTTTCTGTCTCATATCACCACTCGTAATTGTAAAGCGTACGACAGGCGCTGGCTTTACCCCGCGTGAGGGAGCATTGGGAGAGCACCAGCCGCCCTTCGTGGCCGTAGAAAAGCGTTCTCTGAATGTGCATGTAGAAAATCGAATTTTTCAGACACGGAAGGTGACCGTCCTTTTGAAGCGTTTGCGCGAGCGTAATCGCCTTCCCGTGAAACACGTCCGCCAGCGGCGTAAAGGTGTAAACCGGACAGGTGCCGATATGCGTCAGCAGATGGATCTCCCGCTGCGGGGCGTCTGGCTTGATGAGCACGATCCAGATGCTTAGCGCAACGACGACCAGCGTGAGCGCGCCGCAGAACAGCCATTCCGGGCGAACGCGCCATGCAGGTTTCACCGTTTTGGCGATCGGGGGGGCCTCCTCCAGCGGAGTGACGGTGACGTCTGCGCTGAGCATAAAGCCCGTTTTCGGTACGGTAACGATAAACAGCGCGTCGGGAAGCAGGGTCGCCAGCATCTTGCGCAGAATGCTGATGTACTGGTTTAAGGAGTTGTTAGACCCCTGGAGCCCTCGACGATCCCAGACTTCCTGGAGAAAGGTTTCCCGTTCGACCACGTTCCCATGATGCTGAACCAGCAGCCTCATGATGGTATTGGCCGTGCAGGTGAGGAGCTGCGCATCCTCATCCGGCGCATTGATAAGAGAAACAGAGCCGTCCTCGTCGTTATAGACGATGGCGTCAGCAAGCAGGTATTTCATAAGTTGTTGTAATAAAAACAGAGATAATGAATGAAAAAAGGCTTACGCCCTCAAGGCTGCATTGCTGGCTATTTTAACGCCACTGTTACCGATAACATTGATCCAGACAGGTTTTTGGGTGATTTAATAAGTCAGCGTGATAATCACGTCATCAATAAACTCCCCGGTACCGGTTAGCGGCTGTGCCGGGACCTCGCCGTAAACGGTGTAGTTCTGGGTGCCGCCTGCAGGGTTGGTGACCTGCAGCGCATCGCCGCTGCTTTGATCTCCCCAGCGTTGCGTGGCCGCCTCATCCTGCCAGAGACCGTAGCGCAGGCAATGACCCTCGCTGTTGCAGAGCTGCCGCTGGTTACCGCTGGCATGGTTGCCTTTTCCCATGGCAAGGGTGAACGCGGTTCCGGCCGGACAGCGCGTGGTGAGGGTGGCGGAGGATCGCGTCGGGCTCAGGGTAGCGGTGCTGGTCAGCGTGCCGAAGTTAAGCGGCGTCACGCGCTCGATGTAGCACCCCTGGCTGATTTCGGCCTGCGCGCTGGTGCCGCCCTGCACCTGCTCCCCCTCTGCGGAACCGTCCGAGCAGTTTTGCAGCGCGTCCTGGCGCAGGGCGCTGTGCCAGGCGATGCGCAGATTCATGTTGTAGTTGTAATAGTGATAGGCCGGAAGCTGGCTTTGCCCTGGCGGAATGGTAGCGATAAGCGGAAAGGTACCGCTGACGTTGGCATTGCTTTCCGCGGCGAGGGTCTGCTGAATCAGGTTCCCGTTGCTGACAGGCCCCAGCTCCTGAGAGCGCGCTGCGCCGTTAAGCAGGCGGAAGAGAAGGGTGTACTGTTTCCCCTCCTGATCTCCCTGGGAGATCATCTCAAAGGGCGGGGCGTCTACGCTGCTCAGGCAGACGTTAATATATTCCGTCCTGCCCTCGTTGTCGGCCTGGCAGCTAAATTTGACCTCGGTGTTGACGGAGGTGGTATTGCCCGCCACGACGTTGCCAAAGTTAATGGCGGGCATGGAGGTTATCCAGCAGGCTGCCGCCATCGCCTTCACGGACAGGACGAGCAGCAATAATAACGGCGCTCTTAATGACACAGTTGTTCTCCGATATTCTGTATAGATGACGCGGTACGGGGCGCCGGAAGCGTGACCCGGCACTCTCCCTCACCGGTCTTCACCACCAGTTCGCCCGGCAGGGGCGGATCTTCAAGCCAGATAAAGCCGTCGCGTCCTACGATGGTGGCACCCTGCGGCGTTGACACGACGCTGCCCAGCGGGAGCGGCCTGCGGCGGCTGTCGACCAGCCGGGCCTGAACCGTGACGGCGTGATGGACGTTAAACTCGACTTTCACCGCGCTGCTGTTGCCCGGTCTGGCATGCATGTCGGTAACAGGGGCGATCACATCGGCGGGCAGATCGAGCGGGTTAATGCTGACTTTGCTGTTGTGGTAGCGCGGCAGGTCGGTCAGCAGGAGATAACCGTCTTCATCCGTTTCACCGGCCGGGCGGTTTTCCAGCATTACCGGTACGTGCCCAATGCCGTGCGTGGACACCAGCGCCATGCCCTGCTGGATGTAGCGCAGCGGGTACAGGCTGCCGTCCAGCAGCGTCAGGCTGCCTTCGGCGGAGGCGTACTGGTTGCCCTGGCTGGCACCTTGCTGCAGCCCAACGTGCCATTCGCCCGCTCGGCCCAGGTAGCCGACGTCCGCATATCTTTCACGTCGTTCGCCAAAGCCCTGGCCCAGTTCCCATGACCAGCCGCCGGCCTCATCGTCCGGCTGGTGGCGGTAATCCATGCGCGGCGTATCCCGGCTGACCTGAGCGGAGAGCGTGTCCTCGCGACCCAATGGGACGGAAAGCAGTAGCTGAACGTGGCTCGACGCGTCCGTAAACGAGCGGGTGTAGCTCAGCGTGGTGGAGATGTGTGCCGGCAGCGCTACCGACCAGGAGGCGTTGAGGTAACGCTCTGTGCTGCCCTGAATGTTCTGCTGTACCCAGCCCGCGCCCACGGTACCGAAGTGGGGGATGGACTGGCTTACCCAAACGCTGTCGCTGCGTCTGACGGGCGCGGCACCGCTCATGCGGGCGTTGTCGGCGAAATCCGCCTCGGTACGGACGGTGCTGGCAGAAATGCTCGTTCCTCTGCCGTTCCACTGCCAGCCAAGGCCCCACTGAACGCCCTGCCCATAAGGGCTGTCGCTCACGGCAACGTGCTGGCTGACCACCCCCAAGGCGGGAGAGACCAGCCAGTCGGTGCCCATACCCACGTTGCGCAGCCTGCGCTGCTGTTCCGTATGCAGCGCCAGCGTCAGGCTATTATTCACCCCATAGCGCCAGCCCGCGTCCAGCAGCGGCGAGGCGGCATAGTCGTCGGAGCGCAGGGCGTAGTTTTCGCGCATCCAGCCGATGTCCAGCGAACCGCTGCTGAACCCTTCCGCCAGCATGCCCGGCGCGCCGTAGAGATCGAGCTGTACGGTGCGACGCTGGCCGTTGATATCGGTAATGACTACCTCCGCCTGTCCGCTTCCGGTGAAGGAGGGCAGGGTATCCAGCAGAAAGTCTCCCGGCGTGACGCGCTGGCTGCTCTGCTTAAGGCCGTCGATATACAAATCGACCGTGGAAGGCAGCACGGCCGTGTCGCTGTAGCGGCTGCGCGGTTCGGTATTGAGCTGGGGATTGAGCTCAAAGTTACGTGCCCAGTGCAGCCCGCCAAAGCGCACCTGTCGGCTCCAGCCGGTGCCGGTGGTGACGCTGTCGCCCAGCGCCAGCGTGGTCAGCGAGTCGGTGTTGTCCCACTGCCAGCGGGTTTCGAGACGCGTATGGGTCGGTCGACCGGCGCTGTTTTCCTCCCCGATATGGCTTGAAAAACTGCTGCTGAACGTTCCGGGTAGCCCACCGGACGCGGTCAGCATGGTCTGGGCGTTAAGCTGGCGCTTCCCTTGCACGTCGCTGGCGTAGAGCGCATATCCGAGCGTATAGGCGTTAACGGGCTGCGCATCAGGATAGCGGTACATCGGCGTGGGCCTTGAGATGTTCAAATGCTGCTGGCCCTCGAGCGCGTCTGCCTCTGCGGTAATCGACACCTGCTGGGACAGCACGTCGAGATTGACGTTCAGGCCCGGCAGGGACGTCAGCTCAACCCACTCGGCGCGATCGTCCGGGGCGTGAAGCCCCAGCTTTTTCATGTCGCTGCGGCTTATCCATAGCGCATTATCCACCACCCGGCAGGCCCATAGCTCGCCTCGCGGGGCGTGGTTCACGGTAATGGCCAGCCATTGCACGGTGTCAGCGGGCTCAGTCCGGGCTGACAGCATGAGCGGTAGCCAAAACAGGAGCGCGAGAAGCGAGCGGGCGCAGGGGTATCTGGCTGGCATGATGGTCATCATTAAGATAGACGCGCAGCGAGCTGAGCGCGTGACGTGTGGGCTGCTTGAGCGATAAAAGGGCGGTTTGTCCCGGGAGCACATAGCCCGCCAGGCCTTTAATCGACCCGACAACCTTCCCATCGGCCGTCAGGGCCTCAAGGTGGCTCAGGCGGATGTGGCGGTTTCCGGCGTTAAAGCAGCGGAGAGTGGCCGGTATGTCTGCCTGCTCACAGCTCAGGGCATCGTGGCTGACGGGCGCGCTCTGGCTCCCGGCAATAAACACCGGAATCGAGTAGCGCAGCAGGAAGTGTACCGCGGAGGGGGGGGCGGCACGGGACGCGGCGTCCGGCAGTTCGTCAATAACCAGCCGGTAACTTTGCTCCTGCGCACGGATACCGGGCTGCATGACAATAATGCGCACCAGCTGCTGCTGGCCCGGCGCCAGTGAAGTCATCGCCGGGCTGGTGACCACCTCCCCGGTGGACACCAGCACATCTTTACCGTTTTTTTGCGTCCATTCGTATACCCGAATCTGCGCATTGATGGCCGCTTTCCCACTGTTTGTGAGATAGACCGCCGCTGCCCGCTGGTCGCTCTGCAGATCGAGCGTTACCGGGGCCACCTGAAGCGTGGCGGCCAGCGCGTAGCGCGACAGCAGCGCCAGCATCATGAGCCACAGAATGAAGCAGGGAAGGTAGCGACGCACGATCAGTACTCCAGTTTTAACGTGATATCGTCGCTGTAGTTCCCTGCCTGGGCGGTTGTCAGCGCCCCGGCGTCAATGACGCCATACAGCGTTTCTTCCTGTTCCGCACCGTTGCCGGTATCGTCCAGACCAGTCGTCTCGTTGATTTGCTTCTGTTTGCCTTCGTCAGCAAAGAGTTTCCACGCAATCTTCTGCGCCCCGGTTTCGCCGTTTTCCGGCTTCAGCCAGAAGGTGCCGCTTTCGCCGTCGGGGCTGGTGGCGGTGAGGGTGAACGGCGTGCCGTTGGTACAGACGATATCGACCTGCGTTTTGGCCAGGATTTCGCTCGACTCATCGGAGCCGTGACGCGAGAAGTTAAGGTCGTTGGCTTTGAGGGTGCAGGACTTTACGACCTCAAGTGATACATGCATCGTCGCGCTTGCGGTACTGTCTGCGGCGATCGCAGCAGCAGGAAGCAGGAGCGCGGAACAACATACAGCGGTGGGAATAATTTTCATGATCTTATTTCCTGACGTGAGTAACAGTGCAATTACAAAGCGAATGACTGAGCGTCCAGCAGGCAGCGTTTTTGATGGCATTCCGCCAGGGTATGGCAGCAAAAAGTGGGGCAAGGCCATAAGCAGGCGTTGCCGCGCAGAACGATGACCCGATCGCCAGCATTCAAAATGAAAGGGGTCATTTTCTCCCCCACAGATAGCCCTGGCCGTAATCGGCCGCGCTCGCGCAGGCCAGCGCGAAATCACCCGCGGTTTCGATGCCTTCGATCAGCACCTTGCTGGCGACGCGCTTGCACTCGCGGGTGAGATGCAGAAACTTCGCCTGCTCGGTCCGTCCGTTCCAGAAGGTATGTTTGTCAATTTTGATGCCGCAGAAGCGGATCTGGCTGGTCAGCAGGTCGGGAAGTAGGTCTTCGCAGACATCGTCTGCCCACACTTCTATCCCCCACTGATGAAGCGTCGCGATGCATTTCCTCAGCGCCTGGCTTTGCGTAACGTCGAGTTGGACCATCGTATGGAGATCGGTGATCTCGATAGCAAGTTTCTCCGGGCACGGGGTTTCTTCTTTTAGCCTGTCGAGGAAGTCCGTTTCCAGCAGTAAATCCGATGCTGCATTGAGGTAATACTTGTCGCCATCCTTGCAAAACATGGCGTGACGAAGCTGCGCAAAGAAGTGCGTTTTACGCTGCGTCGCCGACATCGAGCCAAAGTAATCTTCAAGATTGACGTTGGGCTTTGCCGTGGACAATACTTCCCAGGCAATCACATTTTCACTGCGCAGTGCCCGGATGGATTCGAACTTATAGCCGGTTAGCATGATAAACGTGCGTAACGCTCCGTGGTGATTTCAGGAGCTTGGAATTTTACGGATCTTGATTTTGGCGGGATATTTATAGATAAAAATGGCTGGTATAAAGTGTTTTAATCTAATTTATAAGGATATTATAGGATTATTTATTTTCATAAGCGCCCGGCAGAACGCCGGGCGAGACGCGTCTTAACCCGCTTTGCTGACGATTTTGATTTCGACCATGCCGATCCCGAGCTGGCGCGGTGAATGGCCGAGAATATTTCCTTCATTGGTGGACTGCGGGTCCGGCGGTACGATCACCAGGGTATTGCTGCGCGAAGGATTCTCAAAGTGCAGCGTGTGCGTGCTCACGTCGTTTCCAAGCGTTAACGTCTGCTCCCGATCTCCCACGCGAACGGGGACGGGCTTGTTGGCATTGGGTCCATAAGCCCTGGCCGTAATCACCAGATCAAATTGCTCCGGCAGCGGATGGGTGTACTCAATTTTCACCTCGTTGCCCAGCTGCGCGTTTGACCAGCGTCCCCACGACTCCGGACGGGAGATGCCGCTAAACTGCTTCACCTCTTCGGGCGCGCCGGCCACGTTAAAGATAAAGCTGTCCGCTTTATAGCGGATGTCGTTGTCGACGATTTTCAGCATGTCGATGTTGTGCTGATAGCGAGCCGTATCAATTACCGTATCTTTAAAGGCGGTTTTGCCTTTCCACTGGGCTTTGTCGACATGCTGCACGGTTTGCTCCCCGCCAAGCTGGCCCTGAGAGACGCACCAGTCCGTAGAGAGCGCCAGCGGCTGCGACCAGAGCTGACCCATTTTGTAACAACGGTCAATCCAGACGAAGTTATCGCGAGGGGCGAAATCGGCCAGCTGGAAGCGCAGCGGCGCGGAATACTCGCTTTCCGGCAGCGGTTCGACGCGACTATCCGACACGCGTACCAGCAGCGGCAGGCGGAAGTTGCTGCCCGAGAAGGCAATGGTGTTTTTATCCCGATCGACGGTGAAGTCCTTCATCTCTTTCGGGAAATTCCACAGGCGGATGATGTCTGGCTTCCAGGCGAGGATCTTTTCCTTCATGTTGAGGAACACTTCCGACAGGGATTGCCCCGACAGCGTGCTGCGCCCGAGGCCAATAAAGTTGTCGCCCCCCAGAATGTCCAGCACGGTTGCGCCGTTATCCATGGAGTTGCGTTTGGTGGCGATTAACTCCTGCTGCGGCTGGTCGCCGCGCAGCACGAAGAAAAGATTGCTGCGATCCTGCTTGCTGAGCTGGTCCCACGCGCTGTTTTTCATTGCCAGATGGTCAGACGATACGACGATGACGGTGTTTTTAAACCAGGGCGAGGCTTTGATTTTCTCGACCAGCGCGGCGATGTGCTCCTGGCTACAGGTCACGGCGCTGAAAGACTTGTTGTTTTTGCCGTCCACGTCATAGCTTTTTCGCTTACAGGTGCGCGAGACGAACCCGTCCGGATGGTGCGTATCTACCGTCAGCGCAAAGAGAGAAAAACGCTTCCCGGCGCGGGAAAGTTCCTCGAATTTCTTCCAGGTTTCGTCCAGCACCGTATCGTCATAGAAGCCCCAGTCGTTGCGGTAGGTGGGATCGGCAACCGTCGTTTTTAACTCTTCTGAGCCATACAGGTGGTCAAAACCGTGGGATTTCAGGAACACATCTTTTCCGGCAAAGCGCAGGTTTGCTCCCTGCATAAAGTAGTTTTCATAGCCGGAGTTTTTCAGGATATCGCCCAGGCAAATATTCTGCGGAAAGAACGTCGACATCGAGGCGGAGGCGTTGCCTTCAAAAGGTGCGAACAGCGGGATACCGCACTGGGAGGCCACCATCCCGGCGATAGTGTAATCCGTGCCGGGTAACTGCATGGTGTGGCTGAAATCGAGGCCTTCGTTTTTCAGCGCGCCCAGTTCCGGCGTGAGGTTCGGAAACGCATCGTTATCAAAGTAGGTGCGCTCCAGGCTTTCACCGTAGATGTAGACCAGATTGAGCTTCGGGTTGGCGATCGTTTTCGACGGCTCTTTATAGTAGGCCACGAAGTCCGGATCGCCGTCGCGCGACTGGGATTTTACAAGCTCGGTGATCTGATGAAACGCGGGGCTGGCGTCAACGGAGGCCAGCGCCAGGAAAAGCGCCAGCAGGCTGTAGCCATGATGGTGAGGAAGATGGCGACGGCGGCGCAGCACCCAGGCGAGCGCGCCGAAAATCGTCACCAGCGCCACGATCAGTCCCAGCCCCGGAAGGATGTATTTACCTACTCCCGCGCCCGTCAGGCTGTTCGTCAGGGTGTAGAGCACAGCATCGTTAATGCCGTCGCCGGTGAAGTAATCGCTGGCGTATAAGGTAATGTTTAAAACGATAAAAATGCCGAGCACCACCAGCGTGGCGATAAACCACCAGGTGTTACGGCCGGCTTTCCAGGCATAAACGCCGACGGAAGCCAGAAAAAGGATAAGAGAGATGAATTCTGACAACAGCATATCCTCATGACGCCAGGTGCTTCGCTGGCTAACTGTTTATTTTTGGTAAGACAATGTAATGGCGATGTCGTTTAGCTGCAATTTTAGTGTCACGAAAGTGTGCTGTTGTTAGGATTTGGTTTATAAAATCGTTTTTATGAGGATGGTCGCATCCTGACAAACGGACGCTGAGACGGTGGCAGGTAGGAAAAACGCTCGTTTAACGCCGCGATGCAAGCCTATCGCATTAAACGCGGCGTGTTGTGGCAGAAAATGGGGCGGATCAGGAGATGAAATTAACGCCTTGTTTCAGCACCAGATCGCAGGCTTTGGTTTTCACCTGTTTTGCCAGGGCGGAGTTGCCGAGGGTGCTCAGGTTAAGCTGTTGGCCGTTTTGCGCGTTAAGCAGGCCCTGAATGCCGTCCATATAGCTGGTATCCGCTTTTTGCTCCTGCGTGTCGAGACCCAGTTTACCCAGCACCTGGTTTTTCACGTTTTGCGCGTCGGTCACCGAGGCCAGCTTTTGCTTAGCGCAATATTCCAGAATCCCCGCCGCGTTGTTCATCGTGCCCGCGCTCAGGCTCTGGGAACTGTTGCTCAGCAGGCTGGTGAGAGAAGAGGCCGAGAGCCCGCCCTGGGCGCTGCTGCTCTCTTTGGTCAGCTCATTCGCTGCGCTTGACAGGGACTCCTGCCACGAAGCCGCTTGTGCTGCGCCGGTAATCAGCATCGCGCCTAAAAAGGTGCTGATAAGAATCTGTTTTTTCATAATGGCTTTCTCAAAAAGGTCCGTTTTGGGCCGGAAGGGGTTCCAGTATATACCTGCGCCCTGCTGGCGATTCCTGGAACTGTCTTAATACTCTTTGCCGGTGACGCGGCTGCGGTAACTGTCCCAGTCGAAAATGACATACAGACTGTTGCCCAGCTTCATGCGGTCCATGACGCGTTCACCCAGTAAGCGGGTCATCTCGTCAATGTTGTGGTTCGTCAGCATCCCGGTGGGACGTTTGGACGAAGAGCGGCGATCGACTATCTGGTTAATAATGACCTTTTCATAACGGGATTCGGTCTGAACGCCAATCTCGTCGATGACCAGTAGATCGACATTGCTCAGATCGTTAAGAAGCTGCTCTTCGCTGGTTTCACGGTTGCTGAAGGTGTCTTTCATGGCGGACATGATATCGGCCACGGTGATGATGAGGACCGATTTACCGCGCAGAAGCAGTTCGTTGCAGATGGCGGCCGCGAGGTGGTTTTTACCTGTGCCCGGCTTGCCGCTAAAAATGAAGCTGGCGATATTGCCGTCAAATTCATCCACGTACTGACGCGCGGCGGCGAGCGCGTTCATCTGCCCGCTGGTCTCAATTTTATAGTTATCAAACGAGCAGTTCTGATGCAGGGGACGAATACCGGAGCGGTTAAAGGTGCGCTGCATTTTCATCGCCCGGTTTTCGCGGGCGAGCGCGGCGGCACGAATTTTACCTTGCTCCTTTTGCCACGCCAGCAGCTCTTCACCCGTGGTGAAGGCGGGCTTCACGTTGGCTGGCATCATTTTTTGCAGACGTTTCATCAGGTCGCCGACGTTCTTCATTTCGCACCTCGGAATCCACTCGGGATCTGTTTATCCGGTTCTGAAAACGTGTTGATATCGCGCTTAGGCTGGCCATTGTTACTGGCGCGGGTAATTTGAAGATGACGCGCGAGCTTTTGCTGCCACTGAATGTGGGTGAACACTTTGCCTTCCGCCTGCCACCAGGCGATAAACGCGGCGAGCTCTTCCGCGGTGGCTGGCTGGGTTAACGCAATGCCCCACAATGCTGCCTGCCGCTGAAAATCTGCGTCAGGCTGCCAGCCCGCGTACAGGACAAATTTGCCCATCGGAACGGTTAGCGGGGTATTAACCGGTTCTTCAAAAAACTGGTTATCCAGCGTGACGTCGCTTGCCGGACGTGACATCTGCGCTTCGATCTCCAGAAGCTGCGCCAGACGTTCCGGCGTGATTGCGTAAAACGCCGGCGCGTTGTCGGCAAAAACCGCAACCGTGCCGCCTTCGGCGTGGGTCAACACACCGCGTGGGTCGCGCATAAAGGCATCAATGCCAGCAATGCTGGTGGTCAGAATTCTGGAGGACATAACGCTTACTCAACTGATTACTACGGGCGTGATATGGGCTTATGGTAGCACAGAGAGGGGAGGGGATGGAGGGGATTTCCCCGGTGGCGCTGCGCTTACCGGGGCTACAGTCGTAGGCCTGAAAAGCGCAGCGCCATCAGGCAGTTATCACGCGATGATATTCAGGGTCACGTCGATGTTGCCGCGGGTCGCGTTAGAGTACGGGCAAACAATATGCGCCGCATCGACCAGCTTTTTGGCTTCCGCAGGATCCATACCTTCAACGTGGATATTCAGTTTTGCTTCGATACCAAAACCGGTCGGCAGCGGGCCGATACCCACTTCGCCTTCAATAAACGCTTCTTTTGGCAGGGTAAATTTGTCGCGAGCCGCCACAAACTTCATCGCGCCCAGGAAGCAGGCAGAGTAACCCGCAGCAAACAGCTGCTCAGGGTTCGTGACTTCTCCACCCATACCGCCCATCTCTTTGGGCACGCCCAGTTTAACGTCCAGAACTCCATCGGAAGAGGTCGCGCGGCCGTCACGGCCCCCGGTTGCTTTTGCTTTGGCGGTATAAACAACTTTTTCTAAAGACATGGCAGGTTCCTCATCTTACTTTTGTATGCGCTATTAAATAGCGTGCGATGTATGTAGGTAAATAAAGACGCGTAAAGTATAGCCTTACGCGCGTTGAATCTGTTGTCGCAAAAGTTCCAACTGCTGCTTGAGCGCCAGCATGGTGTCGGTATCACACTGTGCGGCGCACCCCACCGCGTGTGGGATACCCAGTGCCTGCTGCTGAAGTTCACGTCCGGCTTCAGTCAGCGTGACGGCGACCTGACGTTCATCTTTACGCGAGCGGTGGCGGTTGATTAGCCCTGCGCTTTCCAGACGCTTCAGAAGCGGCGTCAGCGTTGCGGAGTCAAGGAACAGCCGTTCACCGATGTCCGACACCGTCACGTCATCCTGCTCCCACAGCACCAGCATCACCAGATATTGCGGGTAAGTCAGGTTTAGCGGCGCCAGCAGTTGCCGGTACAGCTTATTAAGCGCCAGATTTGCCGAATAGAGGGCAAAACAGAGCTGGTTATCCAGCAGGAGCGCAGCGGTCGTGTCGTTCGTTTTTGCGTTCATGAAATGAATATAGATTGTGCGCGATTTAATTGCAAGCAATTTTAGGGGCAGGTATAACGCAGCGCCACCTGAACGGCCATTTTACGGTAGTGCTGGCGCTGGGCCTGCTCGTCTGCACCCTCTTCAAACAGCAGGGTGAAGGTGTAGCTGTTGGCAACGTAGTGAAAGCTGAAGCTACTGATCAGACGATGAAGGTCGCGGGCGTCAACCGTCTGGCTGAAAAGCTGTTTTTCTTTGCCCCGGCGCAGGATGCCTTCCAGCAGGTCGAGCGCGCTGCGGTTGACCTGCCGCAGATAGTTTGACTGCTGCATAAAACGGCCGCGCTGCATGTTTTCCATGCAGATAATACGGATGTAATCCGGGTGGTCGGCATGATAGTCAAAGGTGGCTTCAACCAGATGGACCAGCGCTTCGACGGGAGGCATATCCGCCAGGCTAAGCGCCTTTTCACTGGCGCGAATTTGGGTGTAAACGTACTCCAGGACGAGCAGGTAGAGATTTTCTTTGTTTTTAAAATGATAAACGACCATGCGTTTGGTGGTACCTGCTTTCTCCGCGATCTGCTCCATGCGGGCACCGTTCAGTCCAAATTCGGCAAACAGCGCGATAGCGCTCTGAAAAATTTTCTCTTTCAGGCTCGATTCTTCACTGTGATCGGGGTGTTCGCTGCCAGAGTTAGCCACATCCTTTCCTTATTTTTACCAAACGGACCAGAAAGATTATCTCCACGGCAGCGAAATAACACAAATATCAAACGCGCGGGCGTTTGCGGTAGAGCCATAGCCCGGGTATCGACAGCCCGATAGAGAGCGCACCGACGATGGAGGACGCCTTAAGAAAGTTGCTAAGGAGAAGAATCATCTGCGGCTCGGTGTAGCCAAAATGGCTGATTTTCACCGCGGAAATCATCGCCGTATAGGCAGATATGCCGGGGAACATCGGGATAACGGCGGCGACGGTGAACACTTTCGGATGCGCCAGATACCAGCGCGACCACTGAATACCGATGCTGCCGACCAGCATAGAGGCGATAAACGTCGACCATTCGATGTTAAAGCCCGCCGTCATCATCACCATTCGCGAGCCGTGGCCAATTGCACCCAGCAGCGCACACCACGGCAGAGCGCGTTGCGGAACGTTAAATACCATCGCAAAGCCGACGGCAGGAATGGCCGCCAGGGCCATGTCCTGTGCCAGCGCCAGCAGAATATCTATCACGCCCATCCTCGTAACCCCCACAGCGTCATCGCCATCACCACGCCGATGCAGGTCGCCAGCGTCAGCAGGCTGGCGATAGCCCAGCGTGCCAGCCCGGTATTGATGTGCCCTTTAAACATGTCGGCAACGGCGTTAATCAGCGGGAAGCCCGGCACCAGCAGAAGCACGCTGGCGGCCATCGCAATCGTCGGGGTAGCGGCAAACTGCGGCAGGCGCAGCAGCAGGCCAGACACCGTAGTGGCAACAAATGCGGTAATGCAGAAGTTAATTTGCGGGTGCAACTGCCGGTGCGTCAGCAGCTGGCGCACGTACATGGCGATGCTGCTGGCGAAAAAGGTGACGATCGCGCCGTCCCAGCCGCCTTTATTGAGCTTACAAAAACAGGCGCATGACAGCCCCACCATGAGCACGACCAGCCAGCGTGGATAACGTAATGGCTTGATTTGGTTAAAACGTTTTTCAATCTCCTTGAGATCGAGAAGCTTATGCTCAGCCAGGATGACGATGTGCTGGACCTCGGTTACAACGTGCATATTAATGCCGCGGTCGTGATTTTTACGGGTGGACGTAAGACACTGCCCGTCTTTAATGGTGGTCAGCACAATGGCGTTGGATGAGATAGCGCTCTCAACGCTGTCCATCCCCAGCGCCAGCCCCAGCCGGGTTGAAAGCTCCTCGACCAGCGCGCTTTCCGCGCCGTGCTGGAGCAGAAAAAGACCGCACTGAATACAGAGCCGCGTGATAGCACGCTGCGTTGACCGATCTGCCTGCATGTATTATCCCGAAGATAAGGTGAATAGTTGCCGGTTGGCCCGTAATGCCTACTTTTAGCACAAAGTGCAGTGGCTCTTGCTGTGGGTCAGATCAAGGTTTATGCAAACAGTTACCCCCCCCCTCGTCACGACGACTTACAGGATTAATTTATTAATACGATGAATTATTAATTTGAAATAATAAAATATTTGTATTTAGAAATTCTAATTTTATTTTGTTGTTATTTTAATGTCTGCACAATTAAATTGATTTGCGCTTTGTGAGATATTAGCGCTGTTTTAGGCATTTCCTAAACTAAGAACATATCTCATCTTCTGCTTGTATTAATCTTTTTATACTCAGGGAAGAAAATATTTATACCCTGGTGCGTTTTACATGACGCACCGAAGGAAAATGGACACGGAGGGTCTATGTTGTCGTTGCCTGGTAAGCATGGCGTTGTCATTAGCCGGATACCCGTCATGCAGAATGGGTTAGGGGACGTGATGGCACGTCATTTCCCCGATTTTGAATTGACCTACTGCCGCTCACTGCAGGAGTTAACCCTGCTTCAGTTGCGCCGCGCAGATGTGATTATCGCCGACGTTTCAGGCGAATACAGGAACCCACGGGGTACGCTCGAAGAGTATTACCGCTTACTGAACCAGTACCGGGAAATCCACTGGATCTTTTTGGTCTCCCGGCCGTTTTACCCTATTGCCGTTGAGCTGCTTATGCGGCCGGAAAGCACGCTGCTTTCTGATATGGAACCTATCGAAGGTGTCGTTAACGCTATCCGGGCAGGGAGTGAACGCGCAGAACGGATAAGCCAGACGTTATTAACCCCAGAACCTGAGGAAAGTGAGGATGACGAAGAACACTTTATTGCGCTCACGCACTCAGAACGTAAGGTGCTTCGCCTGTTAGGCAAAGGGTGGGGGATTAACCAAATCGCTACGTTGCTTAAAAAGAGCAATAAAACGATCAGTGCGCAGAAAAACAGTGCGATGCGAAGGCTGTCATTGCGGAGTAATGCCGATATGTACGCCTGGATCAACAGTACACAGGGAATGAGAGAGCTGAGTTTAATGTCAGCCTATGGAGAGTTCGAGGAATGGAAAAAACCGATTCAACAAGACATATCGCCATCATCGAAAATTGCTCGATGAGTGCGGTCGGGCTGCAGCATCTTTTTACGCAGCCTGAACTCAGCCAATATCAACTGCACCTGTTTAATGATTTTGATGGCTTTAAGAAAGCACTGCAACACGTGAATTTTTTCTCGCTGATCTATTCGCTTTCCGATGCGCGAGAAGAACGACGTAACTGCCTGGCGCATCTGCGGGATCTCGCGTTTACGCATAGCCATATTCAGCGCATTATCCTGGTCTCGGATGAGATGGAGGCGAGATTGATTAGCCATCTTTCGCCTTCACGTCTTCACGGTGTGGTCAGTAAATCGGTGACCCTTGAACACCTGCTGAAGGAGTTAGTGGTATTGTTGAGCGAAACGCTGCGCATTAATGACAATATGCTTAACCACTGGTACTGCAGTCAGAACCGGATGTTAAGCCCAACGGAAAGAGCAATTTTACGTTATATGTCATGCGGATATTCCATTCCCGAAATCGCGGCGCAGCTTGAACGCAATATCAAGACTATTCGCGCGCATAAGTTTAATGCGATGGTGAAGCTAGGGGTGAATTCTGACGTAGGATTGCTTGATGCAGCGGATATTCTTACCCATCTTCCGGTTAGAGAACCGCGAACTGTGGGGCTAAGCAAACCGACATTTTTGTAACCTGTACCTTTTGCGCGCCAGATATGCCCTGGCGCGTCATTCAGATGCACACATCAACCCACTTTGCTGAAGTCAGCTCTGCCATTCTGTCCGGAGAAATACGTACGGCACTATGGATAGCGCCAGCGGCGGGGAGCACTTCAGCGTATTGTTTTAAAGAGATATCGCAGTAAACCGCAAGTGGGTTTTCAAGCCCAAACGGGCAGACGCCACCAACGGGATGACCCGTCACGGTAACCACTTCATCACTGCTGAGCATGCGTGCTTTCGCGCCAAACGTGTCTTTCAGTTTTTTGTTATCCAGACGCGCATCACCCTTCGCCACCACCAGAATCACCTCATTTTTAACCTTCAACGATAGGGTTTTGGCGATTTGTCCCGGCTCTACACGGTGGGCGGCAGCAGCCAGCGCAACGGTAGCCGTACTCTGGCTAAGTTCTATTACCTCTATTTCCGGCGCGTTGTCGGCAAAAAACTGCTGTACGGACTGCAAACTCATTGTTTCCTCCTGACAAATATCCTGCGTAATCTGTCATAAGAATTTATGCTCTGTAAATATCTCTTAAGTAACAAATATCCAGGATGGCTGATTTCTGGATCCTCTTCACAATCACAGAAACCGGTTACAGTAACCGGTTGCAGAGCGTGATGCGTAGATTAATACTGAGTATGTAACGTCCCCTGTATCCAATAATAAGAGCCAATTATGAAACCATTTCGTCTGAGCAGTACCGCTGGTACGCAAGCCAGCAAGGTTGTGAAGCTGATTTATGGAACAACGTGCGGCGCGAGCGCGCCTGTAATAAACGTCTGACAGGAGATCAACCATGTCTGCCAACCATGCTGCGTTTAATCTGATATTCCGTTTCGTTGAAAATTACGTGAGCCCGATCGCCGGGCGGATCTCGTCCCAGCGTCATGTCATGGCTATCCGTGATGGGTTCATCTCCGCGATGCCGTTCATGATTGTGGGTTCATTTTTATTAGTGTTTGCTTACCCACCGTTTTCGCCTGATACCACCTGGGGTTTCGCACGCGCCTGGCTGGATATGGCGAAGCAGTTTGAAGGCCAGATCCTGACGCCGTTTGATATGACGATGGGCATTATGTCCATTTATATCTGCGCGGCCATCGCCTATAACCTTGGCAAACATTATGTCAAAACGCACCAGCTGGATCCGTTCATGTGCGCCATGCTGTCGCTGATGGCGTTTCTGCTGGTTGCCGCCCCGAAAACCAAAGGCACGCTTCCCGTCGACAGCCTGGGTGGAACGGGTATTTTTACCGCCATTCTGGTGGCAATTTACTGCGTTGAAATGATGCGTTTCCTGAAGGCGCATAACATCGGTATTCGCCTGCCGGACCAGGTGCCGCCGATGATCAAAAACTCCTTTGACCTGCTGATTCCGGTGCTGGTGGTGGTGTTAACGCTTTATCCGCTGAGCCTGGTGATTCAGTCTCAGTTTGACATGCTGATCCCGCAGGCAATTATGTCCATCTTCAAGCCTCTGGTTTCCGCGGCGGATTCGCTGCCCGCGATCCTGCTGGCGGTGTTGATTGGTCATTTGCTGTGGTTCGCCGGGATCCACGGAGCGGCTATTGTCTCCGGGATGCTGCAGATGTTCTGGCTGACTAACCTCGGAGCGAACCAGACCGCGCTGGCTGCCGGCCATCCTCTGCCACATATTTTTATGGAAGCCTTCTGGACGTTCTTCATCGTGATTGGCGGGTCGGGTGCGACGATGGGTCTGGTGATTTGCTATCTGCGCAGCCGTTCAGCGCATTTACGCTCTATTGGCCGATTGAGCGTGGTGCCCAGCTTCTTCAACATCAACGAACCCGTTATCTTCGGTACGCCGATCGTAATGAACCCGGTGTTCTTTATTCCGTTCCTGCTAGCCCCGATGGTTAACGCCTTGCTGGCCTGGGCGGCGATGACGTTTGATCTGATTGGTCGTGTTATTTCAGTGGTTCCCTGGACGGCACCGGCGCCGATAGGCGCAGCATGGGCCCTGGGCTGGGATTTCCGCGCGGCTATCCTGGTTGTGGTTCTGGCCTGCGTGTCGGCAATCATCTACTACCCGTTCTTCAAAGTGTACGAGAAGCAGCTGCTGGAGCAGGAAGCGGAAGAAGCACAGCGTAATGGGGAAGAGGACAATCAGCAGGTGGCTTAAAGACCTTGTGCCGGGTGGTGGCTGCGCCTTACCCGGCCTACGAGTCGAGGTTTTTGTAGGCCCGGTAAGCGAAGCGTCACCGGGCAATTCACTGCACTACTTCAGCGTGCAATCCCCGCACTGCTTAACGTCCGGCAGGCGATAGCGCTGGCAGCAGGTACGGCGTACCAGAAGCCCGTCACGGAGCACAACGGTACGGAATAACGGATTATCGCGACCATCGGAAAGCTGTTTGGCAAAGAAGCAGGACTGGCGCAGGGCCTCCACTTTCTCATCGCCAAGCAGCGGCTTCATTTCTGTTAAATACCAGTGAATTAAATACCCGGTATTACTCCAGATAAGCTTCCCGTTGATCTCGCCCGTTGCTTCAAGTGCCTCTACTACTGGGATCAGGGCCTGGATGACAAGCTGTTCCAGACGTTCCTGAGCAGAGAACTGCTCTGCGCCGCGATCTTCGTGCAGATCAATCCAGAAGCAGGCTGCTCGGCCAGTTTCGTGGAACTCGACGTGAAAATGATCCGGGGAGAGCGCCAGCATGCTCTTTTGGGTTAATACTGCCAGCATGAGTGGGGGAACCATCAGCCCGATATACCACTGTGCCCACAGGGAAAGCAGAGGTTTATTTTCCCGCGTTAGGGTCGGCTGATTGCGATAGATATGGTCGGAATAGGTTGCAAGCAGCGACTGCAGCGTAGAGGGCTGCTGCCACTCAGCGAGCGTCATGGCGTGGTGCGGGGGCGCTTCATCAAGCCTGATAAAGTCCAGCAGGTGGGCGCGCGTCTTAGCAATCTTGTCCCGTATGGCATCCGCAAGCGACGCATTCCCGCTGGTGAGGGGCGCTCGCCAGAGGAGTGGTTCAACGATGTGTGCGGTATGCGTAGCCATAGTTGAGATAGAAATCTAAATGATAATGATTGCCAATCCTAACTATTGCTCATATCAATGGCAAGACTTTTGTCCTGATTAACCGAAGACGCGCTTAAGCGGTTTGTAGCTCTTCACTCAGCAGAATGTTATTGCGACCTAAATGCTTTGCTTCATAGAGGGCTCTGTCCGCTCTCTCCAGAGCGCTTTCCACGTCCTCGTTTTCGAAAATGGCAATACCGATGCTGATGGTGACATTGGTGGCGACGCTTTCGTTGAACAGATGGGGGATTTTCAAATCATAGACTTTCTGACGGATCCGTTCTGCCGTATGGCGGGCGTGTTCAAGTGAAATATTCGTCAGCAGCACCATGAACTCTTCCCCACCGAAACGCGCCACAATATCGCGCGAACGGACGGCATCACGAATTGCCGCAGAGACGCGCTTCAGCGCCTGGTCACCCATCATATGGCCATAATGGTCGTTATAGGCTTTGAAGTGGTCGATATCCATCAAAAGAACAAAATGTTCGCCGTTTTCTACCGCCGGCAGGTTCTCCAGACGGCTCTGCAGGCCGCGACGATTATAGAGCCCGGTTAGCGGGTCCATCATACTGAGATCGGTCAGAGTTTCCCGTTCTTCCAGCAGGCGAGAGAGCAGCTCCTGGGCGAAGCGATCGTTGCGCCGTTGCAAAATGTTATGAATAGCAATAGCCACCACAGGAAGTGCGAAAGAATAGGACATTCTTAGCCATATATCCTGGTCACTTAACCACAGGCAGACAATAAAGGCGGGGAGCGAGTGCAGCGTAAATGCTTTGATATTACTGGCGAAGGCCAGCGTTCCGATAAAAAGCACCGTGAGTAAAGCTATTATCAAATACATCGCCTGGTCATGGGTAATTAGCGAAAATTTCGAATCTATTTGCCAGGCCCACAAAATACCAAAGATTGCTGAAACGGCAGGAATATTTATCTTCCGCGCGCGCTTTTTCCAGTGCCAGACGAACAGGCCAGTACTGATCGCGAAAATAGCAATCAGAGGGGCAGAAAACACGCGTACAGAATAGAGCGGGTTTGTTACCGAGAACACGGCTGACGTTGCGTTCAGAAATAAAAATAAACGTAACGATAATTGATATTTTTTTTGAACCAAAGACCGCCAGGATTGTGATGTCATAGTCGTGCGTTTTTATTAAAACTTAATTAAAACAGATGAATAGGTGTGGTTTCGCACTTAATTATGCAAAAAACTCAAAGCGTAATTATAAGAAAAACTTTATGTGTAGTTAACAGGTGAGCAATTTATCACCTTAGGAAATCTCTGTCATTCTACATAAGGGGAAAGGGCGATTTTTTTTGCTTCACTGCACTGACAAATGATAATTTTTATCATATGATATTGTTTATCATTATCGTTATGAAAGGGCGATGTATGTTGAACAGGGCGCTGGGAAGTGCATGGGGAGTATTGCTGCCGGGCGTAATCCTTGGCGGTTTGATGTTTGCCGATCTCTCCATCGAAAGCTGGAAGGCCATCATTGTGTCAGGGCTGCTGATGACGTCAGGCATGATCTGGCATAAGCACCTACGCCATTATGTGTTACTGCCATCATGCGTCGCATTAGTCAGCGCAATTCTGGTGATAATGATGAGTTTGAAATAACAGGGAAAATAAGAGGTATTACAGAAGGGAGATAAGATAATTGGTGCGAGGGGGGGGACTCGAACCCCCACATCCGTAAGGACACTAACACCTGAAGCTAGCGCGTCTACCAATTCCGCCACCTTCGCACAGTCATCTTACTATTTTTGATATCGCCTCGTTGGTGCGAGGGGGGGGACTCGAACCCCCACATCCGTAAGGACACTAACACCTGAAGCTAGCGCGTCTACCAATTCCGCCACCTTCGCCCAGTGCGAGCAATATCAACGTGATTTATGGTGCGAGGGGGGGGACTCGAACCCCCACATCCGTAAGGACACTAACACCTGAAGCTAGCGCGTCTACCAATTCCGCCACCTTCGCATACCATCGATACTGTAAAAGTATCGTAACCACGGAGGCGCATTCTAGATGTTTTCAGCTTTACGTCAACAGAAAAGTGCGCACCTTTTATTGATTGCTGCAAAAATGGACGGAATTGCGACGCCTGCTTGCCGGATGGCGCTGGCGCTTATCCGGCCTCCATTGTATGGCGAATTATTTCTTTGCCTGACGCGTCATCACGGTGCGGTAGACCTTAAAGCGGCCCGTCTGGGCGATCACTTCGTGGAAGCCGAAGGTTTCGTCCAGCACTTTCGGGTACGCCAGGAAGGCGTTCGCCACGATGCGCAGCTCGCCGCCGCTGTTGAGGTGACGAGTCGCGCCACGGATCAGGGTTTGCGCAGCTTCGAGGCTGGTTTCCATCCCGTCGTGGAACGGCGGGTTAGAGATGATCATGTCAAAGCGGCCGGTGACGTCAGAGAAGACGTTGCTGGCAATCACGTCGCCTTCAATGCCGTTGGCCGCAAGCGTTGCGCGGCTTGCTTCAACCGCAGGGGCGCTCACGTCACACAGGGTTAAGCGCACTTTTGGTGAATGGCTGGCAAGCACCGTTGAAAGCACGCCCGCGCCGCAGCCCACGTCCAGCACTTTGCCTTTGGTGTGCGGCGTCAGGGTGGAGAGCAGCAGCTTGCTGCCCGTATCCAGCGCGTCACGGCTGAAGACACCCGGCAGGGTTTTGATGGTCAGGCCTTCAAGCTGATACTCATCCCAGAAGGTATTGGCATCAAACGTTGTCTGTTTTTCCAGACGGCCATGATACAGACCGCAGCGGCGCGCGCTGTCGACTTTGGTTAGCGGCGCGTAGGCTTCCAGCATCTGCTCGGCGCTACGGACACCGCTGCGGTTTTCACCGACCACGAAAATATCGCAGCCAACCGGCAGCAGGGAGAGCAGGTTCATCAGCTGGAACTGGGCTTCTGGCTTGTTCTTCGGCCAGTAGTAGATCAGCGTATCGCAGTCGGCAATATCGCTCTGCTCCGCCACCAGGCTGAAGCGTGCGCGCTCGCCCATCTGGCGGCTCAGCACCTGCCAGTGGTGGTAGTATTGGGTGTGGGCACGGCTTTCAGCACAGTCGAAACGCGCGGGCAGGTCATCCTGCATATCTCCGGCAAACAGAATACGGCTTTCTTCGAAATCATCACTGTGACGCAGCAAGACTTCACTTGCCGGGGTAAATGCAGACATGAATTGTTCCTCAATAAACTCAGGCGGGGATTATAGTAGGTAGATGGCGCACTTTCGACACATTTGCTATATTTGCGCGCCTGAGAGACAGGAGTTATCCCTATGACATCCCGACGAGACTGGCAGTTGCAGCAGCTGGGCATCACCCAGTGGGCTTTGCGTCGCCCGACGGCGTTGCAG
The DNA here is from genome assembly GCF_057320665.1 of Enterobacter cloacae complex sp. 385G4. Lineage (NCBI taxonomy): Bacteria > Pseudomonadati > Pseudomonadota > Gammaproteobacteria > Enterobacterales > Enterobacteriaceae > Enterobacter > Enterobacter cloacae complex sp. 385G4. Next base: position 253,004 of record NZ_JBXWDD010000003.1, read on the forward strand.
GGCGAAATCGCCATCTCCATCCCCGCGCACGTTCGGCTGGTGATGGTGGCGGAAGAACTGCCTGCCCTGAATGAGCCCCTGATCGGTGATGTCCTTCGCAGCCTGAAGCTGACGCCCGACCAGGTCTTACAGCTGACGCCGGAACGGGTTGCCATGCTTCCTCCTGATAGCCGCTGTAACAGCTGGCGCATCGGAGAGACAAACGACATCTCTCTTCAGGGGAGCCAAATCAGCTCACCAGCGCTGGACGAGCTGAAAGCCAATCCAAAGGCGCGCAGCGCGCTATGGCAACAAATCTGCGAATATGAACACGATTTCTTCCCTCACGACGCCTGACCTGACCGCAGCGTTCGCGATTGAAACACGCGCCCACGCCTTTCCGTGGAGCGAAAAAACGTTTGCCAGCAATCAGGGCGAGCGCTATCTGAACTACCGTCTGGACGTTGACGGCACCCTGGCCGCGTTTGCCATCACGCAGGTGGTTCTTGACGAGGCGACGCTGTTTAACATCGCCGTCGACCCGGCATTTCAGCGCCGTGGGCTGGGCAGAGAACTGCTTGAGCATCTCATTCGTGAGCTCGAAACCCGCGACGTTTTCACCCTGTGGCTGGAGGTGCGCGCGTCGAATGTCGCCGCCATCGCGCTCTATGAAAGCTTAGGCTTTAACGAGGCGACAGTCCGACGTAACTACTACCCCACCGCAGAGGGACGTGAAGACGCCATTATCATGGCTCTGCCAATTGGATAACGAATATAAGGTTGTAACGATGAAATGGGACTGGATTTTCTTTGATGCCGACGAAACGCTGTTTACGTTTGACTCGTTCGGCGGCCTACAGCGGATGTTTCTCGACTATAGCGTGACCTTCACCGCCGAAGATTTTCAGGACTATCAGGCGGTGAACAAGCCGCTGTGGGTGGATTACCAGAACGGTGCCATCACTGCGTTACAACTTCAGCACCAGCGATTTGACGTCTGGGCGGAGCGCTTAAAGGTTAGTCCGGGCACGCTGAACGAGGCTTTCCTTAACGCCATGGCCGATATCTGTGCGCCCCTGCCGGGCGCGGTTTCCCTGCTGAATGCGTTGAAAGGCAAGGTGAAACTGGGGATCATCACCAATGGTTTTACCGCCCTGCAGCAGATCCGCCTTGAGCGCACCGGCCTGCGCGATCATTTTGACGCACTGGTGATCTCGGAAGAGGTCGGCGTGCCGAAACCGGATCCGCGAATTTTCGATTATGCGCTGGCGCAGGCCGGTAATCCCGACCGCGATCGCGTGCTGATGGTGGGTGATACCGCAGAGTCTGATATTCTTGGAGGTATGAAGTCAGGTTTGTCGACCGTCTGGCTGAATGCGCATGGCCGCGTGAAGCCTGAAGGCATCGAGCCAACCTGGACCGTCACGTCATTGACCGAACTGGAGCAACTCCTGTGTAAACAATGATTGCCTGCCCCCCGTTGATGGGTAAAATAGCCGCAATTTTGTATTCCATGATGCGTGGCGTGCTGCCGCGCTTATAAAAGAAGATTTAATTATGACGTTGTCTCCTTATCTGCAAGAGGTGGCCAAGCGCCGTACTTTTGCCATTATCTCGCACCCGGATGCCGGTAAAACGACCATCACCGAGAAGGTGTTGCTGTTCGGACAGGCGATCCAGACTGCGGGTACCGTTAAAGGCCGTGGCTCCAGCCAGCATGCAAAATCTGACTGGATGGAGATGGAAAAGCAGCGTGGTATTTCGATTACCACCTCCGTGATGCAGTTCCCGTATCACGACTGCCTGGTGAACCTGCTGGACACCCCGGGGCACGAAGACTTCTCCGAAGATACCTACCGTACCCTGACGGCGGTGGACTGCTGTCTGATGGTGATCGACGCCGCGAAGGGTGTAGAAGATCGTACCCGCAAGCTGATGGAAGTTACCCGTCTGCGCGATACGCCGATCCTCACCTTTATGAACAAACTCGACCGTGACATCCGTGACCCGATGGAGCTGATGGATGAAGTGGAAAACGAGCTGAAGATCGCCTGTGCGCCAATCACCTGGCCAATTGGCTGCGGTAAGCTGTTCAAAGGGGTTTATCACCTCTATAAAGACGAAACTTACCTGTATCAGACCGGTAAAGGCCACACCATTCAGGAAGTGCGCATTGTGAAAGGTCTGGACAACCCGGATCTCGATGCCGCCGTTGGCGAAGAGCTGGCCGCGCAGCTGCGCGACGAGCTGGAGCTGGTGAAGGGTGCGTCTCACGAGTTCGACAAAGAACTGTTCCTGAGCGGCGAAATTACCCCGGTCTTCTTCGGTACCGCGCTGGGTAACTTCGGCGTTGACCACATGCTGGACGGTCTGGTGGAGTGGGCACCTCAGCCGATGCCGCGTAAAACCGACACCCGCGAAGTGGAAGCGAAAGAAGAGAAGTTCACCGGCTTCGTCTTTAAAATTCAGGCCAACATGGACCCGAAACACCGCGACCGCGTGGCCTTCATGCGCGTGGTGTCCGGTAAGTATGAGAAAGGCATGAAGCTGCGCCAGGTGCGCATCGGTAAAGATGTCGTGATTTCCGACGCGCTGACCTTTATGGCGGGCGACCGTTCGCACGTTGAAGAGGCATATCCGGGCGACATCATCGGTCTGCACAACCACGGTACGATCCAGATCGGCGATACCTTCACCCAGGGCGAGATGATGAAGTTCACGGGTATTCCGAACTTCGCACCGGAGCTGTTCCGTCGCATTCGTCTGCGCGATCCGTTGAAGCAGAAACAGCTGCTGAAAGGCCTTGTTCAGCTCTCTGAAGAGGGTGCCGTCCAGGTGTTCCGTCCAATCGCCAACAACGATCTGATTGTCGGCGCGGTCGGTGTGCTGCAGTTCGACGTGGTGGTTGCGCGCCTGAAGAGCGAGTACAACGTGGAAGCGATTTACGAATCGGTCAACGTGGCGACAGCGCGCTGGGTTGAGTGTTCTGACGTGAAGAAATTCGAAGAATTTAAGCGTAAGAACGAAATTCAGCTGGCGCTCGATGGCGGCGACAACCTGACCTATATCGCGCCAACGATGGTCAACCTGAACCTGACGCAGGAACGTTATCCAGACGTTCAGTTCCGCAAAACGCGCGAACACTAATCCCCTCCCGGAGCACGGCAATCGCCGTGCTCTTCTTTTATTCCTGTCTTATTAGTCCCTTGCGGAATGTTCTTAATTCACCGCAAATTCACGCTATTCGCGCGTTTTTTACGCAATTCTGAAAGCGGCATTGTGAGAGTGATCTATATTTAACTCAGTGTTTAGCACCGGGCATGGATGAATTAACTGTTCAATGCATGTCGATTGGTTCTCCATTTCACCCGTGTGTTTATTCGCGATATATAAAACTACTAAGGAAGTATTTAGCCCGAATAACGGGTAAAACACAGGAATACATCGATGAATATGACAAGACTGAAGATTTCTAAAACTCTGCTGGCTGTAACACTGGGTAGCGTTCTGGTTAGCGGTTCCGCCCTGGCGGAAAGCAGCACCATGGATAAAGCACAGTCCACGGCCGACACCGCAGGGCAAAAAATCGATAGCTCTATGAATAAAGTCGGTAATTTCATGGACGACAGCTCTATCACAGCAAAAGTGAAAGCCGCACTGGTGGATGATGAAGCCATCAAGAGCACCGATATTTCCGTTAAGACCGACAAAAAGGTCGTTACCCTGAGTGGCTTTGTTGAAAGCCAGGCCCAGGCCGAACAGGCTGTGAAGGTGGCGAAGGGTGTCGAAGGTGTCGCATCCGTGAGCGATAAACTGCACGTTCGCGACGGTAAAAACGCCTCGGTGAAAGGTTATGCCGGTGATGCCGCTACTACCAGCGAAATCAAAGCTAAACTGTTAGCAGATGACATCGTGCCGTCTCGTAAGGTGAAAGTGGAAACCACCGATGGCGTGGTTCAGCTTTCCGGTACGGTTGATTCACAGGCGCAAAGTGAACGCGCCGAGTCAATTGCGAAAGCCATTGATGGTGTTAAAAGCGTTAAAAACGATCTGAAAACGAAGTAATTCTGGACCATTCGCCCGTAAGGTTTAACCCTGCGGGCGAAATAAGAACGACTCTGGAAAAACGCCGGTGAGTGACCTGAGCGCTCACGTTTAGCGGCCGACATTAACTATGGTAAAGGAGAAGCTTATGTTTCGTTGGGGCATTATATTTCTGGTTATCGCGTTAATTGCCGCCGCATTGGGCTTTGGTGGTCTGGCAGGTACAGCGGCATGGGCAGCTAAAATTGTCTTCGTCGTCGGTATTATTCTGTTCCTGGTCAGCCTGTTTACGGGTCGTAGACGTCCGTAGCAAACGCAATATTCCTTCAACAAAATAAAGCCAGTCACTGCGACTGGCTTTTTCTTATTTGCGTTACAGGTCGGGTGCGTTACTGTGGAGTGATAAAATAATCAAAAAAGGAAAGCAGAGGTGGGGCAACGAATTCCCGTTACGCTCGGCAATATTGCGCCGCTGACGTTAAAACCGTTTAGTGCGGGTCAACTCGCACTGGTCTGCGAGGGGGGAGGACAGCGCGGCATTTTCACCGCCGGCGTGCTGGATGAATTTATGCGCGCGCAGTTCAACCCGTTTGACCTCTACTTCGGCACGTCCGCCGGGGCGCAGAATCTCTCTGCCTATGTCTGTAACCAGCCCGGCTACGCGCGAAAAGTGATCATGCGCTTCACCACGGCGAAAGAATTTTTTAACCCGGTGCGCTTCGTGCGCGGCGGCAACCTGATCGATCTCGACTGGCTGCTGGAGTCGACCTCCAGCCAGATGCCGCTGGCCATGGATACCGCTGCCCGCCTGTTTGATAGCGGCAAAGAATTCTGGATGTGCGCCAGCCGGGGGGATGACTATTCGCCGGGCTATTTCTCACCGCAGAAGGAGAACTGGCTCGACATCATCCGCGCCTCCAGCGCTATTCCCGGTTTTTATCGTACCGGCGCGCTGCTGGATGGCATCAGCTATCTGGACGGCGGCATCAGCGACGCGGTGCCGGTGCAGGAAGCCGCGCGACGCGGGGCGAAAACTATCGTGGTGATCCGTACCGTTCCGTCGCAAATGTATTACACCCCCCAGTGGTTTAAGCGGATGGAGCGCTGGCTGGGCGACAGCAGCCTGCAGCCGCTGGTGAACATCGCGAAGCAGCATGAAATCACCTACGGCGCGATGCAGCGCTTTATTGAAAAACCCCCGGGCAAGCTGCGCATCTTTGAAATTTATCCGCCTAAGCCGCTGCTGAGCATGGCGTTGGGCAGCCGGTTGCCTGCGTTGCGTATGGATTACAAAACGGGGCGGCTGTGCGGGCGTTACTTCCTGGCGACCGTCGGGAAAATGCTGGCCGAGCAACCGCCTCTGCATCGGCATAAACGCATTATTACGCCACCTGCAATTGTCGCCAATGACGCCCTGACCATGCCGCTGGTGGACATTCCGCAGGCGAATGACGCTTTACTGGATAATGAGGATCTGGCGTGACGCACCGCTTTGTTGATACCCACTGCCATTTTGATTTTCCGCCGTTTACGGGGAATGAAGCGCAAAGCATTGCGAAAGCTGCCGAAGCCGGCGTGCAGGCCATCATTGTGCCGTCGGTTGAAGCGGCCTATTTTACCCGCGTGCTGGATCTTTCCGCGCGATACTCCGCGCTTTATGCCGCGCTCGGCCTGCATCCGATTGTGATTGAGCGCCATCGTGATGAGCATCTTGAAGAGCTGGATCGGGTGCTGCAACGTGCAGGAGAGAAACTTGTCGCTATTGGCGAGATCGGCCTCGATCTCTATCGCGAAGATCCGCAGTTTGAACGCCAGCAGACGATCCTGGACGCGCAGCTTCGGCTGGCAAAGCGTCACGATCTGCCGGTGATCCTCCACTCCCGACGCACTCATGACAAACTGGCGATGCACCTGAAGCGCATCGACCTGCCGCGAAGAGGCGTAGTGCATGGTTTTTCCGGCAGCCTGCAGCAGGCGCAGCGTTTTATTGAACTGGGCTATAAAATTGGCGTCGGTGGCACCATCTCCTATCCGCGCGCCAGTAAAACCCGTGACGTAATGGCGCAGCTGCCTCTCTCTGCGCTGTTACTGGAAACGGATGCCCCCGATATGCCGCTGAATGGTTTTCAGGGGCAGCCGAATCGCCCGGAACAGGCGGCGCGGGTATTTGACGTGCTGTGCGAACTGCGTCAGGAACCTGAAGAGGTCATTGCCAGCGCGCTGCTCGAAAATACCCGTTCGGTTTTTGGTATCACGCTATAGATATAGCGCCGGACGAATCACCGTTATCTTCTGTTTTTCCAGCGCCCGCGCCAGCGGTTCAATATCCTCCTGCGTGGCGCTGCGCCATGACGCCGCCTCGCCGTAGACCCCGTGTGCATGAAACGCGTTAATACGCACCGGAACATTCCCCAGCTCGAGGATGAACGCGATCAACGGTTTGATATGTTCCAGATAATCACACTGTTCCGGGATGACCAGCAAGCGGAGCTCCGTCAAACGGTGACGGTCTGCCAGCCAGCGAATGCTCTCCTTAATCTGCGGGTTTTCGCGTCCGGTCAGGAAGCGGTGATGTTCATTCCCCCACGCTTTGAGATCCAGCATTGCGCCATCCAGCACCGGCAGCAGTTTTTGCCAGCCGGTTTCGCTTAGCAGACCGTTGCTGTCTACCAGGCAGGTTAAATGATGTAGCTCAGGATCGGTTTTGATCGCGGTAAACAGGGCGATCAAAAACGGCAGTTGGGTTGTGGCTTCGCCGCCGCTCACGGTGATCCCTTCGATAAAGGGCGCGGATTTACGGACCTGAACGAGGATCTCGTCGACGCTCAGGCGGTGCGCCATGGGCGTGGCCTGCTGCTGGCACAGGCGCAGGCAGGTGTCGCACTGCTGGCAGTGACTCTCCTGCCACCAGACGCGTCCGGCCTGAATGGTCAGCGCGTCGTGCGGGCAGTGGGGCACGCAGTCCCCGCAATCGTTGCAGCGCCCGATGGTCCACGGGTTGTGGCAGGTTTTGCAGCGCAGGTTGCAGCCCTGCAGGAACAGCGCCAGGCGGCTGCCCGGCCCGTCCACGCAGGAGAAGGGGATGACCTGACTAACTAAAGCGCATCTGCTGTTCATGGCTTATCACGCGCGGCTGACGTTCCAGAATACGGGTATTGCGTGCGGCCTCTTCCCCCAGCCACGTGGTGTTCGTTCTTGAACCCGCTTCCCGGTATTTCTCCAGATCCGACAAGCGAACCATATAGCCGGTCACGCGTACCAGATCGTTACCGGCCACATTCGCGGTGAACTCACGCATACCGGCCCTGAACGCCCCCAGGCAAAGCTGAACCACCGCCTGCGGATTGCGTTTTACCGTCTCATCCAGCGTTAAAATATCGCTGATCCCGGAATGATAGTGTTTATGGTGTGGCGCTACGGCCAGCAGATGACTGACAGGATCCGGCTCGTCACCGTACGGCAGACGCGCCCCCGGCGTGGTGCCCGAATCGGAGCTGATGCCTGACTGGGCGTGCAGCATCGCGCGATGCTTCCAGCCGTGCCTCACCGACGTATTTTCAACAAACGCCGCAAGCTGTTCGCTGATGCGATAACCCAGCGCGTTGGCCTGCTCGTCTTTCCCGTAACGCCCCGCCATGCCTGCTTTCTTACACAGTACGTTCACCGCTTCGGCAAGACCGTACATGCCAAACATCGGCACAAACCGATCGGCATCAATCAGCCCCTCTTTTACCAGGAAGCTATTCTGAAAGAAGCCGGATTGCCCGTACAGAAAATCGCAGCGCGCATCGATGATGGCGATTTGCTGCTGGCAGTAGTGCGGTAGCGTGTGGGTGAAGAAGTCGTCAATGGATGTGCTGTGTTCGGCGATTGCCTTGAGGTTAAGGCGCACCAGGGTGCTGCCACCGCCCGCCAGCGGCAGAGAGTTGTAACAGCTCACCACGCCAAAACGCCCTTTTGTGAAAATTTTATCATTCACCGGACCGTTTGAAATATGCGGTTTGCTGCATTCACAAATGTTTTTTGCCACCTCAAGCAGTAAATCGTCTGGGGTGATCTCAGGATCGTAGATAAAGGTCAGATTGGGCGCAACCTGCTTCAGTTCAGCATCTGCACGCAGAATGGCACGGGTGACAGGGCCGTCGGCGGGCCCGATGTTGGCATGCATAAACGCATCGGGCAGCGTTCTGTCGAGATAGCGCCAGAAACGTTTTATTCGGCTATCGATTTCTTCTTGTGTTAGAATTCTAACATACGGGTTCAGTAGCGCATCAAGCTGCCCCAGATAGACCGGCATTGATGTCACTGAAGGAACATGGTGATAGAGAATAGTTAACAGAGAGAGGGCGTCATCAAGATCTTTCGCGCCTTCCAGCTCCAGCCATTCCGAACCGTTAGCCAGGAATTTTTCATAATCCGGCAGCACGTAACGCGGTTTGTAGGGGGCATGACCTTCGTACATGTCGCAGATAAACCCCTCGTCCAGCGCGGCGCGGGCGGCCGGAGATAGCGTCGGGTAGGGCAGGTAATTTTCCGCTTCCAGCGCCAGAAAATGACGTTTTTGCTCCGGGGTTAACAGCGGGCTTGTCACAATGTGCTGGCAACGTTGTTGCAGGGCGTCGGGCATGTTCACTTCCTTGAATGTTCTGCGGATGATGAACGGATTGTAGGAAGCCAGCCTGCCGGCGCTTTTGATCCAACAAGGGGTATCGCTGCTTTAGTCAGCAATTTGCACGCTAAAGTTTGAAGAAGATCTCATTACAGTAATGCAAATTTGTACGCAGTTTTCATTAACTGTGATGAATGTCGAAGTGTGGATGCGGGTGAATGTTAGAATACTCACAGACCCGCAAGGTAAAATTTATACGGCACTGCCGTTGGAGAATGTTATGACCGATTTAACTGCAAGCAGCCTGCGCGCGTTGAAGCTGATGGACCTGACCACCCTGAACGATGACGACACCAATGAAAAAGTCATCGCCCTGTGCCATCAGGCAAAAACGCCAGTGGGTAACACCGCCGCCGTCTGTATCTACCCGCGCTTTATCCCGATTGCCCGCAAAACGCTGAAAGAGCAGGGCACGCCGGACGTGCGCATTGCAACCGTGACTAACTTCCCGCACGGCAATGACGACATTGAGATTGCGCTGGCGGAAACCCGCGCGGCAATTGCCTACGGTGCAGACGAAGTTGACGTGGTGTTCCCGTACCGCGCGCTGATTGCCGGCAACGAGCAGGTCGGTTTTGACCTGGTGAAAGCCTGTAAAGACGCGTGTGCGGCGGCAAACGTGCTGCTGAAAGTGATCATCGAAACCGGTGAGCTGAAAGAAGAGGCCCTGATTCGTAAGGCGTCAGAAATCTCCATCAAAGCCGGTGCGGATTTCATCAAAACCTCTACCGGTAAAGTGCCGGTCAATGCCACGCCGGAAAGCGCGCGCATCATGATGGAAGTTATCCGCGATATGGGCGTGTCCAAAACCGTGGGCTTCAAGCCTGCGGGCGGCGTACGTACCGCGGAAGACGCGCAGCAGTTCCTGGCGATTGCCGACGAACTGTTTGGCGCTGAGTGGGCTGACTCCCGCCACTACCGCTTCGGCGCGTCCAGCCTGCTGGCAAGCCTGCTGAAGGCGCTGGGTCACGGCGACGGTAAGAGCGCAAGCAGCTACTGATTGCCAGACAATGCCGGATGACGCTTCGCTTATCCGGCCTACAGGATCGCAGGGCGGGTAAGCGTACCCGCCGCCATTCACCCGATTCCGCATGGGGGTTACCGTGTTTCTCGCACAAGAAATTATTCGTAAAAAACGTGATGGTCTTGCTTTAAGCGACGAAGAAATTCGCTTCTTCATCAACGGCATTCGTGACAACACCGTCTCAGAAGGGCAGATTGCGGCTCTGGCGATGACCATTTTCTTCCACGATATGTCGATGCCTGAGCGCGTGTCGCTGACCATGGCGATGCGAGATTCAGGAACCGTTCTGGACTGGAAAAGCCTCAACCTCAACGGCCCGATTGTGGACAAACACTCCACCGGCGGCGTGGGTGATGTGACTTCGCTGATGCTCGGCCCTATGGTGGCAGCCTGCGGCGGTTATGTTCCCATGATCTCCGGGCGCGGCCTGGGCCACACCGGCGGTACGCTCGACAAACTGGAAGCCATTCCGGGCTTCGATATCTTCCCGGATGACAATCGCTTCCGCGATATTATTAAAGACGTTGGCGTGGCGATTATCGGCCAGACCAGCTCTCTTGCTCCGGCAGACAAGCGTTTTTACGCGACGCGTGATATTACCGCCACCGTAGACTCCATCCCGCTGATCACCGCCTCTATCCTCGCCAAAAAACTGGCGGAAGGGCTGGACGCGCTGGTGATGGACGTGAAGGTGGGCAGCGGCGCGTTTATGCCGACCTATGAACTCTCTGCTCAGCTTGCCGAAGCGATCGTTGGCGTCTCCAACGGCGCGGGCGTGCGCACCACCGCGCTGCTGACCGACATGAACCAAGTGCTGGCCTCCAGCGCCGGTAACGCGGTTGAAGTCCGCGAAGCCGTGCAGTTCCTCACAGGTGAATACCGTAACCCGCGCCTGTTCGATGTCACCATGGCGCTGTGCGTTGAGATGCTCATCTCCGGCAAGCTGGCCAAAGACGACGCGGAAGCCCGCGCGAAGCTTCAGGCGGTGCTGGACAACGGCAAAGCGGCGGAGATCTTTGGCCGCATGGTGGCGGCGCAGAAAGGCCCGACCGATTTCGTCGAAAACTACGCGAAATACCTGCCGACCGCGATGCTCAGCAAAGCTGTTTATGCGGATGGCGAAGGTTTTGTCTCCGCCATGGACACCCGCGCGCTTGGTATGGCTGTTGTATCTATGGGCGGCGGTCGTCGTCAGGCATCGGACACCATTGATTACAGCGTCGGCTTTACCGACATGGCCCGTCTGGGCGACAGCGTCGACGGCCAACGTCCGCTGGCGGTGATCCACGCGAAAGACGAAGCCAGCTGGCAGGACGCGGCGAAAGCGGTGAAAGCGGCAATATCTCTTGACGATAAAGCACCGGAAACCACACCGACGGTCTATCGTCGTATCACTGAATAGCGGTATACTGATCTGATCGCATTTTTATGAAGCACTAAGTACGGAGAACAATTATGAAACGTGCATTTATTATGGTGCTGGACTCATTCGGCATCGGCGCAACCGAAGATGCAGAACGTTTTGGTGACGTGGGTTCCGATACCATGGGTCACATCGCGGAAGCCTGTGCAAAAGGCGAAGCGGACAACGGTCGTAAAGGCCCTCTGACTCTACCTAACCTGACCCGCCTCGGGCTGGTAAAAGCACATGAAGGCTCTACCGGTAAAATCGCAGCCGGTATGGACGGCAACGCGGAAGTGGTGGGCGCCTACGCCTGGGCGCACGAGCTCTCTTCCGGGAAAGATACCCCGTCCGGTCACTGGGAAATCGCCGGCGTGCCGGTGCTGTTCGACTGGGGCTACTTCTCCGATCACGAGAACAGCTTCCCGCAGGAGCTGCTCGATAAGCTGGTGAAGCGTGCCAACCTGCCGGGCTACCTCGGTAACTGCCACTCTTCCGGCACCGTGATTCTGGATCAGCTCGGCGAAGAGCACATGAAAACCGGCAAGCCGATTTTCTACACCTCTGCTGACTCCGTGTTCCAGATTGCCTGCCACGAAGAGACGTTTGGCCTGGATAAACTCTACGAACTGTGCGAAATCGCCCGTGAAGAGCTGACCGAAGGCGGCTACAACATTGGCCGCGTTATCGCACGTCCGTTTATCGGCGACAAAGCGGGTAACTTCCAGCGTACCGGTAACCGTCATGACCTGGCCGTTGAGCCACCGGCGCCAACCGTGCTGCAGAAGCTGGTTGACGAGAAGGGCGGTCACGTGGTGTCCGTGGGCAAAATAGCGGATATCTACGCCAACTGCGGTATCACCAAAAAAGTGAAAGCGACCGGTCTGGATGCGCTGTTCGATGCCACTATCAAAGAGATGAAAGAAGCGGGCGATAAGACCATTGTCTTCACCAACTTCGTGGACTTCGACTCCTCCTGGGGCCACCGTCGCGATGTAGCCGGTTATGCTGCGGGCCTGGAGCTGTTTGACCGCCGTCTGCCGGAGCTGATGGAGCTGGTGGGGGAAGATGACATTCTGATCCTGACCGCAGACCACGGCTGTGACCCAACCTGGACCGGTACCGACCACACCCGTGAGCATATTCCGGTACTGGTGTACGGCCCGAAAGTGAAGCCGGGCTCGCTCGGTCACCGTGAAACCTTCGCGGACATCGGCCAGACCATTGCGAAATACTTTGGTACGTCTGACATGGAATATGGCAAGGCCATGTTCTAAACGGATTGGGTGCGGCCTGATGCCCTCACCCCGGCCCTCTCCCACAGGGAGAGGGAGAACAGAATGTAGGCCGGGTAAGGCGTAGCCGCCACCCGGCAAAAACAACAATGTAAAAGGAACTGAAGATGGCAACTCCTCACATTAATGCAGAAATGGGTGATTTCGCTGACGTCGTATTGATGCCGGGCGACCCGCTGCGCGCGAAGCACATTGCAGAAACCTTCCTCGAAGACGTGCGTGAAGTGAACAACGTTCGCGGCATGCTGGGCTTCACCGGTACCTATAAAGGCCGCAAAATCTCCGTTATGGGCCACGGCATGGGTATCCCGTCCTGCTCCATCTACACCAAAGAGCTGATCACCGATTTCGGCGTGAAGAAAATCATCCGCGTAGGCTCCTGCGGTGCGGTGCGTATGGACGTTAAGCTGCGTGACGTGGTGATCGGCATGGGCGCATGTACCGACTCTAAAGTTAACCGCATCCGCTTTAAGGATCATGACTTTGCGGCAATCGCTGACTTTGACATGGTGCGTAACGCGGTTGACGCGGCAAAAGCGCTGGGCGTTGACGCGCGCGTGGGCAACCTGTTCTCTGCCGATCTGTTCTACTCGCCAGAAGGCGACATGTTCGACGTGATGGAAAAATACGGCATCCTGGGCGTGGAAATGGAAGCGGCCGGTATCTACGGCGTGGCGGCTGAGTTTGGTGCGAAAGCGCTGACCATCTGCACCGTGTCTGACCACATCCGTACCCACGAGCAGACCACCGCTGCCGAGCGTCAGACCACCTTCAACGACATGATCAAAATCGCGCTGGAATCCGTTCTGCTGGGCGATAAAGAGTAATTCTGTCTCTTCCCTCCCTCTCCCTGTGGGAGAGGGCCGGGGTGAGGGCACCAAACCGCACTTAGCGCACGGCCTGTGCAATCCACGCCGACAGCTCCCGCAGCTCTTTTTCCTGCTCCGGAAAATCCCCTGTCAGCGCGTCGCACTCCTGCTGCAGCATATCCGCCCGATACAAACAGCCCTGCAAACGAGCCGCCAGCGCCTCTAACGGTGCCGGGTTCAGGCTATCGGTAAACACCTGCGTACGGGTAATGTGGCCTTTCTCCACGTCAAAGTGCAGCTCCACGCCGCCCCAGGTAAAACGCTCATCCAGCAGATGGGAAAACGCAGGCGCCTGACCGAAGTTCCATTCCCAGCTGCTCTGGCGTGCAAAGGTTTCGGCGAAGTTGGGCAGATCCGGGGTCTTATCCGGCGAAATCACTTCCGCATCCACGCGCTCGCCGTAATGTTCAAAGAACGCTTCACGGATCGCGTCGCAAATCTGCTCGTGCGTAATCCCCGGCAGCAGCTCCACCAGATTCGCCACGCGTCCGCGCACGGAGGTAATGCCCTTAGCCTGGAGCTTTTTCTTATCAGGATTTAGGTAGTTCGCCAGACGGCTCAGGTCGGCGTTCAGCAGCAGGGTGCCGTGGTGGAACCCGCGATCCATCGTTTCGCGGTAGGCGGAGCCGGAGATCTTGCGGTCGCCCTCGGGCGTTTTGACCACGAGATCGTTCCGCCCCGAGGCTTCAGCCGTCACGCCTAGCGCATTGAGCGCGTTGAGCACAATAGACGTAGAGATAGTTTTGTCGTATTCCGGTTTTCCCGCCATAAAGGTAAAGCAGGTATTGCCCAGATCGTGAAACACCGCGCCGCCGCCGCTGCTCCTGCGTGCGAGACGGACGTTGTCCTCTTCCATACGCCGGGTATTGCACTCTTTCCACGGGTTTTGCGCGCGGCCGATGACCACCGTATCGGCGTTACGCCAGAGAAACAGGACGCGCTGGGTGGCGGGCATCTGGCGGAAGATGCACTCTTCAACCGCGAGATTAAACCAGGGATCGTGAGAGTCAGAGATAAGCAGGCGTAACGTCGTCATGGCAGAGTTCCTTTTCCATATCTTTCGCCTACTTTATCACTATTCCTTCTTCTCGCTCTCTTCGTCTTCGGGAACCGACCTGCTGGCGGTCAGCAGGAACGGCGACTGCTGCCAGCGGGTACGCTTGCCCTGAAGCAACGTGCGCGCCAGCACGACGCCAATCGCCAGCGAGAGTAACAGCATCAGGCGCAGAATATTGGTGGTGTTATCCACCTGCTTAGCTTCTGTTGGCAGGGTATGGGTATCCAGCGTCAGGCGCAGATACCCCAGCGGGCCATTTTTACCCTGAACGGGTTCGACAATCTGCTGGTTGAAATAGCCTCCGGCTTTTTTGCCGTCCAGCGCCAGCCTGTCGCGCACGTCGACGTGCTCACCGGCGCGGGCAATCAGGTCGCCTTTTTCATCGTACACGCCCGCATCCAGAATGCGGCTGTTTTCCGTGAGCTGACGCAAGACCTGGCCTATCCGCTTATCGTCCGGCGTTTCATTGCGCATCAGGGGCGCAACGTTGAGCGTCACCTGACGCGCCAGGGTACGGGCCAGCTCTTCAAACTGCGGGTTGCGCTGCCGCTGATGATTCTGGCTAAACCACGATGCCCCTTGCATCAATGCGACTAACAGTGCGAGACAGATCAGGACAATCACGGCGCGATGAAGCCGGAATTTCAGTTTTGCGCGAGCCATATTCCACCTGCTGAAAATTTAGGGCTTAATGTTGCCAGAAGTGTTGGTTACAGGGTAGCCTCATGCGTTATTTTCCCTCTGGAACCTTCCGGCGCGAACAAAATTACAGGAGCTTTAATGCCGAACATTACCTGGTGTGACCTGCCAACGGATGTCTCTTTATGGCCAGGATTGCCGCTCTCGTTAAGTGGCGATGAGGTGATGCCTCTGGATTACCACGCTGGCCGTAGCGGCTGGCTCCTCTATGGACGCGGTCTGGATAAGCAACGCCTGACCCAGTATCAAACCAAACTGGGCGCGGCGATGGTCATTGTTGCCGCCTGGTGCGTGGAAGATTACCAGGTCATTCGCCTCGCGGGTTCCCTGACGCAGCGCGCCACGCGTCTGGCGCATGACGCCGGGCTGGACGTAGCGCCTCTCGGCAAAATTCCGCACCTGAAAACGCCGGGTCTGCTGGTGATGGACATGGACTCCACCGCTATTCAGATCGAATGTATTGACGAGATTGCTAAACTGGCAGGCAGCGGCGAGCTGGTGGCGGAAGTCACCGAGCGTGCGATGCGCGGCGAGCTGGACTTCACCGCCAGCCTGCGCCAGCGCGTGGCGACCCTGAAAGGGGCCGATGCTAACATCCTGCGCCAGGTGCGCGACGTGCTGCCGCTGATGCCGGGGCTGACGCAGCTGGTGCTGAAGCTCCAGTCCCTCGGCTGGAAAGTGGCGATCGCCTCCGGTGGCTTTACCTTCTTTGCGGATTATCTACGCGAGAAACTGCATCTGACCACGGTGGTCGCTAACGAGCTGGAAATCATGGACGGCAAGCTGACCGGCCAGGTGATCGGCGATATCGTGGATGCCCAGTACAAAGCCAATACCCTGACGCGCCTGGCGGAAAAGTATGAGATTCCGGTCGAGCAGACCGTCGGCATTGGCGACGGCGCGAACGATCTGCCAATGATCAAAGTGGCTGGCCTTGGCATTGCCTACCATGCCAAACCAAAAGTGAATGAAAAGACGGAAGTCACTATCCGTCACGCTGACCTGATGGGGGTGTTCTGCATTCTCTCCGGCAGCCTTAATCAGAAATAATGAGGTAAACCGTGGCGAAAGCTCCAAAACGCGCATTTGTCTGTAATGAATGTGGTGCGGATTATCCGCGCTGGCAGGGGCAATGCAGCGCCTGTCATGCCTGGAACACCATCACCGAAGTGCGTGGTGTGGCGGCTTCGCCGAGCGTGGCCCGCAATGAGCGCCTGAGCGGCTATGCGGGCAATGCAGGCGTGTCGAAGGTGCAAAAGCTTTCTGATATCAGCCTGGAAGCGCTGCCGCGCTTTTCCACCGGCTTCAAAGAGTTTGACCGCGTGCTCGGCGGCGGCGTGGTGCCGGGCAGCGCGATTCTGATCGGCGGTAACCCGGGGGCGGGGAAATCGACCCTGCTGCTGCAAACGCTCTGCAAGCTCGCCGAACAGATGAAAACCCTGTACGTGACGGGTGAAGAATCCCTCCAGCAGGTGGCGATGCGCGCGCACCGCCTGGGCCTGCCGACCGGCAATCTGAACATGCTGTCGGAAACCAGCATCGAGCAGATCTGCATGATCGCCGAAGAAGAGCAGCCGAAGCTGATGGTGATCGACTCCATTCAGGTGATGCACATGGCGGACATTCAGTCCTCGCCGGGCAGCGTGGCGCAGGTGCGTGAGACCGCCGCTTACCTGACGCGCTTTGCCAAAACGCGCGGCGTGGCGATTGTGATGGTCGGCCATGTGACCAAAGATGGCTCTCTGGCGGGTCCGAAGGTGCTCGAACACTGTATCGACTGCTCGGTGATGCTCGACGGCGACGCGGATTCCCGCTTCCGCACCCTGCGCAGCCACAAGAACCGCTTCGGCGCGGTGAATGAGCTGGGTGTGTTTGCTATGACCGAGCAGGGGCTGCGCGAGGTCAGCAACCCGTCGGCCATCTTCCTGAGCCGCGGCGATGAGATCACCTCCGGCAGTTCGGTAATGGTGCTGTGGGAAGGGACGCGCCCGCTGTTGGTTGAAATTCAGGCGCTGGTGGATCACTCGATGATGGGTAACCCGCGGCGCGTGGCGGTCGGTCTGGAGCAGAACCGCCTGGCGATCCTGCTGGCGGTGCTGCACCGTCACGGCGGACTGCAGATGGCGGATCAGGATGTGTTCGTCAATGTGGTTGGCGGGGTGAAAGTCACTGAGACCAGCGCAGACCTGGCGTTGCTGCTGGCGATGGTCTCCAGCCTGCGCGACAGACCGCTGCCGCAGGATCTGGTCGTCTTCGGTGAAGTGGGTCTGGCCGGGGAAATCCGTCCGGTGCCCAGCGGCCAGGAGCGTATCTCCGAGGCGGCAAAGCACGGCTTCCGCCGCGCGATTGTTCCGGCCGCCAACGTGCCGAAAAAAATCCCGGAAGGGATGCAGGTCTTTGGCGTTAAGAAACTCGCAGATGCGTTAAATGTCTTTGACGACTTATAATTACGTATTCGATTTTGCAGGAGGCACCGTAATTTATGTCATCATTTGACTACATCAAGACCGCGATCCGCCAGAAGGGCTGCACGCTGCAGCAGGTGGCGGACGCCAGCGGCATGACCAAAGGCTACCTGAGCCAGTTGCTGAACGCCAAAATCAAAAGCCCCAGCGCGCAGAAGCTTGAAGCGCTGCACCGCTTTCTGGGGCTGGAGTTCCCGCGAATGCAAAAGAACATCGGCGTGGTGTTCGGCAAGTTTTATCCGCTGCATACCGGGCATATCTATCTGATCCAGCGCGCCTGTAGCCAGGTTGACGAGCTGCACATCATCATGGGCTACGACGAAACGCGCGATCGCCAGCTCTTTGAAGACAGCGCCATGTCGCAGCAGCCCACCGTACCGGACCGCCTGCGCTGGCTGCTTCAGACCTTTAAGTACCAGAAAAACATTCGCATTCATGCCTTTAATGAAGAGGGCATGGAGCCGTATCCGCACGGCTGGGACGTGTGGAGCAACGGCATCAAAGCGTTTATGGAAGAGAAGGGCATTGCACCTAACTGGATCTACACCTCTGAAGAGTCCGACGCGCCGCAGTTCCGCGAGCATCTGGGCATCGAGACGGTGCTGATCGACCCGAAACGCACCTTTATGAACATCAGCGGGGCGCAGATCCGCGAGAACCCGTTCCGCTACTGGGATTATATTCCGACCGAAGTGAAGCCGTTCTTCGTGCGTACGGTGGCTATTCTGGGCGGCGAGTCGAGCGGTAAATCAACGCTGGTCAACAAGCTGGCGAACATCTTCAACACCACCAGCGCGTGGGAGTATGGACGCGATTACGTCTTCTCTCACCTCGGCGGCGACGAGATGGCACTGCAGTATTCCGACTACGATAAAATCGCGCTCGGGCACGCCCAGTACATTGATTTCGCGGTGAAATACGCCAACAAGGTGGCGTTTATCGATACCGATTTCGTCACCACCCAGGCGTTCTGTAAAAAGTACGAGGGGCGCGAGCACCCGTTCGTGCAGGCGCTGATTGACGAATACCGCTTTGACCTGGTGATCCTGCTGGAAAACAACACCCCGTGGGTGGCCGACGGCATGCGCAGCCTGGGCAGCTCGGTGGACAGGCGCGAGTTCCAGACCATGCTGGTGGAGATGCTCAACGAGAACAACGTTGAGTTTGTGCATGTGGAAGAGTCGGATTATGACACCCGCTTCCTGCGCTGCGTCGAGCTGGTGAAGGAGATGATGGGGGAGCAGGGGTAATAACTTCCCCCTCGCCCTTTTGGGGTGAGGGGGGAATACCTCAGAACTCAACCACTACCTTCCCGCGCATATGCCCCGCCAGCACCTTACGGTGCGCTTCGGTAATGCTTTCCACGCTCAGCCCGTGCAGGGTTTCGCTGAGCGAGCTTTCCACCACGCCGTTATCCACCAGCTTCGCCACCTCATTTAAGATCTCACCCTGACGCGCCATATCAGCCGTCTTGTACATGCTGCGGGTGTACATAAACTCCCAGTGCAGGGCGGCGGATTTGGACTTCAGCTTGTCCTGGTTCAGCGGATGCTCATTCTCCACGATGGAACAAATATGCCCCTGCGGCGCAATCAGTTCGCTGACCGCATCCCAATGCCCGTCGGTGTCGTTGAGGATGAAAATATAATCCACGAAGGTAAGCCCCTGCTTCGCCAGCTCGCCTTTTAGATCGCGGTAGTTGACCACTACGTCAGCACCGCGATCGCGGCACCATTGGGCGGAATCTTCTCGTGAAGCGGTTGCGATAATCTTCACCTTGCTGTTGTGCTTCGCAAACGGGATCGCCAGCGATCCCACGCCGCCTGCGCCGCCGATGATCAGCAGGGTTTTGTCCGCTTCGGCGTCCTGAATATGCAGCCGTTCAAACAGACCTTCCCACGCGGTGAGCGCAGTTAAGGGTAGCGCAGCGGCTGCCGCCCAGCCGAGGCTGGCAGGCTTGTGGCCGACAATGCGCGCATCTATCAGCTGATGAGTGGTATTGCTGCCCGGGCGGGTGATGTCGCCCGCGTACCACACCTCATCACCTGGTTTGAAGCCGGTGACGCCAGCTCCTGCGGCTTTGACGACCCCGCTGGCATCCCACCCCAGAATTCGCGGCTCGTTCAGCCCATTTTTGGCGATGCCTGCGTGCACTTTGGTATCAACCGGGTTAATCGATACGGCTTTCACCTCTACCAGCAGATCGTGTTCGCCAGGCGTCGGCATTGGCGGTGTGATTTCAATGAAGGTGGACGGATTTTCTGGGTTAACGGCAATGGCTTTCACTGACATGGTGTGCTCCTCAATGGAATGCGTTTTGTTGAGGCTAGTCTATTAAGTGGCCAGCCGCATGATAAGATGGACAATCATGAACTCAGCGTTCGTACAGGGTGAACAATCATGTTTAAACAGCTTCAGGATATGGCGCTGTTTGCGCTGGTGGCGGAGATGGGCAGTTTTACCGCGGCGGCGCAGAAAGCTGAGCTGCCGAAATCCAGCGTCAGCCAGCGAATCAGCCAGCTGGAGCAGCAGGTGGGGATCCGTCTGCTTAACCGCACCACGCGCAGGATCAGCCTGACGTTCGCTGGCGAGCACTATCTGGTGCACTGTCGCGAGATGCTGGCGGCCAGCGAGCGGGCGGAGTACGCCATTCAGCGCCTGCGTGAAAACCCCAGCGGCCGTCTGCGTATTACCTGCCCGGCGGGGATCGGCGCGACCCTGCTGGCGCATATGAATGCCGAGTTTCAGCTTCGCTATCCTGACGTGTCGCTCGATGTATCGATCTCTGACGACGTGGTGGACCTGGTCGAGTCCGGTTTTGACGTGGCGCTGCGCACCGGCAAGCCGCAGGACTCCTCTCTGATAGGCAGAATGATCGGGCACTGCCCGCGCTACATGCTGGCCTCGCCGGACTACCTGGCACGCCGCGAGCCGTTAATCCATCCCCGACAGCTGGTGGAGCACCGCTGTATTACGCACCGGGCGTGGTCGGAGTGGCTGCTGCGAAGCGAGGGTGAGGATTACCGCTACCTGCCGGACAACGGCCACATGACCGATAATCTGGTGTACGCCCGCGAATGCGCGATTGCCGGGGCGGGGATCACGCTGTTACCCGCATTTCTGCTGGAAGATAAGATCGAAAAGGGGGTGTTGGTTCAGGTGCTGCCGGAATGGCGCGTTGAAGGTAACGATCTCTGGCTGGCCTATCCGAGCCGGAAGCTCAATTCGCCTGCGCTGATGAGCTATATCGACTTTGCGATGCAGTTTGACGAGGTGAAGCGGTATTACGTGGATAAATAAAAAAGCCGGGTAAGGCGAAGCCGCCACCCGGCAGTCGGGCACTTATTTCGCAATACGCTTGTACTTAATACGCTTCGGCTCCAGCGCGTCTGCGCCCAGCGTGCGTTTTTTGTACTCTTCGTATTCGGTGAAGTTTCCTTCGAAGAACTCCACTTTACCTTCGTCCTGGTAGTCCAGGATGTGGGTCGCGATACGGTCCAGGAACCAGCGGTCGTGCGAGATAACCATGGCGCAGCCCGGGAACTCCAGTAGGGCGTTTTCCAGTGCACGCAGGGTTTCGATATCCAGGTCGTTGGTCGGTTCATCGAGCAACAGAACGTTACCGCCCACCTGCAGCAGCTTCGCCAGGTGCAGACGACCACGCTCGCCGCCGGACAGCTCGCCCACGCGTTTGCCCTGGTCGGTGCCCTTAAAGTTAAAGCGGCCAACGTAGGCGCGGCTTGGCATCTCGGTGTTGCCGATACGCATGATATCCAGACCGCCGGAGACTTCTTCCCACACGGTTTTGCTGTTATCCATCGCGTCACGGAACTGGTCTACGGAGGCCAGCTTCACGGTTTCACCCAGGGTGATTGAGCCGCTGTCTGGCTGTTCCTGACCGGACATCATACGGAACAGGGTCGATTTACCCGCGCCGTTCGGACCGATGATGCCGACGATAGCGCCTTTCGGTACGGAAAAGGTCAGATCGTCGATCAGCACGCGGTCACCGTAGGACTTACGCAGGTTGGTCACTTCAACCACTTTATCCCCCAGACGTGCTCCAGGCGGAATAAACAGTTCGTTGGTTTCGTTACGTTTCTGGTATTCGGTGTTGTTCAGCTCTTCAAAGCGTGCCAGACGGGCTTTGCCCTTAGACTGACGGCCTTTCGCGCCCTGACGAACCCACTCCAGCTCTTTCTCGATAGACTTGCGACGGGCCGCTTCCTGAGACGCTTCCTGCGCCAGACGCTGATCTTTCTGCTCCAGCCAGGAAGAGTAGTTGCCTTCCCACGGAATACCTTCACCGCGGTCCAGCTCCAGGATCCAGCCGGCGACGTTGTCGAGGAAGTAACGGTCGTGGGTAATTGCTACAACGGTGCCTTCGAAGTCGTGCAGGAAGCGCTCCAGCCACGCCACGGATTCCGCATCCAGGTGGTTGGTCGGTTCGTCGAGCAGCAGCATGTCTGGTTTTTCCAGCAGCAGGCGGCACAGCGCCACGCGGCGGCGTTCACCACCGGAGAGATTCGCGATTTTCGCATCCCAGTCCGGCAGACGCAGGGCATCCGCCGCGCGCTCCAGTTGCACGTTCAGGTTGTGACCGTCGTGCGCCTGGATGATCTCTTCATATTTGCCCTGCTGAGCGGCCAGTTTGTCGAAGTCCGCATCCGGCTCGGCGTATTTGGCATACACTTCATCCAGACCTTTCAGCGCGTTAACCACTTCGGATACCGCTTCTTCAACGGATTCACGTACGGTGTGTTCCGGGTTCAGTTGAGGTTCCTGCGGCAGGTAGCCGATCTTGATGCCTGGCTGCGGACGGGCTTCACCTTCGATGTCTGTATCGATGCCGGCCATGATGCGCAGCAGGGTGGACTTACCGGCACCGTTGAGACCCAGCACACCAATTTTTGCGCCCGGGAAGAAGCTCAGCGAGATATTTTTAAGAATATGACGTTTCGGCGGTACAACTTTGCCGACACGATGCATGGTATAAACGAATTGAGCCACGTGGACTTCGCCTCTTTTATCGTAAATGAGAAGGAATTTCAGCCTCGAAGTGTAGCCTTTTTCACGCCCTAATCCCAGCCAGGAACGTCGGGAGTGTTAAAACGCGCAAGAAAGGTAAAAAAGTGTCCATGACGTGGCGCGTTGCTGGATGCCTGGTTAGCATAAGTTGTTGTGACTTTGACGTGGCAAGACGCTGCAATTGACGAAAAAACAATGAGGAAGAGCTTGTGGAAAAAGCCAAA
Organism: Enterobacter cloacae complex sp. 385G4; assembly: GCF_057320665.1. NCBI lineage: Bacteria > Pseudomonadati > Pseudomonadota > Gammaproteobacteria > Enterobacterales > Enterobacteriaceae > Enterobacter > Enterobacter cloacae complex sp. 385G4. Next base: position 275,759 of record NZ_JBXWDD010000003.1, read on the forward strand.
CGGGTGGTCTGGCGTCTGCTGGCTGCCAGCGTATGCGTAATGGCGGTAAGCCAGGCGGTGCATGCCGATTCACTGGATGAACAACGTAACCGCTACGCCCAGATTAAACAGGCGTGGGACAACAAGCAGATGGATACCGTGCAGGCGCTGATGCCGACGCTCAAGGATTATCCGCTGTATCCGTATCTGGAGTATCGCCAGATTACCGACGATCTGATGAACCAGCCGACCGTCACCGTGAATAATTTCATTCAGGCGAACCCGACCCTGCCGCCTGCCCGAAATCTCCAGTCTCGTTTTGTGAATGAGCTGGCGCGGCGTGAAGACTGGCGCGGCCTGCTGGCGTTTAGCCCTGACAAGCCGAATACCACCGAAGCGCAGTGTAATTACTACTATGCAAAATGGGCGACCGGGCAGCAGGAAGAGGCCTGGGCCGGGGCGAAAGATCTGTGGCTGACCGGCAAAAGCCAGCCGAACGCCTGTGATTCCCTGTTCGGCGCATGGCGCGCTTCCGGCAAGCAGGATCCGCTGGCCTACCTTGAGCGCATCCGCCTGGCGATGAAAGCCGGCAACACGCGTCTGGTAACCGCGCTGGCAGGGCAGATGCCGTCCGATTACCAGACGATCTCCTCGGCGGTTATCGCGCTGGCAAACGATCCGAACAGCGTCCTGACCTTTGCCCGCAGCACGGGCTCGACCGATTTTACCCGCCAGATGGCGGCGGTAGCTTTTGCCAGCGTGGCGCGTGACGATGTCGAAAACGCGCGGCTGATGATCCCGCAGCTGGTGCAGGCGCAGCAGCTGAATGAAGATCAAACCCAGGAGCTGCGCGACATCGTGGCCTGGCGACTGATGGGCACGGACGTGACCGACGAACAGGCGCGCTGGCGTGACGATGCGATCATGCGCTCAAACTCGACCTCGCTTGTCGAGCGCCGCGTGCGCATGGCGCTGGGCACCGGCGACCGCCGTGGCCTCAACACCTGGCTCGCGCGTTTGCCAATGGAAGCCAAAGAGAAGGACGAATGGCGCTACTGGCAGGCGGATCTGCTGATGGAGCGCGGTCGTGAAGACGAAGCCAAAGAGATTCTTCACTCGCTGATGCAGCAGCGCGGGTTCTACCCGATGGCGGCGGCGCAACGGCTGGGCGAGGAGTACACGCTCAGGATAGACAAAGCGCCCGCTAACGCGAACCCCGCTCTGACGCAGGGGCCAGAGATGGCACGCGTGCGCGAGCTGATGTACTGGAACATGGATAACACCGCGCGCAGCGAGTGGGCCAACCTGGTGACCAGCCGCACCACGGATGAAAAAGCGCAGCTTGCCCGCTATGCGTTTGATAATCGCTGGTGGGATCTGAGCGTGCAGGCGACGATTTCAGGCAAGCTGTGGGACCATCTCGAAGAGCGTTTCCCGCTGGCGTATAAAGATCTGTTTGACCGCTACACCAGCGGCAAAGATATCCCGCAAAGCTACGCCATGGCGATTGCCCGTCAGGAGAGCGCATGGAACCCGAAAGTTCGTTCACCGGTGGGTGCCAGCGGGCTGATGCAAATTATGCCGGGGACGGCGACGCATACGGTGAAGATGTTCAACATTCCAGGTTACAGCAGCCCGTCACAGCTTCTCGATCCGGATACCAACATCAACATCGGCACCAGCTATTTGCAGTATGTCTATCAGCAGTTTGGCAATAACCGCATCTTCGCGTCGGCGGCGTATAACGCCGGTCCGGGCCGCGTGCGCACCTGGCTTGGCAACAGTGCAGGACGCATTGACGCAGTGGCGTTCGTGGAGAGCATTCCGTTCTCGGAAACGCGCGGCTACGTGAAGAACGTGCTGGCCTATGACGCCTACTATCGCTACTTCATGGGGCAGAAAGATACCCTGATGAGCGATGCCGAGTGGCAGAGACGTTACTGATCGGCATGGGTTGTGTTATGCTGTACTCGCTAAAGAGTACAAGAGGCAGCATAACATGACCCAGCATTCCCCGTATTCCTCGGCAATGGCCGAACAGCGTCACCAGGAGTGGCTTCGTTTTGTGGAGCTGCTTCGCCAGTCTTACGAGCAGGATTTGCACCTACCCCTCATGCAGCTGATGCTTACGCCGGACGAGCGTGAGGCGCTGGGCACGCGCGTGCGGATTATTGAAGAGCTATTGCGCGGTGAGATGAGCCAGCGCGAGCTGAAAAACGAGCTGGGCGCGGGCATCGCGACGATCACCCGTGGATCGAACAGCCTGAAGTCTGCGCCGGTTGAGCTGCGCCAGTGGCTCGAGTCAGTCTTATTGAGCGATCAGCGATAAATGGCGTTATGAAACGGGCTCAGCGCCAGGATCACCGCCTGATGGTAAACCCCTGAACGCGTGAGCTTACCCGCCGTAAAGACGCCAATCGCCCCTTCTTTACGCCCAATCTCATCAATGCCGGTGTACTGTGACATCACCGGCCCGAGCGCTTCACCTGCACGCACTTTTTCCAGAATGATCTCCGGCAGCGGCAGGGTGGCTGAGCGCGCTTCGCCGCGCTGCTCACGGCTTTCAATCACCACCCAGCTAAAGGTTGCGCCTTCGTCGATGCCTGCTTCAATGGCGACCCAGAAGTCAGCCTTCGGGGCCGCGGCTTTTGCATTTGCCACGCGATTTCGTGCGCCAGCGCGCGTTTCCTCGCTGCCAAACGGCTGTTCAGGTACGCCACTCTCGACGCCGATGGCCTCAATATGGCAGGATCCTTCGCCGAAAATCTCTTCAAAAGCCTTTAGAATTGCCTGAATTTTGGCAGGATTGGTGGTAGCAGAGACAACATGGTGCATAATTAAGCTCGATTCAAAAAAAACTCATCGCAGTATAACGGAAAAAAAGCATGTTACAGGTATACCTTGTTCGCCACGGTGAAACGCAGTGGAACGCCGAGCGACGTATTCAAGGCCAGTCAGACAGTCCGCTCACCGAGAAGGGTGTGCAGCAAGCGTGGCAGGTGGCGGAACGCGCCAGAACGCTGGGCATTACCCACGTTATTACCAGCGATTTAGGTCGCACACAGCAGACGGCGCGCATCATTGCCGACGCCTGCGGCTGCGATGTGATGCTTGAGCCGCGCCTGCGCGAGCTGGATATGGGCGTGCTGGAAAAGCGCCATATTGATACGCTGACGGAAACGGAAGAGGGCTGGCGCCGCACGCTGGTGAACGGTACCGAAGATGGTCGTATTCCTGAAGGGGAATCCATGCAGGAGCTGAGCGTGCGTATGCATGCCGCGCTGGCGGAATGCCTCAAGCTTCCGGCAGGCAGCCGTCCACTGCTGGTGAGTCACGGTATCGCGCTCGGCTGCCTGGTGAGCACCATTTTGGGGTTACCGGCTTACGCCGAGCGTCGGTTACGCCTGCGTAACTGCTCCATTTCCCGGATTGATTATCAGGAAAGCGCGTGGCTGGCGTCGGGCTGGGTCGTGGAGATGGCAGGGGACATTTCGCATCTCGATGCCCCTGCGCTTGATGAACTGCAGCGTTAACGACGGACAGGAATCAAGAATTCCATACGCAGATTGATTGGGCCTTCTTCCGGTTTGGCATCCTGCGCCGGGTAGTAGCGCTCGATATCCTGACCTTTACGGCGATTCAGATTCAGCATTGGCATGCAGGTCCCGTAAACGGTCAGGATAAACTCCTGGACGCCCGTACCCAGCCCTTCATACGAGAACATCACGTACTCGCCGCCTTCCAGCACGACCGGCTTCGAACCCTGAATGTAGCCATTCGCCAGCTCCGGCGTCAGCGCGGTGGTGTAAAACACCTCCTGCTCGTCGTCTTTTTCCTGGCTTGGGTGCGTTTCGTTGAGGCCATACAGGATCGGCGGAATGGCCGGCGCATGGCTCAGGAAATCGCGCCAGAACTGGACGCGCATCTGATGGCGGAACTCAGAAATCTGCTCCAGAGAGCACGAGTAGCTCTGGGTTGTACCGATCAGATGGGTTTCCGGCAGAGTGACCATTTCGTATTTCGGCATCGCGAACTCGCCCAGACGCAATGGCGGACGCATACCAAACGAGCTCCAGTCAGGCGAGCGGCGATAGAGCGCTGGCGTCAACGAGAACTGTTTTTTAAAGGCGCGGGTGAAGGTCTGCTGCGAATCAAAACGGTACTGCAGGGCAATATCCAGAATTGGCCGCGCGGTCAGGCGCAAAGCCACCGCAGATTTCGATAAACGACGTGCGCGAATATAGGCACCGATAGCATGACCGGTGACATCCTTGAACATCCTTTGCAGATGCCACTTGGAATAGCCCGCTTTAGCCGCCACATTATCCAGTGACAAAGGCTGGTCGAGATGACCTTCCAGCCAGGTGAGCAGGTCGCGAATAATTCCAGCCTGATCCATATACTATCCTCATCCTTAAAACAGCAGGTGCCTGATAACAGGTTAGCGGATAATAGCATTTTTTGATGTTTTAGCATTCAGTGTTTTTTTTGCGCTTTAATGCCTTTTCTCTCTCATTTTGGGTGAATATATTCTAATCCTGTGATCTTGCTACATTTTTGACTAACGTGTTGAATAATCGCTCAATGCAATTTTAAAGAATGGTAACAATATGAAATACAAGACTTTGCTTCTTACTGCCCTGTTGCTGGTAGCGGGCCGTGCGGCGCAGGCGGAACAGATTGGTTCTGTCGATACCGTGTTCAAAATGTTCGGTCCGGACCACAAAATTGTGGTGGAGGCGTTTGACGATCCGGACGTGAAAAACGTCACCTGCTACGTCAGCCGCGCGAAGACGGGCGGTATTAAAGGCGGCCTGGGGCTGGCGGAAGACACTTCCGATGCGGCAATCTCCTGTCAGCAGGTGGGACCGGTTGAGCTGAGCGATAAAATCAAAAACGGCAAAGCGCAGGGCGATGTGGTGTTCCAGAAACGGACCTCACTGGTGTTTAAAAAGCTGCAGGTGGTGCGTTTCTATGATGCAAAACGCAACACCCTGGCCTACCTGGCGTATTCCGATAAAGTGGTGGAAGGGTCACCGAAAAACGCCATTAGTGCGGTGCCGATTATGCCGTGGCATTAGTTCAGGGATGAATCATGCAACAACCTGTAGTCTGGCTGGTTGAAGACGAAACCAGTATCGCCGATACGCTTATCTACATGCTTCAGCAGGAAGGATTTGCAGTAAAAGCGTTTGAGCGCGGTTTACCGGTGCTGGAGGCGGCGCGCCAGCAGGCTCCGGCGCTCGCCATTCTTGACGTCGGGCTGCCGGACATCAGCGGCTTTGAGCTCTGCCGCCAGCTTCTGGCGCAGCATCCGTCACTGCCCGTGCTGTTTCTGACGGCACGCAGTGACGAAGTGGATAAACTCCTCGGCCTGGAAATGGGCGCAGACGACTACGTCGCCAAGCCTTTCTCCCCGCGTGAGGTGTGCGCCCGGGTAAGGACCATTTTACGGCGGATGCAAAAATCCGCCGCCCCAGCGGAGACGGTGCGTATCGGACAGTTTGAGCTGAACGAAGCTGCCGCCCGAATTAGCTGGTGCGGTGAAGCATTACCGCTCACGCGCTATGAGTTTTTGCTGCTTAAAACGTTACTACAGGCTCCGGGACGGGTTTTCTCTCGGCAACAGTTAATGGACAAGGTGTGGGGCGAAGACGGCGACAGTTACGATCGTACCGTGGACACTCACATCAAGACCCTGCGCGCCAAGCTGCGGGCAGTGAATGAGGAACTGTCACCCATCAGCACCCATCGCGGTATGGGCTATAGCCTGGGGCTTTATTAATGCGCATCGGAATGCGTTTGCTGCTGGGGTACTTCCTGATCGTCGCCATCGCCGCATGGTTTGTGCTGTCGATCTTTGTTCAGGAAGTGAAGCCCGGCGTGCGCAGGGCAACCGAGGGCACGTTGATCGATACCGCGACCTTGCTCGCCGAAGTTGGGCGTGAGGATCTTCTTTCGGGCAATGCGCAGCAGGGCAGACTGGCGCAGGCCTTTTTACAGCTCCATCAGCGGCCTTTCCGCGCCAATATCGGCGGCATTCATAAGGTGCGCAACGAGTATCACGTCTACATGACCGATGCGCAGGGCCGCGTCGTGTTTGATTCTGCCGGCCTGGCCGTGGGGCAAGATTACTCTCGCTGGAACGATGTCTGGCTGACGCTTCGCGGCCAATACGGCGCGCGCAGTACCCAGAGCCATCCCGACGATCCGGAGAGCACGGTGATGTATGTTGCCGCACCGGTTGTGGAGCAGGGCAAGATTATCGGCGTGCTGTCGGTCGGGAAACCTAACAGTGCGATGGCGCCGGTTATCCAACGCAGCGAGAGGCGGATTCTGTGGGCTGGCGGGGCGCTGCTTGGCATTGCTTTACTGATCGGTTTTCTCGTCGCCTGGTGGATCAATCGTTCCATCAGTACGTTATCGCGCTATGCCGACTCGGTGACCACTGATACGCCTCTCCCGCTGCCTAATCCAGGCAGTAGCGAACTGCACAAGCTGGCTCAGGCGCTGGAAAATATGCGTATTCGCCTTGAGGGGAAAAACTACATTGAACATTATGTCCATGCGCTGACCCACGAGCTGAAAAGCCCAATAGCCGCCATACGCGGCGCGGCAGAAATTCTCACCGAGCAGCCGCCGCCGCAGGTGGCCGCGCGGTTTATCGATAATATTCTGGTGCAAAACGCGCGTATGCAGTCGCTGGTTGAAAAACTGCTGACTCAGGCGCGGCTTGAAAATCGGGTCGAGATTACGCCTCAGGCCGTCCGCGTCGACCTGCTGTTTACACGGCTTGCCGACGCGCGTTCGGCGCTATTGGCGGCAAAAGAGATTGCGCTGACCCTCCAGCCCGCTTCGCTTCTTGTTGAAGGCGATCCCGACCTGCTCGAACAGGCGCTCGGTAATTTACTGGATAATGCTATCGATTTTACCCAACAGGGCGGCGCCATTGAACTGGCGGCCCGGGAAGAGCAGGGGCAGATACGGCTGATCGTCACCGACAGCGGAAGCGGGATCCCGGATTATGCGCTGGAGCGTATTTTTGAGCGCTTTTATTCCCTGCCGCGCGAGAACGGGTTGAAAAGTAGCGGACTCGGGCTGGCGTTTGTTCAGGAGGTGGCGCGTTTGCACCACGGAGAAATTACATTGCGTAATCGTGATGAAGGTGGCGTGATAGCCACGCTGACACTTCACCGTCCCTTCACATAACTTCAAACTGGCCCCACACAGCCTGGTTACGCTCTCCACATCACAAAGGAGACGTAATGATGAAATCCCCCCTGTTCTGGAAAGTAAGCACCCTGCTGGGGTGCATCCTGCTGTTGTTAGTCCCACTGTTTATGGTGAGTAACCTCATTTCAGAGCGTGAAAGCTACCGCAACGATGTCGAAAATACGCTTCGCCAGAGCACCAGCGGGCCGCAAAAATTGGTCGGCCCGCTGATTGCGATCCCGGTAACCGAGGTTTTTTATAAGTTAGAGGATGAGAAAAAAGTCGAGTACAAGAAAAGCTATATGCATTTTATCCTGCCGGAGTCTCTGCGCGTTGAGGGTAACCAGCGCGTTGAGTCGCGAAATATCGGCATCTATGACGGACAGATCTGGAATACCGACCTCAACATAAAAGCCCGATTCAACACGGAAAAAATGACGCAGCTGAAAGGGGAGTCGATGACCCTGGGGCAGCCGTTTATCGTTGTTGGCGTGGGCGATGCTCGAGGCATTGGCACGGTGAAAGTCTCTAGTATCAACGGCGAGACGCTAAGTGTGGAGCCGGGTACAGGCGTGTATGGCGCGCTTTCCGGTATCCATATCCCGCTGACTGACAAAGCGCTGGAATTAAAAACGTTTGCTATGGATATTTCGCTGAATCTGACGGGAACAGGAAGTTTTGCCGTGGTACCTGTAGGACGTAGCAGTGAAATGGCGCTGAACAGCAACTGGCCGCATCCTGGCTTTATGGGTAATTATCTGCCGGTGAAGCATAAAATTGGTGACGCCGGTTTTCAGGCGAACTGGCAGAGCAGCTGGTTTGCGAACAATCTTGAGAGCTGGTTCAACGGAAGTGAGTCACCGTCATGGGAGTCGATCCCCGCCTTCAGCGTTACGGTAGCCACGCCCGCCGATCAGTATCAGCTGACTGACCGGGCGATCAAGTACGCCATTTTGCTGATTGCGCTGACGTTTATGGCCTTCTTTGTTTTCGAGACCTTAACCGGGCTGCGCCTGCATCCGATGCAGTATCTGCTGGTGGGGCTGTCGCTGGTGCTGTTCTATCTGGTGCTGTTGGCGCTATCAGAACATGTCGGGTTTACGCCAGCCTGGGTAGTTGCAAGTTTGGTTGGTGCGGCGATGAACGGAATGTACCTGCAGGCCGTGCTGAAAAGCTGGAAGCGCAGCGGACTGTTTGTGCTGGCTTTGCTGGGGCTGGACGTGGTGATGTGGTTCCTGCTGCGCTCGGAGGATAGCGCACTGCTGTTGGGGTCTGCAGTTCTCGCGCTGGCGCTGTTCGCCGTCATGTACCTGACTCGTCATTTCGACTGGTATTCGCTTTCACAGCCGAAGCGGCCTGCGCCACCCGCAGAGCCTGATAACGACACAATGCGGATCTGGAAATAAAAAAAACGGCGCAAATGCGCCGTTTTTCATGCGTTAACTGCGGGATTATTCCTGCAGATCACCGCAGAAACGGTACCCTTCGCCGTGGATGGTGGCGATGATTTCCGGCGTATCAGGCGTCGATTCGAAATGCTTACGAATACGACGGATGGTCACGTCTACGGTACGGTCATGAGGCTTCAGCTCACGACCGGTCATTTTCTTCAGCAGTTCTGCACGGGATTGAATTTTGCCCGGATTTTCGCAGAAGTGCAGCATCGCGCGGAATTCGCTGCGCGGCAGCTTATACTGCTCACCGTTCGGGCTAATCAGCGAACGGCTATTGATATCAAGTTCCCAGCCGTTGAATTTGTAGCTGTCGACGCTACGACGCTCTTCGCTGACCGTGCCCAGGTTCATGGTGCGGGACAGCAGGTTGCGTGCACGAATGGTTAACTCGCGAGGGTTGAACGGTTTGGTGATGTAGTCATCCGCACCGATCTCCAGGCCAAGAATTTTATCAACTTCGTTATCACGGCCCGTCAGGAACATTAACGCGACGTTCGCCTGTTCACGCAGTTCGCGCGCCAGCAGAAGACCGTTTTTGCCCGGCAGGTTGATATCCATGATCACCAGGTTGATATCATTTTCAGAAAGGATCTGATGCATCTCTGCGCCATCGGTCGCTTCAAAGACATCGTAGCCTTCTGCTTCGAAAATGCTCTTTAACGTGTTGCGTGTTACCAACTCGTCTTCAACGATAAGAATGTGCGGGGTCTGCATGTTTGCTACCTAAATTGCCAACTAAATCGAAACAGGAAGTACAAAAGTCCCTGACCTGCCTGATACATGTCGCAAATTAACATGATCGGCTTAACGTGACTAAAGTACGTAATTGCGTTCTTGATGCACTTTCCATCAACGTCAACAACATCATTAGCTTGGTCTTGGGTACTTTCCCTTTGGACCCGACAGTGTCAAAAACGGCTGTCATCCTAACCATTTTAACAGCAACATAACAGGCTAAGTGACACCAGACACCCAATAAAACTACGCTTCGTTGACATATATCAAGTTCAATTGTAGCACGTTAACAGTTTGATGAAATCATCGTAGCCGAATGCTAGCCTTTGTCACAATTTTTCAATAAACCAACTAGTTGCGGAGATTGATTTATAAACAAAGCGAATCCAATCAGAACAGGGTATTCACGTTGCCATTATCATTATAAAACATAGGGATAATAGGCTTCTGTTAACATTCTAACTGATTGTTCAGACACAAAATAGTTTAGCGTCTTTAATTTGTTATGAAACGCTATTTCGGTGATTTGTGTTGCAAATTTGTAAATTCGTGCTGCGTAATATGTTGAAGTGCATCACACTTTTCTCCGCTAACTGATTAAAAAGAGAGCATAAATGCATCTGTCGATTGTACTGGTTGCTCCAGCCAGAGCCGAAAATATAGGCGCTGCGGCGCGTGCCATGAAGACCATGGGTTTTACCGATTTACGTATTGTGGACAGCACTGCACACCTGGAGCCTGCCGCCCGCTGGGTGGCGCACGGTTCGGGGGATATTCTCGATAATATAACGACTTACGCTACGCTTGCCGACGCGCTGCATGACATTTCATTTACCGTTGCCACCACAGCACGCAGCCGGGCGAAGTTCCACTACTACGCCACGCCTGCTGAACTGGTGCCCATGCTGGAAGAGAAAAGCCAGTGGCTTGAGAAAGCCGCGCTGGTATTTGGTCGTGAAGATTCCGGGCTCACCAACGAAGAGCTTGAGCTGGCGGACGTTCTCACCGGTGCGCCGATGGTAGCCGATTATCCTTCCCTGAATTTAGGCCAGGCGGTAATGGTCTATTGCTATCAATTAGCTTCCCTAATGCAAATCCCTCAACCCCGGACAGAAGCCGCCAATGAAAATCAGCTGGCCGCGCTTCGTGCTCGCGTAGAGCGTCTTTTATCGAGCCTTGGCGTTGCGGACGATCAAAAAATGGCCGACTGGCTACAGCAGCGCCTTGGACGTCTTGAGCAGCGGGACACCGCCATGTTGCACCGTTTGCTGCACGATATTGAAAAAAAATTGGCCGAGTAAAATGCTGTCATAAGTTTTTACTATGGCGAAATGGTCTGTCGTGGAGGGTTGCGGCTGGGGGATTCGGATGAAAATAAAACGTCACGCAGCGTGACGTGAACGTCCGCGGAATTGTGATCAAATTAAAAATTCATTGACTTAAGGTGCCCGATCCTTTAACCCTAAAAGAATACAGCACAGACAGATAATAATGACAGAGTACACAACATCCATGAAACGCATCAGCATCACCACCATTACCACAACCATCATCATTACCACAGGTAACGATGCGGGCTGACGCGTACAGGAAAAACAGAAAAAAGCCCGCACCTGAACAGTGCGGGCTTTTTTTTTCGGCTAAAGGAAACGAGGTAGAACCATGCGAGTGTTGAAGTTCGGCGGTACATCAGTGGCAAATGCAGAACGTTTTCTGCGTGTTGCCGATATCCTGGAGAGCAACGCCAGGCAGGGGCAGGTTGCGACCGTGCTCTCTGCCCCGGCAAAAATCACAAACCATCTGGTGGCGATGATTGAAAAGACCATCGGTGGCCAGGATGCACTCCCGAACATCAGCGATGCTGAGCGTATCTTCGCCGAGCTGCTGCAGGGGCTGGCAGAGGCACAGCCTGGTTTCCCGCTCGCGCAGCTGAAGTCCTTCGTTGAGCAGGAGTTTGCTCAGATCAAACATGTGCTGCACGGCATCAGCCTGCTGGGCCAGTGCCCGGACAGCGTCAACGCGGCGCTGATCTGCCGGGGCGAAAAACTCTCCATCGCCATCATGGCGGGCGTGCTGGAAGCGCGCGGCCACAACGTTACCGTGATCAATCCGGTTGAGAAATTGCTGGCAGCGGGCCACTACCTCGAATCTACCGTTGATATTGCCGAATCAACCCGCCGTATTGCCGCGAGCAAAATCCCCTCTGACCATATGATCCTGATGGCGGGCTTTACCGCAGGAAATGAGAAGGGTGAACTGGTAGTGCTGGGCCGTAACGGCTCCGACTACTCTGCCGCCGTGCTGGCCGCCTGTTTACGCGCAGACTGCTGTGAGATCTGGACTGACGTCGACGGCGTCTATACCTGCGATCCACGCCAGGTGCCGGACGCCAGGCTGCTGAAGTCGATGTCCTACCAGGAAGCGATGGAGCTTTCCTACTTCGGCGCCAAAGTGCTTCACCCGCGTACCATCTCCCCCATTGCCCAGTTCCAGATCCCATGCCTGATTAAAAACACCGGTAACCCGCAGGCGCCAGGCACGTTGATTGGTGCCAGCAGCGATGAAGATGGTCTGCCGGTGAAAGGCATTTCCAACCTGAATAATATGGCAATGTTCAGCGTCTCCGGTCCGGGGATGAAGGGGATGGTCGGCATGGCGGCGCGCGTTTTTGCGGCCATGTCACGCAACGGTATCTCGGTGGTGCTGATCACCCAGTCCTCTTCCGAGTACAGCATCAGCTTCTGCGTGCCTCAGGTCGACTGTCTGCGCGCCCGCCGCGCGCTGGAAGAAGAGTTCTATCTGGAGTTGAAAGAGGAACTGCTGGAGCCGCTCTCCATTCAGGAGCGCCTGGCGGTGATTTCCGTGGTTGGCGACGGTATGCGCACGCTGCGCGGTATCTCCGCCAAATTCTTTGCCGCGCTGGCGCGAGCCAATATCAACATCGTGGCGATTGCCCAGGGCTCGTCCGAGCGTTCAATCTCCGTGGTGGTGGATAACGATGACGCCACTACCGGCGTGCGCGTGGTTCACCAGATGCTGTTCAACACCGATCAGGTTATCGAGCTATTCCTGATTGGCGTGGGCGGCGTCGGCGGTGCGCTGCTGGAGCAGGTGAAGCGCCAGCAGGAGTGGCTCAAGAAAAAGCACATCGATCTGCGCGTCTGCGGAATTGCGAACTCGAAAGCGCTGCTTACTAACGTTCACGGTCTGAACCTGGAGAACTGGCAGGCGGAGCTGGAAGAAGCGAAAGAGCCGTTCAACCTGGGGCGCCTGATCCGTCTGGTGAAAGAGTATCACCTGCTTAACCCGGTTATCGTTGACTGTACCTCGAACCAGGCGGTGGCCGACCAGTACGCCGACTTCCTGCGCGAAGGCTTCCACGTGGTGACGCCGAACAAAAAGGCCAACACCTCGTCGATGGATTACTATCACCAGCTGCGCCTGGCGGCGAGCAAGTCGCGCCGCAAGTTCCTGTACGACACCAATGTCGGTGCCGGCCTGCCGGTCATCGAGAACCTGCAGAACCTGCTTAACGCGGGCGACGAATTGCAGCGTTTCTCCGGCATCCTCTCCGGCTCCCTGTCGTTTATCTTCGGCAAGCTGGATGAAGGGATGAGCCTGTCGGAAGCCACCCGTGCCGCGCGCGAGCTGGGCTACACCGAGCCAGATCCGCGCGACGATCTCTCCGGGATGGACGTGGCGCGCAAGCTGCTGATCCTGGTGCGCGAAACGGGCCGCGAGCTGGAGCTTTCGGATATCGTGATTGAACCGGTGCTGCCAGCCGAGTTTGACACCAGCGGCGATGTCAGCACCTTTATGGCGAATTTACCTCAGCTTGACGATGCCTTTGCCTCACGCGTTGCGAAAGCCCGTGATGAAGGTAAGGTATTGCGCTATGTTGGCAACATTGAAGAGGACGGCGTATGCCGGGTGAAGATTGCCGAAGTGGATGGTAACGACCCGCTGTACAAAGTCAAAAACGGCGAAAACGCCCTCGCGTTTTACAGCCACTATTATCAGCCATTGCCGCTGGTGCTTCGCGGCTATGGCGCAGGGAATGATGTGACGGCGGCGGGCGTGTTTGCCGACCTGCTGCGTACCCTGTCATGGAAGTTAGGAGTTTAAGATGGTTAAAGTATATGCCCCGGCTTCCAGCGCCAATATGAGCGTCGGATTTGACGTGCTGGGTGCGGCGGTGACGCCGGTGGACGGTTCGCTGCTGGGCGATACGGTAACGGTTGAGGCGGCAGAAAGCTTCAGCCTGAATAACGTCGGCCGTTTCGCCAGTAAGCTGCCGCCTGAACCACGCGAGAATATCGTTTATCAGTGCTGGGAGCGCTTCTGTCAGGAGATCGGCAAAAACGTGCCGGTCGCCATGACGCTGGAAAAAAGCATGCCGATTGGCTCGGGCCTGGGCTCCAGCGCCTGCTCGGTTGTCGCCGCGCTGGTGGCGATGAACGAGCACTGCGGCAAGCCGCTGAACAATAGCCGTCTGCTGGCGCTGATGGGCGAGCTGGAAGGACGCATCTCCGGCAGTATTCATTACGATAACGTGGCGCCGTGCTTCCTCGGCGGCATGCAGCTGATGATTGAAGAAAATGGCATCATCAGCCAGCAGGTGCCAGGGTTTGATGAATGGCTGTGGGTGCTGGCGTATCCGGGCATCAAGGTCTCTACCGCGGAAGCGCGTGCCATCCTGCCGGCGCAGTATCGTCGCCAGGACTGTATCGCCCACGGGCGTCACCTGGCGGGCTTTATTCACGCCTGCTACACCCGCCAGCCGCAGCTGGCGGCGAAGCTGATGAAAGACGTCATTGCCGAGCCGTACCGTACGAAGCTGCTGCCCGGCTTTAACGAGGCGCGACAGGCTTCAATGGATATCGGCGCGCAGGCGTGCGGCATCTCCGGCTCCGGCCCGACGCTGTTCGCCCTGTGCGATAAGCCAGACACCGCGCAGCGCGTGGCGGACTGGCTCTCTAAACACTACCTGCAAAATCAGGAAGGCTTTGTTCATATTTGCCGTCTGGACACGGCTGGCGCACGAGTACTGGGATAACAAATGAAACTCTACAACCTTAAAGATCATAACGAGCAGGTCAGCTTCGCGCAGGCGGTGACTCAGGGGCTGGGCAAAAATCAGGGGCTGTTTTTCCCGCACGACCTGCCGGAATTTCAGCTGACCGAAATCGATGAGCTGCTGAAGCTGGACTTTGTCACCCGCAGCACCAAAATTCTGTCTGCGTTTATTGGCGATGAAATCCCGCAGGAGCTGCTGGAAGAGCGCGTGCGTGCGGCGTTTGCTTTCCCGGCTCCGGTTAAGCAGGTGGAGCCTGACGTCGGTTGTCTGGAGCTGTTCCACGGCCCGACCCTGGCGTTTAAAGACTTCGGCGGCCGCTTTATGGCGCAGATGCTGACCCACATCAGCGGCGATAAGCCGGTGACCATCCTGACCGCGACCTCCGGTGATACCGGTGCGGCGGTGGCACACGCGTTCTACGGCCTGAAAAACGTCCGCGTGGTGATCCTCTATCCGAAAGGCAAGATCAGCCCGTTGCAGGAAAAACTGTTCTGCACCCTCGGCGGCAACATTGAAACCGTGGCGATCGACGGCGATTTCGATGCCTGCCAGGCGCTGGTCAAGCAGGCGTTCGATGATGAAGAGCTGAAGGCCGCGCTGGGGCTGAACTCGGCGAACTCCATCAACATCAGCCGCCTGCTGGCGCAGATCTGCTACTACTTCGAAGCGGTGGCTCAGCTGCCGCAGGAAGCGCGCAATCAGCTGGTAGTTTCCGTACCAAGCGGCAACTTCGGCGACCTGACGGCGGGGCTACTGGCGAAATCTCTCGGTCTGCCGGTGAAACGCTTTATCGCTGCCACCAACGCCAACGATACCGTGCCGCGCTTCCTGAAAGACGGCAAATGGGCGCCTAACGCTACGCAGGCGACGCTCTCCAATGCCATGGACGTGTCGCAGCCGAACAACTGGCCGCGCGTGGAAGAGCTGTTCCGCCGCAAGGTGTGGCGTCTGGGTGACCTGGGCTACGCTGCGGTGACGGACGAAACCACCAAAGCCACCATGCGCGAGCTGAAAGCGGTGGGCTACACCTCTGAGCCGCACGCGGCAATTGCATACCGCGCGCTGCGCGACCAGCTTAACCCGGGTGAATATGGCCTGTTCCTGGGCACCGCGCATCCGGCGAAGTTCAAAGAGAGCGTGGAAGATATTCTGGGCGAAACGCTGCCGCTGCCAAAAGAGCTGGCCGAGCGCGCCGACCTGCCGCTGCTGTCTCATGAGCTGCCGGCGGATTTCGCGGCACTGCGGAATCTGATGATGACGCGCGCGTGATTTTGTTGCCCGGTGGCGCTACGCCTTACCGGGCCTACAACGACGAGATGACCGTAGGCCGGGTAAGCGCAGCGCCACCCGGCTTTTTTATGAAGAAATTAAGGAGAAAAATTGCAGGAAAAAAGCAGAAATTCCCAATAAATGCGGTCACTTAGCGTTTAGGATTGCAGAGAATAACATCCACCGTTCCCCTCGCGTACTCTCCTTACATCGGCCCACGTTGGGCAAGAAGAATAAGGAGTCACCTGTGTCTACACTAAAACCTGCACTCATCGCGCTTTCTCTGGTGCTGGTCGCCCCCATGGCGGTACAGGCATCTGAAATTACTCTCGTACCTGCGGTAAAACTGCAGATTGGCGATCGGGACAATAGCGGGCATTACTGGGATGGCGGCCGCTGGCGCGACCACGACTGGTGGAAGGCGCATTATGACTGGCGCGATAACCACTGGCGTCCGCATGACGAGCATCGCGATCGTGATGACCGACACGACCATCATCACGACGACCACCGTCCGGGCCCGGACTGGAAGCACCATTAACGCAAAACCCCGCCAGATGGCGGGGTTTAGTTTTACTGCTCGTGGCGCTTAAATACCAGCTCACCTTTCCCTGACGACGCCTCGTCAAAGAAATAGCCGTCGGTGTTGAATCCCGTTAACTGCTCCGGCTTCGTCAGGCGGTTTTGAATGATGTAGCGGCTCATCAGGCCACGCGCTTTTTTCGCATAGAAGCTGATGACCTTGAACTTGCCGTTCTTCTCATCAAGGAAGACCGGCTTAACGATCTCCGCGTTCAGCTTTTTCGGCTTCACCGACTTGTAGTACTCATCGGATGCCAGGTTAACCACCACGTTATCACCCTGAGCATGCAGCGCCGCGTTCAGCTTGTCGGTGATGATGTCGCCCCAGAAATGATAAAGGTCTTTGCCTTTGGCGTTTTCCAGGCGAATCCCCATCTCCAGACGATATGGCTGCATCAGATCCAGCGGGCGGAGTACGCCATACAGGCCCGACAGCATGCGCAGATGCTGCTGGGCAAAATCAAAGTCGGCTTCGCTAAAATCTTCCGCCTGCAGGCCGGTGTAAACATCGCCCTTAAACGCCAGGATCGCCTGGCGCGCGTTGGCGGGGGTGAAATCCGGGTGCCACTCGTGGAACCGGGTCGCGTTCAGGTCTGCCAGCTTGTCGCTGATGCTCATCAGCGAGGCGATTTGCGGCGCAGAGAGCTTGCGCGCTTCGCGGATCAGCTGTTGCGAATAGTCCAGCAGTTCTGGCTGGGTATAACGCTCGGTGGCGAGCGGGCTCTGGTAGTCGAGCGTTTTTGCAGGTGAAATCAGAATCAGCATATCCAGTCCTTGCAGGAAATTTAGAGCGACTTTAACAAAAAATCGCCCTGAATTGATCGATAGCTGTTATCGCCGGGGCAAATCATCCCAGGTGCCGGGGGCAAGCTGTGACTGAATTTCGGGATAGCGTGCGGCATCAAATTCCGGGGGAACGCCCAGCTTGCGCTGGCGAAGATAATCCCTGGCAATAAGGTTCACAACGGGCGAGAGCAGCAGGATCGCCGTCAGGTTAGTGATTGCCATTAGCGCCATAATGACATCCGCCAGCTGCCAGACCAGCGGCATATTCAGAAGGGAGCCCGCGATCACCATCAGTACTACGCCCAGGCGAAGCAGGAGGATGGCAGGACGAGAGTCGTATTTCAGGAAGATAAGGTTATTTTCGGCGTACAGGTAATTCACCACAATCGAACTGAAGGCGAACAGCATCAGAATGAGCGAGACAAATCCCGAACCCCAGCCGCCGGTCAGGTTCACCAGCGCCTGCTGGAGAAGCTGTATTCCGTCGATATCCGAGTCATGCGCCACAGGACCGGCCAGCAGGAGGATCATGGCGCTGGCGGAACAGATAATAACGGTATCCATAAACACGCCTATCATCTGCACGATACCCTGCGCTGCCGGGTGCGGCGGCCAGGAAGAGGCGGCCGCGGCGGCGTTGGGAGTGGAGCCCATCCCGGCTTCATTGGAGAACATGCCTCGCTGAAAACCTGCCATCAGCGCCTGGCTCAGGGTGTAACCCAGCGCGCCTGACGCCACCTCACGCCAGCCAAAGGCGCTTTTAAAGATGGTCGCAATCACGCCCGGAACCTGGTCGGCATGCAGCGCAGCGACGACCAGGCTCGCGGCAACCCAGAGCAGCGCCATGATGGGAACCAGCCACTGCATCAGGCGGGCAACGCCTTTCAGGCCGGCAGAAATGGTGAGCAAAACAAAGAGGGCTAAACCGATGCCGGTGATCCACTCCGGGCAGGAGAAGGTATAGCGCAGGGCATGGGCGACGGAGTTTGACTGCACGGTATTAAAAATAAGACCGTACGCGAGCAGTAAAAAAAGCGAGAACAGAACGCCCATCCAGCGCATTCCTAAGCCACGCGCCATATACCAGGCCGGACCGCCGCGAAACTGCCCGTTTCTGTCTTTCTCTTTGTAGATCTGCGCCAGTGAACTTTCGGCAAAAGAGGTAGCCATTCCGAGAAGCGCCGTGACCCACATCCAGAACACCGCGCCTGGCCCACCGGCGCTGATGGCCAGCGCAACGCCCGCCAGGTTTCCGCTACCGAGGCGGGCAGCCAGGCTGGTACACAGCGCCTGAAACGACGTTAATCCGCCCGGCTGGGGCGTGACGCTGTTTTTCAGACTTCTGCCAAACTTGCGAATATAGCGAAACTGGATAAACCCACTGCGTAGCGTAAACCAGATACCTGCTCCCAGAAGCAGGTAGATCATTATCGAACCCCAGAGGACTTCGTTAATAAAGAAAAGGAAATCAGGCATTAACGTCCCTCTTGTTGATGCCAACGTGAATATGTAAGCGCTACCACTGATTGGGCATGCTGTTGCTTAGCAGCCTGTTAATATTTTGAGTTTATCATACTCTGCCTAAGCGCACTGTCTGCGGTTGCGCTACCCCTCCGTCGTGTTATCATCAGGGCAGACCGGTTACATCCCCCTAACAAGTAAACCTGTCATTTTTCCGCTGCAGGCATGCTGTCGGTAGCGTGAATTATCCAGGGCACGTTAAAAGAGAAACACTATCATGACGGATAAATTGACCTCCCTTCGTCAGTTCACCACTGTCGTAGCTGACACCGGAGATATCGCGGCAATGAAGCTGTACCAGCCGCAGGATGCCACAACTAACCCTTCTCTGATCCTTAACGCCGCACAGATCCCTGAGTATCGCAAACTGATTGACGAGGCTGTGACCTGGGCGAAAGCACAGAGCAATGACCGTGCGCAGCAGGTTGTGGATGCTACCGATAAACTGGCAGTGAACATCGGTCTGGAAATCCTGAAGCTGGTTCCGGGCCGTATCTCTACCGAAGTGGATGCACGTCTCTCCTACGACACCGAAGCGTCAATCGCGAAAGCAAAACGCCTGATCAAACTGTACAACGACGCGGGCATCAGCAACGACCGTATCCTGATCAAACTGGCGTCGACCTGGCAGGGCATTCGCGCTGCCGAGCAGCTGGAAAAAGAAGGCATCAACTGTAACCTGACCCTGCTGTTCTCCTTCGCGCAGGCGCGTGCATGTGCGGAAGCAGGCGTGTACCTGATTTCTCCGTTCGTGGGCCGTATTCTGGACTGGTACAAAGCCAACACCGACAAGAAAGAGTACGCGGCGTCTGAAGATCCAGGCGTGATTTCCGTGACTGAAATCTACGAATACTACAAACAGCATGGCTATGAGACCGTGGTTATGGGTGCAAGCTTCCGTAACGTGGGCGAAATCATTGAGCTGGCTGGCTGTGACCGTCTGACCATCGCCCCTGCGCTGCTGAAAGAGCTGGCAGAAAGCGAAGGTGCTATCGAGCGTAAGCTGTCTTACACCGGCGAAGTGAAGGCGCGCCCGGAGCGCATCACCGAATCCGAGTTCCTGTGGCAGCACAACCAGGATCCAATGGCTGTAGACAAACTGGCGGACGGTATCCGTAAGTTTGCTATCGACCAGGAAAAACTGGAAAAAATGATCGGCGACCTGCTGTAATCATTCTGCGTGACCGGGCTCCCGGTCACGCGTCTTCTTCTGTCCTCTGTCTGAATTTTCCCTCTGCGTGTATCATTCCCATTAATCAGTACTTTTTGAATGGAATGGATATGAATACCTTACGCATCGGCTTAGTGTCGATTTCTGACCGCGCCTCCAGCGGCGTTTACCAGGATAAAGGCATCCCTGCTCTGGAAGAGTGGCTGGCAAGCGCGCTGACCACCCCGTTTGAGATCCAGACTCGCCTTATCCCCGACGAACAGCCGATCATTGAGCAGACCCTGTGTGAGCTGGTGGATGAGATGAGCTGTCACCTTGTGCTCACCACGGGTGGAACCGGCCCCGCGCGTCGTGATGTGACGCCGGACGCGACGCTGGCTATCGCCGACCGTGAAATGCCGGGCTTCGGCGAACAGATGCGCCAGATCAGTCTACACTTTGTCCCGACGGCAATCCTTTCCCGCCAGGTGGGGGTGATCCGCAAACAGGCGCTGATACTGAACCTGCCGGGGCAGCCAAAGTCGATCAAAGAGACGCTGGAAGGATTAAAAGCCGAGGACGGTAGCGTCATCGTGCACGGCATATTTGCAAGTGTACCGTATTGTATACAGCTGCTTGACGGGCCGTACGTGGAAACTGACGACAAAGTGGTAGCAGCATTTCGTCCTAAAAGCGCACGCCGCGAGACAATCTCCTGAAATTTACTAAAATGTGACATTAGCGCCAGCTGCAGTAGCGTGTAAATGGATTTACGATATAGTAATTTTTTCTTTACGATTGCTGTAAAAAATAATCCACAACACATGCACAATGGTTCGCTATGTCACATAACACCCGACCTCTGAATCGACAGGACTACAAAACGCTTACGCTCGCCGCCTTAGGTGGCGCGCTGGAGTTTTACGACTTCATCATCTTTGTTTTCTTCGCCGCCGTGGTGGGGGCGCTCTTCTTCCCGGCGGATATTCCAGAATGGCTGCGTCAGGTGCAAACCTTCGGCATCTTTGCTGCCGGGTATCTGGCACGTCCGCTGGGCGGCATCGTCATGGCCCACTTTGGCGATCTTGTCGGGCGTAAGAAGATGTTTACCCTGAGCATCCTGCTGATGGCGGTGCCGACGCTGGCCATCGGCCTGCTGCCCAACTATGCCTCCATGGGCATTCTCGCCCCGCTATTGCTGCTGCTGATGCGCATTCTTCAGGGCGCGGCCATCGGCGGGGAAGTGCCGGGGGCCTGGGTGTTTGTGGCGGAGCACGTTCCTGCCCGCCGCATCGGGATCGCCTGCGGAACGTTAACGGCGGGGCTGACCGTCGGGATCCTGTTGGGGTCGGTGGTGGCGACGATAGTCAACACCAGCATGACGCAGCAGGCCGTGCACGACTGGGGCTGGCGTATTCCGTTCCTGCTGGGCGGGGCGTTCGGCCTGGTGGCAATGTACCTGCGCCGCTGGCTGCAGGAGACGCCGATTTTCCTCGAAATGCAGCAGCGTAAAGCGCTGGCGCAGGAGTTGCCGGTCAAAGCCGTTGTGGTGCGTCATAAAAAAGCGGTGGTGGTGTCGATGCTGCTCACCTGGCTGCTGTCGGCGGGCATCGTGGTGGTGATTTTGATGTCGCCGGTGTGGCTGCAGAAACAGTACGGTTTCGCCCCTGCAGTGACCTTACAGGCAAACAGTATTGCGACAATCATGCTCTGCTTTGGCTGTCTGGCCGCCGGGCTGGCGGCGGATCGTTTCGGTGCCAGCCTGACCTTTATTGTCGGCAGCCTGCTGCTGGCCGCGTCGAGCTGGGGGTTTTACCATCTTGCGGGCAGCCATCCTGAACAGCTGTTCCTGCTGTACGGCGTGGTCGGACTGTGCGTGGGCGTCGTGGGGGCTGTGCCTTACGTCATGGTGCGCGCCTTCCCGCCGGAGGTTCGCTTCACCGGGATATCGTTCTCTTATAACGTCGCGTATGCCATTTTCGGCGGGCTGACGCCGATAGTGGTCACGGTGATGATGGGGGTGTCGCCGATGGCGCCTGCCTGGTATGTACTCGCGCTCTCGCTGATGGGGCTGGGATTAGGGGTTTGGCTTCGTCAGGCGGGGGAATATCGTGCCCGCGAGGCGGGCACGACAGAGGGATCAGTGTTTTTCACCAATAGGTAAAATGGTGCGGTCAAACTGTTCGTTCAGCACTTCACCCATTGCCAGGTAGATAGCGCTTGCGCCGCACACCAGGCCAATCCAGCCTGCTACGTGAACGATGCCTTCGTTATCCGCCAGGTGGCCAATTGCCAGCAGGGCGAACAGTACGGTCAGGCTCAGGAAGACGAACTGCAGCGCGCGGTTGCCTTTCAGGGTGCCGAAGAACATGAACAGGGTAAAGACGCCCCACAGGCCCAGATAGACGCCCAGGAAGTGGGCGTTTGCCGCGTCTGCCAGGCCCATTTTAGGCATCAGCAGGATGGCGACCAGGGTCAGCCAGAACGAGCCGTAAGAGGTGAAGGCGGTTAAGCCGAAGGTGTTGCCTTTCTTATATTCCAGCAGGCCCGCGAAGATTTGCGCGATACCGCCGTAAAAAATGCCCATCGCCAGGATTACGCCGTCCATCGGGAACATCCCGATGTTGTGCAGGTTCAGCAGAATGGTGGTCATGCCAAAACCCATCAGGCCCAGCGGAGCCGGATTAGCCAACTTAGTGTTGCCCATAAGTCCTCAAAAAAAATCATCATTAAAATGGTGAAATGGTTAAACCCGCGTCAATACTCCCTGACGGGGCGCGGCATCATAATGGGCGGCATCGACGCCGTCTATGATCTCATCAGGGTGAAATTAAAATTTTTTTTATGCTTGCCCCTTGATGGATGCCGTCGCGACCCCATCTTGTAGTCAACCGCAGTGTGTGGACCTGAAAAAAAATCAAATCTGGGCAGTTGAAAAAGCACGTTCTGCCCTTATTACAGGTACACAACCACATGTTGACTGAATTTTTAGTGGAGACGTTTAGATGGGTAAAATTATTGGTATCGACCTGGGTACTACCAACTCTTGTGTAGCGATTATGGACGGCACTACTGCACGCGTGCTGGAGAACGCCGAGGGCGATCGCACCACGCCTTCTATCATTGCTTATACCCAGGATGGTGAAACTCTGGTTGGTCAGCCGGCTAAACGTCAGGCAGTGACAAACCCGCAAAACACCCTGTTTGCGATCAAACGCCTGATTGGCCGCCGCTTCCAGGACGAAGAAGTTCAGCGTGACGTTTCTATCATGCCTTACAAAATCATCGCAGCAGATAACGGCGATGCGTGGCTTGATGTGAAAGGCACCAAAACGGCACCACCGCAGATCTCTGCTGAAGTGCTGAAAAAAATGAAGAAAACCGCTGAAGATTACCTGGGTGAGCCGGTAACTGAAGCTGTTATCACCGTTCCTGCTTACTTCAACGATGCTCAGCGTCAGGCAACCAAAGATGCTGGCCGTATCGCAGGTCTGGAAGTAAAACGTATCATCAACGAACCAACCGCGGCTGCACTGGCTTACGGTCTGGATAAAGAAGTCGGCAACCGTACTATCGCGGTTTACGACCTGGGTGGTGGTACCTTCGATATCTCTATTATCGAAATCGACGAAGTTGACGGCGAAAAAACCTTCGAAGTTCTGGCAACCAACGGTGATACCCACCTGGGTGGTGAAGACTTCGATACCCGTCTGATCAACTACCTCGTTGACGAGTTCAAGAAAGATCAGGGCATTGACCTGCGTAACGACCCGCTGGCGATGCAGCGCCTGAAAGAAGCCGCTGAGAAAGCGAAGATCGAACTGTCTTCTGCTCAGCAGACCGACGTGAACCTGCCGTACATCACCGCAGACGCGACCGGTCCTAAACACATGAACATCAAAGTGACCCGTGCGAAACTGGAAAGCCTGGTAGAAGACCTGGTGAACCGTTCTATCGAGCCGCTGAAAGTTGCACTGCAGGATGCTGGCCTGTCTGTATCTGACATCCAGGACGTTATCCTGGTGGGTGGTCAGACCCGTATGCCAATGGTTCAGAAGAAAGTGGCTGAATTCTTTGGTAAAGAGCCACGTAAAGACGTGAACCCGGACGAAGCGGTAGCTATCGGTGCGGCGGTTCAGGGTGGTGTATTGACTGGTGAAGTGAAAGACGTACTGCTGCTGGACGTTACCCCGCTGTCTCTGGGTATCGAAACCATGGGCGGTGTGATGACTGCGCTCATCAACAAAAACACCACCATCCCAACCAAGCACAGCCAGGTGTTCTCTACCGCTGAAGACAACCAGTCTGCGGTAACCATCCATGTGCTGCAGGGTGAGCGTAAGCGTGCGTCTGATAACAAGTCTCTGGGTCAGTTTAACCTGGACGGCATCAACCCGGCACCGCGCGGCATGCCGCAAATCGAAGTTACCTTCGACATCGATGCTGACGGTATCCTGCACGTGTCTGCGAAAGACAAAAACAGCGGTAAAGAGCAGAAGATCACCATCAAGGCATCTTCTGGCCTGAATGAAGCGGAAATCGAAAAAATGGTTCGCGATGCCGAAGCTAACGCGGAATCCGACCGTAAGTTCGAAGAGCTGGTTCAGACCCGTAACCAGGGTGACCATCTGCTGCACAGCACCCGTAAGCAGGTTGAAGAAGCGGGCGATAAACTGCCAGCGGAAGACAAAACTGCTATCGAAGCTGCACTGACCGCGCTGGAAACGTCTCTGAAAGGCGAAGACAAAGCGGATATCGAAGCGAAGATGCAGGAGCTGGCACAGGCTTCCCAGAAGCTGATGGAAATCGCTCAGCAGCAGCACGCACAGCAGCAGGCAGGCGCTGACGCTTCTGCGAACAACGCGAAAGACGACGACGTTGTCGACGCTGAGTTCGAAGAAGTTAAAGACAAAAAATAATCGCCCTGATGCAGGGTAATTAATCGGCACGGGCGTAGGAGAACTCTCCACGCCCGTGCTCGCATGTTAAGGGGCTTAAAAAAACCAATGGCAAAGCAAGACTATTACGAGATTTTAGGCGTTCCGAAAACTGCGGAAGAGCGTGAAATCAAAAAGGCGTATAAGCGCCTGGCCATGAAATTCCACCCGGACCGTAACCAGGGTGACAAAGAGGCTGAAGCAAAATTTAAAGAGATCAAAGAAGCCTACGAAGTCCTGACCGATGCACAAAAACGTGCGGCCTATGACCAGTACGGCCACGCGGCCTTTGAACAGGGCGGCATGGGCGGCGGTGGATTCGGTGGCGGCGGCTTTGGCGGCGGTGCGGATTTCAGCGACATCTTTGGCGACGTGTTCGGCGATATCTTCGGCGGCGGTCGTGGTCGTCAGCGCGCAGCGCGCGGCGCGGACCTGCGCTACAACATGGATCTCACTCTTGAAGAGGCCGTTCGTGGCGTCACGAAAGAGATCCGTATCCCGACGCTGGAAGAGTGTGACGTTTGCCACGGCAGTGGCGCGAAAGCGGGTACCCAGCCACAGACCTGTCCAACCTGTCATGGCTCCGGCCAGGTACAGATGCGTCAGGGCTTCTTCGCGGTACAGCAGGCCTGTCCGCACTGTCACGGACGCGGTACGCTGATTAAAGATCCGTGCACCAAGTGTCACGGCCACGGTCGCGTTGAGAAAACCAAAACCCTGTCCGTTAAGATCCCGGCTGGCGTTGATACGGGCGACCGCATCCGTCTGGCGGGTGAGGGCGAAGCAGGCGAGCACGGCGCGCCGGCAGGCGATCTGTACGTTCAGGTTCAGGTGAAGCAGCACGCCATCTTCGAGCGTGAAGGCAATAACCTGTACTGTGAAGTGCCGATCAACTTTGCGATGGCGGCTCTCGGCGGTGAAATCGAAGTGCCGACGCTGGACGGTCGCGTCAATCTGAAAATCCCTGGTGAAACCCAGACCGGCAAGCTGTTCCGCATGCGCGGCAAAGGCGTGAAATCCGTTCGCGGTGGTGCGCAGGGCGACCTGCTGTGCCGCGTCGTCGTGGAAACGCCGGTTGGCCTGAACGACAAGCAGAAACAGCTGTTGAAAGAGCTTCAGGAGAGCTTTGGCGGCCCAACGGGTGAGAAAAACAGCCCGCGCTCCAAAAGCTTCTTTGATGGCGTCAAAAAATTCTTCGATGATTTGACCCGCTAATTCGTTAGCTGTGTCTAACTTCAAAAAGCCCGGAAGCGATTCCGGGCTTTTTTTCGCAGTTATAGATCGGTAAAACTGAGTCTATACCCAATATTAATCTGTTTTTGCCGAGCTATTTGGCTTGGTATTATGGTTTTATCGAGGTATCGTTGTAAAAGAGAGAACATAAATGAAATTACTACACCGTTTCTTTAGCAGTGAGGCGTCCGGTGGTGTGATCCTGATTATTGCCGCGGCCGCCGCGATGGTGCTGGCTAACCTGGGCATGACCCGCGATCTCTATCACGCATTTCTGGAAACGCCCGTCGAGCTGAAGGTCGGGGCGCTGGAAATTAACAAGAACATGCTGCTGTGGATCAACGATGCGCTAATGGCGGTGTTCTTCCTGCTCGTTGGTCTTGAGGTTAAGCGCGAGCTGGTGCTAGGTTCGCTAGCCAGCCGCCAGCGTGCGGCGTTCCCGGTTATTGCCGCGCTCGGTGGGATGGTCGTTCCAGCGCTGCTCTTCCTCGCATTTACCTGGCAGGATCCTGTCGCGCGTGACGGCTGGGCGATCCCGGCCGCAACGGATATCGCCTTTGCGCTCGGTGTCTTAGCTCTGCTCGGCAGCCGCGTGCCGGTTGCGCTGAAAATCTTCCTGATGGCGCTGGCGATCATTGATGACCTGGGCGCCATTGTGATTATCGCGCTGTTCTACACCAGCGATCTGTCGATCCTGTCCCTGAGCGTGGCCGCCGGGGCGATTGCGGTGTTGGCGGTGCTGAACATCTTCAACGTTCGCCGCATCGGTATCTATATCCTGGTGGGGATGGTGCTGTGGACGGCGGTGCTGAAATCCGGCGTGCACGCCACGCTGGCCGGCGTGATTGTGGGCTTCTTCGTGCCGCTTAAGCCGCAGGACGGTAAGTCACCCGCTAAACAGCTGGAACACGTGCTGCACCCGTGGGTCGCCTTTATGATCCTGCCGCTGTTTGCGTTTGCCAACGCGGGCGTTTCCCTGCAGGGGGTCACGCTGGACGGGCTGACGTCTGTCCTGCCGCTGGGGATTATTGCCGGGCTGTTTATCGGTAAGCCGCTGGGGATCAGCCTCTTCTGCTGGCTGGCGCTGAAGATGAAGCTGGCATCGTTGCCGAACGGTACAACCTTTAGTCAGATCATGGCTGTCGGCATACTGTGCGGTATTGGATTCACCATGTCGATCTTTATCTCGACGCTGGCGTTTGGTGCAAACGCGCCAGAGCTCATCGTCTGGGCGAAGCTCGGCATTCTCATCGGGTCATTACTGGCGGCAGTGATTGGGTATACTTTGTTGAAGGTGAAGTTGTCCGGACAGGCCGTCCAGGCATAACGGAACACCGGGAGAAGGTCACTCTTCTCCCGATACACACTCAGGGAGCGAAGACGCGATGCCTCATTTGAATTACAACCATCTTTACTACTTCTGGCACGTTTACAAACAGGGCTCGGTCGTGGGGGCGGCAGAGGCGCTTTACCTGACGCCGCAAACCATCACCGGGCAAATCAAGGCTCTTGAAGAACGGCTGCAGGGTAAGCTCTTCAAGCGCAAGGGCCGTGGGATTGAGCCCAGCGAACTGGGTGAACTGGTTTTCCGCTATGCGGACAAAATGTTTACCCTCAGCCAGGAGATGCTGGATATCGTCAACTACCGCAAAGAGTCGAACCTGCTCTTTGACGTGGGGGTGGCGGATGCACTGTCCAAACGGCTGGTAAGCGGCGTGCTGGATGCCGCCGTGGTAGAGGATGAACAAATCCATCTGCGCTGCTTTGAATCCACACACGAGATGCTGCTGGAGCAGCTGAGCCAGCACAAGCTGGACATGATTATCTCGGATTGCCCCATCGACTCCACGCAGCAGGAGGGGCTGTTCTCGGTGAAAATTGGCGAATGCGGCGTGAGCTTCTGGTGCATCAATCCACCGCCGGAGAAACCTTTCCCGGCCTGTCTGGAAGAGCGTCGCCTGCTGGTGCCGGGAAGGCGTTCCATGCTCGGACGCAAGCTGCTGAACTGGTTTAATTCGCAGGGGTTGAACGTGGAGATCCTCGGCGAGTTCGACGATGCGGCGTTGATGAAAGCCTTTGGCGAAGCGCATAATGCGATCTTCGTGGCGCCAACGCTCTACGCGCACGATCTCTATTCAGACGATAAGATTACGGAGATTGGCAGAGTAGATAACGTGATGGAGGAGTACCACGCCATATTCGCCGAAAGGATGATTCAACACCCGGCGGTGCAGCGAATCTGCAACCGTGACTACTCGGCGCTGTTTACGCCACCGGCATTCTGAAGACATAAAAAAACCCGCGTTAAGCGGGTTCTTTAAACAAGCAACAACAAGTAGCGATTAAGCCAGTTTGTTGATCTGCGCGGTCAGGTTTGCTTTATGACGCGCTGCTTTGTTTTTGTGGATCAGACCTTTAGCAGCCTGACGATCCACGATTGGTTGCATTTCGTTAAATGCGTTCTGCGCTGCAGCTTTGTCGCCAGCTTCGATTGCTGCGTATACTTTCTTGATGAAAGTACGCATCATAGAGCGACGGCTTGCGTTGTGCTTACGAGCCTTTTCAGACTGAACGGCACGTTTCTTAGCTGATTTGATATTAGCCAAGTCCAACTCCCAAATATGTTCTATGTGGACAATTCAAAGGCCGAGGAATATGCCCTCTTTGCCTTCTTTTGTCAATGGATTTGTGCAAATAAGCGCCGTTAATTAGCGACGCTACGTTACGTAGTGATGGCGCAGGATTCTACCAGCTTGTCTTTCGTGAATACAGCCTTTCGGCGTAAAAATCGCAGTTCACGGGCAGATTTTTTCGCTGTGAAAGGTCAGCCTGATGAAATCATTACGGCTTTCTGTTTTGCGCGAACAATCGCCGGTTAACCTTAACCGCTGTACAAGGTATACTTTGGCGATTTTCACTGTTTTGAGCCAGACATGAAGCTGATACGCGGCATACATAATCTCAGCAGAGCGCCAAACGGGTGCGTGCTGACCATTGGTAATTTCGACGGCGTGCATCGTGGTCATCAGGCGCTGTTGCAGGGATTGCGTAAAGAAGGGGAGGCCCGTGGCCTGCCCGTTGTGGTGATGATTTTCGAGCCACAGCCGCTGGAGCTGTTCGCGGGCGATAAATCTCCCGCTCGCCTCACTCGCCTGCGCGAAAAGTTGCGCTACCTGGCGGAGTCCGGCGTGGACTACGTATTGTGTGTGCGTTTCGATCGCCGCTTTGCCGCACTGACAGCACAAAATTTTGTCAGCGACCTGCTGGTTAAGCGTCTTGGCGTTCAGTTTCTCGCCGTGGGGGATGATTTCCGCTTTGGCGCTGGTCGTCAGGGCGATTTCTTGCTATTACAGAAGGCTGGTCTGGAGTACGGTTTTGACGTCACCAGCGCGATGACCTTCTGTGAAGGCGGCGTGCGCGTCAGCAGCACGGCGGTGCGGCAGGCGCTGGCTAATGATGAACTGGAGACGGCAGAAAATTTGCTGGGCCATCCGTTCACCATCTCTGGCCGCGTGGTTCATGGCGATGCGCTGGGCCGCACGATTGGTTTCCCGACGGCGAATATACCGCTGCGTCGTCAGGTTTCCCCGGTTAAAGGGGTCTATGCGGTGGAAGTGGCAGGACTGGGCGATAAGTCGTTTTACGGCGTTGCCAACATTGGCACGCGTCCTACCGTTGCCGGTGTGCGTCAACAGCTAGAAGTGCACCTGCTGGACGTTGTAATGGACCTTTATGGTCGCCATATAGATGTAATACTGCGTAAAAAAATACGCAACGAGCAGCGATTTGCTTCGCTGGATGAACTTAAGGCGCAAATCGCGCGAGATGAATTAACGGCCCGCGAGTTTTTTGGGCTTTAGAACCGGCTTAACTGCCTACGTGATAAATACGGAACCGAGAATCTGATGAGTGACTATAAATCAACCCTGAATTTGCCGGAAACAGGGTTCCCGATGCGCGGCGATCTCGCCAAGCGTGAACCGGGAATGCTGGCGCGTTGGACCGATGATGACCTGTACGGCATCATTCGTGCAGCCAAAAAAGGCAAAAAAACCTTCATTCTGCATGATGGCCCTCCATATGCGAATGGCAGCATTCATATTGGTCACTCCGTAAACAAGATTCTGAAAGATATTATCGTGAAGTCCAAAGGACTCGCGGGATTTGACTCGCCTTACGTGCCGGGCTGGGACTGCCACGGTCTGCCGATCGAGCTGAAAGTGGAGCAAGAGTTTGGCAAGCCAGGTGAGAAATTCACCGCTGCAGAGTTCCGCGCGAAGTGCCGCGAATACGCGGCCACCCAGGTTGAAGGCCAGCGTGCTGACTTTATCCGTCTGGGCGTGCTGGGCGACTGGTCGCACCCGTACCTGACCATGGACTTCAAAACCGAAGCCAACATCATCCGTGCGCTGGGCAAAATCATCGGTAACGGCCACCTGCATAAAGGCGCAAAGCCTGTGCACTGGTGCGTGGACTGCCGTTCTGCGCTGGCAGAAGCGGAAGTGGAATATTACGACAAAACTTCACCTTCTATCGACGTGGCCTTCGAAGCGGTCGATCAGGATGCCATTAAAGGTAAATTCGGTCTGCCTGGCGTTAGCGGCCCGATCTCTCTGGTGATCTGGACCACTACCCCGTGGACGCTGCCAGCCAACCGTGCAATCTCTCTTTCCGGCGAGTTCGAATATGCGCTGGTGCAGATTGATGGCCGCGCGGTTATCCTGGCGAAAGATCTGGTTGAAAGCGTGCTGAAACGCGCGAATATCACCGACTACACCGTGCTGGGCACCGTAAAAGGCGACGCGCTGGAGCTGATGCGCTTCAAACACCCGTTCCTGGACTTCGACGTTCCGGCGATCCTGGGCGACCACGTCACGCTGGACGCGGGTACCGGTGCGGTACATACCGCCGGTGGCCACGGTCCTGACGACTACAACATCAGCCTGAAATACGGCCTGGAAATTGCCAACCCGGTAGGCCCGGACGGTTCTTACCTGCCTGGCACCTACCCGGCGCTGGATGGTATCAACGTCTTCAAAGCCAACGACATCATCGTTGACATGCTGCGCACCAGCGGCGCGCTGCTGCACGTTGAGAAAATGCAGCACAGCTATCCGTGCTGCTGGCGCCACAAGACGCCGATCATCTTCCGTGCGACCCCGCAGTGGTTCGTCAGCATGGATCAGAAAGGCCTGCGCGAGCAGTCTCTGAAAGAGATCAAAGGCGTGCAGTGGATCCCGGACTGGGGCCAGGCGCGTATCGAATCCATGGTGGCTAACCGTCCTGACTGGTGTATCTCTCGTCAGCGTACCTGGGGCGTGCCGATGTCGCTGTTCGTGCATAAAGAGACGCATGAGCTGCACCCGAACACCCTGGAACTGATGGAAGAAGTGGCGAAGCGCGTCGAAGTTGACGGCATTCAGGCGTGGTGGGATCTCGACGCCCGTGACATCCTGGGCGCGGACGCGGACAACTATGAGAAAGTGCCAGACACCCTGGACGTGTGGTTCGACTCCGGGTCGACTCACGCCTCCGTAGTTGACGTGCGTCCGGAGTTTGCCGGTCACGCTGCCGACATGTATCTGGAAGGTTCCGACCAACACCGCGGCTGGTTCATGTCATCCCTGATGATCTCCACCGCGATGAAAGGTAAAGCGCCTTACCGTCAGGTACTGACCCACGGCTTCACCGTGGATGGTCAGGGCCGTAAGATGTCTAAATCTATCGGCAACACCGTTTCGCCGCAGGACGTGATGAACAAGCTGGGCGCGGACATCCTGCGTCTGTGGGTAGCCTCAACCGACTACACTGGCGAAATGGCGGTGTCTGACGAGATCCTGAAGCGTGCTGCCGACAGCTATCGTCGTATCCGTAACACCGCGCGCTTCCTGCTGGCGAACCTGAACGGGTTCGATCCAGTGAAAGACATGGTGAAACCGGAAGAGATGGTCGTGCTGGACCGCTGGGCGGTAGGCTGCGCGAAAGCGGCGCAGGAAGATATCCTGAAAGCCTATGAGTCTTACGACTTCCACGAAGTGGTGCAGCGCCTGATGCGCTTCTGCTCCATCGAGATGGGCTCGTTCTACCTCGACATCATCAAAGATCGCCAGTACACCGCGAAGGCGGACAGCGTGGCTCGCCGTAGCTGCCAGTCCGCGCTGTTCCACATCGCAGAAGCGCTGGTGCGCTGGATGGCGCCGATCATGTCCTTCACCGCGGATGAAATCTGGGGTTATCTGCCGGGCGACCGTGAGAAGTATGTCTTCACCGGCGAGTGGTATGAAGGTCTGTTCGATCTCTCCAGCACCGAAGCAATGAACGATGCCTTCTGGGACGAGCTGCTGAAAGTGCGTGGCGAAGTGAACAAAGTAATCGAGCAGGCGCGTGCGGATAAAAAAGTCGGTGGCTCTCTGGAAGCGGCAGTGACCCTGTACGCCGAACCGGAGCTGGCGGCGAAGCTGACCGCGCTGGGCGATGAATTACGATTTGTCCTGTTGACCTCCGGTGCAAAAGTTGCGGATTATGCCGAGGCTTCTGCTGATGCTCAGCAGAGCGAGTTGCTCAAAGGCCTGCAAGTCGCACTGAGCAAAGCCGAAGGTGAGAAGTGCCCGCGCTGCTGGCATTACACTACCGATATCGGCCAGGTGGCGGAACACGCAGACATCTGCGGACGCTGTGTAAGCAACGTCGCCGGTGACGGCGAAAAACGTAAGTTTGCCTGATGAGTAAAACTCTCTGTTCAACAGGACTGCGCTGGCTGTGGCTGGTTGTGGTGGTGCTGATTATCGATCTGGGCAGCAAGTTCCTGATTCTCCAGAATTTCGCTCTGGGGGAGACGGTTTCGCTGTTCCCGTCGCTTAACCTGCACTATGCGCGCAACTACGGCGCGGCGTTTAGCTTCCTTGCCGACAGCGGTGGCTGGCAGCGCTGGTTCTTCGCGGGTATCGCTCTCGGTATCTGCGTGGTACTGGCTGTGCTGATGTACCGCTCGAAGGCCACGCAAAAGCTGAATAACATCGCCTACGCGCTGATCATTGGCGGCGCGCTGGGCAACCTGTTTGACCGCCTGTGGCACGGTTTTGTGGTCGATATGATCGACTTCTACGTCGGCGACTGGCACTTCGCGACCTTTAACCTGGCCGACACCGCCATCTGCATCGGTGCGGCGTTAATCGTGCTGGAAGGCTTCTTGCCTAAACCCGCAGCGAAAGAGCAGGCGTAATTGTCAATGCCGGGTGATGCGCTGCGCCACCCGGCACAACATTAAAGAGCAATGTGTATGTCTAAATCCGTACAGAGCAACAGCGCGGTTCTCGTTCACTTCACGCTGAAGCTGGATGACGGCTCCACGGCTGAATCCACCCGCAATAACGGCAAACCTGCCCTGTTTCGTCTCGGCGATACCTCCCTGTCTGAAGGTCTTGAGCAGCAGCTCCTGGGCCTGAAAGAGGGTGAGAAAAAAGCGTTCTCGCTGGAGCCGGATGCCGCGTTTGGCGTGCCAAGCCCGGACCTGATTCAGTATTTCTCGCGCCGCGAGTTTATGGACGCGGGCGAACCGGAAATCGGGGCGATTATGCTCTTTACCGCTATGGACGGCAGCGAAATGCCTGGCGTGATCCGCGAGATTAACGGCGACTCTATCACCGTTGACTTCAACCATCCGCTTGCCGGGCGTACCGTTCATTTTGATGTTGAAGTGCTGGAGATTGATCCGGCACTGGAGGCCTGAAATGCAGATCCTGTTGGCTAACCCGCGCGGCTTCTGCGCCGGTGTAGACCGCGCTATCAGCATTGTTGAAAACGCGCTGGAGATTTACGGCGCGCCGATTTACGTGCGTCACGAAGTGGTGCATAACCGCTACGTGGTCGACAGCCTGCGCGAGCGCGGTGCTATTTTCATCGAGCAGATCAGCGAAGTGCCGGACGGTGCGATCCTGATCTTCTCTGCGCACGGCGTCTCTCAGGCGGTCCGTAACGAAGCGAAAAGCCGCGATCTGACCGTATTCGATGCCACCTGTCCATTAGTGACAAAAGTGCATATGGAAGTGGCGCGCGCCAGCCGTCGCGGTGAAGAGTCGATTCTGATTGGCCACGCCGGTCACCCGGAAGTTGAAGGCACCATGGGCCAGTACAGCAACCCGGAAGGGGGAATGTACCTGGTGGAGTCACCGGAAGATGTACTGACGCTGAACGTGAAAAACGAAGCGCGTCTGTCGTTTATGACCCAGACCACGCTCTCCGTAGACGACACCTCTGACGTGATTGACGCCCTGCGCCAGCGCTTCCCGAAAATCGTCGGGCCGCGTAAGGATGATATCTGTTACGCCACCACTAACCGTCAGGAAGCGGTGCGCGCGCTGGCTGAACAGGCGGACGTGGTGCTGGTTGTCGGCTCTAAAAACTCCTCTAACTCCAACCGTCTGGCCGAACTGGCGCAGCGTATGGGGAAAGCGGCGTTTTTAATCGACGACGCGACGGACATCCAGGAAGCGTGGGTGAAAAATGCGGCCTGCGTTGGCGTTACCGCAGGCGCTTCCGCGCCGGATATCCTGGTGCAGAACGTGATTGCTCGTCTGCAGGAGCTGGGCGGGGGCGAAGCGGTTCCGCTGGAAGGACGCGAAGAGAATATCGTCTTCGAAGTGCCGAAAGAGCTTCGTATCGACGCCCGCGAAGTGGAATAATTTCTTTTCTGATGAAAGGCCAGCACCTCCTGTGCTGGCCTTTTTTTTGCTCCGGACTTTATCGTGACGACAAAATCATGTCTTTTACTGATATCTGAGTCGGTTTCACGTTAAATTCTAATTATTGGTGTTTTCAGTTGGCAGCCTTTACGAAGGCTGGTTAATCTGAAAACGGTTTACATCATTTTAACGTAAGAGAATAACTATGCATGATGCACAGATCCGTGTCGCCATTGCGGGCGCGGGTGGACGTATGGGTCGCCAGCTGATTCAGGCGGCAATACAAATGGATGGCGTGGCACTCGGCGCGGCGCTGGAGCGTGAAGGTTCATCCCTGCTGGGATCCGATGCGGGTGAACTGGCCGGCGCGGGCAAGACAGGCGTTACCGTTCAGAGCTGCCTTGATGCGGTGAAAGATGACTTTGACGTGTTCATCGACTTTACCCGTCCCGAAGGCACCCTGACTCACCTGGCGTTTTGCCGCCAGCACGGTAAAGGGATGGTGATTGGCACCACCGGCTTCGATGATGCGGGTAAACAGGCCATTCAGGATGCAGCCACCGACATTGCGATTGTCTTTGCCGCGAACTTTAGCGTAGGCGTTAACGTCATGCTGAAGCTGCTGGAAAAAGCGGCGAAGGTGATGGGCGACTACACCGACATTGAGATTATTGAAGCGCACCACCGCCATAAAGTTGATGCTCCATCAGGCACGGCGCTGGCGATGGGCGAAGCGATTGCTTATGCAATGGATAAAGATTTAAAAGACATCGCAGTCTATTCCCGTGAAGGGCATACCGGAGAACGCGTGCCGGGCACCATTGGTTTCGCAACCGTCCGGGCAGGCGATATCGTCGGCGAACACACGGCGATGTTCGCCGATATTGGTGAACGTGTTGAGATTACGCACAAAGCGTCAAGCCGCATGACGTTCGCCAATGGCGCAGTACGCTCCGCGTTGTGGCTGAAATCGAAAGGAAAGGGCCTTTTTGATATGCGAGATGTGCTGGATCTCAACAGTTTGTAAGCTTTATTACCCATCGTGATGTGGTTGTTGCAGTCGTAATATATTGATTGCATAGGGCAATAATTTATTGCCCTCTTATTTTATTTGTTTTAGATGGATTTTTGTTGTTAATGGCCATAAATCTGACTTTTATGCCATTGTTATGTGAAGTGAATGTAAATTTTGACCATTTGGTCCACTTTTTGTCGCTCTCGTCTCTTAATTTCCATAAAACCTACCGCGCAAGCGTTTTCCAGGATGATTTACCTGATCTTTTTGCCCGTTAAATCCCATTCAAGCTGCCAGTCCTGCAAAAGAATAAACAAAATATCCGTTTTAAGTTGACTTTTACCCACCAAATCTCCAGAATGCCGCCGTTTGCCAAAAATCCGCTGGCAACACATTTGCATTGATCTATGACATAGTCATGAATTAATATGCAAATAAAGTGAGTGAATATTCTCTGGAGGGTGTTTTGATTAAGTCAGCGCTATTGGTTCTGGAAGACGGAACCCAGTTTATCGGTCGGGCCATAGGGGCAACGGGTTCGGCGGTTGGGGAAGTCGTTTTCAATACTTCAATGACCGGTTATCAAGAAATCCTCACTGATCCTTCCTATTCTCGCCAAATCGTTACTCTTACTTATCCTCATATCGGCAATGTCGGCACCAATGCGGCTGACGAAGAATCCTCTCAGGTACATGCGCAAGGCCTGGTCATTCGCGACCTGCCGCTGATTGCCAGCAACTTCCGCAACACTGAAGACCTCTCTTCTTATCTGAAGCGCCATAACATCGTGGCGATTGCCGATATCGATACCCGTAAGCTGACGCGTCTGCTGCGCGAGAAGGGGGCACAAAACGGCTGCATCATCGCAGGGGATAACCTCGATGCGACGCTGGCGCTGGAAAAAGCGAAAGCCTTCCCGGGCCTGAACGGCATGGACCTGGCGAAAGAAGTGACTACCGCCGAAGCCTACAGCTGGACGCAGGGGAGCTGGACGCTGGAAGGCGACCTGCCGGAAGCGAAAAAAGAGAGCGAACTGCCGTTCCACGTGGTGGCCTATGATTTTGGTGCCAAGCGCAACATCCTGCGCATGCTGGTTGACCGCGGCTGCCGCCTGACGGTGGTACCGGCGAAAACCTCCGCTGAAGACGTGCTGAAGATGAACCCGGACGGCATCTTCCTCTCTAACGGCCCAGGCGACCCGGCACCGTGCGATTACGCTATCGACGCCATCAAGTCCTTCCTGGAAACCGACATCCCGGTATTCGGCATCTGCCTCGGCCATCAGCTGCTGGCGCTGGCGAGCGGTGCGAACACCGTCAAGATGAAGTTTGGCCACCACGGTGGTAACCACCCGGTGAAAGACATTGATAACAATACGGTGATGATTACCGCGCAGAACCACGGTTTCGCCGTCGATGAAGCCTCTATGCCGGCTAACCTGCGCGTGACGCACAAATCACTGTTCGATGGCACCCTGCAGGGTATCCACCGTACCGATAAGCCAGCGTTCAGCTTCCAGGGCCACCCGGAAGCCAGCCCGGGCCCGCACGACGCCGCGCCGCTGTTCGATCACTTCATCGAACTTATCGAGCAATACCGTAAGACCGCTAAATAATCAGGAGCCGAGAAGACCATGCCAAAACGTACAGACATAAAAAGCATCCTGATCCTTGGCGCTGGCCCGATCGTCATCGGCCAGGCCTGCGAATTCGACTACTCCGGCGCGCAGGCGTGTAAAGCGCTGCGCGAAGAGGGTTACCGCGTTATCCTGGTTAACTCTAACCCGGCGACCATCATGACCGACCCGGAAATGGCGGATGCCACCTACATCGAGCCGATTCACTGGGAAGTGGTGCGTAAAATCATCGAAAAAGAGCGCCCGGACGCGGTGCTGCCAACCATGGGCGGCCAGACGGCGCTGAACTGCGCGCTGGAGCTGGAGCGTCAGGGCGTGCTGGCTGAATTTGGCGTCACCATGATTGGTGCGACCGCCGATGCGATTGATAAAGCAGAAGACCGTCGCCGCTTTGACGTGGCGATGAAGAAAATCGGCCTCGACACCGCGCGCTCCGGTATTGCGCATAACATGGAAGAGGCGCTGGCCGTTGCGGCTGAAGTGGGCTATCCGTGCATCATCCGTCCATCGTTCACCATGGGCGGCACCGGTGGCGGTATCGCCTACAACCGCGAAGAGTTCGAAGAGATTTGCGAGCGCGGTCTGGATCTCTCCCCAACCAAAGAGCTGCTGATTGATGAATCGCTGATTGGCTGGAAAGAGTACGAGATGGAAGTGGTGCGTGATAAAAACGACAACTGCATCATCGTCTGCTCCATCGAAAACTTCGATGCGATGGGTATCCACACCGGCGACTCCATCACCGTTGCGCCAGCCCAGACGCTGACCGACAAAGAGTATCAAATCATGCGTAACGCCTCGATGGCGGTACTGCGTGAAATCGGCGTGGAAACCGGCGGCTCTAACGTGCAGTTCTCCGTTAACCCGAAAACCGGCCGTCTGATTGTTATCGAAATGAACCCGCGCGTGTCCCGCTCCTCCGCGCTGGCCTCCAAAGCCACCGGCTTCCCGATTGCGAAAGTGGCGGCGAAGCTGGCAGTGGGTTACACCCTCGACGAGCTGATGAACGACATCACCGGTGGCCGCACGCCTGCGTCCTTCGAGCCGTCCATCGACTACGTTGTGACTAAAATTCCTCGCTTTAACTTCGAGAAATTCGCGGGCGCAAACGACCGTCTGACGACCCAGATGAAATCTGTGGGTGAAGTGATGGCGATTGGCCGCACGCAGCAGGAATCCCTGCAAAAAGCGCTGCGCGGTCTGGAAGTGGGCGCCACCGGCTTTGACCCGAAAGTGAGCCTGGACGACCCGGAAGCGCTGACCAAAATCCGCCGCGAGCTGAAAGACGCGGGCGCAGAGCGTATCTGGTACATCGCCGATGCCTTCCGCGCGGGCCTGTCCGTCGACGGCGTATTTAACCTGACCAACATCGACCGCTGGTTCCTGGTGCAGATTGAAGAGCTGGTGCGTCTGGAAGAGAAAGTGGCGGAGTTGGGTATCAACGGCCTGGATGCAGACTTCCTGCGCATGCTGAAGCGTAAAGGCTTCGCCGATGCGCGTCTGGCTAAACTGGCGGGCGTGCGCGAAGCGGAAATCCGCAAGCTGCGCGACCAGTATGACCTGCACCCGGTTTACAAGCGCGTGGACACCTGTGCAGCAGAGTTCTCGACCGATACCGCGTACATGTACTCCACCTATGAAGACGAGTGCGAAGCGAACCCGTCCGTCGACCGCGACAAGATTATGGTGCTGGGCGGCGGTCCAAACCGTATCGGCCAGGGCATCGAGTTCGACTACTGCTGCGTACACGCCTCGCTGGCGCTGCGCGAAGACGGGTACGAGACCATCATGGTCAACTGTAACCCGGAAACCGTTTCTACCGACTACGACACCTCCGATCGCCTCTACTTCGAGCCGGTTACCCTGGAAGACGTGCTGGAAATCGTGCGCATCGAGAAGCCAAAAGGCGTTATCGTGCAGTACGGCGGTCAGACCCCGCTGAAGCTGGCGCGCGCGCTGGAAGCGGCAGGCGTACCGGTTATCGGTACCAGCCCGGACGCGATTGACCGCGCGGAAGATCGTGAGCGTTTCCAGCAGGCGGTTGACCGTCTGAAGCTGAAGCAGCCGGCGAACGCCACGGTGACCGCCATTGAAATGGCCGTTGAGAAGGCGAAAGAGATTGGTTACCCGCTGGTGGTGCGCCCTTCCTACGTCCTGGGCGGCCGCGCGATGGAAATCGTCTACGACGAAGCCGACCTGCGTCGCTACTTCCAGACGGCGGTGAGCGTCTCCAACGATGCGCCAGTACTGCTCGACCGCTTCCTCGACGATGCGGTAGAAGTAGACGTTGACGCCATCTGCGACGGCGAAATGGTGCTGATTGGCGGCATCATGGAACATATCGAGCAGGCGGGCGTGCACTCCGGTGACTCTGCCTGTTCTCTGCCTGCGTACACCCTGAGCCAGGAGATTCAGGACGTGATGCGCCAGCAGGTGCAGAAGCTGGCCTTTGAGCTGCAGGTTCGCGGCCTGATGAACGTCCAGTTCGCGGTGAAAGACAACGAAGTTTATCTGATTGAAGTCAACCCGCGTGCGGCGCGTACCGTACCGTTCGTCTCTAAAGCGACCGGTATTCCGCTGGCGAAAGTGGCGGCGCGCGTGATGGCTGGCCAGACGCTGGCTCAGCAGGGCGTAACCAAAGAGATCATCCCGCCGTATTACTCGGTGAAAGAGGTGGTGCTGCCGTTCAACAAATTCCCGGGCGTTGACCCGCTGTTAGGGCCAGAGATGCGCTCGACCGGGGAAGTAATGGGCGTGGGCCGCACCTTCGCAGAAGCGTTTGCCAAGGCGCAGCTGGGCAGCAGCTCTACCATGAGAAAATCGGGCCGTGCGCTGCTCTCCGTTCGCGAAGGCGATAAAGAGCGCGTGGTTGACCTGGCCGCCAAGCTGCTGAAACAGGGCTTCGAGCTGGACGCAACCCACGGTACGGCGATTGTGCTGGGCGAAGCGGGCATAAACCCGCGTCTGGTGAACAAGGTGCATGAAGGTCGTCCGCACATTCAGGATCGTATCAAGAATGGCGAATATACCTACATCATCAACACCACCGCAGGACGCCAGGCGATTGAAGACTCCAAGCTGATTCGCCGCAGCGCGCTGCAATACAAAGTGCACTACGACACCACCCTGAACGGCGGTTTCGCAACAGCCATGGCGCTGAACGCGGATGCCACCGAGAAGGTGATTTCGGTTCAGGAAATGCACGCGCAGATTAGCAAGTAATCTGCGTAGGCCCGGCGGCGGTAGCGCCGCCGGGCAAATGGCGGGTGGCGCTTCGCTTACCCGCCCTCCTTTTTTCTTTATCCATCTTCA
Organism: Enterobacter cloacae complex sp. 385G4; assembly: GCF_057320665.1. Classification (NCBI taxonomy): domain Bacteria; kingdom Pseudomonadati; phylum Pseudomonadota; class Gammaproteobacteria; order Enterobacterales; family Enterobacteriaceae; genus Enterobacter; species Enterobacter cloacae complex sp. 385G4. Next base: position 316,338 of record NZ_JBXWDD010000003.1, read on the forward strand.
GAACCTTCTGGTTTTTCATCCGCATTCAGTGAGTTAGCCTAAAATTATTAGGTCGATAACGAAATTCAACTGAGAGCAGGGGAAAACACCATGCAAAATAAATTACTGATCGCCACCCTTCTTGCCGCCACTGCAACGTTTACCGTCGCGGGCTGTTCCTCTAACCAGGCAGTGAAAACCACCGATGGCAAAACCATTGTCACCGACGGGAAACCACAGGTCGATGATGATACCGGTCTGGTGTCGTATAAAAATGCGGAAACGGGTCAGACCGAGCAGATCAACCGCGATCAGGTTAAATCAATGGGCGAACTGGATAACTAATAAAAAAGCCGTGGCGTTTGCCACGGCTTTTAGTCTTTCAGGAACGATTACCAGCGGTGGTTCAGCAGGATATGACCACCATAAGCAGCATAGCTGTTTTCACCCCACTCGGCGCTGGCGCGCAGGGAGAGCGTGGTGGTGTCGTTCAGGTTACCGGTGACGCCTAGCTCTAACTGACCGCGATCTTCCGGCGTATCGTTGCTGACGGTCTCGCCGTTAAACGCCAGATCGTTTTGACCCGCACCTTTCAGCCAGTTCACGGCAACGTACGGCTGCCAGGCTTTAACATCTTTCTGCTGGAAGTAGCTTGATTTGACGCCCAGACGACCAAACAGACCGTCGTTGTCCAGCGTTGTCACCCGCACGCCGTCGCGATCGGTATGGTTTTCCTGATCCAGATAGCTGTAGATAACCTGCGCCTGCGGTTCGATTTTCCAGGTGCGCTCATTTTCTGAATCAATCACCCATGCATGGCCCACTTCGACGGATGCCGCGAAGCCCTCACTGTCGTAGTCTTCATCATTACGGTTGCTGGTCACTTTATTGTTGTACCAGCTGTAGGCGGCCCAGGTATCAACGTAGCTGCCCAGGCGCAGCTTCTGATCTTCCTGCCAGGTTGCATACAGGCCGACGTTAAAGCCGTCCACTTTGCCTTGCGCATCACGCACGTTGTGTTTTGCATCAGAGTGAGTTTTCGCCTGACCGGCCCCGAACATGCCGCCCGCACGCAGAATACCGTTGTCCATAGGCTTGCTCATAAAGTCGCTGCCTACCTGAAGCACGGTGGTGGTGGTGTCATAGCTGACTTTGTCGCCGCCTGCATTGTTTTCATGGTAGCGACCTTTGACGTACATCCAGGTGTTGAGGTCTTCTTCATTACGGAAGGTGATCTGATCGCGATCGTCACGCTTGTGCAGGAACATGCTCTGCGCGGCAAGGTAGTTGCCTAAGTAAGCGCCAACCTCCGGAGCCATGACTTCAGGACCGCTGTTGCTGCCGTTGTCGGTGTTACCGCCGTTGTCGGTGTTACCGCCGTTGTCGGTGTTATCACCGTTGTCGGTGTTACCGCCGTTGTCAGTGTTACCGCCGTTGTCGGTGTTGCCGCCGTTGTCGGTGTTATCACCGTTGTCGGTGTTATCGCCATCATCGGTATTATCAGACGGTTCATCGGAAGGCGTGGCCTTTGACTCCAGGTACCAGTTGCCGTTGCTGTGCTGATAGAGATTATATTCCCACGCACCGGCAACCACCGGTTTGGCAAGGGTCAACTGGGCTTCGGAGCTGCCGCCGACACTGACAATTTCCATCCCGTTAATGGTTTGCGCGCCTGCGCCGCCAATGTTGGTAATGCTGACGCCGGACTGACCGAAGCTGCTACCCGTAATGGTGAGGTGGTCAGTGGGTGAGTTATCTTCACCCAGGGTGCTGTTCATCACAATCTGGCTACCGTAAGAGCCGGTGTAGTCGCCATCAATCGTAAAATTGTTGCCAACGCTATTATCAGCCGCACTGAGTAACAGTGTGCCGCCGTTAGTCACGTTGCCGTTGATGGTATCGACGCCGGAAGCGCTGAGCGTGGCGTTACCCTGAACTGCATTCCATGCCGCCAGCGTACCGCCGCTAAGAATCGCGATGTTGTTGTTCACTTCGCCTGCGGTGGCAAAGGTCGCGCCGTTTTCAACGGTAACGGTGGCGTTACTGCCCTTAACGCCGAGCGTTGCCCCGGAAGATACCAGCGTAGTACCGCAGTGCAGTACCGTATCCCCGGTATAGCTATTTTTGCCCGTCAGGGTCAGCGTATTGGAATCCACTTTTTCGACGTTACCGCTACCGGTCATGTTGGTGGCGAAAGTGAAATCGCTTCCCTGATTAAAAATAACGGTACCGTTGTTGGTGAGCCCACCGCTGAGGGTCGCGGTTTTTTCGCCATCGCCCAGTTGCAGCGAGGCATTTTTGGCCACCCGTGTATTACCGGTATTCGAAACCGCGCCTGACAGGGTTAACGCGCCCGTGTCTATCAGCAAAGAATCGCCAGAGCCAATAATGTCGAGATCGCCCGACAGCGCCCAATTTTCGCCCATCATTTTTATACTGGCAAAACCGTCGCCTTCGTTCAGACCGACAAAGTTACTGTCTTCCGTACCGGTGCCGATCAGGGTGAGAGTGTTTCCCGTGGAATTGGTGGAAATAACGTCACCGATAAGAGTGGAACCCGTATCAAGCACCAGCGTGTTATTTTTATTGCTGGCAAACATAACAGCGGCTGTATCACCACTAATCGTTCCGCTATTTGTAATATCTACTTTTGCAGTATCTTTTACATTAATGCCAATCTGGGTTCCCTGCACGGTACCACTGTTAAATATCTTTGTATTGCCAGTACCTAGTGTGATAGCGTCACCGCTTGTACCGATAATTGTACCACTGTTATTAATACCAATGCCGGTCTGAGAGTTCAGACCTGTTTTTCCTTTTATCATTCCAGTGCTGGAGTTAGTAATATTTACTGCGGAGGAGTTTTCACTGATAAAAATGCCATTTTCCGCACCTATGATATTTCCATTATTCTTGAATTCACCGAGTAATGACTGAATATTTACAGCATTCGCGGTGGTGGAAGAAATGTTTGCACCGATGTCGTTATTAATAACAACACTTTGCGCACCAGTATTTATATTCAGGCCAGTTTCCCTACCGGAAATATTCCCTTCGTTTGTGACATTGTTGACAGTAAACCCAGTGACTGACACTGCCGCTTCACTATCTGCGGAAGATATCGTCACGTCTTTATTAATAACATATTCAGCATCGGATGAGAAATCTTGAGGAACAGAAGTTGATTGGTCAATCGTTGCAGAAAACGCAACCGCAGGAGTGCATATCAACAAGGCAGGAAATATCTTTCCCAGCGTTTTGGTTGTATTATTTAATTTGAAGAATTTGTTGCTCATGTACACATCCATTTGAGAGAGAAGGAACATCAGATAACGTGCGAAAATGTATATTGGCCGTCTTAAAGACGTAAGCTCAAAACAAAAAGCATAAAATTATTATTTTTTCAATGGGTTATGTACAGGTTGATTTGTTAAATAATGATTTAAGTCTCTCTAAAAATATCTACTAATAATATGAGTAGGCATAACTATTTTGTGGGGTGAATTTATCGCGCGCATGGTTCTTCTTGTTTTGCGCCACTGTTGCAGCTAAAGCGGGGGCGGTTGTCAATGCTTGCATTTTACTTTGAAGCGTAAGACAGCCCCTTTAAGTCGGGAGAGGAACTGTCTACACTCATTGCTACAAGAAAAGTAAAAGACAGGCATATTCATGGTTCTGATAATTTATGCGCACCCTTATCCGCAGCACTCGCATGCGAATAAGCGGATGCTTGAGCAGGCAAGGACGCTAGAAAACGTCGAGATACGTTCCCTCTATCAACTCTATCCCGATTTCAACATCGATATTGCCGCCGAACAGGAGGCGCTTTCTCGTGCCGATCTGATCGTCTGGCAGCATCCGATGCAGTGGTACAGCACGCCTCCGCTGCTGAAATTGTGGATCGATAAAGTTCTCTCCCACGGTTGGGCATACGGACACAACGGCAAGGCGCTTCAGGGAAAAAGCCTGATGTGGGCTGTTACCACCGGCGGAGGGCAAAGCCACTTTGAGATCGGCGATTTCCCCGGATTTGATGTGCTGGCGCAGCCGCTCCAGGCAACAGCCCTTTACTGTGGCCTGAACTGGCTCCCGCCTTTTGCGATGCACTGCACCTTTGTCTGCGACGACGAAACGCTGCAGGCGCAGGCTCGCCATTATAAACAACGCTTGCTTGAATGGCAGGAGGCGCACCATGGATAGCCATACGCTGATACAGGCGCTGATATACCTCGGCGCGGCGGCGCTGATTGTACCCGTGGCGGTTCGCCTGGGGCTGGGCTCTGTTCTCGGCTACCTGATTGCGGGCTGCGTCATTGGGCCGTGGGGCTTTCGACTGGTGACGGATGCAGAGGCAATCCTCCATTTCGCTGAAATTGGCGTTGTGCTGATGCTCTTTGTGATTGGTCTGGAGCTCGATCCGCAGCGCCTGTGGAAGCTTCGCGCCTCGGTGTTTGGTGGCGGCGCGCTGCAGATGGTGGCCTGCGGCCTGCTGCTGGGTGGGTTCTGCATCCTGCTGGGCATGGACTGGAAAGTGGCAGAGCTTATCGGCATGACGCTGGCGCTCTCCTCGACGGCCATTGCCATGCAGGCCATGAACGAGCGCAATCTGACGGTCTCCCAGATGGGACGCAGCGCGTTCTCGGTGCTGCTGTTCCAGGACATTGCCGCTATCCCGCTGGTGGCGATGATTCCACTGCTGGCGGCCAGCGGTTCCTCGACAACGCTGGGGGCGTTCGCGCTGTCGGCATTAAAAGTAGTGGGGGCGCTGGCGCTGGTGGTGCTGCTTGGTCGCTACGTCACCCGTCCGCTGCTGCGGTTCGTTGCCCGCTCGGGCCTTCGCGAAGTGTTCAGCGCCGTGGCGCTGTTCCTGGTGTTTGGCTTTGGTTTGCTGCTGGAGGAAGCCGGGCTGTCGATGGCGATGGGGGCGTTCCTCGCAGGCGTTCTGCTGGCGAGTTCTGAATACCGTCACGCGCTGGAAAGCGATATCGAGCCGTTTAAAGGCTTGCTGCTGGGGCTGTTTTTCATCGGCGTGGGGATGTCCGTCGACTTCGGCACGCTGGTGACGCACCCGCTGCGGATCGTCGTCCTGCTGGTCGGCTTCCTGATCATTAAAATGGCGATGCTGTGGCTGATTGCGCGTCCGCTCAAGGTGCCAAATAAGCAGCGCAGCTGGTTTGCGGTTCTGCTGGGGCAGGGGAGCGAATTTGCGTTTGTGGTCTTTGGCGCAGCACAGATGGCAAACGTCCTCGACCCGGAATGGGCGAAAGCGCTGACGCTCGCGGTTGCGCTGTCGATGGCCGCGACGCCTATTCTGCTGGTGGTGCTGACGCGTCTGGAAAAATCGGGTAGCGAGCAGGAGCGCGAAGCCGATGAAATTGACGAAGAGCAGCCGCGCGTCATCATTGCCGGATTTGGCCGCTACGGGCAGATCGTTGGCCGTCTGCTGCTGTCCAGCGGGGTGAAAATGGTTATCCTCGATCACGACCCCGACCATGTCGACACCCTGCGAAAATTTGATATGAAGGTGTTTTACGGCGATGCGACCCGCGTCGATCTGCTGGAATCTGCCGGGGCGGCAAAAGCGGAGGTGTTGATTAACGCCATTGACGATCCGGAGACCAGCATGCAGATGGTGGAAATGGCGAAAGAACATTTCCCGAATCTGACCATTATCTCCCGCGCCCGCGATGTGGATCACTATATCCGGCTGCGGCAGGCGGGGGTAGAAGCTCCGGAGCGTGAAACCTTTGAAGGCGCGCTGAAATCCGGCCGTATGGCGCTGGAAAATCTGGGGCTCGGCGCGTACGAAGCGCGCGAGCGTGCGGACCTGTTCCGTCGCTTTAATACTGAGATGGTGGAAGAGATGGCGGCGATGGCGGGCAGTACGGCCACGGAGCGTGCGGCGGTGTTTAAACGCACCAGCGCAATGCTTACAGAAATCATTAACGAGGACCGCAATCACCTGTCGCTGATCCAACGTCATGGCTGGCAGGGCACGGAAGAGGGCAAGCATACCGGCGATCCGGCTGACGAGCCCGAGAGTAAACCTTCCGCGTGAAGTGGAGTTGCCAGCAATAATAAAAAATTTCTGTATCTTTACTCTGCCGCCAGTCGACGAAAGATTAAGCTTTCCGTATAGTGGCGGCAATTTTTTGCATCCGGGAAATTTTCAATGATCAGTCTGATTGCAGCGCTGGCGGTGGACCGCGTTATCGGTATGGAAAATGCCATGCCGTGGAACCTGCCTGCCGATCTCGCATGGTTTAAACGTACTACGTTAAACAAGCCGGTAGTGATGGGCCGCCTGACCTGGGAGTCGATTGGTCGTCCATTGCCGGGCCGTAAGAATATCGTTATCAGTAGCCAGCCGGGCACTGACGATCGCGTCGAATGGGTTAAGTCCGTTGATGAAGCAATTGCCGCCTGCGGTGACGCCGAAGAGATCATGGTGATCGGCGGCGGCCGCGTGTATGAGCAGTTCCTGCCAAAAGCGCAGAAGCTGTATCTGACCCACATTGATGCGGAAGTGGAAGGGGACACCCATTTCCCGGATTACGATCCGGACGAGTGGGAATCGGTATTCAGCGAGTTCCACGACGCGGATGCACAGAACTCCCACAGCTACTGCTTCGAGATTCTGGAACGTCGTTAAGTGATGTCCCTCTCCCGCCCGGGAGAGGGAATGATTCAGGAGGCAACGGCCTCACTTTCCCCTAAGTCCAGCTGTCGGTTGGACGGCTGAACAAAGTAAGTTTTATCTTCCCAGCGTAAGCAGGTCAACTCTCCGCCCCAGCAGCATCCGGTATCCAGACCGTAGATCCCGTCCGGCGTGCCTTTTCCTTCCAGCGCAGCCCAGTGGCCAAAGACGACGTTGTACTCGCTTGTCACGGGTCCAGGAATGGCAAACCACGGTTTGAGCGGGGCAGGCGCGCTTTCCGGCGTCTCTTTGGAATACATGTCCAGCTGCCCGTTCGGGAAGCAGAAACGCATGCGCGTAAAAGCGTTGGTAATAAAACGCAGGCGGGCCAGACCGCTGAGATCCTCGCTCCAGTGATTCGGCATATCGCCGTACATGGCATCAAGGAAGAAGGGGTACGAGTCGCTCGCCAGCACCGCCTCAACGTCACGCGCGCAGGTTTTAGCCGTCTCAAGATCCCATTGCGGGGTGATCCCGGCATGAGCCATAACCAGCTTTTTCTCCTCATCGACCTGCAGTAAAGGCTGGCGGCGCAGCCAGTTAATCAGTTCGTCCGCGTCTGGCGCATCCAGCAGGGGAGAGAGGCGATCTTTAGGTTTGTTGCGGCTGATCCCGGCAAATACGGCCAACAGGTGAAGATCGTGATTGCCCAGCACCATGCGCACGCTGTCGCCCAGAGATTTGACGAAACGTAAAACCTCAAGCGAGCCAGGGCCACGCGCGACTAAATCGCCCGTCAGCCAGAGCGTGTCCTGTCCTGGCGTAAAGTCGACCTGTTTTAACAATGCGATCAGTTCATCGTAGCAACCGTGAACGTCGCCAATCAGATATGTAGACATTAGATTAATGAATGAGTGTGGTTACGGCGAGACGGAACACAGGAATAGCAACGCGGAACACATTGCCATCGACGTCGACCATTTCATAATGGCCTTGCATGGTACCCAGCGGCGTTTCAATTACCGCGCCGCTGGTGTACTGATACTCTTCGCCAGGGGCGATGTGGGGCTGTTCACCGACCACACCTTCACCCTGAACTTCAATTTCGCGGCCATTGCCGTTGGTGATAAGCCAGTAGCGCCCGCGCAGCTGCACGGGCATCCGCCCCAGATTGCGAATGGTCACGGTGTAAGCAAAGACAAAACGCTCTTCATCCGGCGAGGATTGCGATTCAACATAGACGCTTTGTACATGGACACATACGCGGGGCGAATCAATCATGGCTTAACTCTCCTTCGGCGGCGCATTTTCGCTGATGTAATTAGCCAGCTTGCAGTACTGCTCTACGGAAATGTTTTCCGCACGCATTGCCGGGTCGATCCCCAGCTCTGCTAACACCTCAACGGTAAACGAATTGCTCAGACTGTTACGGATCGTTTTACGGCGCTGGTTAAAGGCTTCCGTGGTGATGCGGCTCAGTACACGCAGATCTTTAACCGGATACGGTTTCGTTTTGTGCGGCACAAGGCGCACAACCGCAGAATCTACTTTCGGTGGCGGCGTGAACGCTGATGGCGGTACTTCGAGTACCGGGATCACGTTGCAGTAATATTGTGCCATCACGCTTAAACGACCATACGCTTTACTGTTCGGCCCTGCAACCAGACGGTTAACAACCTCTTTTTGCAACATGAAGTGCATGTCGGCAATGGCATCAGTATAGCTAAAGAGGTGGAACATTAGCGGCGTGGAGATGTTATACGGCAGGTTGCCGAACACGCGCAGCGGCTGACCCATTTTTTCCGACAGTTCGCCAAAGTTCATGGTCATGGCATCCTGCTGATAGATGGTCAGCTTTGGTCCGAGGAACGGGTGCGTTTGCAGGCGTGCGGCCAGGTCGCGGTCCAGTTCGATAACGGTCAGCTCGTCGAGGCGTTCGCCTACCGGCTCGGTCAGTGCGGCAAGGCCCGGGCCGATTTCGACCATAGCCTGACCCTTCTGCGGATTAATAGCAGAGACGATGCTGTCGATCACGAACTGATCGTTGAGAAAGTTTTGCCCGAAGCGTTTACGGGCTAAGTGGCCCTGATGGACTCGATTAGTCATTGAGTATTAACAATCATTTTGATGGCGAGATTAAGCGCCGTAATAAAACTGCCGACATCCGCTTTCCCCTGGCCTGCCAGATCCAGCGCAGTGCCGTGGTCAACGGACGTTCGAATAAAGGGTAAACCGAGGGTGATATTCACCCCGCGGCCAAAACCCTGATATTTTAGCACGGGCAGACCCTGATCGTGGTACATCGCGAGGACGGCGTCGGCATTATCCAGGTATTTTGGCTGGAAAAGGGTGTCCGCAGGCAGCGGCCCGCTGAGATTCATCCCTTTGGCGCGCATTTCTTCAAGCACCGGAATAATGGTGTCGATCTCTTCGGTGCCCATGTGCCCGCCTTCGCCGGCGTGCGGATTGAGGCCGCAGACCAGCACATGCGGCTGCGGGATCCCGAATTTTGTCTGCAGATCGTGATGCAGGATCCCGATGATCTCCCGCAGCAGTTCCGGGGTGATGGCATCAGGAATGGCCTTGATCGGTAGATGGGTGGTCACGAGAGCAACGCGCATCGCTTCCGTCGCCAGCATCATCACCACTTTCGGGCTGTGCGAGCGCTCTTCGAAGAACTCCGTATGCCCGGTAAAAGGGATGCCCGCTTCGTTGATGACGCCCTTATGCACGGGGCCGGTAATCAGAGCGGCAAATTCGCCCTTCAGGCAACCGTCGCAGGCGCGGGCAAGGGTTTCCACGACGTAGTGGCCATTTTCCGTGCTGAGCTGGCCTGGAACAACGGGAGTACGAAGGGGAACAGAAAGAAGAGTGAGCGTACCGGCCTGCTGTGGTGCGGGCTGTTGGCCTTCAACGTAGGGGATGAGCGTTAAGGGCAGACCGAGCAGATTCGCCCGGTCTTGTAACAGTGTTGCATCCGCGCAGACAACCAATTCTACTGGCCAGCTGCGCTGGGCGAGCTGGACAACGAGGTCAGGCCCAATCCCGGCGGGTTCGCCGGGAGTGATAACAACACGATGCTGTTTCATTAGTTGCTCAGGACTTTCACGTAAGCACTGGCGCGCTGTTCCTGCATCCAGGTTGCCGCTTCTTCGGAGAACTTACGGTTAAACAGCATACGGTAGGCTCTGTCTTTCTGCGCCGCATCCGTTTTGTCCACGTTGCGGGTGTCCATCAGCTCGATCAGATGCCAGCCAAATGAAGAGTGAACCGGGGCACTGATCTGGCCTTTATTCAGCTTCATCAGCGCATCGCGGAAGGCAGGATCGTAAATGTCCGCAGCCGCCCAGCCCAGATCGCCGCCCTGGTTCGCAGAGCCAGGATCCTGAGAGAACTCTTTCGCTGCATTGGCAAACGACGTTTTACCGCTCTTAATATCTGCGGCAATTTGCTCCAGCTTCGCACGCGCCTGATCGTCAGTCATGATCGGTGACGGCTTCAGCAGAATGTGGCGAGCGTGAACTTCAGTCACGGAGATATTCTGGCTCTGACCGCGCAGATCGTTCACTTTCAGAATGTGGAAGCCCACCCCTGAACGGATTGGACCGACGATATCGCCTTTCTTCGCCGTGCTCAGCGCCTGAGCAAAGATAGATGGCAGCTCCTGGATACGTCCCCAGCCCATCTGGCCGCCTTTCAGGGCCTGTTGGTCAGCAGAGTAGGTGATAGCCAGCTTGCCAAAGTCGCCGCCGTTACGCGCCTGATCGACAATTGAACGTGCCTGACTTTCTGCTTCAGCAGCCTGATCTGACGTTGGGTTCTCTGGCAGTGGGATCAGAATGTGGCTCAGGTTCAGCTCTGTGCTCGCATCGTTCTGGTTGCCCACCTGTTTTGCCAGCGCATCCACTTCCTGAGGCAGGATGGTAACGCGGCGACGGACTTCATTATTACGCACTTCCGAGATCAGCATCTCTTTACGGATCTGGTTACGGTAGGTAGCGTAGCTGATGCCGTCATAGGCCAGACGGCTGCGCATCTGGTCCGGCGACATGTTGTTCTGCTTTGCAATGTTAGCGATAGCCTGATCGAGCTGCTCGTCGGTCACCTTCACGCCCATTTTCTGACCCATCTGCAGGATAATCTGATCCATGATCAGACGCTCCAGGATCTGGTGGCGCAGCGTGGCGTCATCCGGAAGTTGCTGACCCGCTTCGCCCGAATTGAGCTTCACGGATTTCATCAGACCATCAACGTCACTTTCGAGCACGACGCCGTTGTTAACGACAGCGGCGACCTTATCAACAACCTGGGGGGCCGCGAAGCTGGTATTCGCAACCATAGCGACACCAAGCAGCAGCGTTTTCCAGTTCTTCATACTTTTTCCATTTCAATTAACCGCAAAGCGGATTACGTTGTAAATCAAGCACATTACAAAGAACTACTGTACGGCAGAATGTTCGAACGCAGCATCTGATGCGTGCCCAGGCCGTAGTTGGAGCTCAGGCCGCGCAGTTCGACATTAAAGCCAATCACGTTATCGTATTTGCTCTGATTGTTTACAGTGTTCCAGCCGTTAAGCTTACGCTCGTAACCGACGCGCAGCGCGTAACAGCAGGAGTTATATTGCAGACCAACCATCTGGTCCGCTGGCTTATTCGCGTTGGTGTCAAAGTAGTAAGCGCCTACGATTGACCAGCGGTCGGCGATAGGCCAGCTTGCTGCACCACCAACCTGCGAGATGCCGTCTTTATACTGTTCTGCGCCTGCATAAGAAGGCAATGTTGCCTGAATATATTCCGGGCTGGCATAACGATACGTCAACTGTACCATGCGGTCTTCATCGCGACGGTACTCAATAGCGGCACTGCTTGTGGCGATATTATCGAGGCGAGTGTCATATTGCACACCACCACGCAGGCCCCAACGGTCAGTCATGCGCCAGTACGTGTCTCCCGCCCAAACCAGCGAGCCCGTTTTGTTGTCCTTCTCCCAGTTAATGTTGTCATCACCGGTACGTGACTCGGTGAAATAGTAGATTTGACCAACAGAAACGTTAAAACGTTCAACGGCGGCATCATCATAAACGCGTGTTGTGACGCCGGTCGTTAACTGGTTAGCGGAGGCGATACGGTCCAGACCGCCGTAAGTACGGTCACGGAACAGGCCGCTATAGTCAGACTGCAGTAAAGACGAGTCGTAGTTCTGAATCTTGCTCTGATCGCGATATGGCACGTACAAATACTGCATACGCGGCTCAAGCGTCTGGGTATAACCATCCGCCAGCAGGCCCATATCACGCTCGAAGATCAGCTTCCCGTCCATTTTGAACTGCGGGAGCGTTCGGTTAACCGACTCTTCCAGATGCGCATTGTTCGTGGTGTTGTAATTATCAACATTTTTTTGCTGATAGTGCGTCGCCATCAGCTTGGCTTCGGTATTCAGGCTTGCCCAGTTGTTAGACCACGGCAGATTGATCGTCGGCTCCAGGTGAACACGCGTAGCTTCCGGCATGTCCGAATCCGTGTTCACGAAATGTACCGCCTGAGCGTAAACCCGGGTGTCGAATGGACCTACGTTATTCTGATACCAGTTAACGTCCAGCTGCGGCTCTGCACCATAGGTAGGCGTGGACTGGTCAGAGAATACCTGGAACTGTTTGGTTGAGACGGTTGCATCAAAGTTCTGCACCGCATAGCCTACGCTGAACTTCTGCGTGGCATAGCCATCCGTGCTCGAACCGTATTTAGACGAGAAGTCGTTAAAATAAGATGAGTCGCTAACTTTGGTATAGTCAACGTTAAAGCGCCACACCTGATCCATCACTCCGGCATGCTGCCAGTAGAATAGCCAGCGGTGTTTATCGCCTTCTGTGGGATGCTCATCCTGGAAGACCTTATCCGACGGCAGATAATCCAGCTCCATCAGGCCAGCACCGGCCTGAGTCAGATAGCGGAACTCGTTTTCCCACATGATGTTGCCGCGCTTGTGGATATAGTGCGGCGTGATCGTGGCGTCCATGTTGGGCGCGATGTTCCAGTAATACGGCAGGTAGAACTCAAAGTAGTTCGTGGTGCTGTATTTGGCATTCGGGATCAGGAAGCCCGAGCGACGCTTGTCACCCACGGGAAGCTGGAGATAAGGGCTGTAGAATACCGGCACCGGACCCAGCTTAAAGCGTGCGTTCCAGATCTCTGCGACCTGCTCTTCACGGTCATGGATAACTTCGCTCCCGACCACGCTCCAGGTATTTGAGCCCGGCAGACATGATGTAAAGGAGCCATTCTCCAGAATCGTATAGCGGTTTTCACCGCGCTGTTTCATCAGGTCCGCTTTACCGCGTCCCTGGCGACCCACCATCTGGTAATCACCTTCCCAGACGTTAGTATCTTTGGTATTCAGGTTTGACCAGGCTTTCGGACCTTTCAGGATGACCTGATTGTCGTCATAGTGCACATTACCCAGCGCATCCACCGTTCGTACCGGCTCGACCGCGCCTTCCGGCTGCTTCTGGTGCAACTGCACTTCATCAGCCTGCAGGCGGCTATTGCCCTGGTTAATATCCACATTGCCCGTAAACGTGGCATTGTCAGGATAAGTACCTTTGGAGCTATCGGCAGTAATGGTTACCGGCAAGCTATTTGTATCGCCCTCCACCAGTGGGCGATTATAACTTGGGACGCCAAGCATACACTGCGAGGCGAGATCGGCCGCCAGCCCCTGTTGACTGTACAGGGCGGAGCCAATCATTGTGGCCAGGAGGGTGGGGATACGTTTTTTCATACGTTATATTTTATTGTTCCGTCATCAGTGGCTACGGCTTACAAACGCTCAGAGACTATCTTACTCATCAGCGCAGTACCAGCGTTAATCCTGCCCGTTTGCGCGCCAGAGTGTTAGGCTCGCTATCGAATGACGAGTATGATAAAGCAAATTATAGGCGATGTCCTTCAATTGACCGTGGCTTGAACACTGTGATGATGACGTTGCGTCGGCAGGGAATATGACTATCCGGGGAGTATATGCAGTATTGGGGTAAAATAATCGGCGTTGCGTTCGCCATCATCATGGGTGCCGGGTTCTGGGGAATTGTGCTTGGGCTTATCATTGGCCATATGTTTGATAAGGCACGCAGCCGCAAAATGGCCTGGTTTGCCAATCAGCGCGAGCGCCAGTCGCTCTTTTTCTCCACCACCTTTGAGGTCATGGGGCACTTAACCAAATCCAAAGGACGCGTGACCGAAGCGGATATTCAGATTGCCAGCGTTTTTATGGATCGCATGAACCTGCATGGTGAGTCCCGCCTGGCGGCGCAGAATGCGTTTCGCATAGGTAAATCGGATAACTATCCGCTGCGTGAAAAGATGCGCCAGTTCCGCAGCATCTGCTTCGGACGTTTTGATTTAATTCGGATGTTTCTGGAAATCCAAATCCAGGCGGCGTTTGCCGACGGCTCGCTTCACCCCAATGAACGCGATGTCCTGTACGTTATTGCGGAAGAACTGGGTATCTCCCGTATGCAGTTTGACCAGTTCCTGCGCATGATGCAGGGCGGCGCCCAGTTTGGCGGCGGCTATCACCAGCAGTCTTCCGGCGGTGCATGGCAGCAGGCGCAGCGTGGCCCGACGCTGGAAGATGCCTGCAACGTGCTTGGCGTGAAGCCCACGGACGATCAAACCACGATTAAACGTGCCTACCGTAAGCTGATGAGCGAGCATCATCCTGACAAGCTGGTGGCGAAAGGTTTACCGCCGGAAATGATGGAGATGGCGAAGCAAAAAGCGCAGGAAATCCAGAAGGCGTACGAGCTCATTAAAGAGAAGAAAGGTTTCAAATAAGAAAAAGCCCGACAATGTCGGGCTTTTTTTTCAGAAGTCCACCGGGGCTTTAAACGTCATCGCGTTACCGAAAGTAGGGTGGGTGATGGTGAGCGTCTGCGCATGGAGCTGCAGGCGTGGCGCTAACGCCAGGGCCTCCGGCGGGGCGTAGAAGCGGTCACCCAGAATCGGGTGACCCAGCGCAAGCATATGCACGCGCAGCTGGTGTGAACGCCCGGTAATCGGCTTAAGCAGGACGCGCGCGGTGTTATCCGGCGCGTACTCCAGCACTTCATATTCGGTTTGCGCGGCCTTGCCGGTTTCATAACACACCTTCTGCTTTGGCCTGTTCGGCCAGTCGCAAATCAGCGGTAAATCCACCAGCCCTTCCGCCTGCGACGGGTGGCCCCAGACGCGGGCAACATACTGCTTCTTCGGCTCGCGCTCGCGGAACTGACGCTTCAGCTCGCGCTCCGCTGCTTTATTCAGCGCCACCACAATCACGCCGCTGGTGGCCATGTCCAGGCGATGGACGGACTCGGCCTGCGGATAATCGCGCTGAATGCGCGTCATCACGCTGTCCTTGTGCTCATCCAGACGGCCCGGCACGGACAACAGGCCGCTCGGCTTGTTGACCACCATAATGTGTTCATCCTGATACAGAATGACCAGCCAGGGATCCTGCGGCGGATTATACGGCTCCATCACCATCTTGCGCTCCGTTTACTGATGCGTCACAACGATAAGACGCAGGGCATCGAGACGCCATCCCGCCTGATTCAGGCTTTCCAGCACCTGCTGACGGTTGCTTTCAATCGCCGCCAGTTCGTCGTCGCGGATGTTCGGGTTGACCGCTTTTAACGCTTCCAGACGGGACAGCTCCGCAGACAGTTTCTCGTCGGCTTCATTGCGCGCGGCGTCAATCAGGTCTCGGGCCGCTTTTTCAATCTGGATTTCGCCCTGTTGGAGAATGGCGTGCACGTCCTGCTGCACCGCGTTCACCAGCTTGCTGCCGGTATGGCGGTTCACCGCGCTCAGCTGGCGGTTGAAGCTTTCGAACTCCACCTGTCCTGCCAGGTTCGTACCGTTTTTATCCAGCAGCAAACGCACCGGCGTTGGCGGCAGGAAGCGGTTGAGCTGCAGCTGTTTCGGCGCTTGCGCTTCCACAACATAGATCAGCTCCAGCAGCAGCGTGCCTACGGGCAGCGCCTTGTTTTTCAACAGGGAGATGGTGCTGCTGCCGGTATCTCCGGAGAGGATCAGATCCAGCCCGTTGCGGATCAGCGGGTGTTCCCAGGTGATGAACTGAGCATCTTCGCGGGACAGCGCCACGTCACGCTCGAAGGTGATGGTACAGCCATCTTCCGGCAGACCCGGGAAATCGGGCACCAGCATGTGGTCTGATGGGGTTAACACGATCAGGTTCTCGCCACGATCGTCCTGGTTAATCCCGACAATGTCGAACAGGTTCATGGAGAAGCCGATCAGGCTGGTGTC
Organism: Enterobacter cloacae complex sp. 385G4; assembly: GCF_057320665.1. Classification (NCBI taxonomy): domain Bacteria; kingdom Pseudomonadati; phylum Pseudomonadota; class Gammaproteobacteria; order Enterobacterales; family Enterobacteriaceae; genus Enterobacter; species Enterobacter cloacae complex sp. 385G4. The sequence goes on from NZ_JBXWDD010000003.1 coordinate 332,265, forward strand.
GTCATCTTGTTCTTCAATGCTCTCGGCAAGCGCCTGCGCTTTTTCGCCACCGTTGGAGTGGATCTCCAGCAGGCGGTCGCGCCCCTGTTCAAGCTGCGCCTTCAGCGCTTCATGTTTCTCGCGGCAGGATTTAATCAGATCGTCAAAACCGTCGGTATTTTCCGGCGCGGCCAGGTAACCGATCAGATCGCCATGCACCTGGTCATAAATGGTGCGGCCCGTTGGGCAGGTATGCTCAAACGCATCCAGACCTTCGTGGAACCAGCGCACCAGTACCGACTGAGCGGTTTTTTCCAGGTACGGCACGTGGATCTGAATATCATGCGCCTGGCCGATACGATCCAGACGGCCGATACGCTGCTCCAGCAGATCCGGGTTGAACGGCAGATCGAACATCACCAGATTGCTGGCGAACTGGAAGTTACGCCCTTCAGAACCGATTTCGGAGCACAGCATCACCTGCGCGCCGCTGTCCTCTTCACTGAACCACGCCGCCGCGCGGTCGCGCTCGACGATGGACATGCCTTCGTGGAACACGGCGGCACGAATGCCTTCGCGCTCGCGCAGAACTTGTTCCAGCTGCAGCGCGGTGGCGGCTTTGGCGCAGATCACCAGCACTTTCTGGGAGCGGTGCGCGGTCAGGTAGCCCATCAGCCACTCCACGCGCGGGTCGAAGTTCCACCAGGTGCCGGTATCCCCTTCAAATTCCTGATAAATCTGTTCCGGGTAGAGCATGTCACGCGCGCGCTCTTCCTGGGTTTTGCGCGCCCCCATAATGCCGGAGACTTTAATCGCCGTCTGATACTGCGTCGGCAGCGGGAGCTTGATGGTGTGCAGTTCGCGTTTTGGGAACCCTTTCACGCCGTTACGGGTGTTGCGGAACAGTACGCGGCTGGTGCCGTGACGGTCCATCAGCATGTCGATCAGCTCTTTACGCGCGGATCCCGCATTCTCGCTGTCGCTGTTCGCAGCCTGCAGCAGCGGTTCGATATCCTGCTCGCCAATCAGATCGCTCAGAGTGTTAAGTTCATCGTTTGAGAGACGTTTACCCGCCAGCAGCAGCGCGACGGCATCCGCAACCGGACGGTAGTTGTTCTGCTCTTCCACGAACTGAGCGAAGTCGTGGAAACGGTTTGGATCGAGCAGGCGCAGACGGGCGAAGTGACTTTCCAGACCGAGCTGCTCCGGCGTTGCGGTCAGCAGCAGGACGCCGGGCACGCGCTCGGCAAGCTGTTCAATCGCCATATATTCGCGGCTTGGGGCATCTTCGCTCCACACCAAGTGGTGCGCTTCGTCGACGACCATCAGGTCCCATTCGGCATCGCACAGATGCTCAAGACGCTGCTTGCTGCGGCGCACGAAATCCAGCGAGCAGATTACCAGCTGTTCGGTTTCAAACGGGTTGTCCGCGTCGTGCTGCGCTTCGGCATAGCGCTCGTCGTCGAACAGGGAGAAGCGCAGGTTAAAGCGGCGCAGCATCTCCACCAGCCACTGGTGCTGGAGGGTTTCCGGCACGACAATCAGCACGCGCTCGGCAGCGCCAGAGAGCAATTGCTGGTGCAGGATCATGCCCGCTTCGATGGTTTTACCCAGGCCCACTTCGTCAGCAAGCAGCACGCGGGGCGCATGGCGACGGCCCACGTCATGGGCGATATTCAGCTGGTGGGGGATCAGGCTGGTGCGCTGGCCGCGCAGGCCACTCCACGGCATGCGGTACTGTTCGCTATGGAACTTACGCGCGCGGTAGCGCAGGGAGAAGCGATCCATACGGTCGATTTGCCCGGCAAACAGGCGGTCCTGCGGCTTGCTGAACACCAGTTTGCTGTCGAGCAGCACTTCACGCAGGATGACGTTCGTCTCGTCGGTATCAAGACGCGTTCCGATGTAGGCGAGCAGTCCATTCTCTTCTTTTACGTCTTCAACCTTTAGCTGCCAGCCTTCGTGGCTGGTCACGGTGTCGCCCGGATTGAACATTACGCGGGTCACAGGGGAGTCATTGCGGGCGTACAGGCGGTTTTCACCGGTAGCAGGGAAGAGGAGGGTAACCATGCGCGCATCAACGGCAACGACGGTTCCTAATCCAAGTTCGCTTTCTGTATCGCTGATCCAGCGTTGACCAAGTGTAAAAGGCATAGTTGTTCGGCTCTAATCTTTAATTGCAGGCAATAGTTCGACCCCCGTCAAAAAAGACGGTCATCGAAAAATGGGTCCGGGAATGGAAAGGGCGCTATGGTACTGGATGGCAGCCATTTCGTCACGCGTCAAAATAGGCCAAGTTGCCCTGTCACAAGTGTAGCAAAATCGTCATCGATGAACGGTAAAATTCCCTCCGCAACCGGCTGAAGCTGGCGGGTCAGGTAGTGATCGTAATCGAGAGGCGACTGCTGGTAATCAACGGGCTCCGGCCCGTTCGTTGTCCAGACATATTTTATCGTCCCCCGGTTCTGATACTGCGGCGCGCGTCCCCGGCGTATATTCTCTTCGTCCGCCAGGCGCGCGGCGCGCACGTGGGGCGGGACGTTGCGCTGGTACTCCGCCAGCGGGCGGCGCAGGCGCTTGCGATATACCAGCTGGTCATCCAGCTCGCCGGCCATCAGGCTGGCGATGGTTTCGCGGATGTAGTCCTGATAGGGCTCGTTGCGGAAGATCCGCAGATAGAGCGTCTGCTGGAACTGCTGTGCCAGCGGCGTCCAGTCAGTGCGCACCGTCTCCAGGCCTTTAAAGACCATTCTCTGCTTTTCACCCTCCTGGATCAGCCCGGCGTAGCGCTTCTTGCTGCCCTGGTCGGTTCCGCGGATGGTGGGCATTAAAAAACGGGCAAAATGGGTTTCAAATTCCAGTTCTAATGCGCTGGTTAACCGCTCTTTTTGCAAATGTTCCTGCCACCAGTCGTTTACGAAGGCCACCAGTTCTTTGCCGATTCGTGAGGCGTCGTCTTCTGAATGTGCGCCCTTAAGCCACACAAAGGTTGAATCCGTGTCGCCGTAGATAACGTCATAGCCCCGGGATTCAATCAGCGCTTTGGTCTGACGCATGATGTCGTGTCCGCGCATGGTGATGGACGACGCCAGACGCGGATCGAAGAAGCGGCAGGCGCTGGTACCCAGCACGCCGTAGAAAGCGTTCATAATAATTTTCAGGGCCTGCGAGAGCGGCTTGTTGCCATGACGTTTCGCCTCGTCGCGGCCGTGCCAGATGTTCCCCACAATCTCCGGCAGACAGTGTTTTTCGCGCGAGAAGCGTGCCCCGAGAAAACCTTCGGTGCTGTGCGCGTCGTCTGGCTGCGCCATCCCCTCCACCAGCCCCACCGGGTCAATAAGGAAAGTGCGGATAATTGACGGGTAGAGGCTTTTGTAGTCCAGCACCAGAACCGAGTCATACAGCCCGGGCCGTGAGTCCATCACGTAGCCGCCAGGGCTGGCCTGCGGCGGCACGTCCCCGAGGTTGGGCGCAACATAGCCCGCACGGTGCATTCGTGGGAAATAGAGGTGGCTAAAGGCGGCTACCGAGCCGCCGTGCCTGTCAGCCGCGAGGCCATTTACCGTCGCGCGCTCCAGCAGGAACGGCATGATCTCGGTTTTGTGGAATATCTGCGTCACCAGCTCGCAGTCTTTCAGGTTATAGGTGGCGAGCGCCGGTTTGTCTTCGTTGAAGCGCCGGTCAATCTCGTCCATGCGGTCCCACGGATTGTCGATGGATTTGCCTTCACCGAGCAATTCCTGCGCTACCGCTTCCAGAGAGAAGGAGGAGAAATTCCAGAACGCGGATTTCAGCGCCTCGATGCCGTCGATAATCAGGCGGCCGTTGGCCTGCGCAAAGAACACGCCGTTCTTAAAGCCGTGCTCGCGCCACTCCAGCTCCGTATTTCCGCGCCCGAGCATCAGTGGGATGCGATACCGCTCTGCGTGTTTTTGCAGTACGCGCAGGTCAAACTGCACCACGTTCCAGCCGATCAGCACGTCCGGGTCGTGCTCGGCAAACCACTGGTTAAGCTTCTCCAGCAGCTGCGGTCGGCTGTTGACGTACTCAAGCTGAAAATCGAGCGCGGACGCATCGCCGTTCGGCGGCCCGAGCATATAGACAACCCGCTGCCCGCAGCCTTCCAGGCCGATGCAGTATAGCTCGCCGTGACGGGTGGTTTCGATATCCAGGGAAACCCACTTTAGCGGGGGGCGATAATGCGGATTAGGCTTCAGGCGAGCGTTGATAAGGGTGCCGTTTTGCTCAGCGCCGTAAACCCAGACGGGGGCGGTAATAAACCGCTCCATCAGAAAGCGTTCCGGCGGACGAATGTCCGCTTCATAGAGCGTCACGCCCGCTTCGCGTAGTAATTTTTCGTAGCGCATCAGTTGGCGATGGGCGCGGCAGTATAGGCCATACACCGGCTGACGATGGAAATCTTTTAGCTCAAGAGGAGTGAGGCGCCAGCCGTTCTCATCGCGCAGCAGTTGTTTTACCTTCTCGACGTAATGTTCAGGGATAAACGCCACGGATTCCTGAGGAGGAAGCGTAACGTGCAGCGGGCCGTTATCTGTCGCCAGCCAGAACGCAACCTCGGTGCCCTGAGGGGTATCCCGCCAGTGTCGGGTCAGTAAAAAGCCTTCTTGCGCCTGTGCCACGCCGCCATCCCATAAAACAAAACCAGGCCTGATTATAGCCTGGTTGAATGTTTTATGCTGGGGATATATACAGTTTATTGTCCGTAATAGGCCTTCGCGCCGTGCTTGCGCAGGTAGTGTTTATCCAGCAGGGTTTGCTGCATATCCGGCAACTGCGGTGCCAGCTGGCGGCAGAAGATCCCCATGTAGGCGATTTCCTCCAGCACTATTGCGTTATGCACTGCGTCTTGCGCGTTTTTACCCCAGGCAAACGGGCCGTGGGAATGCACCAGTACGCCGGGCATTTGCGCCGCGTCGATCCCCTGTTTTTCAAAGGTTTCGACGATCACGTTCCCGGTTTCCCATTCGTACTCACCGTTAATCTCCGCATCGGTCATCAGACGCGTGCAGGGAATGGTGCCGTAAAAGTAGTCCGCGTGGGTGGTGCCGGTGGCCGGAATGGACTGGCCCGCCTGCGCCCAGATGGTCGCGTGACGCGAATGGGTATGCACGATGCCGCCGATAGTCGGGAAGGACTGATACAGCAGACGGTGGGTGGGCGTATCGGACGACGGTTTTTTGTTACCTTCCACCACTTCACCCGTTTCGATGCTGACCACGACCATATCCTCTGCGGTCATCACCGTATAATCCACGCCCGAAGGCTTGATCACGAATACCCCTTTTTCCCGGTCAACGGCGCTGACGTTGCCCCAGGTCAGGGTCACCAGGTTATGTTTTGGCAGCGCCAGGTTAGCTTCAAGTACCTGACGTTTGAGATCTTCTAACATCGTTGTCTCCCTGCCCGGCGAGCGCAGCGCCACCGGGCATTACGTACTTAGCGTTTTGAACCGTAATAGACTTCGTTCCAGCGCAGCGCGTCTTTAAAGGCTGGCAGACGGGTGTCGTTATCAATCACGGTCAGCTCGATATCGTGCAGCTCGGCAAACTGGCGCATATCGTTCAGGTCCAGCGCGTGGCTGAAGACGGTGTGGTGCGCGCCACCCGCCAGGATCCACGCCTCTGACGCGGTTGGCAGGTCCGGCTGCGCTTTCCACAGGGCATTGGCGACCGGCAGCTTCGGCAGAGAGTGCGGAGTTTCAACCGCATCGACACAGTTCACCAGCAGGCGGAAGCGGTCGCCGAGGTCGATCAGGCTGGCGTTGATGGCCGGACCGGTACGGGTGTTGAAGATCAGACGGGCCGGATCCGCTTTGCCGCCGATGCCGAGGTACTGCACGTCAAGGATCGGTTTCTCTTCAACCGCGATGGAGGGACACACTTCCAGCATGTGCGAACCGAGCACCAGATCGTTGCCGTTCTCGAAGTGGTAGGTGTAGTCCTCCATAAAGGAGGTGCCGCCCTGCAGACCGGTCGACATCACCTTCATGATGCGAAGCAGAGCGGCAGTTTTCCAGTCGCCTTCACCCGCAAAGCCGTAGCCCTGCTGCATCAGACGTTGTACTGCCAGACCCGGCAGCTGTTTCAGGCCGTGGAGGTCTTCGAAAGTGGTAGTAAAAGCATGGAAGCCGCCCTGTTCCAGAAAACGCTTCATGCCCAGCTCAATGCGTGCGGCATCCAGCACGTTCTGGCGCTTGTCGCCGTTAACTTGCGCCGCAGGCGTCAGGCGGTAGCTGCTTTCGTACTCGTCCACCAGCGCGCTCACGTCGCCGTCGCTGATGTCATTCACCACCTGCACCAGGTCGCCCACCGCCCAGGTATTCACGGAGAAGCCGAACTTGATCTGCGCCGCGACTTTATCGCCGTCGGTCACCGCCACTTCACGCATGTTGTCGCCGAAACGCACCACTTTCAGGTGGCGGGTATCCTGCTTAGAGACCGCCTGACGCATCCAGGAGCCGATACGCTGTTGCGCCTTGCCGTCCTGCCAGTGGCCGGTGACCACAGCGTGCTGCTGGCGCATGCGCGCACCGATGAAGCCGAACTCGCGGCCGCCGTGCGCGGTCTGGTTCAGGTTCATAAAGTCCATGTCGATGCTGTCCCACGGCAGGGAGGCATTGAACTGAGTGTGGAACTGCAGCAGCGGTTTGTTGAGGATTGCCAGGCCGTTGATCCACATTTTGGCCGGTGAGAAGGTGTGCAGCCACACGACCAGGCCGGCGCATTTGTCGTCGTAGTTGGCGTCACGGCAGATGTTGGTGATTTCGTCCGGCGTCGTACCCAGCGGCTTCAGCACCAGTTTGCACGGCAGTTTGGCTTCCGCGTTCAGCGCGTTAACCACCTGCTCCGCGTGTTTCGTTACCTGCTGCAGCGCTTCCGGTCCGTACAGATGCTGGCTGCCAATCACAAACCACACTTCATAATTATTAAAAATGGTCATCATCGTGTCCTTAATGGGTCAGGGTTGCCGTAGTGTCCGCGGTGCTTTTGGCCGGGGCGGCGACAGGGAGATAGTGAAGCTCGGCGCTTTTTGCCCATTGCTGGTAGCGCTGATAAAGCTGTTCAAAGCGTTGTGCCTGCTGGATACGCGGCTGGAGCGTGTTTTCGACGGCGCTTGCCATGTGCTGCTGCGCGGTCGGGATATCCGCATGCACTCCTGCGGCCACGGCAGCGAAAATCGCGGCGCCCAGCGCGCAGCACTGATCGGAGGCCACAATCTGCAGCGGACGGTTCAGCACGTCGCAGCAGGCCTGCATAATCACCGGGTTTTTACGGGCGATACCGCCCAGCGCCATCACGTTGTTCACGTCGATGCCCTGTTCGGTGAAGCACTCCATAATGGCGCGCGCGCCGAACGCGGTGGCGGCAATAAGACCGCCGAACAGCGCCGGGGCATCGGTCGCCAGGTTGAGATCGGTAATCACCCCCTTCAGGCGCTGGTTGGCAAACGGCGTGCGGCGACCGTTAAACCAGTCCAGCACCACCGGGAGGTGATCGAGTGACGGGTTTTTGGCCCAGGCTTCGGTGAGCTGCGGCAGAAGCTGCTTTTTGCTCCCGGCTATCTGGGTTTTCAGTTCAGGATGCGCCGCCGCCAGCTGATCCAGCGGCCAGCCCAGCACGCGGCCAAACCAGGCGTAGATATCGCCAAACGCGGACTGACCGGCTTCGAGGCCGATAAAGTCCGGCACCACGCTGCCGTCCACCTGGCCGCAGATGCCTTTTACCGCGCGGTCGCCAACGCTGGCCTTATCTGCCGTCAGGATGTCGCAGGTGGAGGTGCCGATCACTTTCACCAGCGTGTTAGGCTGCGCACCCGCGCCCACGGCACCCATGTGGCAGTCGAACGCGCCGCCGGAAATGGTCACGCTTTGTGGCAGGCCGAGACGCGTCGCCCACTCTTCGCAGAGCGTGCCGACCGGAATATCGGCGGTAAAGGTGTCGGTAAAGAGCGGGTATTTCAGGTTTTTGTTGATAATCGGGTCAAGTTCATCGAAGAACGCTGCCGGAGGAAGACCGCCCCAGCCTTCATGCCACAGGGATTTATGCCCGGCGCTGCAGCGGCCGCGGCGGATATCCTGCGGGCGAGTGGTGCCGGAGAGCAGGGCGGGAACCCAGTCGCACAGCTCAATCCAGGATGCCGCGGCCTGGGCGACCGAAGCGTCCGCGCGGGTAACGTGCAGGATTTTGGCCCAGAACCATTCGCTGGAGTAGATGCCGCCGATGTAGCGCGAGTAGTCGGTTTTGCCCGGCTGATGGCATAAGCGGGTGATGGCTTCCGCCTCTTCCACGGCGGTATGGTCTTTCCAAAGCACGAACATGGCGTTCGGGTTGTCGGCAAACTCCGGGCGCAACGCCAGCACGCGGCCTTCAGCGTCCACCGGGGCTGGCGTTGAACCGGTGCTGTCGACGCCAATCCCCACGACGTCGGCCCGCTGGGCGTCAGTCAGTTCAGCCAGCACGGTTTTAATCGCCGCTTCCATCGATTCAATGTAATCGCGCGGGTGGTGACGGAACTGGTTGTTTGGCGCGTCGCAGTAGCGCCCCTCATGCCAGCGCGGATACCACTCAACGCTGGTTGCTATCTCCTGGCCAGTCGTACAGTCCACTGCCAGCGCGCGAACCGAGTCGCTGCCAAAATCGAGGCCAATTGCAATTGCCATGGTGTTGCTCCATCCGAAACAGGTATGGAAGAACATTAGAGACTGGGGATAAAAATCGTCAGGCAGGATCCGCTAATCTTATGGACTAAATTGCTGTTACGACGGAAAGTGTGACGCCGTGCAAATATTCAATGTGGACATTTCTGCCGCACTTATAGACACTTTTGTTACTGCTTCTCTGCCCGTGTTGGCAGAAAAATCAGGGGAAAAGGCTGAAACATGGCGGACGTAAAAGAGGCGTGATGCTTTTTGGATCTTTTCGCAGGCCATTTTTATACTGCTTTTAACGATATGGACAAATGGTTTCCTTCAGGACCCTTGGGAGAACTGAATCTATGGCCGAACCGCAAAACGATCCCCTGCTGCCGGGATACTCATTTAACGCCCATCTGGTGGCGGGGCTGACGCCAATTGAGGCCGAGGGGTATCTCGATTTTTACGTCGACCGACCGCTCGGCATGAAAGGGTATATTCTGAACCTGACCGTACGCGGGGAAGGGGTGATAAAAAACGGCGATCGGCAGTTTGTTTGCCGCCCGGGCGATATGCTGCTGTTCCCGCCGGGGGAGATCCACCACTACGGGCGTCACCCGGACGCCAAAGAGTGGTATCACCAGTGGGTCTATTTCCGCCCGCGCGCCTACTGGCAGGAGTGGCTCTCATGGCCGGCTATTTTCGCGCAAACCGGTTTTTATCGTCCGGATGAGGCGCATCTGGCGCAGTTTCGTGAACTGTTCGCACAAATTATTGAGGCGGGGCAGGCGGGCGGGCGCTATGCCGAACTGCTGGCGATCAACCTGCTTGAGCAGGTGCTGCTGCGCCGCATGGAGGCGATCAACGAGTCGCTTAACCCACCGCTGGATAACCGCGTCCGCGACGCCTGCCAGTACATCAGCGACCATCTGGCCGACAGCCAGTTTGATATCGCCAGCGTTGCCCAGCACGTCTGTCTTTCGCCGTCCCGCCTGTCACACTTGTTCCGCCAGCAGCTTGGCGTGAGCGTGCTGAGCTGGCGTGAGGATCAGCGCATCAGCCAGGCAAAGCTATTGCTCAGCACCACCCGGATGCCTATCGCGACCGTCGGACGCAACGTGGGCTTTGAAGATCAGCTCTATTTCTCTCGCGTGTTTAAGAAGTGCACCGGCGCCAGTCCCAGTGAATTCCGCGCGGGATGTGAATAAACGGTAAACATTCAGGTGAACTTCAGGAGCATCCTGTAAACTATTCAGACAATTGATGCCTTGACGCGGTGCGGGGCGCTAAGCAGAATCGCTGATTCGTTTTCTGACCGGAATAGTTATGCAGGCATTGCTGGAACACTTTATTACCCAGTCCGTTATGTACTCGCTCATCGCTGTGGCGCTGGTGGCGTTTCTGGAATCGCTGGCGCTGGTTGGGCTGATCCTGCCCGGCACCGTGATGATGGCGGGGCTTGGGGCGCTTATTGGCAGCGGTGAGGTCAATTTCTGGCAGGCGTGGCTGGCCGGGATTATCGGCTGCCTGCTGGGGGACTGGATCTCCTTCTGGCTGGGCTGGCGCTTTAAGAAGCCGCTGCACCGCTGGTCGTTCATGAAAAAGAACAAAGCGCTGCTGGATAAAACCGAACATGCGCTGCACCAGCACAGCATGTTCACCATTCTGGTAGGCCGCTTTGTCGGGCCAACGCGTCCGCTGGTGCCGATGGTGGCGGGGATGCTGGATCTGCCCGTCGCAAAATTCGTGGTGCCGAACATTATCGGCTGCGTATTCTGGCCGCCGTTTTACTTCCTGCCGGGGATCCTCGCGGGTGCGGCCATTGATATCCCTGACGGTATGCAAAGCGGTGAGTTCAAGTGGCTGCTGCTGGGAACGGCGGTGCTGCTGTGGCTGGCGGTCTGGCTCTGCTGGCGGCTATGGCGCAGCGCGAAAGCCAGCGTCGATCGCCTGACGCGCTTTCTTCCGCGCACGCGCCTGCTCTGGCTGGCCCCGCTGACGCTGGGCGTGGCGGTGGTAGCGCTGGTCGCGCTGATTCGTCATCCGCTGATGCCGGTGTACGGCGAGATCCTGTTGAAGGTAGTGAGCCGTTAAGGTGTTTTCCCTCTCCCCGTGGGAGAGGGCCAGGGTGAGGGCGTCAGACCGCACGAATGCCCAACAATGAAGACGCCCCCGCGTTACCACTCAGAAGTTCTTCTGTTTCTCCATCCCAAAAAATCCGTCCCTCCGCGATCACTACCGATCGCGGCGCAATGCGTGCGGCATCTTCAATGCTGTGCGAAACCATCAGCATCGTGATCTGCTGGCGCTGGCAAACCTCTTCCACCAGCGAGAGCATCTCCTGGCGCAGGGCCGGGTCGAGTGCCGAGAAGGGTTCGTCGAGCAGCAGCAGCGGCTGCTCGCGCACCAGACAACGTGCCAGCGCCACGCGCTGACGCTGGCCGCCGGAAAGCTCACCGGGCAGTCTTGAAATCAACGCGGACAGGCCCATTTGTTCGGCAATCACCTCCAGCTTCTGACGCTGCGCAGCATTGAGTTTTAACCCCGGATCGATTCCCAGCGCGATGTTCTGCCACACCGTAAGGTGATTAAACAGATTGTTTTCCTGAAACAGCATCGACACCGGGCGCTTAGCCGGCGGAGCGTAGGTATACTCGCCATTATCAATGACTATCGACCCGCTGACAGGCTGCAAAAAACCGGCAATCAAATTGAGCAGGGTACTTTTACCGGCCCCGCTTGGGCCAAGCACCGCAATTCGCTCTCCCTGACGAACGGAGAGGGTAAAACGCATCGGCAGATGCTGGTAAAGCCAGGTTACATCAGTCAGTTTTAACATCACGCCCCGGGAGTTGTTCGATAACGGTAAATAACGCAAAGCACAGCACCAGCAGTAAAAGTGCCGTGACCGCGCCGTCCTGGCTGCGATAGGAGCCAATTTGCTGATAAAGCCAGAAAGGCAGCGTGCGGAAATCCTCGTTGCCAAAGAGGGCCACCACGCCAAAATCCCCAATCGACAGCACGCAGGCGAAGGCCATCGCCTGGGCGAGCGGCCGCTTCAGGGCGCGTAGTTCGACCACTTTCAGCCGCCGCCAGCCCATAATGCCAAGGGACTGGCACAGGGCGCTGTACCGGCTGTTAACATCCCGCATCGGGTTTTCCAGCACCTTCAGCGCGTACGGTATGGCCATTAAGGCGTTGGTAAAAATGACGATGCCGTCGGCGCTTTCCGGCAGGCCGATGGTGCTGTTAAACAGTAAAAAGAAGCCGGTCGCCAGCACAATGCCCGGCATCGCCAGAATCAGCATGCCCGTCAGTTCCAGCGCGTGTCCGGCTTCACGGGCATGTCGCGCGTACAGCTCGCGGCTGCTCCAGAGCAGCATCATGGTGAGCGTCACGCACACTAGCCCGGCTGCCAGCGCGATACGCAATGAGGTCCATGTGGCTTGCCACAGGACCGGCTGTTGAAGTACCGATACCACATTCCGGTTGAGGCCATCGGCGATCACGGCCAGCAGCGGCGGCAGCAGAAGCAGGAGCGCCAGCGCAATCAGCATCACGTCCGAGATGCGGCTGTGCAGGCTGTCCTGCGGATCGCGCCAGCCAGAAAGATTATTGCTTCCTGCGGGGATCGCTTTGCTCAGCCGCTGGCTGAGTAACACCAGCGCCAGGCAGCACACCATTTGTACGATCGCCAGCAACGCGGCGCGGCCCGGATCGTAGTCGTAACTTAATGCCTGATAGATCGCCAGCTCAATGGTGGTGGCCTGCGGGCCGCCGCCGAGAGAAAGCACGGTCGCAAAGCTGGCGAAACAGAGCATAAAGATCAGCGCGGCCACCGGGGCAATTTGGCGTCGCAGCCACGGCCATTCGACAAAGCGGAAGAATGACCATCCGCGCATGCCGAGCTGGGCCGCAATTTGGCGCTGCTCGCCGGGTATGTTCTCCAGCGCCTGCAAAAAGAGGCGCGTCGCCATCGGCATATTGAAGAAAATGTGTGCCAGCAGGATGCCCTTCAGCCCGTAGGGAGAGAAGGTCCATTCCAGGCCTAAAGACGCGAAGAGGGAGGCCAGCCAGCCCTGGCGACCGTATACGCTCAGGATGCCAAAGACGGCCACCAGCACGGGCAGGATCAGCGTCATGGCGCACAGGCGCAGCAGGGCTAGCCTGCCGGGGAAACGTCTGCGATAGAGGGCGCGCGCAAGGAAAATGGCCGGGATGACTGACAGCAGCGCGGAAAGAAACGCCTGCAAGAAGGAGAAACGGATAACGTGCCAGAGATAGCTATCGTGCCAGAGCGCGAGCAGATCGCTCTCTGGCGCGTTAAACCACAGCGCCAGAAACGCTCCCAGACTGACGACCACCATCAGTATGGCGGCAATCAGTCCGGGAACTAACCAGCCGGGGATCAGCGGCTGACGGCGCGTTGCCATTCGCTTATCCATGCGGCACGCTGAGCGGCAACCTGCTGCGGCGTAAATTCCAGCGCGGTCTGCGGTTTGTTCAGCTGCTCAAAGCCTGCTGGCAGCGTCGCGTCGGTAACCGGGTACATCCAGTTGCCCGTCGGAATGGCGTTCTGGAATGCCGGGGAGACCATAAATTTCAGGAACTTCTCGGCCAGTTCCGGCTGTTTGCTGGCGGCGGTGCGGGCAGCCACTTCAACCTGCAGGTAGTGACCTTCAGAGAAATTCGCAGCCGCGTAGTTATCTTTCTTCTCGGCAATAATATGATAGGCCGGAGAGGTGGTGTAGCTCAGCACCAGATCGCTTTCGCCTTTAAGGAACAGGCCGTAGGCTTCGCTCCAGCCTTTAGTGACCGTAACGGTTTTCGCAGCCAGCTTTTGCCACGCCTCCGGCGTTTTGTCTCCGTAGACTTTCTGCATCCACATCAGCAGACCCAGGCCCGGCGTGCTGGTCCGCGGATCTTCATAAATCACGCGCCACTTCTGGTCGCTTTCCACCAACTCTTTCAGGCTCTTCGGCGGGTTTTTCAGCTTGTTTTTATCGTAGACGAAAGCAAAGTAGCCGTAGTCGAACGGCACAAAGGTGTCGTTTTTCCAGCCGCCCGGCACGTTAACGGCCTCTGCCGCGACGCCGCTTTTAGCAAAGAGTTTGGTTTGCGAGGCGGCCTCCAGCAGGTTGTTATCCAGTCCGAGCACCACGTCGGCCTTGCTGTTTTTCCCTTCCATGCGCAGGCGGTTGAGCAGCGAAACGCCATCTTCCAGCGCCACGAACTTCAGCTCGCAGTTGCAGTCCGCTTCAAAGGCTTTTTTGACGACCGGGCCAGGGCCCCAGTCGGCGGAGAAGGAGTCGTAGGTGTAGACCGTCAGAACAGGCTTAGCAAAAACAGGCAGCGCAACCAGCGCCAGCAGAGGAAGAACGTTTTTTAACACTTTGCACCTCAGGGTTGAGTGGCAAAGGATTTTGAGAAACAGCCTCAAATCCCTTCGCCGGCGTTATCCGGATCAGGTTCGACGGGTATTATCTCAGCGCACATCTGTGATGCAGCACCCCGTTGAGAACGGCGCTATTGTAATGATTTGGTGAATATTACGAAAGCGTTATGGCTCCGGCGGCGCAAACCAGGCGGATTTAAAATCAAACCAGCCCAGGGTGTTCATCCGCAGGCCGCGCATGCTGCGCTGCCCCTGGATCAGCAGCCAGTGGTGGATCAACGGTACGATCGTCTGCCCGGCCAGCAGCTCCTGGCACCACGCGGCCAGATCCATCTCTCCTGCCCGCCACTTCGCGGCGTCCTGCTGCCAGTCCCGGCTGATGCAGTGCTGAATGAGGGGCACTTCATACAGGTGCGAAAAGAGCGAGAAATCCAGCGGCAGCGTGAAGTTCGCGCTGTTGAGCCAGATATCGCTGACGACATCCCCGCGGTGCCATTCATCATAATCGACTTCCTGTATCGCCAGCGTCACGCCTTCGGCCGCGAGCAGCTTGCTCATGATCCTCGCGATAAACCGGTGCTCAATGTGATCGCGATAGTAGCTGAGGGTGATGGTCTCCAGCCCGGCGGGTTTTTCACTGCGCACCGGCTGTGCATGGTGCCAGCGCGGAAGCAGGCCATAGGCAGGGAACCACCAGGTCTGGTAGTGTTCTTCAGCGTGATAAATCAGGTTAGCCGGGGCCAGAATGTGGCTGATCCACTTGCGGACATCGTGATTCGCCCCGCGATGGCTGCGGCTGTCAAAAAGAAGATAGTAGCAGCCCTCCTCCAGGCGACTCTCGAACGCCTTTTCGCTGGTTGTGGGCCCCTCCAGGGTGAGGCCTGCGCTCAGCTCTTCGTTGAGATCCGGTAACACCCAGACGTTCACTTCGTCGATCAGCGCCCGATAGCCAAAATAGTCATCAAAGGCGCGGATCTTCAGCTGATTGCTGTTATTGCGCGTAACGGAGTAGGGGCCTGTACCGATCGGCTGGCTGGAAAAATTGTTCAGGGATCGCCACTCGGCAGGCAGGATCATCGAGGGCACGTAGCCCAGAAGCCACGGCAGCCAGTTGTCTGGCTGGGACAGCTCAATATCCAGCGTCCAGGCCGTTGGGGAGTGGATCCGCGTGATATGCGAATAGAGCGGCACCGTGCGGGCGCGCTCTAAAGAGGCGATAACGTCACGCATCTCCAGCTCGCGGCCATGGTGGAAGTGAATGCCCGGGCGTAAAAAGAAACGCCAGTGCAGGGGGGAAAGCTGCTGCCAGTGGTGGGCGATATCCGCTTCCAGTTCCCCGTTTTCCTCATTTATTTTCGTCAAGCCGCTGAATATCTGCCGTGCCATATGAGTTTCTGAGCGACGCAGCGCCGTACCGGGCAGCAGATTTTTCATTGGGCGGTAGTAAAGCACCCGCAGAATGTGGCGGCCCTGGCGAAAGCTGCGTCCCAGGTGCGAGACCAGCATCTGGCGCACGGCGGCTTTGTCGCCCACCAGCTGGACCAGCTGATCGATGCGGTCCTGCTCCAGCAGATCCTCCGCCCGCTGCTGCTGCAGCGCCAGGCCGGTATACAGGAAGGTCAAGCGTGAGCGCTTGCCGCGTCCCGCCTCGGCCTCCCAGCTTAGCCAGCCCTGCTGCTGCATAGTGTTGAGTAACGTGCGCATATGGCGGCGAGAGCAGTTGAGGAGTTCTGCCAGCTCGTTAAGCGTGGTCTCCTGCGATTGACCCTCGCAGCACTGCCACAGACGAATGAATTGTTGTTGCAGTCGACCGGATGGCATAAAAGAGGAACTCCTGACAAAAAATCAGCAATTTATTAATCCCTATATTAAGCCAATAATGCTTCCTGATGAAGTGAGGAGGTAAATTATGAAGAGGTCTACCGCACGTCAGTTTTATCAGCAGTACTTTTCAGCGACAAAGGGAGTGTCCTGGCTGGCCCGCCAGTGTGCAGAGCAACGGCTGAGAATCCTGGAAGATCTGATGCAGTGGGACGTTACGAAACCGACCTCTTCTCGCTAACTCGCCTCGATCATGTGTGACTGAGTATTGGTGTTTATCACCCGCCAGCAAAATGTTTTTGCTGGCTTTTTTCGTTTATTCTTTCACCCAATTTCGATTCGCTTTCACAAGGACTTGCGCATGCTGTGGTTGATGACGATGGGGCGCCGCCTGAATGGCGTGTACGCTGCTTTTATGCTGGTGGCCTTCATGATGGGCGTGGCCGGTGCGCTACAGGCACCGACGCTGAGCCTGTTTCTCAGCCGCGAGGTGGGGGCGCAGCCGTTTTGGGTGGGCCTGTTTTATACCGTTAACGCAATTGCCGGGATCCTCGTTAGCCTGGGGCTGGCGAAACGATCCGACAGCCAGGGCGATCGCCGCAGGCTGATCCTCTTTTGCTGCGCCATGGCCGTGGGCAACGCGCTGCTTTTTGCCTTTAACCGTCATTACCTGACGCTCATCACCTGCGGCGTGCTGCTGGCCTCTCTGGCGAACACCGCCATGCCGCAGCTGTTCGCGCTGGCCCGTGAATACGCCGACAGCTCGGCGCGAGAGGTAGTGATGTTCAGCTCGGTGATGCGCGCACAGCTCTCGCTGGCGTGGGTCATCGGCCCGCCGCTGGCCTTCATGCTGGCGCTGAACTATGGCTTTACGGTCATGTTTTCTATCGCGGCAGGCATTTTTATTATCAGTCTGGCTCTGATTGCCTTTGCGCTGCCGTCTGTCGCCCGGGTTGAGCAGACGACGGATAAGCCCATCACTCAGGTGAGCGGCTGGCAGGATAAAAACGTGCGGATGCTGTTTATCGCCTCCACGCTGATGTGGACCTGCAACACCATGTACATTATTGATATGCCGCTGTGGATCAGCAGCGATCTAGGCCTACCGAACAAGCTTGCGGGGATCTTAATGGGGACCGCCGCCGGGCTGGAAATTCCGGCGATGATTCTGGCGGGGTATTACGTTAAGCGCTTCGGAAAGCGTCGGATGATGATCGTTGCCGTGGCGGCTGGGGTGCTGTTCTACGCGGGGCTGCTCCTTTTCCATTCGCGTGAAGCGTTGCTGGCGCTGCAGCTGTTTAATGCCGTGTTTATTGGCATCGTTGCCGGGATCGGCATGCTCTGGTTCCAGGATCTCATGCCCGGCCGCGCCGGCTCTGCGACAACGCTTTTTACCAACAGTATTTCGACGGGCGTTATTCTGGCGGGAGTGATTCAGGGCGCGCTGGCGCAAAGTTATGGTCATGCCTCGGTTTACTGGATGATTGCGGCGATTTCGGTGGTAACGCTTGGGCTGACCTGCCGGGTCAAGGATGTTTGATTCTGGAAGGCGGCTTCACGAAATGAAACGATTTTCTGACAGATACAGAGAAGGCGCATAGAGTGCGTGACGGGTGCTTGAGGCTGTTTGCCTCAGGCTTTCGCAAGAGGCAAACAGTGGAGAGTCCCACATCAAAAAACTGATGGGGAGACCAACTTCACAACCAACATTGCGAGGTTAGTCTCTTCATTGCCGAAAAGCAATAAGGAGGCTGGAATGCCAAAACGTACTCTGCTGTTAGGTTTGTTTCTGATCTGTACGACGCTATTGATCTTCACCTGGATGGTGCGTGATTCGCTGTGTGAGTTGCACTTCAGACAGGAGAAAACAGAGCTGGCGGCAGTGTTGGCTTACGAAGCAAAACGTTAGCGGTATTGGCGGGGGAAGTGTCCCCGCCTCTCCAGAGTGGTTGAGCCTCAACGCACCCTTATCAATGGCCCGCGCCCTGCGGGCCATTGCCTTTGGCCCATAAATGCAGGCTGTTTTTTCTCGTACGCTGAGATGGCGTCCTCGTGCTGGAGCGTCAGGCCAATGCTGTCCAGACCGTTCAACATGCAGTGGCGACGGAAGGCATCAATGCTGAAGCTGTAGGTCTTATCCCCGGCTTTCACCACTTCCGCTTCCAGATCCACCTCAAACGCCATCCCCGGATTTGCCTTAACCAGCGCGAACAGTTCATCGACCTGCTCGTCGCTCAGCGTCACCGGCAGCAACTGGTTGTTGAAGCTGTTGCCGTAGAAGATATCCGCGAAGCTCGGGGCGATAACCACCTTAAAGCCGTAGTCGGTCAGCGCCCAGGGCGCATGCTCACGCGAGGAGCCGCAGCCGAAGTTTTCCCGCGCCAGAAGAATGGATGCACCTTTGTATTCCGGGAAGTTCAGGACGAACTCCGGGTTTGGCACTTCGCCTTTGTCGTCCAGAAAACGCCAGTCGTTGAACAGGTGTGCGCCAAAACCGGTGCGGGTTACTTTCTGCAAAAACTGCTTCGGAATGATCGCGTCCGTATCGACGTTAGCGGCGTCCAGCGGGACAACACGGCCCGTATGTTGGGTAAATTTCTCTGCCATGAATGTCTCCTTATTTCAGGCTGCGAATATCGGCGAAATGGCCGGTGACTGCCGCAGCGGCGGCCATTGCCGGGCTGACCAGGTGGGTGCGTCCACCCCGGCCCTGACGGCCTTCAAAGTTACGGTTGCTGGTGGAGGCGCAGCGCTCGCCCGGATTCAGGCGGTCGTTGTTCATCGCCAGACACATGGAGCAGCCCGGCAGGCGCCATTCGAAGCCTGCTTCGATAAAGATCTTATCCAGTCCTTCCGCTTCCGCCTGGGCTTTCACCGGACCGGAGCCTGGAACCACCAGCGCCTGCACGCCCGGCGCCACTTTGCGACCTTTGGCAATCTCTGCCGCCGCGCGTAAATCCTCGATACGGGAGTTGGTGCAGGAGCCGATAAACACCTTATCAATGTTCACGTCGGTCAGCGGTACGCCGGGTTTCAGCCCCATATAGGCCAGCGCTTTTTCCGCGCTGGCGCGTTCGACCGGATCGGCGAAGGAAGCCGGGTCAGGAATGCTGTCGTTGACGGAGATGACCTGGCCAGGATTGGTACCCCAGGTGACTTGCGGCGCAATCTCTTCTGCCTGCAGCGTGACAACGGTATCAAAGGTGGCACCGTCGTCAGTTTTCAGGGTTTTCCAGTACGCGACCGCGTCGTCAAAATCCTGACCTTTCGGCGCGTGCAGACGGCCTTTCACATAGTTGAAGGTGGTTTCGTCCGGTGCGACCAGGCCTGCTTTAGCACCCATCTCAATCGCCATGTTGCACAGGGTCATACGGCCTTCCATGCTCAGCGCCTGAATGGCTTCACCGCAGAATTCCACCACGTGACCGGTACCGCCTGCGCTGCCGGTTTTGCCGATAATCGCCAGCACGATATCTTTCGCAGTGATACCCGGCGCGGCTTTGCCCTTCACCTCAATCTTCATGGTTTTGGCGCGGCCCTGTTTCAGAGTTTGCGTCGCCAGAACGTGCTCAACTTCCGATGTGCCGATGCCGAACGCCAGCGCGCCAAACGCGCCGTGGGTCGCGGTATGGGAGTCGCCGCAGACGATGGTCATGCCCGGCAGCGTAATACCCTGCTCAGGTCCCATAACGTGGACGATGCCCTGATACGGGTGGTTCAGGTCGTACAGCTCCACGCCAAATTCGTTGCAGTTCTTGATCAGCTCCTGCATCTGGATGCGCGCCATCTCGCCGGAAGCATTGATGTCTTTGGTCTGGGTGGAGACGTTGTGATCCATCGTGGCAAAGGTTTTACCCGGCTGGCGCACCGGACGCTTGTGCGCGCGCAGGCCGTCGAAGGCCTGTGGAGAGGTCACTTCGTGCACCAGGTGGCGGTCAATGTACAGCAGCGGGGTTTCGTTTGGCGCCTCGTAGACAACGTGCGCATCAAACAATTTTTCATATAACGTCTTGGCCATGATTACACCCCTTCAGCGACATAGCGGGCAATGATGTCGCCCATTTCATCAGTACTGACTGCTGCCGTGCCGCGCGCTAAGTCACCGGTACGGACGCCTTCTTCTAACGCCCGGTTAATGGCGTTTTCAATTGCGGTTGCTGCGTCGCCTGCATCGAGGCTGTAGCGCAGCAGCAGGGCCAGGGAGAGGATCTGCGCAATCGGGTTCGCAATGTTCTTGCCTGCGATATCCGGCGCGGAACCGCCTGCAGGTTCGTACAGGCCAAAGCCTTCTTCATTCAGGCTGGCGGATGGCAGCATGCCCATAGAGCCGGTGATCATCGCGCACTCGTCAGACAAAATATCGCCGAACAGGTTGGAGCAGAGCAGCACGTCAAACTGGGACGGATCCTTAATCAGCTGCATGGTCGCGTTGTCGATGTACATATGCGACAGCTCAACGTCCGGGTACTGCTTAGCGACTTCACTGGCGATCTCGCGCCACAAAATGGACGACTGCAGCACGTTCGCTTTATCAATAGAGGTCACCTTATGGCGGCGCTTGCGTGCAGATTCAAAGGCGATATGGGCGATACGTTCAATTTCGAAACGGTGGTACACCTCGGTATCAAACGCTTTCTCGTGCTGACCGCTGCCTTCGCGACCTTTTGGCTGACCGAAGTAGATCCCGCCCGTCAGCTCACGCACGCACAGGATGTCGAAACCGTTGGCCGCGATATCCGCGCGCAGCGGACAAAACTCTTCCAGCCCCTGATACAGCTTAGCCGGACGCAGGTTACTGAACAGCTTAAAATGTTTACGCAGCGGCAGGAGCGCGCCGCGCTCTGGCTGCTCTGCCGGCGGCAGGTGTTCCCATTTTGGACCACCGACGGAGCCAAACAGCACGGCATCGGCATTTTCGCAGCCTTCAACGGTGGCTTTCGGCAGTGGCGTACCGTGGTTATCAATCGCAATACCGCCCACGTCGTAGTGGCTGGTGGTAATTTTCATCGCAAAACGCGAGCGAACGGCTTCCAGTACTTTCAGCGCCTGTGCCATCACTTCCGGACCAATACCGTCACCCGGCAACACAGCAATATGGTAGTTCTTCGACATTACACGGTTTCCTTGTTGTTCTCTTTATTCTGAGCTTTGCGTTGCAACTCTTTTTCGACTTCAGCGGCGCGCCAGATGTTGTTCAGGACGTGCACCATCGCTTTCGCGGAGGATTCGACAATATCCGTCGCCAGGCCCACACCGTGGAAACGGCGGCCATTATAGTTGACGACGATATCCACCTGACCCAGCGCGTCTTTACCGTGCCCTTTCGCCGTCAGGTCGTATTTCACCAGCTCTACGTCGTACTCGGTAACGCGGTTGATCGCCTGATAGATGGCATCCACAGGGCCGTTACCGTTGGCGGCTTCCGCTTTGATTTCATCACCGCAGGCCAACTTGACCGAGGCGGTAGCGATGTCGCTGGAGCCGGATTGCACGTTGAAGTAGTCCAGACGGAAGTGCTCTGGCTCTTCCTGCTGTTTGTTGATGAAGGCCAGCGCTTCCAGGTCGTAATCGAATACCTGGCCTTTCTTGTCGGCCAGCTTCAGGAACGCGTCGTACAGCTGATCCATGTTGTAATCGCTGTCCTGATAGCCCATCTCTTCCATCCGGTGTTTCACTGCCGCACGACCGGAACGGGAGGTCAGGTTCAGCTGAACCTGGTTCAGGCCGATGGATTCCGGAGTCATGATTTCGTAGTTTTCACGGTTTTTCAGCACGCCGTCCTGGTGAATACCGGAGGAGTGGGCGAACGCGCCGGTTCCAACAATCGCCTTGTTAGCCGGGATCGGCATGTTGCAAATCTGGCTGACGGTCTGACTGGTGCGCCAGATTTCATTGTGATTGATGCGGGTGTGCACGTTCATGATGTCTTTGCGCACCTTGATCGCCATGATCACTTCTTCCAGTGAACAGTTGCCCGCGCGTTCACCGATACCGTTCATTGCACCTTCTACCTGACGTGCACCGGCGTGCACCGCAGCGATGGCATTGCCTACGGCCAGGCCCAAATCATCATGGGTATGTACGGAGATGATTGCTTTATCAATGTTAGGTACGCGCTCATACAGGCCGGTAATGATGTTGGAGAACTCAAACGGCATGGTATAGCCGACGGTGTCCGGGATGTTGATGGTTTTAGCGCCCGCGTTGATGGCGGCTTCGACTACGCGCGCCAGGTCTTCAATCGGCGTACGGCCCGCATCTTCACAGGAGAATTCAACGTCATCGGTGTAGTTGCGTGCGCGCTTAACCATGTATACCGCGCGTTCAATGACCTCATCCAGCGTGCTGCGCAACTTGGTTGCGATGTGCATTGGTGAGGTTGCAATAAAGGTATGAATACGGAAGGCTTCGGCCACCTTCAGCGACTCAGCCGCAACGTCGATGTCTTTCTCTACGCAGCGCGCCAGACCGCACACGCGGCTGTTTTTAATGGTGCGGGCGATAGTCTGTACGGATTCAAAATCACCCGGAGAGGAGACGGGGAAACCGACCTCCATCACGTCGACGCCCATACGCTCGAGAGCCAGCGCAATCTGCAGTTTCTCTTTTACACTCAGGCTTGCCTGTAATGCCTGTTCACCGTCACGTAAAGTAGTATCGAAAATAATGACTTGCTGGCTCATGGGTTAGGTCCTTGTCAGTCTTAGGGCGCCTTGCTACGAGCATAAAAAAACCCGCGCAGTGGCGCGGGTTTTTAGTCTTACTGGTGACGATTCAACGCTGAATTTCGCCCGCCAGTCTACCGCGCACAGTGGATGCGTTTAGTAGTAGTAGACCGATGAAACGAATGGTGCGTGTCATGAATCGTGCTCCGTTAAATTCAATATGCTTTTAGTGGTACTGGATACAGCTGTGCATGTCAACCCCTGATGGTAAAAACGGCCCCAGAAGGCTAAACAGAGAGGGTGTGTTGTTTAGCTTATTGTGCTGGGTTTTTGATTTTTAACTTAACTAATTGTCTATTTTTGGACTTAAAAAACATTTGCAGAAACGAATAAACATAACGGGTATTTTTCAGGTGACGCAGTCCTCACAAATGCTTTCTCTTTAAACCGTTTTACTATCATCGAGTTATCTTTTTTGAGAGAACTTTTCCTCCCTTCAAATAGAATCATTGATAACAGATTGTTAACTTAATTCTGCTCAATGTCGATAACAGTTTAATTATACTTAAGTCATCCTTAACTGGATGGTTATTGTATATTGATTTGGTTTATGGTTTCATTCAAACACTAAAGTTAAGCATATCCTTTGTGCCGTTTTGCATTATAGCATTATTAGATAATCTTTATATATTCCGATTTTTAAACAATTTTCTTTCGCTGGTCGTATCTGCATGGTAAATCATATTTTTCGAAATTATTACAGTGCGTTGGCGAAGGGAGTGTAGCGTGACAGTGGAGTCAGAAGTGCCAGAAAATAATATTAAACAACCACAGATTACTGATGGAATTAAACCACAGTTACGCACGGTGGATCTTAATCTACTGACGGTGTTTGATGCTGTCATGCAGGAGCAGAATATCACGCGTGCGGCACAAGCCCTGGGTATGTCACAGCCTGCCGTAAGTAATGCCGTTGCCAGGCTTAAGGTTATGTTCAACGACGAATTGTTTGTTCGTTATGGAAGAGGGATCCAGCCTACTGCGCGGGCTTTCCAGCTTTTCGGCTCCATCCGCCAGGCGCTGCAGCTGGTGCAAAATGAGCTGCCGGGCTCGGGCTTTGAACCCTTAAGCAGTGAGCGAGTATTCCATCTCTGCGTCTGCAGTCCATTAGATAATTATCTGACGTCAATTATTTATAATAAAGTTGAAGAGATCGCACCTAATATTAATCTCGTCTTTAAATCGTCCTTAAATCAAAACACCGAACACCAGTTACGTTACCAGGAAATCGAATTCGTCCTGGGTTATGAAGAATTCCGCCGTCCTGAATTTTCCTGTGTACCGCTGTTTAAAGATGAAATGGTGCTGGTTGCCAGCAAAAAACATCCACGACTGAATGCGCCGTTACGTGAAAGTGACGTTTATAGCGAACAGCATGCCGTTGTTGCGCTCGACAGATATGCCTCCTTTAGCCTGCCCTGGTACGACACTGCGGAGAAACAGGCGAGCGTGGCTTATCAGGGGATGGCCATGGTCAGCGTATTAAACGTCGTTTCCCAGACGCAGCTGGTGGCAATTGCCCCACGCTGGCTGGCAGAAGAGTTCTCTGGCGCGTTAAATCTGCAAATTTTGCCTCTGCCGCTCAAGCTAAATAGCCGCACCTGCTATCTCTCCTGGCATGAAGCTGCTGGACGGGATAAAGGACATCAGTGGATGGAAGAGCTACTTATTAGCATCTGCCGTCGGTAATCGAGTCAGGATAAATTGCATCTTTGCATGTGATTTATCCTGGTTTTGTTTCTTTTATTGATATTTTGTTCTGTTGTGTATTTTATCTGGCGCCTGCCAGGCCCGTAAAAATAGATGATTTTCTACATCGCCGCGCTTTTCAGCGATGATTTATCATCTCATCCCCTAATTTCAGATGAATTAACCATATCCTCTGACAATGTCTGTTTTTTCTGCTTTCGCGGCCTCTTCTCTCTCCTGGTTTGCGAATTGCCTGCCTCATAACGAGCGGTTAAGGTAAGTATCACTCTGCAAAATAGAAGACGGGTTCATCCCGATCGCAAGACGGTGCGGAAATGAATTCGGCGGTCCGTCTATAACAAAATGCCTGGAGGCAAAGCATGGAGATGTTGTCTGGCGCGGAAATGGTCGTCCGGTCGCTGATCGATCAGGGCGTAAAGCAAGTGTTCGGCTATCCTGGCGGCGCGGTCCTCGATATTTATGACGCACTGCATACGGTAGGGGGTATTGACCATGTGCTGGTACGCCATGAGCAGGCGGCGGTACATATGGCCGATGGCCTGGCGCGTGCGACGGGTGAAGTGGGCGTGGTCCTGGTCACGTCGGGGCCCGGTGCGACAAACGCCATTACCGGCATTGCGACCGCGTACATGGACTCTATTCCGCTGGTGATCCTTTCCGGACAGGTCGCGACATCACTGATTGGCTATGATGCGTTTCAGGAGTGCGACATGGTCGGGATTTCGCGTCCCGTCGTGAAGCACAGCTTCCTGGTCAAGCAAACCGAAGACATTCCGGGCATTCTGAAGAAGGCGTTCTGGCTGGCGGCAAGCGGGCGCCCGGGGCCGGTGGTGGTCGATCTCCCTAAAGATATCCTGAACCCGGCAAACAAGCTGCCCTATGTCTGGCCGGAATCGGTGAGCATGCGCTCTTACAACCCAACAACGCAGGGTCACAAAGGTCAGATCAAACGCGCGCTGCAAACGCTGCTGGCCGCTAAAAAACCGGTGGTCTATGTCGGTGGCGGGGCCGTCAATTCAGCGTGTGAGGCACAGCTTCGTGAACTGGTTGAAAAGCTCAATCTTCCTGTTGCGTCATCGCTGATGGGACTCGGAGCGTTTCCCGCCACCCACCGTCAGGCGCTCGGCATGTTGGGTATGCACGGTACCTATGAAGCCAACATGACGATGCATCATTCTGACGTCATCTTTGCCGTCGGCGTGCGTTTTGACGATCGTACGACCAACAATCTGGCGAAGTATTGCCCGAACGCCACCGTGCTGCACATTGATATCGATCCGACGTCAATTTCAAAAACGGTGTCTGCTGATGTACCTATCGTCGGCGACGCGCGACAGGTCCTTGAACAAATGCTGGATCTGCTGGCGCTGGAAAACTCAGCGCAACCGCTGGATGAAATCCGTGACTGGTGGCAGCAAATTGAGCAATGGCGCGCGCGGCAGTGTCTGAAATATGACACCCAAAGCGAGCATATTAAGCCGCAGGCGGTCATCGAAACGGTATGGCGACTGACGAAAGGCGACGCGTATGTGACCTCTGACGTGGGCCAGCATCAAATGTTTGCCGCCCTCTATTATCCGTTTGATAAACCGCGTCACTGGATCAACTCGGGAGGTTTAGGCACGATGGGCTTTGGCCTGCCTGCCGCGCTGGGCGTGAAGCTGGCGGTGCCAAATGAAACCGTCGTCTGCGTGACCGGAGACGGCAGTATTCAGATGAACATTCAGGAACTTTCCACCGCGCTGCAATATGAGCTGCCGGTACTGGTGCTCAACCTTAATAACGGCTATCTCGGTATGGTGAAGCAGTGGCAGGATATGATCTACTCGGGCCGCCACTCTCAGTCATATATGAAATCGCTGCCGGATTTTGTTCGTCTTGCTGAAGCTTACGGTCATATAGGGATGCGGGTGACCGATCCGGCTGAGCTGGAAACGAAGCTCGCCGAAGCGCTTGAGCACGTTAAAAACAACCGCCTCGTCTTTATGGATGTCATCGTTGATGGAACCGAGCACGTTTATCCGATGCATATTCGCGGCGGCGGTATGGACGAGATGTGGTTAAGCAAAACGGAGAGAACCTGATATGCGCCGGATATTATCGGTATTACTGGAAAACGAGTCTGGCGCACTGTCGCGCGTCATTGGGCTTTTTGCGCAGCGTGGCTATAACATTGAAAGCCTGACCGTGGCGCCAACGGACGATCCGACGCTGTCGCGTATGACGATTCAGACCGTTGGCGATGCCAAGGTAATTGAGCAGATCGAGAAACAGCTGCATAAGCTGGTCGATGTGCTGCGCGTAAGCGAGCTGGGGCAGGGCGCTTACGTTGAGCGTGAGGTCATGCTGGTAAAAATACAGGCCAGCGGTTACGGGCGCGAAGAGGTCAAACGCAATGCGGATATCTTCCGCGGGCAGATCATCGACGTCACGCCTTCTCTTTATACGGTTCAACTGGTCGGAACCAGTGACAAGCTGGACGCTTTCCTGGCATCCGTGCGGGATGTAGCAAAAATTGTTGAGGTGGCGAGATCGGGGATCGTTGGTCTGTCACGCGGCGAGAAAATCATGCGGTAGTTGTTAAAAAGGTTCGCCTCTTTCAGCCCGGTCACCAAAGCCGGGCTTTTTTTTGCGTAATCAGCCGACAACGCAGATAAAAGCGGTTGCCGCGAAGGCTTTTCTGCGTTTAGATGTTAAAAGATTTAACCATAACCTTGACAGGGCCATGGACTCTTTTCTTTTTTTAAGGGGCAATTGTGAAACTGGATGAAATCGCCCGGCTAGCCGGCGTGTCACGAACAACGGCCAGCTATGTGATTAACGGCAAAGCAAAGCAGTACCGCGTCAGCGATAAGACCGTTGAAAAAGTTATGGCGGTGGTTCGTGAGCATAACTACCATCCGAATGCTGTCGCTGCCGGCCTGCGTGCCGGGCGCACCCGCTCTATTGGTCTGGTGATCCCGGATCTGGAAAACACCAGCTATACCCGTATCGCCAACTATCTTGAACGTCAGGCCCGCCAGCGCGGTTACCAGCTGCTGATAGCCTGTTCTGAAGACCAGCCCGATAACGAGATGCGCTGCATTGAACATCTGCTCCAGCGTCAGGTCGATGCCATCATCGTCTCGACCTCCTTACCGCCGGAGCATCCGTTTTACCAGCGCTGGGCGAACGATCCGTTCCCCATCGTGGCGCTGGACCGCGCGCTCGATCGTGAGCATTTCACAAGCGTAGTGGGTGCCGATCAGGATGACGCGGAAATGCTGGCCGCTGAGCTGAGAACCTTCCCCGCTGAAACGGTGCTGTATCTTGGCGCGCTGCCCGAGCTTTCCGTAAGCTTCCTGCGTGAGCAAGGGTTCAGAACCGCATGGAAAGACGATCCACGTGAAGTCCACTATCTCTATGCCAACAGCTATGAACGCGAAGCCGCTGCGCAGCTGTTCGAAAAATGGCTGGAGACGCACCCGATGCCCCAGGCGCTGTTCACCACGTCATTTGCCCTTCTGCAGGGGGTAATGGATGTCACCTTGCGTCGTGAAGGCAAGCTTCCCTCTGACCTGGCGATCGCCACGTTTGGGGATAACGAGCTTCTCGATTTCCTTCAGTGCCCGGTGCTGGCGGTGGCCCAGCGTCACCGAGATGTAGCGGAACGCGTCCTGGAGATTGTTCTGGCGAGCCTGGATGAGCCGCGCAAACCGAAGCCGGGTCTGACGCGTATCAAACGTAATCTCTATCATCGCGGAATTTTGAGCCGCCATAAATGAAATGACGGGGCGGCGAAAAACCGCCCCTTTTTACTGGAATAAATCGCCGAGTTAATTCCCGCAGTGAAATTAGGATAATTCTTGAGAGTTCCTAATCTACTATTTTTCTTAATTCATTTTGCCGTTTAAAATGGTCCTTAAAGAATCATGAAGCGATTTTTAAAACCCTCTCTTTGTATTACTTTGTTACAAACCCTCTTCGGTCGATGAATATTCAGACGTTTTTCCTTCCCCTCGACCGGCCAGCAACGCAACCGCCGCTTCCACCGACCGATTGAGTGAATCTGGCGCTGTTATCCCCTGACAATCTGTCATAAAATGCTGCCCGCGTCGCAAACTGACACTTTATATTTATCTGCGATGATATTGAGTGAGCCTTAACGCTAGTGTGCATATTCGGTTTTTTTCTTACAAATATTCATAACGTTAATTTGCCTCGCCAGTTGTGCAGTTATTAACCAGGACTGTTTATCTCTGTAAATAGAGGGCTTTCGGGTCTCTACAGGGAGAGTCCTGGCTTGACAAGCTTTTCCCTCGCTCCGTAAACTCCTTTAGGTGGGAATTTGTGGGTTAAAGTGGTGAGGAGGGGTGAGACTGGCATGTTCCGTGGAGCTACGTTAGTCAATCTCGACAGCAAAGGGCGTTTATCGGTCCCAACCCGATACCGCGACCAGCTGATTGAGAATGCTTCGGGTCAAATGGTTTGCACCATTGACATCAACTCCCCCTGCCTGCTGCTTTACCCCTTACCTGAATGGGAAATCATTGAGCAAAAGCTGTCGCGACTGTCGAGCATGAACCCGCAAGAGCGCCGCGTGCAGCGGCTGTTATTGGGACATGCCAGTGAGTGTCAGATGGATAGCGCCGGGCGATTACTGATTGCGCCCGTGCTGCGGCAACATGCCGGTCTGACCAAAGAAGTGATGCTGGTCGGGCAGTTCAACAAGTTTGAACTGTGGGACGAAACGACCTGGTATCAACAGGTCAAGGAAGATATCGACGCTGAGCAGTCTGATTCCGCAACTTTATCGGAACGGCTGCAGGACTTGTCTCTATAAATATGATGGAAAATTATAAACATAAAACGGTGTTACTGGACGAGGCCGTGAACGGCCTGAATATTCGTCCGGATGGCATCTACATTGATGGCACGTTTGGTCGCGGTGGTCACTCGCGTTTGATCCTCTCCCAGCTTGGAGAGGAAGGGCGACTGCTGGCAATCGATCGCGATCCGCAGGCGATTGCCGTGGCACAGACCATCAATGACCCACGCTTTTCCATCGTGCATGGACCTTTTTCTGCGCTCGCTGATTACGTGGCCGAGCGCGATCTCACGGGCAAGATCGACGGGATTCTTCTCGATCTTGGCGTATCTTCACCCCAGCTTGATGATGCAGAACGCGGCTTCTCCTTTATGCGCGACGGTCCGCTGGACATGCGTATGGACCCGACGCGCGGCCAGTCTGCCGCCGAATGGCTGCAGACCGCTGACGAAGCAGATATTGCCTGGGTGATCAAAACCTTCGGCGAAGAACGCTTTGGCAAGCGCATTGCGCGCGCCATCGTTGAGCGCAACCGCGTTGAGCCAATGACCCGCACCAAAGAGCTGGCGGAAGTGATTGCGGCGGCGACGCCGGTGAAGGATAAGCACAAACATCCCGCGACCCGTACCTTCCAGGCGGTTCGCATCTGGGTAAACAGTGAACTGGAGGAAATAGAGCTGGCGCTAAAAAGCTCGCTCGACGTGCTGGCCCCGGGTGGGCGGTTATCCATCATCAGCTTCCATTCGCTGGAAGACCGCATTGTAAAACGCTTCATGCGTGAACAGAGCCGCGGTCCTCAGGTTCCAGCGGGGCTGCCGATGACGGAAGAACAACTCAGGAAGCTGGGGGGCCGTCAGTTGCGAGCATTAGGCAAGTTGATGCCGGGCGAAGAAGAGGTGGCAGAGAATCCACGTGCCCGTAGTTCAGTGCTGCGAGTTGCAGAGAGGACGAACGCATGATCGGCAGAGTGACAGAAACCCTAAGCAAAGTTAAGGGATCGTTAGGAAGCAACGAGCGCCATGCCTTGCCTGGCGTGATCGGCGACGATCTTTTGCGATTCGGGAAACTGCCACTCTGCCTGTTCATTTGCATCATTGTTACGGCAGTTACGGTGGTGACCACAGCTCACCATACACGTTTATTGACTGCGCAACGCGAGCAGCTGGTGCTGGAACGCGATGCGCTGGATATTGAATGGCGAAATCTGATCCTTGAAGAAAACGCGCTCGGCGATCACAGCCGGGTTGAACGGATCGCAACGGAAAAGCTGCAACTGCAGCATGTTGATCCTTCCCAGGAAAATATCGTAGTACAAAAATAAGGGAACACGCGACGCATGAAAGCAGCGGCAAAAACGCTTAAACCAAAACGTCAGGAAGAACAGGCCAACTTCATCAGTTGGCGTTTTGCGTTGCTTTGCGGCTGCATTTTACTGGCGCTGGGTTTCCTGCTGGGACGCGTGGCGTGGTTGCAAATCATCGCCCCTGACATGCTGGTACGCCAGGGAGATATGCGCTCCCTTCGCGTTCAGGAAGTGTCGACTTCTCGCGGAATGATCACTGACCGTTCAGGTCGCCCGCTGGCGGTGAGCGTGCCGGTGAAAGCGATTTGGGCCGACCCGAAAGAGCTGCACGACGCCGGTGGCATCACGCTTGATAACCGCTGGAAAGCGCTTTCAGATGCGCTCAAAATGCCGCTGGATCAGCTAGCCTCCCGCGTCAACGCGAACCCGAAAGGGCGTTTTATCTATCTGGCGCGCCAGGTTAACCCTGACATGGCGGACTACATTCGAAAACTCAAGCTGCCGGGCATTCATTTGCGCGAAGAATCCCGTCGTTACTATCCGTCCGGCGAAGTAACCGCTCACCTCATCGGCTTCACCAACGTCGACAGCCAGGGGATTGAAGGCGTTGAAAAAAGCTTCGATAAGTGGCTCACCGGCCAGCCTGGCGAGCGAATTGTGCGTAAGGACCGCTACGGGCGCGTCATTGAAGATATCTCCTCTACGGACAGCCAGGCGGCGCATAACCTGGCTCTGAGTATCGACGAGCGCCTGCAGGCGCTGGTCTACCGCGAGCTGAACAACGCCGTGGCGTTTAACAAGGCAGAATCCGGCAGCGCCGTGCTGGTGGATGTCAGCACCGGAGAAGTGCTGGCTATGGCCAACAGTCCTTCCTACAACCCGAACAACTTTACCGGCACCGCAAAAGATGCGATGCGTAACCGGGCGATTACCGACGTGTTCGAACCCGGCTCCACGGTGAAGCCGATGGTGGTGATGACGGCGCTTCAGCGCGGTATCGTCAATGAAAACACGGTCCTGAACACGATCCCTTACCGTATTAACGGCCACGAGATTAAAGACGTGGCGCGCTACAGCGAATTGACCCTGACCGGGGTGTTGCAGAAGTCGAGTAACGTCGGTGTTTCAAAGCTGGCGTTAGCGATGCCGTCCTCAGCGTTAGTAGAGACTTACTCACGTTTTGGACTTGGAAAGGCGACCAATTTGGGGTTGGTCGGAGAACGCAGTGGCTTATATCCTCAAAAACAACGGTGGTCTGACATAGAGAGGGCCACCTTCTCTTTCGGCTACGGGCTAATGGTAACCCCGTTACAGTTAGCGCGAGTCTACGCAACGATTGGCAGCTACGGCGTCTATCGCCCGCTGTCCATCACCAAAGTTGATCCACCGGTTCCGGGCGAGCGTATCTTCCCGGAATCCATCGTTCGTACCGTTGTGCACATGATGGAAAGCGTGGCGCTGCCGGGCGGCGGCGGCGTGAAGGCGGCCATCAAAGGCTATCGCATCGCCATTAAAACCGGTACGGCGAAAAAGGTGGGGCCAGACGGCCGCTACATCAACAAATACATTGCCTATACCGCAGGCGTTGCGCCTGCTAGCAATCCGCGTTTTGCGCTGGTGGTCGTGATTAACGATCCACAGGCGGGTAAATACTACGGCGGCGCCGTTTCCGCGCCTGTGTTTGGCGCCATCATGGGTGGCGTGTTACGCACCATGAACGTTGAACCAGATGCGCTGGCGACGGGCGAAAAAAGTGAATTTGTAATTAATCAAGGCGAGGGTACAGGTGGCAGATCGTAATTTGCGCGACCTTCTCGCTCCGTGGGTGCCAAATGCACCGGAGCGAGCACTGCGAGAGATGGTACTGGACAGCCGCGTGGCTGCTTCTGGCGATCTTTTTGTGGCAGTGGTTGGTCATCAGGCGGACGGGCGTCGTTATATCCCGCAGGCGATTGCGCAAGGTGTGGCTGCCATTATTGCTGAGGCTAAAGACGAGGCAACCGACGGTGAGATCCGGGAAATGCACGGGGTGCCGGTTATCTATCTCAGCCAGTTGAATGAGCGTCTCTCTGCACTGGCAGGACGCTTTTATCACGAACCTTCCGACCAACTGCGTCTGGTTGGCGTGACGGGCACGAACGGAAAAACCACCACCACGCAGTTGATGGCGCAGTGGGCTCAGTTGCTGGGTGAAACCGGCGCGGTGATGGGGACCGTGGGTAACGGCCTGCTGGGCAAAGTGAGCCCGACGGAAAACACCACCGGTTCTGCGGTTGACGTACAGCACGTGCTTGCCGGTCTGGCAGGGCAGGGGGCAACCTTTGCCGCGATGGAAGTTTCTTCGCACGGCCTGGTACAGCACCGCGTCGCGGCACTGAAGTTTGCTGCTTCAGTGTTCACCAACCTGAGCCGCGATCACCTTGATTATCATGGTGATATGGAACACTACGAAGCCGCCAAATGGCTGCTGTTCTCTACTCACCATTACGGCCAGGCTATCATCAACGCCGACGACGAAGTGGGCCGCCGCTGGCTTTCGAAGCTGCCAGACGCGGTAGCGGTGTCGATGGAAGACCATATCAATCCGAACTGCCACGGCCGCTGGCTGAAGGCCGTAGACGTTAACTATCACGACAGTGGCGCGACGATCCGCTTTGCCTCTTCCTGGGGGGACGGTGAAATCGAAAGCCGCCTGATGGGGGCGTTCAACGTCAGCAACCTGCTGCTGGCGCTGGCAACGCTGCTGGCGCTGGGTTATCCGATGGCGGAACTGCTGAAAACGTCAGCGCGTCTCCAGCCGGTTTGCGGCCGTATGGAAGTGTTTAGCGCGCCGGGCAAACCGACCGTGGTTGTCGATTATGCCCACACGCCGGATGCGCTGGAAAAAGCGCTGGAAGCGGCACGCCTGCACTGCACCGGTAAACTCTGGTGCGTCTTCGGCTGCGGTGGCGATCGCGACAAAGGTAAACGTCCCCTGATGGGCGCCATTGCGGAGCAGTTCGCGGACATTCCTGTGGTCACCGATGACAATCCGCGTACCGAAGAGCCGCGCGCCATCATTAACGACATTCTGGCGGGTATGCTGGACGCCGGTCGCGCCCGTGTGGTGGAAGGCCGCGCGGAAGCCGTGACAAACACCATCATGCAGGCAAAAGAAAATGATGTCGTTCTGCTGGCCGGTAAAGGCCATGAAGACTATCAGATTGTTGGCAATCGTCGTCTGGACTACTCCGACCGCGTAACAGCAGCGCGTCTGCTGGGAGTCGTCGCATGATTAGCATCACCTTAAGCCAGGCCGCTGCGGTACTGCACGGCGAGCTGCTGGGCCAGGATCTGACCATTGACGCGGTCACCACCGACACCCGCAAAGTGACCGCGGGCTGTCTGTTTGTGGCGCTGAAAGGCGAACGTTTTGACGCGCATGATTTTGCCGGACAGGCCAAAGAAAACGGCGCTGGCGCGCTGCTGGTCAGCCGCAGGCTGGATATCGATTTACCGCAGATAGTGGTGAACGATACGCGTCTCGCGTTCGGTGAACTGGCCGCCTGGGTTCGTCATCAGGTGCCTGCTCGCGTTGTCGCGCTGACCGGGTCATCGGGCAAAACGTCAGTGAAAGAGATGACGGCGGCCATCCTCAGCCAGTGCGGTAATACGCTTTATACCGCAGGCAACCTCAATAATGACATCGGCGTGCCGATGACATTACTTCGCCTGACCAAAGAGCATGAGTTTGCGGTGATCGAGTTAGGGGCAAACCACCAGGGCGAAATCGCCTGGACCGTGAGCCTGACTCGCCCGGAAGCGGCGCTGGTGAATAACCTTGCGGCAGCGCATCTGGAAGGTTTTGGCTCGCTGGAAGGCGTGGCGAAAGCGAAAGGCGAAATCTACACCGGTCTGCCTGCTGACGGCATTGCCATTCTCAATGCCGACAACAACGACTGGCTGAACTGGCAGAGCATCATTGGCTCGCGTAAAACCTGGCGCTTCTCGCCGAATGCGGCCAACAGTGACTTTACCGCGACCAATATCCATGTGACGTCGCACGGTACGGAATTCACGCTTGCTACCCCAACGGGTGACGTAGACGTGCTGTTACCGCTGCCGGGACGCCATAACATCGCCAATGCGCTGGCGGCAGCGGCCTTGTCGACGGCGGTGGGAGCGTCACACGAGGCGATTAAAACCGGACTGGCGAATTTGAAAGCCGTGCCGGGACGCCTGTACCCGATCCCGCTTGCAGAAAACAAATTGCTGCTGGATGACTCCTACAACGCGAACGTCGGCTCAATGACGGCGGCGGTGCAGGTGCTATCTGAAATGCCGGGCTACCGCGTCATGGTGGTTGGCGACATGGCGGAGCTGGGCGAGGAAAGCGAAGCCTGTCATACCCAGGTGGGTGAAGCGGCGAAAGCGGCGGGACTGGACTGTGTGCTGAGCGCAGGAAAACTGAGCCAGGCGATTAGCCATGCCAGCGGCGTTGGCGAACATTTTGCCGACAAAGCCGCGTTGATTGAGCGCCTTAAGGCATTAATTACAGAAAAACAAATTGTGACAGTGTTAGTGAAAGGTTCACGTAGTGCCGCCATGGAAGAGGTTGTGCACGCATTACAGGAGAACGGGACATGTTAGTTTGGCTGGCCGAACATTTGGTCAAATATTATTCAGGCTTTAACGTCTTTTCGTATCTGACGTTTCGCGCCATCGTCAGCCTGCTGACTGCGCTGTTCATCTCGTTGTGGATGGGCCCGCGCATGATTGCCCGTCTGCAAAAACTCTCTTTCGGCCAGGTCGTACGTAACGACGGTCCGGAGTCGCACTTCAGCAAGCGCGGTACGCCGACGATGGGCGGGATCATGATCCTGACCGCGATCGTCGTTTCCGTACTGCTGTGGGCCTATCCGTCTAACCCGTACGTCTGGTGCGTGCTGACCGTACTGGTGGGCTACGGCATTATCGGGTTTGTGGATGATTACCGTAAAGTCGTCCGCAAAGACACGAAGGGCCTGATTGCCCGCTGGAAGTATTTCTGGATGTCAGTGATTGCGCTGGGCGTTGCCTTCGCGCTGTATCTGGCAGGAAAAGATACGCCCGCCACCGAACTGGTGGTGCCGTTCTTTAAAGACGTGATGCCGCAGCTGGGGCTGTTCTACATCCTGCTGGCCTACTTTGTAATTGTTGGTACCGGTAACGCCGTTAACCTGACCGATGGCCTTGATGGTCTGGCGATTATGCCAACCGTCTTCGTGGCGGCTGGTTTTGCGCTGGTGGCGTGGGCGACCGGTAACATGAACTTTGCGAACTACCTGCACATCCCTTATCTGCGTCATGCGGGTGAGCTGGTGATCGTCTGTACGGCGATTGTCGGCGCGGGGCTGGGCTTCCTCTGGTTCAACACCTATCCGGCGCAGGTCTTTATGGGTGACGTCGGTTCTCTGGCGCTGGGCGGCGCGCTCGGCATTATCGCCGTGCTGCTGCGTCAGGAGTTCCTGCTGGTGATCATGGGCGGCGTGTTTGTGGTTGAAACCCTGTCGGTGATTTTGCAGGTCGGCTCCTTCAAGCTGCGCGGTCAGCGCATCTTCCGTATGGCGCCGATCCACCACCACTATGAACTGAAAGGCTGGCCGGAGCCGCGCGTGATTGTGCGCTTCTGGATTATTTCGCTGATGCTGGTGCTGATTGGCCTGGCAACGCTGAAGGTACGTTAATCATGGCAGATTACCAGGGTAAAAAAGTCGTTATCATCGGGTTAGGCCTCACTGGCCTCTCCTGCGTGGACTTTTTCCTTGCGCGCGGCGTGACGCCGCGTGTGATGGATACGCGTGTCTCTCCGCCGGGTCTGGACAAACTGCCGGAACAGGTTGAACGCCACCTTGGTGGTCTGAATGATGACTGGCTGCTGGCAGCCGATCTGATTGTCGCCAGCCCGGGTATGGCGCTGGCGCACCCTTCACTGAGCGCTGCTGCGGATGCGGGCGTTGAGATTGTCGGCGATATCGAGCTGTTCTGCCGCGAAGCGCAGGCGCCGGTTATCGCGATCACCGGTTCTAACGGCAAAAGCACCGTTACTACCCTGGTGGGTGAAATGGCGAAAGCCGCAGGCATGAACGTAGGGGTAGGCGGCAATATCGGTCTGCCCGCGCTGATGCTGCTGGACAAAGGCTGCGAGCTGTACGTTCTGGAACTTTCCAGCTTCCAGCTTGAAACCACCTCCAGCCTGCATGCGGCGGCGGCAACGATCCTCAACGTGACGGAAGATCATATGGATCGGTATCCGTTTGGTCTGCAGCAGTATCGCGCGGCCAAGCTGCGTGTTTACGAAAATGCCAAAGTTTGCGTGGTTAACGCCGACGACGCGCTGACCATGCCGGTGCGCGGCGCGGACGAGCGCTGCATCAGCTTTGGTATCACCATGGGTGATTATCATCTGAACCGCCAGCTGGGCGAAACCTGGCTGCGCGTGAAAGGTGAAAAGGTGCTGAACGTGAAGGAGATGAAGCTTTCCGGCCAGCACAACTATACCAATGCCCTGGCGGCGCTGGCACTGGCAGATGCCGTAGGGCTGCCGCGCTCTTCCAGCCTGAAAGCGTTGACCACGTTTTCCGGCCTGGCACACCGTTTCCAGCTGGCGCTGGAGCATAACGGCGTGCGCTGGATTAACGACTCCAAAGCGACCAACGTGGGAAGCACGGAGGCCGCGCTGAACGGTCTGCACGTTGACGGCACCCTGCATCTTCTGTTGGGTGGCGACGGCAAATCCGCTGATTTCTCCTCCCTGAAACAGTACCTCACCGGCGATAACATCCGCCTGTACTGCTTTGGCCGTGACGGCAGCGAGCTGGCTGAACTACGCCCGGAAGTTGCTGAGCAAACTGAAACGATGGAACAGGCGATGCGCCTGATTGCCCCGCGCGTGCAGCCTGGCGACATGGTTCTGCTCTCCCCGGCGTGCGCCAGCCTCGATCAGTTTAAGAATTTCGAACAGCGTGGCGATGTCTTTACCCGCCTTGCGAAGGAGTTAGGTTGATGCGTTTATCTCTCCCTCGCCTGAAAATGCCGCGCCTGCCAGGATTTGGAATTCTGGTGTGGCTGTTTGCGGCGCTGAAAGGCTGGGTGATGGCTTCACGGGATAAAGATTCCGATAGCCTGATTATGTACGACCGCACCCTGTTCTGGCTGACGCTGGGGCTGGCGGCGATCGGCTTTATCATGGTGACGTCGGCCTCTATGCCCGTTGGACAGCGTCTGGCGAACGATCCTTTCCTGTTCGCCAAGCGTGACGGGCTGTACATCATTCTGGCGTTCTGCCTGGCGCTGGTAACGCTTCGTCTGCCGATGGCGTTCTGGCAGCGCCACAGTACCGCGATGCTGATCGCCTCCATTATCATGCTGCTGATCGTGCTGGTTGTCGGGAGCTCCGTTAACGGGGCATCACGCTGGATCGCCTTCGGCCCGCTGCGTATTCAGCCTGCGGAGTTCACCAAGCTTTCGTTATTCTGCTACCTGGCAAACTACCTGGTACGAAAAGTCGATGAGGTGCGTAACAACCTTCGCGGCTTCTTAAAGCCGATGGGCGTCATTCTGGTGCTGGCGATCCTGCTGCTGGCGCAGCCTGACCTCGGGACCGTTGTTGTACTGTTTGTCACCACGCTGGCGATGCTGTTCCTGGCAGGAGCCAAGCTGTGGCAGTTCATCGCCATTATCGGAATGGGAATATCAGCAGTGGTGCTGCTGATCCTCGCCGAGCCTTACCGTATCCGCCGCGTGACCTCGTTCTGGAACCCATGGGAAGATCCGTTCGGTAGCGGTTACCAGCTGACGCAGTCGCTGATGGCGTTTGGCCGCGGTGAAGTCTGGGGGCAAGGTCTGGGCAACTCGGTACAGAAACTGGAGTATTTACCGGAGGCGCACACCGACTTCATCTTCTCCATTATTGGGGAAGAACTGGGTTATATCGGTGTGGTATTAGCGCTTTTAATGGTATTCTTCGTCGCTTTCCGCGCCATGTCGATTGGCCGAAAAGCGCTGGAGATCGATCACCGCTTCTCAGGCTTCTTAGCCTGCTCAATTGGTATCTGGTTTAGCTTCCAGGCGCTGGTTAACGTCGGGGCCGCAGCGGGTATGCTGCCGACCAAAGGTCTGACGTTGCCGCTGATCAGCTATGGTGGTTCGAGCCTGTTGATCATGTCGACGGCCATTATGTTTTTGTTACGCATAGATTATGAGACGCGTCTGGAGAAAGCCCAGGCGTTTACACGAGGTTCACGATGAATCAACCGAAGCGGTTAATGGTGATGGCAGGCGGTACCGGTGGACACGTGTTCCCGGGGCTGGCGGTTGCGCACCATTTAATGGAGCAGGGCTGGCAGGTACGCTGGCTGGGAACCGCAGACCGCATGGAAGCCGATCTGGTACCGAAGCACGGTATTGAGATTGACTTTATTCGTATTTCCGGCCTGCGAGGCAAAGGCCTCAAGGCCATGCTGCTGGCGCCGGTGCGTATTTTTAACGCCTGGCGTCAGGCGCGCACCATCATGAAGCGCTTTAAGCCCGATGTGGTGCTGGGTATGGGCGGCTATGTTTCTGGTCCCGGCGGGCTGGCCGCGTGGTCGTTAGGCATTCCCGTTGTTCTGCACGAGCAGAACGGTATTGCCGGTCTGACCAACAAGTGGCTGGCGAAAATCGCCACCAAAGTGATGCAGGCGTTTCCCGGCGCGTTTCCGAAAGCGGACGTGGTGGGTAACCCGGTGCGCGTCGACGTGCTGGCGCTGCCTCTACCGGATGCCCGCCTGGCGGGACGTGAAGGCCCGGTTCGTGTTTTGGTCGTTGGTGGTTCTCAGGGTGCGCGCATTCTGAATCAGACAATGCCGCAGGTGGCGGCAAAGCTGGGTGATGCCGTGACTATCTGGCACCAAAGCGGTAAAGGCGCTCAGCAGACCGTTGAGCAGGCGTACGCTGATGAAGGCCAGCCGCAGCATAAAGTGACGGAATTTATTGACGATATGGCCGCAGCCTATGCCTGGGCCGATGTCGTGGTCTGCCGCTCTGGCGCGCTGACGGTGAGCGAAATCGCCGCCGCCGGCTTGCCAGCGCTGTTCGTGCCGTTCCAGCACAAAGACCGACAGCAGTACTGGAACGCGCTGCCGCTTGAGAAAGCCGGCGCGGCGAAAATTTTTGAGCAGCCACACTTTACCGCCGATGCGGTCGCCACCACCCTGGCGGGCTGGAACAGAGACGCACTGCTGGAGATGGCGCAGCGCGCGCGCGCTGCCGCTATCCCGGATGCGACAGAACGGGTGGCAAAAGAAGTGAGCCTGGCAGCCCAGGCTTAACCCTCGCAGCGCGTGTTGCGCTGCACGAATTTTAAGTAGTCGATGGCGTTTAGAGAATGAATACACAACAACTGGCAAAACTGCGTTCAATCGTGCCCGAGATGCGTCGCGTCCGGCACATTCACTTTGTTGGCATCGGTGGTGCCGGCATGGGCGGTATTGCCGAAGTGTTAGCTAACGAAGGCTATCAGATCAGCGGGTCTGACCTGGCGCCAAACCCTGTCACGCAGCAGCTGGCGTCGCTTGGGGCGACTATCTATTTCAACCATCGCCCGGAAAACGTGCGCGATGCAAGCGTGGTGGTGGTATCGAGCGCCATCTCCTCTGACAATCCGGAAATCGTTGCCGCGCACGAAGCGCGCATTCCGGTGATCCGCCGCGCAGAAATGCTGGCGGAACTGATGCGGTTCCGTCACGGCATTGCGATTGCCGGTACCCACGGTAAAACCACGACCACGGCGATGGTTTCCAGCATTTATGCGGAAGCGGGTCTCGATCCGACGTTTGTCAACGGCGGTCTGGTGAAAGCCGCAGGCGTCCATGCGCGTCTGGGCCACAGCCGTTATCTGATTGCGGAAGCGGATGAGAGCGACGCGTCGTTCCTGCACCTGCAGCCGATGGTGGCGATTGTCACCAATATCGAAGCTGACCATATGGATACCTACCAGGGCGACTTCGAAAACTTAAAGCAGACCTTCATCAACTTCCTGCACAACCTGCCGTTTTATGGCCGCGCGGTGATGTGCGTGGACGACCCGGTGATCCGCGAGCTGCTGCCGCGTGTAGGTCGTCAAATCACCACCTACGGCTTCAGCGAAGACGCTGACGTCCGCGTGGAAGAGTACAAACAGATTGGTGCGCAGGGGCATTTCACTCTGGCGCGTCAGGACAAAGAGCTGCTGCACGTCACGCTGAATGCGCCAGGGCGCCATAACGCGCTCAACGCCGCAGCGGCAGTGGCTGTTGCGACGGAAGAAGGCATTGATGATGAGGCGATCCTGCGCGCGCTGGAAAGCTTCCAGGGGACGGGGCGTCGCTTCGACTTCCTCGGCGAGTTCCCGCTGGATGCGGTGAATGGTAAGCCAGGTACCGCGATGCTGGTGGACGACTACGGTCACCATCCGACGGAAGTGGACGCGACCATCAAAGCCGCACGCGCGGGCTGGCCGGAGAAGAATCTGGTGATGATCTTCCAGCCGCACCGCTTCACGCGTACCCGCGATCTGTATGACGATTTCGCCAGCGTGCTGTCACAGGTAGATACCCTGCTGATGCTGGATGTTTACGCCGCCGGCGAAACGCCAATTCCAGGCGCAGACAGCCGTTCCCTGTGTCGTACCATCCGCGGGCGCGGTAAAGTTGACCCTATTCTGGTTTCTGACCCGGCACAGGTGGCGGAAATTCTGGCACCGGTCCTGACCGGTAACGATCTCATCCTGATTCAGGGTGCGGGAAATATCGGCAAGATCGCCCGTACCTTAGCTGAAATCAAACTGAAGCCGCAAACCCAGGAGGATGAGCATCATGGCTGATAAGATTGCAGTCCTCTCTGGCGGCAACTCCGCCGAGCGCGAGGTTTCTCTGAATTCCGGCGCTGCCGTGCTGGCGGGCCTGCGTGAAGGCGGCGTAAACGCACATATTGTCGATCCAAAAGAGGTCGACGTGACGCAATTAAAAG
Source organism: Enterobacter cloacae complex sp. 385G4 (assembly GCF_057320665.1). Taxonomy (NCBI): domain Bacteria; kingdom Pseudomonadati; phylum Pseudomonadota; class Gammaproteobacteria; order Enterobacterales; family Enterobacteriaceae; genus Enterobacter; species Enterobacter cloacae complex sp. 385G4. Next base: position 373,665 of record NZ_JBXWDD010000003.1, read on the forward strand.
CGATGGGCTTCGATAAGGTCTTTATCGCGTTACATGGTCGTGGCGGTGAAGACGGAACCCTGCAAGGGCTTCTGGAGCTGATCGGCCTGCCTTACACCGGCAGCGGCGTGATGGCATCCGCCATCTCTATGGATAAACTGCGCAGTAAGTTACTCTGGCAGGGAGCGGGTTTACCCGTTGCGCCGTGGGTGGCGCTGACGCGCGGCGAATTTGAATTGGGCCTGTCGGACAGCGTTAATACACGCATTGCGGCACTGGGCTTACCGGTTATTGTAAAGCCGAGCAGGGAAGGGTCGAGCGTCGGGATGTCAAAGGTCGATAAAGCTGAAGATTTAACATCTGCTTTAGCGCTGGCATTTCAACACGATGAAGAAGTTCTGATTGAAAAATGGCTCAGCGGGCCGGAATTTACCGTCGCGATGCTTGGAGAAGAAATTTTACCGTCAATTCGCATCCAACCCGCCGGAGTCTTCTATGATTATGAGGCGAAGTATCTCTCTGATGAGACGCAATATTTCTGCCCTTGTGGTCTTGAAGCAGAGCGCGAAGCCGAATTACAGTCCCTGGTGCTTAAAGCCTGGAATGTTTTGGGCTGCAGCGGCTGGGGGCGCATTGATGTGATGCAGGACAATGACGGGCAGTTTTATCTGCTGGAAGCCAATACCTCACCGGGAATGACCAGCCACAGCCTTGTGCCGATGGCGGCGCGTCAGGCGGGAATGAGCTTCTCGCAGTTAGTCGTACGTATTCTGGACCAGGCGGGCTGATATGTCTCAGGCTGCATTGAACACGCGCAACCGCGATGAAGAGGAAGAATATACGTCTTCACGCCGGAGTAATGGAACGCGTCTTGCAGGGATTATTTTCCTGCTCGGGGTGCTGTGCACCGTGTTTATCAGCGGCTGGATGGTGCTGGGCTGGATGGAAGACGCACAGCGGTTGCCGCTGTCAAAGCTGGTGGTGACCGGCGAGCGTCACTACACGCGTAACGATGATATTCGCCAGTCTATTCTGGCGCTGGGATCGCCCGGCACCTTTATGACGCAGGACGTCAATATTATCCAGAGCCAGATTGAACGTCTGCCATGGATAAAACAGGCGAGTGTCAGAAAACAATGGCCTGATGAATTGAAGATTCATCTGGTTGAATATGTGCCCATTGCGCGTTGGAATGATCAGCACATGGTTGACGTAGATGGAAATTCCTTCAGCGTCCCGAGCGATCGTGTCAACAAGCAAAATTTACCGATGTTGTATGGCCCTGAAGGCAGCGAAAACGAAGTATTGCAGGGTTTTCGTGAAATGGGGCAGGTGCTGGCGAAGGACAGGTTTACGTTAAAAGATGCTGCGATGACGGCGCGCCGCTCCTGGCAGCTGACGTTGACAAACGGCATTAAGCTCAACCTGGGACGCGGCGACACAATGAAACGTCTTGCGCGTTTTGTAGAACTTTACCCGGTTTTACAACAGCAGGCGCAGGCGGACGGCAAACGGATAAGCTACGTTGATTTGCGCTATGACTCAGGCGCAGCAGTCGGTTGGGAGCCGGCTCCGGTCGAGGAACCTAATCAGCAACAGAATCAGGCACAGGTACAGGCAGAACAACAATGATCAAGGCGACGGACAGAAAACTGGTAGTTGGACTGGAGATTGGCACCGCGAAGGTTGCCGCTTTAGTAGGGGAAGTTCTGCCCGACGGTATGGTCAATATCATTGGCGTGGGCAGTTGCCCGTCCCGTGGTATGGATAAAGGTGGGGTAAACGACCTTGAGTCGGTGGTGAAATGCGTACAGCGCGCCATCGACCAGGCTGAATTAATGGCAGATTGCCAGATTTCTTCTGTCTATCTGGCCCTTTCTGGCAAGCACATTAGCTGCCAGAACGAAATCGGTATGGTGCCGATTTCTGAAGAAGAAGTGACGCAGGAAGACGTTGAAAACGTTGTGCATACGGCGAAGTCCGTGCGCGTTCGCGATGAGCATCGCGTGCTGCACGTGATCCCGCAGGAATATGCGATTGACTACCAGGAAGGGATCAAGAACCCGGTTGGTCTGTCTGGCGTGCGTATGCAGGCAAAAGTGCACCTGATCACATGTCACAACGATATGGCGAAGAACATCGTAAAAGCCGTTGAACGTTGTGGCCTGAAAGTTGACCAACTTATTTTCGCCGGTCTGGCGGCAAGTTATTCCGTGCTGACCGAAGACGAACGTGAACTGGGTGTCTGTGTGGTCGATATCGGTGGTGGTACAATGGACATGGCCGTGTATACCGGCGGTGCGCTGCGCCACACCAAAGTGATCCCTTACGCAGGGAACGTTGTGACCAGCGATATTGCTTACGCTTTTGGTACGCCACCGAGCGATGCAGAAGCGATTAAAGTACGCCACGGCTGTGCGCTGGGGTCTATCGTTGGTAAAGATGAGAGCGTTGAGGTGCCGAGCGTGGGCGGCCGTCCGCCGCGTAGCCTGCAGCGCCAGACGTTGGCAGAGGTAATTGAGCCGCGCTATACCGAGCTGCTCAACCTGGTCAACGAAGAGATTTTACAGCTTCAGGAACAGCTTCGTCAGCAGGGTGTTAAGCATCATCTTGCGGCGGGGATTGTATTAACCGGCGGTGCAGCGCAAATTGAAGGTCTTGCGGCCTGCGCTCAGCGCGTGTTCCATACGCAGGTGCGTATTGGTGCGCCGCTGAATATTACCGGTTTAACGGATTATGCTCAGGAGCCGTACTATTCAACGGCTGTGGGCCTGCTCCACTACGGGAAGGAATCTCATCTCAGTGGTGAAGCAGAAGTGGAAAAACGCGTCTCAGTGGGGTCGTGGGTCAAACGACTGAACAACTGGCTGCGAAAAGAGTTTTAATTTTTTAAAGAGACCGGAGAGAATTAGCGGTCTCGGGCGACAGGCACAACGGAGAGAGAAATTATGTTTGAACCTATGGAACTGACCAACGACGCGGTGATTAAAGTCATCGGCGTCGGTGGCGGCGGCGGTAACGCCGTAGAGCATATGGTGCGTGAACGCATTGAAGGTGTTGAATTCTTCGCAGTTAACACCGATGCGCAGGCACTGCGTAAAACGGCAGTTGGCCAGACTATCCAGATCGGCGGTGGCATCACCAAAGGGCTGGGCGCTGGGGCTAACCCGGAAGTCGGTCGCAACGCGGCTGAAGAAGATCGTGAAGCCCTGCGTGCTGCACTGGAAGGTGCGGACATGGTCTTCATCGCAGCAGGCATGGGCGGCGGTACCGGTACCGGTGCAGCACCTGTTGTCGCTGAAGTAGCTAAAGATTTAGGTATCCTGACCGTTGCTGTCGTGACCAAGCCTTTCAACTTCGAAGGCAAAAAGCGTATGGCCTTCGCGGAACAGGGTATCACCGAGCTGTCCAAGCATGTGGACTCGCTGATCACCATCCCGAACGACAAACTGCTGAAAGTTCTGGGTCGTGGTATCTCCCTGCTTGACGCCTTCGGCGCAGCAAACGACGTGCTGAAAGGCGCTGTCCAGGGTATCGCAGAACTGATTACCCGTCCTGGCCTGATGAACGTTGACTTTGCAGACGTTCGCACCGTGATGTCCGAAATGGGCTACGCGATGATGGGCTCTGGCGTGGCGAGCGGCGAAGACCGTGCGGAAGAAGCGGCTGAAATGGCTATCTCTTCTCCACTGCTGGAAGATATCGATCTGTCCGGTGCGCGCGGCGTGCTGGTCAACATTACCGCTGGCTTTGACCTGCGTCTGGATGAGTTCGAAACCGTCGGTAATACCATCCGCGCGTTCGCCTCTGACAACGCGACCGTGGTAATTGGTACTTCCCTTGACCCGGAAATGAACGACGAGCTGCGTGTTACCGTTGTTGCGACCGGTATCGGTATGGACAAGCGTCCTGAGATCACCCTCGTGACCAACAAGCAGACTCAGCAACCGGTAATGGATCGTTATCAGCAGCACGGTATGTCTCCTCTGACTCAGGAGCAAAAACCGGCCGCGAAAGTGGTGAACGACCCAACGCCGCAAACTGCAAAAGAGCCAGATTATCTGGACATCCCGGCGTTCCTGCGTAAGCAAGCTGACTAAGAATTGGCTGGAATTTGGGGATTTGCGCTCTTTGTGCTAAACTGGCCCACCGTTAGTGATATACACTCTCGGTTGGATAGTTAATTTGGCGAGATTATACGATGATCAAACAAAGGACACTTAAACGTATCGTTCAGGCGACGGGTGTCGGTTTACATACCGGCAAGAAAGTCACACTGACGTTACGCCCTGCGCCGGCCAATACCGGGGTCATCTATCGTCGCACCGACTTGAATCCACCGGTAGATTTTCCGGCCGATGCCAAATCTGTGCGTGATACAATGCTCTGTACTTGTCTGGTGAACGAGCATGACGTGCGGATTTCTACCGTAGAGCACCTGAACGCCGCCCTGGCGGGGCTGGGTATCGACAACATTATTGTTGAAGTCGATGCGCCAGAAATCCCGATTATGGATGGTAGTGCTGCGCCGTTCGTTTATCTGTTGCTGGATGCCGGCATCGAAGAGCTGAACTGTGCGAAGAAATTTGTTCGCATCAAAGAGACCGTTCGCGTCGAAGATGGCGACAAGTGGGCTGAATTCAAACCGTACAATGGTTTCTCGCTGGACTTTACCATCGACTTTAACCATCCGGCGATTGACTCCAGCACTCAGCGCTACGCGATGAACTTCTCTGCTGATGCGTTTATGCGCCAGATCAGCCGCGCTCGTACGTTTGGCTTCATGCGTGATATCGAATATCTGCAGTCCCGCGGCCTGTGCCTGGGCGGCAGCTTCGATTGTGCCATCGTTGTTGACGATTATCGCGTACTGAACGAAGACGGCCTGCGTTTTGAAGATGAATTCGTTCGTCACAAAATGCTGGATGCGATCGGCGACCTGTTCATGTGTGGTCACAACATCATTGGTGCATTTACCGCATTCAAATCCGGTCATGCACTGAACAACAAATTGTTGCAGGCCGTCCTGGCAAAACAGGAAGCCTGGGAATATGTGACCTTTGAAGACGAAGCGGAACTGCCGCTGGCGTTCAAAGCACCGACTATGGTCCTGGCGTAACGGTTAACGCCGTTTCGTAAGAAAAGCGACTGGTTCACCTGGTACTCTCTCCGACCAGGGAAGCCAGTCGTTTTTATTTCTGCCCTTCTTTGATTTGCCCCTCTACTCCCTGGCCATTGTCGGGTGCCGAATAACGGTGTGTTCGCTGCATTATTGACCGTTTTTACCTGCTGCAAGGTGTCATTCCTGCTGCTGCGTATTGGCTTTAGTGGTAATATCTGGGCGCTAAAAAAGAATAACTGAACTCAGCCTGCACTGGCGGGCGATTGTGGTGGAGCAAGTGAGCGGAATACTGACGCGCTGGCGACAATTTGGCAGACGTTACTTCTGGCCGCATCTCTTATTAGGGATGGTCGCGGCAAGTTTCGGCTTGCCTGCGCTCAGCAACAGTGCGGAAGCGGCGACGCCAGCACGTTCCACGACAACTAAACACGATCTCTCGACGCGGGTTAACTTTACTAATCTCGCGTGGCTTGAAGCCAGCCGTCGTCCTAATTTCTCCGTTGATTACTGGCAGCAGCACGCCATCCGCACGGTTATTCGTCATCTGTCGTTCGCGATGGCGCCGCAGACGATGCCTGTTGCTGAAGAGTCGCTGCCGGTTCAGGCTCAGCACCTTGCCCTGCTCGATACGCTTAATGCGCTTCTGACGCAGGATAACCAGCCGCCTGTAACCGTGAGTCAGACGGCGCAAACCTGGTTTGTTCCTCCTGTATCATTCTCCGTTTCGACATGGATTAGCCAGGTTCACGGCATCCGTGCCGGGCCTCAACGCCTCAGCTAAATTAACCTTTTTCAATACCTTAATTTATCTGCCCGTCTGGGGCGTTTGAGAATTTATTATGCTAATCAAATTATTAACCAAAGTTTTTGGTAGTCGTAACGATCGTACTCTGCGCCGTATGCGCAAAGCTGTAAACGTCATCAACGGTATGGAACCGGCGATGGAGAAGCTCTCTGATGATGAGCTGAAGGCGAAAACCGCGGAGTTCCGTGCACGCCTGGAAAAAGGCGAAACCTTAGAGAGCCTGATCCCGGAAGCTTTCGCCGTGGTGCGCGAAGCGAGCAAACGCGTGTTCGGCATGCGTCACTTCGACGTTCAATTGCTGGGCGGTATGGTGCTTAACGAACGCTGCATCGCGGAAATGCGTACCGGTGAAGGTAAAACCCTGACCGCAACGCTGCCGGCTTACCTGAATGCACTGACCGGTAAGGGCGTTCACGTCGTTACCGTCAACGACTATCTGGCCCAGCGTGATGCCGAAAACAACCGTCCGCTGTTCGAATTCCTCGGCATGACCGTCGGCATCAACATGTCCGGATTGCCGGCACCCGCCAAGCGCGAAGCCTACAACGCGGACATCACCTACGGCACCAACAACGAATACGGCTTCGACTACCTGCGTGACAACATGGCGTTCAGCCCGGAAGAGCGCGTCCAGCGTAAGCTGCACTATGCGCTGGTGGATGAGGTTGACTCCATTCTGATCGATGAAGCGCGTACCCCGCTGATCATCTCCGGCCCGGCCGAAGACAGTTCTGACATGTACCGTAAAGTCGACAAAATCATTCCACACCTGCTGCGTCAGGAGAAAGAAGACTCCGATACCTTCCAGGGTGAAGGCCACTTCTCCGTAGATGAAAAAGCGCGCCAGGTGAACCTGACCGAACGCGGTCTGGTGAAAATCGAAGAGCTGCTGGTGGCTGAAGGCATTATGGAAGAGGGCGAGTCCCTGTATTCCCCGAGCAACATCATGCTGATGCACCACGTGACCGCCGCGCTGCGCGCCCACGCGCTGTTCACCCGCGACGTTGACTACATCGTGAAAGACGGTGAAGTCATCATTGTCGATGAACACACCGGCCGTACCATGCAGGGTCGTCGCTGGTCCGATGGCCTGCACCAGGCGGTGGAAGCGAAAGAAGGCGTGGACATTCAAAACGAAAACCAGACGCTGGCCTCAATCACCTTCCAGAACTACTTCCGTCTGTATGAGAAACTGGCGGGGATGACCGGTACCGCAGATACCGAAGCGTTTGAATTCAGCTCCATCTACAAGCTGGATACCGTGGTGGTGCCAACCAACCGTCCGATGATCCGTAAGGATATGCCGGACCTGGTGTACATGACCGAAGCGGAAAAAATTCAGGCGATCATCGAAGATATTCGCGACCGTACTGCCAATGGTCAGCCGGTTCTGGTGGGGACCATCTCCATCGAGAAATCCGAGGTGGTTTCCAATGAGCTGACCAAAGCAGGCATCAAGCACAACGTTCTGAACGCCAAGTTCCACGCTAAAGAAGCGGACATTGTTGCTCAGGCGGGCTATCCGGCAGCCGTGACCATCGCCACCAACATGGCGGGTCGTGGTACCGATATTATGCTCGGCGGTAGCTGGCAGGCTGAAGTCGCTGAGCTGGAAAACCCAACGCCAGAGCAGATCGAGCAGATCAAAGCCGACTGGCAGGTGCGTCACGACGCGGTGCTGGCATCCGGTGGTCTGCACATCATCGGTACCGAGCGTCACGAATCTCGTCGTATCGACAACCAGCTGCGCGGCCGTGCGGGCCGTCAGGGTGATGCCGGTTCTTCCCGCTTCTACCTGTCTATGGAAGATGCGCTGATGCGTATTTTCGCCTCCGACCGCGTGTCCGGCATGATGCGTAAGCTGGGCATGAAGCCTGGTGAAGCCATTGAGCACCCATGGGTGACTAAAGCGATCGCTAACGCCCAGCGTAAAGTTGAAAGCCGCAACTTCGATATTCGTAAGCAGCTGCTGGAATATGATGACGTGGCCAACGATCAGCGTCGCGCGATCTACACCCAGCGTAACGAACTGCTGGACGTGTCCGACGTGAGCGAAACCATCAACAGCATCCGCGAAGATGTGTTCAAAGCCACCATCGACGCGCATATTCCACCGCAGTCTCTGGAAGAGATGTGGGACGTTGAAGGCCTGCAGGAACGTCTGAAAAACGACTTCGATCTCGATCTGCCAATCAAAGAGTGGCTGGACAAAGAGCCTGAGCTGCATGAAGAGACCCTGCGCGAACGTATCTTTGAAACCGCGCTGGAGGTTTATAAGCGTAAGGAAGAAGTGGTTGGCGCTGAGATGATGCGTCACTTCGAGAAAGGGGTGATGCTGCAAACGCTGGACTCCCTGTGGAAAGAGCACCTGGCGGCGATGGACTACCTGCGTCAGGGTATCCACCTGCGCGGCTATGCGCAGAAAGATCCGAAGCAGGAGTACAAGCGTGAATCCTTCTCCATGTTTGCCTCTATGCTGGAGTCACTGAAGTACGAAGTGATCAGCACCCTGAGCAAGGTTCAGGTGCGCATGCCGGAAGAAGTGGAAGCGATGGAGCAGCAGCGCCGTGAAGAAGCTGAGCGTCTGGCGCAGATGCAGCAGCTGAGCCACCAGACTGACGAAAGCGAAGCCGCAGCAGCGATCGCCGCGCAGACCGGCGATCGTAAAGTCGGTCGTAACGATCCGTGCCCGTGTGGTTCCGGTAAAAAATACAAGGCGTGCCACGGCCGCCTGAGCTAAGAACATAACTAACTGAAAAGGCGCAGATATCTGCGCCTTTTTTATGGAAGTGACGCTATGAAAATACTGCAAATTGCCGTCGGGATCATTCGCAACCCGCAAAACCAAATCTTCATCACCCAGCGCGCTGCTGACGCCCATATGGCGAACAAGTGGGAGTTTCCTGGCGGGAAAATCGAATCAGGAGAAACCCCGGAAGAGGCGCTGGTGCGTGAGCTGCAGGAAGAGGTGGGGATTACCCCGCTTGGCGCCACGCTGTTCGATAAGCTGGAGTATCAGTTTCCCGACAGGCACATCACGCTGTGGTTCTGGCTGGTGGAAAGCTGGGAAGGTGAACCCTGGGGAAAAGAGGGACAGCCGGGTAACTGGGTGGAACTTCAGGTCAGTGATGCCGACAAATTCCCGCCAGCCAATGAGCCTGTGATCCGCCGCTTAGCGACAAACATGTAGGCCTGCCGAACGAATCGCCAGCAGGCTTTGAACGTTACTGCTGGCTTTCGCTCCAGTCATCGCTATCCGAGAGGTCGCCTTCGCTCGGAATTCGTTTCTCTTCCGCCGCCCATTCGCCCAGATCAATGAGCTGACAGCGCTTGCAGCAGAACGGGCGAAACGGACTCACTTCTCCCCAGACGACAGTTTTCCCACAGGTTGGGCAGTTTACGGTGGTGACGTCAGACATTGGCACTCCTTAACAACAGGCCAGTTCAAAATCGAGGCGTTCCGGCACGGTGCCATTTTCACTGTCCAGCGGCATAAAGCGGATCGCGAAACGGCTTTTATGCCCGGAAATTTGCGGATAAAGCTGCTCGCCAAGAGACAAATTTAGACGCAGAAGATCGGCGTCGTCGCCGTTGTCCTGATAAAAACCGTTGAGACTGGTTTGCTTGCGGAACGGGGCAGAGTTACGCACAAGATCGAGGATCAGCGATAGCGTCTGATTCATCGGCTCCAGGCTACCCAGCCAGCTGTTTACCTGGCGATCGCGCTGTTCCTGCGGCATATGCAGCCACATATGCAGCGTTGGCAGATCAAAGCTACAGCAACCGCCCGGTATGCTCAGGCGCTGGCGCACCAGCGCTATCAAACGGTCTTCTCGTAAATATTGCCCAACGCGCGGCGCGGCCATCAGCGTCGTGCTGCTATTTTTCAACTGCTGGCGTAAGGCGTCAATTCGACTTTGATCCACGCCCGGTACTTCGGCCCAGGCCTGTAATTTACGCTGCTGGCGCTCCAGCTCTTTCAACAGCTCCGTGCGGACATCGCCACGTTCAATCACATCCAGCAGATCGCCTACGTTGCGAAAGAAGTGCAACGCCGTGGCATGATCGTTAACAGGCAGATGTTGTGAAAGCTGTTGGATGAGAAATTCAATGCGCAGCCAGGTACGCATTTTTTCATTAAGCGGGTGCTCAAAAAGGATGTGAGTCGACATTATGGTTTTTCCTGTGCAACGGCCTGCGCGGCGAAGGTTAGATACTGCTCGTGCAGGCGGGCAACATCCGATGCAATGGCATCTGGTGCGCCGTTATTATCAATAACATCATCCGCAACGGCAAGGCGCTGAGCGCGAGTGGCCTGAGCGGCAAGAATTTGTTCAGCATGTTCACGCGAGACGTGGTCGCGCGTCATGGTTCGCTGGATTTGCGTCTCGGGTGTGACATCAATCACCAATACCCGATTGGCTTTCTTATACAGCTGATTTTCTACCAGGAGCGGAACCACCCACAGGACATAGGGCGAGCGGGCTGCGGCTATCTGACGCTGAGTTTCCTGGTGGATAATGGGGTGGAGCAGGGCATTAAGCCAGGCTTTTTCCGCAGAATCGGAAAAAATATATTCGCGAAGCTGACGGCGGTTCAGTGTGCCATCGGCATTGATGATTGCCTGGCCGAAATGGTCGGCGATGGCCTTTAGCGCGGGTGTATTGGGCTCTACCACCTGACGGGCAATAATATCAGCATCAATAATCGCGATGCCGAGACGAGAAAACGCGTCCGCAACGGTACTTTTGCCACTACCGATGCCGCCGGTTACTGCGACGATATACCCCATTAAATCAAATCCTGGGAATTATTCATTATGGAAATCAGTTGCTTAAAAAACAAACGTGCGACAGTAATTGTTTGATTCTCTTTACCGGCTTTTTACCAGGTAAATTTATAGGATTGTAGCGTAAAAAAAGAGAATTTCGCAGTCTTGCGGAGCAGGTATTAGTGCGTATGATAGCGTCACTGGAGTTGTGCTTTTAACATATTTGCCTCTAACCCCAGGAATCCGCACATGCGTATCGAAGAAGATCTGAAGTTAGGTTTCAAAGACGTTCTTATCCGCCCTAAACGCTCTACACTGAAAAGTCGCTCAGACGTTGAACTCGAACGTCAATTCACCTTTAAACACTCCGGTCAGACGTGGTCTGGCGTGCCAATCATTGCTGCCAACATGGATACAGTCGGTACCTTTGAGATGGCAACGGCGCTGGCTCAGTTCGATATTCTTACTGCAGTCCACAAGCACTACACTCCTGAAGAGTGGAATGCGTTTGTTGCGTCCGCCTCTGCTGACGTGGTGAAGCACGTGATGGTTTCCACCGGTACTTCCGATGCCGATTTCGAGAAAACCAAACAGATCCTGAATGCCAACCCGGCGCTTAGCTTCGTTTGTATTGATGTGGCGAACGGTTACTCCGAGCACTTCGTGCAGTTCGTCAGCAAGGCGCGCGAAGCCTGGCCGACCAAAACTATCATTGCGGGCAACGTGGTGACCGGTGAAATGTGTGAAGAGCTGATCCTTTCCGGTGCCGACATCGTGAAAGTGGGCATTGGCCCGGGCTCCGTATGCACCACGCGCGTGAAAACCGGTGTGGGTTATCCGCAGCTTTCCGCGGTCATTGAATGTGCCGACGCGGCGCACGGCCTGGGCGGCCAGATCATCAGCGACGGCGGTTGCACTATGCCGGGCGATGTCGCAAAGGCCTTTGGCGGCGGCGCGGACTTCGTGATGCTCGGCGGTATGCTGGCAGGCCACGAAGAGAGCGGCGGCACCGTGGTGGAAGAGAACGGCGAGAAGTTCATGCTGTTCTACGGTATGAGCTCTGAATCCGCTATGACCCGTCACGTCGGTGGCGTGGCTAAATACCGTGCGGCAGAAGGCAAAACCGTGAAGCTGCCTCTGCGCGGCCCGGTTGAAAACACCGCGCGCGACATCCTGGGCGGCCTGCGCTCAGCCTGTACCTACGTGGGGGCATCCCGCCTGAAAGAGCTGACGAAACGCACAACGTTTATTCGCGTTCAGGAGCAGGAAAACCGCGTTTTCAATAGCCTGTAATGGCTTTCGCTGGCGCATGCTCGTGCGCCAGCGCTGCTGCACTACCCCGCGCTCATCGCATCACCCAGATGGAAAATCGGCAGATACATTGCCACCACCAGCGTGCCGATGATAACCCCCGTAACAACCAGGAGCAGTGGCTCCAGAAGCGCCGCCAGGTTGTCTGCCCGTTGAAAGGTCTGTTCCGTGTGATGGCGAGCAAGGTTTGCCAGCATGACGTCCAGCGAACCTGACATCTCACCGGTTCGTAAAAGCTGAATACAGAGCGGGGTAAACATTGCCGCCTTCTGAAAAGATGACCAGACGGGGAGACCTTTTTCAATGTTCTCGCGTATGCTGCGGAGTATTCCCTGCCAGTACCGGCTTTCAACAGTCTCTTCTGCACTTTCAAGCCCCTGTAAGAATGCAATGCCCGCCTGCTGCGTGAGCGACAGCACGGTGAAGATCTGCCCCAGTTTTTGCCCTTTCGCCAGCGCGCCCATTACGGGAAAACTCAGCAGAATACGCTGCCAGCGAGGATGGTGTCGCAGAGGCCAGGCTGCGGTTACGGGAACAAGCAGCATCGCGAACAGCGCAAGGGCATATGACTGCATAAACGCGGCTATCCCCATAACAATTCGCGTCAGCGCCGGAAGCGGGGTATTAAAGGTTTTGTAGATCGCGGCAAATTCGGGCAAAACCAGGGTGACCATTGCCAGCACGACGAGCACGGCCAGCGTCAGGACGATCGCCGGGTAGCGCAGCGCTTTTTTCACCTTCGCGCTGAGCTGCTGCTGCGCTTTTTGCTGCTCTGCAAGCTCTCGGCAGCACGCTTCAAGCTTCCCCGTTAGCTCTCCGGTTTTCACTATTGAGATATGCAGTGGGCTAAAGACTGCTGGCCACCGTTTGAGCGCCTCAGAAAAAGGACAGCCTTCACTGAGTTCATCGGCAACGTTTTGCAGTAGCCCCCGCCACGGTTCTACTGGATGTTGGTCTGCCAGCATTTGCAGACTATGCGCGAGCGTCAGCCCGGCCTGCAGGAGCGTTGCGAGCTGACGAAACATCTCGTAGCAGTGATGTGGACGCCAGCGGTGCCTTTGAGCGCATCGGGTCAGGGCCAGAGGATGGAGGTCGTTACGCATCAGCCTGGTGAAGGCTGCGTTGCGGTCGGTGGCCCAGAGAACCCCGTTTCGGGGTTCTCCTTCAGCGGAGATTGCTCGCCAGCGCCAGAGTTGATTAGCAGCCATCGGGCATACCCAGAACACGCACTAACTCTTCAAGCGTGGTCATCCCTTGTTCAACGGCCATGCAGCCGTGTTCAAACAGCGAGATGAGTCCAGCCTGTCGGGCGCTGGCTTCAATCACCTCGGTGCCTGCCCCGCTGGCAATAGCCTGGCGCAGGGGATTATCGATCGCAAGTACTTCAAAAATGGCCACGCGCCCGTAAAAACCATGATAACAACGATCGCAGCCTGCAGGCTGCCAGCGAGGAAGTTGCCGCGGCCAAATCGAGCGCGGCAGGTCCGTATGCTCGCCTGTTTTCTGTCGGCAGTGCGGGCAAAGGCGCCGAACCAGCCGCTGGGCAATTACCATCGAGAGCGCGGAAGAGATCATCCAGCGCGCCACGCCCATCTGCTCCAGACGAATGAGGGTTTCCGTCGTCGAGTTGGTGTGCAGCGTCGACAATACAAGATGCCCGGTCTGCGCGGCTTTAATGGCAATTTCTGCCGTTTCACCATCGCGAATTTCCCCGACCATAATGATGTCCGGATCCTGACGGAGCAGCGCTCTCAGTACGTTCTGGAATGTTAAGCCCGCGCGGGGATTAACCTGCGTCTGATTTAACCCCGCAAGCGGGATCTCGATGGGATCCTCCACGCTGCAGATGTTGACGTCAGGGGTGTTACGCGCCTGCAGCGCGCTGTAGAGCGTTACGGTTTTGCCGCTGCCCGTCGGGCCGGTGACCAGAATTAGCCCCTGAGGCTGGTGGAGTACCTCATTAAAACAGGCCAGCTGTTTAGCGCTCATGCCAAGCGCGTTCGGTTCCAGCGCCTGCTGAACCTGATGTAGCAAACGCAGCACAATTTTCTCACCGCCGTTGCAGGGAAGCGTGGCGATACGAAACGAGACCGGCTCGTTTGTCAGCTCAATCGTAAACTGACCGTCCTGAGGTAAGCGCCGTTCCGCAATATCCAGATTACCCAGCACTTTTAACCGGGCGCTGAGCATCGTCGCCAGCGCGGCGGAAAGGGGAGGCTGCGGATAAAGTACCCCGTCGATACGTAAGCGGATCTGGCACGCGTGCTCCATTGGTTCGATATGGATGTCAGACGCGCGCTGGTTTACTGCCTGCTGCAGCGTATGGTTGAGGATGTCCACCGCGGAGTGGGGTTGCGAAACGACGGGCAGATGCGATTGCGCGGTTAACTGCCGGTGCTTTTCCATGCGTTCAGCGCTCCAGCATTCGATATCAATCCGCTTCTGGGTCGCGAAGCGCAGGGCCTCCATCAGTTCAGGCGCGGGGGTTCCCACGACGGCGATGCTAATCATGTCGCTGTCGCTGGTGAGCAGCAGGGCATGGTGGCGAAGACAAAGCGCCACGAGTTGATCGGTGTTCATTATCCGCTCCTTAGTTAGTGTCGAAGCGGAAGACGTCTTCGCAGGCCTGCTTAAGCGCGCTGTCAGCACTGATATTGCAGTCACGCGTCCAGCCCGTCATACCGTTGCCGTTGCTCCACTGCGGCGTCATGGTTACCGTCAGCCCGTTCAGGCTCTCCTGGCCTGTTAAGGTCACGATCCCTTTCGCCACGCTCATTCCTGAAACGTAACGCGTCGTGGCAGGAGAGGGAATACCGTTACTGCCGGCATCGCAGCTTTCCACGCCGCCGCGATCGAGCGCGCAAAGCTCAATGGCAGTGCGATAGGGAACGAAAGTTTGCAGCATATCGGTGAGAGCTGCTTTATGCAGGTAGTTCTGATAGGCGGGAACGCCGATGGCGCTCAGAATCGCAATGATGCCAATGACCACCATCAGCTCAATGAGTGTGAATCCTTGTTGTCTGTCCATATCTGCTCCTTATGCAAAGTGGCGCTAGTTTGTCAGCGGGACAGGGCAGAAACGAGGGGCAAAAAAGAGAACGAGAAAGGAGCTTCAGAGAATTCATTCCGTGTTGCAGAGAAGGACAATGGATTTGCGAGCGAGGCTGAAATCCCCCTCTCCGGGCAGAGAGGGGAGCGTGCGTTATTTGAAGCGCATTGAGAGATCGAGGGCGCGAACGTGCTTGGTCAGCGCGCCAACGGAGATGTAATCCACGCCGGTTTCGGCGAACTCACGGATCGTCTCGAAAGTGACGTTTCCGGACACTTCAAGCTGGGCCCGGCCGTTGGTCAGTTTCACCGCCTCGCGCATCTGCTCCGTCTCGAAGTTATCGAGCATGATGATATCGGCCCCGGCCTTGATCGCCTGCTCCAGCTCTTCC
Organism: Enterobacter cloacae complex sp. 385G4; assembly: GCF_057320665.1. Lineage (NCBI taxonomy): Bacteria > Pseudomonadati > Pseudomonadota > Gammaproteobacteria > Enterobacterales > Enterobacteriaceae > Enterobacter > Enterobacter cloacae complex sp. 385G4. Next base: position 389,093 of record NZ_JBXWDD010000003.1, read on the forward strand.
AGGCTTTCAACTTCCACCTCAACCGGCACATCCGGATGCAGCCAGAAGGCCTTTTCCACCGCCTGACGCACGGAGCCAGAAGCAATAATGTGGTTCTCTTTAATCAGGAAAGCATCGGATAAGCCCAGACGATGGTTTGCGCCGCCGCCGCAGAGCACCGCGTACTTCAGCGCAGTGCGCAGGCCCGGCAGCGTTTTGCGGGTATCAAGCAGCTGGGTACGGGTGCCGGCCAGCAGGTCAACGTAGCGGCGCACTTCACTGGCGACGCCAGAGAGCGTTTGGACAAAATTGAGCGCGGTACGCTCGCCGGTCAGTAATACGCGGGAAGGACCGTCCAGCTCGAACAGCGGCTGATTGGCGGTCACTGCATCACCATCATCAACGTGCCATGTCACCTGTACATCGTCACCCGCCAGCTGAGTAAAGACCTCTTCAACCCAACGCTTGCCGCAGAAAACGCCCTCCTCACGGGTGATAATGACCGCGTGCGAGCGTGTCTCTTTTGGCAACAATTGTGCGGTAATATCTTTATCGGCGTTAACGTCACCCCCCAGGTCTTCTTTCAACGCATGGGCGACGCTTGCCGGAATATCCATATTAATACGTTCCAGAAGCGCTTCACGTCGGTGGTCGGGGTTGTAGCGGCGAGGCGGCATGATAAAACTCCAAATTGGTAACGAATCATAATATTGAAACATGCTACTCTGAACCGAGTCATTGCACCATACAGAAGGAGTTCCAGCATGTTGTTAGAAAACGGATGGCTGGTGGATGCGCGGCATGTGCCCTCGCCGCACCACGACTGCCGCCCGGAGGATGAAAAGCCCACACTGCTGGTGGTTCATAATATTAGCCTCCCGCCGGGTGAGTTTGGCGGCCCGTGGATCGATGCGTTATTCACGGGAAAGATAGATCCCAATGCTCATCCCTTCTTCGCTGAGATTGCGCATCTGCGCGTGTCGGCTCACTGCCTGATTCGCCGTGATGGTGAGGTGGTTCAGTATGTTCCTTTTGATAAGCGCGCCTGGCATGCCGGGGTATCGATGTATCACGGGCGCGAACGGTGCAACGATTTCTCGATTGGGATCGAGCTGGAAGGCACGGACAGTACCCCCTACACCGATGCCCAGTATCAGCAGCTGGTTGCTATTACCCACACGCTTATCGGACTCTACCCGGCAATCGCCGACAATATTACCGGGCACAGCGATATCGCTCCGGCGAGAAAAACCGATCCCGGCCCGGCATTTGACTGGTCGCGGTTTCGCGCCATGCTTGCCGCGTCGTCAGAATAAGGAGATACCATGACGTTGTTTACCATGCTGCTGGTTATCATCGCTGAACGCCTGTTCAAGCTCGGCGAGCACTGGCAACTGGATCACCGGCTGGAGGTGTTATTCCGCCGCATCAAGCACTTTTCCATGCTGCGCACGCTGCTGATGATGGCGGGCGTCATGCTGATTACCTTCCTGCTGCTGCGCTCGCTGTACGGACTCTTTTTCAACGTGCCGCTGCTGGTGGTGTGGATCCTGCTCGGCGTGCTGTGCATTGGTGCGGGCAAGGTGCGTTTGCACTATCACGCCTACCTGAAAGCCGCCTCCCGTGACGATGCCCACGCGCGCGGCGCGATGGCGAGCGAGCTGACGATGATCCACGGCGTGCCGCCGGACTGCGACGAGCGCGAGTTCCTGCGCGAGCTGCAAAACGCGCTGCTGTGGATTAACTTCCGCTACTACCTTGCTCCGCTGTTCTGGTTTGTGGTGGGCGGCCTGTGGGGGCCGGTACTGCTGATGGGCTATTCGTTCCTGCGCGCCTGGCAGACCTGGCTTGCCCGTTATCTGACGCCGCATGAGCGTTTGCTGTCCGGCATTGATGCCATCCTGCACGTGCTCGACTGGCTCCCGGTGCGTCTGGTGGGCGTGGTGTACGCCTTAATTGGCCACGGTGAAAAAGCGCTGCCCGCATGGTTCGCTTCTCTTGGGGACCGCCATACGTCCCAGTACCAGGTGTTGACGCGCCTGGCGCAGTTCTCGCTGGCGCGCGAACCGCATACCGACAAGATCGAAACGCCAAAAGCCGCCGTCTCCATGGCGAAGAAAACCTCGTTTGTGGTGGTGGTGATTGTGGCGCTGCTGACGATTTACGGCACGCTGGTGTAACCCAGCGCGCCGCAGACGCTATAACGTATCCGCAGGCGGGATGCCGAAATCAGGCATCCCGTTTTCGTCCCAGCGGACAAGCTTCAGGCGAGTATGACGGTTCGGATCGTAAAGCGGATCGCCTTCAATTTCGGTGTAATTTCTTGCGTGGTACACCAATACATCTTCCCCTTCCGGCGTTTGCGTAAAGCTGTTGTGGCCAGGCCCGTACTGGCGGTTCTCGTAGCTGGTGACGAAAACCGGGCGAGGGGATTTGTGCCAGTTTGCCGGGTTTTGCGGATCGGCGTTCAGGTCTATCCACAGTAACCCCATGCAGTAGTTCTCATCGGTGGCGCTGGCGGAGTAGCTGATAAACAGCTTATCGCTGTGAACCAGCACCGCCGGACCTTCGTTGACCCAGAAACCACGGCATTCCCAGTCGTATTCTGGCTTGCTGAGCATCACCGGCTCGCCTTTCAGCGTCCACGGGTTCTCCATTTCACACAGATAGAGGTTAGAGTTGCCGGAAATATCCGGGGCTTTTTGCGCCCACAGGTACCAGCGTTTGCCCTGATGAACAAAGGTGGTGGCGTCCAGGGCGAAGGTGTCGAACGGGGTGTTGATTTGCCCTTTCTCGATCCAGGTACCGCTGAGCGGATCGCGGTCCGCACACTCAATCGCAAACATGCGGTGCTGGAACATCCCGAGTGCGTCGAGCGCCTGGGTGTGCGCCGCGGCAAAATAGATGTACCACTTTCCATCAATGTGGTGCAGTTCCGGTGCCCAAATCAGCTGACTCATTGCTCCAACGTCGGGTTTACGCCAGACCACCACTTCTTCGGCATGACGTAAGCCTTCCAGCGAGTCCGCGCGGCGGATCGCCAGCCTGTCGTACTGAGGCACGGAGGCAATAAAATAGTACTGTCCCTCATGGCGTAAAATGTACGGGTCGGCACGTTGTTCGATAAACGGGTTTGGCCAGTTATGCATGCGGCTTTCCTTATTTAGTCTCAGCGGCTTTGAGTTCCTGATAGTCGTTCAGTTCGCGGTAGTTGGTGCGACGCTTTTCCAGATCGGCCTGGATCTGCTTCATGGTTTCGCGGTCCACCTTCAGCAGACGTACCACCCCAGCGGTAATTAAGTATCCAATGCCCGGAATGACGGTAAAGAGCAGCACGATCCCGTTGATGGCGTCCGCGCTTTGCGCTTTTGCGCCCGCGTCATAACCGTACCAGGAGAGCAGGAAGCCGACCATCGCCCCGGCAATCGCCAGGCCCAGTTTCAGGAAGAAGATGTTACCCGAGAAGCTGATCCCGGTGATGCGCTTCCCGGTTTTCCATTCGCCGTAGTCGTCCACGTCGGCCATCAGCGACCAGTGCAGCGGAGACGGGATCTGGTGCAGGATATTAAGCAGGAAATAGAGCACCACGATGGTAACGGTGGCTTTCGGGTCGAAGAAATAGAAGGCGCAGGAGAATGCCGCCAGCACGATATTGGTCCAGAAGAAGACCTTCAGCTTACACCAGCGGTCGGTCAGCACTTTCGCCAGCACGCTGCCAAGCATCATGCCGACAACGCCCAGGCTGATAAACAGCGTGGCGAAGTGTGTGCTCTGGCCCATCACCCAGGTGACGTAATACATGGTCGCCGCCATGCGGATAAAGCCCGGGCAGACGTTGCACAGCGTCAGCAGCAGAATGCGCACCCACTGATCGTTTTTCCACACGTCTTTCAGGTCGTTTTTCAGTTCGTCGTTGGTTTGCACTGCCGGACGCACGCGCTCGCGCACGGTGGCGAAGCAGAACAGGAACATACAGGTACCAATCAGCGCCAGGACGGTCATCGCCATCTGGTAGCCTTTGGCTTTGTTATCCCCGCCAAACCAGTCGGCCATCGGCAGCAGCGTTAAGGAGAGCAGCAGCGTGGCGATGCCGACCAGCACGAAGCGATACGACTGGCAGGCCACGCGCTCTTTTGGATCGTTGGTGATCACTCCACCTAACGAGCAGTAAGGGATGTTGATGGCCGTATAGGTTAACGAGAGCAGGAAGTAGGTGACAAACGCATAGATAACTTTGCTGTTATAGCTCCACTCCGGGGTGGTGAACATCAGAATGCTGAACAGCGCGTAGGGGAACGCAATCCACAGCAGCCATGGACGAAACCGGCCATATTTACTGCGGGTACGGTCGGCAATCGCCCCCATGATCGGGTCCGTTACGGCGTCAATCACGCGGACAGACAGCAGCAGCACGCCGACCAGCGCAGGCGCCAGGCCAAAAATATCCGTATAGAAATAGTTAACAAACAGCATGATGGCGCCGAAGATGATGTTGCATCCCGCGTCGCCCATCCCATAGCCGATCTTTTCTTTTACTGACAGTTTGTTGTTATCCATCGACAGCTCTCCGGTTTACGGTATGGGGAGAATTATTCGCTGGCAAAGGAATATATGCGTTGCAGTATCAGGGCGGTGATATGGATAAATGTGCTGTTGGCGTGAAAGTGTGAAGGAGGTAACAACGCGCGGCACCCTCAAAAACAGGTGCCGCGGCGAGAGGTTTAGTGCGCCTTCATGGCATTACGGCTTTTCTGGCTGAAGAGATAGCCAACGCCAAGGATCGCAATCCAGACCGGGATCAGGTAGACGGAAATCGCCATGCCCGGCGTGATCAGCATGATCACCAGCACGGCCGCCATAAACAGCAGGCAAATCCAGTTACCCAGCGGATAGAGCAGGGCAGGGAAGCGCGTGGTGACGCCCTGCTGCTGTTTCGCGCGGCGGAACTTCATGTGCGCCAGGCTGATCATCGCCCAGTTGATAACCAGAGCGGAGACTACCAGCGCCATCAGCAGGCCAAACGCCGATTCCGGTGCCATGTAGTTAATCAGCACGCACAGCGCGGTCACGATGGCTGAAACAATGATGGTATTCACCGGCACGCCGCGTTTATCCACGTTGAGCAGCATCTTCGGCGCGTTGCCCTGCTGGGCCAGGCCGAACAGCATACGGCTGTTGCAGTATACGCAGCTGTTGTAAACGGAGAGCGCTGCGGTCAGCACCACGATGTTCAGGGCGTTGGCGACAAAGGTATCGCCCAGCTCGTGGAAGATGAGAACAAACGGGCTGGTGTCAGCGGTCACGCGCGTCCACGGCAGCAGGGAGAGCAGCACGGCCAGTGAGCCCACATAGAAGATCAGAATACGGTAGATAACCTGATTTGTGGCTTTCGGAATGCTTTGCTCCGGGTTATCGGCTTCGGCGGCGGTAATACCCACCAGTTCCAGGCCGCCGAAGGAGAACATGATGATCGCCATCATCATCACCAGACCGGTCATGCCGTGAGGCAGGAAGCCGCCCTGTTCCCAGAGGTTACGCACGGTAGCCTGCGGGCCGCCGTTGCCGCTGAACAGCAGCCAGCCACCGAAGATGATCATCGCCACAACGGCAATGACTTTGATAATGGCAAACCAGAACTCCATCTCGCCGAATACTTTTACGTTGGTCAGGTTAATGGCGTTGATAATCACGAAGAAGGCTGCAGCAGACGCCCAGGTGGGGATCTCTGGGTACCAGAACTGAATGTACTTCCCGACGGCGGTCAGCTCGGCCATAGCAACCAGAACGTACAGCACCCAGTAGTTCCAGCCGGAGGCGAAGCCCGCAAAGCTGCCCCAGTATTTATAGGCAAAGTGGCTGAACGAGCCTGCGACCGGCTCTTCAACGACCATTTCGCCAAGCTGGCGCATGATCAGAAAAGCAATGAAACCCGCAATCGCGTAACCCAAAATAATACCCGGACCGGCTGACTGGATAACGGATGCGCTGCCCAGAAACAGGCCGGTACCAATCGCACCGCCCAGTGCGATGAGCTGTATATGGCGGTTTTTAAGTCCGCGCTTTAGCTGATCGCCGTGCTGTTGAGCTTCCATTTGAAACCTCGTGTGTGGTTGTTATGTTCACGCTGTGCGTGTGTAATTATGAAAATCCATATTCTGTATTTATTTCTTTACGGTTAAACAAACCGAAAAAAGCGGAGATGACTTCCGTACGCGCCAGAATAGTGGTAAGCGCCTGCGAATGCACCTGCTTTATGAAGGGATGCTGACGACTTGAATAAAAAGAAAGCATTTGTAAATCGGCCCGCTTATTCTTCCTAACCCAACCTATAGAATAGAAATGCTTCTTAAGTGGGCGAATTTTCATTATTTGCCATGTTGAATCGCTTCAGATTGCAAAACCCCTCGTTTCATTATGGTTAAAACTCCCTCTTTGGGAGTAATCAACTCATTTGTGCAAAGTTACATTTCTGAAACGTTATTTCTGTAAGGTTGTTAAAATGTGCAGGGTTTACTGATTTCAATCAAAACCAATATGGACAGAAGGTGAATACTTTGTTACTTTAGCGATACGAACTAGAAATTGGTAAGACCAATTGACTCCGGGCAAAAAGGCGTAAGACAGGGAATATGGCCTACAGCAAAATTCGCCAACCAAAACTATCTGATGTGATTGAGCAGCAGCTGGAGTTTTTAATCCTCGAAGGGACTCTGCGCCCGGGTGAGAAACTTCCGCCAGAACGCGAGCTGGCAAAACAGTTCGACGTTTCACGTCCCTCTCTGCGTGAGGCGATTCAACGCCTCGAAGCAAAGGGCTTGCTGCTTCGTCGCCAGGGCGGCGGAACCTTTGTGCAAAACAGCCTGTGGCAGAGCTTCAGCGATCCGCTGGTAGAACTTCTCTCTGACCACCCAGAATCCCAGTTTGACCTGCTTGAGACCCGTCACGCGCTTGAAGGTATTGCGGCCTATTACGCCGCCCTTCGCAGCACTGATGAAGATCGCGTGCGTATCCGCGAACTGCATCAGGCCATTGAACGGGCACAGCAGTCCGGCGATTTAGACGCCGAGTCCAGCGCCGTTGTCCAGTATCAAATCGCCGTCACCGAAGCGGCACACAACGTGGTGCTCCTCCATCTGCTACGCTGCATGGAGCCGATGCTGGCCCAGAACGTTCGTCAGAATTTTGAATTGTTGTATGCCCGTCGGGAGATGCTCCCGCTGGTAAGCAACCATCGCACCCGAGTATTCGAGGCGATAATGGCCGGGGAGCCGGAGCAGGCGCGCGAAGCGTCGCACCGTCACCTGGCTTTCATTGAGGAAATCTTGCTGGACCGCAGCCGTGAACAATCGCGTCGCGAACGTTCATTACGCCGCATACAGCAACGAAAGGATTAAGCGCCAGGTACTTTTAGAGCGCGGCAACTAAACGCAGAACCTGTCTTATTGTGTTCTTGCCCAAGAGCACAATGGGACAGGTTCCAGACAAATCAACGTATTAGATAGATAAGGAATACCCCCATGTCAGAACGTCTCCAAAATGACGTGGATCCGATCGAAACTCGCGACTGGCTACAGGCGATCGAATCGGTCATCCGTGAAGAAGGTGTTGAGCGCGCTCAGTATCTGATTGATCAGCTGCTTTCTGAAGCCCGCAAAGGCGGCGTGAAGGTTGCTTCAGGTGCAGGGGCTAGCAACTACGTAAACACGATTGCCGTAGAAGACGAACCGGAATACCCGGGCAATCTGGATCTGGAACGTCGTATCCGTTCTGCAATCCGCTGGAACGCCATCATGACCGTTCTGCGCGCATCCAAGAAAGACCTGGAACTGGGTGGCCACATGGCGTCCTTCCAGTCTTCTGCGACCATTTACGAAGTGTGCTTCAACCACTTCTTCCGTGCAGCGAACGAGAAAGACGGCGGCGATCTGGTGTACTTCCAGGGCCACATCTCTCCGGGCATCTATGCACGTGCATTCCTGGAAGGTCGTCTGACTGAAGAGCAGATGAACAACTTCCGTCAGGAAGTTCACGGTAAAGGTCTGTCTTCTTACCCGCACCCTAAACTGATGCCTGAATTCTGGCAGTTCCCGACCGTATCAATGGGTCTGGGCCCAATCGGTGCTATCTACCAGGCGAAATTCCTGAAGTATCTGGAACACCGTGGTCTGAAAGACACTTCTGAACAGACCGTATACGCCTTCCTGGGCGACGGAGAAATGGATGAGCCAGAATCTAAAGGTGCGATCACCATCGCGACCCGTGAGAAGCTGGACAACCTGTGCTTCATCATCAACTGTAACCTGCAGCGTCTGGATGGTCCGGTAACCGGTAACGGCAAGATCATCAACGAACTGGAAGGCATCTTCGCAGGTGCTGGCTGGAACGTGATCAAAGTCATGTGGGGTTCCCGTTGGGACGAACTGCTGCGTAAAGACACCAGCGGTAAACTGATCCAGCTGATGAACGAAACCGTTGACGGTGACTACCAGACCTTCAAATCCAAAGACGGTGCCTACGTGCGTGAGCACTTCTTCGGCAAATATCCAGAAACCGCAGCCCTGGTTGCAGACTGGACTGATGAGCAGATCTGGGCCCTGAACCGCGGTGGTCACGATCCGAAGAAAATCTACGCTGCACTGAAAAAAGCGCGTGAAACCAAAGGTAAAGCGACTGTAATCCTGGCCCACACCATCAAAGGTTACGGCATGGGTGATACCGCAGAAGGTAAAAACATCGCTCACCAGGTTAAGAAAATGAACATGGACGGCGTGCGCTATATCCGCGACCGTTTCAACGTTCCAGTGACCGATGAGCAGGTAGAAAACCTGTCTTACATCACCTTCCCGGAAGGCTCTGAAGAGCACAAGTACCTGCACGAACGTCGTCAGGCGCTGAAAGGCTACCTGCCAGCTCGTCAGCCTAACTTCACCGAGAAGCTGGAACTGCCAGCGCTGGAAGACTTCTCTCAGCTGCTGGAAGAGCAGAACAAAGAGATCTCTACCACTATCGCTTTCGTTCGTGCCCTGAACGTGATGCTGAAGAACAAGTCGATCAAAGATCGCCTGGTGCCAATCATCGCCGACGAAGCGCGTACTTTCGGTATGGAAGGTCTGTTCCGTCAGATCGGTATCTACAGCCCGAACGGCCAGCAGTACACCCCGCAGGACCGTGAGCAGGTTGCATACTACAAAGAAGACGAGAAAGGTCAGATCCTTCAGGAAGGTATCAACGAGCTGGGCGCAGGTGCATCCTGGCTGGCTGCTGCGACTTCATACAGCACCAACAACCTGCCGATGATTCCGTTCTACATTTACTACTCCATGTTCGGGTTCCAGCGTATCGGTGACCTGTGCTGGCAGGCAGGCGACCAGCAGGCTCGCGGCTTCCTGATCGGTGGTACTTCCGGTCGTACGACCCTGAACGGTGAAGGTCTGCAGCACGAAGATGGCCACAGCCACATTCAGTCTCTGACTATCCCTAACTGTATCTCTTACGACCCGTCCTACGCGTACGAAGTTGCTGTCATTATGCATGACGGCCTGCAGCGCATGTACGGTGAAGCGCAAGAGAACATTTACTACTACATCACCACCCTGAACGAAAACTACCACATGCCGGCAATGCCAGCAGGTGCCGAGGAAGGTATCCGTAAAGGTATCTACAAACTCGAAACCATCGAAGGTAGCAAAGGTAAAGTTCAGCTGCTGGGCTCCGGTTCTATCCTGCGTCACGTTCGTGAAGCAGCGCAGATCCTGGCGAAAGATTACGGTGTGGGTTCCGATGTGTACTCTGTGACCTCCTTCACTGAACTGGCGCGTGATGGCCAGGATTGTGAGCGCTGGAACATGCTGCACCCAATGGAAACCCCACGCGTTCCGTACATCGCTCAGGTGATGAACGACGCGCCAGCGGTGGCGTCCACTGACTATATGAAACTGTTCGCTGAGCAGGTTCGTACTTACGTTCCAGCTGATGATTATCGCGTTCTGGGTACTGACGGCTTCGGTCGTTCTGACAGCCGCGAAAACCTGCGTCACCACTTCGAAGTTGATGCTTCTTACGTGGTTGTAGCAGCACTGGGCGAACTGGCTAAACGTGGCGAAATCGATAAGAAAGTGGTTGCGGACGCAATTACCAAATTCAACATCGATGCAGAAAAAGTTAACCCGCGTCTGGCGTAAGAGGTAAAAGAATAATGGCTATCGAAATCAATGTACCGGACATCGGGGCTGATGAAGTTGAAATCACCGAGATCCTGGTCAAAGTGGGCGACAAAGTTGAAGCTGAACAGTCGCTGATCACCGTAGAAGGCGACAAAGCCTCTATGGAAGTCCCGTCTCCTCAGGCTGGCATCGTTAAAGAGATCAAAGTCTCTGTTGGCGATAAAACCGAGACTGGCAAACTGATCATGATTTTCGATTCCGCCGACGGTGCAGCAGCTGCTGCACCTGCGCAGGAAGAGAAGAAAGAAGCCGCTCCGGCCGCCGCTGCTCCAGCAGCTGCCGCGGCAGCGAAAGAAGTGAACGTGCCTGACATCGGCGGTGACGAAGTTGAAGTCACTGAAATCCTGGTGAAAGTGGGCGATACCGTTGCGGCCGAGCAGTCACTGATCACCGTAGAAGGCGACAAAGCCTCTATGGAAGTACCAGCGCCATTCGCCGGTACCGTTAAAGAGATCAAGATCAACACCGGCGATAAAGTGTCTACCGGGTCGCTTATCATGGTCTTCGAAGTGGCGGGTGCTGCACCTGCTGCCGCGCCTGCACAGGCCGCTGCTCCGGCTCCGGCCGCTGCACCAGCCGCTGCTGGCGGTGCGAAAGACGTTAACGTACCGGACATCGGCGGTGACGAAGTTGAAGTCACCGAAGTGATGGTAAAAGTGGGCGACAAAGTTGCCGCTGAACAGTCACTGATCACCGTTGAAGGCGACAAGGCTTCCATGGAAGTGCCTGCGCCGTTCGCCGGTACCGTTAAAGAGATCAAAATCAGCACTGGCGACAAAGTGTCTACCGGCTCCCTGATCATGGTCTTCGAAGTGGAAGGCGCTGCGCCTGCCGCAGCTCCGGCTGCCGCGGCTGCTCCAGCACCGGCTGCTGCACCGGCTCAGGCTGCTAAACCAGCCGCTGCCCCTGCTGCAAAAGCAGAAAAATCAGAGTTCGCTGAAAACGACGCTTACGTCCACGCGACTCCGCTGATTCGTCGCCTGGCGCGCGAATTCGGCGTGAACCTGGCGAAAGTGAAAGGGACCGGCCGTAAGGGTCGTATCCTGCGCGAAGACGTTCAGGCTTACGTGAAAGACGCGGTGAAACGCGCCGAAGCTGCACCTGCGGCAGCCGCTGGCGGTGGTATCCCGGGCATGCTGCCATGGCCGAAAGTGGACTTCAGCAAGTTCGGCGAAATTGAAGAAGTGGAACTGGGCCGCATCCAGAAAATCTCTGGTGCTAACCTGAGCCGTAACTGGGTAATGATCCCGCACGTTACGCACTTCGACAAAACCGATATCACCGATCTGGAAGCGTTCCGTAAACAGCAGAACGCCGAAGCTGAGAAGCGTAAACTGGACGTGAAATTCACCCCAGTGGTCTTCATCATGAAAGCGGTTGCTGCGGCTCTGGAGCAGATGCCACGCTTCAACAGCTCCCTGTCCGAAGACGGTCAGAAGCTGACGCTGAAGAAATACATCAACATCGGTGTTGCGGTTGATACGCCAAATGGTCTGGTTGTTCCGGTCTTCAAAGACGTGAACAAGAAGAGCATCACTGAGCTGTCCCGTGAACTGACCACCATCTCCAAAAAAGCGCGTGATGGTAAGCTGACTGCCGGCGAAATGCAGGGCGGCTGCTTCACTATCTCCAGCATCGGCGGCCTGGGTACTACCCACTTCGCGCCGATTGTGAACGCGCCGGAAGTGGCTATCCTCGGTGTGTCCAAGTCCGCGATGGAGCCGGTGTGGAATGGCAAAGAGTTCGTGCCGCGTCTGATGATGCCAATCTCTCTGTCCTTCGACCACCGCGTGATCGACGGGGCTGATGGTGCGCGTTTCATCACCATCATCAACAACATGCTGAGCGACATTCGCCGCCTGGTGATGTAATCGAAAAGCCGGCCAGTCGGCCGGCTTTTTTCTGATAATCTCATGGTGTTTATGAGGTTATTGGTGAAAGCGACAATTCGTGAGCCGTTTGTTGTTTCAAAATTGTTAACAATTTTGTAAACTGCGGGCGGATAGAACGACCCGGTGGACGACGGGTATAAACTAAGAGGTCATGATGAGCACAGAAATCAAAACTCAGGTCGTAGTACTTGGGGCAGGCCCGGCAGGTTACTCCGCAGCATTTCGTGCAGCGGATTTAGGTCTGGAAACCGTCATCGTAGAGCGTTACAGCACCCTCGGCGGTGTTTGTCTGAACGTCGGCTGTATCCCTTCTAAAGCGCTGCTGCACGTAGCGAAAGTTATCGAAGAAGCCAAAGCGCTGGCTGAACACGGTATCGTCTTCGGCGAGCCAAAAACCGATATCGACAAAATCCGTACCTGGAAAGAGAAAGTTATCACTCAGCTGACCGGCGGTCTGGCGGGTATGGCGAAAGGCCGTAAGGTCAAAGTGGTTAACGGTCTGGGTAAATTCACCGGTGCGAACACCCTGGAAGTGGAAGGCGAAAACGGCAAAACCGTTATCAACTTCGACAACGCGATCATCGCGGCAGGCTCTCGCCCAATCGAACTGCCATTCATTCCACATGAAGATCCACGCGTGTGGGATTCCACTGATGCCCTGGAGCTGAAAACCGTTCCTAAGCGTCTGCTGGTTATGGGCGGCGGTATCATCGGTCTGGAAATGGGTACCGTGTACCATGCGCTGGGTTCAGACATTGACGTGGTTGAAATGTTCGACCAGGTTATCCCGGCTGCTGACAAAGACATCGTTAAAGTCTTCACCAAGCGCATCAGCAAGAAGTTTAACCTGATGCTGGAAACCAAAGTGACTGCCGTTGAAGCGAAAGAAGACGGTATTTACGTTTCCATGGAAGGCAAAAAAGCCCCATCCGAACCACAGCGTTACGACGCCGTGCTGGTGGCTATCGGTCGTGTACCGAACGGTAAAAACCTCGACGCGGGCAAAGCTGGCGTGGAAGTGGACGACCGTGGCTTCATCCGCGTTGACAAACAGCTGCGCACCAACGTGCCGCACATCTTTGCTATCGGCGACATCGTCGGTCAGCCAATGCTGGCGCACAAAGGCGTTCACGAAGGTCACGTTGCCGCTGAAGTTATCGCCGGCATGAAGCACTACTTCGATCCGAAAGTGATCCCATCTATCGCGTACACCGAGCCAGAAGTTGCATGGGTCGGTCTGACCGAGAAAGAAGCGAAAGAGAAAGGCATCAGCTACGAAACCGCCACCTTCCCGTGGGCTGCTTCTGGCCGTGCTATCGCTTCCGACTGCGCAGACGGTATGACCAAGCTGATCTTCGACAAAGAGACTCACCGCGTCATCGGTGGTGCGATTGTCGGTACCAACGGCGGCGAGCTGCTGGGTGAAATCGGTCTGGCTATCGAAATGGGCTGTGACGCGGAAGACATCGCGCTGACCATCCACGCGCACCCGACTCTGCACGAGTCCGTGGGTCTGGCGGCAGAAGTGTTTGAAGGTAGCATTACGGACCTGCCAAACGCGAAAGCGAAGAAGAAATAAGTTTCTTCAGATGAAAAAAGCGGCCTGAGGCCGCTTTTTTTATGCGCGGCGTTCAGGGGACTACAGGCTGCCAGGAGTTATCAGGTGCGTATGAGGCCAGCGCCCGGGCCTTCTGCTCCGAATCGCTGCCGAGATCGGACTGGTACACCTTGTCGTCCTGGTTTATCACAAAGCTCATGACGCCTGTCTGACCATAGCTGACAGGCCACGCCACCATCGCGAAACCGTGATTATCTGGCAGGATGCGGAAGCGATAGCCATGGTAACCCGCGCCTGGCTCTTTAGGGCTAAATGCCGGGCCAAGCGGGCTTGGCGCTTCGCCGGGCGAGACGGGCCAGTACAGACCGTCCTTTTTCCCCTCAGAACTGACAATCTTCTGCGCGTATTTCTGATTCATCGCAAAATAGCTCTGCTGAGCGGCCACGTAAGCATGCAGGGCTTCGATGGCGGCAAGTTCGTTGCGCCCAATTTCGCGGGTCAGGATCTCCTCGGCGCCTTCTTTGATGTCAAACTGCCAGCCGGAGGCGGTTTTGATCACCGGAATGGGAAGTTGCCAGCCGCTGTCTCCGACAACCAGATGCGCTTTATCGCCTTCGACAATGGTGTTATGACGGACTTTCCAGTCGCGCAGAAAGCGATCGACTGCGTCAGGATCAACGCCTTCAGATGGCAGAAAATCGCGCCAGTTTTCGCCGAGCAGGTTGTTCATCGCGCTTTCGTTTTGCTCGCGGATGGCGCTTTCCAGCGCATTGGTAGCCTGTTCTGGTGAGCTGAAGGATTGCTGCGCCATGACGGTCGCCGAGACCATGAACAACACCATTCCACTGAGTAATTTACGTTTCATGTCGGCTCCCTTAGCGATGACGGAATTCACGGTGTTCAGCACGTCCAGCCGCTGCCGGGCGTAGCTGCTGCTGACGAGAGGCGAGGTGTCTGCTTTGCGCCCCACGCTGCTGCTGCGCCTGCCAGTTGGCGGAACGGCTGTCGTTGCCGCTCAGTGCATTGGCCCGGAGCTGACTGTTTCGCTGCTGGAAGGGACGTTGCTGAGAGGGCTGAACCCGTTTCTCTTGTCTCTGCGCGGTGGTCTGGCGGTTTTCTCGCTGCTGCGTGGTGGCCCGCTTCGCCGTCTGCGGTTTGGTGTCATAGCCACGGTAGTTATTGCGCTGAGAAATCTGTTTCAGCTGTTCACTTGAGGCCTGTCGCTGCGCCGCTTTCGTGCCCGGGCGAGCAGTCTGTGGGAAGGTTTTACCTGTCGATTTCTCCATCTGGCTCAGCGCCGCCTGACGCTGGCTATCGCGATTAACCGGTTGTTGCGTTGCACTAAGCCCCGTGGCCGTGTTGGTGGAGTGGAAACGCGTGTTGAGCTGGTTTGTCGGGTAGGGGACACCTTCCCGATAGGCCGGGTTGTGCTGCCAGATACGGTTGGCGTCCGTCAGGCGTTGTCCGCTGATTTTATTGAAGTTCTCAACGTTAATATTGATGTTGTTATCACCGTTGCGGTTGTAGCCGCCGTGATTATCCCAGTCACCGTCATGATGATGGTCCCAGTCATCGTCATCATCCCAGTCGATGTTGCTGAAGATGGCATAAGTTGTGGCGACACCCAGGCTGAAACCTAAGCCGTTGACGAAGCTGTTGCCAAACTGCTCTCCGGGCGTGGGCGGGAGATAGGTGGGAGGATAGGCGGTGTTGGGCCAGGTCCCGTAAACCGTATTGGGATTATAGGTGGGGACGTAAACCACCTGCGGGTCGGCAGATTCAATTTTGATCACCGTCGGGGCCGGTGCGGACGTGGTGGTTGACGTTGACTCGGTGGTGCTGGTTTTTGCCGGTGCGGGTTTCGTTACCGTGGTGACCGTCTGCTGAGGCGTAGATTGCAAGGCGCCGGTCTTCTGCGCCAGCGCGCGCAGGCGTTGAACAGAATCCATTACATCTTTCGGCTGGGCGAGAAACGCATCGCCCAGATTTTGTACCCACGGCGGATTCTCTCCCATCAGCGACATAAGCTGAGGAAACGCGACCAGGGATTTTACGCTGGGATCCCAGGGCTGGCTGGCAACGGCCTGAATCGCGGCGTCCCCTTCCATTTTGGGGTTGTCTTTGGACCACTGCGCCGCTTGAATCACGTTGGCCGGGTAGGTCGAGGCCATCAGGATCTGTGACAGCAGAGCATCCGGGTAGAGCGCGATGGGGGCAACCCACTGATCGATTTGCGCGGCAGTGTAGGTTGGCGCGACGACAGGGGCGGGTTGTGCTACTGCCGGCGTAGCCGAAGCAACTGGCTGTTGCGCGACGGGGGCTGGCGCAACGGGTTCCGTTGCACGACTTTTGACAAACATGACGCCTGAGGCGGCAAACAGCCCGGCACTGCACAGAAGGACAAGCAGATGTGGCTTAAAGGGCAACTTCATAAAATGACTCCAACGAGACAGGCGCTGTGCCGTGAGGCGTTACGGTTGGCGTGAGTATTATTCACCCGTCTTTTACTGTTTTGACTTTTATTGGGAAGCGTCCGGTACGTCCGGATAAAGAGTGTGAGTATTTATTACACAATTATATGCGATGCGGGAAAAGGCGCCGGGAATTCAGAAGGCCGCTCTTGCGAGCGGCCAGCAGCTAGTTGCCGAGGTTAACCACAAACAGCACCGTGATGTCGGATATGTTCCAGCCACCGTGCAGTGCGGTAAGCAGTAAACCGGTCACAACGATCAGCGCATAGACTCGCATCTCCATTGCGTGCGTTCCTGTACAGGCTACGCGGGTTCATTCTTCACCGGGAAAGACTGAACCAGGCAAGTTGGTGTTGCCGCGTAGGTTACGGAACTGCTCCCGGGCCCGGTGACTGGTTGCTACACCAGCGAAGCAGGCCGAGATGAAGCGTAATCGACTCAGTGGGAATTCTGAAGTTGATAAATGAAGTTAACCGGTTTTTCATTCGAAACAGGAAGGTGCTACGCAAAATTGACATAATGGCTTGCAAGCCTGCAGGGTGTGATGCAAAATTCATTGCGTTGGGGTTGCCGCAAACCTGCCAACCCGGTGTGCTACCACCGCAAGGCAACAAAATAACCGCTATCAGGCGGTTTTTTTGTCCCCAAAATTCACCTCGTCTCCCCGCTACACCATGCTTAACGATTCAGCAAACTTTTTAATGTTGCTTTTTTGTAAACGGATTAACACTGTGCAGAAATCCTGCTATGCTGCCCGACGCGGTATCGGGCATTTACCCTACAAACTGCTGTCTCACAGGAGCGTGAAGAGAACGCCCGCCGCATATGACAATGAGAGCGAGGAGAACCGTCGTGCTAGAAGAATACCGTAAGCACGTAGCAGAACGTGCCGCCGAGGGAATTGTACCCAAACCTTTAGATGCAACCCAAATGGCCGCGCTCGTCGAGCTGCTGAAGAACCCGCCTAAGGGCGAAGAAGAATTCCTGTTAGATCTGTTGATCAACCGCGTACCGCCTGGCGTAGATGAAGCTGCCTACGTAAAAGCCGGATTCCTTGCTGCTATCGCCAAAGGCGAAGCCACCTCCCCACTGGTTACTCCTGAAAAAGCCATTGAACTGCTCGGCACCATGCAGGGTGGTTACAACATTCATCCGCTGATTGACGCGCTGGATAACGACATGCTGGCACCGATTGCCGCTAAAGCGCTCTCTTCCACGCTGCTGATGTTCGATAACTTCTACGATGTAGAAGAAAAAGCCAAAGCGGGCAACGTCTATGCGAAGCAGGTGATGCAGTCCTGGGCCGATGCCGAATGGTTCCTGAACCGCCCTGCGCTGGCGGAAAAAATTACCGTGACCGTCTTTAAGGTGACCGGTGAAACCAACACCGATGACCTGTCTCCGGCTCCGGACGCGTGGTCTCGTCCAGATATCCCGCTGCACGCCCTGGCGATGCTGAAAAACGCCCGTGAAGGCATTGAGCCGGATCAGCCGGGCGTGGTTGGCCCGATCAAACAGATCGAAGCGCTGCAGAAGAAAGGTTTCCCGCTGGCCTACGTCGGTGACGTTGTGGGTACCGGCTCTTCCCGTAAGTCCGCCACCAACTCCGTACTGTGGTTCATGGGCGACGACATTCCGCACGTGCCGAACAAGCGCGGCGGCGGCCTGTGCCTCGGTGGCAAAATTGCGCCAATCTTCTTCAACACCATGGAAGATGCGGGCGCGCTGCCAATTGAAGTAGATGTGAGCAACCTGAACATGGGCGACGTGATTGACGTCTATCCGTATAAAGGCGAAGTGCGCAACCATGAAACCAACGAGCTGCTGGCAAGCTTCGAACTGAAAACCGACGTGCTGATTGACGAAGTGCGTGCCGGTGGCCGTATTCCGCTGATCATCGGGCGCGGCCTGACCACCAAAGCGCGTGAAGCGCTGGGTCTGCCGCACTCCGACGTTTTCCGTCACGCGAAAGACGTGGCAGAAAGCAACCGCGGCTTCTCGCTGGCACAGAAAATGGTGGGTCGTGCCTGCGGCGTCGCCGGTATTCGTCCTGGCGCATACTGCGAGCCGAAGATGACCTCCGTGGGCTCTCAGGACACCACTGGCCCAATGACCCGTGACGAACTGAAAGACCTGGCGTGCCTGGGCTTCTCTTCTGACCTGGTGATGCAGTCCTTCTGCCACACGGCGGCCTATCCGAAGCCGGTTGACGTGACCACGCACCACACGCTGCCAGACTTCATCATGAACCGCGGCGGCGTGTCACTGCGTCCGGGTGACGGCGTCATCCACTCCTGGCTGAACCGTATGCTGCTGCCGGATACCGTGGGTACCGGCGGTGACTCCCATACCCGTTTCCCAATCGGTATCTCCTTCCCGGCGGGCTCCGGCCTGGTGGCGTTTGCTGCAGCGACCGGCGTAATGCCGCTGGACATGCCTGAATCTGTGCTGGTGCGCTTCAAGGGCAAAATGCAGCCGGGCATCACTCTGCGCGACCTGGTTCACGCGATCCCGCTGTATGCCATCAAACAGGGCCTGCTGACCGTTGAGAAGAAAGGCAAGAAAAACATCTTCTCTGGCCGTATCCTGGAAATTGAAGGTCTGCCGGATCTGAAAGTTGAGCAGGCATTTGAGCTGACCGATGCATCCGCCGAGCGTTCTGCGGCTGGCTGTACCATCAAGCTGAACAAAGAGCCGATCATTGAGTATCTGACTTCCAACATCGTGCTGCTGAAGTGGATGATTGCGGAAGGCTACGGCGATCGTCGTACGCTGGAGCGTCGTATTCAGGGCATGGAGAAATGGCTGGCGGATCCGCAGCTGCTTGAAGCCGATGCTGACGCAGAGTACGCGGCGGTGATCGACATCGATCTGGCGGATATTAAAGAGCCAATCCTCTGTGCGCCGAACGATCCGGACGATGCGCGTCTGCTCTCTGACGTGCAGGGCGATAAGATCGACGAAGTGTTCATCGGCTCCTGCATGACCAACATCGGCCACTTCCGCGCCGCCGGTAAGCTGCTGGATACCCACAAAGGCCAGCTGCCGACCCGCCTGTGGGTGGCACCGCCAACCCGTATGGACGCGGCTCAGTTGACCGAAGAGGGTTACTACAGCGTGTTCGGTAAGAGCGGGGCGCGTATCGAAATCCCTGGCTGCTCCCTGTGTATGGGTAACCAGGCGCGCGTGGCCGACGGTGCGACGGTGGTTTCCACCTCTACCCGTAACTTCCCGAACCGTTTAGGTACTGGTGCGAACGTCTACCTGGCCTCTGCGGAGCTGGCGGCGGTTGCGGCGCTGATTGGCAAACTGCCAACGCCGGAAGAGTACCAGACCTTTGTGGCGCAGGTGGATAAGACGGCGGTGGATACCTATCGCTATCTGAACTTCGACCAGCTCTCTCAGTACACCGAGAAGGCTGACGGGGTTATCTTCCAGACGGCAGTATAAACAGCAAAACCGTCTCTACGAGACGGTTTTTAGTGTTTGCACCCTCTCCCGTGGGAGAGGGACGGGGTGAGGGCATCAGGCCGCAGGGCCTTGCTCTCACCTTTTTATTTTCATTCCTCCCACCTCTCCCGCTTTTTTTCTTTCCCTCTGCTGCGATAATTACCCTAATGGCTTTGCAGAGGAAAACGCTATGGATTACGAATTTTTGCGCGACATCACCGGCGTGGTGAAAGTGCGCATGTCGATGGGGCACGAAGCCGTTGGACACTGGTTTAACGAAGAGGTGAAAGAAAATCTCGCCCTTCTTGATGAAGTCGAACAGGCGGCAAATACGGTGAAAGGCAGTGAGCGCTCCTGGCAACGTGCCGGGCATGAGTACACCCTGTGGATGGACGGCGAAGAGGTGATGGTGCGCGCCAACCAGCTTGAGTTTTCAGGGGATGAGATGGAAGAGGGGATGAGCTACTACGACGAAGAGAGCCTGTCGCTGTGCGGCGTGGAAGACTTCCTGCAGGTAGTGAATGCCTATCGTGAGTTCATGAAACAGAAGTAACTCCCCGAAGCGTCCCTGCTCCGGGCAACACTTACACGGCCGGAATATTGCGGCCGTAGTAGATTTCGCGCATTTCTTTCCAGAGCAGGTCGGTGATGACCTTGCGCTCTTCTTCACTTAAATCTTCCGGTTTCGTGTGGAACATGTAGTGCTTAAGGTCGAACTCCTTAAGCATCATCTTGGTATGGAAGATGTTTTCCTGGTACACGTTCACGTCCATCATGTCATACAGCGATTTCATATCCTCAGACATAAAGTTCTGAATGGAGTTGATCTCGTGGTCGATGAAGTGCTTCATGCCGTTGATATCACGGGTAAAACCGCGCACGCGATAATCAATCGTGACGATGTCCGATTCCAGCTGGTGGATTAAATAGTTCAGCGCGTTCAGCGGGGAAATCACGCCGCAGGTCGACACTTCAATATCCGCGCGGAACGTGCACAGCCCGCCTTCCGGGTGACTTTCCGGGTAGGTGTGAACGCAGATATGGCTTTTGTCGAGGTGGGCGACGACCACTTCCGGCAGCGGACCCGGGTGTTCAGTTTTGTCGATAAGCTTCGGGTCGACCGGCTCTTCGCTGACCAGAATGGTGACGCTGGCACCCTGGGGCTCATAATCCTGTCGGGCGATGTTCAGAATATTGGCACCGATGATCGAGCAGGTTTCTGACAGGATCTCGGTCAGACGGTTGGCGTTGTAGAGTTCATCGATATATGCGATGTAACCATCGCGTTCTTCCGCTGTTTTGGCATAGCAGATATCGTAAATACAAAAACTCAGGCTTTTGGTCAGGTTGTTAAAGCCATGTAGTTTAAGCTTTTTCAATTAGCTCACCCCCTTAGTGGATAATGCGTCTTGCAGGTACTGCGGCAGAGCAAACGCTGCGGTATGAATAGCCGGATTGTAGTAGCGGCACGTGAGCCCGGCCTGATGGAAGCGGGCCTGGATAATTTCGGTAGAGAGATGACGCAGCACGTCGTTATCCGTTGCCCATGCAAAGGTCATGATCCCGCCGTAGTAAGTCGGAATTGCCGCCTGATAGAAGCTGACGTCACCGAAATAGGTGCTGAGCTTGCGATGGCTGTCGAGGGCTTCATCCTGCTGCAGGAAGCAGACGCCATTTTGTGCGACGAAGATACCGCCAGGGTTCAGGCAGCGCTTGCAGCCTTCGTAGAACGAGGAGGTAAACAGCGACGCGCCAGGGCCGATGGGGTCGGTGCAGTCAGAGATAATCACGTCGAAGGTCTGCGTGGTCTGGTTAACAAAGTTAACGCCGTCGTCGATAACCAGATTAAAGCGCGGATCGTCATAGCTGCCGGCATTATGGTTGGGCAGGTACTGGCGGCAGAAAGAGACCACGCCCGCATCGATCTCAACCATGGTGATGGTTTCAATGGAACGATGACGTGAAACCTCGCGCAGCATTGCGCCGTCGCCGCCGCCGATAATCAGAACATGCTTCGCGTGTCCGTGGGCCAGCAGCGGAACGTGGGTCATCATCTCATGATAGATAAACTCGTCGCGCTCGGTCGTTTGCACGACGCCGTCCAGCGCCATGACGCGGCCAAAGGCAGCATTCTCGAAGATGATGAGATCCTGGTGATCGGTTTTCTCATGATAGAGCACGTTATCAACGGCAAAGTACTGACCAAACTGGTCATGCAGTGTTTCATGCCACAACGTGTGGTCGGCCATACGCGGACTCCTCCTTTGTTAACATCCGTTACGCTCACAAAAAATGAGCGAAACATGATAGCTAACTATAACCGTGGTTGCACGGCTATAGGTTTAACAAGAGGCGTCGGGAAGGTTATTTGACGTAGGCGAGCAGGCTGAGCGAATCGCGAGCCAGCGCTTTGCATTTTTTAGCCGTGGGAATGCCAATACCGCTTAGGTCACGGTAGCTGTCTTCGCCGAGCGCCTTCATGTCAAAGCTGTCGTAGTTGCTGAGATCCCACTGGTTCTGCTGGGCGAAAAAGACCAGCGCGCGGCGAATTTGCCCGTTGGGTAAATTCTGGTAGCCACAATCATTTTTCAGGAATACAAAAACCGCCGTTAAATCGGCCATATCTTCCGCTTCATTTTCACTGAGCGCATAGCTGTTCGCACACATTGCCATCAGGCTACCGAACAAAATTGTCCTGAAAAACGTCTTCATTGCTTCTACCACTTCTTCACGGAAAATTAACGTTAGCACACTTGATGCCAGTGCGACGATCTTTATTATTGCCGCTTTACTTGACCTTCCGGTAAGGGGAGGGTTTATGCTCAAAAGATCGCCTGCTGGAAATAAGGAAATGAACATGCAACGTCGTGATTTTTTAAAATATTCCGCTGTGCTGGGGGTTGCCAGCGCATTACCACTCTGGAGCCGCGCGGTTTTTGCGGCTGAAAGGCCTGCCTTACCCATTCCTGACTTACTGACCGCAGACGCCCGTAGCCGTATTCAACTCGTTGTTCAGGCCGGTAAAACCTCCTTCGCCGGGCACAGCGCTACTACCTGGGGCTACAACGGCAATCTGCTCGGCCCGGCACTTCAGTTACGCAAAGGGAAAGCGGTGACGGTGGATATCCACAATACGCTTGCCGAGGAGACCACGCTGCACTGGCACGGGCTGGAAGTTCCGGGCGAAGTGGATGGTGGTCCCCAGGGCGTTATCAAACCTGGGGGTAAACGCAGCGTAACCTTTACCCCTGACCAGCGGGCGGCAACCTGCTGGTTCCACCCGCATCAGCATGGCAAAACGGGCCATCAGGTGGCAATGGGGCTGGCCGGACTGGTGTTGATTGAGGATGACGAAAGCCGTCTCCTGCGCCTGCCAAAACAGTGGGGTATCGACGATGTGCCGGTGATTGTGCAGGACAAAAAATTCAGCGCGGACGGGCAGATTGACTACCAGCTGGACGTGATGAGCGCGGCGGTCGGCTGGTTTGGCGATACGCTGCTGGCCAACGGTGCGATCTATCCGCAGCACGCCGCCCCGAAAGGCTGGCTGCGCCTGCGCTTGCTTAACGGCTGTAACGCCCGCTCGTTGAACTTCGCCACCAGCGATAAGCGCCCGCTTTACGTGGTGGCAAGCGATGGCGGCCTGCTGCCAGAACCGGTAAAAGTAAGCGAGCTGCCGATGCTGATGGGCGAACGCTTCGAAGTGCTGGTGGACATCAGCGACGGCAAGCCGTTTGACCTGGTAACGCTGCCTGTCAGCCAGATGGGGATGGCAGTGGCGCCGTTTGATAAACCGCATCCGGTGCTGCGCATTCAGCCGCTACAGGTCACGGCCTCCGGTACGCTGCCGGACACCTTAGCCACGCTGCCAGCTCTCCCGTCGCTGGATGGGCTCACGCAGCGTAAGCTTCAGCTCTCCATGGACCCGATGCTCGACATGATGGGCATGCAGGCGCTGATGAAAAAGTATGGCTATCAGGCCATGGCGGGAATGCACCACGGCCAGATGATGGGCCACATGAATATGGATCACGGCAAAATGGGCGGTATGGATCACGGCGGTCACGGGTTCGATTTCCACAACGCCAACAAGATCAACGGCAAAGCGTTCGATATGAACACGCCGATGTTTGCCGCCACGAAGGGGCAGTTTGAGCGCTGGGTGGTTTCAGGGGAAGGGGACATGATGCTGCACCCGTTCCATATCCACGGCACGCAGTTCCGTATTCTGTCTGAGAACGGTAAAGCGCCGGAAGCGCATCGAGCAGGCTGGAAAGATACGGTGAGAGTGGAGGGCGGCGTCAGCGAGGTGCTGGTGAAGTTCGACCACGAAGCGCCTGAAGAGTTTGCCTATATGGCGCACTGTCATCTGCTGGAGCATGAAGATACGGGGATGATGCTCGGTTTTACCGTATAAAAAAAGCCGGGTGGCGGCTTCGCCTTACCCGGCCTGGATTGCTAAATACGGCAACTTTCGTTGCCGTTTTGCTTTTATTTGCCTTCGTCCGGCAGTGCATACGCGACAATATAGTCGCCCATCTTCGTACCAAACGAACCGTGACCACCCGCAGAAATGACAACGTACTGCTTGCCATTCACTTCATAGGTCATCGGCGTTGCCTGTCCACCGGCCGGCAGACGGCCTTGCCACAGTTTTTCACCGTTGGTCATGTTGTACGCGCGCAGGTAGTTATCTGCGGTTGCCGCGATGAACAGCACGTTACCGGCTGTGGAGATTGGACCTCCCAGCATTGGCATACCCATATTGAACGGCACCGGAACCGGCATCGGGAACGGCATGCTGTCCTGCGGGGTACCAATACGTTTTTTCCAGACGATCTGGTTGGTTTTCAGATCCAGACCGGAGATGTAACCCCAGGCAGGCTGTTTACACGGCAGACCAAACGGAGACAGGAACGGGTTCAGGGTAACGCCAAACGGTACGCCATACTGCGGCTGGATACCGGCTTCGGTCCCGCTGCCTTTCGCGTCTTTCGGCTGCTCCATCGGGTTACCCGGACCGCGTGGGATCAGACGGGAAACGAACGGCAGCGCCATTGGGTTGGCAATCGCCACCTGACGGTTAGGGTCGACGGAAATACCGCCCCACTCAAACATTCCCAGGTTGCCCGGGAAGACCAGCGTACCCTGCTCAGACGGCGGCGTGAAGATGCCTTCATAGCGCAGCTGATGGAACATCACGCGACACACCAGCTGGTCAAACATGGTGGCACCCCACATGTCTGCACCGCTGAGGTCTTTCTTCGGACGGAAGCTCAGGTCAGAGAACGGCTGGGTTTTGCTGACGTAGTCGCCTTTGGCCGCACCCTGCGGAACCGGTTTTTCCGGGGCAGGCACAACCAGCTTACCGTTGCTGCGATCCAGCACGAAGATGTTGCCGGTTTTAGCCGGAGCGTAAATGACCGGCACGGTTTTGCCGTTAACGGTAATGTCCGCCAGCGTCGGCTGGGACGGCATATCCATATCCCACAGATCGTGGTGAACGGTCTGGTAGCTCCAGGCCAGCTTACCGGTAGTCGCGTTCAGCGCCAGGATAGCGCTCGCATAACGTTCCTGCTCCGGCGTGCGGTTACCGCCCCAGATATCCGGCGTGGATACGCCCATCGGCAGGTAGACCAGGTCCAGCTTCGCGTCATACGCGGCTGGTGCCCAGGAGTTCGGCGAGTTGAAGGTAAAGGTGTGCTCGTCAGACGGGATCGCGTTCGGATCTTTCGCACCCGGGTCGAAGGCCCACAGCAGTTTACCGGTGTTCACGTCGAAACCACGGATAACGCCGGAGGTTTCGCGGGTGGAGAAGTTATCCGTTACCGAACCGGCAATCACGATGGTTTTATCGGTGATGATTGGCGGGGAGGTTGGCTCATACAGACCCGGCGTGGTGTCCGGCATATTGGTCTGCAGGTTCAGAATGCCTTTGTTGGCGAAGGTTTCACACAGCTTGCCCGTTTCGGCATTGATGGCGAACAGACGACCATCGTTCACCGGCAGCATGATGCGGCGAGGACAGTCGGCAATGACTTCCGGGCTCGCATTATCCGGGCGCGCTTCGTGATAAGAGACGCCACGACAGGTCACGTGCTGGAACGACGGGTTGGAGTTCAGCTGCGGATCGAAGTGCCATTTCTCTTTACCGGTGGCCGCGTCGAGCGCGAACAGACGCTGGTGCGCCGTACACAGATAAAGCATATCGCCGACTTTAATTGGCGTCACTTCGTTGGTCAGTTCACCGGGATCGTTCGGCATCTTCAGGTCGCCGGTACGGAATACCCAGGCTTCTTTCAGGTTCTTAACGTTGTCCGCGTTGATCTGCTTCAGCGGAGAGTAGCGCTGACCTTCCTGGTTGCGGCCATAGGCAGGCCAGTCGCCGTCAGCAACCTGAGAGATCGCCGCCGCAGGCGTCGATTCTGCGTTCAGCGTACCGTTGATCTCCTGCGGGTCGTTGAAGCCAGCCCAGGTCAGGATACCGCCGCTGATTAACAGCGCTACCACCAGCGCCGCGACCGCACCGCTGGACGGCACAATCAGGCGACGCCAGACGAACGGCAGGATCAGCCAGATGCCGAAGAAGACCAGGATGTCACTGCGCGGCGTCAGCGCCCAGAAGTCGAAGCCGACTTCCCAGACGCCCCAGATCATGGTGGCAAGAAGGAGTGCGGCATACAGCCACAGTGCAGATTGTTTTCTACGCCAGAGCAGGACGGTTACGCCAAGCATAACCAGGCCTGCAATCGGGTAGTACCAGGAGCCGCCGATCGCGACCAGCCAGACGCCACCGATTAACAGGTACAGGCCGCAGAAGGCGGCGAATAACGCTGTTAGTGTCACCAGTAGACGCGGCTGTTTAGAGTTTGTTTCAGCCATAGAAAGTGTACTCGTCAGTTTTTGTTAATAATTTGCTAGCAACTAATTATAGGTATTAACAAGTGTGATCGGAATCACAATATTTGCTTTTTATAACTCATACGCCAGGGTTATCCATTTGCTGGTATAATGGCTGGCTTGCGTATCAGTGCTGGATATTAACTCATCCGTATTGAGAGATTTTCATTAAAATCATTTGGTTAGTAATATGAAACATACTGTTGAAGTGATGATCCCGGAAGCCGAGATCAAAGCGCGTATCGCCGAACTGGGTCGTCAAATCACCGAGCATTACAAGGACAGCGGCAGCGAAATGGTGCTGGTTGGTCTGCTGCGCGGTTCTTTCATGTTCATGGCAGACCTGTGCCGTGAAGTGCAGGTACCGCACGAGGTCGATTTTATGACCGCTTCCAGCTACGGCAGCGGCATGTCCACAACCCGTGATGTGAAAATCCTGAAAGATCTGGATGAGGATATTCGTGGCAAAGATGTGTTGATCGTTGAGGACATTATCGACTCCGGCAACACCCTTTCAAAGGTGCGCGAGATCCTGAGCCTGCGCGAGCCGAAATCGCTGGCGATTTGCACCCTGCTGGATAAACCGGAGCGCCGTGAAGTGCAGGTGCCGGTGGAGTTTGTCGGTTTCTCCATCCCGGACGAGTTCGTGGTGGGTTACGGCATTGATTACGCGCAGCGTTATCGTCATCTGCCGTATGTTGGGAAAGTGGTATTGCTGGACGAGTAATTGCGGTTTGTTGCCCGGTGGCGCTGCGCTTACCGGGCCTACGAATGGGCACATATAGGCCGGGTAAGGCGCAGCCGCCACCCGGCTTTGTTTATTTATGGTTTACGTGCTTAAGCTTGAGGTTGGCAATCCCCGAACGGTAACGCTGCTCCAGCGTTTCGCGGTTGGTGGCGGTCACTTCCAGGTTGCGCAGCAGACCATCATGAATACCGTACGCCCAGCCGTGGATCGAGACCTTCTGCCCGCGCTTCCACGCCGATTGCATGATCGTTGAGTGGCCAAGGTTATACACCTGCTCCATCACGTTGAGTTCGCACAGGGTATCCATGCGGCGCTCCTGCGGCATTTCGCCCAGCAGTGAGCTATGTTTGAACCAGATATCGCGAATGTGGAGCAGCCAGTTATCAATGAGCCCCAGCTCCGTGTTTTCAACCGCCGCCTGCACGCCGCCGCAGCCGTAGTGGCCGCAGATGATGATGTGCTCGACTTGCAGAACGTCAACGGCATACTGAACCACGGAAAGGCAGTTGAGATCGGTATGAATCACCAGGTTGGCAACGTTGCGGTGAACAAACAGTTCGCCGGGCTCGAGGCCGGTCAGGCGCTCGGCAGGTACGCGGCTGTCTGAACAGCCAATCCAGAGAAAGCGCGGGTTCTGGGCTTGTGCGAGTTTTCCAAAAAATCCGGGGTCTTCCTCCACCAGCATTTTTGACCATAGTGCATTGTTGCTAATAAGTGTATCTATGTCGTTCATGGAGGTTAGCGACCTGTAACCAAGTAATTGCGTTGCGCTACTATAGGGTAACCCGACTTTTAATGAAACCACACAACGTGTGTCAGAACTGAAGGTAAGTTAATTTCATGGCAATTGCACTGGAGCTTGAGCAGCTTAAAAAAACCTATCCGGGCGACGTTCAGGCGCTGCGCGGAATAGATCTAAAAGTAGAGGCCGGGGATTTTTACGCGCTTCTGGGGCCGAACGGGGCGGGGAAATCCACCACCATCGGGATCATCAGCTCGCTGGTGAATAAAACGTCCGGACGGGTGAGCGTCTTTGGTTACGACCTGCAAAAAGATGTGGTAAACGCCAAGCGCCAGCTGGGGCTGGTACCGCAGGAGTTCAACTTCAACCCGTTTGAGACGGTGCAGCAGATTGTCGTTAACCAGGCGGGTTATTACGGCGTTGAGCGTAAAGAGGCGCTTGAGCGTAGCGAAAAGTACCTGAAACAGCTCGATCTGTGGGAAAAGCGTAACGAACGTGCGCGGATGTTGTCCGGGGGGATGAAGCGCCGCCTGATGATTGCCCGCGCGCTGATGCACGAGCCGAAGCTGCTAATCCTTGATGAACCCACCGCAGGCGTGGATATCGAACTGCGTCGTTCTATGTGGGGTTTCCTAAAGGATCTTAATGACAAAGGCACCACCATCATTTTGACCACCCACTACCTTGAAGAAGCAGAGATGCTGTGCCGCAACATCGGCATCATTCAGCACGGCGAGCTGGTGGAAAACACCTCGATGAAGAATCTGCTCTCCAAGCTGAAATCCGAAACCTTTATTCTGGATCTGGCGGCGAAAAGCGCCCTGCCGAAGCTGGAAGGGTATCAGTATCGCCTGGTCGATACCTCGACGCTGGAAGTAGAGGTGCTGCGCGAGCAGGGCATTAACAGCGTGTTCTCCCAGCTGAGCGCGCAGGGTATTCAGGTTTTAAGTATGCGTAACAAAGCGAACCGACTGGAAGAGCTGTTTGTTTCTCTGGTGCAGGATAAACAAGGAGACAAGGCATGACGCATCTTTACTGGGTCGCGCTGAAAAGTATCTGGGCGAAAGAGATTAACCGTTTTTTGCGCATCTGGGTGCAAACCCTGGTACCGCCGGTCATCACCATGACGCTCTATTTCATCATCTTCGGTAACCTGATTGGCTCCCGGATTGGTGAGATGCACGGCTTTACTTATATGCAGTTTATCGTGCCGGGGCTGATCATGATGGCGGTGATCACCAACGCCTATGCCAACGTGGCGTCGTCGTTCTTCAGCGCCAAGTTCCAGCGCAATATTGAGGAGTTGCTGGTGGCACCGGTGCCAACGCATGTGATCATTGCCGGTTACGTCGGTGGCGGTGTGGCGCGCGGTCTGTGTGTTGGGATCCTGGTGACGGCCATTTCGCTGTTCTTTGTGCCGTTCCAGGTGCACTCATGGCTGTTCGTGGCGCTGACGCTGCTGCTCACTGCGATCCTGTTCTCGCTGGCCGGGTTACTGAACGCGGTGTTCGCCAAAACCTTTGACGACATCAGCCTGATCCCGACCTTCGTGCTGACGCCGCTGACCTATCTCGGCGGGGTGTTCTACTCCCTGACGCTGCTGCCGCCGTTCTGGCAGGCGCTGTCGCACCTGAACCCGATCGTCTACATGATCAGCGGTTTCCGCTTTGGCTTCCTCGGCATCACCGATGTGCCGCTGTTTACCACGGTGGCGGTGCTGGTAGTGTTCATCATCGTCTTCTACCTGCTGTGCTGGTATCTGATCCAGCGCGGACGTGGGCTGCGTAGCTAACCTTCTGCCCGGTGACGTTCTGGTTGCCGGGCACTTTCTTTGACAGTTATCACCGTAAACTAACCTTCACCTGGATAAACTACTCGCCTGCTAAGGAGAGACGATATGCTGGGATGGGTTATCACCTGCCACGATGAACACGCGCAGGATATGCTGGATAAGCTTGAAGCTAAATTTGGTCCGCTGGCGCAATGCCGTGCGGTGAATTACTGGCGCGGTTTAAGCACCAACATGCTGAGCCGCATGATGTGCGATGCGCTGCATGAAACCGACACGGGCGATGGCGTGATCTTTCTGACCGATAAGTCCGGCGCGGCGCCTTATCGTTCCGCCGCGCTGTTAAGCCACAAGCACGAAAACTGCGAAGTTATTTCCGGCATCAGCTATGCGCTGCTGGAAGCGATGTACCCGCTGCGTGAGACGCTGAGCAGCGCCGAATTTCGCAATACCCTCGTTAATATGCAGGTTCCGGGCTTAAGTAGCCTGTGGCATCAGCAGCAGAAAAACCCGCCTTTCGTCCTGCTTCACGATCTGTATAAGCATTAAACGTTGGTATTGATGTCGCATTTGTTACAATGGCTACTGATTTCCCGTATCGATTTATATCCCATGCTCATGCGCGTTGTTTTCCTGCTGTTACTGCTGATATCCGGCGGCGCATCTGCCAGTCTGATCAGTCAGCAAGGGCTTCCCGCCCGATATATGCAAACCACTGAAGATGCTGCCATTTGGGCTCAGGTAGGTAACGACGTGGTGAACGTCGGCAATATCCGCGCCGGGCAGATCTTAGCCGTTGTTCCCACTGCCGCCGATTATTACGAATTTCGCTTCGGCTTCGGAACCGGATTTATTGATAAAGGACATCTGGATGAGGTGCAGGGAAAACAGCGCGTTGAAGACAGCCTGGGCGATCTGAACAAGCCGCTCAGTAACCAGAACCTGATTACCTGGAAAGATACGCCGGTCTTTAACGCCCCCAGCAGCGGCAGCGCGCCTTTTGGCACGCTAAGCGCCAACCTCCGCTATCCGATCCTGACTAAACTGAAAGATCGCCTGAACCAGACCTGGTATCAGATCCGTATTGGTAACCGCCTGGCATGGATCAGCAGCCTGGATGCGCAGGAAGATAACGGGCTTCCGGTCCTCACCTACCATCATATTTTGCGTGATGAAGAAAACACGCGCTTTCGACATACCTCAACGACCACCAGCGTAAGGGCGTTCAATAACCAGATGGCCTGGCTGCGCGACCAGGGCTACACCACGCTGACGATGTATCAGCTGGAAGGGTATGTGCGTAATAAAATGAACCTGCCCGCTAAGGCGGTGGTGATCACCTTTGATGATGGCCTGAAATCGGTCAGCCGCTATGCGTACCCTGTTCTGAAAGAATATGGCTTCAACGCCACGGCGTTTATCATTTCGTCACGTATCAAAGGCCATGCGCAGAAGTGGGATCCTAAATCACTGCAGTTTATGAGCGTCCAGGAGATCAAGAGTATCCAGGATGTCTTTGACATTCAGTCTCACACCCACTTTCTGCATCGCGTGGATGGGTATAAACACCCCATATTATTGAGCCGCAGCTATCATGTGATCCTGTTTGATTTTGAGCGCTCCCGCCGCGCGCTGGCGCAGTTCAACCCGCGGGTGCTTTATCTGTCGTATCCTTTTGGTGGCTATGACAATAAAGCGATAAAAGCGGCAAACGACGCCGGTTTCCATCTGGCGGTGACCACGGTGAAAGGGAAGGTGAAGCCGGGGGATAATCCGTTCTTACTGAAACGCCTGTATATATTAAGAACGGATTCGCTGGAGACGATGTCGCGGCTGATCAGCAATCAGCCGCAGGGGTAGCTTAATAGTAGGAGAGGTTGATGGTCGCGACGGCTTTAAATTCGCCTGCTTTCATCGGTTTACCGTCTTTTACGAGCTGGGCGGAAAAGTCCATCATGCCGAAATCGGACCCTGGCGCTGTCGCAGTGGTATAACGCGTAAAAGCAAGCCCGTTAGGCGGTAACGGCGTTGAGTTGTAAGCGTAAAGCTGAACCCCCACTCCTTCGGCGCCTCCCGTCAGCGTGTTCCCCAGCAATTCATTCTGTGAACCCGTGGTTTTGTTTGCCTGGAGTTTTACATCCACCGCCCAGACGTTATCGCATCCCAAAATTTGCACCCGGAAATTGGTGGTGCGGGGCGATACGTTAAAGTCAGACATCATGTATTCGCCCAGATCGATGTTATTGCCTTTATCCAGCTGTGCGGTCTGGCAGGTCGACGTCACGATGGGAACCTGGAAGGTTGTGGGTGTGACCATAAATGTCCAGGGTTGGTTATTACTGTCAGTAGGTGTGCCAATCGCCATCTGCCCCAGCGGAAACGATGCCGCGGGCGTAATGTAGCGATTATTATTCCGGTTGCCGTTAGCATAGAGGAACTCTCGGGCGTCCTGCCAGATTGTCACTTTAGCTTTCCAGGTTTGATTGTCCCAGTAGTAATCAGGGCCGGGACTAACCAGTGTCGACCAACCGCTAGGTTCCATATTCCCATCACCAAAATAGCCCCCGCCTGCGCTGGAGAATATTTTCACTGAAAATACAACGCCTTCAATATTGGTGGAATAATAGTTACCCATACCGCCGTCAACCTGAGGGCCGCGACCATGAAGGTAGGTATAGTCGTTGGGATCTTTTTCCTTTAACTGCTGTCCATCATTCCCTGCGAATGTACATTTTGATGTTAGCGTCGGGCTAAGGTTGAGTTCGAACGTGGCCAGTTCTCGCATGTTACTCACGCCATCCCAGGCGGCCCAGCGGATGCCCTGTGGATAGCTGCCGTTTACGAGGGTGGTTGTACCGCCCCCACCGTCGGAAAATTTACACTCCTTTGCCCATGCTTGCCCTTGTAAACTTAGCCAGCCTACAAGCGCCATTTTTATAAACGAGAGAAAAGACCAACGTCCTGTCATGTTTCTGAACATTCTCATCCTGTTTCCTGTTCTGATTTATTCGTATGTGGCGTTGACCAGCACGCGACTGGTCACTTTTCCGGCGCTGACCGGGCCGAAATTCTGCAAGCGGGCGTAGAAATCATATTCTGTCGCCCATACAGTTTTTGCATTCAATACAACGCTTGAACTGCCATCGGTATTAAGCACGTTGGTATTCAGGTCGGTTGAAAAAATAACCACGCCGGTATTGGCCGCGCCGCCTTCATCAACGGATGTTTCATTGATAAAGATCTGTCGACTATCGGCTGGCCACGTTTTGCTTTGCGGCTGAAAACTGAATTTCAGCCTGTTAACCTGGGTTCCCTCACCTGGGCAACTGTCGACCTTAACCGTAAACGCCGTACCGGAAGCCGCATCGCTCGGCTGCAGACGCGTACTGCCGTCCGCGTTGTAGAACCAGTTTTTGCCTACAATAGGCAGGTGGATCTTGCCATCGCCAGGAATGGAAACCTGACAGGTGTTTTCAACAATATTGGCGTTAAGCGTAACGTCCATGCCTGCCTCTGCGGACAGGCAGGGGGCAGACCAGTGCCAGCTTATAAGCCCGGCCAGAAGCGTATATCTGCCGAAAACTCGTTTTCTATAGGGATGCGACATGACTGCTCTGCCCTTGCTCAGTATTACTGGTAAGTCACAACAAACGTCACCGGCGCGCTGACGTCGCCCGTGGTGACATCGGCGATCGTTTTACCGCTAGCGATAACGATACGCGCGGCCATATCGACATTTGCCGTTGCGCCACTGATGGTGACGTTCTGCACGGGCGTGGTGTTACAGCTCAACAGCGTTCCTGTTCCGGCTGTACCTTTCCACACTTCAAAGCCAGTTTCGTGTCCACCAGCAAAAGAGTCACCCGTTAACGCTGCGCCGGAACAGCTGCCTCCCGTTCCCTTGGTGGCCTGTACGGTTGCAGATTTCACCCCAGCGCAGCCGCTAAAGGCGATTTTAAAAGGTTCACTGCGCGTCTGGGCAACCAGATCGGATTTGAAGACGTCACCAAATGCCAGGGTGCTGATTGGCTGGCCTCCGGCATTCTGGATTTGTGCGGTACAGGTGCCCGCTTCAATGGTGGAGGTAAATGTCGCCTGCACGCTGCTTGTGCCGGTAATGGCATGTGATGCCGCACTAAACAGACCCGCAGAGACAGCCAGTGCAATCAGGGGGAAAGATTTTTTAATCATCGTCGCGTTTCCTTCCGCTTATTGGTATTCGAAGTTGAATGTGGCTATAGCACTGAAGCTGCCGGTTGTCGCCAGGCCGGATTTGGTTTCCACAAGACGGGCAACCAGAGGAACTTCATTGCTGTTAATTTCAGCCGTGGTCCAGACTAAGCGTTTCGCATCGTCAGTTGAGTTAATGGTAAATGGCGCTGTAGGTGCTGACGCGCGTGCGATGGAGACCCCCATATAATCAGCTGGTCCGGCTGTAGCACCATTTAAGATGGCCGTATCAAGGTATCCTGATTTCGAGCCTGAAATTGTCGTCTTCAGTGCTGCAAGGCTCGACGGACAGTCAGTAATTTTTAACTTAAACGCGGTGCTGGCGCCGTCTGTTTTATTGATAATGTCCGACAGGGCCGTTTTACCTGCCGCACCGATCGGAATCGTATTATTTTTTCCGTCGCCGGTACCACCCTCGATGGCCATATCACAGGTGGTTTCACGCAGAGTTGCGGTAAAAGTCACATCCAGATTGGTGGACGTTGCCGTTGCCTGCGAACTGAGTGCCGCGAAAAGCAACGCGCTTAGGCTTGTTTTCTTCATTAAAATTAACTCCTTGTTAAAAAACGATTACATCTGACAGGTCTGGTTATCCAGCATGGTTGTCAGACCCACCTTCCTGGCTGAAGGGGTGAGGGTATAGGTCACGGTGCACGCGCTTTCTACATCACTGCCCCAGACAATACGCAGATGACCGCTATTTTCCGCACCGCGTACATAAGCCTGCCCGGCCTGGCCTACAGAGCCGACGGATTGCCCCTGTTCATTCAGAACGTCAGCGCCCAGCGGAATAAAGCCGTTATCAGAGCGGTGCAAATCAAGCAGCAGCGAGCGGCTTTGGTCGGTTTCGAAATCCACGCGCACAATCGCACCGCTGCGCGGTACAGCGATTGAGCTGGTGCTCTTCACCTCCACATCAGATTCCAGCTTAGAAATATCAATGCCAATGGTGTTTTCACGGTAAGCCGACAGATACGGCATGATCGCGTAGCCTGAGTTGCCGATGACGCCATCGCCAATGGAAAGCTGCGCGCCTTTCGCGCCCGGCGCGCTGACCAGCGCCAGAGTATCGGTATCGCCGATGCTGCCCGAGGAGAGCGTGATGCCGCCTGAATGCAGAACCATGCCGCCGCTGTAACTCAGCGAGTACTGCTGGCTGCTGTCATCGGTGGCGGAGGCCGATATGCTGAGCGGCCCATACGCGCTACTGTAGCTGCCGTAGCCGCCAATCTGGTTAAGATCGCTACTGTCACCCTGGCTGGAACTGGTGTTAACGCTATAGCTAAAGCGGTAATCGTCTGTGTTCCCGTTCGCGCTGGCATTGAGGGTCGAGTTGTTTTTGAAATCCGAGTTGACGCTCATGTTCACGCTGGAGAAACCGCCCGGCTTCTTACCGCGGCCCAGCAGGTTTTCCAGAGGAATGCTGATGTTCAGATAGACGCTGTCATCTTTATCGCCATACTCGTTGTAGCTGCGCTGGAGCGATACGCTGTAGCTGCCCAACCAGAATGCGTTGTTGTAGCCGATTGAGTATTGGGACGTTGAGTCCGATTCTGACCAGTAGTCCTGCCAGCTTCCGGTCATATACAGCGAACCATAATCCGTTTTTCCTGACGACAACGGCTGGCTTACGTTGATCTGCACCTGATTTTTCATTCGCTGGAAATGGTTATACACATCGCTGTCCGAATGATCCGGATTACGGCCTCTGTCACGATATTTAATGCTTTCCGTCAGCGATGCCGCATCATTGAGGGTCAGGTAGTCTTCCGTTGAGAAGCGATACGCTGCCACGTTGAAGGAGGTGTTGGTTTCTTCCAGCAGTTTGCTCCAGGAGAGACGGTAACTTTGCCCCGTCAGATTGCCGATGCCGTCGATGTCTGCATCTGAATGCGTTACGTCCAGCGCAAAAGCACCTACGCCTGTGCTCACGGCAATACCGAGCAGCCCGGAGTAATAGCCCGTATCCATATACTGGAAGCCAGCATAGCCGGTGAAAATGTTGCTGAGGCCGTAATAACCCGTGGCATAGCCCAGACGCGGCTTATCGCGCAGTCCGTTGTCATTCAGCTCACCCACGCCAATGTCCCAGCGGCTGTATCCGGGGCGAAGCATCTGGCTGACCGAAGAGTAGGGGACGGAAAAGGTGCGCACGCTGCCGTCAGACTCCTCAATGGTGACAACCAAATCGCTACCGTAGCCCGTCGTACTGAGGTCGTTAATTTCAAACGCACCCGGTGGGACCGTCGATTCATAGATCTTGTTTCCGCTTTGAGAAATTGTGACCTTCGCATTACTTTTAGCGACGCCACGAATAACGGGCGCATAGGTTGAAATCCCCCCGGGCAACATGCGATCATCGTTATACATGCGCACGCCACGCAGGTTGATGGAGTTGAAGGTGTCGCCGCGGGTATAGGAATCACCCAGCAAGAGTTGAGCGCGCAATGGCGTAATGTCGCGTTGCAGGTAGATATCCTGGCTGGCGTAGTCGGTACCCTCTGCGTCATCCCAGTTCAGCGTGCCGCGTGAGCGTAAACGCCAGGGGCCCATGTTGATACCGTACTTTAACCCTGCATAAGCGGTGTCGCGCCCACCGTCTGTGCTGTCCGAATGCCATGCGTTGAGGTCGTAGGAGAGCATGCCTGCAGTAATACCGTCTTCCCAAAGAGAAGGATCAACATAGCCACCATGGTGCCGCTCGATATAAATTTGCGGCATGCTAAGGCTTAATTCCTGTGAGCCGGAGTTATAATCCCAGGACGCACCCGGGAAGGCCTTGTTGATATCAATACAGACCGTTTCATCACTCTCTCCAGGCTTTTTGTTGGCTACCGCATTTTGCAGGGCATCCGCTTTAATGCCCATTTGCATCAATACTTTTGGCGTGAAGCAGGGGGCAGCACGCACCGTAGCATTATCTTTAAAGGTAAAGTCTGTCAGCGCTTTTTTTTGCCCATTCAAAATTAGCTGAGTTTTAAACGTGCCGGGTACGATAGGGTTTCCGTGTGAAAAACGACTCACGTCAATACTGTTTCCTGTATTAAAGAGGAACTGATCGTTGAATTCGACCTCTTCATTACCCGACGATGGCGTAGCAACTTCTTCAGCCGCGAAAGATGCAGACTGAAATGCTGTGCATATGGCAATACAAAGAATTGAGCGGCGAAATAACATTGCTATCACTAATCCATTAGCTGCTAATATTTATGGGCAAACTTTTAATATTTTTCTAATTAACCGGGACGTCGTGTTTCTCTGCGCCTCCGAAATCATTAATCGAGGTATAGGTTAATTTCGTAATACGTGCCGAATCGCCTGGTTTAAGGCTGAAGGACTGGCTGGTAAAGGGCGCAACCACGTGCGGCTCTATTTCGATGTTCTTCCCGCCGACGGTCGTTTCGATTTTGGCGACGGAGACGTAGAATGGAGAATCATTTTTAGCCACCAGCTCATTTGCCTGCTGGGACCATTTCAATTGTGCTGCGGCTATTGCCGGGTCGCCCTTTAGGCCGTCCGGACGGAAGAACATTTTAATACGTGTGCGAAACGCTAGTTGCAGCATGTTTTGATTTTCTTCAGAAGCTTTTGCTTTAGGCGGTACTTCCAGCACGTTGAACCAGTACAACGTCTCTCTGTCTGTTGGCAACGGCTGGCCAAGCCAGGTAATACGTACCGTCTGTCCTTTAGCAGGATCGACACGTGAGACCGGTGGCGTGACGATAAACGGCAGTTTGAGTTCTTGAGGGTTCGTTGTGTCGCGGCCATCATCTAGCCAGGTTTGTACCAATAACGGCTTGTTACCGCGGTTTTCCATTTTTACGGTGACGTCTTTAGCCGATGCCGGGTAAATGACTCGTGTGCCTGAAATGACAATGTCGGCATAAGCTGCGTGGGAAACGGTCACAGCGGCACAAACCATGAGTGCAGTAATACAGGTATTAAAAGGGCGCATAATATTCATCCATTAAATAAGAAATGCGCCCACCTCATCCGTGAGCGCATGAAATAACAATCAATTGTTATTCGTAGGTCATGGTAAAGGTCACGTTGCTGCTGACTTTACCGGCGCTGACTGGATTGGTGGTGGCGACCCAGTTTGCTGCAGGGACATAAGCAACGCGGTAAGCCAGAGTACCCGTGCCTGCGGTAAGAGTGGCTTTCTGGGTGTTATTGCTCGGCTGACCCACTTTGATGCGGTCGGTGCTGGTTGAGCTGTTGTTGTACAGCGCAAGAGCGACGTTATTGGCATGGCCCGCTACGGTTGGGTCAGCTTTCAGCGTACCGTTAGACAGTTCAGCGAACTGCTGAGAGGTAAAGGTGGCAGACGCTTTGGTCAGGGATTCCGGGCATTTGCTCAGGTGCAGTTCGAACTCTTTTGAACCTACGCCTGCATCAACAGTGGTTCCTTCTACATCGGCTTTTTTGACCACTGGCAGAGTTAGCGTTACGTTGTTGGCATCAACACCGTTATTAGAGGTAATAACGCAGGTGGTATCGGTTACTGCGCCATCGAATGTAATCAGGCCAACGTCAGAAGCCATTGCAGAAACAGAACCCAGTGCTAATACAGCGACACTTGTAGCCAGAATTGTTTTCTTGAACATATTTTAAATATCCATTTATTAAAAAGTATCATTCATGATGTTTATGGTTAACGCATAAAACTGGCTCAATATATTATTGTTTCATGGTGGTTTTAAATAAGTTTTGCTATAAAATGAATGAAGTAAATTTAAAGGTGTTTATTTCGACGAGGGAATCAAAGGGTTGTGTTTAATTGTTAGTGCTTTCTATATTGGCAGGGGGTGTATTTTGAATGCAATATGGATTTTAATGTGTGAGGTCTGGCTCACTATTAAAATAAATATTTTTGGGGCGGTGTTTATTATTCAGGGCTGTGATAATACCACAGCCCTTTAAAAATCAGGCAACCTGAACTGGAATCGCCTTCGCGGTGCGTTTCATCTCGTTGTCGCCTTCGAAATAAGCAACTTTGGGCTGCCAGCGGCGCGCTTCTTCGTCAGACATCATGACGAAGCTGGCGATAATAACGATATCGCCGACGTCCGCGCAGTGTGCCGCCGCGCCGTTGACGGAGATAATTTTAGACCCGCGCTCGGCGGCAATCGCGTAGGTGGAAAAACGCTTGCCGTTATTCACATTCCAGATATCAATGGCTTCATTTTCGAGAATACCCGCCGCGTCGAGAAAATCCTGGTCAATGGCGCAGGAACCTTCATAGTGCAGGTCGGCCTGGGTGACTTTCACTCGGTGAAGCTTACCTTGCAGCATTTTGCGAATCATTACGTATACCTATAATTATCAAGGGTGAAAGAACTACGCCAGCTCAACCACTTTATTATCGATAAGGCGTGCCTGGCCGAGCCATGCCGCCACCAGAATCACCGCGCGTTTGCTGGTTTCCGTCAGCTCAAGCAGGGTATCAGCATCGCGGATTTGAATATCATCAGCGCGGAAGCCTTTGTCGTTCAGCGCCTGCTCTGCAAGGGCGACGATCTCTTCTGCGGCCAACTCTTTCGCCAGCAGCTGTTCTGCCATGGTGTTCATCACCTTGCTTAAGCCCGGCGCGATTTTACGCTGATCGGCGGTCAGGTAACCGTTGCGTGAGCTGAGCGCCAGGCCATCTTTGGCTCGTACGATCGGCACGCCGACGATTTCGATATCGTAACCCATATCGGCAACCATCTTGCGGATCAGCGCCAGCTGCTGGAAATCTTTTTCACCGAAACAGGCGATATCCGGCTGCACCAGGTTGAACAGCTTGCTGACGATGGTGGAAACGCCGCGGAAATGGCCCGGACGGCTTGCACCTTCCAGCATGGTCGAAATCCCCGGGACATCCACATAGGTCGCCTCTTCCGTACCCTGCGGGTACACATCGGCAGGTGCCGGAGAGAACACGATATCCGCATGACGTTTTTTAAGCTTTTCGCAATCTTCCTGAAGAGTGCGCGGATAGCGTGCCAGATCGTCGGCGCGGTCAAACTGCATGGGGTTCACGAAGATACTGACCACCACGATATCTGCTCGCGCACGGGCTTCGTCGACGAGCTTCATGTGGCCGTCATGCAGGTTGCCCATGGTCGGGACCAGTGCGATACGTTTACCTTCCTGACGCGCGCGGCGGATATGCTGGCGCAGCAGCGGCAGGGTTTCAATGATTAGCACAACGAGACTCCTTAATGGAAACTGTGTTCTTCGCCCGGATAAACACCGGATTCAACGTCGGCAATATACTGCCGCACAGCAGCACGCATGTCGCCTGCTTCTGTCAGGAAATTTTTGGCGAATTTTGGAATGTGGCCGCCGGTGATCCCGAAGGCGTCGTGCATCACCAGAATCTGACCGTCTGTCACATTACCTGCGCCGATGCCAATCACCGGAATGGACAGGGCTTCAGTAATACGCTTCGCCAGCTCAACCGGCACGCACTCCAGCACCAGCAGCTGGGCGCCTGCGGCTTCCAGCGCCAGGGCATCCTCAAACAGCGTCTGCGCTGCGTCGCCGCGGCCCTGCACCTTATACCCGCCAAAGATGTTGACGGACTGCGGGGTCAGGCCCAAATGACCACACACCGGCACGGCGCGTTCGGTGAGCATTTTCACCGTCTCCACCAGCCAGGCGCCGCCTTCAATTTTGACCATGTTAGCGCCAGCGCGCATCACTGCCGCCGCGTTTTCAAATGCCTGCTCTGGCGTGGCATAAGCCATAAACGGCAGGTCGGAAAGCAGAAGGCAGCTTGGCGCACCGCGGCGTACCGCACGGGTGTGATATGCAATATCTTCAACCGTGACCGGCAGGGTGGAATCATGTCCTTGTACCGTCATCCCTAACGAATCTCCGACCAGCATGACGTTGATACCCTCTTCGGCAAACAGTTTGGCGAAGCTGTAGTCATACGCGGTGATGGTGGCGAAGCGTTTTTTTTCCTGTTTGCATTTCTGCAGTAAGGAGATGGTGGTTGGTTTCATACTGTTTCCTGATAGCCCAAAAGCGAATCTTTGCGCATTCTAACAGTAACATTCGAGGGAACAATGATTTTAGGTAACCGATTAGCCACAAAATATTAATGGTTAATCGATAAGGGAAGAGTGTTACCAGCGGGCAGGTTTTTCCGCTTTGAGGGTGTCCAGAATGGACTTGAGTGGGATGTCATCCGGAAAGATGAGATCGGGGGCAACTTCAAAGAGCGGCCAGAGCATAAACCCGCGATTTTTCATGTCGTAATGCGGAACGGTGAGGCGTTCGGTGTTTATGACCTCATCTCCAAACAGCATAATGTCGAGGTCCAGCGTGCGCGGTCCCCAGCGCTCGGCTTTGCGTACGCGCCCCTGCTGCAGTTCGATGCGCTGGGTGTTGTCCAGCAGCGTTTCGGCATCAAGGGTAGTTTCCAGCACCACGGCGGCGTTCAGATAATCAGGCTGATCCTGCGGGCCTAGCGGCGGCGTGCGGTAAAAGGAGGAGACCGCCACGATACGGCTTTGCGGGATCTCACCCAGCGCCTGTACGGCAGCATTCACCTGCTCCAGTGGAGAGGCTAAATTGCTGCCGATGGCGATATACGCGAGGGTCATGCTGTCCCTTCACGACGCGGTGCGCGTTTGCGCGGACGACGATGACGGCGACGCGGGGCAGGTTCTTCATCCAGCCCGGTCAGCATATCTTTCTGCTCCGGCGGGGCGGAAACCTGGAATTCGGCCCACCACTGCGCCAGGCGCTGCAGCTCCTGATTGCGTTCAGTTTCCGCACGCAGCGACAGCAGGTCGAAGGCGGCGCGGAACTTTGGATGCTCCATCAGCTTCCAGGCACGTTTGCCCTGACGGCGGGACATGCGCAGCTGAAGCTGCCAGATGTCGCGCACCAGCGTGGTAATACGTTTTGGGATAGCCAGCGTGCGGCACCCTTCGTCCAATACATCGTTCGCGGCCAGCGCGAAGGCATCGTAATAGGCGAGGCCGCTCTCCTGGGTGATTCTTTGAGCCGTTTCCAGCAGCGGGTACCAGAACATTGCCGCAAACAGGAATGCCGGGTTCACGCGCATATCGTTATGGATGCGGGTGTCGGTATTTTTCAGCACCTGCGCAATCATCCGCTCCATTGGACTGTCACCGTTTTCGGTGAAGTAACGGGTAATGGTCGGGAACAGCGGCTGGAACAGGTTGTATTCGCGCAGCAGATTGTAGGTTTCGAACCCGTAGCCGGCCTGCAGCAGCTTCAGCGCCTCTTCAAACAGGCGGGCAGGCGGCACGTCGTTAATCAGCGTCGCCAGACGCGGGATCGGCTCTGCGGTTTCCGGGCTGATGCGCATGTTCAGCTTGGCGGCAAAACGCACGGCGCGCAGCATGCGCACCGGATCTTCGCGATAGCGCGTTTCCGGCGTGCCGATCAGGCGGATCAGACCCTCTTTCAGGTCCTGCATGCCGCCGACGTAATCACGCACGGTGAAATCCGCCACGCTGTAATAAAGGCTGTTGATGGTGAAGTCGCGACGCTGGGCATCTTCTTCGATAGAGCCGAAGATATTGTCGCGCAGCAGCATACCGTTCTGGCCGCGCTGTGACGTGGTGCGGTCGGATGCACCCGCTTCGTGGTGGCCGCGGAAGGTCGCCACTTCGATGATTTCCGGCCCAAACATCACGTGAGCCAGACGGAAACGGCGGCCAACGAGACGGCAGTTGCGGAATAATTTACGCACCTGCTCGGGCGTGGCGCTGGTCGTCACGTCGAAATCTTTCGGTTTTTTGCCCAGCAGTAAATCACGCACCCCACCGCCAACGAGATAGGCCTCGTAGCCCGCTTTATTCAGACGATAGAGTACTTTGAGGGCATTTTCACTGATATCTTTGCGGGAAATATTGTGCTGCTCACGCGGAATAACCGACATGTGTGGCTGTGCAATAGCGTCGTTCGCCATGCTCTCTTCGCGGCTTAGCACTTTACGGCAAAAATTAGCGACTCGGGTAAAAATGGTACACCTCGTAGTGTGTTTTGTTATGAAAAAAGCGGCTAATCATAGCTCAGCGCAACGCATTTGAGAATGCTGGATTTTTGGCACTGCCGCGAGCGTCCAGTTGGCAATGGCTATTTTCAGCAATTCGTCAATGCGCAGATCCTGCCATTCGTTGGTTACATTCTGGTTGAGAAATCGCAGCGCGTCGATCAAAACAGGACGCGGATCGCCGTCTGGCAGGGCCGGGGCGTGGTTCTGCTTGGAGAGCTTAACGCCCTGCGCATTGACCGCCAGCGGCAGATGAATGTAATCCGGCGCCGTCCAGCCAAACTGATGATAAAGCGAGATTTGCCGTACGGTCGGTTCGACCAGGTCCGCCCCGCGCACAATTTCCGTCACGCCCTGGAAATGATCGTCGACGACCACCGCCAGGTTATACGCAAACAGACCATCACGACGGTGAATAATAAAATCTTCACATGCCAGACGTTCATCCGCCCTAATCTCACCGGAGAGCCGATCGTGGAAGCGAGTGATGGGCGCGCGCTGTAGCAAGCGTACGGCGGCATTTTCCGGGGGAAGATTCAGCGTGCGGCAGTGGCCGTCATACACACCTCCCACGCTCTGGATACGCGCGCGGGTGCAGGTGCAGTTATAGGAGAGCCCCTGAGCGCTGAGCCAGGCCAGACGTTCCCGATAAGCCTCATGTCGTTGTGACTGCCACAGAACGTCGCCGTCCCAGTGAAGACCGTAATGTTCCAGCTGACGCAGAATGGTGTCTGCAGCACCGGGAACTTCACGCGGAGGGTCAATATCTTCGATGCGGACGAGCCATTTACCCTGACTGGCGCGAGCCTGCAGGTAGCTGCCAAGCGCGGCAATTAATGAGCCGAAGTGTAATTCACCGGAAGGAGATGGCGCAAAGCGCCCAATATAGTGTGATTCAGACATATCAACAGTAACAAGGCGGGAGAGACTCCCGCCTT
Organism: Enterobacter cloacae complex sp. 385G4; assembly: GCF_057320665.1. NCBI lineage: Bacteria > Pseudomonadati > Pseudomonadota > Gammaproteobacteria > Enterobacterales > Enterobacteriaceae > Enterobacter > Enterobacter cloacae complex sp. 385G4. The sequence goes on from NZ_JBXWDD010000003.1 coordinate 433,035, forward strand.
TGAAGTGTATAAACAGCGCTGGCGTTAGCCGGCCATCTGTTTTTCGCGGATTTCGGCCAGCGTTTTACAGTCGATGCACAGATCGGCGGTTGGACGCGCTTCCAGGCGACGAATACCGATTTCAACACCGCAGGATTCGCAGTAGCCAAAATCTTCGTCTTCGACTTTTTTCAGCGTTTTCTCGATCTTTTTGATCAGCTTGCGTTCGCGGTCACGGTTACGCAGTTCGAGGCTGAACTCTTCTTCCTGAGCGGCACGGTCTACCGGATCCGGGAAGTTAGCAGCTTCATCCTGCATATGCGAAACGGTGCGATCCACTTCATCCCTGAGTTGATTACGCCATGCTTCAAGAATACGCTTGAAGTGCGACAGCTGGGCTTCGTTCATATACTCTTCGCCCGGCTTCTCTTGATACGGCTCCACCCCAGCGATGGCGAGAATACTCAGGGACGATGTTTTACGGTTTTGCCCTTCTTGCATGTTGCTTCTCCTTAACACGCACTATCGATCCCCGTGTTGGGGGAAAAATCAGGTCGCTATAAATAGCAGATGCTTTTCCGTATGGCAATTATCTAAACGTAACACTTGACAAGCCTGTGAGGAAAAGCGTATTTGCGCACGCGGCCAGAACACTTATTCATCAATCGTCTAATCCCTTATAAGACAATGGGAAGAGACGATCTCAGAGTCATATTATCGGCAGAAAGTTCCGCTTTATAAGCTAAAACCTCTACCCCCTGCTTTTGTGCCTCATTCAACAGTTGTGCGTATTTAGGATCGATATGGCGGGCAGGGGAAAACCGTTCAATCGCTGTATGCAACACCGCAAACAGCAATACGGCGCGTTTGCCCGCCGCCGCAACACTCATTAGCTCTCGCAGATGCTTCTGCCCGCGTAGCGTTACCGCATCCGGAAAGAAGCCGTTTTCCTGTTCCGCTAACGTCACTGATTTTACTTCAATATAGCACTCAGGACGGCCTTCCGCCTGTAACATGAAGTCAATTCTGCTGCCTTCATCGCCGTATTTCACTTCTGTTTTATGCGTACCGTAACCCACTAGTTCGGGAATGGCGCCATTCGTCAGCGCTTCCTTAACCAGCTGATTTGCACGCAGAGTATTAACACAAATAAACGCCCCGTTTTGCGTTTCGGTTATTTCCCAGGTATGGGGATATTTGCGTTTAGTATTTTCTGAAGTGGAATACCAGACCGTGTCACCCGGTGCGGCGCAACCGGTCATGGCGCCGGTGTTGGGGCAGTGCAGGGTGAGCTCTTCGCCTTCCGGCGTCACCACGTCGGCGAGGAAGCGTTTGTAGCGTTGGATCAGCGTGGCGGACTGGAGTGCAGGACTAAACTTCATCGGAATTCCTTGTGGTGTCGCCCAACGTCCAGCGCTGTAGCGGCCTGTAGCGGGTGCGTCCCCGTGCAAAGACGGATTCATAAAGCGCGAATTCATTAACCGGAAAAGCCCAGTGAAAACCCGGCGGCGGAATGGCAACAGCCTGACCGGCATCGCGCAGCAGCGTGACGTGCGGATGAAACGGCTGCGGGCTCTGGTAACAGCCGCTGCGCGCTGCCTGCGCGCGCAACATATTGGCGAGCTGTAACAACCCGCGCGGCGGCTGGCACGTACCCAGCCAGACCACGCGCGAACGCAGCCACTGACCCGCATCGTCAAGGTGCAGCGTAAACGCCGGCTGGACAATACGCCCGGCCATGGCGGCTAATGCCCGCTGTTTTTCGGCGCTCACGTCACCCAAAAAGGCCAGCGTCAGGTGCAGGTTTGCCGCCGCAACGGGCCGGCCCGCTTCCGGTGGAAAATGTTCCGCGCGCCAGCGAACGATTTGCCGCTGTAGGGTGGTGGGCAATTCAATGGCAAAAAACAGCCGTTTCGAATCAGACATACGGGGGACTCGGTAATGATATGCGCCGATGCTACAATGTACGCCGACTAATGTTAACCCTCTGGAGCTGTTAGTGTCCTCATTGCCGGTCGCCGTCGTTCTTCCTGAGCTTCTCGCTGCCTTACAACATGCCCCGCAGGTTTTGCTTAACGCGCCTACGGGGGCGGGTAAATCTACCTGGCTGCCGCTGCAGATCCTTAAAGAGGGGAAGATTGCCGGGAAAATTATCCTGCTGGAGCCGCGCAGGCTGGCCGCGCGCAACGTGGCGCAGCGCCTGGCGGAACTGCTGAATGAAAAACCGGGCGAAACGGTAGGCTACCGGATGCGCGCCGAAACCTGCGTCGGCCCGTCCACGCGGCTTGAGGTGGTCACCGAAGGCATTCTTACCCGCATGCTGCAAAACGACCCGGAGTTGAACGGTGTCGGGCTGGTGATCCTGGATGAATTCCACGAGCGCAGCCTGCAGGCCGATCTGGCCCTCGCGCTGTTGCTCGACGTTCAGCAGGGGCTGCGCGACGATCTGCGGCTGCTGATTATGTCGGCGACGCTGGATAACGAGCGGCTACGACAGACATTACCCGATGCGCCGGTCATCAGCTCAGAAGGACGGGCATTTCCTGTTGAGCGTCGCTATCAGCCGCTTCCTGCCCATCAGCGCTTTGACGAAGCGGTAGCTATTGCCACTGCTGACCTGCTTCGCCAGGCGCCCGGCTCGCTGCTGCTGTTTTTGCCCGGCGTGGGGGAGATTCAGCGCGTGCAGGAGCGGCTGGCCTCCAGGGTGGGCAGTGACGTACTGCTTTGCCCGCTCTATGGCGCCCTGTCGTTGACCGAACAGCGTAAAGCCATCCTTCCCGCCCCGGCGGGGCAGCGTAAAGTCGTCCTGGCAACCAACATTGCCGAAACCAGTTTAACCATCGAAGGCATTCGCCTGGTGGTGGATAGCGCGCAGGAGAGGGTGGCGAGCTTTGATCCGCGCACCGGGCTGACTAAACTGCTGACACAACGCATCAGTCAGGCGTCAATGGTGCAGCGCGCGGGCCGTGCGGGGCGTCTTGAGCCGGGTATTTGCCTGCATTTGACCAGCGCGGAGCAGGCTGAACGCGCGGCACAGCAAAGCACGCCGGAGATTTTACAAAGCGATCTCTCCGGGCTGGTGATGGATCTCCTGCTGTGGGGCTGCCCGGATCCTGAACAGCTCACCTGGCTTAATCCACCGCCTGTCGTGAATCTCGCCGCCGCGCGCAGCCTGCTCACCCAGCTTGGCGCGCTGGAAGGTGAACGTCTGACGGCGCGCGGTCAGAAAATGGCGGCGCTGGGCAACGATCCGCGTCTGGCGGCGATGCTGGTGGCCGCGCAGGGCGAAGATGAAATTGCCACAGCGGCGAAACTGGCGGCTATTCTTGAGGAGCCGCCGCGCGGAGGCAGCAGCGATCTGGGGCAGGCGTTTTCGCGCAATCAGGGAAACTGGCAGCAGCGGGCGCAGCAGCTGTGCAAACGCCTGAACTGCCGGGGCGGTTCACCTGACGGCGATAAGATTGCCTCCCTTCTGGCGCTGGCCTTCCCGGACAGGATTGCGCGCCGCCGCGGGCTGGATGGACGCTACCAGCTGGCAAACGGCATGGGGGCGATGCTGGACAGCGATGATGCCCTGACGCGACATGAATGGCTGATCGCGCCGCTCCTGCTTCAGGGCAGCCAGTCTCCTGATGCCCGTATTTTACAGGCGATTGCCGTGGACATAGATGCCCTGACGCGTACCTGCCCGCAGCTGCTCCAGCAATCGGACATCGTGGAATGGGATGACGCTCAGGGGACGCTAAAGGCGTTTCGGCGTAGTCAGATTGGCAAACTGATCCTCGGGACGAAACCGCTGGCGAAGCCGTCTGAAGAAGAGTTACACCAGGCAATGCTGAACGGCATTCGGGAAAAGGGCCTTAACGTTCTGAACTGGACGCCGGAAGCTGAACAGTATCGCATTCGTCTGCACTGCGCCGCGAAGTGGCTACCGGAATACGCCTGGCCCGCGGTGGATGATGAGACGCTGCTGGCGACGCTTGAGCAGTGGCTGCTGCCGCAAATGAGCGGCGTGCACTCTCTGCGCGCCCTTAAGGCGCTTGATGTTAAGACCGCGTTACAGAATTTACTGGACTGGTCATTACGTCAACGTCTGGATAGTGAGCTTCCTGGGCATTACACTGTGCCCACCGGGAGCCGGATTGCCATTCGTTATCATGAGGATAATCCTCCGGCGCTGGCGGTTCGGATGCAGGAGATGTTTGGTGAGGCAACCACGCCGTCTATTGCCGAAGGGCGGGTGCCGTTGGTGCTTGAGCTGCTCTCGCCTGCGCATCGTCCGTTGCAGATCACCCGCGATCTGGGGGCGTTCTGGGCGGGAAGCTACCGTGAAGTGCAGAAAGAGATTAAAGGGCGCTACCCCAAACACGTCTGGCCGGACGATCCGGCGAATACGGCGCCGACGCGGCGGACGAAGAAGTATTCCTGACAGGAAAGTCTTGCTGTTTATTTTGAGAGATTTCTTCTTCCACAGGCCTGTGAAAGAAAAGAAAATCTGGCCTTTGCGCCTGAAAGTTGCGGAGAAAAAGCATGGTGGGGAATGACCGCGAGCCAATAGGACGTAAGGGAAAACCCGCGCGTCCGGCGAAAGAAAAGGTAAGCTGTCGTCGCCTCAGAGATGAGGAGTATGACGATGACTATGAAGACGATTATGAGGATGAAGAACCCATGCCGCGTAAAGGAAAAGGCAAAGGGCGTAAGCCTCGTGGGAAGCGCGGCTGGTTCTGGCTGCTGCTGAAGCTGTTCATTGTTTTTGTTGTGCTGATCGCGATTTACGGCGTTTATCTGGATCAGAAGATCCGCAGCCGTATCGACGGGAAAGTCTGGCAATTGCCCGCGGCAGTGTATGGTCGCATGGTGAACCTTGAGCCGGACATGTCCATCAGCAAGAACGAGATGGTGAAACTGCTGCAAGCTACGCAGTATCGTCAGGTCACGAAAATGACCCGCCCGGGCGAATTTACCGTCCAGGCGAAAAGCATTGAGATGATCCGCCGCCCGTTCGACTTCCCGGACAGCAAAGAGGGGCAGGTGCGCGCGCGTCTGACTTTTGACGGCGATCGGCTGGAAACCATTGAGAACATGGACAATAACCGCCAGTTCGGTTTCTTCCGTCTTGATCCGCGTCTGATCACCATGCTCTCGTCCGCCAATGGCGAACAGCGCCTGTTCGTGGCGCGTAACGGCTTCCCGGATCTGCTGGTGGATACCCTGCTGGCAACCGAAGACCGCCATTTCTACGAGCACGACGGTATCAGTCTCTACTCCATCGGCCGTGCGGTGCTGGCGAACCTGACTGCGGGCCGTACCGTGCAGGGAGCGAGTACGCTTACCCAGCAGCTGGTGAAGAACCTGTTCCTCTCCAGCGAGCGTTCTTACTGGCGTAAAGCCAACGAAGCGTACATGGCCGTGCTGATGGATGCGCGCTACAGCAAGGATCGTATCCTTGAGCTGTACATGAACGAGGTGTACCTCGGCCAGAGCGGCGATAACGAGATCCGCGGCTTCCCGCTGGCGAGCCTGTACTACTTTGGCCGTCCGGTGGAAGAGCTCAGCCTTGACCAGCAGGCGCTGCTGGTGGGCATGGTGAAAGGGGCGTCCATTTATAACCCGTGGCGCAACCCGAAACTGGCGCTGGAGCGTCGTAACCTGGTACTGCGTCTGCTGCAACAGCAGCAGGTGATTGACCAGGAATTATACGACATGCTTAGCGCACGTCCGCTGGGCGTGCAGCCGCGCGGTGGGGTGATCTCTCCGCAGCCTGCTTTCATGCAGATGGTGCGCCAGGAGCTGCAAAGCAAGCTCGGTGATAAGGTCAAAGATCTCTCCGGCGTGAAGATCTTCACAACCTTTGACTCGGTAGCCCAGGACGCGGCAGAAAAAGCGGCTGTTGAAGGCATTCCGGCGCTGAAGAAACAGCGCAAGCTGAGCGATCTGGAAACCGCGATGGTGGTGGTTGACCGTAACACCGGCGAAGTGCGCGCGATGGTGGGCGGCGCAGAGCCGCAGTATGCGGGCTACAACCGCGCGATGCAGGCGCGTCGTTCGATTGGCTCTCTGGCTAAACCGGCGACCTATCTCACCGCGCTGAGCCAGCCGAATTTGTATCGCCTGAACACCTGGATCGCCGATGCGCCAATCTCCCTGCGTCAGCCTAACGGCCAGGTCTGGTCACCGCAGAACGATGATAAACAGTTCAGCGGCCAGGTGATGCTGGTGGATGCGTTAACCCGCTCCATGAACGTACCTACGGTTAACCTCGGTATGGCGCTGGGCCTGCCGGCCATTGTCGACACCTGGCAGAAGCTGGGCGTACCGAAAGATCAGCTGCACCCTGTTCCGGCGATGATTCTGGGGGCGCTTAACCTGACGCCGATCGAAGTGGCGCAGGCGTTCCAGACCATTGCCAGCGGGGGTAACCGCGCACCGCTCTCTGCCCTGCGTTCGGTGATTGCCGAAGATGGCTCTGTCCTGTATCAGAGCTTCCCGCAGGCTGAACGTGCCGTTCCTGCGCAGGCGGCCTACATGACGCTGTGGACGATGCAGCAGGTTGTGCAGCGCGGTACCGGTCGTCAACTGGGGGCGAAGTATCCTGGTCTGCATCTGGCGGGTAAAACCGGGACCACCAACAACAACGTCGATACCTGGTTTGCCGGTATTGATGGCCGTGAAGTGGTGATCACCTGGGTAGGCCGTGACAACAACCAGCCGACCAAACTTTACGGGGCGAGCGGGGCGATGTCGATTTACCAGCGCTACCTGGCGAACCAGTCACCTGTGCCGCTGAACCTGGTCGCGCCGGAAGATATCGTCGATATGGGCGTGGATGGTTCCGGGAACTTTATCTGCGGCGGCGGGATGCGAACCCTCCCGGTCTGGACGACCAACCCGGACTCACTGTGCCAGCAGAGCCAGCCTGAACAGCCAACGGGCAACCCGTTCGATCAATCTTCTCAGCCGCAGCAGCCGCAGCAACAACCGGCCCAGCAGCAGAACGAGAAGAAAGACAGTGATGGCGTGGCCGGCTGGATCAAGGATATGTTTGGTGGGAATTAATTAATTCCCTGAATAAAAAGCCGCTTTAATATAAAGCGGCTTTTTTGTTTTTTACATTCTGCAATTTTTAAAAAAATTAAATATCAAATTTAGAATTTTTAAGTTCTCATTTTTTTCATCTAAAACATGCATTTGAAATCTTCTACATGTTGCGTAACTTTATCCTCTCTGGACACAATGAAGAATAATCTGATGTAATCGCCATAAGAAATTCACTGGCTCAAAGGATATTCCTATTTAGTCAGTCATGTGTAACATGCTGGATAACATTTCGACTCAAAATATTTGTAGTGCGAATGGATGCCACAATTGTCAAATATAAGGATATTTTTCATGAACAAAAAAATTGTCGCTACATTTTTAGCCGGAAGCGTTATGGCCGCGCTGTCTCTGCCTGTATTTGCATCAAACGATTCCGGTACGGTGAACTTCGCCGGAAAAATTGTTGCCGATACCTGTGAAATTAACGTTGATGGCACAGGGACTAACGCTTCCACCGTCACTTTCGCAGATACCTATCCTTCGGATTTTGGCGCTGACGGTACGGTTGGCACCTCAAAAGCCTTTAAGATTGAAGTGAAAAAATGTGACCCGCTGGTCGCTAAACTGAACCTCAAGTTCAGTGGCACGACCACAGATGCAGCCTATAAGCGCCTCCAGAACGATCTTAGTGGCGCAGGTAATGCCACCAACGTAGGGATCATCGTCAGCAATGAGAACGGCGCGAAAGGCGATGTGGTTTTCGATGGCTCAGTACCGGATGCGGGTACGGATGTGAATAACGACGCGACCGGGGCAACGGCTTCTGTCTTTAACTACACCGCGAAAGTGATTCAGGTGGGTGATACCGCGCCAACCGCGGGCCATTACTCCTCCTCTGCAACATTCGAGGTTGTCTATCGCTAAGCAATGACGGGCAGCCTGAACGGCTGCCTTTTTGGAACATTGTATGAAGACTTTATTTAAATTGTTATGTGGTTGTTTAATTATTTCCTGCTGTTCAGTACAGGCAAGTGTTGTTCTCGGTGGTACGCGAATTATTTATCCATCGAATAAATCAGAAGTTCAGATAGCACTTAAAAATAAAGATCCGCATACACGTTATCTGGTGCAAAGCTGGGTCAGTTACCCCAATGATGCGAAAGCGCCGTTTATTATTACTCCCCCTGTTTACAAATTGCAGGAAAATCGTCAAACCCTTTTGCACGTTATTTTTACCGGCGATAAAAAAAGCCTGCCCGCAGACCGGGAATCTCTGTTTCTGGCAAACGTTAAATCCGTATCGGCACTCTCGCCGGAGCTGAAAGAGAAAAACACGCTGCAATTTGCGATGAAAACGCGCCTGAAGCTTTTCTGGCGTCCGGCTCAGCTGAAGGAAAGCGATGCCCTGGAAGCCTACGCAAAAATCACATTCCAGCGTCAGGGCGACACGCTAATTGCAAACAACCCGACCCCGTTTTACGTCTCGTTTGGCGAGCTTGCCGTTGGTGGGAAAAGTGTTCCGGTGAAAGAGACCAAAACCACGCCAGGCGCCATTTCAATGATGGTGGCTCCGTTCAGCGAGCAGCGTTTCGCGTTACCGAATTCAGCAAAGGGCGCGGTGACCTGGACGGCAATCAATGATTTCGGTGGGCAAACCCCACAGCGCAAGCAGGCTCTTTAAATCATCATGTTGGTATTTTATGTCGTCACCTCTGCTTCACAAACAGGTACTGTACGGGATCGCGCTGACGCTGCTCGCCGCGATCCAGCCTGCCTGTGCTGATGACGAATTTAACCTGCGGATCCTTGAGCTGGATACGCCCCTCGAAAATACCTTTACATTAAAAAACTTCATTAACGATAACGGGCTACTTGCCGGAAGCTACCTTACGACTGTTATGTGGGATCGGAACGTTGTGGATAAACGTCCCATCGCTTTCGTGCTGTCTGACGATAAACAGCGCCTGCTGCCGGAGCTGACGAAAGCGGATCTGCGCGATTACGGCGTGAAAGTCGACACGATCCCGGACTTAAAAGATCTGGATGACGGCGCTTACGTCCGCGATATCTCCCATTTCATTGAAAATGCCCGTTACGAATACAATCAGGATGACCAGACCCTGAAGCTGGTCATCCCGCAGGCGTACCGCGACCATGCTGCCGCTGGCGCGATACATCCAAAATTCTGGGATGACGGCGCGCCTGCCGCCTGGACAAGCTATCAACTCAGCGGTTCTCAGCAGCACTACAGTTCGGGCAAAACCTCTTCGACTTGGCTTGGCCTGGAGTCGGGGATTAACCTTGGGGCGTGGCGGCTGCGGAATAACAGCACCTGGAGCGACGCTTCTGGCTGGGAGGGCATTGCCAGCACGTTACAACGCGACATCAAAACGCTGAAAAGCCAGCTTGAGATTGGTCAGACATATACCAATGGTGAACTTTTTGACAGCGTCCAGATGACCGGCGTGAAGCTGGAAACGGATACTTCTATGCTGCCTGTTAGTCAGCAGGGCTTTGCCCCCGTCGTGCGCGGTATTGCCAATAGCGATGCGAAAGTCACTATCAAGCAAAACGGCTACACCATCTATCAGACAAACGTCTCACCGGGGCCGTTCGAGATCCGCGATTTAAGCCAGGTAACATCCGGAGCCGATCTGGAAGTGACCGTCGAAGAGGCGGACGGCAGCGAGCATAGCTTCATCCAGGCCAGCGCGTCGGTGCCGGTGTTACAGCGGGAAGGCGGCTTTAAGTATTCGCTGGCCGCAGGGCGCTATCGCGGTAATGAAGGTGAAGACGAACCCACCTTTGCGCAAGGCACAGCCATCTATGGTCTGCCTTACGGCGTCACGGCGTATACCGGCGCGCTGGGTTCATCACTGTATCACGCGCTGCTGCTGGGGCTCGGTGCCGATCTGGGGCATTTCGGCTCCGCCTCTGTCGACCTCACGGCCGCTCGTACCGCGTTTGATGACGGGCGCGACGATGCCAGCGGTTTATCCTGGCGGGCGCAGTATTCAAAAGATATTCCCGACACGGATACCACCATCACGCTTGCCAGCTATCGCTACTCCACATCGGGGTTCTATACCTTTCAGGAAGCTATCGATCAGCGTGACAGCGAAATCGATGACGGCATTTATACCTACCGCAGAACTAATAACCGCCGTAGCCGCATGCAGCTCAACCTTTCCCAGCGGGTTTCTGACTGGGGCTCGGCCTATCTCAACGGGTATCAGCAGGATTACTGGGATATGGACGGTCATGAGCGTAGCGTCACCGCGGGGTTGAGCTCCAGCTGGCGCAATATCACCTGGTCGATAAGCTACAACCTGACTCGCACGCCGGACGCTGATACCGACCGGCAAATGGCGTTGACGGTCAACATTCCGTTATCAACGTGGCTGCCTGATTCATGGGCAACCTACAGCGCCAACACCGCCAGCGGCGGGTTTGTCTCGCACCAGGTCGGGCTCGGCGGTACCGCGCTTGAGGACAATAAGCTGAGCTATAACCTCCAGCATACCTATGCCAACCAGGATACGGGCTACGGCGGCAGCCTGTCAGGACGTTATCGCGGATCTTCCGGTGAGGTGGGAATGGGCTACAGCTATGGTGGCGACAATCGACAATGGAACTACAACGCGCAGGGCTCAATCGTTGCCCACGAGCATGGTGTAACGCTGGGACAACCCGTCCGCGACGCATTCGCCATTGTGCACATTAAGGATGGCGATAACGTCAAAGTGCAAAACGGACGCGGCATCTCTACGGACCGTTTTGGTAACGCCATTGTTCCCTCCCTGAGCGCCTATCGGCACAACATCGTCACGGTCAATACCCAGGATCGGGAAGATATTGATATCGACGCGGCAACGCTGGATCTCGTGCCGACAAAAGGCGCTGCGCTGAGCGCAACCTTCGATGCGCGCGTTGGACGACGCGCGCTGGTGACGCTGCGTTACGCGGGTAAGCCCGTGCCGTTTGGTGCCGTGGTGGCGCTGGATAACACCACGGCCATCGTCGGGGATGACGGCGAGGTTTACCTCACCGGGCTGTCCGGCAAAACAACGTTTAGCGTGCAGTGGGGAGAAGAGCGCGATCGGCAGTGCCAGGGGACGCTGGACATTTCCACGCAGAGCCCGACAGGGATCGTGAAAGCCACGGTCAACTGCTATTAACAGAGGTATTTCATGCATCTATGTCGTTCGGTCAACACTTTTCTTTTACCCGTTCTGCTCGTGCTGACGGGGGCCTTTTTCCATACAGCCAGAGCAGACTGCACCTTTAACGGCAGTTCTGATGTGGATGCCGTGGTGACGTTTCAACTTCCTCCGGTGATCGTTGTTGCGCCCGACACGCCCGTCGGCACCGTCATTTATGACGCCAGCGTTGAGAGTAAAGCGGTGACGGTGGACTGTAGCGGTGATGCGCAAGTACGGCGAGGGTATCTGTACCTCACGGATACCGATGCACGAGAAGATGTCATGCCCGGGGTTTATCAGACTAATGTGCCGGGTATTGGCATCCGCGCGGCTGCGTCGAGCGAACGCTTTCCCGGTTACAATGAAGAGGATATTGTCCGGCCTATCCACTATCTGGGTTCGATACATGGTTATTCGCAGAGCACATCGACGTTTCGCGCCGCTGCACAGCTGGTCGTGACGGGCGATATCCAGGAGGGGGATTTGGATACGTCGCGATTAACGTCAATGGATATCCTGGGCAACGCGGCGATCGGTGAAATGCGCTTTTCTCCTGCCAGCGTCCACATTACGACCAATACCTGTAATCTGGTCGACCGGAACATCTATGTGCCGCTAAGAACGGTCAATACGCAGGATTTTACCGGCCAATATTCCGACGTACTCACTGACGGTAGCTTTAAGATTGAAATCACCGACTGCGCGGCAGGGACGAAGGTTGATTATCAGTTCACGAGCGCGGGCTCGACGGGCGTAACGAACGGCAATATTTTGGGCATCGCTAGCGGAGACTCTGCCGCCGAGGGCGTTGGCATTCAGATCCTCGACCAGAATAATACCGTGCTGCAGTTTGATCGGAACTACACGGCGATAACCAGCACGCAGGACAAGGTTCCTGTCGAAATTCCCCTCAAGGCGCGCTACGTCAAAACGGGAGAGGTTAAAGCGGGCAAAGTCGACTCCGTCGCCACGTTCGAGGTGTTTTACCGTTAATTCTCTCTGCCCGTTTCGGCGGGCTTAAGCGATCATTTCGCTAACCTCATTAACCCTCTCTTTTCATCTGGTTAATTCTTAAACCCTTAAATCTTGTAGGGCCGCTTACTGCTTGCTATGCAACCAGCGTTTCGCATATTATTCTGCGGTCATAATAATAATTCTCGTTTACGTTATCATTCACTTTTCCATCAGAGATAAACATGGCGCTTTCCAATACTGCTCAGCCAATTAACACGTCGCTGCGTAAAGTCGCGGTTGTCGTAGCCATAGCGGTTGCCGGCATGTCTGCATTTGCTAACGCTGCCGAAACCCCGAAAAAAGAAGATACTATTACCGTTACCGCTGCACCTGCTGCACAGGAAAGTGCCTGGGGACCTGCTGCGACTATCGCCGCTCGCCAATCTGCGACCGGTACCAAAACAGACACCCCAATTCAAAAGGTTCCACAGTCTATTTCTGTGGTAACTGCCGAAGAGATGGCGCTGCATCAGCCACGTTCCGTTAAAGAAGCTCTGAGCTATACCCCGGGCGTTGCAGTAGGCACCCGTGGTGCTTCCAATACTTACGACTACCTGGTTATTCGCGGTTTCGCGGCCGACGGCCAGAGCCAGAATAACTACCTCGACGGCATGAAGCTGCAGGGCAACTTCTACAACGACGCGGTGATTGACCCGTATATGCTGGAGCGCGCTGAAATCATGCGCGGTCCGGTTTCCGTTCTGTACGGTAAAAGCAGCCCGGGCGGCCTGCTGAACATGGTAAGTAAGCGCCCAACAACCGAGCCGTTGAAAGAGATCCAGTTTAAAGTGGGTACGGACAGCCTGTTCCAGACCGGCTTTGACTTTAGCGATGCGATCGACGATGACGGCGTCTATTCATACCGCCTGACGGGTGTTGCGCGCTCGAACAATTCCCAGCAGGAAGGTAAAGGCGAACAGCGTTACGCTATCGCGCCATCGTTCTCCTGGCGTCCGGATGATAAAACCACCTTCACGTTCCTCTCCTACTTCCAGAACGAGCCTGAAACGGGCTACTACGGCTGGCTGCCAAAAGAGGGGACGGTTGACCCGCTGCCAAACGGCGATCGTCTGCCGACTAACTTCAATGAAGGCGCAAAGAACAACACCTATTCCCGTAACCAGAAAATGGTGGGATACAGCTTCGACCATGAATTCAACGATACTTTCACCGTACGTCAGAATCTGCGCTTTGCCGAGAACAAAACCTCGCAAAACAGCGTTTACGGCTACGGCATGTGTTCCGATCCGCTCTATTCGAGTAATCCGGCATCCAGCCCTTGCGCGAGCATTCCTCAGTCACAATGGGGGCATACGCTGACTCGCCAGTATGTGATCGATGACGAGAAGCTGCAAAACTTCACCGTTGATACGCAGCTTCAGAGCAAGTTCGCGACGGGGGCTCTCGACCATACCCTGCTGACAGGCGTTGATTTCATGCGCATGCGTAATGACATTAACTCCTGGTTTGGCTACGCCGGCTCCGTTGCGCCATCCGATATTTACGATCTCGATCGTGGCGATTTCGATTTCGGTTCACACCCTGGACCGTCTGGTGCTTACCAGGTGCTGAACAAGCAGAAGCAGACCGGCGTTTACGCTCAGGATCAGATCGAATGGGATAAAGTGCTGGTGACACTGGGCGGCCGTTACGATTGGGCCGATCAGGAGTCCTACAACCGCGTATTAAATACCACCGCCAAGCGTGATGATACTCAGTTCACCTGGCGTGGCGGCGTTAACTACCTGTTCGACAACGGGGTAACTCCTTATTTCAGCTACAGCGAATCCTTTGAACCGGCTTCCCTGACCGACGCTCAAGGTAAACCATTCTCACCGTCTAAAGGCAAACAGTACGAAGCGGGCGTGAAATACGTGCCTAACGATCGTCCGATCGTGATCACCGGTGCAGTGTATCAGCTGACCAAAACCAACAACCTGATGGCTGACCCGGCGGGCTCACCCTTCTCCGTTGAGGGTGGTGAGATCCGTGCCCGTGGCGTAGAGCTGGAAGCGAAAGCGGCGCTCTCTGCAAGCGTTAACGTTGTAGGTTCTTATACCTATACCGATGCTGAGTACACCACTGACACCAACTACAAAGGCAACACACCGGCGCAGGTACCAAAACATATGGCATCCCTGTGGGGTGATTACACGATGTTTGACGGCTCACTGTCTGGCCTGACGCTGGGTACCGGCGTGCGTTATACCGGCTCCAGCAAAGGTGACCCGGCGAATAGCTTCACTGTTGGAAGCTATACACTGGTTGATGCACTGGTCAGATATGATCTGGCGCGTGTAGGCATGGCCGGCTCAAACGTCGCGCTTCACGTGAACAACCTGTTCGATCGTGAGTACGTTGCCAGCTGCTTCAACACCTACGGTTGCTTCTGGGGTGCTGAACGCCAGGTTGTCGCCACCGCGACCTTCCGCTTCTAACCTCTTTATGGGCACGGTTCGCCGTGCCCTTTTTATTTAAGTTGGCTGACATGCAGGATAATAAAACGCAATCCGACACCACCTTTACGCTCAATAATCTCTCCTTTCGCGTACCCGGGCGCACCCTGCTGCATCCGCTCTCTCTGACGTTTCCTGCCGGTAAAGTGACGGGCCTGATTGGCCACAACGGTTCCGGTAAATCCACGCTGCTCAAGATGCTGGGACGCCACCAGCCACCTTCTGAAGGGGATATTCTGCTGGACGATCGGCCGCTGGAGGGCTGGAGCAGTAAAGCCTTTGCCCGCAAGGTGGCCTACTTGCCGCAGCAGCTGCCGCAGGCGGAAGGGATGACGGTGCGTGAGCTGGTAGCGATTGGCCGCTATCCGTGGCACGGGGCGCTTGGCCGCTTCGGCGTCGCCGACCGGGAGAAAGTAGAAGAGGCGATTGCGCTGGTAGGGCTAAAACCGCTGGCGCATCGCCTGGTGGATAGTCTGTCCGGCGGTGAACGTCAGCGGGCGTGGATTGCGATGCTGGTGGCGCAGGACAGCCGCTGCCTGCTGCTGGATGAACCGACCTCTGCGCTGGATATCGCCCATCAGGTCGACGTGCTGGCGCTGGTGCATCGCTTAAGCCAGCAGCGCGGCCTGACGGTGATCGCTGTCCTGCACGATATCAACATGGCGGCACGCTACTGTGACTACCTCGTCGCGCTGCGCGGCGGTGAAATGATCGCTCAGGGCACGCCGTCTGAGCTGATGCGCAGCGAAACGCTGGAACATATTTACGGTATTCCGATGGGTATTTTGCCTCACCCTGCCGGGGCTGCTCCCGTGAGCTTTGTCTACTGATGCTGGATTCAACATACATTAGCCGCCGTCGCCTGCTGACGGCCATGGCGCTCTCACCGCTGCTGTTGAAGATGGCCCCGGCCCGCGCCGCCGCTATCGATCCGCACCGCATCGTGGCGCTGGAGTGGTTACCCGTCGAGCTGATGATGGCCCTGGGTATCACGCCCTACGGCGTGGCCGACATTCCCAACTACACCCTGTGGGTGAATGAGCCAAAACTGCCGGACTCGGTCATCGACATCGGTCTGCGCACGGAGCCAAACCTTGAGCTTCTCACGCAGATGAAACCGTCTTATTTATTCTGGTCTGCGGGGTATGGCCCGTCGGAAGAGATCATGGCGAAGATTGCGCCGGGACGAGGCTTTTCCTTTAGCGACGGTAAAAAGCCGCTGACCATGGCAAAAAATTCCATCCACGAGATGGCCCAGTTCCTCAACCGGGAAGCGGAAGCAAAACAGCATCTCGATGAGTTTGACGCGCTGATTGAGTCTCTTAAGCCGCGCTTTGCCCGCCGTGGCGATCGGCCTTTGCTGATGGTGACGCTGCTGGATGCCCGCCATATGCTGGTCTTTGGAAAGAACTGCCTGTTCCAGGAAGTGCTCGACAACTTCGGCATTCGCAACGCCTGGGAAGGCGAGATGACGTTCTGGGGAAGCACCGCCGTGGGCATCGACCGCCTGGCGGCGTTTCGCGACGTCGACGTGCTGTGCTTTGACCACGGCAACGAGCGTGAAATGCAAACCCTGATGGCGACCCCGCTCTGGCAGGCGATGCCGTTCGTGCGCGAGCAGCGCTTCCTGCGCGCCCCTGCGGTATGGTTTTACGGCGCGACGCTGTCGGCAATGCACTTTGCCCGCGTGCTGGACAACGTGATGGGGGGCAAAGCATGAGTACGCGTATTGCCCGTTTCCCGGCGCTGCTGCTGGGGCTGATTTTTCTGGCGGCGCTGGCGCTAACCGGGTTCAACCTCTCCACGGCACTGCCGCGCGAGCAGTGGGCGGCCGCGTTTGCCGCCCCGGATATCGACAATATTCAGCAGATGTTGTTCCACTACAGCCTGCTGCCGCGTCTTAGCATCTCCCTACTGGTCGGGGCGGGGCTGGGGCTGGTGGGCGTGCTGTTCCAGCAGGTGCTGCGTAACCCGCTGGCGGAGCCAACCACGCTGGGCGTGGCGACGGGTGCACAGCTGGGGATCACCATCACCACCCTCTGGACGCTGCCGGGGGCATTAACCTCGCAGTTTGCCGCGCTGGCAGGTGCCTGCGTCGTGGGCGCGCTGGTCTTTGGCGTGGCCTGGGGAAAACGTCTCTCGCCGGTCACGCTGATCCTCGCCGGGCTGGTCGTCAGCCTCTACTGCGGCGCGATCAACCAGCTTCTGGTGCTGTTTCACCACGACCAGCTGCAAAGCATGTTTATGTGGAGCACCGGCACGCTCACCCAGACCGACTGGAGTATCGTCCAGCGCCTGTGGCCACAATTGTTTGGCGGCGTGGTGCTCACGCTGCTGCTGCTGCGCCCGCTCACTCTGATGGGGCTGGATGATGGCGTGGCGCGCAACCTGGGGCTGGCGCTGTCGCTGGCTCGTCTGGCGGCGCTCACGCTGGCGATTGTGCTGAGCGCTCTGCTGGTTAACGCGGTTGGCATCATCGGGTTTATCGGCCTCTTTGCGCCGCTGCTGGCGAAAATGCTCGGGGCGCGTCGCCTTCTGGCACGTCTGCTGCTGGCGCCGCTGATCGGGGCGCTGATCCTCTGGCTTTCCGATCAGATCATTATCTGGCTGGCGCGCGTCTGGATGGAAGTGTCTACCGGGTCGGCAACGGCGCTTATTGGGGCGCCGCTGCTGCTGTGGCTGCTCCCGCGTCTGCGCAGCATCAGCGCCCCAGCGATGGACGCGGGCGATAAGGTCTACGCTGAACGTCAGTCGGTGCTGTGGTTCAGCCTTGCCGGTCTTGCGGTGTTGCTTATCGCCTCGTTTGCCGCCCTCGCGTTTGGGCGCGATGCCGCAGGCTGGCACTGGGCAACGGGTGACTTACTCAACGAACTGCTGCAGTGGCGCTGGCCGCGTATTCTCTCCGCGCTGATTGCCGGGGTGATGCTGGCGGTGGCGGGCTGTATTATTCAGCGTCTGACCGGTAACCCGATGGCAAGCCCTGAAGTGCTGGGGATCAGTTCCGGCGCAGCCTTTGGCGTGGTGCTGATGCTCTTCCTGGTGCCGGGCAATGCGTTTGGCTGGCTGATGCCTGCCGGGAGTATCGGTGCGGCGGCCACGCTGATGATTATTCTGGTTGCCTCTGGCCGCGGCGGATTTTCTCCGCACCGCATGCTGCTGGCCGGTATGGCGCTCAGCACCGCCTTTACTATGCTGCTGATGATGCTGCAGGCGAGCGGCGATCCGCGCATGGCGAAGATCCTGACCTGGATTTCCGGCTCAACGTACAACGCCACCGCCAGCCAGGTTGCCTGGTCAGGAAGCGTTATGATCGTGCTGCTGGCGATGGTACCGCTGTGCCGTCGCTGGATGACCATTCTGCCGCTGGGGGGCGAAACCGCGCGTGCGGTTGGCTTAGCGCTGACGCCAACGCGCGTCGCGCTTCTTCTGCTGGCGGCGTGTCTGACGGCAACCGCCACCATGACCATCGGTCCACTAAGCTTTGTAGGGTTGATGGCGCCGCATATCGCCAGAATGATGGGTTTCCGACGGACGATGCCACATATTGTGATGTCGGCCCTGACGGGCGGGGTCATTCTGGTGTTTGCCGACTGGTGTGGAAGGATGGTGCTGTTCCCGTATCAGATCCCGGCGGGCCTGCTGTCGACCTTTATCGGTGCGCCTTACTTTATCTATCTGTTGAGAAAGCAGAGTCGGTAATAAAAGCAAACGGCAATCTTTAGATTGCCGTTTTAGTGTTTGCTCCCTCTCCCTGTGGGAGAGGGTTGGGGTGAGGGCATCAAGCCGCACATCTTACAGCTTCGCAAATACCTTACGCGCCGCGTCGATGGTGTTATTGATATCTTCTTCGCTGTGCGCCACGGACATAAAGCCCGCTTCGAACGCGGACGGTGCCAGGTACACGCCTTCTTCCAGCATCAGGTGGAAGAAGCGCTTGAAGCGTTCAACGTCGCACTTCACCACGTCCTGATAGCGGGTCACGGTTTTCGCATCGGTGAAGAAAATCCCGAACATGCCGCCCACGTGGTTAACAACCAGCGGAATTCCCGCTTCTTCTGCGGCTTCCAGCAGACCGTTTGCCAGCTGCGTGGTACGGTCCGTCAGGGTTTCATGAATACCCGGCTGCGCCACTTCGGTCAGACAGGCGAAGCCTGCAGCCATGGCAATTGGGTTACCGGATAGCGTGCCCGCCTGGTAAACCGGTCCGGTTGGCGCCAGGGCTTCCATCACGTCCTTACGACCGCCGAAAGCACCGACCGGCATGCCGCCGCCGATGATTTTGCCGAGGCAGGTCAGGTCCGGCTCAACCTCATAATAAGACTGGGCGCCCGCCAGTGCCACGCGGAAGCCGGTCATCACTTCATCGATGATCAGCAGCGCGCCGAACTCATCGCACAGCGCGCGCAGGCCCGGCAGGAAGTCAGGCTGCGGAGGGATGCAGTTCATGTTGCCCGCAACCGGTTCAACGATAATGCAGGCGATCTCCTGCGGATACTGCTCGAACGCCGCGCGAACGGTGTTTAGATCGTTGTAGGTGCAGGTCAG
This sequence comes from Enterobacter cloacae complex sp. 385G4, assembly GCF_057320665.1. NCBI lineage: Bacteria > Pseudomonadati > Pseudomonadota > Gammaproteobacteria > Enterobacterales > Enterobacteriaceae > Enterobacter > Enterobacter cloacae complex sp. 385G4. The sequence continues at coordinate 452,269 of NZ_JBXWDD010000003.1, forward strand.
GGTGTGCTTCGCGAAATCAGCAGGTACGCCAGGCGAGTTTGGCTGGCCGAGGGTCAGCGCGCCGGAGCCCGCTTTCACCAGCAGGCAGTCCGCATGGCCGTGGTAGCAGCCTTCGAATTTGATGATTTTGTCGCGACCGGTAAAGCCGCGCGCCAGACGGATGGCACTCATGGTGGCTTCGGTACCGGAGTTCACCATACGCACCATGTCCATGGTCGGCACCAGTTCGGTAACCAGCTCCGCCATTTTCACTTCCATCTCGGTCGGCGCACCGAAGCTCAGGCCGCGCTGCGCGGCTTCGATGACCGCGTTACGAATGGCAGGATGGTTATGTCCGAGAACCATCGGCCCCCAGGAACCGACGTAATCGATATAGGCTTTGCCATCGACATCATACAGATACGCGCCGTCAGCACGTTCAATAAACAGCGGCGTGCCGCCCACGCCGGTAAAGGCGCGTACTGGCGAGTTCACGCCACCGGGGATTAGCTCGCGGGCTGCACTGTAGAGGTTTTCAGACTTGCTCATGGCGTCGTTCCTGGTTCGTATAAAATGATTAAGCACACTATTCTAAGTGATCCGCAGAAGGTTATGAAATTTTTAGCCTGTTAATGCTTTAAGATTTGTTAAGTATTTTTCAGGCGTCGCAGGGAAGGTCTCTGGTAAAATCTTCGCGGCTTTTTGTATGACGAATAAGAACAGGACATGAAATCAGATTCCCCGTCTTTCGAAGAACAACAGTTTACGCGCGCCCAGCACCGAATCAGCATTCGGCGGCTGCTCAATCGCGATAAAACGCCGCTGGCGATCCTGCTAGCCGCTGCCGTGGTGGGTACCCTTGCAGGGCTGGTTGGCGTGGCGTTTGAAAAAGCGGTTAACGCCGTACTCAACTGGCGAGTGGGTACCGTAGCCGGTTTTGCCGATCGCGAATGGCTGGTCTGGGTAGCGGCATTCGGCCTGTCTGCGCTGTTTGCCATGGTGGGGTATTTTCTGGTGCGTAAATTCGCCCCGGAGGCGGGCGGGTCTGGCATCCCGGAAATTGAAGGCGCGCTGGAGGAGCTGCGCCCGGTGCGCTGGTGGCGGGTGATCCCGGTTAAGTTTATTGGCGGCATGGGGACGCTGGGCGCAGGGATGGTGCTCGGCCGGGAAGGGCCAACGGTGCAGCTTGGGGGGAACGTCGGCCGCATGGTGGGCGATCTGTTCCGCATGCGCAGCGCCGAGGCGCGCCATACGCTGCTGGCCACCGGTGCAGCGGCGGGGCTTTCTGCGGCGTTTAACGCGCCGCTGGCCGGTATTTTGTTCATCATCGAAGAGATGCGCGCGCAGTTCCGCTACAACCTGATCTCCATTAAAGCGGTGTTTACCGGCGTCATTATGTCGAGCATCGTCTTTCGCATCTTTAATGGCGAAGGGGCGGTGATTGAAGTCGGTAAACTGACCGACGCACCGGTTAACACCCTGTGGCTATACCTGATCCTCGGCATGATTTTTGGTGTGGTGGGCCCGCTGTTTAACACCTTTATCTTACGCGCTCAGGATATGTTCCAGCGCGTTCACGGCGGCAATACCACGAAATGGGTGCTGATGGGCGGCCTGCTGGGCGGCATTTGTGGCGTGCTCGGCTTTATCGAACCGAATGCCGCGGGCGGCGGTTTCGGGCTGATTCCCATTGCCGCAGCCGGGAATTTCAGCGTGGGTTTGCTGCTGTTTATGTTTTTCTCCAGGGTCATTACGACGGTACTGTGCTTCTCCTCCGGCGCGCCCGGCGGGATTTTTGCCCCGATGCTGGCGCTGGGAACGCTGCTCGGCACCGCGTTTGGTATGGCGGCTGAGGCAGGTTTCCCCGCTTACCACCTGGACGCCGGCACCTTTGCAGTGGCCGGGATGGGGGCGCTGCTGGCCGCCTCCCTGCGCGCGCCGTTAACCGGCATCGTGCTGGTGCTGGAGATGACGGATAATTACCAGCTCATTTTGCCAATGATCATTACCTGTCTCGGCGCGACACTATTAGCCCAATTCCTGGGTGGAAAACCGCTATACTCCACCATCCTCGCGCGTACCCTGGCAAAACAAGAGGCGGAGCGGGCCGCCACGCAGAATACTTGAATGAATTACCAGGGTATTAGATAATGACGAAAAGAATTGGGTGAATTTTACCCAATAGCAGTATTCATGGGAGCATAAGATGAGTGATGACGTAGCTGTGCCGCTGGAGTTTACCGAAGCAGCAGCCAACAAAGTGAAAACCCTGATTGCCGACGAAGACAATCCGGATCTGAAACTGCGTGTCTATATTACCGGTGGCGGCTGCAGCGGCTTCCAGTACGGTTTTACCTTTGACGATCAGGTGAACGACGGCGATATGACCATCGAGAAGCAGGGCGTCGCGCTGGTAGTTGACCCGATGAGCCTGCAGTATCTGGTGGGCGGTTCGGTGGATTACACCGAAGGTCTGGAAGGTTCGCGTTTTGTGGTGACCAACCCGAACGCAACAAGCACCTGCGGGTGTGGTTCTTCGTTCAGCATTTAAGCCTGAATGCGGATTGTAGGCCCGGTAAGCGAAGCGCCACCGGGCTTATAAACGACGCCTATCTTGAAGTTTCATCCAGCGCAAACGTCGGCAGCTTCAGGTGCCAGCGTATCGCCGCTAAACGTATCACCAGCGTCACGACCATCCCCAGCATCGCGGCGTTTTCCAGCGGAATTGCAAACGTGTAGTACGCGGTCGCGTGGACAATGCCGCCCGCAATACAGGCCGTTGCGTAAATTTCAGTACGCAGGATCATCGGCACCTCACGCGCCAGAATGTCGCGAATGATGCCGCCGCCCACGCCGGTTAATACCCCCATGCAGATCGCCACCATTGGCCCTGTTCCGGCATTGAAGGCTTTATTCACCCCGATCCCCACAAACACGGCCAGACCGACGGCATCCAGTACCGGCAATATCCATTTGGGTAATCGGCGGGGCTGGCGAACCAGCACAATGGTTAACAGACAGGTGACCATCGCGACCACAAGATCGGTAGGATCTTTCACCCAAAACACCGGGCCATTTGCCAGCGCCATATCGCGGATTGTCCCGCCGCCAACGGCGGTCACCACGCCAAGCACCAGCACGCCAAACGGATCCATGCGTAGTTTTCCGGCGAGCAGGACGCCGGAGATAGCAAAAACGGCTGTACCAAGAATATCCAGCCAATAAACGAGCATCGTTAAATCCTCGAACAAATGTTAATGACCCTCTGCCAGGGCGGCACAGAGCTGTTTTGCGGCGAGGATAATACGCGGGCTGGCGCGTTCAAACCAGTCACCGTTGAGTGGGATCACCGGAATTTTTAGCTGGCTCTGCCAGAATTGTTTAATTTTAGGAATCTCGCTCGCATTTCCGACCACGACGATGGCCTGCGGCTGGCGCGCCAGAACCTGCTCACGGCTCACCTGAGGCCACGGTACCCGGCTGGCAGCAAAGATATTTTCACCGCCACAGACTTCCAGCACCTGGTTCTGAATCGAGCCTTTTCCGGTGGTAAACAGCGGCTGGCTGCCGAACTGCAGGAAGATGCGCTTTTTAACAGGCGTATCGTATTGGGCTTTCAGCGCGGCATAGTCGCTGAGCATCTGGTTCGCCGCTCTCTCGGCTTTTTGAGGCGCAGGGCTATAAGGGGCCAGGGCGCGCAGAGCCTGAGCGACCTGCTCAATACTTACCGCGTCAACCCACATGACCTTGATGCCAAGCGAGGTGAGCTGGTTAACCTGCCGCTCGGCGTTACCGCCGCGCCAGGCCAGCACGAGATCCGGCTTAAGCGCCACAATGCGCTCAAGATTCATCCCTTGCCAGGTTGCCACTTGCTCAATGCCGGCCGCCTGTGGGGGGTAATCTGAAAAGCTGCTGACGCCAACGGGGGTGATCCCGGCGGCAAACGCCAGTTCGGTATTAGCGGGAGAAAGGGTAATCACACGCGGCGCGGCGAACAGCCACGCCGGTGCAAGCAGCAGCAGGGCGGCCAGCGCCCTGATAGACCGTTTAGCCACGCGCCAGGTTCTGCACCAGGCGTTCCACCATCACGGTGGACTGTTTTGCCGCAACGGCCAGGAACTCGTCGAAGCTGATGTGAGACTGCTGGTCTGCCACGTCAGAGATGGCGCGAACCACCACGAACGGTACGCTGAAATTGTGGCAAACGTGCGCAATCGCGGTCGCTTCCATCTCTACGGCAACCGCCTGCGGGAAGTTATGACGGATTTTCGCCAGACCGACGGAGCCATTGATGAACGCATCACCGCTGACAATCAGGCCGCGTACCGCGTTGAGATTGAGCTCAGCAATGCAGGCTTCAGCCGCCGCAATCAGTTTATCGTCAGCTTTAAACCCTGCCGGGCAGCCCGGAAGCTGGCCATACTCGTAGCCGAACGCGGTGACGTCAGCATCGTGGTAACGCGCTTCGTCGGAGACAACGATATCGCCCACTTTCAGCGTCGGTGCCAGACCGCCTGCTGAGCCCGTGTTAATGATGACGTCCGGCTTGCAGCGCTCAAGCAGCAGGGTCGCACCCAGCGCAGCAGCCACTTTACCGATGCCTGATTTCAGCAGAGCCACCTCAACACCGTTCAACTGCCCGGTGTAGATCTCACAACCCCCGAGAGAGAGGGTCTGACGGTTCTCAATTTTGTCACGCAGGAGCGTAACTTCTTCTTCCATTGCACCAATAATGCCGATTTTCATAGATTTACTCGCGATGTGCCTTGTTAAGAGGCATAGTCTATCATGCGGTTAAGGGGAAACGCATTCTCACGCGGGGGAGCACATGTCACCAATCGATTTTCGTACCAAAATTAACTGGCACCGACGTTTCCGTTCGCCGCAGGGCGAAAAGAGCGAACATGAGATCCTGCGTATCTTCGAAAGCGATCGCGGCAGGATTATTAACTCGCCCGCCATCCGGCGTCTGCAGCAAAAGACCCAGGTATTCCCGCTGGAGCGTAACGCCGCGGTGCGCACGCGCTTAACCCACTCCATGGAAGTGCAGCAGGTCGGGCGTTATATTGCCAAAGAGATTTTAAGCCGCCTCAAAGAGCAGCGTTTACTGGAAACCTATGGCCTGGATGAGCTGACGGGGCCTTTCGAGAGCATCGTTGAGATGGCCTGCCTGATGCACGACATCGGCAACCCGCCTTTTGGCCATTTTGGCGAGGCGGCTATTAATGACTGGTTTAAACAACGGCTTTATCCGTCGGATGCGGCAAGCCAGCCACTCAGCGATGACCGCTGCATCGTGCGCGATTTACGCCTGCGTGAAGGCGAAGAAGGGCTGAACGATCTGCGCCGCAAAGTGCGCCAGGATCTCTGTCACTTTGAGGGCAACGCGCAGGGGATCCGGCTGGTGCACTCCCTGATGCGCATGAACCTGACCTGGGCGCAGGTTGGCTGCATTTTGAAATATACGCGTCCCGCGTGGTGGATGGGGGAGACGCCCGCATCCCATAGCTATTTAATGAAAAAACCGGGCTATTACCTTTCCGAAGAGGCCTATATAGAACGGCTGCGTAAAGAACTTTCCCTGACGCCAAACGGCCGATTCCCATTGACGTGGATTATGGAAGCCGCCGACGATATTTCCTATTGCGTGGCTGACCTGGAAGATGCCGTTGAGAAAAGAATATTCAGCGTCGAGGAGCTTTATCAGCATCTTTATGCGGCATGGGGAACCCATGAAAAAGGATCGCTGTTTGCGCAGGTTGTCGAAAATGCCTGGGAAAAATCGCGCTCAAATACGTTGAGCCGCAGTACGGAAGATCAGTTCTTTATGTATTTGCGGGTCAATACATTAAATAAACTGGTGCCGTATGCCGCCTCGCGCTTTATTGATAATTTGCCGCAAATCTTTAGCGGGGAATTCAATCATGCGCTGCTGGAAGATGACAGCAGTTTCAGCCAACTCCTTGAGCTTTATAAACATGTGGCGATGCGGCATGTGTTCAGCCATCCTGATGTCGAGCAGCTGGAACTGCAGGGATACCGTGTAATCAGTGGATTACTCGAAATTTATTCCCCATTGCTTCAGCTCTCCGTCGAGGAGTTTAGCGAGCTGGTGGAAAAAGAACGCGTGCGGCGAATTCCTATCGAATCCCGGCTTTATCAGAAACTTTCTACCCGCCATCGGCTGGCGTATGTCGAAGCGATGGGTAAGCTGGATCGCCACGCTCTGGAATGGCCGGTGATGGAATATTATTATCGCTGCCGTCTGATCCAGGACTATATCAGCGGCATGACCGATTTGTATGCCTGGGATGAATACCGCAAGCTCATGGCCGTGGAATAATTCCGGAGTTTTGTAAAGAAGGCCAATAAATTTTTACCTTTTCCATAAACTTATGGCCGGAACTAAGCGGTATAAAATGAATCTGAGTTACACAGCAATTTTGCGTTACCTGTAAATCGAGATTGAGAAACATGAAAAAAACCACATTAGCAATGAGTGCACTGGCTCTGAGTTTAGGTTTAGCGCTGTCTCCTCTGACTGCTACTGCAGCTGAGACCGCGTCGTCGGCAGCAACCGCGCAGCAGATGCCAAGCCTGGCACCGATGCTCGAAAAAGTGATGCCATCGGTGGTGAGTATTAACGTTGAGGGCAGCACGACCGTCAATACGCCGCGCATGCCGCGTAACTTCCAGCAGTTCTTCGGTGACAATTCACCGTTCTGCCAGGACGGTTCGCCATTCCAGAGTTCTCCGTTCTGTCAGGGCGGTGGCGCAGGGGATGACGGCCAGGGCGGCGGCCAGCAACAGAAATTCATGGCGCTTGGTTCCGGTGTGATTATTGATGCCGCAAAAGGCTACGTGGTCACCAACAACCACGTTGTGGATAACGCCAGCACCATTAAAGTTCAGCTGAGCGATGGTCGTAAATTCGATGCTAAAGTGGTGGGTAAAGATCCGCGCTCCGACATCGCGCTGATCCAGATTCAGGATCCGAAGAACCTGACGGCGATTAAAATTGCCGACTCCGATGCGCTGCGCGTGGGCGATTACACCGTCGCTATCGGTAACCCGTTCGGTCTGGGTGAAACCGTGACCTCCGGTATTGTCTCTGCGCTGGGCCGTAGCGGCCTGAATGCGGAAAACTATGAAAACTTCATCCAGACGGATGCGGCCATTAACCGTGGTAACTCCGGCGGTGCGCTGGTGAACCTGAACGGCGAGCTGATCGGTATCAACACCGCTATTCTGGCACCGGACGGCGGTAACATCGGTATCGGCTTTGCTATCCCGAGCAACATGGTGAAAAACCTGACTGCGCAGATGGTGCAGTATGGCCAGGTGAAACGCGGTGAGCTGGGTATCCTCGGTACCGAACTGAACTCTGAACTGGCGAAGGCGATGAAGGTTGACGCCCAGCGCGGGGCATTCGTCAGCCAGGTGATGCCGAACTCCTCTGCGGCGAAAGCGGGCATTAAAGCGGGTGATGTGATCACCTCCCTGAACGGTAAGCCGATCAGCAGCTTTGCCGCCCTGCGTGCGGAAGTGGGCTCGATGCCAATTGGCAGCAAAGTGACCCTTGGCCTGCTGCGTGACGGCAAACCGGTTAACGTAAGCCTGGAGCTGCAGCAGAGCAGCCAGAATCAGGTGGACTCCAGCACCATCTTCAGCGGAATTGAAGGCGCAGAGATGAGTAACAAGGGCCAGGACAAAGGCGTGGTGGTGAACAACGTGAAAGCAAATTCACCTGCTGCCCGTATCGGCCTGAAAAAAGGCGATGTGATCATGGGGGCTAACCAGCAACCGGTGAAAAACATCGCTGAACTGCGCAAAATTCTCGACAGCAAACCGTCCGTGCTGGCGCTGAATATCCAGCGCGGTGACACCTCAATTTACCTGCTGATGCAGTAATTCTCTTAAGCCCCTGTACGCAGGGGCTTTCTTGTTTCTGTGACGCCTACCGCAACTCCATACTTCCCCCTCTCACTTTGTGCATTCGCACAATGCAGTCGCTGCTGAACTTCCCTATGCTTGAGCTCTGCTCACAGGAGGGTTACATGGCTGGCTGGCATCTAGATACCAAAATGGCGCAGGATATCGTGGCGCGCACCATGCGCATCATTGATACCAATATCAACGTAATGGATGCCCGCGGGCGCATTATTGGCAGCGGCGATCGCGAGCGTATTGGGGAATTGCACGAAGGAGCCCTGCTGGTGCTCTCTCAGGGCCGCGTGGTTGATATCGATGATGCGGTAGCAAAACACCTGCACGGCGTGCGTCAGGGGATCAACCTGCCGCTGCGTCTGGAAGGGGAAATTGTTGGCGTCATTGGCCTGACGGGCGAACCGGAATCTCTGCGTAAATACGGCGAGCTGGTCTGCATGACGGCGGAAATGATGCTGGAGCAGTCGCGCCTGATGCATCTGCTTGCCCAGGACAGCCGCTTACGTGAAGAGCTGGTGATGAACCTGATTCAGGCGGAAGAACATACGCCTGCACTCAGCGAATGGGCGCAGCGTCTGGGGATCGATCTGAACCAGCCGCGCGTGGTGGCGGTGATTGAGGTCGATAGCGGACAGCTTGGCGTAGACAGCGCGATGGCCGAGCTGCAGCAACTGCAAAATGCGCTGGCGACGCCGGAGCGCGACAACCTGGTGGCGATCGTCTCGCTGACGGAAATGGTGGTGCTCAAACCGGCGCTCAATGCGTTTGGCCGCTGGGATGCTGAGGACCATCGTCGTCGCGTGGAACTGCTGATTTCCCGTATGCAGGAGAACGGCCAGTTGCGTTTTCGCGTTGCCCTGGGCAATTACTTTACCGGGCCGGGCAGCATCGCCCGGTCCTGGCGTACCGCGCGCACCACCATGATGGTGGGCAAGCAGCGGATGCCGGAGAGCCGCAGTTATTTCTATCAGGATCTGATGCTGCCGGTGCTGCTCGACAGCCTGCGCGGCGGCTGGCAGGCCAATGAGCTGGCGCGGCCATTAGCGCGCCTGAAGGCGATGGACAACAATGGGTTGCTGCGCCGGACACTGCAGGCGTGGTTTCGCCATAACGTGCAACCGCTGGCGACCTCAAAAGCGCTGTTTATTCACCGCAATACGCTTGAGTACCGGCTAAACCGGATCTCGGAGCTGACGGGGCTGGATTTGGGGAACTTTGATGACAGGCTGCTGCTCTATGTCGCGTTGCAGCTGGACGAACAGAGATGACTGAGTGCGGTCTGGTGCCCTCACCCCATCCCTCTCCCACGGGGAGAGGGCGCAAACACTAAAAACGGCAATCAGGGATTGCCGTTTTGCTTTTATTTCCGCGTTAATTTCTCAAGATCCGCTTCAATCTCGCTGATCTTGTTGGTGACAACGCTTTCAAGGTGACGCAGATCGTCGAGGATCTTACGCTTGAGATCGACTTCGGTGCGATCGCGCTGGCAAATCTGATCGAGTTCATCGATCACATAGCGCAGGTTAGGGCTGATTTCCTGCACCTCTTTGTACCCTTGTCCTACGCCGTCAGCGACGACGGTCTTACGCTGGCGTGGATATTTAAACTTCACGCTCTTGGCGAAAAACTCTCCTTTATCCTTGTGAAAATAGATTTTTAAAATGTCGTTGTTGGCTTCCTGGCGAAGGCTGTAACGATCGATTTCATCAGGATTGGTAATGCCCAGACTTTTCAGATTATCGTACATAGCGGTACCCTTATCTCAACATAACCTTTGAATAATTAATGAAAAAATTCCTTTTTGCCACCCTCATATACAAAAAAAGCGGGGTCGATCCTGATTACATTTCACTGAAATTACCGGGCAGGGAAGGTGCATTGCCCCCACTCGTTTATTGTTGTTTTTAACGACTACGTCAAGTGGAAATCAATTTAATACCAAAACCTGACGATCTGAGCGCTAGCGCAGTAAGGCGATGGAGGCCAGCATTTCGCTTTCCGTGGTGGTAATTTCCTGTTCCAACAGTTCGTCGATCCGCTGTTTTTTGATTGCCTGATTGACGCCGAACAGATCGAGCTTATCCAGCAGGAACATCACCAGCGCCGTAATCACGGCGGTCAGGACCGATGAGAGTAAAATGGGGAGCGGTCCTGGTAGACCAAGGCCGCTGAGCCATGACTCAAGGCCAATAGCCGCAAAGACGGAAAGAGAACCTGCTACAAGCTTAAGAATGGCATCGCCTTTTTGGGCCATACTGCTGTGTTTATCCCTGAGGATCGGTACCGTCTGCATCAGGACCTTAAAGCCTTCTTTTACCATCCGCATGATGTTTTTGAACACGCCAACGAAGCAGTTAACAATCCCTTCCAGCAGCATCGAAACGAAATTTTTAATAAAGCCGACGGCAACATCTTTTAATAAAACGACAGCGTTTTTGAGAATGTGATCTTTCATGCGACCAAGACGAATCGACAGAGCCTGCGAAAAATCGCTCGCACCTACGCCAGCTTCAATACCGTGCGTTAAACAGCTGCGCAGCTCATAGTAAAGAGGCTTGATAATGAAGAGAATGAGATCGCCCAGCGACTGATGACCTGATGCCTGGGCCGCATCTTTCGCCAGAACTTTTTGGACGTCGCGATCCTTGCGGATATTATCAAATACGGTTTCATTGGTTTTGGTATCCATCGTTTGCTGCGCGATGTCCATTTTCTCGACCATCACCTGCCGCGTTTTGATTTCCTCTTCTGTCAGCGGATGCGCGACATCTTTTTTCCCTTTTTTGACAACTACAAAGCCCTGATCGATCTCCTGCTGGAGTTCTTCGCGGGTTTTAGCGAACTTACCGGTTTTCTCGCCACGGTTGTTTTGCATGCTGGTAACAGCATAATTTTCGTCAATATTGAGAATATTTTTGATGTCATCAAGCTTCAGAGCTTTGTTGCTTTTGAGGTTGTTGCATACTTCGGCGCAGGAGACGACATGATCGACTTCGGCAGCCTGCTTCTGCTCTCCCTCGCTTTTCGCATGTTTTTTGTACTGGTAGATCGTGCCGTTACCATATTCATCCTCAGCGCGCAGATTACCGGAGAAATGGTTCTCTTTACGGGCCTTCATTTTTGCACCATCGCGCATGTTCAGAGAGTCGTTGTTGCGCGTCATTTCGCCGCCGTTAAACGACGATTGTTCAGAAAAACGGTCAATGTTTTGACGCTCGTTCAAGTGCTCGCTGTAGCTATCCAGCATAAAGGCATTTCTTTCGGGCGCTTCGTAACTGAACGCCCGGCACTCCTGGTACAGGCGGGACGGGGTAACACCTTGTCGGGTGCCGATATTGCAGGCGCGCATTGTGCCGTCGAGCAGGCTGAGAAACACGGGTTCGAGGATATTGTCGATGGCGCTGCCCGTTGAGATTACGTCCAGGCGGGCCATAACGTCGTCGTTGCTGACCGTCAGGTTGGCCCCCATGATCGCTTCGCGGTAAATGCTGCCGGTATCGCACCCCTTTATAAATGCAGCATCGACTTCTCCGGTCAGATGAGCTTCGATGGCGGACGCCGTCGCCACGGATTTTAGCGCAGGGGCATTCCGCACCTGTTGCAGCTTTTTCATTCTGGCGAGATGTGCATTAAGATTTGTCATCCGTCGTCCTCAGGCCGCAACCAGTAAGTTCCAGGAGGCCATAAAATCACTTTCGCTTTGTGTTCTTAGCTCATCCTGACTTGCCATCATGCCAACAATGAGGCTAAACCTCTCCAGGCTTTTCGCATCGTTAAGCTGATATTCATTTATAAGTGACCAAACCGTTGGCAGATTGGGCGGTGTTTCGACCATCTCGACGATCTTCTGCTGAACGGCTTGAGGTAACTTTTCCCGCGGAACAAGACCAGACACTGCATCATCCAGCAGGGCAATATTTTCCGCTGGGGTCTTGCCATTAGCCTTGATGCAGCATGTCCCCAGCGCATATGCCGCGAGGATAAAGTCATCCCGTTTACTGATATCGCGCATCTTGTCCGCCAGTTCAGTCTGGAGTTTTTTGATCTTTTCGGCGTATTCAGCTTTTGCGATCTGCTGCCCTTCGGCAATCCCTTCGTCTTTGCCGTTATTTTTTCCCCATAAATACGTCCCGGCCAGAGTGACCAGACCTGCGATCCCCGCACCAATTATTTTGCCGTAATGACTCATTGCACGATTCCCGTTTATTGCCCGCAAGGCCAGATTATTTTTTGCTGTTCACGAATAATATCGTTAATCCTGTTTTTCAACAAACCTATGTTTTAAAAGAAAAAATTTGCATTAAGTAACGAGGTGAACTTGCTTGTAAAGAGATTCATCATTGTTACTTCAGCTGAGAAAAGGCGAGCGAGACGGGTATTCAAAAGCGGGGAAATGAGGCAAAGTTATCGCACGAAAGCGTAGCCCGCGGGGATAATGACATGTCAGGACGCATTGATTATCAGATCGAAAAATACAGCTTTGGCGCCGCAGATGAGAGCCCAAGGCTCACGCACCAGTGGGCAGAAGTTGCCGCAGAGTGCCGCCAGCTAAAGGCGGGTGCGGAAGAGCGTTTACGTATTGCCTTACTGAACGTGGATTATGTCACCAGCTTCGAACTGCCGTTCCGGCTGGTGCTGACCCGCGCCCCTCAGCTTATCGCCGGGCTGCGCGATGAGTTTCAGCTAAGCCAGAAGAACGTCATCTTTAACGGCAAGCGCTTTGGCTGCGTCTACAGCCTGAAAGCCGATCTCAATGCGATTCCTGAGGCTTTTCAGTACCGCATGAGCACCCGCATTCGGCGGATCGATCCCACCGGGCTTACTGCAGAGCCCTTCCGGCAGATCGCCAAAGAGGTAAAAGCGCCGCGTGAGCGACTGAAGCTGGCGCTGGAGTCGGGTCTGGCCGTGACGGCTCTCGACGGGCTTTTCTGGCTGGGGAGCCAGCGTATGGCGGCGGATATCGCAGGATTGAGAAAAAAGGGAATGGCAATCGCGACTGCGGAAACGGACGTTTTTGATGATTATACCGGGACGCACAGGCGCGTCCCGGTTTATCAACGCGTCGGGGATTAGTCGATGGTGCGCAGCAGTTCGTTGATGCCCACTTTACCGCGGGTTTTCGCATCCACTTTCTTCACGATAACGGCACAGTAAAGGCTGTATTTACCGTCTTTTGACGGCAGGTTACCGGAAACGACCACTGAGCCCGCCGGAACGCGACCGTAGTGCACTTCGCCGGTTTCGCGATCGTAAATGCGGGTGCTCTGGCCGATGTAAACGCCCATGGAGATCACGGAGCCTTCTTCCACGATCACGCCTTCAACCACTTCTGAACGCGCGCCGATGAAGCAGTTGTCTTCGATGATGGTCGGGTTAGCCTGCAGTGGCTCCAGAACGCCACCGATGCCAACGCCGCCGGACAGGTGAACGTTTTTACCGATCTGCGCGCAGGAACCGACGGTTGCCCAGGTATCGACCATGGTGCCTTCGTCAACGTACGCACCGATGTTCACATAGGATGGCATCAGCACGGTATTACGTGCGATGAATGCGCCCTGACGAACTGCCGCTGGTGGGACTACGCGAAAGCCTTCTTTCTGGAAACGCGCTTCGTCGTAATCCGCGAATTTCATTGGCACTTTATCGAAGTAGCGGCTTTCTGCTCCGTCGATAACCTGGTTATCGTTGATGCGGAAAGAGAGCAGCACGGCCTTCTTCAGCCATTGATGAGTGACCCACTGACCGTCGATTTTTTCTGCCACGCGCAGGGCGCCGGAATCCAGCAGGGAAATAACCTGGTTTACCGCTTCACGGGTCACGGTATCCACATTTGCCGGAGTGATCTCGGCGCGACGCTCAAAAGCGGACTCAATAACGTTCTGTAACTGCTGCATTGTTTACTCTTTCCATTTCACTAAAAAACACGTCACCCTTTATCGTTTGGATTGAGGGCTGCTGTCAACCGTTGTTGCACTTCAAGCTGCAGGTCATTATTAAGGGCACGCCGGTCGGCGGTGGCGATTATAAATAAATCTTCTACTCGTTCGCCAATGGTTGTAATTCGGGCCCCATGGAGCGAAATTCCCAGATCGGCAAAAACCTGGCCGACCCGGGCGAGCAGCCCTGGCTGGTCGAGCGCGATCAGCTCCAGGAACGATTTACGGTCGGTGTGGGTCGGCAGGAAGTTGACCTCGGTATCGACAGTAAAATGACGCAGTTTCGCCGGCTGACGGCGCGGCTGCGGTGGCTGCCAGCTGCGCTGCGTGATCGCCTGCTCCAGACCGAAGCGTATCCCTTCATGCCTGTCCGAGGACAGCGGGCTGCCGTCCGGCTCCAGCACAATAAAGGTATCCATCGCCATGCCGTCGCGGGTGGTAAAAATCTGCGCGTCGTGAACGCTCAGGTTACGCCTGTCCAGCTCGGCGCAGACGGCAGCAAACAGATAAGGCCGGTCCGGGCTCCAGATGAATATCTCCGTTCCGCCGCGCGTGGCCTGCGGGCTCAGCAGGATCATCGGTTGAGACAGATCGTGCTTCAGCAGGTGCCGCGCGTGCCAGGCAAGCTGGTTTGGGCTGTGGCGCACAAAATAGTTGGCACGGCAGCGGGCCCAAATCTGATGCAGCGCTTCTTCATCAATGTTATCCATCCGCAGCAGCGCCAGCGCCTGCAGCTGGTGATGACGCACGCGCTCGCGCATGTCCGGGGTGTTTTGCATCCCGCGTCGCAGCTGTTTTTCGGTGGCGAAGTACAGCTCGCGCAGCAGGCTCTGCTTCCAGCTGTTCCACAGGGTCTCGTTGGTGGCGCAAATATCGGCCACCGTCAGGCAGACCAGATAGCGCAGACGGTTTTCCGTTTGAACTTCTTCGGCGAACTGCTTAATAACCTCAGGGTCCTGAATATCGCGACGCTGGGCTGTGACCGACATCAGCAGGTGATGGCGCACCAGCCAGGCGACCAGCTGCGTTTCGCGCGAGTTGAGACCGTGCAGTTCGGCAAATTTCAGCACGTCCTGCGCGCCCAGCACCGAGTGATCGCCGCCGCGGCCCTTGGCGATGTCGTGGAACAGGGCGGCAATCAGGATCAGTTCCGGATGGGTCAGGCGCGGCCACAGCTCCACGCACAGCGGGTGGCGGGAGCGCGTCTCTTCTTTGGCAAAGCTTTCCAGCTTGAGCATCACGCGGATGGTGTGTTCATCCACCGTGTAGGCGTGGAACAGATCGAACTGCATCTGCCCAACGATGTGCGACCACTGCGGCATATAGGCCCACAGCACGCTGTGGCGGTGCATCGGCAGCAGCCCGCGGCTGACGGCACCCGGATGGCGGAGCATGCTCAGGAACAGTGAGCGCGCTTCCGGGATGTAACACAAAGGCTGCGTCAGATGGCGGCGCGCGTGGCGCAGATGGCGCAGGGTGGTGGAGTAGATCCCGGTGATGGTGCTGTTGCGCACCATGGTGTAGAACATCCGCAGGATCGCTTCCGGCTCGCGGATAAACAGCGTTTCGTCGCGCAGATCGATAAGCGTGCCGCGCAGCTGGAATTCATCGTCAATCGGGCGCGGCTTTTCGTCGGCAGTCAGGGCCAGAATGGCCTCGTCGAACAGCTGCAACAGCATCTGGTTCAGCTCGGTAACCCGGCGGGTGACGCGGAAGAAATCCTTCATCATCTGCTCAACCGGCTCGTTGCCTTCGCCCTGATAGTTCAGCCGCTGCGCTACGCTGAGCTGACGGTCAAACAGCAGGCGGTTATCGTAGCGGGTAACTTCCAGATGCAGGGCAAAACGGATGCGCCACAGCAGGTGCAGACACTCGTTCAGCTCGTTACGCTCGGCCTCGGTCAGGAAGCCAAAGCCGACCATCTCGTCCATCGAGGTGGCGCCAAAGTGACGACGGGCGACCCACTGTAACGTGTGAATGTCGCGCAGGCCGCCGGGGCTGCTTTTAATATCGGGTTCAAGATTATAGCTGGTGCCGTGGTAGCGCTGGTGGCGCTGGTTTTGTTCCTCGACCTTGGCGGCGAAGAATTTCTCAGATGGCCAGAAGCCGTCGCTGAAAATATGCTTTTGCAGCTCTAGAAACAGCGCGACGTCACCAATCAGCAGGCGGGTTTCAATCAGGTTGGTGGCGACGGTCAGGTCAGATAACCCCTCCAGCAGGCACTCTTCCAGGGTGCGCACGCTGTGGCCCACTTCAAGCTTGACGTCCCACAGCAGAGTCAGCAGCTCGCCTATTTTCTGCGCCTGTTCGTCCGGCAGCTTTTTGCGGCTCAGGATCAGCAGGTCGATATCGGAAAGCGGATGCAGCTCCCCGCGGCCATAGCCCCCGACGGCAACCAGCGCGACGTCGCTCACCTGCCCGAAACCGTAGTCGATCCACAGACGCTGCAGGAGCTGGTCGATAAATTCGGTGCGCGCTTCGATGAGCTGCTCGGCAGAGACGCCCGCGTCGAACGCGCTGCCCAGCCAGCGGTGGAAAACATCCATATGGGCTTTTATGTGCGCGCAGGTCAGCTCGTGCGGCGGCCAGACGCCCGGGTTATCGGGCTGGTCGGGGAGGGTGGGAAGTGCTGTGTTAGCATACTGTTCGGGTAATAGATTACTCATCGTGCGCCACCCATAAGAAAAAGCTATCGCCATTAAAAAAGCCGGCATTTGCCGGCTTCTTATCACTCAATGTTCGTCAGTATCGCCGGGATGGTGTCATCCTTGCGCAACGTCATAATTTCGCAGCCGTTGTCCGTTACCACAATAGTATGCTCGTACTGGGCAGACAAGCTTCTGTCTTTGGTTTTCACCGTCCAGCCGTCTTTCATAGTGCGGATGCGGTAGTCACCGGCGTTGACCATCGGTTCGATGGTGAAGGTCATCCCTTTTTGCAGCACCACGCCGCCGTCATCGGCATCATAGTGCAGAACCTGCGGCTCTTCATGGAAGACGCGGCCAATGCCGTGACCGCAGTATTCGCGCACCACGGAGAAACCTTCCGCTTCCACGAATTTCTGAATTGCGGCACCGAGGGTGCGCAGGCGGATGCCCGGCTTAACCATTTTTAGCGCCAGGTACAGGCTCTCTTGCGTCACTTTGCACAGACGCTCGCCCAGAATCGTTGGTTTGCCAACGATGAACATCTTCGAGGTGTCACCGTGGTACTCGTCTTTAATGACGGTCACGTCGATATTGACGATATCGCCATCTTTAAGCAGTTTTTCGTCGTCCGGAATACCGTGGCAAACCACTTCATTAATAGAGATGCAGACGGATTTCGGGAAACCGTGGTAGCCGAGACAGGCGGAAACCGCGTGCTGCTCGTTAACAATATAGTCATTACAGATGCGATCCAGTTCGCCGGTGCTGACGCCCGGCTTCACGAACGGCTCGATCATTTCCAGCACTTCCGCGGCCAGACGACCGGCGACGCGCATCTTTTCAATTTCTTCAGGTGTCTTAATAGAGATAGCCATGTAATCTGTCCATCGGTGTCGATTTTTTCGACAATACTAGTCTAAGTGTCGTCAATGGTATCAGTCAGGCACGCCCCGTGCCAAATTGAGAATCATTAACAGCACACTCCGCCAACAACTGTTGGTTTCTGGTCGTGTTTTGTGGTATAAAGCGCGCCGGACTTCCGATCCATCTCAGATACACAGGCTGGACGGAAGCGACAAATCTCACTTTGTGTAACAACACACACGTATCGGCACATATTCCGGGGTGCCCTTCGGGGTCGGTAATATGGGATACGTGGAGGCATAACCCCAACTTTCAATATAGAGGTTTTAAAACATGGCAACTGTTTCCATGCGCGACATGCTCAAGGCTGGTGTTCACTTTGGTCACCAGACCCGTTACTGGAACCCGAAAATGAAGCCTTTCATCTTCGGCGCGCGTAACAAAGTTCACATCATCAACCTTGAGAAAACTGTACCAATGTTCAACGAAGCCCTGGCTGAGCTGAACAAGATCTCTTCCCGTAAAGGTAAGATTCTGTTCGTTGGTACTAAGCGCGCTGCAAGCGAAGCTGTGAAAGATGCTGCTAACAGCTGCGACCAGTTCTTCGTGAACCATCGCTGGTTGGGCGGCATGCTGACCAACTGGAAAACTGTTCGTCAGTCCATCAAGCGCCTGAAAGATCTGGAAACCCAGTCTCAGGACGGTACTTTCGACAAGCTGACTAAGAAAGAAGCGCTGATGCGCACTCGTGAACTGGACAAGCTGGAAAACAGCCTGGGCGGTATCAAAGATATGGGCGGCCTGCCAGACGCGCTGTTCGTAATCGATGCAGACCACGAGCACATCGCTATCAAAGAAGCTAACAACCTGGGTATCCCGGTATTCGCTATCGTTGATACCAACTCCGATCCGGACGGTGTTGACTTCGTTATCCCGGGTAACGACGACGCAATCCGTGCTGTTAGCCTGTACCTGAGCGCTGTAGCTGCTACCGTTCGTGAAGGCCGTTCCCAGGATCTGGCTTCTCAGGCGGAAGAAAGCTTCGTAGAAGCTGAATAATAAGGTTTTACCCCTTATTAGTACCGTGTATGAATAGGGGCCCATTATCGGCCCCTTTTTTCAATTTACACTGTTTGGCCTCCGGCCGGGCAGTTCACATCTCCCGAGGATTTAAGAATGGCTGAAATTACCGCATCCCTGGTAAAAGAGCTGCGCGAGCGTACTGGCGCAGGCATGATGGATT
Source organism: Enterobacter cloacae complex sp. 385G4 (assembly GCF_057320665.1). NCBI lineage: Bacteria > Pseudomonadati > Pseudomonadota > Gammaproteobacteria > Enterobacterales > Enterobacteriaceae > Enterobacter > Enterobacter cloacae complex sp. 385G4. The sequence continues at coordinate 470,886 of NZ_JBXWDD010000003.1, forward strand.
GCAAAAAAGCGCTGACTGAAGCGAACGGCGACATCGAGCTGGCAATCGAAAACATGCGTAAATCCGGTGCGATCAAAGCAGCTAAGAAAGCAGGCAACGTTGCTGCTGACGGCGTGATCATCACTAAAATCGACGGCACCTACGGCATCATTCTGGAAGTTAACTGCCAGACTGACTTCGTTGCTAAAGATGGCGGTTTCCAGGCATTTGCGAACAAAGTTCTGGACGCAGCTGTTGCTGGCAAAATCACTGACGTTGAAGTTCTGAAAGCACAGTTCGAAGAAGAACGTGTTGCGCTGGTTGCTAAAATCGGTGAGAACATCAACATCCGTCGCGTATCTTCCCTGGAAGGCGAAGTACTGGGTTCTTACCAGCACGGCGCACGTATCGGTGTTCTGGTTGCGGCTAAAGGCGCTGACGAAGAGCTGGTTAAACAGCTGGCTATGCACATCGCTGCAAGCAAACCAGAATTCGTTAAGCCAGAAGACGTGTCTGCTGAAGTGGTAGAAAAAGAGTACCAGGTTCAGCTGGACATCGCGATGCAGTCTGGTAAGCCAAAAGAAATCGCAGAGAAAATGGTTGAAGGCCGCATGAAGAAATTCACCGGCGAAGTTTCTCTGACTGGCCAGCCTTTCGTTATGGATCCAAGCAAGTCTGTTGCTCAGCTGCTGAAAGAGCACAACGCTGACGTAACTGGCTTCATCCGCTTCGAAGTGGGCGAAGGCATCGAGAAAGTTGAGACTGACTTCGCAGCAGAAGTTGCTGCAATGTCCAAGCAGTCTTAATGATTGAAAAGGAGCCGCCTGAGGGCGGCTTCTTTTTGTCACCCGTCACAGGAAATCAGACAGGCTCCAGTATCGCCGTGCTGATTTGCGGCATATTATGTCGCCAGAATTAACTCCCATCTTAATCGTTGACAGTCTCAGGAAAGAAACATGGCTACCAATGCAAAACCCGTGTACAAACGCATTCTGCTTAAGCTGAGTGGCGAAGCGCTGCAGGGATCGGAAGGCTTCGGTATTGACGCAAGCATCCTTGATCGCATGGCACAGGAAATCAAAGAACTGGTCGAACTGGGTATCCAGGTTGGCGTGGTCATTGGCGGTGGCAACCTTTTCCGTGGTGCTGGTCTGGCGAAAGCGGGGATGAACCGCGTTGTGGGCGACCACATGGGTATGCTGGCAACCGTGATGAATGGCCTGGCAATGCGTGATGCGCTCCATCGCGCCTACGTGAATGCCCGCCTGATGTCCGCGATTCCCCTGAATGGCGTATGCGATAATTACAGCTGGGCAGAGGCCATCAGCCTGCTGCGCAACAACCGCGTGGTGATCCTCTCCGCCGGTACGGGTAACCCGTTCTTTACCACCGATTCCGCTGCCTGCCTGCGCGGTATCGAAATTGAAGCCGACGTGGTGCTGAAAGCGACCAAAGTAGACGGCGTGTTTACTGCCGACCCGGCAAAAGATCCTTCTGCGACCATGTACGATCAGCTGAGCTACAGCGAAGTGCTGGATAAAGAGCTGAAAGTGATGGATCTTGCCGCCTTCACGCTGGCTCGCGACCACAAACTGCCGATCCGTGTCTTCAACATGAACAAGCCTGGCGCACTGCGTCGCGTGGTCATGGGCGAAAAAGAAGGCACTTTGATCACGGAATAATTTCCGTCGACGATAAATACAGGTAAGATTCCGCTTTACTTTGTAGTGGTATCTTACCTGGACGCGCCTTTGGCGTTGTCATGAATTAAACGCGACTATACTTAGCACACCTGTAGCGCTGTGCTGGCGGATAGTCTGCCTGAGACAAGTTTTCAAGGATTCGTAACGTGATTAACGACATCAGAAAAGATGCTGAAGTACGCATGGACAAATGCGTAGAAGCGTTCAAAAACCAAATCAGCAAAATCCGTACTGGCCGTGCTTCCCCAAGCCTGCTGGATGGCATCATCGTAGAATACTACGGTACGCCAACCCCTCTGCGTCAGCTCGCGAGCGTGACGGTTGAAGATACCCGTACGCTGAAAATCAACGTCTTCGATCGCTCTATGAGCCCGGCCGTTGAGAAAGCGATCATGGCTTCTGACCTGGGGCTGAATCCAAGCTCAGCGGGTGCTGACATCCGCGTTCCGCTGCCTCCGCTGACGGAAGAGCGTCGTAAAGATCTCATCAAAGTGGTTCGCGGTGAAGCTGAGCAGGGTCGTGTTTCCGTGCGTAACGTGCGTCGCGATGCGAACGATAAAGTGAAAGCACTGCTGAAAGAAAAAGAGATCAGCGAAGATGACGATCGTCGTTCTCAGGACGACATTCAGAAAATGACTGACGCTGCCATCAAGAAAATTGATGCGGCGCTGGCAGAAAAAGAAGCGGAACTGATGCAGTTCTGATTTCTGTCGTACACTGATAAACGCCGTTCAGAGGGACTTCGGGTCTTGCTGGCGGCGTTTTGCTTTTATCTGGTCTAACTTTTTTCGGGCATCTCATGAAGCATTTAACACTCCTCGGCTCAACCGGCTCCATCGGTTGCAGTACTCTCGACGTCGTCCGCCATAATCCTGAACTTTACACCGTGACAGCGCTGGTGGCCGGTAAGAATGTGCAGCGTATGGTCGAGCAGTGCCTGGAGTTTATGCCCCGCTATGCGGTGATGGATAACGAAGAGAGCGCACGCCTGCTAAAAGCCCAACTGCGTGAGAAGGGCAGCCGAACCGAGGTGCTGAGTGGCCAGCAGGCGGCCTGCGAGATGACGGCGCTGGATGAGGTTGACCAGGTTATGGCGGCCATTGTCGGCGCAGCCGGTCTGCTGCCGACACTTGCTGCGATCGATGCCGGTAAAGATGTTTTGCTCGCCAATAAAGAGTCGCTGGTGACCTGCGGACGTCTGTTCATGGACGCGGTAAAACAGCGCGGGGCGCGTCTTTTACCGGTCGACAGCGAGCATAACGCCATTTTTCAGAGTTTACCGCAACCTTTTCAACAGAACCTGGGGTACGCTGACCTGGAGCAGAATGGCGTTGTGTCGATTCTGCTTACCGGGTCTGGTGGCCCGTTCCGTGAAACGCCACTCTCTGAACTGCGCGCAATGACGCCAGATCAGGCGTGCCGTCATCCGAACTGGTCAATGGGGCGTAAAATCTCCGTGGATTCTGCCACCATGATGAACAAAGGTCTGGAATACATTGAAGCGCGCTGGCTGTTTAATGCGTCGGCGAAACAGATGGAAGTACTGATCCACCCGCAGTCGGTGATTCACTCGATGGTGCGCTATCAGGATGGCAGCGTGCTGGCACAGCTCGGCGAGCCGGATATGCGTACGCCTATTGCCCATTCAATGGCATGGCCGAACCGGGTGAAATCCGGCGTGAAGCCGCTTGATTTCTGTAAGCTCAGTTCTCTGACGTTCAGTGAACCAGACTACGATCGTTATCCTTGTCTGAAGCTTGCAATGAACGCCTTTGACCAGGGGCAGGCGGCGACGACGGCACTGAATGCAGCCAATGAAATTACCGTTGACGCATTTCTGAATCAGCAGATCCGTTTTACCGATATCGCGTCCTTAAATTTATCGGTACTGGAAATGATGGATTTGCGTGAGCCACAAAGCGTGGAAGAGGTACTGGCGGTGGATACAGCTGCTCGTGATATTGCGCGTAAACAGGTGACACGTCTCGCAAGCTGGTGATAAAGCAAGCACTAGTGGTCGTGCTATTTGTTAGCGTTGGGCTTCAGTGATATAGTCTGCGCCACCTGATCGCAGGAATTTGACTTTATGTGGTCAGGTAAGCCGTGGTTTGACACGGCTTTTTTATGTACAGGCATAAGTATTCCTGAGTACCGTTAAATCCTTTCAGGGACAAAAAACGCGTTATGTTGTCTGCGAATCAACCAATAAGCGAAAACTTGCCAGCTCATGGCTGCCGTCATGTAGCAATCATTATGGATGGCAACGGGCGCTGGGCGAAAAGACAAGGGAAAATACGAGCCTTTGGGCATAAAGCGGGAGCGAAATCTGTTCGCCGCGCCGTCTCTTTTGCCGCCAATAACGGCATTGATGCGTTAACGCTCTATGCTTTTAGCAGTGAAAACTGGAATCGACCTCCGCAGGAAGTGACTGCGTTGATGGAATTGTTCGTGTGGGCGCTAGACAGCGAAGTAAAAAGCCTGCACCGCCACAACGTTCGCCTGCGCATCATTGGCGATACCAGTCGTTTTAACTCACGTTTGCAGGAGCGGATTCGTAAAGCAGAAGCGCTGACGGAAAATAATACCGGTCTGACGCTCAACGTTGCGGCGAATTACGGTGGACGCTGGGATATTATCCAGGGCGTTCGGCATCTGGCCGAACAGGTTCAGGAAGGGCTGTTGAGACCCGACCAGATTGATGAAGAGGCGCTGAGCAAGCAAATCTGCATGAATGAACTGGCACCTGTGGATTTGGTAATTAGGACAGGGGGGGAACATCGCATAAGTAACTTTCTGATATGGCAAATTGCCTATGCTGAACTTTACTTTACAGATGTTCTCTGGCCCGATTTTGATGAACAAGACTTTGAAGGTGCGCTGCATGCCTTTGCCAATCGAGAGCGTCGTTTCGGCGGCACCGAGCCAGGTGGCGACAAAGCCTGATGGGGGTAGCTTTTGCTGAAGTATCGCCTGATTTCCGCTTTTGTTTTAATACCCATTGTCATTGCGGCGCTGTTTTTGCTGCCCCCGGTGGGATTCGCCATTGTCACGCTGGTAGTGTGCATGCTTGCCGCGTGGGAATGGGGACAGTTTAGCGGCTTTACCTCGCGCAGCCAGCGAGTATGGCTTGCGGTACTCTGTGGCTTTATCCTGGCCATAATGCTGTTTATGTTGCCTGAATATCACCATGATATTCATCAACCGCTGGTTGCCGGCTCCTTGTGGATGTCGTTGGCCTGGTGGGTTGTTGCGCTATTACTGGTGCTTTTTTATCCAGGTTCGGCCGCAATCTGGCGTCATTCAAAAGTGCTGCGACTGATTTTTGGTTTGCTCACCATTGTTCCGTTTTTCTGGGGCATGGTCGCGCTGCGCGCCTGGCATTATGACGAAAACCACTACAGCGGTGCGATCTGGCTGCTTTACGTGATGATTCTCGTCTGGGGGGCTGACTCCGGGGCCTATATGTTTGGTAAACTGTTTGGCAAACATAAGCTGGCACCAAAAGTTTCGCCGGGGAAAACCTGGCAAGGCTTCATCGGCGGCTTGTTTACGGCAGCGATCATCTCCTGGGGCTATGGCGTCTGGGCAGATCTGGCCGTGGCACCGTCAATACTGCTGGTGTGCTCGATTTTTGCTGCACTTGCCTCAGTGCTCGGTGATTTAACCGAAAGTATGTTTAAGCGTGAAGCAGGGATTAAGGACAGCGGACATCTTATTCCAGGGCATGGCGGTATACTGGATCGCATTGACAGCCTGACAGCGGCTGTTCCAGTATTTGCTTGCCTGCTTTTACTGGTATTCGGGACGATTTAACGGAAGGTTTTATGCTGAGCATTCTCTGGAATCTGGCGGCGTTCATTGTTGCACTGGGTGTACTGATTACCGTGCATGAATTTGGCCATTTCTGGGTTGCTCGCCGTTGTGGTGTGCGGGTAGAGCGATTCTCCATTGGTTTTGGCAAATCACTCTGGACGCGCACCGACCGTCACGGCACGGAATTTGTCATCGCCCTTATCCCGCTTGGCGGCTACGTCAAAATGCTCGACGAACGTGTTGAGCCTGTCGCTCCCGAACTGCGACACAGTGCGTTTAACAACAAAACCGTTGGACAACGCGCCGCCATCATCGCTGCCGGACCGGTAGCCAACTTCATCTTTGCGATTTTCGCTTACTGGCTGGTGTTTATCATCGGCGTCCCTGGCGTGCGTCCGGTAGTGGGGGATATTGCCCCTGACTCCATCGCGGCGAGTGCGCAAATTACCTCCGGGATGGAACTTAAAGCGATTGATGGCATCGAAACCCCTGATTGGGATGCCGTGCGACTGCAGCTGGTAGCCAAAATTGGCGATCCGCAGACAACTATCAGCGTTTCGCCATTTGGGTCAGACGCGCGTCAGGACAAAGTACTGGATTTACGCCACTGGCGTTTCGAGCCAGACAAAGAGGATCCCGTCGCTGCGCTGGGCATTCGTCCCCGCGGCGCGCAGATTGAGCCGGTATTAGCCGAAGTACAGGCAAATTCTGCGGCGAGCAAAGCGGGTTTGCAAGCTGGCGACAGGATCGTTAAAGTCGATGGTCAACCATTAACAGAGTGGATGACCTTTGTTACTCTGGTGCGCGATAATCCGGGGACGTCCCTCGCGCTGGAAGTTGAAAGGCAAGGCAGTCCGCTTTCGCTGACGCTGATCCCGGATACGAAGTCGGTCGGCAAAAAGGCAGAAGGGTTTGCAGGCGTTGTGCCAAAAGTGATCCCGCTGCCAGATGAGTACAAGACTATACGCCAGTATGGGCCGTTCAGCGCCATTCTTGAAGCCACGGATAAAACATGGCAACTGATGAAGCTGACGGTCAACATGTTGGGGAAATTGATAACCGGTGATGTGAAACTGAACAACCTCAGTGGGCCAATCTCGATTGCTCAGGGGGCTGGGATGTCAGCGGAGTTCGGGGTGATTTACTATCTCATGTTCCTCGCGCTTATTAGCGTGAACCTTGGGATTATCAACCTGTTCCCGCTTCCCGTTTTAGACGGGGGTCATCTGCTGTTTTTAGCGATTGAAAAGCTAAAAGGCGGGCCGGTATCCGAGCGAGTTCAAGACTTTAGTTATCGCATTGGCTCGATTTTGCTGGTGCTGTTAATGGGGCTTGCACTTTTCAATGATTTCTCTCGGTTGTAAGAGAGTTAGTTAGGAAGAACGCATAATAACGATGGCGATGAAAAAGTTGCTCATAGCGTCGCTGCTGTTTAGCAGCGCCACCGTATACGGTGCTGACGGGTTCGTAGTGAAAGATATTCATTTCGAAGGCCTTCAGCGTGTCGCCGTTGGTGCGGCCCTCCTCAGTATGCCTGTGCGCCCCGGCGATACGGTTAATGATGAAGATATCAGTAACACCATCCGTGCTCTGTTTGCCACCGGCAACTTCGAGGACGTCCGCGTCCTGCGCGATGGTGATACGCTGCTGGTACAGGTAAAAGAACGTCCAACGATCGCCAGTATCACTTTCTCCGGCAACAAGTCGGTGAAAGATGACATGCTCAAGCAAAACCTTGAAGCATCGGGTGTTCGTGTGGGTGAATCTCTGGACCGCACAACCCTTTCAGACATTGAAAAAGGTCTGGAAGACTTCTACTACAGCGTCGGTAAATACAGCGCCAGCGTGAAAGCGGTTGTCACTCCGCTCCCGCGTAACCGTGTTGACCTGAAGCTGGTCTTCCAGGAAGGTGTTTCTGCGAAGATCCAGCAGATCAACATCGTGGGTAACCACGCGTTCAGCACCGACGAACTGATCTCGACCTTCCAGCTGCGCGATGAAGTGCCGTGGTGGAACGTGGTTGGCGATCGTAAATACCAGAAACAGAAGCTGGCGGGCGACCTTGAAACCCTGCGCAGCTACTATCTGGATCGCGGTTATGCCCGTTTCAACATCGACTCGACTCAGGTCAGTCTGACTCCGGACAAGAAAGGTATCTACATTACGGTTAACATCACTGAAGGCGATCAGTACAAGCTTTCTGGTGTTGAAGTGAGTGGTAACCTGGCGGGGCATTCTGCTGAGATCGAATCGCTGACCAAAATTCAGCCGGGCGATCTGTACAGCGGATCCAAAGTCACCAAAATGGAAGACAGCATTAAGAAGCTGCTCGGCCGCTATGGTTATGCCTATCCGCGCGTACAAACCCAGCCGGAAATCAACGATGCGGATAAAACCGTTAAGCTGCACGTTAACGTTGATGCGGGTAACCGTTTCTACGTGCGTAAGATCCGCTTCGTCGGTAATGACACCTCTAAAGACTCCGTTCTGCGTCGTGAAATGCGTCAGATGGAAGGGGCGTGGCTGGGCAGCGACCTGGTCGACCAGGGTAAAGAGCGTCTGAACCGTCTGGGCTATTTTGAAACCGTAGATACTGAAACTCAGCGTGTACCGGGCAGCCCGGATCAGGTTGATGTCGTTTATAAAGTGAAAGAGCGTAACACCGGTAGCTTTAACTTCGGCGTGGGCTACGGCACGGAAAGCGGCGTGAGTTTCCAGGTAGGCGTCCAGCAGGATAACTGGCTGGGTACGGGTTACTCTGTTGGTATTAACGGTACCAAAAACGACTACCAGACCTACTCTGAGTTCTCCGTTACCAACCCATACTTCACCGTTGACGGTGTGAGCCTGGGCGGTCGTATCTTCTATAACGACTTTAAAGCGGATGATGCAGATCTGTCTTCCTACACCAACAAAAGTTACGGTGTGGACGGAACGCTTGGCTTCCCGGTTAACGAATACAACACCCTGCGAGCGGGCTTAGGTTACGTGCATAACGACCTGTCCAACATGCAGCCGCAGGTGGCGATGTGGCGTTATCTGGATTCCATCGGCCAGTCGGCGAGTACCTCCAGCGATGACAACGGTTTTGCTGCAGATGACTTCACCTTCAACTATGGCTGGACCTACAACCGTCTTGATCGCGGTTTCTTCCCAACGGAAGGCTCTCGCGTCAACCTGAACGGTAAGGTGACCATTCCTGGTTCCGATAACGAGTTCTACAAGGTGACGCTGGATACCGCGTCCTACTTCCCGATTGATGACGATCACAAGTGGGTGGTGCTGGGTCGTACCCGTTGGGGCTATGGTGACGGTATCGGCAGTAAAGAGTTGCCGTTCTATGAGAACTTCTACGCGGGTGGTTCAAGCACCGTGCGTGGCTTCCAGTCTAACAACATTGGTCCGAAAGCGGTTTATTACGGCGGTAATGATGAAGATAACTGCGCAAGCCGTGATCCAAAACAAGTATGTAGCTCTGATGATGCGGTAGGCGGTAACGCCATGGCCGTGGCCAGCCTGGAGTTCATCACCCCAACGCCATTTATCAGTGATAAATACGCGAACTCCGTACGTACGTCCTTCTTCTGGGATGCGGGTACGGTGTGGGATACCAACTGGGAGAATACTGCCCAGATGCGCGCGGCTGGCGTTCCAGACTATAGCGATCCGGGCAATATTCGCATGTCTGCCGGTATCGCATTACAATGGATGTCACCGCTGGGGCCGTTGGTCTTCTCCTACGCCCAGCCGTTTAAGAAATACGATGGAGACAAAGCGGAGCAATTCCAGTTTAACATTGGTAAAACCTGGTAATAATCCGCTGCAATGGAATGCGTTGGCAGTGTAGCGCTGACAACCGGCGATCGGTAAAACGGTCGCCTTGCCACGCAAAGAACGGTACCTTCTGGTGCCAATGGGATGGTAAGGAGTTAATTGTGAAAAAGTGGTTATTAGCTGCAGGTCTCGGTTTAGCGATGGCAACTTCTGCTCAGGCAGCAGACAAAATCGCAATCGTCAACATGGGTAATTTGTTCCAGCAGGTCGCTCAGAAAACAGGTGTTTCTGCGACTCTGGAAAACGAATTCAAAGGCCGTGCGAGCGAACTGCAGCGTATGGAAGGCGATCTTCAGTCCAAAATGCAGCGTCTGCAGCGTGATGGTTCTACCATGAAAGCAAGCGATCGCAGCAAACTGGAAAAAGACGTTATGGCTCAGCGCCAGACCTTCTCCCAGAAAGCGCAGGCTTTCGAGCAGGATCGTCAGCGTCGTTCTAACGAAGAGCGTGGCAAGCTGGTGACTCGCATTCAGACTGCTGTTAAAGCAGTTGCTGCCGATCAGAGCATCGATCTGGTTGTTGATGCGAACGCCGTTGCTTTCAACAGCAGCGATGTTAAAGACATCACCGCTGATGTTCTGAAACAGGTTAAATAAGTAATGCCTTCAATTCGACTGGCTGATTTAGCTCAGCAGTTGGATGCAGAATTACACGGTGATGGCGATATCGTCATCACCGCTGTTGCGTCCATGCAATCTGCTAAAGCTGGCACGATTACCTTCATGGTAAGCCCTAAGTACCGTGAACAACTGGCTCAATGCCAGGCGTCAGCTGTTGTTCTGACGCAGGACGATCTTCCTTTTGCCACTGGAAGCGCGCTGGTAGTGAAAAATCCCTACCTGACGTATGCACGCATGGCTCAAATTCTTGATACCACGCCGCAGCCGGCGCAGAACATTGCTGCCAGTGCAGCGATTGATCCGACGGCTAAGCTGGGTAACAACGTGGCCGTTGGCGCGAATGCGGTTATTGAATCTGGCGTTGAGCTGGGCGATAACGTCGTCATTGGCCCTGGATGCTTCGTTGGGAAAAATACGAAAATCGGCGCTGGCACCCGTTTATGGGCCAATGTGTCCGTTTATCATGAAGTTGAAATCGGCGAAAATTGCCTCGTCCAGTCCAGTACCGTGATTGGTTCTGATGGCTTTGGTTACGCGAACGATCGCGGTAACTGGGTTAAGATCCCGCAGCTTGGTCGCGTTATTATTGGCGATCGCGTGGAGATCGGAGCCTGTACCACGATCGATCGTGGTGCACTCGACGACACGATTATTGGCAATGGTGTTATCATCGATAACCAGTGCCAGATTGCGCATAACGTTGTGATTGGCGACAATACCGCGGTTGCGGGGGGCGTCATCATGGCGGGCAGCCTGAAAATTGGTCGTTACTGCATGATTGGCGGCGCGAGCGTGATTAATGGCCATATGGAAATATGCGACAAGGTGACGGTGACGGGCATGGGCATGGTAATGCGTCCTATCACTGAACCTGGCGTCTATTCCTCCGGTATTCCGCTGCAACCCAACAAGGTATGGCGTAAAACAGCAGCTCTGGTGATGAACATTGATGATATGAACAAGCGACTCAAGTCTCTTGAGCGTAAGATCGATCAACAAGACTAAACGTCACCCGTTTAACGTTATCTTTCCCGGCCTGTCGGCTTTCTAATAAACCGGCAGGCCGTGTTATTATTGTTATCAGTACATTTTGACAGGAAGAGTATTTTGACTACTGACACTCATACTCTGCATATTGAAGAGATTTTAGAACTTCTGCCGCACCGCTACCCGTTTTTGCTGGTAGACCGTGTGCTGGATTTTGAAGAAGGTCGTTTTCTGCGCGCAGTGAAAAATGTTTCCGTGAACGAGCCGTTCTTCCAGGGACACTTCCCGGGTAAGCCTATCTTCCCGGGTGTGTTGATTCTGGAAGCGATGGCTCAGGCTACCGGTATTCTGGCGTTTAAAAGCGTCGGTAAGCTGGAGCCGGGTGAACTGTATTACTTCGCAGGTATTGATGAAGCGCGCTTCAAGCGTCCTGTCGTGCCTGGTGATCAGATGATCATGGAAGTCACTTTTGAAAAAACGCGTCGTGGCCTGACTCGCTTCAAAGGCGTAGCGCTGGTTGACGGCAAAGTTGTTTGCGAAGCGACGATGATGTGTGCTCGTAGCCGGGAGTCCTGATACGTGATTGATAAATCCGCCTTTATTCATCCTACCGCTATTGTGGAAACCGGTGCCATTATTGGCGCAAACGTCCACATTGGCCCGTTTTGTATTGTTGGACCCCATGTCGAAATTGGTGAGGGTACAGTACTGAAATCTCACGTTGTCGTGAATGGTCACACGACCATTGGCTGCAATAACGAGATCTATCAGTTCGCTTCCATCGGCGAAGTTAACCAGGATCTGAAATATGCTGGTGAGTCGACCCGTCTGGAAATTGGCGATCGTAACCGTATTCGCGAAAGCGTCACCATCCATCGTGGAACAGTGCAGGGTGGTGGGTTGACGAAGGTGGGCAGCGACAACCTGTTCATGGTGAATGCGCACATTGCGCACGACTGTGCCGTGGGCGATCGCTGTATTCTTGCCAACAACGCAACGCTGGCAGGACACGTATCGGTTGATGACTTCGCAATTATTGGCGGCATGACCGCAGTCCATCAGTTCTGCATCATTGGTGCACACGTGATGGTCGGCGGATGCTCCGGTGTGGCGCAGGACGTCCCGCCGTATGTGATTGCGCAGGGCAACCATGCCACGCCGTTTGGCGTGAACATCGAAGGCCTCAAGCGTCGTGGCTTTAGCCGCGAAGCGATTACTGCTATCCGCAACGCGTACAAACTGCTGTACCGTAGCGGTAAAACGCTGGAAGAGGCGAAGCCGGAAATTGCCGAGCTGGCGAATAAGCATCCTGAAGTGAACGCGTTCATGGAATTCTTTGACCGTTCCACGAGGGGTCTGATTCGTTAATGGTCGACAGTCGTCCGCTTACGATAGCCCTGGTCGCCGGAGAAACCTCCGGCGATATTCTTGGTGCAGGTCTCATCCGGGCGCTTAAGGCGCGCGTACCCAATGCTCGCTTTGTTGGCGTGGCTGGCCCGCTGATGCAGGCCGAAGGCTGTGAAGCCTGGTATGAAATGGAAGAGCTGGCCGTGATGGGCATCGTCGAGGTGCTGGGGCGCCTGCGACGCCTGCTGCATATTCGTGCCGATCTCACCCGCCGCTTTACCGAACTCAAACCCGATGTGTTTGTCGGTATCGATGCACCTGATTTCAACATTACCCTCGAAGGTAATCTGAAAAAGCAGGGCATCAAAACCATTCACTATGTCAGTCCGTCCGTCTGGGCGTGGCGACAGAAACGCGTTTTCAAAATCGGACGGTCCACCAATCTGGTGCTGGCTTTCCTGCCTTTCGAAAAAGCGTTTTACGACAGATTTAATGTTCCGTGCCGTTTTATCGGTCATACCATGGCGGATGCGATGCCGCTGGATCCGGATAAAAACGCGGCGCGAGACGTGCTGGGTATCCCGCATGATGTGCACTGTCTGGCGTTGCTGCCGGGCAGCCGTGGCGCAGAGGTCGAGATGCTGAGCGCTGATTTCCTGAAGACCGCGCAGATTCTTCGCCAGACCTGGCCCGATCTTGAAGTGGTTGTGCCGCTGGTGAATGCTAAACGCCGCGAGCAGTTCGAGCGTATCAAAGCCGACGTTGCCCCGGATCTTCACGTTCGTCTTCTCGACGGGAAAGGGCGGGAAGCCATGTATGCAAGCGATGCCGCACTGCTGGCTTCCGGCACGGCAGCGCTGGAGTGTATGCTGGCGAAATGCCCGATGGTGGTCGGTTATCGCATGAAGCCGTTTACCTTCTGGCTGGCAAAACGTCTGGTGAAAACGGATTATGTCTCCCTGCCAAACCTGCTTGCCGGGCGCGAGCTGGTGAAAGAGCTGTTGCAGGATGAGTGCCAGCCGCAGGCGCTTGCGGATGCCCTGCTGCCGCTGCTGGCCAACGGCAAGACCAGCCACCAGATGCACGATACTTTCCGTGAAATGCATCAGCAGATCCGCTGTAATGCTGATGAGCAGGCGGCTGATGCAGTGCTGGAGTTAGCAAAATGATGGAATTTACTTATCCCCACACGCACCTCGTTGCCGGAGTGGATGAAGTCGGGCGCGGCCCGTTGGTCGGTGCCGTGGTGACCGCGGCGGTGATTCTCGATCCAACGCGCCCGATTATGGGTCTGAACGACTCAAAAAAACTCAGTGAGAAACGCCGCCTGGCGCTGTTCGATGAAATTAAAGAGAAGGCGCTGGCGTGGAGCGTCGGGCGCGCAGAGCCGAATGAAATCGACGATCTGAATATTCTGCACGCCACGATGCTGGCAATGCAGCGAGCCGTTGCTGGCCTGAAGGTTGTGCCTGAATATGTGCTGATCGACGGTAACCGTTGCCCGGCGCTGCCGATGCCTTCGATGGCCGTCGTTAAAGGCGACAGCCGCGTCGCAGAGATCAGTGCAGCGTCTATTATTGCCAAAGTGACGCGCGACGCCGAAATGGCCGCGCTGGACCTCACTTATCCCGCATATGGTTTCGCCCAGCATAAGGGATATCCAACGGCTTTCCATCTGGAAAAGCTGGCTGAACATGGCGCAACTGAACATCATCGGCGCAGCTTTGGCCCGGTGAAGCGCGCGCTGGGACTGGTGTCCTGAATCAAGACGCAAGCAATTAAGTAACGCGGGATCTGAAGATGGCTGAACCACGTTTCGTACACCTGCGGGTGCATAGCGACTACTCCATGATCGATGGGCTGGCAAAGACCGGGCCGCTGGTAAAAAAGGCGGCCTCGCTTGGCATGCCTGCGCTGGCGATCACCGATTTTACCAACCTGTGCGGCCTGGTTAAGTTCTACGGGACGGCGCATGGCGCGGGGATGAAGCCTATCGTCGGTGCGGATTTCCATGTGCAGAGCGATCTCATCGGCGATGAACTGACGCAAATCTCCGTGTTGGCTATGAACAATACGGGTTACCAAAACCTCACTCTGCTTATCTCAAAAGCCTATCAGCGCGGTTATGGGGCGCTGGGTCCGTGGATTGACAGGGAATGGCTGGCTGAGCTGAACGAAGGGCTGCTGCTGATCTCCGGCGGCCGCATGGGCGATGTCGGTAAATCCCTGCTGCGCGGTAACAGCGCGCTGGTGGATCAGTGCGTCTCGTTCTATGAAGAGTACTTCCCGAATCGTTACTATCTGGAGCTGATTCGCACCGGCCGCCAGGATGAAGAGAACTATCTGCACGCTGCTGTCGCGCTGGCAGAAGAGCGCGGCTTGCCCGTGGTGGCAACGAATGACGTGCGTTTCCTGGAGTCCGGCGATTTTGATGCGCATGAAATTCGCGTCGCTATCCACGATGGCTTCACTCTCGACGATCCAAAGCGTCCGCGGAACTACTCATCGCAGCAGTATATGCGCAGCGAAGAGGAGATGTGCGAGCTCTTCTCCGACATTCCGGAAGCGCTGGAAAACAGCGTAGAGATTGCCAAGCGCTGTAACGTGACCGTGCGCCTCGGCGAATACTTCCTGCCGCAGTTCCCGACCGGGGACATGACCACGGAAGATTTCCTGGTCATGAAATCGAAAGAAGGTCTGGAAGAGCGTCTCGAATTCCTGTTCCCGGATGAAGAAGAGCGTAAAAAACGTCGTCCGGAGTATGACGAACGCCTGGATATTGAACTCCAGGTGATTAACCAGATGGGCTTCCCGGGCTACTTCCTCATTGTAATGGAGTTTATCCAGTGGTCGAAGGATAACGGCGTGCCGGTAGGTCCGGGCCGTGGCTCGGGTGCGGGCTCACTGGTGGCGTATGCGCTGAAAATTACCGACCTCGATCCGCTGGAGTTTGACCTGCTGTTCGAACGTTTCCTTAACCCGGAACGTGTCTCCATGCCCGACTTCGACGTCGACTTCTGCATGGAAAAACGCGACCAGGTGATTGAGCACGTGGCCGATATGTACGGTCGTGACGCGGTTTCGCAGATCATTACCTTCGGTACCATGGCGGCGAAAGCGGTTATCCGCGACGTGGGCCGCGTGCTGGGTCATCCGTACGGTTTTGTCGATCGTATTTCAAAGCTGGTGCCGCCCGATCCGGGCATGACGCTGGCAAAAGCCTTTGAAGCTGAACCTCAGCTGCCGGAAATCTACGAAGCTGATGAAGAGGTAAAAGCGCTGATCGACATGGCGCGCAAGCTGGAAGGCGTGACGCGTAACGCCGGTAAGCATGCGGGGGGCGTGGTTATCGCCCCGACCAAAATCACCGACTTTGCGCCGCTCTACTGCGACGAAGCGGGCCAGCACCCGGTCACCCAGTTCGATAAAAACGACGTGGAATACGCCGGGCTGGTGAAGTTCGACTTCCTCGGCCTGCGCACGCTGACTATCATCAACTGGGCGCTGGAGATGATCAACGCCCGCCGCGAGAAGAACGGCGAGCCGCCGCTGGATATCGCGGCCATCCCGCTGGATGACAAGAAAAGTTTCGACATGCTGCAGCGCTCGGAGACAACAGCCGTCTTCCAGCTTGAATCCCGCGGCATGAAAGATCTGATTAAACGCCTGCAGCCCGACTGCTTCGAAGATATGATCGCACTGGTGGCCCTGTTCCGTCCGGGCCCGCTGCAGTCAGGGATGGTGGATAACTTTATCGACCGTAAACACGGGCGCGAAGAGATTTCCTACCCGGACGTACAGTGGCAGCATGAAAGCCTGAAACCGGTGCTGGAGCCGACCTACGGCATCATCCTGTATCAGGAACAGGTCATGCAGATCGCCCAGGTGCTTTCCGGCTATACCCTTGGCGGCGCGGACATGCTGCGTCGTGCGATGGGTAAGAAAAAGCCGGAAGAGATGGCCAAGCAGCGCTCCATCTTTGAAGATGGGGCGAAGAAAAACGGCGTCGATGGCGAACTGGCGATGAAAATCTTCGACCTGGTGGAGAAATTCGCCGGGTACGGATTTAACAAATCTCACTCCGCCGCCTATGCTTTGGTTTCGTATCAAACGCTGTGGCTCAAGGCCCACTATCCCGCTGAGTTTATGGCGGCGGTAATGACCGCCGATATGGACAACACTGAGAAGGTGGTTGGCCTGGTGGACGAGTGCTGGCGCATGGGGCTGAAGATCCTGCCGCCGGATATTAACTCGGGTCTGTACCATTTCCACGTTAACGATGACGGGGAGATCGTCTACGGGATCGGCGCGATCAAAGGCGTGGGTGAGGGGCCGATCGAGGCGATCATCGAAGCGCGTAATAACGGCGGCTACTTCCGTGAGCTGTTCGATCTGTGCGCCCGTACCGATACCAAAAAACTGAACCGCCGCGTGCTGGAAAAACTGATCATGTCCGGCGCGTTTGACAGGCTGGGGCCACACCGTGCCGCGCTGATGAACTCGCTCGGCGATGCGTTGAAGGCGGCCGATCAGCATGCAAAAGCGGAAGCCATTGGCCAGGCGGATATGTTCGGCGTGCTGGCGGAAGAGCCAGAGCAGATCGAGCAGTCCTATTCCAACTGCCAGCCGTGGCCAGAACAGGTGGTGCTGGATGGAGAGCGGGAAACGTTAGGTCTGTACCTGACGGGGCACCCGATCAACCAGTATCTTAAAGAAATTGAGCGCTATGTCGGCGGCCACAGGCTTAAAGACATGCATCCGACAGAACGTGGTAAAATCACCACGGCTGCGGGGCTCGTGATTGCTGCAAGGGTAATGGTCACCAAGCGCGGCAATCGTATCGGCATCTGTACCCTGGATGACCGTTCCGGGCGTCTGGAGGTGATGTTGTTCACCGACGCGCTGGATAAATACCAGCAATTGCTGGAAAAAGACCGCATACTTATCGTCAGCGGACAGGTCAGCTTTGATGACTTCAGCGGGGGGCTTAAAATGACCGCCCGCGAAGTGATGGACATTGACGAAGCCCGGGAAAAATATGCTCGCGGGCTTGCTATCTCGCTGACGGACAGGCAAATTGATGACCAGCTTTTAAACCGACTCCGTCAGTCTCTGGAACCCCACCGCTCGGGGACCATTCCAGTACATCTCTACTATCAGAGGGCGGATGCACGTGCGCGGTTGCGCTTTGGTGCAACGTGGCGTGTCTCTCCGAGCGATCGTTTACTGAACGATCTCCGTGGCCTCATTGGTTCGGAGCAGGTGGAACTGGAGTTTGACTAATACAGGAATACTATGAGTCTGAATTTCCTTGATTTCGAACAGCCGATTGCTGAGCTGGAAGCGAAAATCGATTCTCTGACAGCGGTAAGCCGTCAGGATGAAAAACTGGATATTAACATCGACGAAGAAGTGCATCGTCTGCGCGAAAAAAGCGTAGAGCTGACGCGCAAAATCTTTGCCGATCTCGGCGCATGGCAGATCGCGCAGCTGGCGCGTCATCCACAGCGTCCGTACACCCTGGATTATGTCCGCCTGGCGTTTGACGAATTTGACGAACTGGCAGGCGACCGCGCATACGCTGACGATAAAGCTATCGTCGGCGGTATCGCGCGTCTGGATGGACGTCCGGTGATGATCATTGGTCACCAGAAAGGCCGTGAAACCAAAGAGAAGATCCGTCGTAACTTCGGTATGCCAGCACCAGAAGGCTACCGTAAGGCCCTGCGTCTGATGGAGATGGCTGAGCGTTTCAATATGCCAATCATCACCTTCATCGACACGCCGGGTGCATACCCAGGCGTAGGCGCGGAAGAGCGCGGCCAGTCTGAAGCTATCGCACGCAACCTGCGCGAGATGTCTCGCCTGAAGGTTCCGGTCATCTGTACCGTTATCGGTGAGGGTGGTTCCGGCGGCGCGCTGGCGATTGGCGTGGGCGATAAAGTGAATATGCTGCAGTACAGCACCTATTCCGTTATCTCCCCGGAAGGCTGTGCGTCCATTCTGTGGAAAAGCGCCGACAAAGCGCCGCTGGCCGCGGAAGCGATGGGCATCATTGCGCCGCGTCTGAAAGAGCTGAAGCTGATCGACACCGTTATCCCGGAGCCTCTGGGCGGCGCGCATCGTAAGCCGGAAGTGATGGCTGCTTCCCTGAAAGCACAGCTGCTGGCCGACCTGGCCGATCTGGACGTCCTGAGCAAAGAAGACCTGCTCAACCGTCGTTACCAGCGTCTGATGACCTACGGTTACGCGTAAGCTTCACAATTATCTGAAAAGCCGCACATTGTTGCGGCTTTTTTTATACCTGCCGTTTACCTTAACTATGCTTATCTGATGTTTTTCAAGGAGGTAAACCATGAACATCATCGCCATCATGGGGCCACACGGCGTCTTTTATAAAGACGAGCCCATCAAGGAGCTGGAGCAAGCTCTTAAAGCACGCGGTTATCAGCTGATCTGGCCGCAAAACAGCGCCGATCTGCTGAAATTCATCGAACATAATCCGCGCATCTGTGGCGTGATATTCGACTGGGACGAATACGACATGGAGCTGTGCAGCGAGATCAACAGGCTGAATGAATACCTTCCGCTCTACGCCTTTATCAACACACACTCGACCATGGACGTCAGCGCGCACGATATGCGCATGGCGCTGTGGTTCTTCGAATACTCGCTCGGCGTGGCCGAGGACATTGCGACCCGCATTCAGCAGTACACCGGTGAATACCTGGATAACATCACGCCGCCGTTTACGCGCGCGCTGTTCACCTATGTGAAAGAGGGGAAATACACCTTCTGTACGCCGGGACACATGGCCGGAACGGCCTATCAAAAAAGCCCGGTGGGGTGCCTGTTCTATGATTTCTTCGGCGGCAACACCCTGAAAGCAGACGTGTCGATTTCAGTGACAGAACTGGGTTCTCTGCTGGATCACACCGGCCCGCATCTGGAAGCCGAAGAGTATATCGCCCGCACCTTTGGCGCCGAGCAGAGCTATATGGTGACCAATGGCACCTCGACCTCGAACAAAATCGTCGGGATGTACGCCGCGCCAACCGGAAGCACGTTGCTGATTGACCGTAACTGCCATAAATCGTTGGCGCACCTGCTGATGATGAGCGACGTCGTCCCGATCTGGCTGTCACCCACGCGTAACGCGCTCGGTATCCTCGGCGGCATTCCGCGCCGGGAGTTCACGCACCAGGCCATCGAAAGTAAGGTTGCGGCGATCCCCGACGCAAGCTGGCCTGTCCATGCGGTAATCACCAACTCCACTTATGACGGTCTGCTGTATAACACGAACTGGATCAAAAAGACTTTGGACGTGCCGTCGATCCACTTCGATTCCGCGTGGGTGCCGTACACCAATTTCCACCCGATTTACGCGGGTAAAAGCGGCATGAGCGGCGAGCGCGTGCCGGGCAAGGTCTTTTTCGAAACGCAGTCGACGCACAAAATGCTGGCCGCGTTTTCGCAGGCTTCGTTAATCCATATTAAAGGCGAGTACGATGAGGATACGTTTAACGAAGCCTTTATGATGCACACCACCACCTCACCGAGCTATCCGCTGGTGGCCTCTATCGAGACGGCGGCGGCGATGCTGCGCGGCAATCCGGGTAAACGCCTGATTAACCGCTCGGTGGAACGGGCGCTGCATTTCCGTAAAGAGGTCCAGCGGCTGAAGGATGAGGCCGACGGCTGGTTCTTCGATATCTGGCAGCCGGAAGAGATCGACGAGGCGGAGTGCTGGCCCGTCGCGCCGGGAGAGAGCTGGCACGGCTTCCGGGATGCCGATGCAGACCACATGTTTCTCGATCCCGTGAAGGTGACGATCCTGACGCCGGGCATGGACGAACAGGGCGTGATGGGCGAGGAGGGGATCCCTGCTGCACTGGTAGCGAAGTTCCTTGACGAGCGCGGTGTGGTGGTGGAAAAAACCGGTCCTTACAATCTGCTGTTCCTGTTCAGCATCGGGATCGATAAAACACGGGCGATGGGTTTGCTCCGCGGGCTGATGGAGTTCAAGCGCGCCTATGATCTCAACCTGCGGGTGAAGAACATGCTGCCGGATCTCTACGCGGAAGATCCTGACTTTTACCGCAACATGCGCATTCAGGATCTGGCCCAGGGGATCCACCGGCTGATCCGCCAGCACGATCTGCCGCGCCTGATGCTCCAGGCGTTTGACGTCCTGCCTGACATGAAGCTGACGCCGCACAAAGCCTGGCAGCGGCAGGTGAAAGGCGAAGTCGAAACCGTTGAGCTGGAAAATCTGGTCGGGCGGGTATCGGCCAACATGATCCTGCCGTATCCGCCGGGCGTGCCGCTGCTGATGCCGGGTGAGATGATCACCGAGGAGAGCCGGGCGGTGCTCGATTTTCTGCTGATGCTCTGTTCGGTAGGACGTCACTATCCAGGCTTTGAAACGGATATCCACGGCGCGAAACGCGATGAAAACGGCGTGTACTGGGTGCGAGTCCTAAAATAAAGGTGACCGCTTGCCAGGTGTGGGTTTTCGGTTGTAACGTTCAGGCATCATAAAAAGGAGAAGCTATGCTGGGTTTAAAAGCGGTTCACCATATTGCGATCATCGCCACCGATTATGCGAAAAGTAAGGCCTTCTACTGCGACATTCTTGGCTTTACGCTCATGAGCGAGGCCTACCGCGAGGAGCGTGACTCCTGGAAGGGCGATCTCGCGCTAAACGGGCAGTATGTGATTGAGCTGTTCTCTTTTCCTTTCCCGCCTTCGCGTCCGTCCCGTCCGGAAGCCTGCGGACTGCGTCATCTGGCTTTCAGCGTTGATGACCTTGATAGCGCAGTAAAACACCTGGAAGCGCACGGCGTGACGTGCGAGGCGATTCGCGTCGATCCATTTACCGATAAGCGTTTCACCTTTTTCAACGATCCGGACGGCCTGCCGCTGGAGCTTTACCAGCAGTAATGTTTGTCCTGTGTGATAATGCCCGCTCAGTTCGGGCATTTTTTATGTGTAATTTCCTATGACCTTACCCGCTATCGCACAAGCCGTTTCACCGTACCGCCAGCTGCTGGTGGGGTTTAGCGGTGGCCTGGATTCCACCGTGTTGCTACATCGCCTTAAGCTCTGGCGCGACCGGGACCCTGGCGTCCAGCTTCGGGCTATACATATCCACCACGGACTAAGCCGTCATGCAGAGGATTGGGTGGCGCACTGTGAAGCCTTGTGTGAGGCGTGGGCTATCCCGCTCATCGTTGAGCGCGTCACGCTTGCTGATGAAGGATTGGGTATTGAGGCGCAGGCGCGTAAAGCCCGCTATACCGCTTTTGCAGGCGTATTGCTGCCCGGCGAAGCGCTGGTCACTGCGCAGCATCTGGACGATCAGTGCGAAACTTTTTTGCTGGCGCTTAAGCGTGGCAGCGGACCCGCGGGGCTTTCCGCCATGCCGGCACGTTCTGATTTTGCCGGAACGCAATTATTGCGTCCGTTGCTTGGCGAGACACGCGCGTCGCTGGAAGCCTGGGCGCGGGAACATCAGCTGAGCTGGATCGAAGATGAGAGCAACCAGGACGATAGCTACGATCGTAACTTCCTGCGTCTGCGCGTCCTCCCGCTTTTAAGCGAGCGCTGGCCGCATTTCGCCGACGCGACGGCAAGAAGCGCCATGCTGTGTGCCGAACAGGAAAGCCTGCTGGATGAGTTACTCAGCGAGGAGCTGTCTGACCTCATTTCAGAAGACGGAGCGCTGGCAATTGCGCCTCTGGAGGCGATAAGCCCGGCGCATCGGGCCGCGCTGTTACGTCGCTGGCTCGCCACTCATCATGCTGCGATGCCGTCGCGGGCAATGCTGAGCCGTATCTGGGACGAAGTCGCGCAGGCGCGGGAAGATGCTTCCCCCTGCGTACACCTCAGCGGATATGAGGTCAGACGCTATAAAGGCAAACTCTGGTGGGTAAAATACTCCCCCTCGCTGACCGATGTGGTGCTTCACTGGACCTCACCTGAGGCACCGCTGATATTGCCCCGTGACGCGGGGAGTGTCTCTCTGATGCCGACTGGGCATGTGCGTCTGCCAAAGCCCGGAGAACCCGTCAGCGTGCGCTTTAAGGCTGGCGGCTTGCTGCATATCGTCGGACGCAACGGGGGACGGAAGCTGAAAAAGATATGGCAGGAGTACAACGTGCCGCCGTGGCTACGCGACACCACGCCGCTGCTGTTCTACGGTGAAACGCTGATTGCTGCTGCAGGGGTTTTCATCACGGAAGAGGGGTGGACAGAAGAGGGGGCCAGCTTCGAGTGGCGGAAAGCGTAACGGGCAGCCCGGCTGCCCGTTAGTGTCATCAGGATTCGCTCACCACGACGGTGCCGATTTGCGGGTGGCTGAAGCTGGCTATTTTGTCCAGACGCAGCTCGCGCGTCGCACCGGCATCTTCCACGACCAGGTATTCCACATTCTTGCGTGAAAGCAGATCGCTGGCCTTCGCCTTCAACACTTCGCCATCTTTTAGCTCCAGCGTCAGTATTAAATGATGCTGGCAGGCGAGTTCGAGGTTGTCATAGTCATCACAATTGATGGGTTGATAAGTATCATTCATCGACATAATCGCTCACCAGTAAATTCGCCGCAGCATACGCTGCTTTTTCCCTGACCGACTCTGAAAGGCTCTCATCAGAGGCCACTTCATTAAGCACTTTCAATACACAGCCCAACGCGTCCGGGACATACCCCAGATCTCCGCTGGCGATTTCCGCATACCGTTTGCGAATTAACTCACAATAATTATTCACATCCCCTCCCGCCAGCGCACTGACTTACTGTGAGATATCATTAAGCCTACGAAGATAAACTCGGTTTAGCAAGGTGACTATACCATACTCATTTAAGCAATATCAGCGCCTTGATAGCGGTGTATTTATTACTCGGTAACAGCCTTTTGCCTCCGTTTTCGCTACAATGTGCGGCTGATTCGAATGGAGTTCTCTCATGGCGCTGAAAGCGACAATTTATAAAGCAGTGGTCAACGTGGCCGATCTTGATCGCAACCAGTTTCTGGATGCGTCGCTTACGCTGGCACGCCACCCCTCCGAAACACAGGAGCGTATGATGCTGCGCCTGCTGGCGTGGATTAAGTATGCTGATGAACGTCTGCAGTTTACCCGTGGGTTAAGTGCGGAAGACGAGCCTGAAGCCTGGCTGCGCAACGACCATCTGGGGATCGATTTATGGATTGAACTCGGTCTGCCGGACGAGCGCAGGATTAAGAAGGCGTGTACTCAGTCTGCGGAAGTGGCGTTATTCGCCTATAACCAGCGCGCGGCGGAGATTTGGTGGCAGCAAAATAAGAATAAATGCGCGCAGTTTAAAAATCTCGTCGTCTGGTATCTGGATGATGAACAGCTGGCGCAGCTGAGCGAGTTCGCCAGCCGGACGATGGCGCTGCAGGCAACGATCCAGGACGGAGCCATCTGGCTTTCTGACTCTCAGAATAATCTGGAAATTCATCTGACAGCCTGGCAGCCTGCGTCATGATCGTCTTGTCCCGAAGCGTCAGCATCCCTGATAGCGAGCTGGAGATCGCCGCCATCCGTGCTCAGGGCGCGGGCGGACAGCACGTCAACAAGGCGTCGACGGCTATCCATTTGCGTTTTGACATTCGGGCATCAAGCCTGCCAGAGTATTATAAAGAAAGCCTGCTTGCCGCCAGCCATCATCTGATCACCAGCGATGGCGTGATTGTGATCAAAGCCCAGGAGTATCGCAGCCAGGAATTAAACCGGGAGGCGGCGCTAGCCAGGCTGGTGGCGGTCATCAAAGAGTTAACGGCAGTACAAAAAAGCCGCCGGGCAACACGGCCAACCCGCGCATCGAAAGAGCGTCGGCTGTCCTCGAAAGCCCAAAAATCCACAGTGAAAGCATTGCGCGGTAAAGTTCGTCGCCCGATGGAGTGACGAAAGGGAACACAATTTTCATAAGGAATTCATTGTGAAAAAAGCATTATTTTCAGCGCTGGCAGTGAGTACATTGTTTGCGCTTTTCGGGTGTAACA
The DNA here is from genome assembly GCF_057320665.1 of Enterobacter cloacae complex sp. 385G4. NCBI lineage: Bacteria > Pseudomonadati > Pseudomonadota > Gammaproteobacteria > Enterobacterales > Enterobacteriaceae > Enterobacter > Enterobacter cloacae complex sp. 385G4. Next base: position 495,195 of record NZ_JBXWDD010000003.1, read on the forward strand.
ACCGTTCTGAAACGCAGGTTTTGCAGCCAGCGCAGAATGAAGAGTTAAAGCCAATGCAGCAGAGCTGGCGCGGCGTATTGCCTTGCGCGGACTGCGAAGGCATTGAAACGTCACTGTTCCTGCAAAAAGACGGTACCTGGGTGATGAACCAACGCTACCAGGGCGCGAAAGAACCCTCTTCATTTGCCACCTACGGGACATGGGCGCGTACGGCGGAGAAGCTGGTCCTGACAGATACCACCGGTGACAAAACCTGGTTCCGCCCTAAAGGTGAGAACATGGAAATGCTCGACCGGGAAGGCAATCCGATTGAATCCCAGCTCAACTACACGCTGACGCCGGTGAAAGCGTCGCTGCCAGCCACGCCAATGACGATGCGGGGGATGTATTTCTATATGGCGGATGCGGCGATCTTTACTGACTGCGCTACCGGTAAGAAAGTCAGCGTGGCAAACAATGCGCAGCTTGAACGTGATTACGCCGTGGCGCGCGGCAATGACAGCAAGCCGGTATTGCTGACGGTTGACGGCCACTTTACGCTGGAGCCAAACCCGGATAGCGGGGAGATGGTGAAAACGCTGGTGGCAGATAAAGACGCGAAGTTTGCCGCGGGTAAAGACTGTAACAGTAAATAATTTGACGTTGAGCCATTAAAAAACCCCGCCAGAGCGGGGTTTTTTGTTTAGCCTTTGACGGCTTTCACCAGGTAATCAAGAATATCGCCGGTCTTGATCATCTGTTTTTCGCCGCTGCGACGGTATTTGTATTCAATCTCATCGCTGTCGAGGTTACGGTCGCCGATGACGACGGTGTGCGGGATACCGATCAGTTCCATATCGGCAAACATCACGCCCGGACGCTCTTTACGGTCATCCATCAGCACTTCGATACCCTGAGCGCGCAGCTCGGCATACAGATTCTCGGCCAGCTCCTGCACGCGGTAAGACTTGTGCATGTTCATTGGCAGAATGGCCACCTGGAACGGCGCGATATTGTCCGGCCAGACGATGCCGCGCTCGTCGTAGTTCTGCTCGATGGCCGCAGCCACCACGCGCGTTACCCCGATACCGTAGCAGCCCATGGTCAGGATCTGGTTACGGCCATCTTCACCCTGAACGGCGGCGTTCAGCGCACGAGAGTATTTATCACCCAGCTGGAAGATGTGGCCCACTTCGATACCGCGCTTGATCATCAGCGTACCCTGGCCGTCCGGGCTTGGGTCGCCTGCAACCACGTTACGGATGTCAGCTACTTCCGGCGTCGCTACGTCGCGATCCCAGTTGATGCCGAAGTAATGTTTACCGTCGATGTTAGCACCCGCGGAGAAGTCGCTCATTGCAGCAACCGTGCGGTCAATAACGACAGGAACCGGCATATTCACCGGACCGAGAGAGCCTGGGCCGGCATTCACGACGGCGCGGATTTCCGCTTCCGTGGCGAACGTCAGCGGGCTGGCGACCTGCGGCAGCTTTTCGGCTTTCACTTCGTTCAGTTCATGATCGCCACGCACCAGCAGGGCAACCAGCGGGTAAGCGCTGCCTTCGGTGGATTTCACCAGCAGCGTTTTCACGGTTTTTTCGACTGGCAGACTGAACTGCTCGACCAGCTCGGCGATGGTTTTCGCATTTGGCGTATCAACCAGCGTCATCTCTTGCGTTGCCGCGCCGCGAGGTTCTTTTGGTGCCAGCGCTTCTGCAAATTCGATGTTCGCCGCGTAGTCTGAAGAGTCAGAGAAGATCACATCGTCTTCACCGCTCTGCGCCAGAACCTGGAACTCATGGGACGCGCTACCGCCGATGGAGCCGGTATCAGCCTGCACAGCGCGGAAATCCAGACCCATGCGGGAGAAGATTTTGCTGTAAGCCTCGTACATTTTGTCGTAGGTCTCTTGCAGCGATTCCTGTGACGTATGGAAAGAGTAGGCATCTTTCATCAGGAATTCGCGAGAGCGCATCACGCCGAAACGTGGGCGCACTTCGTCACGGAACTTGGTCTGGATCTGGAAGAAGTTCAGCGGCAGCTGTTTGTAAGAGCTCAGCTCATTACGAATCAGATCGGTAATGACTTCTTCATGCGTTGGACCGAGAACGAATGGACGCTCGCCGCGATCGACGAAGCGCAGCAGTTCTGGGCCATATTGCTCCCAACGACCGCTCTCCTGCCACAGGTCAGCGGGCTGAACCACGGGCATGGACACCTCGATAGCACCGGCGTTGTTCATCTCTTCACGCACGATGTTTTCGACTTTTTTCAGGACGCGCACGCCGGTCGGCAGCCAGGTGTATAACCCGGAGGCCAGCTTGCGGATCATCCCGGCGCGCAGCATCAGCTGATGGCTGATCACTTCGGCGTCGGCAGGTGTCTCCTTCAGAGTGGAGAGCAGATATTGGCTAGTACGCATGTTGTTACGGTTCCATTTCGACGATTGGAACAGGCTGAAACGCCAGCCTGACACAAAAAAAGTGGTTTAGTTTACCAGTGTGGCAAAGATGCCAAAAGAGAGGAGAACAAAATTACCTGGGTTCAAGGGCAAACACTTCGAAACCTGCCCCAGTGACGCGCCAGCGCACGTTAAAATCCAGCAGCCAGACGGCGTACGTCTTTCCTGCTTCCTCTTCTTTACGGTAGGCCGGACGGGGGTCCTGTGCCAGAACTTCAGTGATGAAATGCCGTAAGCGAGGATAGCGTTTCTCCAGCTGACTCAGCTGTAAGGCTATCTCAGGCGTAAACGAGACTGGCATATCCGCCTGCGGTGCGTCCTGAGCGTAGCTTGCACGCGCATTCGGGAGGGATTCGGCGAAAGGCAAATAGGGTTTAATGTCGATAACCGGCGTGCCGTCAACCAGGTCCAGGCTGCCCAGCTCAAGGATGACCTGATCCTTCTGGCAACGTATGCCTTTCAGTTCAACCAGCGACATCCCGATCGGATTGGGGCGGAAGGTCGAACGAGTCGCAAACACGCCCATTCTCGCATTTCCTCCCAGGCGCGGGGGACGCACGGTGGGACGCCAGCCGCCTTCCATTGTCTGGTGAAAAACAAATACCACCCATAAGTGACTGAAAGACTCGAGCCCGCGTACCGCATCGGCCTGGTTATAAGGTGCCTGAAGATGAAGCTCGCCGCTGCCGCTGGTGACCAGACCGGGCTGGCGGGGCACGGCGAACTTCTCTTTATACGGAGAGTGGATAACGCCTATTTGCTCAAACTGAAATGCACTCATTTCGCCGTAATGTTCAGCGCAGAACCGATGCAAACCGCCTGACGGTAGCAGCCCGGCGTGCCGCTGGTGACTTCGCAGCTGTGCAGCAGCACCGCGTTAGCTTTCATTTTTGCGGCGTTAATCTGCATGCGTTTACGCGCAGTCGGGATATTCGGTGGAGAGTCCTGATTGGTTGCCTGACAGGATTCACCGCTCACTTCACCCAGTTCACGGAACGGTTTGCCGACCAGTTCGTCAGCCTTGGTGATAATGCGAACCGGCGCAGGGCGAACCACTTTCGGTTTTGCAGGCTCTGTTTTTGGCGGGGTTGCCGTGCTTTGAACGGGTTCAACAGGAGATCTGCTTAGCATAGAACAGCCGCTCAGCATGAGTGCTAAAAGACAGATCGGTAAAGCACGCATAATAATTCCTCAATGGATAATCAAAACGTCAGATATTGAATCAGGTGACTGCACAAATGACAAGACGGGCATAAGCCCGTCCTGATGATATTACACTGAGGTGAGATTACCAGCCTTTAACAGCGCCGCCGTTAAACACTTTGTTGGCTTCCTGGTAAACTTCGTCTGACTGATAGGCCTGAACGAACTTCTTCACGTTTTCCGCGTCTTTGTTATCTTCGCGAGTCACGATCAGGTTAACGTACGGAGAGTCTTTATCTTCAACGAAGATACCGTCTTTCGCTGGCGTCAGGCCAATCTGGCTGGCGTAAGTGGTGTTGATAACGGCCAGGGCAATCTGCGCATCGTCCAGAGAACGCGGCAGCTGCGGTGCTTCCAGTTCAACAATTTTCAGATTTTTCGGGTTCTCGGTGACATCCAGAACGGTTGGCAGCAGGCCAACGCCGTCTTTCAGTTTGATCAGGCCCACTTTCTGCAGCAGCAGCAGGGAGCGTCCGAGGTTGGTTGGATCGTTAGGCACGGCTACCTGAGAGCCCGGCTGCAGTTCGTCCAGCGATTTAATTTTCTTGGAGTAGCCTGCAATCGGGTAGACGAAGGTGTTACCCACGCCAACCAGCTTATAACCGCGATCTTTGATCTGCTGATCCAGGTATGGCTTATGCTGGAAGGCGTTGGCGTCGATATCGCCTTTGCTCAGCGCTTCGTTCGGCAGAACGTAATCGTTGAAGGTTACGAGCTCAACGTCCAGACCGTATTTTTCTTTCGCCACTTTCTGAGCAACTTCAGCAACCTGCTGTTCTGCACCTACGATAACGCCCACTTTAATATGGTTTGGATCTTTTTCGTCCTGACCGCAACCCACCAGTGCCAGAGATCCAATCAGCGCGCCTACTGCTGCAAAGGTCTTTAATTTAAACGCCATGTTTTATCCTTAACTCGTCGAGTTTGTGTTGTGTGTAACGTTATTTGTGAGTAACAGCCCGGACGATGCGATCGCCAGAGAACTGGATTAAGTAAACCAGAACAACCAGCAATACCAGAACAGTATTCATCACGGTAGCGTTATATCCAATATAGCCGTACTGATAACCAATCTGTCCTAAACCGCCAGCGCCAACTGCACCGCCCATCGCGGAATACCCTACCAGAGTAATAAGCGTAATCGTTGCCGCATTCACCAGGCCCGGCAGTGCTTCAGGCAGCAGAACCTTGCGGACGATCTGCATAGGTGTTGCCCCCATTGCACGAGAAGCTTCAATCAAACCGGTTGGGATCTCCAGCAGGGCGTTCTCCACCATACGGGCGATAAACGGCGCAGCGCCTACGGTCAGCGGAACGATAGCCGCCTGCAGACCAATCGATGTGCCGACGATCACGCGGGTAAACGGAATCATCCACACCAGCAGAATAATAAACGGGATGGAACGGAAGATGTTCACCAGCGCGGAGAGCGTACGGTAGAGCTTCGCGTTCTCAATGATTTGACCCGGACGCGTCACGTACAGCAGTACGCCTACCGGCAGGCCAATCACAAAACCAAAGAAACCCGATACAAAGGTCATTGCCAGCGTTTCCCAAACGCCGCGAACCAGTAACCACATCATCGGCTCAGACATAACCCAGTACCTCTACTTTTACATGATGTTCTTGCAGCCAGGCGATTGCCGCCTGGGTTTCTTCCTGCGTGCCGTGCATTTCCGTCAGCATGATGCCGAACTTCACGCCACCGGCGTAATCCATCTGCGCGCTAATAATGTTGTTGTTCACGTTAAAGCGACGCGCGGTTTCGGAAAGCAGAGGGGCATCAACGGACTGACCGGTGAATTCCATACGCAACATCGGGACGCTGTCCGCCGTTGCCTCGGTTTTCAAACGCTCCAGATAATCTTCTGGAATATCCAGATGCAGCGTGGACTGAATAAACTGCTGCGCCAGCGGCGTTTTCGGATGGGAAAATACTTCGCTTACCGTGTCCTGCTCGATCAGTTCACCGTTGCTAATGACTGCCACGCAGTCGCAGATGCGTTTCACCACGTCCATCTCGTGCGTAATAAGGAGGATCGTCAGGCCCAGGCGACGGTTAATGTCCTTCAGCAGTTCCAGAATAGAACGTGTGGTGGCCGGATCCAGTGCGCTGGTAGCTTCGTCGCACAGCAGTACTTTTGGGTTGCTGGCCAGCGCGCGGGCAATAGCAACACGCTGCTTCTGCCCACCGGACAGATTTGCCGGGTAGCTATCATGCTTATCACCCAGACCCACGAGGTCGAGCAGTTCGGTAACGCGACGCTTCACTTCTTCTTTCGGCGTGTTATCCAGCTCCAGCGGTAAGGCGACGTTGCCGAACACCGTGCGGGAAGCCAGCAGGTTAAAGTGCTGGAAGATCATGCCAATTTGACGGCGCGCTTTGGTGAGTTCTTTTTCTGAAAGGGCGGTAAGTTCCTGACCGCCAACTTCTACGCTGCCCTGGGTTGGGCGCTCAAGCAGGTTAACACAACGGATCAGCGTGCTTTTACCCGCACCCGATGCGCCAATGACGCCATAAATTTGACCAGCAGGAACATGCAGGCTGACGTTGTTCAGCGCCTGAATGGTTCGGTTCCCCTGCTGGAACACTTTGGTGATATTGGAAAGTTTAATCATTAGATTATTTTTATCGTATGTAAGTTAGCCGTGGCATTTTCTTCTGCCAGATACGGGTGATGACCGTAAACAAAACGGATGTTAAGGCATCCAGACGTCTAAATCAATCCAACTCTGTACGATGAGCACTTTATTGCGCTGCGATTCATGAGATACTAGCTCAACAGGCCTTTTTCAGGAGCAAACCGGTGGCAAAATCAGTACCCGCAATTTTTCTCGACCGTGATGGCACGATTAATGTGGATCACGGTTATGTGCATGAGATCGATGAATTCGAATTTATCGACGGCGTTATAGAGGCAATGCGCCAGCTAAAAGAGATGGGCTATGCGCTGGTGGTCGTAACGAACCAGTCCGGCATCGCGCGCGGTAAGTTCACCGAAGCGCAGTTTGAGACGCTGACGGAATGGATGGACTGGTCGCTGGCCGATCGCGGGGTCGATCTTGATGGCATTTACTACTGCCCGCACCACCCGCAGGGAACGGTAGAAGAGTATCGTCAGACCTGCGACTGCCGTAAACCGCATCCGGGCATGTTTAACTCTGCGCAGGAGTTCTTGCACATTGATATGGCTGCTTCTTATATGGTGGGCGATAAGCTGGAAGATATGCAGGCGGCCGCAGCGGCGGGAGTGGGTACCAAAATATTAGTGCGTACCGGTAAGCCCGTAACACCAGAAGCAGAAAGTGCAGCGGATTGGGTGATTAATAGTCTGGCAGAGCTGCCAAAAGAGATAAAAAAGCATCAGAAATAGCCTTTTTGGCGAAAAGGTGAGCGGTCGAAATAAAAATGCATATTTCCGCTTGTCATTCCTCGGCAGCTCCCTATAATGCGCCTCCATCGACACGGCGGATGTGAATCACTTCACAGTTAACCCGGTCGGTTGAAGAGAAAAAATCCTGAAATAACGGGTTGACTCTGAAAGAGGAAAGCGTAATATACGCCACCTCGCAACGGTGAGCGAAAGCCGCGTTGCACTGCTCTTTAACAATTTATCAGACAATCTGTGTGGGCACTCAAAGTGACATGGATTCTTAACGTCGCAAGACGAAAAATGAATACCAAGTCTCTGAGTGAACATACGTAATTCATTACGAAGTTTAATTCACGAGCATCAAACTTAAATTGAAGAGTTTGATCATG
>NZ_JBXWDD010000004.1:0-352676 GCF_057320665.1 Enterobacter cloacae complex sp. 385G4
CGCCCTCTCGGCGCATCCATGCGCCTCGCCCCGGCCTACAGGAAACGCCTCAGCGATTTACAGCCGGACCAGGACATCGCTGTAAGTTATTCATTTCTCTGAAGCAATGTTCATCGCTTCAGGAAAAAATTACTGGGGATCCCTCTCCCCTGTGGGAGAGGGTCAGGGTGAGGGCATCAGGCCGCACCTATCCTCCACCCATACGAAAATGTTATTTGCATCACAATCCAAACTGCAAATTAATGTGGATTGCATTTTTTTGCGGGAGGTAACAAAACATATCGTTGCCAACTGATAGAATTGCATCAAATAACAACCCTGAATGTTCCTATAACAACATATCTCCCGCTCACTTGTGAGGAAAGTAACATGAACCTTAAGCTGCAGCTTAAAATCTTGTCGTTTCTGCAGTTCTGCCTGTGGGGTAGCTGGCTGACTACACTCGGCTCCTATATGTTTGTGACGCTCAAGTTTGATGGTGCGTCAATCGGTGCCGTCTACAGCTCGCTGGGTATTGCGGCTGTTTTCATGCCAACGCTGCTCGGTATCGTGGCGGATAAATGGTTAAGTGCGAAATGGCTGTATATGCTTTGCCATCTGGTGGGTGCGGGGACGCTGTTTATGGCGGCCGAAGTGACCACGCCGGGGGCGATGTTTATGGTGATCCTGCTTAACTCGCTGGCGTATATGCCAACGCTTGGGCTGATCAACTCCATCTCCTACTACCGCCTGAAATCTGCCGGCCTGGATATCGTCACCGACTTCCCGCCAATCCGTATCTGGGGCACCATCGGCTTTATCATGGCGATGTGGGGCGTGAGCTTCGCGGGCTTCGAGCTGAGCCACATGCAGCTGTATATTGGTGCTGCGCTCTCCGTACTGCTGGCGCTGTTCACCCTGACGCTGCCAACCATTCCGGTATCTAACCAGCAGAAAAACCAGAGCTGGAGCACCATGCTTGGCCTGGATGCCTTCGCGCTGTTCAAAAACAAGCGCATGGCGATCTTCTTTATCTTCTCCATGCTGCTGGGCGCGGAGCTGCAAATCACCAACATGTTCGGCAACACCTTCCTGCACAGCTTCGATAACGATCCGCTGTTTGCCGGGAGCTTTATCGTTGAGCACGCGTCGGTGATGATGTCCATCTCGCAGATCTCCGAGACGCTGTTCATCCTGACCATCCCGTTCTTCCTGAGCCGCTACGGCATCAAAAACGTCATGCTGATCAGTATCGCCGCGTGGATGCTGCGCTTCGGCCTGTTCGCCTACGGCGACCCGAGCGCGTTCGGCACCGTGCTGCTGGTGCTGTCGATGATTGTTTACGGCTGCGCCTTCGACTTCTTCAACATTTCCGGTTCGGTGTTTGTGGAAAAAGAGGTGAAGCCTGAAATCCGCGCCAGCGCGCAGGGCATGTTCCTGATGATGACTAACGGCTTCGGCTGTATTCTGGGCGGCGTGGTGAGCGGTAAAGTGGTTGAGATGTACACCACCAACGGTATGACCGACTGGCAGCCCGTGTGGCTGATCTTCGCGGCGTATTCGCTGGTGCTGTTCTTCGCGTTCCTCGCGCTGTTCAAGTACAAGCACGTTCGCACAGCGCACGGTACACAGCCGATTGCGCATTAATTGTTGTGCCCGGTGGCGCTTCGCTTACCGGGCCTACAAAACCAGACCGTAGGCCGGGTAAGGCGTAGCCGCCACCCGGCTATTTTATTGCAGAGAGCACCCACCCCACCGACAGCAAATCCGCGCTGCCGCCCGGACTCAGGTTTCGTTCAATCAGTGCCTTATCCATCTTAAGCAACGCCTCGCGATCCCAGCCGTTAGCCAGCAGTTTCCGCGCATAGCCCTGAACGTAGCGCAGCCCCTGAATGCCGCCGCGCGACACGAGATTACTGTCCTGATTGACCGCCATCAGGCGCAACAGCAGGTCGTGAAGCGACTGTCCGTTCCACTGCCCCAGCGCCTTACGCACCGTCGCAAAGCCGCTCTCCGCCTCGCCTCGCGCCCCGGTTAAGCCGTACTGCTGAAACTGCCGCTCGCCCGCCGTCGCCTGCCCGCTGCGCGCTGCCAGCTCCCGCGACACCAGCCCGCTACAGATGTTACTCACCTCACAACAGAGGCTGCTGGCGGAGATATTTTTCACACGCCCGGCAGCGAAGCACAGCAGGCCGAGAGCAAAAATCCCACCCTTATGCGTGTTCACGCCGTTCGTCGCGGCGTACATCGCCTGCTCGCAGGCCATCCCCATCGGGCGGATAATCCGCAGCTGCTGAGCGGCTGGCTTGTCCGCATGTGCCTCGCCCAGCTCCGCAAAACGGGCAAACCACGGCGTAATCGCCGCAATGCTACGGACAAACAGCGCGTGGTCCATATCGCGATGGGAACCGTTGTTAAGCTTGTCCACCAGCCCCGGCTTGGGCGTCAGCTCCAGCTCCTGCCACAGCGCCGCTTCGGCAAGCCCGGGCACGTCAACCGGGCGCGGTTTAGTCGCGAGCAAACCAGTCATCGATCGTCTTCTCCACGCGGGAAACTACCTGCTCAACGGGATGGCGCCGCGAACGGGAGCAGGCATGCGCGGGCTCGTCGCAGATCAGGCAGCGCCTGAGGTTTGCCCCCAGCGACTGACGCCCCACGTGGCCATGCTGAGGACAAATCACGTCCAGATCCCACAGCCTGCCGAGCGGGTGCGTCTGCTCCAGTTCCGCGCAGTGCGCTTTGATTTCCGCCGCCGCATGGGCGACGCACCACAAGGCTTCCGGTCCGGTGGGCAGCCACAGCACCTGGCGGTCCAGCACCTGCCAGCGGTTCTCCCACAGCAGCTGGTCGCACATCTGGAGCGCCACGCCCATGGTGTTGCGATAGCGCTGGCTGTCCTTGATTTCCCCTGGCGTGACCAGCGTGAGGGAGATCACCGGCTGTTTATAGTGCTCAAGCATGTCAGCCTGACGGGCTGCGCGACGCTCCTTCGCCGCCAGCAGTTCCTCCAGGCTGACACCCGCCCGCACGGGTGTCGCTAAAATCATACTGACTCCTTCACCTGTCGTACGGTGTCGATCACGCTGCCGTCGCGGTAGCGGATCACACCGACTATTTTGTCTGTAAATTCAATCGGTTTCGGTACGCCGGTCAGGGAAATCGCCCGCTCATAGAGCGCGCTGATGTCCACTACCTTCAACCCGGCCTCCAGCAGCCGCTCGCGGATCTCCGGGCGCGCCGGGTTGACCGCGATGCCGTGATCGGTAACCAGCACGTCGATGCTTTCGCCCGGCGTGAGGCGCGTGGTCACCCGCTTCACGACGGTGGGGATGCGGCTGCGCAGCAGCGGCGCGACCACGATGGTCAGGTTGGCTGCCGCCGCCACGTCGCAGTGCCCGCCGGATGCGCCACGCATCACGCCGTCGGAGCCGGTGATGACGTTGACGTTGAAATCAACGTCAATTTCCAGGGCGCTGAGGATCACCACGTCGAGCTGGTCGCAGCTTGCCGCCTTGCTGCCGGGGTTGGCGTAGACATTGGTGGAGATCTCCACGTGGTTCGGGTTGCGCGCCAGCGAAGCCGCCGCCTGGCCGTCAAAGCACTGGGTGTCGAGCAGCTTTTCGATGAGCCCCTTCTCGTGCAGATCCACCAGGCTGCCGGTGATGCCGCCGAGCGCAAAGCGCGCCTTTACGCCGCTGCGCTCCATCTTCTCTTCCATAAAGCGGGTGCAGGCGGTGGCCGCCGCGCCGGAGCCGGTCTGCATCGAGAAGCCCGGCTTGAAGTAGCCGGAATGCTCGATCACGTCCGCCGCATAGCGGGCGATCATCAGCTCGCGCGGGTTGCTGGTGACGCGCGCCGCGCCGACGCTGATTTTCGCCGGGTCGCCCACGCTCTCGACCTGCACGATGTAGTCCACCTGGTCCTGCACCAGGCTGGCGGGCATATTCGGGAACGGCACCAGCTCTTCGGTCAGCAGCACCACCTTGCGAGCAAAGTGCGCGTCCACCATCGCGTAGCCGAGCGAGCCGCAGCACGATTTACCGTGCGTGCCGTTAGCGTTGCCAAACGCATCGCTGCACGGCACGCCGAGAAACGCCACGTCGATATTCAGCTCGCCGTCCTGGAGCAGCTTCACGCGCCCACCGTGGGAGTGAATGTGTACCGGCTCGTCCATCAGCCCGTGGGAGATGGCGTCCGCCAGCCTGCCGCGCATGCCCGAGGTGTAAATCCGGGTGATGACGCCGCTTTCAATATGCTCGATCAGAGCGTCGTTGCAGGTCATCAGCGAGCTGGAGGCCAGCGTCAGGTTTTTAAATCCCATCCGCGCCAGCAGCGCCACAACGGTGTTGATCACCCGGTCGCCTTCGCGAAAGGCATGGTGGAAGGAGATGGTCATCCCGTCCTGCAGGCCGCTGCGCGCTACGGCTTCTTCAAGGGAGGCACAGAGCTTGCGGTTGTGCTTCGCGTCACTATCCGCCAGCCAGGGCGTCGCGCTGTGGGCAGTATCAAAGGGTTTCAGGTCCCGCAGATGGGGGAAGTTTACGTGGAGAAGTTCAGTCTGATTCATTGTCTTATCCTTACCGACGCACGCCGGAAGCCGCCGCGCGCTCCAGCACCACCTGCGCGTGATTAATAATTGGTGCATCCACCATTTTGCCGTTGAGCGACACCACGCCCAGGCCGTTACGCTCGCCCTCTTCTGCCGCCTCAATCACCCTTTTGGCGTGATCCACCTCTTCCTGCGTCGGGGCGTAGGCGTTGTGCAGCAGGTCAATCTGGCGCGGGTTAATCAGCGATTTGCCGTTAAAGCCCATCTTGCGGATCAGATCGACCTCGCGAAGGAACCCAGCCTCGTCGTTAACGTCTGACCACACCACATCGAAGGCGTCGATGCCCGCGGCGCGAGCGGCGTGCAGCACGGCGCAGCGGGCATAGAACAGCTCGGTGCCGTCGCCGCGCTCGGTCTGCATGTCCATCACGTAGTCAAAGGCGGCCAGCGCGATGCCGATGAGGCGCGGGGAGCTGCGGGCAATCGCCACGGCATTGATGACGCCAATGGCCGATTCAATCGCCGCCATCACGCGGGTGGAGCCGACCTCGCGGCCGCACTCGCGTTCAATGCGTTCAAGATGGCCTTCCAGCTCGTAGACGTCGTCCGGGGTGTCGGTTTTTGGCAGGCGGATCACGTCCACACCCGCGCGCACGGCGGCTTCCAGATCCAGCAGGCCAAACGGCGTGCTGAGCGGGTTAATGCGCACCACGGTTTCGATATCCTGATACATCGGGTGCTGTAGCGCGTGGAATACCAGCAGGCGGGCGGTGTCCTTCTCACGCAGGGCGACGGCGTCCTCAAGGTCAAACATGATGGAGTCGGGGCGGTAGATAAACGCGGTGGAAAGCATGGCGGCGTTGGCGCCCGGCAGGAACAGCATACTGCGGCGGAGTTTACTCATTTCAGCGCCTCCCAGTTGATGGCCTGTTCATCGGCGGCACGCATCAGCGCGCTTTGCAGGCGGGCGCGAATAACACAGTCCAGCGCCCCTTTGTCTTCAATAATGATTAATCCCTGGCGCACGTTCATGGCGCGCAGCGTGTCGTTGACCACCTGGCGAATTTGCTCGCCAAACTGCTTAATCACTTCACTGTGGATGACAATCTCCAGCTCGCCGTGAGCGGGGGCGATTTTCACCATCAGGTCGCTGGACTCCTGCGTTCCGGCCAGCGCCTCCCTTACAATATTCATGATAAATTCCTGATAGTTATGCGACTTCCGCACTCGCACGATAGTGTGTTTCGAGATGCGCGAAGGTGGAGTCCGGGACAATCTCCCGGATCCGGGAAAACTGCTGTGTCTTGAGTAAACGGCGAACTTCGGACGCCGAAATGGCGTTGCCGGTGGCCTTGATGCGCGGCATCTCCACCACTTCGATATGCGAGGCCAGCAGGTCATGCAGCGTCTGGTTGTACTGGCGGGTGATGTCGCAAAAAGGCTCCGAGCCGATGAAGCGGTGCGTGATGCCGAGCGCCGGGGCGATGAAGTCCCGGAAGATCAGCACGTCGATCTCGCTCCACGCCTGCTGCACTTTGCCGGTCTCCTTCAGGAAGTAGGCCGGGAAGGTGGCGCGGGAGATGATGTACTGCGAGCCTTCATGCACCACCACGTTCGGCAGATGGGCTACGCCCGCGCGCACCATCTCGAGACGCGCGCTGAACGGGAAGAACGAGGCGTCTTCACGCACCACGAACAGATGCAGGGCATCGCACCGCTGCGCCGCCTGCTCCACCAGATGGCGGTGGCCGAGGGTGAACGGATTGGCGTTCATCACTATCGCGCCAGTTTTCTCCCCGCCCTTTCGCATCCGGCTTAAGGTACGGCAGTAGCGCGCGATCCCCTGCGGGGTGTTCTCCATCAGCACCGCGTTGTTCCCGCTCTGGGCAATTGGCCAGAAGCCGCTGCGGGCAAAGCGCTCCCGGTTGCACGGACGGGTGCAGAGGAAGAGGTGAAAATGGCCGCGCTCCAGCGCCGCATTTTCCACCTCTGCCAGCAGCCGCGCGCTGAGGTTTTCCCCACGAAGCTGCTCGTTGACCGCCACGCATTTGATGACGTTGCCGGCAAGTCCTGCGCAACCCACCAGCTGCGCGCCGGACCAGGCTTCGACAAACAGCGTGATGTCGTTGTCCAGGCCAAGGCCGCTGTCTGCCAGCAGGTAGCGGATCTGGCTTAAGCGTTCCGGGTGTTTCGCCACCAGCGTCTGGCGAAAATCGATGGGTTGACTGTTCATGCCGCCTTTCTCAGTGTGCCGCCGCAAGCCCGACGGCTGGCGCTTCAACAATCACGTTGCTCAGATGACCGATATGCTCGATCTCCACTTCAATGCGATCCCCCTCTTTCATAAACAGCGGCGGGTTACGCTTTTTACCCACGCCGCCCGGGGAGCCGGTGATGATCACGTCGCCCGGGCTTAAGCGGGTAAAGGTGCTGATGTACTCGATGAGCTCCGCGACCTTGTGGATCATGCTGCTGGTGTTGTCCTCCTGCACCATGCGGCCGTTAAGCCAGGTGCGGATCGCCAGGCTGTGCGGGTCCGGGATCTCATCCGCCGTCGCCATCCAGGGGCCAAACGCCCCGGTCTGACGCCAGTTTTTACCGGCGGTGAACCAGGTGTGCTGCCAGTCGCGGGCGGAGCCGTCCATGTAGCAGCTGTAGCCCGCCACGTGGCGCAGGGCGTCATCGCGGCTGATGTTCTCCCCACCCTTACCGATGATCACCGCCAGCTCGCCTTCGTAGTCGAATTCGCTGGAGTGGCGCGGCTTCAGCACCGGCTCGTTGTGGCCGGTCTGTGAGTCCGGGAAGCGGACAAACAGCGTTGGGGCCGGGTTGTGCTGGTCAAACTCCTTGCGCTTGTCGGCGTAGTTCATGCCCACGCAGAGGATTTTTTCCGGCTGCACGATCACAGGTAAGAAGGTGATGGCGCTCAGCGGTACATCCACCGCGTCGTTCAGGTAACGGGTGGCCAACGCCAGCCCGTTGCCCTGCAGCAGCGCTTTAAGGTCGCCATAGCGGTCGCCCAGGCGGCGGCCTAAATCAATCACGCCCTCGGCCTGGACGATGCCGTAGCTGCGTTTTCCCTGGTATAAAAAGCTTGCGAGTTTCATTGTTTTTTCCTGAATACTTAGACGAGGAAGTTGCCCAGAATCAGCAGTGAGACAGAGACGTTAATCGCCCCGCCGATACGGGTAGCAATCTGGGCGAAGGGCATCAGGCTCATGCGGTTGCCTGCGGTCAGGATCGCCACGTCGCCGGTACCGCCCTGGCCGCTCTGGCAGCAGGAGACGATGGCGACATCAATCGGGTGCATACCGATCTTTTTGCCGACGAAGAACCCGGTCGCCACCAGCGCGGAGACGGTGCTGATAATCACCAGCAGGTTGGTCAGCGTGAAGGCGGCCACCAGTTCATGCCACGGGGTAATGGCCACGCCAACGGCGAAGAGGATCGGGTAGGTCACGGAGGTCTGGAAGAATTTGTACACCACCTGCGAGCCCTCCAGCAGGCGCGGAGAGGCGCCGTTGCAGAGCTTCACCAGCACCGCCATAAACAGCATGCCAACGGGCGCAGGCAGGCCAATCAGCTTGTGGCCGAGCATGCCCAGCATGTACAGCAGCACCGCCAGCAGCGCGCCGGAGGCGATAGTCGTCACGTCCGCTTTACCGGAAAACGCAGGCTGAGAGACGGTGGCATCGGCATTCGCGCGGTTAGGCATCAGCTGGCCTTCACCGGTCAGGTGCGGGTAGCGTTTACCGAGCTGGTTCAGGCAGCCGGAGATGATGATTGCCGTCAGCCCGCCGAGCATGACCATCGGCAGCACGCGGCCGAGCGCTACACCCTGGTCCATATGCAGCAGGGTGGCATAGCCGATGGAAAGCGGAATCGCCCCTTCCCCGACGCCGCCCGCCATGATCGGCAGAATGATAAAGAAGAAGATCTGGAACGGCTCCAGGCCCAGCGCCAGCCCCACGCCCATGCCAACAATCATGCCGACGATTTCACCGCACAGCATCGGGAAGAAAATGCGCAGGAAGCCCTGAATCAGCACCGTGCGGTTCATGCTCATGATGCTGCCGACGATAATGCAGCAGATATAGAGGTAGAGAATGTTGGTGGATTTGTAGAATTTGGTCGTGGATTCCACCACCACGTCCGGCAGCAAACCGTAGTAGACCAGCGCGGAAGGGATAAAGGTGGCGCAAATCGCCGCCGCACCAAGCTTGCCGACAATCGGCAGGCGTTTGCCGAACTCACCGCAGGCAAAGCCGAAGAAGGCCAGCGTCGCCACCATCACCACGATATCGCTCGGCAGCTTTCCGCCCAGGCAATCAATCGCAATCAGCGCGCCCGCCAGAACGAACAGCGGCAGAGGAATAATCCCGATTTTCCAGGTATCCATAATATGCCACCACCGCTCCTTGAGGGATGGCCGCTGAATTTCAATCGGGTCGTGGGTAACAGAGAAAGAATCGTCAGTTGTGCTCATAAGAAGCCCCTTAGTTATTTTGTGCGTTCAGCTTAGAGTCACAAAGGCCTACTTTATGTGAGGAATGGCATATTAAAAGCGAAGTTTTAATGGCAGCTATGGTTTTTATGGTTTCTTTTATTTAATGTGATTTATGCCTTATTTATTATCGTGGTTTTTATGGTTTCTTTTCTGAATTGAACGACCAAATAACATTTAACTTAGCAGCATGAAGATCATAAGCCTTCTGGATAAATCATTTACAGCCCTTGCTGTGCAAGGGATCACAAGTTTCCCGCAAAGCGGACATCCGCATGAAAAAAGATGATATATTGACGATCTTTGCCGCTACTTTGCGTGATAGTTATGAAAGTCTCTTTCCAGATTAAGCTGTTTATTTCGCTGGTTGCCTTTTTCTCAGTACTTTTTGTGCTGCTGGGCGGATATTATTATGCCGATGTCGGAAAACAGCTTTATCAGGAAATGAGTGCGCGCGCTAAAATACAGGCAGAAGAGATTGCGCTTATTCCGTCATTGCGTACTGAAGTTGAACAAAAAGATATCAACGCCATTCATGATTTTATGCAGAAAATGGCCGCGCACAGCGACGCCAGCTTTATTGTCATTGGCGATAATACGGGACGGCATCTTTTTCACTCCGTCTTTGCCGACAGGGTGGGCACGACGCTGGTCGGCGGCGACAATGAGGCCGTATTGCAGGGGAAAAGCACGACAACCATACGTAAAGGCGGGTTGGGCATTTCACTGCGCAGTAAAGCGCCCATTTTCAACGACGCCGGACAGGTGGTCGGCATTGTTTCAGTTGGCTATCTCACCAGCTACCTGGACACCATTACCGTCAGTAAAGTGGTCAATATCCTGATTGCCGCCGTGCTGCTGCTGATCGCCCTCTTTGTCTTCTCCTGGTTCTTTACCCGTAGTATTAAGAAGCAGATCTTCTCCCTGGAGCCACGAGAGATCGGTCTGCTGGTGCGCCAGCAAAAGGCGATGATGGAGTCCATCTACGAAGGCGTGATTGCCATTGATAACGAACGGCGCATAGAGGTGATCAACCAGGCGGCGCGCAAGCTGCTGGGCCTGAGCCAGCCGGCCCGGGAACTGCGCGGGCAGCTGATAAGTCAGGTGATCGATCCGGTCCCGTTCTTCGACACGCAGACGATGCTGGCGAAAGATACCCATGACGAGATTTGCCGCTTTAACGATCTCACGGTGATTGCCAGCCGGGTACACATCATGCTTGAGGGGTCGCTGCAGGGCTGGGTGATCACCTTCCGCGATCGCAACGAGATCGACTCTCTCAGCAGCCAGCTCAGCCAGGTAAAACGCTACGTCGATAACCTGCGCATTATGCGTCATGAGCAGCTGAACCGGATGACCACCCTCTCCGGCCTGCTGCATATGGGCCGCTATGAAGAGGCCATTCGCTACATTCAGGCGCAGTCGGAGCATGCTCAGGAGCTGCTGGACTTTATCTCCTCCCGCTTTAGTTCCCCGACACTTTGCGGGCTGCTGCTGGGAAAAGCCGCCCGCGCGCGTGAGAAAGGCGTCGAGCTGAGTTTCGACCCGGCCTGTCGGCTGGACAAACCGTTCCTGCCGCTGGGAGAGCAAGAGCTGATTTCGATTATTGGCAACCTGCTGGATAACGCCATCGAAGCGACGCAGCGATCGCCGCTCCCGCATGCGCCGGTGGAAGTGCTGATAAAACTCAGCGAGCAGGAGCTGATTATTGAAGTGGCCGACCAGGGCGTTGGCATTACCCCGGCGATCCGTGACCGGATATTTGAACGCGGCATCACCACCAAAACGCGGGGCGATCACGGGATTGGCCTGTATCTGATTGAAAGCTACGTCACGCAGGCTGGCGGCACAATAGAAATTGCCGATAACATGCCGCACGGGACCATTTTCTCACTGTTTATCCCGGCCTCGGGAACCGTCCGGCAACTGGAAGATACCGACTATGCAACATGAACTTATCGACGTACTGATTGTTGAAGACGAGAACGAACTGGCACAGCTGCACGCGGAGCTTATCGGTAAACATCCGCGCCTGAGGCTGGTGGGGATTGCCGCGTCGTTGGCCGACGCGCAGCGACAGCTGGAGAGCAAACAGCCGAAGCTGATGCTGCTGGATAACTACCTGCCGGACGGCAAAGGCATCACCCTTATCAGCAACCCGATGCTGGCCCGCGCCAACTGCTCGGTGATTTTCATCACCGCCGCCAGCGATATGGACACCTGCAGCCAGGCCATTCGAAACGGCGCGTTTGACTATATCCTTAAGCCGGTCTCCTGGAAGCGGCTCAGCCAGTCGCTGGAGCGTTTTGTGCAGTTTGCCGAACAGCAGCGGGTCTGGAAGATTGTCGACCAGCAGAACGTGGATTCACTCTATCAGTTACAGGCGAAAAACTATCGTCTGGACAACGGCAGCAAGGGAATAGAGGAGAACACGCTGGCGCGGGTGCAAACGCTGTTTAACAGCAAGGCGGCGCACTGCTTTACGGTGGATGAGGTAGTGAGCGAGACGGGGCTGAGTAAAACCACCACCCGACGCTATCTGGAACACTGCGTGGAGGTGGGTTTTCTGACGGTGGAGATGCTGTACGGGAAAATTGGGCATCCGAGGAGGATGTACCGCCGCGCAGAAGCCTGACGAAGTATTGTAGGCCCGGTAAGCTTGCGCCACCGGGCCTACGTTCAGACATTCAATACGTACCCATACAGCCGCTTAATCCCGTCCGCATCCTTCTCGCTGTAAACGCCCTGCAACTCCGGCGAGAAGCCCGGCAGCATATTAATGCCTTCTTCCAGCGCCAGGAAGTAACGCTGTACCGCCCCGCCCCAGACTTCTCCCGGCACCACGCAAAGCACGCCTGGCGGGTACGGCAGCGCACCTTCGGCGGCAATGCGCCCTTCAGCGTCACGAATACGCACCAGCTCCACGTTCCCGCGAATGTACTCCTGGTTGGCATCCTGCGGGTTCATC
Source organism: Enterobacter cloacae complex sp. 385G4 (assembly GCF_057320665.1). Classification (NCBI taxonomy): domain Bacteria; kingdom Pseudomonadati; phylum Pseudomonadota; class Gammaproteobacteria; order Enterobacterales; family Enterobacteriaceae; genus Enterobacter; species Enterobacter cloacae complex sp. 385G4. Next base: position 12,001 of record NZ_JBXWDD010000004.1, read on the forward strand.
ACTACGGCGGGCAGGCTCTCCTGGCGGAACATCGCCTTCTGTAGATCCTTCACGTTAAAGCTGACGTAGAGATCGTGCATCTCCTGGCACAGTTGACGGATCGTGTAGTCGCGGTAACGCACCGGGTATTTTTGGTAGATGGTCGGCAGCACGTCAGCGAGCGGCGTGTCGTCTTCAATATGCTGCTCAAACTGCCCCAGCATCGCCACCAGCTGCGCCAGCTTCTCGCTGCTTTCGGCAGGCGTCAGCAGGAACAGGATCGAGTTGAGGTCGCACTTCTCCGGCACGATGCCGTTTTCGCGCAGATAATGGGCGAGAATGGTTGCCGGAATGCCGAAATCTGTGTAGTGACCTGTTTCTGCATCAATGCCCGGCGTGGTCAGCAGCAGCTTGCACGGGTCGACGAAATACTGCTCGCTCGCATAGCCCTCAAACCCGTGCCATTTGGCCCCCGGCTCGAAGCTGAAGAAGCGACGCTCGCTCGCGATGACCTGCGTGGGGTGATCCTGCCATGGCCGCCCCGCCACCACCGGCGGAATAAACGGTTTGATCATATGGCAGTTGGCGATGATGGCCTTGCGCGCCTCAATGCCCAGCTCGACGCACTCCGCCCACAGCCTGCGCCCGCTCTCGCCCTCGTGAATTTTAGCGTTCACGTCCAGCGCCGCAAACAGCGGATAAAATGGGCTGGTGGAGGCGTGCAGCATAAACGCGTTGTTCAGCCGCTTGTGCGGACAGAAGCGCGCCTGACCGCGGATGTGGTTATCCTTTTTATGGATCTGCGACGTTTGCGAGAACCCGGCTTGCTGCTTGTGCACCGACTGGGTCACGAAAATACCCGGATCGTTCTCGTTAAGCTCCAGCAAGAGCGGGGACGTTTCCGCCATCATCGGAATAAATTGCTCGTAGCCCACCCACGCGGAGTCAAAAAGGATGTAGTCACACAGATGGCCGATCTTGTCGATCACCTGGCGGGCGTTGTAGATCGTCCCGTCGTAGGTACCAAGCTGAATGATCGCCAGGCGGAACGGGCGGACCTCGTCGGCCTTTTCCGGCGCCGCCTCGCGGATCAGATCCCGCAGATACGCGTCATCAAAGCAGTGCTCGTCGATCCCGCCGATAAAGCCAAACGGATTGCGCGCCGCCTCAAGATACACCGGCGTGGCGCCCGCCTGGATCAGTGCGCCGTGGTGGTTAGATTTATGGTTGTTGCGGTCGAACAGCACCAGGTCGCCGCGGGTCAGCAGCGCGTTGGTCACCACCTTGTTGGCCGCCGACGTGCCGTTCAGCACAAAGTAGGTTTTGTCCGCGTTGAATACTTTCGCCGCGAACTTTTGCGCGTGCTTGGCGGAGCCTTCGTGGATCAGCAGATCGCCCAGCTTAACGTCGGCGTTGCACATGTCGGCGCGAAATACGTTCTCACCGAAGAAATCATAGAACTGTCGCCCTGCCGGGTGTTTTTTGAAAAAAGCCCCGTGCTGGTGGCCCGGACAGGCGAAGGTGCTGTTGCCCATCTCTACATACTGGCTCAGGGTATCGAAAAAAGGCGGCAGCAATTCCTCTTCGTAACGGCAGGCGGCGCTCTCCAGTTCCAGAAACTCCTGAGCTTTACCCGAGATAATCGCCGTGACGCCATCAGGCACCTCTCCAGGCTCTTGCGAGAACATAAACACCGGTAGCTGAAAGCCCGTACGCTTCAGCAACGCGAGAATGCCGCTGTAGCTTTCAACAACGGTAATGACGACTGCCGCCACATCGGTGAAATCGGTGTTATCCAGCGTCACCTTTTCACGGTGCGTAGAAACTTTGGATACCAGCTCATGGCTGACGGCAATTTTCATGGTTTTCATAAGCGCAAATACCCTCACCGAGCGGTGAGACAGGGAGGAGAAAATTCGCGCAATCATGTCACCTTTTATTTTCACGCGCAAGAAGGAATCAGTATGCACGAAACCACCCAAAGCTAAGGCTCGCGCAGCCCTGACGTGCCATAATAATGCAATATCAATGATTAAATAACAGGAGTTAACTGTGGTTATCGGGCCATTTATTAACGCCGGAGCCGTATTGCTGGGCGGCGTACTGGGCGCAGTGTTGAGTCAACGGCTGCCGGAGCGTATCCGTTCATCCATGCCCTCTATATTCGGCCTGGCATCCTTAGGCATCGGCATCCTTTTAGTGATCAAATGCGCCAACCTGCCCGTCATGGTGCTGGCTACACTGCTCGGCGCACTGATTGGCGAGTTTTGCTATCTGGAAAAAGGCATCAATAGCGCGGTGGGCAAAGCCAAAAACCTGATTGCCCGACCGGGCAAGGCGAAACACGGCACGCACGAGTCGTTTATTCAGAACTACGTCGCCATCATTATTCTGTTTTGCGCAAGCGGCACCGGGATTTTCGGCTCGATGCAGGAAGGGATGACGGGCGACCCAAGCATATTGATTGCTAAAGCGTTTCTCGATTTCTTCACCGCCACCATTTTCGCCACCACGCTCGGCGTTGCCGTTGCGGCGATTTGCGTGCCGATGCTGCTGATTCAACTCGCGCTTGCCACCTGCGCCACTTTGATTCTCCCGCTGACCACGCCAGCGATGATGGCGGACTTCACCGCCGTCGGCGGCCTGCTGCTGCTGGCGACGGGCCTACGTATTTGCGGGATCAAAATGTTTGCCGTGGTGAATATGCTGCCCGCATTACTGCTCGCCATGCCGCTCTCTGCACTCTGGACGCACTTTTTCGCTTAAGATTGCGGCGAAATGGCGAGAGATTGCGCAGTCTGTAACGAAAACAACATTTTTCGTTGACGGCAACGGGCAGATCGGGTTTAATGCGCCCCGTTGCCCGGATAGCTCAGTCGGTAGAGCAGGGGATTGAAAATCCCCGTGTCCTTGGTTCGATTCCGAGTCCGGGCACCACTTATTTATAACCCTCGCTTCGGCGGGGGTTTTTGCTTTCTGAGTCAGCAACTCGTTGTTTGAACAGTAGTTACCCCCTTATCTCTCCTCCGGCCCCGCTTCCCGGTGGTACAACTGGCGTGTTTACCGCCTTTACCGCCACACAGAAGCAGAAAAACCTGACCTTCACCGATCTATTTGAGCATTACAAATGCACATATCAACTGGACAGAGCCCGACAGAGCGGCATCACATATCCGTGATTACACCCCATCGGCTAACTGTTTTATTAGATTGATTGGTGGTAAATCCATCCGGGACATCCTGAAAAGTGACCTGTCGGCGTTACGTACACTGCTGGAACAGGCCCTGGCTAACCGCAGTAAAGTAGGCCGAGGAACGAAGCTGTAAAAAGCGACTTCTACTTCAGACACCGTAACCACATTGCTACTATATTGTGTGTGCGTTGGCAAGCATGGCTGTCAGGGGGGCGTTTATCAGTCTAAGCAGAGGCCGGTAAAGCAATTGAGAGGAACTACAATGGATGCAGCATTACTTAACATGATGCGCTCAGGTGGAAGAAATAAAGCCTGGGCGGAAACGATGGTGAATATGGAAGCCAGGAAACTGGTAAATACAGCCAACACTCTGTCGGCTTTTCATCTCAGCGATAGTTTGACTCGAATGAAGTTCGTTCAGGAAATTCGGGACCTCATAGAACTTCAGTTTACGTTAGCTCGTCAGGCTAAATCAGATGAAGAATGCATGGAATGCGTTAAAATTCTCAGAGAAGAAAACACTAACCTGCTGGAACAAGCGCGTTTATTAAGAACGAAGGCAGCGAAGCTTTACGCTAAAGTCGAGTTTATCCGAGAGAATAACAAAATTGTTGGGTATGTGATCTCGGCTGTTAGTGTTGTCCTGGCCGGTGCTGAAATAGCCGCAGGATTTACCCTCATAGGCACTATGACCCCTCTCGGGGTTCTTGCTGGTGCGATTCTGGTTACTGACGGGGCAAACAGCATCAGTAAAGAAGTGGCTCGCTACGCAACTAACAACACTACCAGTGAAGGGCTGGTCGCGAATGCCGCGATGTCTACAGCTGAGTTTATGGGCTTTAGTCGTGAGAATGGGTTAGGTGTCTACAAATCAATTTCACTGGCCGCTAATGCGTACACCATTTTTGGCTTGTTACGGCGACCTGGTACCTGGCGACTGTTTCGTTATCTACCTGCTGACTATTACCGAAAGGTGAGCACACTGAGCCGCCCGCAGCTTACAATGAAAATAGCGGGTTATGGCGTGAAAGCTAAGATTATTTTTGATCTGTTGTCCGTCAGCGACCCGTCCCAGAATTAGTCAGCATTTTACGATAACGCCAGGATTTGTAGCCAAGTTTTGCTGGCGTTATATACCAGATGAAAGGTAGTACAATCAATAACGTGAGTGCTAGTGTCAGGCTTGTATCCTTGGATGCAAGTAAAAGAGTTAAAGCCAGTATGATGAAGGCAATAATAGTTATCCACTTCATAGCCTTAAAACGATTGGCCAGATCATGAGTTACGCTATCAAACGAACCACCGTAATTTTCAATATTGTTTTTTAGCTTTTGAATATCTCGTTTGCTAAAACCTGATTTTAAAAGTGCCTCTTCGCTGGTCATTCTGTTATCCGTCCCATAACTCACTGAAACCTGTGACGAAGTTTAACTTAATTTGGCGGATAAATCGCTACCTGACGATATTCGTCAAATTTATATATATCAACGAGTTGAAGATATCTTAGAGTATACGCTCGAAAACTGACATTATTGCCCACTGCGGAACTTCGCTGGTAGCAACTCTAATGACTCCTTCGGGGCCGTTTCCAACATCTCCCGCCCTGCCCTGTAGAAGCAACATGCAGATCACCACAGGAGGCTGAATCATGCACGATGAAATCATTAATCAGGCCCGCGAAATCCTCCCTCAGCGGCTCAACCATACCGACACATTGGCATCACAGCAGGACACCGCGAACTATCTGGCCCTACAGTGAAGCGCAATGCTGCTATTATCTATTCCCCTATCCACGACACCCCGACCACTGCGTCAGCAGCGCATGCAGTTTAGCCGGCTCCAGAGGTTTGCGCAGCACCAGATACCCTTCCTGCTCCGCCTCCAGCAGAACAGGCGAATTAAACTCGCCGCTGACCATCGCGCCGCTCATGTCCGGCAGACGTTCAAAAAGCGCTTTCAGGATGTCAAAGCCGCTTTCGCCGGATCGCAGGCGCTGGTCGCACAGCACGGCGAACGGGGTGAAGCCGTCGTCGATGATGGCGAACGCTTCTTCAGCGGAGGCCGCGCAGCGCACGTTGATTCCCCAAACGCTCATCAGGCTCTCCCAGGCTGACGTCACCAGCGGGTCGTCATCGACGACCAGGCAAGAACCGCGCAGCGGCGCATAGCGTACCGGCGCAGAGGCGTTGTTATCGGCGGGCGGGGTGTCCGTCTCGATCTCTTCGCCAGCATATTGAGTGAAGCGCATCCAGAAGCGTGAGCCTTTACCTTCTATGGATTGCATCCCGTACTTCACCTTCATCAGCCTGGCACAGCGGGCAACCACGGCGAGGCCCAGCCCGTGTCCGGCGCTGTCGATCTTCCAGGCCAGTTCGGGGCGGTAGTAAGGGGAGAAGATTTTACCTTTCTCGTCATCAGCGATACCGACACCCGTGTCCCACACCTCCACCAGGCACTCGTCACCGCGCGGTCGGATGGCAACCAGCACGCCGCCCTGCTGCGTGTAGCGAAGGGCGTTTTGAATCAGGTTAATCAGCGATTGTCGCACCAGCAGCGGGTCGCCCATCACGTGGATGCGGCGTTTGGGTCGACGGGTGGACAGCCTAAGTGCACGGCTGTTGGCCTCTTCGCGAAACAGCGTGATCACCGAGTCGAGCAGAGCGCCGATGTCCACTTTGGTAGGGGCTGTGAGCACTTTTCCGGATTCAATCTTGCTGAGGTCGAGCAGAGAATTGAACATCAAATGCACCGAGCGAACGCTCTGCTGCAGGTCAAGCAGCTGGGGCGTCAGGCTGCAGTCCCGGTTTCGGTGGATAATCGCTTCGATCAGAAAGCCCATGGCGTGTACCGGCTGACGCAGGTCGTGGCTGGCTGTCGTCAGGAACTGATTTTTATCCAGCAGCGCCTGCTCCGCTTCCTCTTTGGCCTGACGAAACTGTTCTGCCAGGCGTGAGCTTTTTTCCTCAAGCAGCGCTTGCTGAATAAAGTACGCGTGCGACGTTAATGCATGGCGGTAAATGGCGAAGCCGTACAGCAGGTTCAGCATCAGCACAATGAATATCAGCTCGTCCAGCCGCCAGATGATGCCGATATTCAATACTCCCCAGGAGGCGAAGAAAAAGCACGTAAAAGTGCTGATGACTGGCGTCAGATGCGTCGCATTGGCGGCGACGATGGCGGCAATACTGATATTAAGGAGCAGGAAAAAGTCAAAGTTCTGCGTCTGCGGAGTAATTAAATAGAGAGATGAAATCCCCAGCCCGTGAATAAAAGCGATCTTATTTATGCGCGGAAGCCAGCGGCGCAGGACGTCCTCTTCATCATGCTCTTTCACTTCGCGCTGGTAGCGTCGGTGCAATATGCGGATTGCCACGGCACATAGCAGGTAAATAATTATCCAGATAATGGTTGGGCCAAGTTCATCGCCCAGCAAATAGATCCAGATGGCAAAAGGAATACCGACAAATGGCACCGCGCTAAAGCTGAACACCAGCCGCAAAAAAGTGTTGTTTAGCAAACGGATCTGCGCGGGAGATGAGATACCATCTTTCTGTAAGCTCTGGAAAAACCTCATTCTGATGATTCCCGCTTGCCATGCAGAAGCGTGATGGCTTCGACCCGGCTGTTAACGCCTATCTTTTTCAATATATTGCTGATGTGTTCTTTGACCGTGGGCTCAGAAATTGAAAGCTGCGCGGCGATTCGTTTATTTGGCAGGCCGCGCATAATCATATTTAAAACGTCTATTTGTCGCGGCGTTAAGTTAAATTTACTTAACTTCTCATTATTCGATTCAACGGGAAAATCGTTTCTCTCAGGAAACCAGGTCAGATTATCAAGGAGTGCACAAACGGCCCGTGAGAACATTTCAGGCGGTTCGCTTTTCAATACAAATCCGTGTCCCCCGGCGGCGTGAACTTTCTGCCAGATGTCATTATTGTCGTCCCCGCTGACCACCAGGAACCGTACCTGTGGGTAATGTTGTTTTACTTCTTTGAGTAATTTCAGTGCCGTTCCGGACGAAAGCCAAAAATCGATGACCAGCAAACGCGGCGGGCCATTATCCCTAATTTGACGGTAGCAATCTTCCTCATTCGTCACCACGCTCGCCTGCTTAAAATGGCAATGTGAAATCAGAAAATTAGCGATGCCGCTTGCTACCAATGGATGGTCATCAACGACCAACGCATAATTCTGCCCCAAAGGATCCTCCTTTTACCTTCGCATATCTGAGTGTACAGATGAATTATTATCTACCCACCCTACTTTAGGAGGGTTTTTTCGATTAGGAAAGGGAAATATATTATTCGCTGATTTGGGTAATTGAAAACATAAATACAATCAGTGAAATTAACTGATTGGATATCAAGGATAATTTATGAAAAAACCACTCATCTTTTTAAGCGTTACGTTGATGCTCGCCGGTTGTTCCACGCTAAAAACCGATCAGGCTATTCCACTCCTGCAGGCCGAGACCGCTAAAATGCTGGGGCTGGGCTCATCGGATGAAATAACCGTGACCAATGTTAATGGCGCCCAGCCGGACGCACTGGGAGGGCAAAAACTGTCTTATCGCGCTACGACGGAAAAAGGGCGTATTTTCGATTGCTCATCAATGATGATGCCGGGGATTTTAGGATCCGCCCCGACGCTCAGCGCACCAACCTGTACCCCTGTTGTCACGCATAAATAATTAACGGCAAATGAAAAGGCGTACATAAATAACGCCTTTTATATTTTCTGACGTATCTGAGTTTTCATAAAAACGATTTTCCAGACATCACGCTAATGAGTACGGAGATAGCCCGTGAATAACTCTACATCGCATGCTTTAGCGGTTAAGACGCCGCTTTCCAGACTTTACCTCGCTCTATTTTCCGCGCCACTGTTACTGCTTTCACCTGCCGATTTCGCGCGTGCAGCCGATGCCATTTTTGATGGCGAGGCGCGTATAACCGAAACGCTGGGTTACACCGGAGATGTTTACGTTGGACGTAATCAACCCGGAAACCTGCTGATTGATAATGGCAAAATCACCGCCTATAACATCAACATCGGTCGGCTGTTCGACGGCCAAATTTATGAAAGCGTGGTCACGGTCCGTGGGCCAAACGCTGAGCTTAACGCAGTCAACGATCAGTACGTCCTGCGCGGCGACCTGAATCTTGGCCTCGGCACCCTGCGAGTCGAAGAAGGCGCGCTGGCCAGCGCAAAAGAAATTGTTGTCGGCACCACCCGCGGCTACGACAGCCACCTTATCGCCACTGGCGCCGGCTCTCGCGTGACCAGTAATTTTCTCAGCGTAGGTACCGATCTGGGGGCACGCTCCACGCTGGCGATTGAAGACGGCGCGGCGCTCAGCACCGCCTACGATGCGCGCATCGGCAACGGTACCGGGCCGGGTGAAACCGACACGCTAAGCCCGAAAGCCACCGTCACGGGGAGCGGCTCACAGTGGAACGTTGGCCGTACGTTGACGCTATATGGCGACCTGGACGTGCTGAACGGCGGTGCGGTTAACGTTGGCGGCGTGCAGGTGGCGGGCGTCTCCGGGGCAGGTAAAACCGCCGAGCTGGTTATTGCGGGCAAAGACTCGCGCTTTACCAGCGGCAGCAGCGTGAGCGTGGGCGATTATGGCAATGGCGTGCTGTCGGTGATTGACGGCGGTTCATTTTCCGCTGGCAGCAATACGCTGATCGTGGGGACCTCGGGTTCCGGCTCGAACCGGGGTGCGCTCATTGTCGGCAGCCGCGGCAATATGGACACCGGCACGGGTTTAACTGAGCCAACGCTTGGCACAGCGGGCGGCGCGGGTACTCTTGATGCGAATACGGCAATCAGCCTGCGCGGCGGGCTGTTCGGCAGCTATGTCTACTTCAACCATACCGACGAAAATTACGTCTTTAGCAACAAGATGAGTGGCGAAGGTGAAGTGATCAATACTTCCGGGCAGACAACGCTGAATGGCGATCTTTCAGCCCTTCAGGCGAACGTGACCGCGCGCGGTGGCAAAGTCATTATCGCCAGCAACATCAACACCCAGCCAGAAGACGATATTTTTGATATTCAGACTCTTAGCGCCGAGAACGGCGGGACACTGATCCTCAACGCGACGGCGGGATCCGACGTTAGCGACGGGCTGGGCTACAGCAGCGCCGCCTCAATCAAGGCCGGCGGAACGCTGGGAGGGAACGGCACGCTGGGCCAGACCGAGATCCTTTCCGGCGGGCATATCTCGCCAGGGGATGGCGATATCGGCACGCTGACGCTGAAACGTTATCTGAATTTTGTGGGTGACTCTTTCTATGACGTCGATATCGCCGGAGATGGCCGCAGCGACCAGCTGCTGGTCGCAGGCAAAACGACCATCAGCGACCGGGCTCAGGTACAGGTCACTGCGCTGGATCCGCAAACCAGCTACAAAACGGGCCAAAGCTACCGCATTTTAACCTCCGACGGGGGAATTGACGGTCAGTTCGCGGGGGCGGTGTCCAAATCCGCCTTCCTGGACGTGGCGCTCAACCAGAGCACCAACGCCGTCGATCTGACTATCGCGCAGAAAGAGACCGGCGGCGAGAATCCGGGAGGCGAAAACCCGGGAGGTGAAAATCCAGGAGGAGGAAACCCAGGAGGAGGAAACCCTGGCGGTGAGAACCCGGGGGGAGAAAACCCTGGCGGTGAGAATCCGGGCAGCGGCAAGCCGGGGATTTTCCAGACCGTCGCCAAAAGCAGCAACCAGTGGAATACCGCCGGCGCGCTCTCCACCCTGACGCAAAGCGGCCCGTCGCTGGCGCTGTATAACTCGCTGCTGGTACTAAGCGCGGCGGAAGCGCGCGAGGCGTTCAACCAGCTGTCCGGTGAAGTTTATCCGTCAATGCAGTCCAACCTGATCGCCGGCAGCACGCAGGTGTTTAACGTCTTAAACCAGCGTATGCAGCGCGCGTTTGATAACGACAGCCTGCCGATACCACCGTTAGCGATGTCGCTGGTGCAGCAGCCGGAGCCGCAAAACAATGGCGTCTGGGGCCAGACCTTCAGCTCCTGGAGCCGAAACGACGGCGACGGTAACGTGGGCAAGCTGGACGGCAACACCACCGGCTTCCTGCTGGGGGCAGATCGCAAGCTGGCGGATCATAACGTGCGTGTCGGTGGCTACTTCGGCTACAGCCGCGGTGATTACGACGTCGACAGCCGTCGTTCCTCAACGGATACCGATAACTACCACCTTGGCCTGTATGCGGCGGGTCAACAGGATGCGTTCTCTCTTCGCGGCGCGCTGGGTTACACCTGGCACAAGATCGAAGGCGAGCGCAGCGTTGATTTCAGCGGCTTCTCGGATCGGCTGAAGTCGGATTACGACGCCAACTCGCTGCTGGCATTCACCGAAGCGGGCTACCGCTTCGGCCAGCCTGATATGAATATCGAGCCGTTCGCCAATTTATCGTACATTCGACTGCATACCGACAGCTTCAGGGAAGACGGCGGTGCCGCCGCGCTGAGCGTAAGTAACGAAACGATGAACACCTTCTACTCCACCCTCGGGGTGCGCGGTGTGACCGAGCTGCCGAAGAACGTGAACCTCTACGGTTCGTTGGGCTGGCAGCACGCCTATGGCGATAAGAATACCTCTTCGCGCATGGCGTTTGCGGGCAGCGACGCGTTCATTACTCAGGGGCAGGCCGTGGATGAGGACGTGATGGTGGGTGATATCGGCGTGAGCGTACAGCTGTCGCGTGCTGCGACGCTGGATGTGGGTTATCAGGGGCAATATGGTGCGGATACCCGCGCCAACTCGGTTAACGCTAATCTGCGCTGGTCGTTCTGAATTATTTCCAGTAAAAGAACCCGCCCTTGTGGCGGGTTTTTGCTTTTAGGCTCTCAGGAATTCAGGGATCGTTCCCAACCGCGTCCAGCAGTTTGTTTTTAAAGATAAACAAACACGCCTCGTTGAAGTTCTCCGCCCCCAGGCGTTCCGACAGCGCTGTCCGCTTGCGATAGAGGCTCTTCACCGACGTGTTCAGCTCATCGGCAATCGCTTCCATCGACATCCCTGCCCTCAACAACCGCAGCATGATCGCTTCGTGCGTGCCAAGCCGTAAGTTAAGCAGCCATTTGGTGGTCAGACGCCTGCCCTTCATATTGAGCACCAGGTTAAATAACGATGCCATATCCGGCGCCGTAAGCGACGTGTTCATAAACAACTTCATACTGAGTAGATTCTCCTCGCGATGTCGCATATCCAGCATAACGCAGCAGATCGTTTTTTTTGTTCTGGCCGGATGGCGTATCAGGTAATCATATAAACGGAGCGGAGAACGGCTATCAATCAACACAGAATATTCATCTGCACCGTTATCAAATATGTTTCTGTCAATCGAGTCGAGCAGGATAATATCCGGGAAAAATAGCCTCATCCCCCTGACAAGATAGCGATCCTGGGTCACTAACACTATTGAAGTTGCCACTAACCATCCCTTTTAGATTAAAGCAAGAGCGCACCTTCAGAAAGAAGGCCGCCTTCGTTTTATAGCGCTGTAATATTAACGACAATATGTATTCTGGCGTTGAACATCCCTCAATACAGACATTGATGAGTAAGACTTCCTGTAGACTTTCATTCAATGGCTGGCGTTAATTATAAATAAAAAACAATCGCAGAAAAGTCACTTCGATGAACATTAAGACTTTTTGTCATGAAACTTCCCAAACATGCACCAGAAAGTACTTTAATTGCTACAATAAAACCTCGCCGGGAATATAAACAAACTCAAAAACACCTAAATAAATTACATTAATATCAAGTAGTTACAAATACACACTCAATTCAAAATAATCACAAAAGACATCTCATTCCAGAATTATCCCAAAACTACCCCTCTGCTTTTCACCATATTTATCCGGCAACATATCAGGTGTACATTACCTTCCACCCAGTTTCCAAAGAGGAGGTTCCATAATTACCTTAAAGTAAGTACCCCATAACGTTACTGCATTCAGATTTAATGTTCTCATTTATGGCCTTTAACGCAGAGTTAAAAGGCGGCCGTGTTATGCAATGGATTCATGATAAACAAATGGCAAATAGATATGGAAAGATCGCTTCGCTTCAATACGTTATTCTTTTATCGCGCCCCAGGATTATTGTTTCTGCTATTTCTGTTTCCTGTTCTCGTTCAGGCAACGGAATCCGTTTATGAGCAACAGATTCAACAGGCACGTAACGGTAATTACACGCCGTTTCTCAATTATCTTCAGCGGTATCAGCAACAGCATGCTCTGACGCCCGAGCAAGTAGCGGACTGGTTACAGGTGGCTGTGTGGGCAGGTCGTAATGACGAGGTGATTCAGCTCTGGCAGCGCTATGGCATTTATATGCCGCTGCCCGCTCGCGGCGTTGCGGCTGTCGCGCAGGCCAGAAGAGATCAAAAAGCGTGGCAGCCTGCCTTATCGCTCTGGAAAGAGGCGCGTAGCCTTGCGCCACATAATGACGATTATCGTATCGGTTATATCAAAACCCTGGCCGATGCCCGCATGGATACGCTCGCTCTGCAGGAAGCCCGCCAGCTGGTGACGGAGGATCCCTCTCCGGCGCATCTTCAGACGCTCTCGTACGTCTGGTTACGCCAGGGAAAAAGCTGGGATCGGCTTTTAGCGGACACGCGCGCGCTGACCCTTTCGCCGGAGAATAACGCGCTCCTTAGCGAGTTGATTGACGCGCTAACGGATAACCGGGTGAGTACTCCCGCGCTGATGCTGTCACAAAGGGTAACGCTGACCCCCGCGCAGCGCCGCCGTCTGGAGCTTAATGCCGCCGCAGAATGGGTTCGCCTTGCCGACGTGCCTGGCAGAACGGAAAAGGAGCGCCTGCAGCTGGCGCAAACGGCACTGAATCGTTACGACGCCCTGCTTTCACGCTGGCAACACGAACCGCAGGCAGCGGAAGACATCATCCTCGCCCGTATCGACAGGCTGGGTGCGCTGTACGCGCATGGCGATTACCCGCAGGTCATCCGTGAATATCAGTCGCTGACGGAGGCGCAGCATCCGGTGCCGGGCTGGGCCATCGGCTGGGCGATCTCCGCGTATCTGCAGGAGAAAAACGCCACTGCCGCCTTCTCGCTGCTGCAACACTATCCGCAATACGCCGCCGATCCGCAGGACGAGGAGCATGCGCTTTTTTACGCCTGGCTGGACACGGGGCAGTATCAGGCCGCTCGCCAGTACGTTGAGCGCCAGACCCGCAGCGTTCCGTGGACCCGCTACGATTTCGGCTCGCCCACTCCGCAGCCCAACGATCGGTGGCTTACCGGGCAGTCGCTCAAATTTAACTATTTGCTCTCAACCAACGCCCTGCCGGACGCGGATAAGCTGGCGCACCGTCTGGCCACAACGGCGCCGGGCAATCAGGGGCTGCAGATTGACTATGCCACTCTGCTTCAGGCGCGGGGCCAGCCGCGCGCGGCCGAGCAAACGTTAAAAAGGGCGGAGGCGCTGGAGCCATCTAATCTGGAGCTGGAACAGCAGCAGGCTTACGTCGCCATGGATCTGCAGGAATGGCGACAGATGGATTTACTGGCCGACGACGTGCTTGCCCGCGCGCCCGTTGCTCGCAGCGCCAGGCGTCTGGACAGGCTCAGAACGGTGCATCACATGTCCGAGCTGCGCCTTAACGCGAGCAAGGGCTTGCACTCCGATAACCCCATCAGCGGGACGCACGACCTGAACGGGGATGCCACGCTCTATGGTCCACCGGTAGCGGATAGCTGGCGGCTGTTTGCGGGTACCCGCTATGCGCAAGGTAATTTCGATGAAGGCAAAGGCACCAGCCGTCACCTCCTGGGCGGCGTCGAGTGGCGTCCTCGCGACCTTCAGCTCGAAGCCGAGGTATCCAGCAACCGCTATCACGGTGAAAACAAGCCGGGTGCTAGCCTCTCAACCACGTACTTTCTAAATGATAACTGGCAGGTCAGCGGCAGCCTTGAACGCTTATCCCGCACCGCGCCGCTACGGGCATTACGCAACGGGATTAGCGCTAACCGGGGTGAAGGCGGGATCCGCTGGTATCAAAACGAGCGCCGTGAGTACCAGTTCAGCGCCGCCGTCAGCCGCTTCTCAGACCATAATCGCCGACAGGAATACACCCTTACGGGTAAGGAGCGTCTCTGGCAGACCCCGACCCTGACGCTGGATCTTGAACCGGGGATCGCCGCCAGTAAAAACAGCCTGCGGGACACGCTCTATTACAACCCGGCGCGGGATCTGTCCGTGACGGCCGCCCTGTCCGTGGACCATGAGATGTACCGCCATTACGACACCCTCTGGAGCCAGCAGTTGGTGGCGGGAGTCGGCAGCTACTGGCAGAAAAACCAGTCCGTTGGCGCCATCGCCCTGCTGGGCTACGGGCAACGCGTCCAGTGGAATAACGTCATTGATACCGGCGTGATGCTGAACTGGGATAAACGCCCTTACGACGGCAAACGCGAGAGCAACCTCTCCGTCACGCTTGATGCGACTTTACGCTTTTAAGGATGAATATGCTGAACACACGTTTTTCCGTGAGCCTGATCCTCATCGGCTGGCTCTGCCTCAGCGCGAGCGTCTGGGCGCAGGCGATCTCGTTCGTTGCGCCCAGCGAGCGGCCGCAGCCGGAGGCGAGCAAACCCTGGCCGCAGAACCAGTTTCTGGTGCTGGCCTACCACGACGTCGAAGACGATGCCGCCGATCAGCGCTACCTCTCCGTGCGCACCAGCGCGCTAAACGAGCAGATTAGCTGGCTTCTGCACAACGGCTATCACGCCATCAGCGTGCAGGACATTCTGGACGCGCATGACGGCAAAAAATCGCTGCCGCCGAAAGCCGTTCTGCTTAGCTTTGACGACGGCTACAGCAGCTTCTACACCCGCGTCTGGCCGCTGCTTCAGGCGTGGAACGTCCCTGCACTCTGGGCGCCGGTGGGCAGTTGGGTGGATACGCCGGAAAATCAAAAAGTTAACTTCGGCGGCCTGATGACGCCCCGCGATCGCTTCGCGACGTGGGACATGGTGCGCGAGCTCAGTCGGTCTCCGCTGGTTGAGATCGGATCGCATACCTGGGCCTCGCATTACGGCATCGTCGCCAACCCGCAGGGCAGCCGCGAACCGGCCATCGCCAACCGCTTTTATGATAAAGCGACGGGGCGCTATGAAACTGACCAGCAGTTCAGCCAGCGGATCGGCGATGACGTCCGCAAGGTGACGGAGAAAATCGCGCAGGTGACGGGCAAAGCGCCGCGCGCCTGGGTCTGGCCTTACGGTGCCGCCAGCGGTACGTCGCTCGCCATCGCCAGGCAGCAGGGCTACCGGCTGGCCTTTACCCTGGAGGACGGACTGGGTGACGTGCGCAATCTCGGTAGCATTCCCCGTTTGCTGATCGCCGGCAACCCCTCGCTCAAAGCGTTTGCCAGTTCGGTCAGCCGGGTTCAGGAGCGCGATCCCGTGCGCGTGATGCACGTCGATCTCGACTACGTTTACGATCCCGATCCGGCTCAGCAGACCCAAAACATCAACAGGCTGATCCAGCGGGTCTACGACATGAAAATCAGCCACGTCTTCCTGCAGGCGTTTGCCGACCCGCAGGGCGACGGCAGGATCAGGGCGCTCTATTTCCCCAACCGCCGGCTTCCGGTCCGGGCCGATCTCTTTAACTTCGTATCCTGGCAGCTGCAAACCCGCGCGGGGGTGAAGGTCTATGCGTGGATGCCGGTGCTCTCGTTCGATCTCGATCCTGCCCTGCCGCGCGTGCAGCGCCGGGACGATCGAACCGGCCAGCTGCGCGAGGCCAATGAGCCCTACATCAGGCTTTCACCGTGGGATCCGCAGGTTCGCCTGCAGGTGACGGAAATCTATGAAGATCTGGCCCGCCATGCCAGCTTCAACGGGATCCTGTTCCATGACGATGCGGTACTGACGGACGTTGACGCTGCCGGGCAGGACACGACGCGCCAGAAAAGCCGGAGGCTTATCGGATTTACCCGCGCTCTGAGCCAGGCGGTGAAGCACATCCGCGGCCCGCAGATAAAAACCGCCCGCAATATGTTCGTCCTTCCCATTCTGCAGCCCGAAAGCGAAGCGTGGTTTGCGCAGAATCTCGATGATTTTCTGGCGGCCTATGACTGGACGGTGCCCATGGCAATGCCGCTGATGGAGTCCGTTCCGGCGAACGAGAGCAATGCCTGGCTGACGCGTTTGATCAAGGCCGTCGCCGCGCGGCCCGGCGCGCTGGATAAAACCATTTTCGAGCTGCAGGCCAGAGACTGGGAGCAGAAGCCGCAGCGCGCCGTCTCCGACAGTCAGCTTGCGGCGTGGATGCGCGTCCTCCAGCTGAACGGCATCAAAAACTACGGCTACTACCCTGACGATTTCATCAATAACCAGCCTGATATCTCGCGCATCAGGCCCGTCTTTTCTTCCTACTGGTACCCTGACAATGACTGATCGCATAATCGCCTTTTCAATTTTGTGTCTGGTATTCGGGCTGCCGTTAGGGGTAGCCGCCCTCTTTACCGGCGAGCTGATTCTGGATTTTGTCTTCTTCTGGCCGCTGTTTATGTCCGTGCTCTGGGTCACCGGCGGCCTCTATTTCTGGTTTCAGCTTGAACGCCGCTGGTCGTGGGATAAAGACACGCCCGCCCCGACGCTCGCCGGCGAGCCGCTCATCTCAATTCTGATCCCCTGCTTCAATGAGGAAAGAAACGCCAGAGAGACCATCAGCGCCGCGCTGGCTCAGCGGTACGAGAATGTAGAAGTGATCGCCATCAACGACGGCTCGTCTGATAACACCGCGCAGGTGCTGCAGCAGCTGGCGCTGGAGCAGCCGCGCCTGCGGGTGATTAACCTCGTGGAGAACCAGGGAAAAGCGGTGGCGCTCAAAGCCGGGGCGGCGGCGGCCCGGGGCGATCTGCTGGTCTGCATTGACGGCGACGCCCTGCTCGACCGCGACACCGCGGCCTATCTGGTCGCGCCGCTGATTCAGTATCCCCACGTCGGGGCGGTTACCGGGAACCCGCGCATTCGCACGCGCTCCACGCTGATTGGCCGCATTCAGGTTGGCGAGTTTTCGTCCATCATTGGGCTCATCAAGCGGACGCAGCGGATCTATGGCCGGGTCTTTACCGTCTCCGGCGTCATCGCCGCCTTTCGCCGACAGGCGCTGGCGGACGTCGGGTACTGGAGCCCGGACATGATCACCGAAGACATCGACATCAGCTGGAAGCTCCAGCTGCGCCACTGGGATATCTTTTTCGAGCCGCGGGCGCTGTGCTGGATCCTGATGCCGGAGACGCTGAAGGGCCTGTGGAAGCAGCGTCTGCGCTGGGCACAGGGCGGCGCGGAGGTATTTCTGGTGAACCTGCGCAAGATGGTGCGCTGGGAGCATCACCGCATGTGGCCCCTGTTTCTGGAGTACGCGCTGTCAACGCTGTGGGCCTTCGCGTATGCGATAACGGTGCTGCTGTACATCATCAGCCACGTCGCGCCCATTCCCGCCAGGCTGACTGTTGAAACCCTGTTTCCCCCGGCGTTTACCGGGCTGCTGCTGGGCGTGATGTGCCTGCTGCAGTTCCTGGTCAGCTTGTACATCGAGCGGCGCTATGAGCGCAAGGTGGCCAGCTCGCTTTTCTGGGTGATTTGGTTCCCGATGGTCTACTGGATGATTGGTCTGTTCACCACCCTCGTCGCATTTCCAAAAGTCATGCTTAAACGTCAGCGCGCCCGCGCGCGCTGGATCAGTCCGGACAGGGGAAAAGGAAGCCTTCAATGAATGAAAATACCTTAATTTTGACTGAACATCGGTTGCTGCCACGACTTTTTGATGCCGCGTTAACCGTGGTGGCGTGGGGCGGGTTTCTGTTCTTCCTGTATGCCAGGCTGTGGATGCAGTTAACCGAGGAGAGCGACCACCGGTGGAGCGTGATTATTGCCTCCTTTAATACGGTGTTGATTTATTTGCTGTTCGCCGCGCTCAACGGCTGGCTGCTGATTTTGTGGTATCAGTACAACCGCCGCCGCGCGAACGTAAGACGACGTCAGCCGGGCTTGTTGCATCATGACGAACTTGCCCGCAGCTTTAACGTCTCACCGCAGCTCATCTCGGAGATGAGCCAGCACAACCTGCTGACGGTTTATCATGACCAGATTGGACGCATCATCGAACTGAAAACCAGCGCGCAGCAGGACGAGGAAGCGCAGTAACAAAAAGCCCCCACAGAGAATACCCTGCGGGGGCTTTTTTAGCGCAGATGCACGTTACTTATCCTTGAGTACAATCAGCGGCTCGATATCGCTCTCTTTTTTCACCACCAGCGAGTCATCACCGCGCAGGCAGGTCCCGCCGTAATTTCCGCCCACGGTAAAGGTACAGACCTGAATGTACTTGCCGTCGACGTTTGGCAGGCACCACAGCTGCTGGTAGATATTTTTGCGGTCAACAAACTTGCCGCTGGATTTATCCAGCAGTTCGTCCTGGGCGCTGATGAGATCGATATTGCTGCCGCAGCGTCCGGCAATCGGCTTGACGGCATAGCCGGTCTGCTTCAGCAGGTCGTTAACCTCAAAATCGGTGTCGAGCAGGTAGCGGTGATTCGGGAACAGCTGCCACAGGACCGGAAGAATCGCCTTGTTGCCGGGAATAACGGTCCACAGCGGTTCAAAAACCAGCACCTCCGGGCGCAGCAGAACATCAATCAGGCGCACTTCGCCCTCAGGATGCCCGGTGCGGATCGGCACGGCGGCGTATTCGGTTTCGCTGACCTCGCGGATCTGCTCTATCGCCGTCTCCCACGCCCAGGTTTTCCACACGCAGTTGACGTGACGACCTTCGTCGTCAATCAGCTGTCCGGCGCCATCCCAGCTCAGCGCCTCCAGCCCGTGCAGGATTTTGGTCTCGAACCCGGCCTGCATCAGCGAGCGCTGGATAAAGAGCGCGTGGTAGTCCTCCTCGACATCGTTGTCCTGCATGATGTGAACGAACGGCCGCGCGTGGCTGTGCTTCCATGCGCCGGTCAGCTCTTCAAGCAGCCCTTCCGCCGGGTTGTGCCCGCTGCCGCGATAGCCGTTTTTGACCCACTCTTCGAGGATCAACCCGCCTTCTGTGTGACAAGACGCTGAGTCGGCATTGTATTCGTAAACCTTAATGCCGCGCTCATCCATGCAGAAATCCATACGACCGGTGATCATATGGTGGCGACGCCATTGCCAGGAGAGGCGCAGGCGCGGCCAGAGGATTTTCGGGATGTCGAACAGCGCCAGCAGATTGTCGTCTTTCAGCACCTTGTCCGTCGCGTGCAGGTACATCAGGTGCAGTTCGTTGGTGGCCTTGATCAGCTCCTGCTCGGCGCTTTCGGTGACGGTGAAATACTGGCAGGGATCTTTGTTGATCACATGGCCGTTCGCTCGGATATACGCCTGCTGCAGCGCGTCATTTTCGTTCAGCCATTTTCCGTCGAACTGACGTTTGTTTTTCAGCCGCGCGCCGCGGATTTTCAGCAGTTCACCATCCGGTTCAGGCTGGGGAATGCTGTGCTCCGTGTCGTCCGTCTGGATCATCCAGCCGAGAATTTCGGTATCGCTGAAGGTGTCATGAAGGGTATAGCAGCCGTTCTCCACGGTCATGCGCAGCTCGCGCGTCCACTGCTGCCCGAGCGGCAGCGGCGAGTGAATCACGTTTTGCTCCGCAATACGCACCTTATCGTCCAGAAGCTGGGTGATCACCGCCACGTGGCCGGTCTCATGAAACTCGCCGCCTTTTTGCCAGATCAGTAGCGCCCCGGCGCGCGGTGCGCGCTTCGAGCCGTTGGCAAAAGCCTGAAGGGGCAGAATGTTATCGTTCACCACCTGGCGCAAAAAGCGCAGGGAGAAGATCTCCCACGCCATGCCGACGTCGGTAAACACGAAGCCATAGTTGAGGAACAAGAAACGGCGGGCAAACTCAACGCACTGCCACTTGTGGCCCATGTATTCGTTGCCGATATAGCTGCGAAAGTCCGCGTCTTCCGGGTAGTTACGCGGGTCCAGACTGCCGTAATTTGATGAGTAAATCGCCACGCCACCGGGCGCATAGCCTAACAATGTCCCGAATGGCGCATCACTGCTTAACTTTCCTTTACGCATGTATCCAACCTAAAACAGGCAGGCGGCAATTTTTTGAAGGGTTGTCGTCGTCTGCACGTTGTAATTAACCTGACAGAGGAGCGTTTATCATACACCTGCGCGACGCGTGAATAACATTTAAAACAACCAGCATGCCGCGAAATGCCCTGGCGCAATCTCCTGCATCGCAGGCTCCTGCGTCTGACAAACCGGCATGGCGTGCGGGCAGCGGCTGCAGAACTTACAGCCCGGCAGCGCGGACGTGGGGCCTGGAATGTCGCCGCGCAGGGTGGCGTCTTCGAGATTGCGGATGCGCGGATCGGGCTGGGGAACCGCCGCCAGCAGCGCGCGGGTGTAAGGGTGTGCCGGGCGCTGATACAGTTCATTCGCCGGGGCCACCTCTACCAGTTTGCCGAGATACATCACCCCAATGCGGCTGGAGATATGGCGCACCATGGAGAGATCGTGGGCGATAAACAGATAGGTTAGCCCCAACTCCTGCTGCAGGTCCTGCAAAATATTCACCACCTGCGCCTGCACCGATACGTCCAGCGCCGAGAGCGGCTCATCGCACAGCACAAATTCAGGATGCACGGACAACGCGCGGGCAATACTGATGCGCTGACGCTGCCCGCCGCTGAACTCATGCGGGAACCGTTCAAGGTGTTCGTGCTTCAGCCCGACTTTGTAGAGCAGCGTTTCCGTCCGTTCTCGCTGTTCTTCGCGGCTGTAGCCGTGGATCTGCATCGGTTCGGCCACCAGCTGTCGCACCGTCATACCGGGGTTGAGCGAGGAGTAAGGATCCTGAAAAATTGCCTGCATCCGCTTACGCAGCGGCTTGAGCTCTTTTTCACGGGCATGGGCGATTGACTGTCCGGCAAAGTGGATCTCGCCCGAAGTGATATCGAACAGGCGCAGGATGGCGCGCCCGAGGGTGGATTTGCCGCAGCCGGACTCCCCCACCAGACCAAACGTCTCGCCAGGCTGGATATCAAAGCTCACGCCATCAACCGCCTTCACGGCCACGCCTTTACGCAGCAAACCGCCGCTAAGCGGATAGTGCTTGCGCAGTTCGCGCACGCTCACTAATGGCGCCTGTTGTTCACTCATGCCTGAATCTCCTTATCGGCCCATAGCCAGCAGGCGGCGCGATGGCCCTCTCCGGTGGTGTAAAATGCGGGCTGTCGTTCACACTGGGGCATGCGTTTCGGACAGCGTTCCGCGAACGGACAGCCCGGGGGCGGGTTAAGCAGGCCAGGCGGCGCGCCTTCGATGGGCGATAAACGTTGGTTGACCTCATCCGGGCGCGGCAGCGAGGCCAGCAGCCCCTGGGTGTAAGGATGCGCAGGACGATAAAAAATGTCTTCCACGCTCCCCTCCTCCATCACCAGCCCGCCGTACATCACCACCACGCGGCTGCAGACCTGCGCCACCACGCCGAGATCGTGGGTGATCAGCAGAATCGTGGTTCGGGTCTGCTGTTGCAGGCTTTTCAGCAGGCGCAGGATCTGCGCCTGAATGGTCACGTCCAGCGCGGTGGTCGGTTCGTCGGCAATAAGCAGCTTCGGGCTGCAGGAGAGCGCAATGGCGATCATCACCCGCTGTCGCATCCCGCCGCTGAACTCGTGGGGATACTGGTCGTAGCGGCGTTCCGCCTCGGCAATGCCTACCTGTTCCAGCATGGCGATCGCCGCCGCTTTGGCCGCTTTTTTGCTCAGCCCTTTGTTACGCATCAGGATCTCAGCCATCTGCTTGCCGATGGTCAGCACCGGGTTCAGGGCGGTCATCGGATCCTGAAAAATCATCGCGATCTCGTTGCCGCGAATGGCGCGCATCTGCGCGGGCGTTTTCTGCGCCAGATCGTCATTCTGGAAGCGAATGCTGCCGCCGGTTATCCGTCCGTTGCTCCCCAGAAGCTGAATGATCGACTTACAGGTGACGCTTTTCCCGCAGCCCGACTCGCCGACGATACCGACGAGTTCGCCCGGCTGAACCTGAAAGCTCACGCCGCGCACCGCGTGAACCTCGCCCTCGCGGGTGCGGAACGTGGTTTGCAGGTTCTCAAGCGCTAATAAGTTACTCATCGCGATTTGCTCCCGGCTCAAAGGCGGTACGGAACACATCGCCCAGCACGTTAAAGCTGAACACCGTCAGCAGGATCAGAATGCCGGGGAACATCGCCAGCCACGACGCTTCGCCAATATAAGACTGGGCGTTGTTAAGCATGCTTCCCCATGATGCCGCCGGTGCCTGCACGCCCAGCCCTAAGAAGCTGAGCGTAGACTCCATCAGAATGGCCGAGGCGATATTCAGCGTGGCCGCCACGATAATGGTCGGCAGCACGCCGGGAATGATGTGGCGCACGATAATACGCAGCGGATGCGCTCCCGACGCGCGGGCATAAAGCACGTACTCGCGCTCTTTCACCGATAGGGTTTCAGCACGCACCAGACGCGACATGTTCATCCACGTCAGCAGGCTGATAATCAGAATGATGTTATCCACGCCCGGCTTGAGGTAAGCATTCACCACCAGCAGCAGGAAGAAGGCCGGAATGGCCATCAGGATATCCACGGCGCGCATCATCAGGTTATCCAGCCAGCCGCCAAAATAGCCGCTCACCGTTCCTACCACCGTGCCGATAAGCGTGGAAAAGAGCATGGCAAGAAAACCGACCATCAGGGAGATCTGGCCGCCGTACAGCGCGCGGGTAAAGTAGTCGCGCCCGTATTCGTCGGTGCCGAACCAGTGCGCGGCATCCGGCGGCAACGTGCGCGCGCCGAGCGCCATCCGATCTGGATCGTACGGACTTAACCCCGCACAGAACGCGGCGACAACGAAAATAAAAAGCACAAACAGGGAGAACTGCGCCGGACGGTTGCGGCGCAGCTGGTGACGAACCTGCTGCCAGCGTCTGCTCATCCGGTTACCTCAGCGTACGAATGCGGGGATCGGCGAAGCGATAAAGCACGTCGGCGATCAGGTTACCGACGATCAGCATTATCGACGAGAGCATGATGATCGCCATAATCAGCGGGTAGTCCAGCGAGGCGATCGACTGGATCCCGAGCAGCCCCATCCCCGGCCAGGAGAAGACGCTTTCCGTCACATAGGCCCCCACAATCAGCTCACCGAACGACAATCCGAACAGGGTGATCACCGGCAGCAGCACGTTTTTCAGCACGTGGCGGAACAGAATGCTGGAACGCGTGGCGCCGTAGGCCAGCTGGGTCTGCACGTAGTCGGCCGAGAGCTGCGAGATGGTGTTGGAGCGGATGTAGCGTACGTAGCTGGAAAGATTATAAAACGTGAGAGCAATACACGGCAGCACGCCGTGGCGCAGCAGATCCAGCGCATTATCTTCCATGCCGATGGTACGCATCCCCATGCTGGGGAACCAGTTAAGCTGCACGGCAAAAACGGTGATGAGCAAAATGCCGAACCAGAAAATCGGTACCGAGATGCCGATATAGGCAAACAGGTTCAACAGGTGATCCAGCCAGCGGTGCTTAAATGCCCCCGCCAGCAGCCCCAGCGGGATCGCCAGCACGATAGCCATCAGCAGCGACGCCCCCATCAGCCCCAGCGTGGCCGGAATGCGTTCGCCGATCATCTCCAGCACCGGGCGGTGGTAAATCAACGAATAGCCGAGATCGCCCTGCAGGACGCTTTTCAGCCACAAGACGTACTGCGTGACCAGCGGCTTATCCAGCCCCAGGCTCTGGCGAATTCGCTCAATATCTTCCGGCGCCATACGCGGCGTGATGTACGCGGCCACGGGGTCGCCGGGCGCGAGCTTGACCAGCAAAAACGCCACCAGCGAAATAAAGAAAAGCATCGGCAGCAGCTGCAGCAGCCGACGCGTGAGGAGTGTGTTCACGACGTCCCCTTAAAAGGCCCCGATCTTACGACCGGGGCAACAGCCTATTTTTGATAAATTTTTGACAGATCCTGGAACAGATAAACCGGCTTCGGCTCCGCTTCCTTCGTGCCGCCGAAGCGTTTATCCACGGCGACGGTCGCATTGGTGTAGGCGATCGGGTAGTAGGTCATCTCGTTCGCCACGGTCTGCTGAATTTGCTTGTAGATATCGGCACGTTTCGCGGCGTCGGTTTCCACGGCACCTTTATCCCACAGGGCATCAAACTGCGGATTTTTGTAGTGCGCGTAGTTATAGGCTTCGTTGCTCATGAATAGCGATTTGTAACCGTCCGGCTCTGCTCCCATAATGTAGCCGCCCAGGTTCAGTTCCCACGCGGTGTTGTTCATATCAAGACTGCGCTGAGACATGGCGTTGGAGTCCAGCGGCATCAGCTCCACGTTCACCCCAATGCCCTTCAGCGCCTGCTGAATGTAGAGCGCCATGCTCTCCTGGGTTTTGTTGGTGTTCACATACGCCAGGCGTAGCTTGAGATTATCCGGCGCGCCGGACGTCTTCAGCAGGTCTTTGGCTTTTTGCAGATCGAATTTGTACTGTTCAACGTCATCCGTCTTGTAAAGCGTATCTGGCGTCAGGAACGAGGTTGCTGGTTTAGCGTAGTCCAGCGAGGTAAACGCGGTCTGGGTTAGCTCGTCTTTGTTGATGGCGTACGCGATGGCCTGACGCAGCGCTTTGCTCTTCATCACCGCCACGTTCTGGTTGAACGTCATATAGGCCAGACGGCCTTCCGGATAGACCACGAAGTCAAATTTCCCGGTATTTTTCAGGCGGTTCACATCCTGCGGGTCAACCATCTTGAGGTTGATTTCACCGTTTTGCAGCGCCAGGTTGGCGGCGTTGCTGTCTTTGGCGAAACGGTAGGTGACGGAATCGAGCTTCGGTTTGCCGTTCCAGTAATCGTCGAAGCGCGTAAGGGCGTAATACTGACCGGCGCGATACTCTTTAAATTTGAACGGCCCGGAACCGACCGGCGCATCGTTTTTGGTGCTCTTTTCCAGGTCGCCTTCACCGGCGAACACGTGCTGCGGGATCGGGTAGATCTGCACCAGGGTGCCGGTAAAGGCCGCGCTGACCTGCGGTAAGGTGAACTTAACGGTGCGCTCATCAACCTTGCTCACTTCAACAGGCTTGCCGCCGTAGGTAAACATGCTGCGGAAGAAGCTGTGCTGTTTGGCATCCAGCAGCTTATTGAAGGTGAAGACCACGTCGTCCGCCGTCAGCGGCTGGCCGTCCTGCCATTTTAGGTTGGGTTTTAGCGTCAGGGTATAGCTCAGGTTGTCGGCAGAAGGCGTCAGGCTTTCCGCCAGGCCCCACTCAATGTTGCCGTTATTAAAGCTGTACAGCGGGGCATAAAGCGCCTGCATGATGGTTAATGTTGTGCGGTCGCTGGCGTAGAGCGGATTAACGGCTAACGGGTCGCCGGAGGTAATCCCTATAATGAGCGAACCGCCCTCTTTTGGCGCGTCGCTTTTTGCCGCCGCGGCCGAATTTGTCTCTTTATTTTTCGCATCATCACAGCCCGCCAGGCCTAACGCGAGCGAAACGACCACTGCCGATAACAGAAGCTTGCGCATCTCACTAACTCCTTGCCTTATAAAGTGTTTATTACTGCATCTTTTATTTATGTTGAAGCATCATATTCAGCTTTAGCGGTTTACGCATTAATTATGAAAATGCGATTTTCGATTAAGCTTATGCCGGATTTGATATATATAAGCAGCAGAAGGAATAGCGGTTAATTGCTTGCGCTCACAACGTTAAACGCTTCACAAATCTCCTGCTACACTGCCTCAACACATCACTAAAAAGGCAGGCCAACATGTCAGACAACACGTATCAGCCACCCAAAGTGTGGGAATGGAAAAAGAACGGCGGCGGCGCGTTCGCCAACATCAACCGTCCAATTTCCGGCGCAACGCATGAGAAGGATTTGCCCGTAGGCTCTCACCCGCTGCAGCTCTACTCGCTGGGCACACCGAACGGCCAGAAGGTGACGATCATGCTCGAAGAGCTGCTGGCGCTGGGCGTGACGGGCGCGGAATACGATGCGTGGTTGATCCGCATCGGCGAGGGCGACCAGTTCTCCAGCGGGTTTGTCGACGTGAACCCGAACTCGAAAATCCCGGCGCTGCGTGACCACTCTACAAACCCGCCAACGCGCGTCTTTGAATCCGGCAATATCCTGCTTTACCTGGCAGAGAAATTCGGCCACTTCCTGCCGAAAGATCCGGCGGGACGCACCGAGACGCTGAACTGGCTGTTCTGGCTCCAGGGTGCGGCACCGTTCCTCGGCGGCGGCTTTGGCCACTTCTACAACTATGCGCCGGTAAAAATCGAGTACGCGATTGACCGCTTCACCATGGAAGCTAAGCGCCTGTTCGACGTGCTGGATAAACAGCTGGCGCGCGGTCGCTACGTGGCGGGTGAGGAGTACACCATCGCGGATATGGCGATTTGGCCTTGGTTCGGCTGCGTGGCACTGGGCAGCGTCTATAACGCCGCCGAATTCCTGGATGCAGAGAAGTACACCAACGTCCAGCGCTGGGCGAAGGACGTGGCGAACCGCCATGCGGTTAAGCGCGGTCGCATCGTTAACCGCACCAGCGGCGAGCTGAACGAGCAGCTCCACGAACGCCACGCGGCGAGCGACTTCGATACCAATACGGAAGACAAGCGTCAGGCGTAACGTTCCGCCGGGCGGCTCCCCGCCCGGCAGCCGCGATCCTTGCCCAGGGCATGATTAGCCTAAAGGTTGAGTGGCTATTGCTGGCACTATCTGGACGTTTTTCTCACCTCAGAATGAGAAACGCCGTATCAACTGACAGCAGTCACAAAGGATCTGTTATGAGACTTATTAAAACAACGCTGGTTATCAGCGCCCTCATTTTTTCCACCTCGGGAATGGCCATCGACAAAACCGCCGCCGGCGCGGTAGCAGGTGCTGCTATTGGCGCAGCCACGGGCAAAGATCTGAAATCAACCGTGGGTGGTGCCGTGGTTGGCGCAGGCACGGGTGCAATGTTCAAAAACGGCGAAAAAGGCAAAGACGCACGTAAGGGCGGTGCCGTGGGTGCCGTCGTTGGCGCGGGCGCGGCTGCGGTGACGGGCAATAGCGTGCTGAAAGGCGCGGCCGTGGGTGCCGGCACGGGCGCGCTGATTGGTGAAGCGACGCACTAACAGCATCGGGAAAAGAAAGAAGTAAGGCCGCATCAGGCGGCCTGTTGTGTTATGCCGTCAGGCGGAACTTCTGCACCGAACGCTGAAGCTCTTCGGTCTGGCGTTCCAGCGCCGCGGCTGCCGCGGAAACCTCTTCGACCAGCGAGGCGTTCTGCTGGGTGACGCCGTCCATCTGCGTAATAGCAATCCCGACCTGCGAAATGCCCTTACTTTGCTCTTCAGAAGCCGACGCGATTTGCTTCATAATGGTCGTCACCTCCGTCACGTCACGCAAAATCGCATCCATGGTGGTGCCCGTGTCGCTCACCAGCTGCGCACCCTGCTCTACGCGGGTCACGGAATCGGTAATCAGACCCTCAATTTCTTTTGCCGCATTGGCGCTTCGGCTTGCCAGGTTGCGGACTTCACCCGCTACCACGGCGAACCCACGCCCCTGCTCGCCCGCGCGCGCCGCTTCTACGGCCGCATTGAGCGCCAGAATATTGGTCTGGAAGGCAATGCTGTTGATGACGTTGGTGATTTCAGCAATTTTCTTCGAGCTTTCAGAAATACCGCTCATGGTGGTGACCACCTCTTCCACCAGCGAGCCGCCGCGGCTGGCGGTGGTTGAGGCCACATCGGCAAGCTGGCTGGCCTGACGCGCACTTTCGGCGTTCAGCTTCACGGTAGCGGTCAGCTGTTCCATGCTGGCCGCCGTCTCTTCCAGCGCGGCAGCCTGCTCTTCGGTACGGGAAGAGAGATCGTTGTTGCCGCTGGAGATCTCCGTCGCGCCGCGCCAGATATTCTCACTGCCGGAGCGAATGGTGCTGACCGCTTCACGCAGGCTGTCCTGCATGGCGCTCAGCAGCGGCACCAGCTGTCCCACGCAGTTGCGGCCGAAAGGCGCAATGGGCTGGCTGAGATCGCCCTGGGCAATCTGGCGAAACTGCTGGCGAATGCGCTCCAGCGGTTTGACCAGCATCGCCACCAGGTAGCGGTCGGTAAAGAGCAGGATCAGCAGGCCGATAATGGTGGCGACGATAATAACCGTGCGGGTCATGCTGGTCAGGCCGTCGACCACCATGCGGGTGCTGTCGAGCGTCTTCGCGGCGGCATTATTGAACTTCTCGGCGGCGGCACCGAACGCACGGCTTAGCGGCGGCGTAACGTTGTTGGCCTGCTGGCGGTAGCCGTCCAGGGTCGCCTGCTTCGCCTGCTCCATTTGCGGCGTCACGCCCTGTTCAAGCAGCGCCTGCCAGGCACCGATCACCTGCGCAGAGACCTGCTCATCCATTGGGCCAGGCGAGATCGCCTTCATTTCGGCCAGTTTCTTACCCATGTTGTCCAGCGCCTGTTGGGCAGAGGACAAATCCGGCGTGCCGCCAGCGGCTTTGACCTCCATGGCGCGGCTCAGACGGGTCACAAAGCGGAAATACTGATCGTTGCCCTGGCTGAGCACCATCATCTGTTTGACCAGCTGGCGATCGACTTCATTGCCGTCTGATACCCGTGACAGGGACCAGGTGCTGTACAGCCCGACGCCCGCCCACATTAAACAAAAAATCCCGAGGATCGTCAGCATGACGAAACGGATCGTGAAATTACGGAGCATATTCATAAGTCTTCCTTGCCGTGAGGGTGAATTCGCCCAGAGGCGAGTCTTACCCTCGTTATCGGCAGAAACTGGCGAAATTATAATATTTCGCGAGTAATTTTATAAAAATCTTCACTACCCTGCCGATCGCCGGAAAAGGATAATCGCTGCGGGGAAAATCCGCCTGCACAATACGTGTTTTAATATTTCAGCAGCCCTCGAAATGTAAAACAGACAAACAGTTAATTAACCTCATAACCCTAAAGGGTTAATACCCCGGTGAATAAGAAGGTCAAAGAACCGCACGACCGGTCAAGAAACCCTTTAATTTGTATGCAAATCATTCAAAAACATTTAGATCATGAATTAATTCAAATTTATTAATTAGGTTTAATTATTTAACCGTCAACTATTGCGCGGTATATATCTTTAGATTTCATTACATCCTTAGCCGCTAAGAAAGTTCTTATTTTAAATAAATTAAATTAAAAAGAGCCGGACAATTTTCGACTCATCCAGAGAACTTAAAAATGCGCAAATTAATGAATCGTACGTTGCTTTCGCAATGTGTATTAGTGGCTTTTACGTCATTGGGTGCCCAGGCTGCCGTCACTCCCGCTACGCCCTGCCAGCCCGGCGTGACGTCGCAGACCTGTGGCTTATCGAAATATAAAGATAATAGTTTCTATCAGGATCCCGGCGTGACGGATGCCGTTATGGCCGACGCCACCGCAAATAATATCTTTATGGATGGAAGCCGTGAATCAGGGGATACCCAGTCATTGACCGTTTCCGGTACCGACATGTCCGGCCATTATATCCAGGGCAGCAACGGGGGGACGGCTAATATTACGATAAATAACGGCGCCACCGTCGATATGATCGAAGTGGGCAATACCGGTGCAACCACCAATACGACGGTGACCATCGATGGCGCCACGCTGAATGGTGAAAATGACGCCGGAAGCTACGAAGGTAAAAAAGCCTATATGATGGGTTCAGCCATTTACCTCGACCCGATGGATAAAGGCTACCACACCGTGAACGTTGAGAACGGCAGCGTACTGCACGGCAGTATTCTCAGCGCGGGGGCCGGTGCGCAAAATATTGCTATCAGCGACAGCACGATGGATAAAGGCGGTATCTACGCGGGTAGCGATAAATCTGATACCACTATTACGCTGACGAACGCTTCCGTGGATGCCTCGCAGAGCGAAATCGCGCAGAACATCGACACGCTGGCGGTAAAACTGAGCGAATACAAGCCCTTCAGCGACATCAACCTCGATGCCTTTGGCGATGTCGCCATCGCGATGTACGGAACGAAGGCCGATTCGCTGACGCTGAATAACAGCACGATCACCGGAGACATCGGGGCCATTAACGAAAACGGCACCACCAGTATCTCACTGACAAATAACAGCGTTGTAAATGGTAATGTAACCATCGAGGGTAATTCCGCAAATTCCGTTCTGGTGGATAACAGCACCGTGAATGGCGAGATAAATACCAGCCAGAATACGGGCAGCAGCACCATCACGCTGCAGAACAATGCGACCATCAACGGTGATATTACAACGGGTGCGGGTGATGATACGGTCGTGCTGACCAATGATTCACATGTTAATGGCAATGTTAACGGGGGTGACGGCAGCGATACCCTGTCAATGGATGCGGGCAGTTCCATATCCGGACAAATAAGCCAGTTTGAAACGGTCAATACCACCAGCGATAACAGCATTGCCATTGATAAAATTAACGACGCAACCAGCTGGAGTTTGCAAAACGGTTCAACCCTGATTGCCACCACCACCGGCAGCAATGCACTGGTTACCATGAGCACCGACAGCTATGTGAATTTCGGAAATATTACCGGCGCCAATAACACCGTGATTGTGAATAGCATCACTCCGTCGGCACAAAATCAGCGTAACGTTATTCTGGGTACGTTCACCACCTCAGGCAGCAGCGCACCAGAAAATTATGCCGCAGCAAGTTTTACCAACGGCCAACAGACTGTTGAGAACCGTAGCGGAGCCTATAATTACGACAATAGCCTGAATATTGTTGCTGCCGACAGCGCGCCACAGACGATGCTGGCAGCTGATAACAGCCAAAGCTGGAATATTGAATTTAATAGCCAAAAAGGCAATCTCGCGAGCGACGTTCAGGGGCTGGTTGCAGGTCTGGATGCCGCGGAACAAGCCGGTCATCAGGTGGCTGATGACATTAGCAACCACATGAACCAGGTGCATCTGGCGAACCTGCAGGGAGAACAGCAGGACGGCGCGCAGGTGTGGGGTGATTTCCTCTATCAGAATGGTAATTTCAGCAACGACGTCGACT
Source organism: Enterobacter cloacae complex sp. 385G4 (assembly GCF_057320665.1). Lineage (NCBI taxonomy): Bacteria > Pseudomonadati > Pseudomonadota > Gammaproteobacteria > Enterobacterales > Enterobacteriaceae > Enterobacter > Enterobacter cloacae complex sp. 385G4. The sequence continues at coordinate 43,333 of NZ_JBXWDD010000004.1, forward strand.
ATAAAAGCATCACTCAGGGGGCGCAGGGCGGCGTAGACTGGACGGCGCATATGGACAACGGCGACAGCGTGACCGGCGGTATAGCGCTGGCGTGGACGCGCAGCCGCGTGCAGGACACCAGCGATGGTGCGGATAGCTTCAAAGACAGCGTTTACGGTAACTACTACAGCCTGTATGGCGGCTGGCAGCAGGCACTGAACGGCCGCAACTGGGGTCTCTTTGCTGACGGTAGCTTCAGCTACGGCGATATGCGTTACTCGCTGTCTGCCAACAACGTGACGGGCGATACCAGCGGCATGACGGAGGCGCTACACGGCTCCACCGATGGCAGCCTGTATATGGCTCAAGCCCGTACCGGCGTCAATGTCCTGCTGCCGGGCGAAACGCTGCTGCAGCCTTACGCGACGTTAGGCTGGGATCAGACCAAAGCAAACGGCTTCTCGGATAGCGCGGTGACGTTTGCCGACAGCCAGGTCTCTTCCTGGAACGGTGGCGCGGGCGTGAGGCTCACCACCACCCTTCGCGATTTGAACAAGAACGTGAAGGTGATGCCGTGGATCGACGCGCGCTTCCAGAAAGAGTTCAGCGATAACACCGACATTCAGGCGGCGGATTATCACAACACCTCTGGTCACAACAACACAATGGGCATCTTTGGAGCAGGCATCAACGCCACCATCGCCCATAACTTTACCCTGAACACCGGGGTGTATGTCGGTACCGGTGATGTGGATAACGGTGCCAGTGTGCAGGCGGGGATGAGCTACAGCTTCTGATTGTCGTCTGGTTGCCCGGTGACGCTACGTTTACCGGGCAGGTCGGGGCTCAACGTCTGACGTATCCCGGGGAAAAGTGCCGGCAGCGCGTTCTGCCATCGCATCTCTCCGGGATTTATGTTTTGATAAGGACAGAATGAAAACGCCGTTTCAAAAATTCATCGATAAGAAAAGGAGACATCATGTCCTGGTACCCTGACGCTACCCGCTACGAGAATATGCAGTACCGCTACTGTGGCAAGAGCGGCCTGCGCCTGCCCGCGCTGTCGCTGGGCCTGTGGCATAGCTTCGGCCACGTTCAGCCCCTTGACTCCCAGCGCGCGCTGCTGCGTAAAGCCTTCGACCTCGGGATTACCCATTTCGATCTTGCCAACAACTACGGACCGCCTGCGGGAAGCGCGGAAGAGAACTTTGGCCGCCTGCTGCGTGAGGACTTTGCCCGGTATCGCGACGAGCTGATTATCTCCACTAAAGCCGGTTACGACATGTGGCCAGGCCCGTACGGTTCAGGCGGCTCACGCAAGTACCTGCTCGCCAGTCTCGACCAGAGCCTGAAACGTATGGGCGTCGAATACGTGGATATTTTCTATTCCCACCGCGTGGATGAAAATACGCCAATGGAAGAGACGGCCTCCGCGCTGGCTCATGCTGTTCAGAGTGGGAAAGCACTGTACGTGGGCATTTCCTCCTACTCTACCGAGCGCACACAAAAAATGGCCGCGCTGCTGCACGAGTGGAAGATCCCGCTGCTGATCCACCAGCCATCCTATAACCTGCTTAACCGCTGGGTCGATAAGACCGGCTTGCTGGATACGCTGGAAGCAAACGGCACGGGGTGTATTGCCTTTACCCCGCTGGCGCAGGGTCTGCTGACCGGAAAATACCTGAACGGTATTCCGGAAGGTTCTCGCATGCAGCGCGAGGGGAACAAAGTGCGCGGCCTGACGCAGAAAATGCTGACGGAAGCTAATCTGATCAGTCTTCGTCTGCTTAATGAGATGGCGCAGGCGCGCGGGCAGACGATGGCGCAGATGGCGTTGAGCTGGCTGCTGAAAGATGCTCGCGTGACGTCAGTGCTGATTGGCGCGAGCCGCCCGGAACAGCTGGAGGAGAACGTTCAGGCGCTGGGTAATCTGCGCTTTACGGAAGATGAACTGACGCGGATTGACCAGCACGTGGCGGACGGGGAACTGAATTTGTGGCAGGCGTCGTCGGATAAATAGTGTGGTTCGATGCTTTCTCCCCTCACCCTAACCCTTCCCCCGGGAGAGGGTTAGGGTGAGGGGAGAAATGTGTACCTTATTTCTTACTGATCTTATCCAGATACCCCATCACAAACGCCGACAGCACAAACGTCAGGTGGATAATCACATACCACATCAGCTTATTATCCGGGACGTTTTTCGCGTCCATAAACACGCGTAACAGGTGGATAGAGGAGATTGCCACTATAGATGCCGCAACTTTATTCTTCAGCGACGAGGCGTCCATTTTCCCCAGCCAGCTGAGCTTTTCTTTATGCTCGGCGATATCAAGCTGAGAGACGAAGTTCTCATAACCGGAGAACATCACCATCACCAGTAAGCCGCCCACCAGCGTCATATCCACCAGCGATAGCAGAACCAGAATTAAATCAGCTTCCGCCACGGAGAAAATGTTAGGCAATACGTGGAAAATCTCCTGGAAGAACTTGATCGTCAGGGCGACCAGAGCCAGGGAAAGACCGAAATAGACGGGGGCGAGCAGCCAGCGAGAGGCATACATTGCGTTTTCAAAGAAGCGTTCCATAAAATCCTGTCTGCAAACGAAACCAGCGCTCAGTATATCTCAACGGCGCTGACTGTTTGCAAGAACTAACCAGTACGCCACTCAGACGTCGTCCGGGTTAACCTCAGGACGCGCATACTCCGGCCAGACCAGCACCACCAGCTCCGGGTAGGCTTCCAGGCTAAACTCGCGAAAACACTGGCGAAGGTTTAATACGTCCAGGTCTGAATACGAGACCTTCTCACCGTTAAGACAGCGCTTTTTGATGTTGTCGTAATATTTATAAACCGCTGAATTCAGATCGCTACAGCGACGCTGGGCCTCAAACAGACCGGGCGTGTCATTAATTTCCGACATTTTCATGCGCTTAATTGTCGCGTGTAAGAAGTCGATATATTCATGATTCACCCGCCAGTACCAGACAGGCGTAACGGAGTTCATTAAAACAGAGAAATGATCTTCTCCTTCCTCTTTTGTCATTAGTTCAGGTTGTGGCGGTTCACTGGTGTCTTTCGACACTTTCGTTTTATTGAACTCCTGCATCAATAAAAGCACACCAGCGGTCAGTAATAGTAATGTGATGACCGTAAAAAAGATGCTGTTCATGGGTTGGCTCCATTTTTTTTGATTTTAAAATTGCCTCATGATATTGTCAACGAATCTCACGCCTTTACCAACCTCACCCTGTTGAAATTAAAGGAAATTAAAAATGCTGCCCGACTATCTCGTCCCGGCTAAGTACCACATTACGCCTGTGGAACAGCAACCGACGGAAGAAGAAAAAAAGGCCAGTTTCACTCAGGGGAAAAGAAAGCTCTCTGATTTCGAGCCTGATATATTAATTGGCGTTTCTCACACTGGCAAATCCCGTAATATGCTGCTGGAAGAGCACGATCGCCATATAAAAGACCGCTTATTTCGCGCTATAAAAATTGAAGCCTTCGTCCACCTGCTGAATGACCTGCAGGCAGAAGGCGAAATAGATGCCCAGAAACTAAGTCAAATAATGACTGAAAAAACGAAGGAAATAAATGAGGCCGGCAATGAAATTTGGCTTAATCTAATTACGCGAGAAAAAAACAACCCTATTTTTTATACCCTGGGGGAAGATTAACGTGAAAGAAGTTAAAGACAATAACGTTTATGTGACTTTAGATGATAAAAAAAGTGATGAATTTATCTTAAAGCAAAATATCGAGGCACTAAGAAATGCAAAAAATGCCGAGATGACGCGTATTACACAAGACCTGGTATCGATCCCGGCAACGCTGGTGCGTCTGAAATGGCAGAATCGCCGCGAGATTTATCCGTTACAGGTCAAAGAAGAAATTTACGGCGCCGTGATGAACGCCATCATCGAACAGCTTCCAGAACTGAAAGAGAAACTTCTGGGACGTCTTGAGGCCAACTACCAGTATCTGCTTGCCAGAGAAGTCGCCACCCTGCGCCTGACGCGCAAACTGTCAGCCGGCGAGTACCGTACGTCAAATGTCACCTGCGTTGCGCTCGATGAGGACGCGCTGACACCCCCCTCTACCGCACCGACGGACAACAAAAACGCATAAACCAACAGGCATAAAAAAAGCCGGCTTTCGCCAGCTTCTTTATCACTTCGAGGCCGCTTTCTCTTCCCCGACCAGCCCAATCTTCAGATAACCCGCCTGATGCAGCGTGTCCATTACCTTCATCATGGTTTCGTAGTCGACGGTTTTGTCCGCCCGGAAGAAGACGGTGGTATCCTTCTTGCCGCCGGTCAGCTGGTCCAGCGCCGGAATAACGGAGGCATCCGTCACAGGGTCGTTCCCCAGGAACATGGATTTATCCGCTTTCACCGACAAATAAATTGGCTTTTCCGGACGCGGCTGCGGCTGGCTGGAGGAGGCAGGCAGATTCACCTTCACGTCGACCGTCGCCAGGGGTGCTGCCACCATGAAGATAATCAGCAGCACCAGCATGACGTCGATAAACGGCGTCACGTTGATTTCGTGCATTTCGCCGTTATCGTCCAGATTTTCGTTTAGACGCATTGCCATACAATCAACCTACGCGCAGTTTAGACGCCGCATGCACCGGCTTCACGGCGCTGGCGTTCAGGTCGAGATCGCGGCTTTGCAGCAGCAGAACCTGAGCGGCAACGTCGCCGAGCGTGGCTTTGTAGTTGCCGATCATACGCGCGAAAATGTTGTAGATAACCACCGCCGGAATTGCTGCAACCAGACCGATTGCCGTCGCCAGCAGCGCTTCCGCGATCCCCGGGGCAACTACCGCCAGGTTGGTGGTTTGGGTCTGAGCAATACCGATAAAGCTGTTCATGATGCCCCAGACCGTACCGAAAAGACCGATGAACGGTGAAATCGCGCCGATGGTCGCCAGATACCCATTGCCGCGTCCCATGTGTCGGCCAACGGCCGCAACGCGACGCTCCAGACGGAAACCGGTACGCTCTTTAATGCCTTCGTTATCTTCACTGCCGGCGGAGAGTTCCAGCTCGTTCTGAGCTTCATTCACTAACAGGGTGGTCAGGCTTTTCGGGTGGAAGGATGAGGTCATCTCAGAAGCCTGATCCAGAGAGCGGGCTTCTGCCAGCTGCTGCTGTTCCCGTTTGAGGCGACGCTTCTGCGAAAGCAGCTCGGCGCTTTTGCTGAAGAAGATAGCCCAGGTGACAACGGACGCCAGAATCAGGCCGATCATCACAATCTTAACCACGATGTCAGCATGATGATACATGCCCCAAACGGAGAGATCCGTCTGCATCAAATTATTACCCACTCTGTATCTCCAGGACGCAAATCACAAAATCTGAACGTAATAATATCAAAAAGCCGTCGAATTGATAGTCGTTCTCATTAGTATTTACATGGTGCCGTAATTTTCGCTCAGTTTCCTTGCGCTTACGCAGTAAAAATTTCTTATGCGCTTTTTTGCTAATATTTTCTGCTTATTCGATAAGCATGCGGGTGCAGTTTTTTACAATCGTGGTAGTCTGGACGTCCAGACGTATAAAAACAGGGTTAGCGAACATGACCAAGAAGCATCTTGATACCACGCTGGTGCAGGCGGGACGCAGCAAGAAATACACTCAGGGATCGGTCAACAGCGTGATTCAACGCGCCTCCTCGCTGGTGTTTGATACCGTTGAGGAGAAAAAAATCGCCACGCGTAACCGCGCGAAAGGTGGGCTGTTCTACGGTCGCCGCGGCACGCTAACCCATTTTTCGCTGCAGGAAGCGATGTGCGAGCTGGAGGGGGGCGCGGGCTGCGCGCTGTTCCCGTGCGGTGCGGCGGCGGTCGCCAACACCATTCTGGCGTTTGTGGAACAGGGCGACCATATCCTGATGACCAACACCGCCTATGAACCCAGCCAGGATTTCTGCACCAAAATTCTCAGCAAGCTCGGCGTGACCACCAGCTGGTTTGACCCGCTGATTGGTGAAGGCATTGCTGAACTTATCCAGCCGAACACGCGCATTGTGTTCCTGGAATCTCCCGGCTCCATCACCATGGAAGTGCACGACGTTCCGGCTATCGTGAAGGCCGTGCGCAGCAAAGCGCCAGAGGCGATTATCATGATCGACAACACCTGGGCGGCAGGCGTGCTGTTTAAGGCGCTGGAATTCGATATTGATATCTCGATTCAGGCGGCAACGAAATACCTGATTGGACACTCTGACGGGATGATTGGCACCGCGGTTTCCAACGCGCGCTGCTGGGACCAGCTGCGGGAAAATGCCTACCTGATGGGCCAGATGGTGGATGCAGACACGGCATACATGACCAGCCGGGGCATTCGTACGCTCGGCGTGCGTCTGCGTCAGCATCATGAAAGTAGCCTGAAAATCGCTGAATGGCTGGCGCAGCATCCGCAGGTTGAGCGCGTGAACCATCCGGCGCTGCCGGGTAGTAAAGGCCATGAGTTCTGGCAACGTGACTTTACGGGCAGCAGCGGGCTGTTCTCGTTTGTCCTTAAAAAACGGCTAAGTAATGACGAGCTGGCAAGCTATCTGGATAATTTTACCCTCTTCAGCATGGCCTACTCCTGGGGCGGTTTTGAATCTCTGATCCTGCCGAATCAGCCGGAGCAGATCGCGGCCCTGCGCCCCGGCGGAGAAGTGGACTTCAGCGGCACCCTCATTAGATTGCATATCGGTTTAGAAAATGTGGACGATTTAATTGCGGATTTATCTGCAGGCTTTGAACGTATCGTGTAGAGTGCGGGCTGAAAATGTACTCCCCGGACTCTTTTGTGAACACTGCAAGCAGAAAAGTCTGCATGAGTTGCGCCTGCGATCAATCCCGACAGGTGAAATTGGGAGTACAATAGCGTTATCTCTGCTGTTCCACAGGAAAGTCCATGGCTGTTATTCAAGATATTATCGCGGCGCTCTGGCAACATGATTTTGCCGCCCTGGCGGATCCCCACGTTGTAGGCGTCGTCTATTTCGTGATGTTCGCGACGCTGTTTCTGGAAAATGGATTACTGCCAGCCTCGTTTTTACCCGGTGACAGTTTGCTTTTGCTTGCCGGGGCGTTGATCGGCAAAGGCGTCATGGACTTTACGCCAACGATGGTAATCCTTACCTCCGCCGCGAGCCTGGGCTGCTGGCTGAGCTATCTGCAGGGCCGCTGGCTGGGGAACACGCGCGTGGTGAAGGGCTGGCTGGCGCAGTTACCGCATAAATATCACCAGCGTGCGACCTGTATGTTTGACCGCCACGGCCTGCTGGCGCTGCTCGCCGGGCGTTTCCTGGCGTTTGTTCGCACCCTTCTGCCCACCATGGCGGGTATTTCCGGGCTGTCTAACCGCCGCTTCCAGTTCTTCAACTGGCTGAGCGCCCTGCTGTGGGTTGGCGTGGTCACCACCCTCGGCTACGCGCTGAACATGATCCCCTTTGTGAAGCACCATGAAGATCAGGTGATGACCTTCCTGATGATCCTGCCGATATTCCTGCTGGTTGCTGGGCTGGTGGGTACCATTGCGGTGGTGATTAAGAAAAAGTATTGCAGTGCATAAACAAAAGCCGGGTGGCGCTACCGCTTTCCCGGCCTACGTTTCCCCTCAGGCGCCCTGCATCGTTCTTATACGTGACGCATCCTCTCCCGGCGTGACGCCGAAATAGCGCTTAAACTCCCGACTGAACTGCGAGGCACTTTCATAGCCGACGCGCATGGCCGCCGCGCTGGCCTTCATGCCGTCGTGGATCATCAACATCCGTGCCTTGTGCAAACGGTAGGTTTTGAGGTACTGCAGCGGCGAGGTGCTGGTCACCGACTTAAAGTTGTGGTGAAACGCCGAAACGCTCATGTTCGCTTCCGCCGCCAGCTGGTCAACGCTGAGGTTCTCCGTGTACTGGCTTTCAATACGCTTGAGCACGCGGCTGATCAGGCTGAAGTGGGTCTGTCGGCTCACCAGCGCGAGTAACGCCCCGCCGCCCGGCCCCAGCAGCACGTGATAAAGAATTTCGCGGATAATCTGCTTGCCGAGAATACGCGCGTCCAGCGGCCTTTCCATGACGTCCAGCAGGCGCTCAATGGCGCAGAGGATCTCTTCCGACAGCGTCGCCGAGTTAATCCCGCTGGAGGCCATCGACGGCTGGAAAAGCTCGTCTTCGCCAATCTCCATCAGCAGCTCCTGCAGTTGAAGAATATCGACGTTGACGCGAATACCCGCCAGCGGGACCGCTTCTGTCGCGAAGGTTTCACATTCGAAGGGTAAAGGTACCGTCAGGAGCAGATATTCATTGGTGTCGTAGCGGAACACCCGCTCGTTGATATAGCCAATCTTATGGCCTGAAAAGAGAAAAACGATGCCCGGCTGGTACATCACCGGCGTGCGCGTCCCGGGCTGCGTGCCGTAGAGCAGGCGAATGTCCGGCAGCAGGCCGCCAATATTATTTTCTTTATTTATCAGCACTTTAATCTGTGAGGTAAGCTGAAGGCAGATCGCTTCACGGTTCATTTTACGTTACTCCGGGTACGGTTTCCGACCCTCACAGTCTGCGCATTTTTACGAAGTTTCTCCAGCGCTCTGTAGAAATGGGCAAGACATCGGCAGGAATGTGCATTGAGAGCCTGGCCCCGGACGGCCACAATGAGCAGCATCAGGTAGCCATCAGCGCCACCACGGTTTTTCACCCACTAAAGGGAACGAGCAATGAACAACTTTAATCTTCACACCCCAACCCGCATTCTGTTTGGTAAAGACGCTATCGCCGACCTGCGCGCGCAGATTCCTGCTGACGCCCGCGTGCTGATCACCTACGGTGGCGGCAGCGTGAAAAAAACCGGCGTGCTGGATCAAGTTTACAGCGCTCTGGACGGACTGGACGTGCGTGAGTTCGGCGGCATTGAGCCAAACCCGTCTTACGAAACGCTGATGAACGCGGTGAAAATCGCCCGCGAAGAAAACATCACCTTCCTGCTGGCGGTCGGCGGCGGCTCCGTGCTGGACGGCACTAAATTCATCGCGGCGGCAGCGCACTACGCTAATGGCATCGATCCGTGGCACATCCTGGAAACCCGCGGCAGCGACATTAAAAGCGCTATCCCGATGGGATCCGTATTGACCCTGCCAGCGACGGGTTCTGAATCCAACAAGGGCGCGGTGATCTCCCGCAAAACCACCGGCGACAAGCAGGCCTTTATGAACGAACACGTTCAGCCTGTCTTTGCCATTCTGGATCCGGTTTACACCTACACCCTGCCCGCGCGACAGGTGGCGAACGGCGTGGTCGACGCCTTTGTACACACCGTCGAGCAGTACGTGACCTACCCTGTTAATGCCAAAATTCAGGATCGCTTCGCGGAAGGCATTCTGCTGACGCTGATCGAAGACGGCCCGAAAGCTCTGAAAGAGCCGGAAAACTACGACGTGCGTGCCAACGTCATGTGGGCAGCAACCCAGGCGCTGAACGGCCTGATCGGTGCTGGCGTGCCGCAGGACTGGGCAACCCACATGCTGGGCCACGAGCTGACGGCGATGCACGGTCTGGATCATGCCCAGACGCTGGCGGTCGTTCTGCCTGCCCTGTGGAATGAAAAACGGGATACCAAGCGTGCCAAGCTGCTGCAGTACGCCGAGCGCGTATGGAACATCACCGAGGGTTCTGAAGACGCGCGTATCGATGCCGCCATTGCAGCGACCCGTAACTTCTTTGAAAGCCTGGGCGTACCAACACGTCTGTCCGGCTACGGCCTGGACGGCAGTTCCATCCCAGCCCTGCTGGCAAAACTTGAAGAGCACGGCATGACCCAGTTGGGCGAGCACGGCGACATTACGCTGGACGTCAGCCGTCGAATCTACGAAGCGGCACGCTAAGCGTTTTTGGCATCCTGACTTTCGTTTTTTGACATTTCGTCCAGACTTAATGCACACCCCATCGCCGGAGTCCCCCTCCGGCGATGCGCACCTGAAGGAGGAAAAATGGCAAACCAAACCGTAATCAAGCTGCAGGACGGCAACGTGATGCCCCAACTGGGGCTAGGTGTATGGAAAGCCGGTAACGACGAGGTCGTCTCCGCCATTCATAAAGCACTCGAAGTCGGCTATCGGTCGATTGATACCGCCGCCGCGTACAAAAACGAGGACGGCGTGGGGACCGCGCTGGCCAGCGCCGGCGTCCCTCGCGATGAGCTGTTCATCACCACTAAACTGTGGAACGACGATCAAAAGCGCCCCCGCGAAGCCCTGCAGGAGAGCCTGGAGAAACTCCAGCTCGATTTCGTCGATCTGTACCTGATGCACTGGCCGGTTCCGGCTATCGATCACTACGTTGACGCCTGGAAAGGGATGATTGAACTGCAGAAAGAGGGGCTGGTGAAAAGCATCGGCGTCTGTAACTTCCAGGTGCATCACCTGCAGCGCCTGATTGACGAAACGGGCGTCGCTCCGGTGATTAACCAGATCGAGCTGCACCCGCTGCTGCAGCAGCGCCAGCTTCACGCCTGGAACGCCACCCACAAGATCCAGACCGAGTCCTGGAGCCCGCTGGCGCAGGGCGGTGAAGGCGTGTTCGACCAGAAAATTATCCGCGACCTGGCGGATAAATACGGCAAAACCCCGGCGCAGATCGTCATTCGCTGGCATCTGGACAACGGCCTGGTGGTGATCCCGAAATCGGTCACGCCATCGCGCATTGCCGAGAACTTCGACGTCTGGGATTTCCGACTGGACAAAGACGAGCTGGGTGAAATTGCGAAGCTGGATAAAGGTAAGCGGCTTGGGCCGGACCCGGATCAGTTTGGCGGTTAATCGCGTAAAAAAGCCGGGTGGCGGCTACGCCTTACCCGGCCTACATGTCGACATAAAAACCCCGGCTTGCCGGGGTTTTTTATTTACGCTTTGCGCTTCACGGGCTTCTTCACACTCGAATTACCGTTCGAACGCTGATGCACAATCGGCGTATGTTTGGTCAGCGCCGGGCGCGTATTGCGGTTCTGGCGACGCGCTTCGCGCATCTCATCCAGCGTAGGAGCCGGAACCAGGCAGTCGCGGCGCGAGCCAATAAGGTGTTTTTTACCCATCTCTTCCAGCGCCTGGCGGATCAGCGGCCAGTTTTTCGGGTCGTGGTAACGCAGCAGCGCCTTATGCAGACGACGCTGTTTATCCCCTTTCGGCACCACCACCTCTTCACTCTTGTAGCCAATCTTACTCAGCGGATTTTTGCCGGTGTAATACATGGTCGTCGAGTTGGCGAGCGGTGAAGGATAGAAATTCTGCACCTGATCCAGACGGAAGCGACGCTGCTTCAGCCACAGCGCCAGGTTCACCATGTCTTCATCGCGCGTGCCAGGATGCGCGGAGATGAAGTACGGGATCAAATACTGCTCTTTGCCCGCCTGCTTCGAGTAGGTGTCGAACAGCTGCTTAAAGCGATCGTAGCTGCCCATGCCCGGCTTCATCATCTTCGACAGCGGGCCTTCTTCGGTGTGCTCCGGCGCAATCTTCAGATAACCGCCGACGTGGTGCGTCGCCAGCTCTTTGATATAGCGAGGATCTTCCACGGCGATGTCGTAACGTACCCCGGACGCGATGAGGATCTTTTTGATGCCCTTCAGGTCGCGCGCGCGGCGGTAGAGGTTGATCGTCGGCTCGTGGTTAGTATCCATGTGCTCGCAAATGCTCGGGTAGACGCAGGAGAGACGACGGCAGGTCTGCTCCGCGCGCGGCGACTTGCAGCGCAGCATATACATGTTCGCGGTTGGGCCGCCGAGATCGGAGATCACGCCGGTAAAGCCCGGCACCGTGTCGCGAATGGCTTCGATCTCATTGATGATCGAATCCTCAGAGCGGCTCTGGATAATACGGCCTTCGTGTTCGGTAATGGAGCAGAAGGAGCAGCCGCCGAAGCAGCCGCGCATGATGTTGATCGAGAAGCGGATCATCTCATACGCCGGGATGCGGGCGTTGCCGTAGGCCGGGTGCGGCACGCGCTTGTACGGCAGCGCAAAGACGCTGTCCATCTCTTCGGTGGAGAGCGGGATCGCCGGCGGGTTGATCCAGATAAAGCGCTCGCCATGCTTCTGCATCAGGGCGCGGGCGCAGCCTGGGTTGGTTTCATGGTGCAGAATACGGGACGCGTGCGCGTAGAGCACCTTGTCGGCTTTCACCTTCTCGTAGGACGGCAGCAGTACGTAGGTCTTTTCCCACGGCTTCGGGCGCGGCGGCTGCACGACGATCGCCTTCGCTTCCGCCTTCTTTGGCTCTACCGGTTTGTTATCGGCACACGGCAGATCGTCGCCGTACGGATGTGGGATCGGGTCGATTTTGCCCGGCATATCGATGATGCGGGAATCTACCCCGCGCCAGCCCGGCAGCGCCTCTTTCACCATAATGGCGGTATTGCGCACGTCGCGGATGCTGCTCACCGGCTCGCCCTGCGACAGGCGGTGCGCCACTTCCACCAGCGGACGCTCGCCGTTACCGTAAATCAGCATGTCGGCCTTGGAGTCCACCAGCACCGAGCGGCGCACGGTATCTGACCAGTAGTCGTAGTGCGCGGTGCGGCGCAGGCTCGCCTCGATGCCGCCGAGGATCACCGGCACGTCTTTCCAGGCTTCTTTGCAGCGCTGGGTATAAACCAGGGTCGCGCGGTCCGGACGTTTGCCCGCCACGTTATCCGGCGTGTAGGCGTCGTCATGGCGCAGCTTACGGTCGGCGGTATAGCGGTTGATCATCGAGTCCATGTTGCCGGCGGTCACGCCGAAGAACAGGTTTGGTTTCCCCAGACGCATGAAGTCGTCTTTGCTGTTCCAGTCGGGCTGGGAGATGATCCCCACGCGGAAGCCCTGCGCTTCGAGCATACGGCCACAGATGGCCATGCCGAAGCTCGGGTGGTCAACGTAGGCATCGCCCGTGACCAGAATGATATCGCAGCTGTCCCAGCCCAGTTGGTCCATCTCTTCCCGGGACATCGGCAGGAACGGCGCCGGTCCAAAGCAGGCCGCCCAGTACTGGGGCCAGGAGAAGAGGTCACGATCCGGCTGGATCAGGGAAATTGCGCTCATAGTGCTTCCGAAGAAAAAATAGACAAAAGGGCGGGGATTATACGCTGGAACATTGTGGGAAATGAAGGGGTATTATGCGGGCTGTTGCTCTCACCCCAACCCTCTCCCACAGGGAGAGGGAGAAAAGCACGTTACGGCGCCGGATTCACCAGCATCTGCCCTACCGAGCCCCTGTCCATCATCTCCAGCGTCTGGCTGTGGAACAGGAACGGGAAGTGCGGCCACGAAGGCTGACCGTAGTAGACAAGCAGTTCAACCTGGCCGTCCACCCACACGGTATCTTTCCAGCCGCGATCTTCCGGGAACGGCATCGCGCCATTAACGTTGCGGATCAGGAATGACACACCTTCAATATGGAACGACTGCGGCATGTCTGACCGGACCGTCCAGCGCTCCCAGGTGCCCTGCTGAGCGGTGATATCAATGCGATTTACATCCCACAGCGCGCCGTTGATGCCCGGATCGTCGCCCAGGCTGATATCACGGCTGCGCACCGGCGAGCCGCTCATGATCTCCTGCGGCAGCAGGCGCATCGGCAGGCTATCGGTGACCAACGGCAGCAGGCCGGTTGGACGCAGAGTTAGCACCAGCGTGGAGACCAGAATGCTCGACGGCTCAAAGAACCCGCGAATACGGTCAACGATGCTCGCGGCTTCACCACAGGTGACGGAGACTTCGTCCCCGTTGGTCATATCCACCAGAATTTCACGACGTTCACCCGGCGCCAGCGCCAGCTGTTTAACGGAGACCGGCGCGGGTAAAAAGCCCTGGTCGCCGGAGATCACGTGCAGCGGGCGGCCATCACTCATCTGCAGCTGATAGCGACGCGAGTTAGAGGCGTTGAGCAGGCGCAGGCGCACCCAGCCGCGGGACACTTCCACGTACGGGCTCTGCGCGCCGTTAACCAGCAAGGTATCGCCGACAAAGCCACCGCTGCCCGGCTCGCTGTACTCCGGCGTGCCGAAGTTATCCAGACGTTTGTCCTGAATAATGACCGGGAAATCGTCCACGCCGTAGTGGTTCGGGATCGGCAGAGATTTACTGACCTCATCTTCCACCAGCCACATGCCGGCCAGACCGTTATAGACCTGCTGCGCCGTACGGTTAGGGGTATTGGCGTGATACCACAGGGTTGCCGCACTCTGGCGAATCGGCAGGACGGGCGCCCAGTCGGCGTTGGGGGACATCATTCGCGCCGCGCCGCCAATCAAAGGTCCAGGAACCTGTAAGCCGCTGATGGTCATGGCGACATTTTCAGCCGTACGGTTGCTGTAAATGAGCTTAACGTCATCGCCGTTCCACACGCGGATGGTCGGCCCGAGGTAGCGCCCGTTAATGCCCCACACCGGCGCGCGCGTGCCCTGGGTAAAGGACCAGTGGCTGCGCTGAAGCGTAAGGAAAAGCGGCTGCCCGCGACGGGATTCAATCAACGGCGGAATGGGCAGCGGCTGCTGCTGCCCGGCGGCGCTGGCTGTCAGCGGCATCGCACCCGCACAAAGGGCAATCCCCGAAGCCTGAATAAACTGACGCCGACTGAGTGACATATAAGCTCCATCTGAAACGACTAACAACGCGGGAATTCTTTTTCCCTTTAACGCCGAATTAAACCTTACCGGCGGCTTCTCTTTCTGCGACTTCTTTATCCAGCAGCGCAATATGCTGAGCCATGAGCTCGCGGCAGTGTGCTGCCAGTTCGCGCACCTGGTCTTTACCGTATTTGCTGGTATCGACGGGTGGCAGCATTTCGACAATCACCAGACCATTATTCAGGCGGTTAAGATTAATCTTATTAGAAGTATTGGAAACGCACACGGGAATAATTGGAACACCTGCCGCAATTGCGGCATGAAACGCGCCGGTTTTGAACGGCAGCAGGCCGCGGCCGCGGCTACGCGTCCCTTCCGGGAACATCCAGATTGAGATCCGGCGCTTTTTAAAATGATTCACCACTTCTGCAATCGTGCCGTGCGCTTTTGCACGGTTGTTACGGTCGATCAGCAGGTTACCGGTCAGCCAGTACAGCTGACCAAAAAACGGGATCCACAGCAGGCTTTTTTTCCCCACCGTCACGGTCGGAGGCAGAACAATATTGGAGGCCGTCACCATATCGTAGTTGTTCTGATGATTGGCGATATAGATGGCGTTACCGAAGTTCTCCGCTCCTTCAGGCAGGCGTTTTTCAACCTTCAGACCAAACAGCGGCGCAAGGCGACCGAACATATGGCCAAAGGTGGCAACATGCTTCGGATTACGCGGGCTGAACAGGCAGTAAATAGAGCCGAAAATACAGACCAGAATGCAGTAAATAACGGTAAGAATGAGACGAACAATGTATAGCATAGCGACCTCTGAAGCCCTGACAGCTGACAATTATACTTCACCTGTGGCCAGGTAAGGACTTTATTACGAGCGCGTATTGTTAATCGCAACGCACGAATTAACAACGATTTTACGGGAAATTTTATTGAAATACCCCCTCCGGACAGAGGGGGTGTCATGACATTACTCTTCGCTGTCGCCCGCGCTGCTGCGCGCAGGCGAATCAATCTCCACGCGGTCGATACGCTGCAGGCCGCGCATCAGCGAACCGCGGCGACCGCGCTCGCCCACCACTTTCTGCAGCTCTTCCGGGCGAAGCTTGATTTTACGCTTGCCAACGTGGATGGTCAGCGTGCTCTGCGGCGGCAGCAGGAAGAGGTGCGCCAGGCCATCTTCACCTTTCGCGGCTTCCGCCGACGGGATGTTGATGATCTTGTTGCCCTTACCTTTCGACAGCTCCGGCAGGTCGCTGACCGGGAACATCAGCATGCGTCCGGCAGAGGTGATCGCCAGCAGCATGTCGCTCTCGTTCTCAATCACCAGCGGTGTCATCACGCGGGCATTGTCCGGCAGGCTGATCAGCGCTTTACCGGCACGGTTACGCGACACGAGGTCGTTAAAGGTACAGATAAAGCCGTAGCCCGCATCGGACGCCATCAGCAGCTTCTGGTCGTCGGCCTCCATCAGCATGTGGTCAACCGTTGCGCCCGGCGGCAGCGTCAGCTTACCGGTGAGCGGTTCGCCCTGGCCGCGCGCGGAAGGCAGCGTGATCGGGTCGATGGCGTAGCTGCGGCCCGTGGAGTCGATAAACGCCACCGGCTGGTTGCTCTTGCCTTTCACCGCCGCTTTAAAGCTGTCGCCCGCTTTGTAGCTCAGACCCGGCGCGTCGATATCGTGGCCTTTGGCGCTGCGCACCCAGCCGCTCT
Source organism: Enterobacter cloacae complex sp. 385G4 (assembly GCF_057320665.1). Lineage (NCBI taxonomy): Bacteria > Pseudomonadati > Pseudomonadota > Gammaproteobacteria > Enterobacterales > Enterobacteriaceae > Enterobacter > Enterobacter cloacae complex sp. 385G4. The sequence goes on from NZ_JBXWDD010000004.1 coordinate 59,624, forward strand.
GCGACAGGACAATGGTCACCGGCTCGGACGGCTGCATGTCGTGCTCGTTCATCGCCTTCGCTTCTTCGCGCTCGTGCAGCGGAGAACGACGGTCGTCGCCGAAGGCATCGGCATCCGCCTGCAGCTCTTTCTTCAGCAGGGTGTTCATCTTGCGCTCGGAGGCGAGGATCGCCTGCAGCTGATCGCGCTCTTTTTCCAGCTCGCTTTGCTCGCCGCGGATCTTCATCTCCTCCAGCTTAGCGAGATGGCGCAGCTTCAGTTCGAGGATCGCTTCGGCCTGGGTTTCGCTGATGCCAAAGCGCGACATCAGCGCGGGCTTCGGCTCGTCCTCGGTACGGATGATCTCAATCACTTCATCGATATTGAGGAATGCCACCAGCAAACCTTCGAGGATATGCAGGCGCTTAAGCACTTTCTCCAGACGATGGTTCAGACGACGGCGCACCGTATCGCGGCGGAACGTCAGCCACTCGCTGAGGATCTCCAGCAGGTTTTTCACCGCCGGACGACCGTCCAGACCAATCATATTCAGGTTGATGCGGTAGCTTTTTTCCAGATCGGTAGTGGCGAACAGGTGGTTCATCACCTGCTCCATGTCCACGCGGTTAGAGCGCGGCACGATCACCAGACGAGTCGGGTTCTCGTGGTCGGATTCGTCGCGCAGATCGTCCACCATCGGCAGCTTTTTATTGCGCATCTGGGCGGCGATCTGCTCCAGCACTTTGGCACCGGAAACCTGGTGCGGCAGCGCGGTGATCACCACGGCGCCGTCCTCTTTATTCCACACCGCGCGCATGCGCACGGAGCCGCGACCGTTCTGGTAGATCTTGCGGATTTCTGCACGCGAGGTGATGATCTCGGCTTCGGTCGGGTAATCCGGCCCCTGCACGATATCCAGCAGCTCGTCCAGCGAGGTTTTTGGCTGCTCGATCAGGGTGATGGCGGCTTTCGCCACTTCACGCAGGTTGTGCGGCGGAATGTCCGTCGCCATGCCGACCGCAATACCGGTCGTGCCGTTCAGCAGGATGTTCGGCAGACGCGCAGGCAGCATCTTCGGCTCCTGCAGCGTACCGTCGAAGTTTGGCACCCAGTCAACGGTTCCCTGACCCAGCTCGCCCAGCAGCACTTCGGCGTATTTGGACAGGCGGGATTCGGTATAACGCATCGCTGCGAAGGATTTCGGATCGTCCGGCGCACCCCAGTTCCCCTGCCCGTCCACCAGCGGATATCGGTAAGAGAACGGCTGGGCCATCAGCACCATCGCTTCATAGCAGGCGCTGTCGCCGTGCGGATGGTATTTACCCAGTACGTCACCCACGGTACGGGCGGATTTCTTGAACTTAGCGGTGGCGTTCAGCCCCAGTTCGGACATCGCATAGACGATGCGGCGCTGAACGGGCTTCAGGCCATCCCCGATAAACGGCAACGCCCTGTCCATGATGACGTACATGGAGTAGTTCAGGTAGGCGTTTTCCGTGAATTCATGTAGCGCGAGGCGCTCTGCCATATCGCTCATTACGTGTGATTCCTCAACTCAGAAACCGAAGGGTTTCAGGCAATATTGCCGCAGATACTACCTCATCTGACGAATTGAGTCACAAAGAAAAAGGGCCGCATAAGCGGCCCTTTTCGGGTTATTTGTCCAGCTTGATAACCTGCTTCACGTCGATTTCAAACTCGTTCCAGTCTTTGTCGACTTTACCCTGCAGCTCTACTTTATCCTGCGGGGTGACGGTCACGCCGTTCCAGCGCTTGTGGTCAATCTCAACCACCACCGTGCCGGACTCGTCGCGGAAGGTGTAGCGGTCATCGGACAGGCGCTCGGTAATGTTCCCGCGCAGCTTCACCCAGGCATCGTCCTTCAGATCTTTCACTTTAGCCGCGGTGGTGAGGTTGGCGTTGTTATCGACAAAACCGCCCTGCTGGGTTTGGGTCTGTGTCGCAGATGGGCCAGTAAAGCCGCCCTGTGCAGCAAAGACCGGCGCGGTGGTCATCATCATGATGGCAGCAATTGCAGCGAATTTTTTCATCTTCATCTCTCCCTTTAATGTCGTTTCGCAATCCATTAAACAGGGTAAACCTTAACAACTTCTTAAGGGGAAAATTTATTTATTTTTACTGTACAGCAGGCGCTTGCAGAGGGTTTACTGACGGCATCAAGGAGGGAACATGCGCATTTTACTGGTAGAAGACGACAGGTTAATCGGCGATGGCATCAAAGCAGGCTTAAGCAAACTGGGCTTTAGCGTGGACTGGTTTACCGACGGGAAAACCGGGCAGGCCGCGCTTGCCTCTGCGCCCTATGATGCCGTGGTGCTTGACCTGACCCTACCGGGAATTGACGGTCTGGAGATCCTGCGCGCCTGGCGCGAAAGCCGCCGCAGCGAGCCGGTACTGATCCTGACCGCGCGGGATGCGCTGAACCAGCGCGTTGAAGGGCTGCGCCTCGGTGCGGACGATTATCTCTGTAAGCCGTTCGCGCTGATAGAAGTGGCCGCCCGTCTGGAAGCGCTGGTGCGCCGCAGCCACGGCCAGACCCGCAGCGAGCTGCGTCACGGCAAGGTGACGCTCGATCCGGCAAGCCTCGTCGCCACGCTGGAGGGCGAAACGCTGACGCTTAAACCCAAAGAGTTCGCCCTGCTGGAGCTGCTGATGCGTAACGCGGGCCGGGTGCTGCCGCGCAAGCTGATCGAGGAAAAGCTTTATACCTGGGACGATGACGTCTCCAGCAACGCCGTCGAAGTCCATGTCCATCATTTACGCCGCAAGCTCGGGAGCGAGTTTATCCGCACCGTGCACGGCATCGGCTACACCCTGGGTGACGCATGAAGCTGAGCCTGAAGCTGCGCCTGACGCTCCTCTTTTTAGCGCTGTCTCTGACGGCCTGGTTTGCCGCCAGCCTGGTGGCGTGGCAGCAGACCACCCACAAGCTCGATAAGCTATTCGACACCCAGCAGATGCTGTTTGCCAAACGGCTGCTGACGATGGATCTGGACGAGATCCGCGCGCCGGAGCGCATGCGCGAGGTGCCGAAAAAGGCCAAACACGGGCATCTGGACGATGACGCGCTGGCCTTCGCTATTTACGCTTCAGACGGCACGATGATCCTTAACGACGGCGAAAACGGGCGCGATATCCCGTATCACTATCGTCGTGACGGCTTTGATGACGGACGGCTTCAGGATGACAACGATGAATGGCGCTTTTTATGGCTGACGTCGCCAGACGGAAAATACCGCGTGGTGGTCGGCCAGGAGTGGGAGTACCGGCAGGATATGGCGCTGGACGTGGTCAGCTCGCAGCTGACGCCGTGGCTGGTGGCGCTGCCGGTGATGCTGCTGTTGCTTATTGTCCTGCTGAGCCGGGAGCTGAAGCCCCTTAAAAAGCTGGCCCAGACCCTGCGTTCCCGCTCGCCGGACGCCACCGACGCCCTGCCCACTCAGGGCGTGCCGGCGGAAGTGCGCCCCCTGCTCGACTCGCTGAACCATCTCTTTACCCGTACCCAGGAGATGATGACCCGCGAGCGCCGCTTTACCTCCGACGCCGCCCACGAGCTGCGCAGTCCGCTGGCGGCGCTGAAGGTGCAAACCGACGTGGCGCAGCTTTCTCAGGACGATCCGCAGGCGCAGGAAAAAGCGCTGGCGCAGCTGCACGCGGGTATCGACCGCGCCTCCCGGCTGGTGGATCAGCTCCTCACCCTGTCGCGCCTGGACTCGCTGGACAGCCTGGACGGTGTAGAACAGATAGCGATGGCCGACCTGCTGCAGTCTGCGGTAATGGATATTTATCCTTCGGCACAGCAGGCGGGTATTGATATTCGCCTGCACATCAACGCGCCGGAGGTGACCCGCACGGGTCAGCAGTTGCTTCTGAGCCTGCTGGCGCGCAACCTGCTGGATAACGCCACCCGCTACAGCCCGCGCGGCAGCGTGGTAGACGTGACGCTGAACACCCGTAGCGTTACCGTGCGCGACAATGGCCCGGGCATTTCGCCCGATGCGCTGGCGCGTCTCGGCGAGCGCTTTTATCGTCCACCGGGTCAGGACGCCACGGGCAGCGGGCTGGGGCTATCCATTGTGAAACGCATTGCCGCGCTGCACGGCATGCGCGTCTCGCTGGGCAATGCGCCAGAAGGCGGCTTTGAAGTGAAGGTTAACTGGTAAGGGATTATTGCATTTAGCGCAAAAGACTTTGCACATTTTGCTTATTTTTCCGCTCCGTCCTCGCGCGTAGAATACCCGGCATACTCCCATCACCGAGGACAAATAATGAGCAATATTCTGATTATCAACGGCGCGAAAGAGTTCGCGCACTCTAAAGGGCAGTTGAATGACACCCTGACCGAGGTCGCGGACGGTTTCCTGCGCGACGCCGGGCATGATGTTAAGGTCGTGCGCGCGGACAGCAACTATGACGTGAAGGCCGAAGTGCAGAACTTCCTGTGGGCCGATGTGGTTGTCTGGCAGATGCCGGGCTGGTGGATGGGCGCGCCGTGGACCGTGAAAAAATACATGGACGACGTCTTCACCGAAGGTCACGGTTCGCTGTATGCCAGCGACGGACGCACCCGCTCAGACGCCTCTAAAAAATACGGCTCCGGCGGCCTGATTCAGGGCAAAAAATATATGCTCTCCCTGACCTGGAACGCCCCTCTGGAAGCCTTCACCGAAAAAGATCAGTTCTTCGAAGGCGTGGGCGTAGACGGCGCGTATCTGCCGTTCCACAAGGCGAACCAGTTCCTGGGAATGGATCCGCTGCCGACTTTTATCGTCAACGACGTGATTAAAATGCCTGACGTCCCGAGCTATATCGCAGAATATCGCAAGCATCTCGCGAAAATTTTTGCTTAACTGGTAGCCTGGAATTAAAGGAGTAGTAACCATGCTTACAGTAATCGCAGAAATCCGTACTCGTCCAGGTCAACATCACCGCCAGGCGGTGCTGGATCAGTTCGCGAAAATCATCCCAACCGTACTGAAAGAAGAAGGCTGCCACGGCTACGCGCCGATGGTGGACGCCGCTACCGACGCAAGCTTCCAGGCCACTGCGCCAGACTCCATTATCATGGTTGAGCAGTGGGAAACCGTCGCGCACCTTGAAGCACACCTGCAGACCGCGCACATGAAAGCGTGGAGCGATGCGGTGAAGGGTGACGTGCTGGAGACCCACATCCGTATTCTGGAGCAAGGGGTTTAAAACCTGCCTTCCCTCTCCTTCCGGGGAGGGAATTCTCTCTGACCTGCTATGCTTATTCTGACTTCATGATTAACAGGAGGATGGAATGGGTCTTTTTAACTTCGTGAAAGAAGCAGGCGAAAAGCTATGGGATAACCTGACCGACCACAAAGGTCAGAGCGACAAAATCACCGAGCACCTCAAGAAACTCAACATTCCCGGTTCAGACAAAGTTCAGGTTAACGTTACCGACGGCAAGGCCAGCGTGACGGGTGACGGGCTGACCCAGGAGCAGAAAGAAAAAATCCAGGTCGCCGTCGGCAACATCGCGGGCGTCAGCGAGGTGGAGAACAACATCACCACGACCGATGCCAAAGATGAAGCCACCTACTACACGGTAAAATCCGGCGACACCCTGAGCGCTATCTCCAAAACCGTGTACGGCGATGCCAACCAGTACAATAAGATTTTTGAGGCTAACCGCCCGATGCTCTCCAGCCCGGATAAAATCTACCCCGGCCAGACGCTACGTATTCCTAAAGCGTGATCCGCGAGTCGGGGGTCGCCCCCCGACCGTTTTTACCAGTACAGTTTCCAGCTCTGCGTAAAGCGCACCAGCGCCTCCACGTAGAAGTAATCTCCCCAGCTCGCACACTCGTCCACCCCTTTGTTGCTCGCCAGGTGATAGACCGAGTGCTTCAGCAGCCCGGTGCCCTTCTCCTCTTTGCCCATCAGGTAGTGCTTCGTCAGTGACGACATAATGCCTTTGGCCCACTCCAGATACCGCTCCCGGTCCGGATCCGTCACGGGCAGGTGCTTCACCAGCTCCAGCAGCCCGCACACCGCAATCGCCGCCGAGGACGAATCGCGCAGCGCGTCGGTCCCCACCAGCGCCAGATCCCAGTGGCAGACGTAGTCTTCCGGGAGGCGGTTGAGAAAGTAGTTCGCCAGCCGCTTCGACAGGGCGATCATCGTCTCGTCGCCGGTATAGATATAGCTCAGCAGGAAGCCGTAAATCCCCCACGCCTGCCCGCGCGACCAGCAGGAGTCATCGGCATAGCCCTGCTGGGTATTGCCGTAGCGCGGCGCGCCGGTTACCACGTCCATATAATAGGTGTGGAACGTGGAGGCATCGTCGCGGATGAGATAGTTTGCCGCCTGCATGACGTGCGCTTTTGCGGCGTCAGCAAAGCGCGGATCACCCGTCTGCTCCGTCGCCCAGTAGAGCAGCGGCAGGTTCATGTTGCAGTCGATGATCATCCGTCCGGCCTGCTCCGGGTCTGAAAGATCGCCCCACGCCTGAATGATTTTCGCCTTCTCATGAAAGCGCTCCAGCAGGGCTTCAGCCGCCAGCAGGGAGAAACCGCGCGCCTCGCGGCTGCCGGTAAGTCTCCAGGCCGCCACGCAGGAGAGCGTGTACAGGAAGCCCAGATCGTGAGTGTTGGTGTCGCTGCGCCCGGCGATGCGCAGGCCGAAGGAGCGCACGTGTTTTTCCGCCATCGAGCGGAATTTCTCCTCGCCGCTCATCTCCCACGCCAGCCACAGCTGGCCGGTCCAGAAGCTGGTTGTCCACTCTACGTTGTCGGTCAGCGGGTAATAACCGTTCCGGCATGTTTCCGCCGGGAACTGCTCTCCGAATGCCGTTAAATGACGGCTAATCAGCTCGAGGACGTGGCTACGCGCAGAGATCAGTTCATCGCTAAACAGGCGCGAGTCTACGGGAGCAGGAATGGCAGACAGGCGTTCCTCTCTGATACGACTTAACATATTTCGGTTCCTTGTGGTCAGCGTGATGAAGGTTCTGCTACGTTCAGCGGGCGGGGGCCGCGCCATTTGCTCTGGCAGGCGGATAACGTAAAGGCAGAAATAAAGGTAAAGATCAGCGCCGTCGCCCCCATGATGATATAGGTCTGTTCAAAGCCGATGCGGTCATACATATATCCGGCAGGCGAGGAAACCACCACGTTCCCCACGTACAGCATCGCCTGATAGCCCAGTAAATACATGGTGGCGTTCACGCGCTTGTCGAAATGCTCCGCAATATATTTAAAGACCGACACCAGCAGCAGGCAAATTTCTATACCGTATAGCGGCTTGAGCACGGAAATTAACAGATGCGAGTCGCACATCCCGGAAATAATCAAACGCGCCCCGACGATCAGCCCGACAATTAATAGCCCGCGCCTGGCGCCAATAAAGTTAACGAACAGCGGGACAACCATATACATGACGAATTCTATGCCCGACTGCACGGTGCCGAGATAGCCAAACACCGCGTTGCCCTCATGAATATCGTCAAAGAAGGTAACGAAATAGCGCGAGAACTGCTGCTCGGCGATAAACATCATCCACGCCACGCCCGCCACGTACAGGCAAAAAGCCCAGAATTTACGGTTACGCAGCAGGGCATACACATCTGCGGGGGCAATTTTCTCTTTGGTCAGTACCGCATCGGCATGAACGGAGTTAGTGTTCACTTTCAGGCTGAGCAGGACAACCAGCATCACTATCGACGCCACGCTGCCCATAATGAAGTTATAGGTCGGTGAGAGGTTGAACAGCAGGCCGGAGAAGGACGATGCCACCGCCCAGCCGAGCGAGCCCCACATACGAATTTGCCCGAACTCCATGCCGTTTAAGCGGCTGAAGCGGTCGGAATAGGATTCACACGCCGCCACGCCCGCATACCAGGCAAAGCTTAAATAGAGCGCGCCGATAATAATCCCCAGCAAGGGACTGGACATTAACAGCGGCTGATAGACGTAAATAAAAAACGGCGCCATCAGGGCCGACATGGCGACCACAAAATAGAGCAGGTATTTGCTCATGCCGATTTTATCCAGAATATAGCCGTAGATGGGTTTGAGAATAACGGAAAATATTCCGTTCACCGCGAACACGGTTCCAATTACCGTCCCGCTGAGATTCGCTTTTTGACCCAGCCAGATCGCCAGCAGGCCAATACTCGCGGACCAGGTAAAGAAATAGAGAAAAATAAAGCTGCTGATTTTGTAATATTCGGTTCTGTTGGTTGTCGATGTATTTTTCATACCATCCTCGCCGAGGTGTAGGGTCAGAATTTTTATAACGTGAACGACAGCAGACGTTCGCCTCCAGGGTCGCGGATTACGACCCGGTTATGGTTCATATCCAGCTGCGGCGCGGCCGCAACGTTCTGTTTTTCACTGGCAATGACGGCGCAGCAGAGCCAGCGCTCTCCCGGATGGAGATCGGTTTTTAAAAGCGGAATGGAGGCGCACTCCGGGAACATGATGCTGCTGTTCGGCGGCGTGACGATGCTGTCCGGGGTGCGTTCAATGAAAGGCGATAGATCGACAATCGCACTGCTGCCGTTCTCTGCCGCCAGATAACTGCCGCGCGCGCGGATTTGGTGCTCCGTTTTCATCACGGCGAAACCGCCCTCCGCCGTTTGCAGCGTGCGCGCGCTGTTGATGCGGTGCAGGCGCAAATGCCACTCGCCGAAGGGGATTTGCCAGGTCTCGATGCGCACGTCGTGCCACGGCGACCAGCGTGAATAGATGTAGTTTTCATCCACCCGCACCGCGTCGCACTCGCGACGGCCGCGGAAATAGTTATCCCCGTCCGCCAGCAGCAGCATGGAATCACAGGCCGCATGCTTCAGGCCAAAGCGCCCGCGCTCAATGGTGAAGCCAAAGCGGCTGGAGTAGGCAAATTTGGTGTATTTCGCTTCGGTGTTGACGTAGTTGTTCAGCTCCAGCTGACCGGCGGTGAGCATGGTGACGTGCTGAGAGTTCGTCGAATGCATTAGGATTTGCTGCGCGTGCGGGATGACGTGCTTCTCCGCCAGCGCGGGCAGCGGCTGTTCTTCTGCCTGCCAGAACGGATGCGTCTCCGGCAGCGCCAGAATCAGGTAGCTTTTTAGCGCCCAGTAGGGCGAGCCGGGAGAGTTATAGTCCTCACACATGGCGAGGTTCGGACAGGCAAAACCGAGGGTCAGAATGCCGTCCCGGTCGGTAATTGTCCGCTGCTGCCACCAGCGGAGATGGCGCAGGATAATGCCCTTCACAATACCCGGCGTGAACACGTCAAGTTCAGAGAAGGCAACCGCGCTCCAGAAGGCGACCATCGCAAAGCGGTAGGTCAGGCTGCGGCCAAACGGTACCGACGCGCCGTCCGCGGCGGACCAGTAGATAAAGTCCTCCGCAAACAGACGCGAGCGCTCGCGCAGCACTTCTGCCCTCGCCTCGTCGCCGCTTAAAGTGGCGTAAATCAGGCCGTAGAAGTGGAACGCCATGGAGATGTAATAATCTTTCGGGCGACCCGCGCCGTCGGAATACCAGCCGTCACCCAGGTAATAGGCCTCCATCAGCGCAAACCGATGGTCGATGGCGGCCTGATCGTACGGCAGCCCGGCGCGTTTGAAGCCCAGCTGGACCATAATGGCAAAGTAGTTCCAGTTGCTGTCGGGCATCTGCGCGTCGGCAATCTGATTCAGCCACGCGTGCAGGTTCATTACCTCGCGCTCGCTGAAGCAATCGGTGAGTTTATTCCCCAGCAGGGAAAGCCCCAGACCGTAGGATGCCATCTCGACCAGACGCTGATCGTACGGACCGGTTTCGCCCCAGTAGCCCGGACTTTGCGGATCGGTGCCGATCCTGATGGCCTGCATGTACTTCTCGCTAAACGGCGAAGCATCGCCCGAAGCCAACAGCGGAAACAGCCCCCATAGCGCGCGGGAGAGCCCCTCCATCTGCGCGATATCCGTCGCGTAGTGCGCGCAGGTATCACCCAGCGAGAACCGCGAATGATTTACCGGAAACTGCTTATCCAGCGCGCCAAGTAAGGTATTCAGAGACGCCACGACGTCCTGGCGTGAAGACAACAGATTTGATTTTTCTTCGCTTTCCGCCCGCATAGTTCCACCCTCGTCATCAACTGCGGCCAAGCATAGTGAATGCGTAAGGTGGAGAAATGTTAGCCACGTCACAGGTGAGAACGCTCGATAAACCTGCGGTTGATAAAATTTAAAAAGGTGGTTTATAAATCTCTTCTGACGGGGAAAAGTTGAGTTTTATTGCACTATGCATGACGCGCCCATAACCGATCGTCTTGAGCTTATTACCTTAAACGACACCGTGGCGTCGTTCAGCCGCCTGTTCGCTAACACGGTGCGTTACCACCACTGGCATCAGTGTCTTGAAATTCTATATGTGGAAGAAGGGTTTGGCGTCGCGATTGTTGATAACCGTCACTACACCATGCGCCCCGGACGCCTGTTTTTCTTTCCGCCATTTACCCTGCATAAAGTCAGGGTGGACGAACAGGCGGAAGCGATTTACCGGCGCACGATTATTCACCTCGACCACCATGCGGTGCTGAAGTGTCTGCGTGATTTTCCGCACACGCAGCAGCGGCTGGAAAAACTCTCGCGTCGCGGCTCAGAGGCGTGGGTGGTTGACCTGGCACACTGCCACAGCCATGTCGATCATCTGTTCAGCTGTTATCAGCCGCCGATGAGCAGCGAAAGCATCGCCGGGCTGCTGATTAGCCTGTTTGCTATGTTGCCTGACGATCGTACCGGCGCACCGGGCAGCAGCACGGGGATCGCCAGCCAGGTGATGTTCTGGCTGGACGAGCATTATCAGGAGAAATTCCGCCTCGACGCGCTGGCAGCGGAACTGGGCAGATCGCGCAGCTACGTGTCGCGAAAATTTCATGTGGAGACGGGGGAGAAAATCCACCACTACCTGAACACGCTCCGCCTGCGTAAGGCGTGCGAATGCCTGCTGCACAGTGACGCGAGCGTGCGGGAGATTGCCGCGCGGGTGGGATTTTCTGACGTGACCTGGTTTATCAGCGCGTTTAAGAAGGGGATTGGTGAGACGCCGCTGCAGTACCGGAAAAACCATCGTGCGGTATGACACCCTCACCCGCCCCTCTCCCGCGGGAAGAGGGAGACAATCAACTGCTTTTCTTGCCCGGCTTTAGCCCACGGTGAAGCTCGTTGATGCGCTTCATCGACTTGATGGTGCGCTGCGGCTCGGTGGAGGCGACGGATAAAACAATCATCTCCAGGCACAGCAGCACCGTGCCGTGGAGCGGGATTTTGCCCTTCTCGCCGCCGCGCGGAACGTGGATCACCACGCTGGCCTCTTTGCTGAATCGCGAGTCGGTGGCATTGGTGAGCAAAATGGTGGGGATCCCCAGCCGTTTCGCTTCGCGCAGCGTGGTCTGCCCTTCCCGATGCGCGGATTTTTGCGCCATCATGATCAGCACATCCCCGCGCTGGAGACCTATCAGCTGCTCGGCCAGCCCTATTCCGGTGCGGTTAAGCGGCGTGGCGGGTAGCCCCATCCGGCTGAACAGCCTGGCGGTGTAGTCGGCCAGAATGCCGGACGCGCCAATCCCAAATATGGCAACCTGCCTCGCCTGCGCCAGCAGCGAGACCGCCTGCGCCATCGCGAAGCGGTTGTGGGGTTCAGACAACACTTCACACGTATGCTGATGCCCCTCCAGCACGAAATCAATGCTCGCATTGACGTCGCTGGTCAGCGTATTCACCGTGGTGGAGATCTTTTCGCTGGAGGTCACGACCGGCCCAAACCACTGCTCCAGCGTCTGCTTGAGATCGCGCAGCCCGGCGAAACCCAGCGCCTGGATGGCGCGAACGACGGTGGCGTCCGACGTTTTCAGCAGCGTCGCGATCTCCATTGCCGTCTGCTCCATCACCGCTTCACGATTTTCATTGATATAGCGCGCCACCTGCAGCAGGCGCGGCGTGAGCTGGTGCGACCGGGAGCGGAGGCGGTCGCCGAAGAGATCAACTTTACGGCTCATCGTGACGCCTCCGGCAACGGACGTCCGGCAATCTGCGACTGGACCTGCGCGGCCATCAGCCCTAACGAGGCGAACGAGTTCGAGATGGCCTCTTCACGCGAGATCAGCACGTAATGTCCGGTCCGACAGGCATTCAGGAACTGACACCAGCCCGGCATCACCGCATCCATCGCCGCCAGCTCATCCTGCGGTTTGCCGCCCGTATCCCCGCGCCAGGTGGCGAAAACGAAATCCGCATCCAGCTCCGGCAGCCGCTCGGCGCTGACGTCAATGCGTCCCCCTTCCGGGATGGACTCAATCAGCGGCGGGAAGGTGAACCCGGCATCACGCAGCACGCGGCCCAGCGAGTGATAGCTGTGCATGGCGTTGATTTTCCCCTGATTGGCCTGAATCACCGACACGCTCACTTTGCGGGTATCAATAGTCGCTTTCAGCGCCTTAATTTGCTCCTGATAGCGCCGCTCCAGAACCTTGAGCCGCGCCTGCGTGCCCGTCAGTTGCGCCAGCTTGCGGTAGATCTCCGGCGCGCCGCCGTCGAGATGATCGATACTCACCGTCGGGGCAATTTTCTCCAGCTGTTCCACCGGGGTATTGCGCGTCGGCTCGGTAACGATCAGGTCAGGCTTTGCGGCGGCGATGGCTTCAATGTCGATATCCGCAGTGCCGATAAACTTGATGTCGGAATTATCGAAATCGACGCCGGTCAACATGCCGCTGGAGCGCAGAAAATGGCTGCCGTCCGGCCGGGTGCGGCCATGGCTCGCCACCGGCGGCACGCCAAGCTCAATCAGCGGAATAGTAATGTCCAGGTCGTGTAGCGAGACGATCCGTTTCGGATGCACCGGCACCACCACCTTACGGTTCAGATCGTCAGTAAACGTCTGCGTCGGCTCGGTCGCGCTCGCCGCAAACCCCACCAGCAACAGCAATGAAAACAGTATGCGCATGTTAATCCCCTAAAATCTGTCCCGACGCTGCCAGAGCAGCAGCAGGAAAAACGGTCCGCCAATCAGTGAAATCACAATTCCCGCTGGCAGCTGCAGCGGGAGGAATGCCAGCCGCCCGACGTTATCCGCCAGTAGCACCAGCAGCGCCCCCAGCACGGCGCTACCCGTCAGGAGCGCCGTTTGCCCGCCGCGGAGCAGCAGGCGCGCCATGTGCGGCGCAATCAGCCCGACAAAACCAATGCTGCCCACGCAGGAGACGCAGGCCGCCGTCAGCACTACCGGGGCGAGAACCCTTAGAAGCGCCAGCCGGTTTGTGCGCACGCCAAGGCCCGCTGCGGTGTGGTTACCAAGCAGCGCCACGTCCGCAGCGCGGGCGGTAAACAGCAGCAGCGCAAACGCCGGAAGCGCCCAGGCAGCGGCAATGCAGACCAGCGTCCAGTTTGCCGCATGGAGGCTGCCCGCCAGCCACAGCATCGCCGTCTGCACGTCGCGCACGTCCGCCGTGGTCATAAAAACGCCCATTGCGGCGGCAAAGACCCACGACACGCCGATGCCGATCAGGATGAATCGCGGACGTGAGATATCGCGCGCCAGGACCACCACCAGCAGCGCGGTGAGCATCCCCCCGGCCATGCCAACCAGCGGCCGCCAGGCCAGGCCCAGCGCCGGGAACTGAAATATCAGCAGCAGTACCGCCGCGCTACAGCCCTCTTTCACCCCGATAAGCCCCGGATCGGCCAGGCCATTGCGGGTAATGGACTGCATTGCCGCCCCCGCCATGCCGAGCATCCCACCGCACAGCGCCGCCATCAGCAGGCGCGGCAGGCGGATATCCATCACGATGTAGCGCGTCTCTGACGTCAGGGTTTCTGGATAAAACAGCGCGCGCCCGATGGCGGAAGTGGGGATGGGCAGAGAGCCGTGCGTCAGGCCAAACCCCGTCAGCAGGCAGGCGGCCAGCGTCAGGATGACCAGACATACCAGCGCCTTTGGGCGGACCAGCGCCGAGAAGGTGCCAACGCGTAGCGCACGCAGTCCGGCGCGGTTCATTTAAACATCCTCGAGGCCATGAAGATAAAGACCGGGGCGCCAACCAGCGCGGTCATGATGCCGGTTGCCAGCTCCAAGGGCGAAAAGAGCGTGCGGGCAGCGATATCCGCCAGCAGCAGAACCAGCGCCCCGCACAGGGCGGACAGCGGCACCATCACGCGCAGATCGACCGACACCAGACGGCGAACGAGCTGAGGCACCACGAGGCCGATAAAGCCGATCGGCCCGGCGAGGGAGACCGCCGCACCGCAGAGCAGCGCGATAGCCATCAGGGCGAGCAGCCGGGTTTTCAGCAGCGATACGCCAAGCCCCTGCGCCATTCTGTCGCCCAGCGCCAGCATGTTGAGCGAGGGTGACAGCCAGAGCGCCAGCGCAAAGCCCACGCCAGCCACCCACAGGGCAGCGGCAATCGTTTCACCGCTGACCCCCGCTAAATCCCCCGCCAGCCAGGTGCGCATGGCGAGCAGCGTCTGTTCATCGAGGATGAGCACCGTGGCGGTAATCGACGAGGCAAACGCCGACATCGCCACGCCGCACAGCGTGACCTTCATCGGCGTAAGCCCGGTGCGTCCGGACGAGGAGAACGTGAGCACCAGCAGAAACAGCGCCGCGGCTCCGGCGGCGGCAATCAGCGGGCGCCCAAACGGCAGCGTCATCCCCAGCGCGCTCGTCAGCACCACAGCCAGCGCCGCCCCGGCGTTGAGCCCCAGAATATGCGGTTCGCCGAGCGGGTTGCGGATCGTGGATTGCAGCAGCACGCCCGCCACGCCGAGCGCGGCCCCCGTCACCATCGCGGCGCAGAGACGCAGCAGTCTGAGCTTGATGATGATGTTATGGTCGAAATTGCGCGGATCGAAGTGGAGGATGGCCTCCACCACCGTTTGCGAGGCGATAAAGCGGGCGCCGATCCCCAGATGGGCAATCGCGCCCGTTGCAAGCAGCAGGGCGAACATCAGGAAAGCCAGAGAGGTGCGCATCATGGCTTTTTTGCGACCTGGCGAAACGGCATAAAGAACGGTTTACCGGTCAGCGGATTGATGGACATATGCACGTCGACATCAAACACCGCTTTAATCAGCTCCGGCGTGCAGGCGTCCCCTTCATGCAGTACGCCCTCGACTTTTCCCTGGCGTAAAAAGACCAGCGAATCGCCGTAGCTCACGGCGAAGTTGAGATCGTGCAGCACCACCACCACGGTACGTCCGTGCTCGCGCGTCAGCGTATGCAGCAGTTCGAGGATCTCCACCTGATAGCGGAGATCGAGGAACGTGGTGGGTTCATCCAACAGGATATAGGGCGTTTGCTGCGCCAGCGCCATGGCGATCCAGCAGCGCTGACGCTGGCCGCCGGACAGGCTTTCGACGGGCATGTGGGCAAACTCGGCCGTGCCGGTCAGGCGCAGGGCCTCCTCCACCGCCTGCTCGTCCTCGTCGCTCCACTGGCGCATAACGTTCTGCCAGGGAAAACGCCCGCGCGAGACCAGCTCAAAGACGGTTAACCCTTCCGGCAGCAGCGGAGACTGCGGCAGGATGCCAAGCTGGCGGGCGACGGCTTTCGTCGGCTGCGCGTGGATCGCCTTGCCGTCGAGAACCGCCGCGCCGCCAAGCGGCTGAAGCAAACGCGCGATGGTACTCAGCAGCGTGGATTTTCCGCAGCCGTTCGCCCCCACCAGAACGGTGATTTTCTGCTGGGGGATCGCAAGGGAAATATCATCAACGATGATTTTTTTCTGATAACCGGCAGAAAGATTCTCCAGAACCAGACCCGGTTTTGTCGTGTTGTGAGCCACGTGCATGCCAACGTAATAAAAAAGGGAAACAAATATAAATAAAAATCATTCTCTTTTGAGAGTTTGAGGCCGCGCCATGTAGTAGTCAAGGGAAGAAACACCCTGAAAAAACCAGGGGTAACGGTGTGCTACTACACTGGCCGGCAAAACAATAAAGACTTAATTTTCAATTAATTAACAGGCTACCACTGCGCTTTTCCGTTGCGTTTCAGAGATGTAGTCGATTTTTAGCTTTTTTCATTTACTACTACATTTCCGCATGATTGAATGATTCTCAATTACATGTTCGATGCCAGTTCTGGCTAACGGGCAGACCATAAAGGGCAATGACTCACAGGTTCTTCCGTGAAGCACCTTCACGGATATTTTGGGATAACAGTTGTAATGGCTACGTTCACACCTTCACTCTCTGGGATAAAAGGGCGCGCGCTCTTTTCACTGCTGTTTATGGCGCCGCTGTCGCAGGCAGCAGACACCACGGCTAAAGACGGCGAAACGCTTACCGTCACCGCCGATCCAAATGCTACGGCGGAGGCCACCAACGGCTACCAGCCGCTGAATACCTCCACCGCCACGCTGACCAACATGCCGATGCTGGATATCCCGCAGGTGGTGAATACCGTCAGCGATAAGGTGCTGGCGGATCAGCACGCCACCACGCTCGATGAAGCGCTCTATAACGTCAGCAACGTGGTGCAGACCAACACCCTGGGCGGTACGCAGGATGCCTTTGTGCGCCGCGGGTTTGGCGCAAACCGCGACGGCTCGATCATGACCAACGGCCTGCGCACCGTGCTGCCGCGCAGCTTTAACGCCGCAACCGAACGTGTGGAGGTGCTGAAAGGCCCCGCCTCAACGCTGTACGGCATTCTCGATCCGGGCGGCCTGATTAACGTCGTCACGAAGCGCCCGGAGAAAATCTTCGGTGGCTCGATTTCTGCCACCTCTTCCAGCTTTGGCGGCGGCACCGGACAGGTCGATGTCACCGGTCCGATTGAGGGTACGCGCCTGGCGTATCGCCTCACGGGCGAGTATCAGGACGAGGATTACTGGCGCAACTTCGGCAACGAACGCAGCACGTTTATCGCCCCGTCGCTGACCTGGTTCGGCGACGATGCCACCGTGACCGTGCTCTATTCGCATCGCGACTATAAGACGCCGTTCGATCGCGGAACGATCTTCGATCTCAACACTAAAAAGGCCGTCGACGTCGATCGCAAAACCCGCTTTGACGAGCCGTTTAATGTGACCGACGGGCAGTCCGATCTCGCTCAGCTTAACGCGGAATACCGCCTCAACAGCCAGTGGACCGCGAAGTTCGACTACAGCTACAGCCAGGATAAATACAGCGACAACCAGGCCCGCGTCATGGCCTACGATTCAAAAACCGGCACCCTGACCCGCCGGGTGGATGC
This sequence comes from Enterobacter cloacae complex sp. 385G4, assembly GCF_057320665.1. Lineage (NCBI taxonomy): Bacteria > Pseudomonadati > Pseudomonadota > Gammaproteobacteria > Enterobacterales > Enterobacteriaceae > Enterobacter > Enterobacter cloacae complex sp. 385G4. Next base: position 76,819 of record NZ_JBXWDD010000004.1, read on the forward strand.
AACCCAGGGCTCGACCCAGCGCATGCACAGCACCCGTGCGGATCTGCAGGGCAACGTGGATATCGCGGGCTTTTATAATGAGATCCTCACCGGCGTGTCGTATGAAAATTACGATCTGCTGCGCACGGACATGATGCGCTGTAAGAACGTCAAAGGTTTCAATATCTATAATCCGGTTTATGGCAAACTCGACGAGTGTACAACCGTCTCCGCCGCTGACAGCGACCAGACGCTCAAGCAGGAGAGCTACTCGGCCTACGCCCAGGATGCCCTGTACCTGACGGATAAATGGATCGCCGTCGCCGGGCTGCGCTACCAGTATTACACCCAGTACGCGGGCAAAGGTCGTCCGTTTAACGTCAATACCGATAGCCGCGACGAGCAGTGGACGCCGAAGCTGGGGCTGGTTTACAAACTGACGCCCGCAGTCTCGCTGTTTGCCAACTATTCGCAGACGTTTATGCCGCAGTCATCCATTGCGAGCTACATTGGCGACCTGCCGCCGGAAACCTCAAACGCGTACGAAGTAGGCGCAAAGTTCGATCTGTTCGACGGCATTACCGCCAATATCGCGCTGTTTGATATTCACAAGCGCAACGTGCTGTACACCGATAGCATCGGGGGCGAAACCATCGCCAAAACCGCGGGCCGCGTGCGCTCTCAGGGCGTGGAGGTGGATCTTGCCGGGTCACTGACCGAGAACACTAACATTATCGCCAGCTACGGCTATACCGACGCGAAGGTGCTGGAGGACCCGGATTACGCGGGTAAACCGCTGCCGAACGTGCCGCGCCACACCGGCTCACTCTTCCTCACCTACGATATTCACAATGCGTTTGCCGGAAATACCCTGACGCTCGGCGGCGGCGGGCACGGCGTAAGCCGCCGCTCGGCGACCAACGGTGCGGATTATTATCTGCCGGGCTATTTCGTGGCGGATGCGTTTGCGGCGTATAAGATGAAGCTGCAGTATCCGGTGACGCTGCAGGTGAACGTGAAGAACCTGTTTGATAAGACCTACTACACGTCGTCGATTGCGACCAACAACCTGGGCAACCAGATTGGCGACCCGCGCGAAGTGCAGTTTACGGTGAAGATGGAGTTTTGATGTAAAAAAGCCCGGTGGCGCTAATGCTTACCGGGCCTACGATCCATTCCCTCTCCCTGTGGGAGAGGGTTAGGGTGAGGGCATCAGGCTTCAATATCCGCCATATCCCCTTTCTCCTGCAGCCAGTTACGTCGGTCTTCCGAACGTTTCTTGGCGAGGAGCATATCCATCACGGCGTTGGTTTGCTGTTCGTCTTCGTCGCTGATCGTCAGCTGCACCAGGCGGCGCGTGTTCGGATCCAGCGTCGTTTCGCGCAGCTGCATCGGGTTCATTTCGCCCAGCCCTTTAAAGCGCTGCACATTTGGTTTGCCCTTCTTACGCTTAAGCTGCTCCAGCACGCCCGCCTTCTCTTCTTCCGTCAGCGCGTAGTAAACCTCTTTGCCGAGGTCGATACGGTAGAGCGGCGGCAGCGCCACGTGAACGTGACCGTTTTTCACCAGCGTGCGGAAGTGTTTAACAAACAGCGCGCACAGCAGCGTGGCGATGTGCAGACCATCGGAGTCCGCATCCGCGAGAATACAGATCTTGCCGTAGCGCAGCTGGCTCAGATCCTCGCTGTCCGGATCGATGCCGATCGCAACGGAGATGTCGTGCACTTCCTGCGAGGCCAGCACTTCGTCTGAAGAGACTTCCCAGGTGTTCAGGATCTTACCCTTGAGTGGCATGATCGCCTGATATTCACGATCGCGCGCCTGTTTGGCCGACCCACCCGCCGAATCCCCTTCCACGAGGAACAGCTCGGTGCGGTTGAGATCCTGCGCGGTGCAGTCCGCCAGCTTGCCCGGTAGCGCAGGGCCGCTGGTCAGCTTTTTACGCACCACTTTCTTCGCGGCACGCAGACGACGCTGGGCGCTGGAGATGGCCATTTCAGCCAGCATCTCAGCCGCCTGAACGTTCTGGTTCAGCCACAGGGTAAACGCATCTTTCACCACGCCGGAGACGAACGCCGCGCACTGGCGCGATGACAGACGTTCTTTGGTCTGACCGGCAAACTGCGGATCCTGCATCTTCACGGAGAGCACGTAGGCGCAGCGGTCCCAGATATCTTCCGCCGAGAGCTTCACGCCGCGCGGCAGAATGTTGCGGTATTCGCAGAACTCACGCATCGCGTCCAGCAGTCCCTGACGCAGGCCGTTGACGTGGGTACCGCCGAGCATGGTTGGGATCAGGTTGACGTAGCTTTCGGTCAGCAGCTCGCCGCCTTCCGGCAGCCACAGCAGCGCCCAGTCCACCGCTTCGGTATCACCGCTAAAGTTACCGACAAACGGTTTTTCCGGCAGTGTTGGCAGGCCGTTTACCGCTTCGCACAGGTAGTCGTTCAGGCCATCGGCGTAGCACCAGGTCTGCTCGGTGTTGTTGACGTGATCTTTAAAGGTAATTTCCACGCCCGGGCACAGTACCGCTTTGGCTTTCAGCAGGTGCGTCAGGCGAGAAACGGAAAAGCGCGGGCTGTCGAAGAAGCTTTCGTCAGGCCAGAAGTGGACGCTTGTGCCGGTGTTGCGTTTAGCGCACGTGCCGACAACCTGCAGATCCTGCACCTTCTCGCCGTTTTCAAACGCGATATTGTAGACCTGACCGTCGCGACGGACGTTCACTTCCACGCGTTTGGACAGGGCGTTCACCACGGAAATCCCCACGCCGTGCAGGCCGCCGGAGAACTGATAGTTCTTGTTGGAGAACTTACCGCCCGCGTGCAGACGGCAGAGAATCAGCTCAACGGCAGGCACGCCCTCTTCGGGGTGGATGTCCACCGGCATGCCGCGACCGTCGTCGATGACCTCCAGCGACTGATCGGCGTGCAGGATGACGTCAACGCGTTTGGCATGGCCCGCCAGCGCTTCGTCCACACTGTTATCAATAACTTCCTGGCCCAGATGGTTCGGGCGCGTCGTATCGGTATACATCCCCGGGCGGCGGCGAACCGGCTCAAGCCCGGTGAGTACCTCAATGGCATCAGCGTTATAGGTTTGCGTCATGATTTAAACTAGCAATTCGCATTGATTGTCAGTGGCTGTGCAGTCCAAGAAAATCGACAATCTGGGTGAAATGATCCTCAAAGCCCGTGAAAGCATGGTTTCCGCCCTCTTCTATAGTCTGGCGGCAGGAGGCGTAATACGCCACTGCCTGGCGGTAATCCAGCACTTCATCACCCGTCTGCTGCAGCAGCCAGATGAGATCCGGCGCTTCAAGCGGGTCGACCTGCATAACTTTGAGATCGTAAATATGGCGTGACTCTAGCACATATTGCTGCCCGGTGTAGGGGTTCTCGTTTTCGCCAAGAAAGTCCCTCAGCAGCTCAAATGGCCGTACCGCCGGATTAACCACAACGGCGGGCAGCATAAAGCATTGTGAGAGCCAGGTGGCATAGTACCCGCCAAGCGATGAGCCGACTACGCCAAAGGATTCACCGCCGTGTTCAAGCACGATCGACTCGAGCATTTCCGCCGCCTCCGCCGGATACGGCGGCAGCTGCGGGATAATCATCTCAACGTGGGGGTGATGCTCGCTCAGCCACTGGCGAAACTGCGTCGCTTTTGCGGAGCGCGGCGAGCTGTTGAATCCGTGCAGATAAAGGAGCGTAGACATCAGTAGCCTTCTGAAGCGGTATCCGGGCGGAACTCTGCGCCTGCCAGACGGCAGACTTCCGTGGTCAGCGTGCCGTCGGCATGCAGTTCCAGCCAGCGCCAGCCTGGCGCGATGGTATCCAGCGTAAAGTTGGCGCAGTGCGGCTTAAACTGCACACAGGTCGACGGCGTCGCCAGCATGCGGCGTCCGTTCCAGTCGAGATCCTGTTCCTGATGGATGTGTCCGCACAGCAGGTGTTTCACGCGCGGGTATTTCGCCAGCACGCTATCCAGCGCCGCGGAGTTACGCAGGCTGTGCTGATCCAGCCAGCTGCAGCCTGCCGGCAGCGGATGATGATGGAGCAACAGCAGCGTATGACGTTCAGGTTCGGCAGCCAGTTTGGTCTCCAGCCAGTCGAGTTGAAACTCGCTTAATTCACCGTGCGGAACGCCAAATACCTGGCTGTCCAGCAGCAGGATCTGCCACTGTTCACCCGCAAATACGCACTTCGCCGGAGAAATCCCCGCATCCTGAAGGGAACTGTACATTGCGGGCTGGAAATCGTGGTTTCCGGGCAGCCAGACGCAAGGCATGCTAAAGCTCGCGATGCCTTCAGCAAAATGCTGGTAGGCCGCGGAGGACTGGTCCTGCGCCAAATCGCCCGTTGCGACAATCAGGTCGCAGTCGCGATGTTCAGCGTGAATGGCGCTCAGTACCGCCTGATAACTCTCCCAGGTATTAACCCCCAGCAAAGTTTCATGCTTTTCGGCAAAAAGGTGGGTATCGGTGATTTGTAATATCCTGACTGGCGCCCCACCAGCAACAGTCAGGTTCAACAGGCTTTCCAAATGGTGTCCTTAGGTAGGTTTATGACGCTAACAAACCGGAATCGCCATTGCTCCATGTGCTAAACAATATCTTAGCCAGTCGGCTAAAAACTGGTTAATTTGATGCTTTTCGTCGCGTTGATGCAACTTTTTATTCGGATAATCATACCGCGCCTTGAAGCGAAAGATCTGCTGACTTGAACACACTTCAGCGACCATCGCGTCATGATAGAGACGCACCGTCATCGACGGCAGGCTCCAGTAGCTGATGCTGGGCGCTGTTTGTTCTATTTCCACCAGCGTAGTGTAGCGCGTTGATTCTGTTATCGTTAACCGATACTGCGCGTTGCTCACCTGATAGCTTACCGTTTCGCCGGGTGCGTCGTTTCTCGGCAGCAGGCGGCGCAGCTGTGCGAAATTGGTTTCGCACAGGCGCATCATTTCTGGGAAGTCAGGCGTATAGCGCTTCATTTTTTCCACTCGTTTCGTAATGTCTGATAATGCAGCTGCAGCCATTGCAGGGCGATGACAGACGCTGCGTTGTCGATTTTCCCCTCTTCTACCCACTGATAAGCCTGTTCCCGGCTCACCACATGAACCCGAATATCTTCGTTTTCATCAGCCAGACCGTGAATACCTTCTGCGGTCGTGGCGTCCACTTCGCCCACCATAATGGATAAGCGTTCGCTGGTGCCACCCGGACTCGCCAGATAGCTCAACACCGGTTTTGTGCGGCCTACCAACAGCCCGGCCTCTTCCAGCGCCTCGCGACGGGCGACGTCTTCAACCGACTCGCCCTCTTCGATCATCCCGGCCACCATCTCCAGCAGCCACGGGCTTTCACTGGTGTCATACGCGGCAATGCGGATTTGCTCCACCAGCACGACTTCGTCACGCACTGGGTCAAAGGGTAGCAAGACAGCCGCATGCCCGCGCTCAAAAATTTCACGTCTGATTTCGCCGCTCATTTCACCGTTGAACAGGCGATGCCTGAAACGGTAAAGATCCATCGAAAAAAAACCGCTATAAAGCGTTTCTCGTGCAATAATTTCTACATCGTTTTTGGCGAATGTCACGGGCAACTTTTCTGGTTTTTGCATGAGTCGAGTCCTGGTAGCAATGGTGATGAAATTGTGAATTTCAAGGCTGTTTGGCTGCCGTTTGTAAGGCTATATGGTAGATTGGTGCAAATTACCGCCAGATGGCACGTAACGCCAACCTTTTGGTGTGGATGATTCTGTTAGAATCGGCAATTATTTTTTAATTAGATCAGCGCTAATACTGCTTCACAACAAGGAATGCAAATGAAGAAATTGCTCCCCATCCTTATCGGCCTGAGCCTGACGGGCTTCAGTGCAATGAGCCAGGCGGAAAACCTGTTACAGGTCTACCAGCAGGCACGTCTGGGCAACCCTGATTTACGTAAATCAGCGGCCGATCGTGATGCTGCGTTTGAAAAGATTAACGAAGCGCGTAGCCCACTGCTGCCGCAGTTAGGGTTAGGTGCAGATTATACCTACAGCAACGGTTTCCGCGACGCTAACGGCGTAAACTCCAATGCTACCAGCGCCTCACTGCAATTAACACAGACGCTGTTTGATATGTCCAAATGGCGTGCCCTGACCCTGCAGGAAAAAAGCGCGGGCATCCAGGATGTGACCTATCAGACCGACCAGCAAACGCTGATCCTGAATACTGCCACCGCGTACTTCAACGTGCTGAGCGCCATTGATGCGCTCTCCTACACCGAAGCGCAGAAACAGGCGATCTACCGCCAGTTGGATCAAACCACCCAGCGCTTCAACGTGGGTCTGGTGGCGATCACCGACGTGCAGAACGCCCGTTCACAGTACGACACCGTGCTGGCCAACGAAGTGACCGCGCGTAACAACCTCGACAACGCGCTGGAATCCCTGCGCCAGGTGACCGGGAATTACTATCCTGAGCTGGCTTCCCTGAACGTCGACAGCTTCAAAACGGATAAGCCGCAGGCCGTTAACGCCCTGCTGAAAGAGGCGGAAAACCGCAACCTGACGTTGCTGCAGGCGCGTCTGAGCCAGGACCTGGCCCGCGAGCAAATTCGTCAGGCGCAGGACGGCCATCTGCCAACCCTGAGCCTGAGCGCGTCCACCGGCGTTTCTGACACGACCTACAGCGGCTCTAAAACAAATTCTGCCCAGTATGACGACAGCAATATGGGTCAGAACAAAGTGGGCCTGAGCTTCTCTCTGCCACTGTACCAGGGCGGTCAGGTAAACTCTCAGGTGAAACAGGCGCAGTACAACTTTGTTGGCGCGAGCGAGCAGCTGGAAAGCGCGCACCGCAACGTGGTGCAGACCGTGCGTTCGTCCTTCAACAACGTGAACGCGTCTATCAGTAGCATCAACGCCTATAAACAGGCCGTTGTGTCTGCACAGAGCTCCCTGGACGCGATGGAAGCGGGTTACTCGGTCGGTACACGTACTATCGTTGACGTGCTCGACGCGACCACCACGCTGTACAACGCGAAACAGCAGCTCTCCAGCGCGCGTTATCAGTACCTGATTAACCAGCTGAACATCAAGCAGGCGCTCGGTACGCTGAACGAGCAGGATCTGCAGATGCTGAACAGCGCGCTGGGCAAACCGGTCTCTACCTCGCCGGACAGCGTTGCGCCGGAGAACCCGGAGCAGGTTGCCGCCGTTGATAACTTCAACGCTAACGGCAGCGCCCCTGCCGCACAGCCAGCGGCCGCGCGTAGCACGGCACCTGCAAGCAGCGGTTCTAACCCGTTCCGTAACTAAGAGTGTTATCACGCCCTCTCTCACCGGGAGAGGGTGCAGCTGAATCACACCCGAACGTAAGCCAACGTAAAGATCCCCCTGATTCCGCCCCTCTTCGCTTCATTTTCAACCACTCATCCACTATCCTGAGCGTTATTACCACTGGGTCCTGGAAGACAAACATGAAACGGACAAAAACGATTAACCACGCGTCGTTCCGCAAAAGCTGGAACGCACGTCATCTCACCCCTGTTGCGCTGGCAGTAACCGCGGTCTTTATGCTGGCAGGCTGTGAGAAAAACGACGAAACGGTTTCGCTGTATCAAAACGCGGACGACTGCTCCGCCGCAACCGGCCAGGCAGCAGAATGTAAAACCGCCTACACCAACGCCCTGAAAGAAGCGGAACGCACCGCGCCGAAATATGCCTCACGCGAAGACTGCGTAGCGGAATTTGGTGAAGGACAGTGTCAGCAGACGCCAGCTCAGGCAGGTACTGCGCCGGAAAATCAGGCGCAGGCGCAGTCCAGCGGCAGCTTCTGGATGCCATTAATGGCAGGCTACATGATGGGCCGCCTGATGGGCGGCGGTGCGGGCTATCAGCAGCAACCGCTGTTTAGCTCGAAAAACCCGGCCAGCCCGGCTTATGGTCAATATACCGATGCCAGCGGCAAAGGCTATGGCGCAGCGACCCCGGGCCGCACCGTGACCGTCCCGAAAACCGCGATGGCGCCGAAGCCTGCGACCACCAGCACCATCACCCGCGGTGGGTTCGGTGAGTCTGTGGCGAAACAGACCAGCATGCAGCGTAGTAGTGCAACAGGCACTTCCACTCGCTCAATGGGCGGCTGATCATGGAACGAGTCGGTATTACCGAGCGCCCGGACTGGCGCGAAAAAGCGACTGAATACGGTTTTAACTTCCACACCATGTACGGCGAGCCGTACTGGTGTGAAGATGCTTACTACAAACTGACGCTCGACCAGGTGGAAAAACTGGAAGAGGTGACGGCCGAGCTGCACCAGATGTGCCTGAAGGTGGTGGATAAAGTCATCGACAGCGACGAGCTGATGACTAAATTCCGTATTCCGAAGCATACCTGGAGTTTCGTCCGTCAGTCGTGGAAAACGAATCAACCTTCGCTTTACTCTCGCCTCGATCTGGCGTGGGACGGCGTGGGTGAGCCGAAGCTTTTAGAAAACAACGCGGATACGCCGACCTCTCTTTACGAAGCAGCATTCTTCCAGTGGATTTGGCTGGAAGATCAGATGAACGCCGGAAACCTGCCGGAAGGTTGCGACCAGTTCAACAGCCTGCAGGAAAAGCTGATTGAGCGTTTCGCCGAACTGCGGGAGCAGTTTGGCTTCAATCTGCTGCATCTTGCCTGCTGTCGCGACACGGAAGAAGACAGGGGCACGGTTCAGTATCTGCAGGACTGCGCGGCCGAAGCGGAAGTGGCGACTGAATTCCTCTATATCGAAGATATTGGCCTGGGGGAAAAAGGTCAGTTTACGGATATGCAGGATCAGGTGATCAGCAACCTGTTCAAGCTCTATCCGTGGGAATATATGCTGCGTGAAATGTTCTCCACCAAGCTGGAAGACGCGGGCGTGCGCTGGCTGGAACCGGCGTGGAAGAGCATTATCTCCAACAAAGCCCTGCTGCCGATGCTGTGGGAGATGTTCCCGAACCATCCTAACCTGTTGCCAGCTTACTTTGCCGAAGATGAGTTCCCGCCGATGGAGAAATACGTCGTTAAGCCTATCTTTTCCCGCGAAGGCGCGAACGTCTCCATTATCGAAAACGGTAAAACGCTGGAAGCGGTTGAAGGGCCGTACGGTGAAGAAGGGATGATCGTCCAGGAGTTTTATCAACTGCCGAAGTTTGGCGACAGCTATACGCTGATCGGCAGCTGGCTTATTAATGATCAACCTGCCGGGATTGGTATTCGCGAAGATCGCGCGTTGATTACGCAGGATCTGTCACGGTTTTATCCACATATTTTTGTTGAATAAAACTTGCCCGGTGGCGCTACGCTTACCGGGCATGTTTTTACCCCACCTGCACCGACAGCATACTCAAACTGCCCATCTCAATGCCGTCAATCGGAATGGTAACCGGCTCCTGACCATCCCATGCACCTAATACATACAGCAGCGGCAGGAAGTGTTCCGGCGTCGGGTTAGAGAGCGAACCGCCTTCGTGATCCAGATAGTTCACTAACGGATGCTTCTCAACCGGGCCTTGCCAGGTCAGGTTCGCTTTGACGTAGGCGTTAAAAGCGCTCGCCCACGGGTATGGCGTGTTTTCGCCATACCAGCGCGCCGTACGCAGGTTGTGCACCACGTTGCCACTCGCCACCAGCATGATGCCTTCATCACGCAGGGTTGCCAGCTTGCGGCCCATTTCCAGATGCCAGGCGGCGGGTTTGGTGCTGTCGATGCTCAACTGCACCATTGGGATATCGGCATCCGGGTACATCTTAATCAGCACGCCCCACGAGCCGTGGTCAAAGCCCCAGGCTTCTTTATCCAGCGTGACCGGGACGGGAGCCAGTAAATCAACCAGTTGCTGCGCCAGTTCAGGCGAACCCGGCGCAGGATAATGCGTGTCGTACAGCGCCTGCGGGAAGCCGCCGAAATCATGGATGGTCTTTGGTGCTTCCATCGCGGTGACGCCCGTACCACGGGTAAACCAGTGTGCAGATACCACCACAATCGCCTTCGGACGCGGCAACGTCTCGCCCAGATGATGCCAGGCACGGGTATAGACGTTATCTTCCAGAACGTTCATTGGGCTACCGTGGCCTAAAAACAGTGCTGGCATACGTGAAGAAGTCATGGTGATATCCTTAGAGATATTGGCAATTTGATGGTGCTACATTACGCGCATTCAGGTGAAGATAAACGCAGATAACCGTGAAGATCATCACCAGGAAATTTGAACGTAAGATATCCCTTAAGGAGAGTGCATGTCAGTACCCTTAATTTTGACCGTGCTTGCGGGTGCCGCGACCTTTATCGGTGCGTTCCTCGGCGTACTTGGGCAAAAACCGTCTAATCGTCTTCTGGCGTTTTCGCTGGGCTTCGCCGCTGGGATCATGCTGCTTATCTCGCTGATGGAGATGCTGCCCGCAGCGCTTCACACTGAGGGAATGTCTCCGGTGATCGGCTACGGCATGTTCATCGTCGGCCTGCTGGGCTATTTTGCGCTCGACCGTATGCTGCCGCACGCACACCCTCAGGATTTAATGCAAAAAAGCGTTACCCCCATTGCGGGTAATATAAAACGAACGGCCATCCTGCTGACGCTGGGTATCAGTCTGCATAACTTCCCGGAAGGTGTCGCCACGTATGTCACGGCCAGCAGCAATCTGGAGATGGGTTTTGGCGTGGCGCTGGCGGTGGCCTTGCACAATATTCCTGAAGGACTTGCGGTTGCCGGGCCGGTTTATGCCGCTACGGGTTCAAAACGTACTGCTGTCTTCTGGGCGGGTATCTCCGGAATGGCTGAAATTCTCGGTGGCGTGCTGGCGTGGCTGATCCTCGGAAGCCTCGTGTCCCCTGTCGTTATGGCGGCAATTATGGCTGCCGTCGCCGGGATCATGGTTGCGCTCTCCGTCGATGAGCTGATGCCGCTGGCGAAAGAGATCGACCCGAATAATAACCCGAGCTATGGCGTGCTGTGCGGCATGACAATCATGGGAATGAGCCTGGTGATATTACAAACTGTAGGTATCGGCTAAAACGGAAAGCACCTTCAGAATTGAAGGTGTAACTTTATGTGTCTTTTTTGTCATAACACACATTAATTAGTCTAAGTTATAATACATTCTGCAAGAAATTGTTTCATGCAATTGCATTTGATAAAAATATAATTATTTACTCAATCATTAATCTTGCAAAAAAAAGAGTCAATTCGTTTTGCAATTATAATAACCTGATGGACGTCTGATTCCCGCACTTTTCTTGATGGAATCCTAAGAAACCCTCACTTTCATACACTCCTGACACATACATTCCAGAGCATGATCATCATCCTTATGAATATAAACATCTCAGCTTAAAGCTCTTTTTAAATTTTCTAAAAATGAAATCACAAATAATAATGATATATTCCCCTTCGCTGCACTAAAACAATATCAGTTAATTAAAGTTGATAATCATACCTTCATTACTATAAAGGAATATATTAAATGTTGAACAAAACACTGTTAGCCGTTGTTACTGCTTCCCTTCTGTCTGGCGTAGCTTTCAATGCATCAGCTGCTGATGCAGGTCATGGTAAAGTGACGTTTAAAGGTGAAGTTATCTCTGCACCTTGCTCAATCGCGCCTGGCGATGAAGACCTGCAGGTTAACCTGGGTGAAGTTGCGGATTCAGCGCTGAACGGTGGCAAGTTCTCTCTGCCAGTTGATTTTACTATCCATCTGCAGGACTGTACGCTGACGGGCGGAACCACTGAAGCACCAATCACTATCAGCAAAGCGAAAGTAACCTTTAACTCTGCAAACGAAGATGCGACCACTAAACTGCTGAAAAATACCTATGAAGGTAACTACGGTGCTGCATCAAACGTTGGCGTACGTATCCTGACCGAAGGTAAAGCTAACGTAGACATGGGTGTAGCGCAGGTATTCAGCCTGGTTGCAGGTAAAGCGTATCAGGAACTGAATTTCAAAGCACGTATGGAATCACCAACCAAAACTGCAACTGCGGGTGATGTTTATACCCAGGCTAACTATATTCTGGCTTACGAGTAATCGTTATCGAATAGCGTTAGGGCAATATAAGTCGGTGAAGGAATTACCGACTTATATAGTCTATTTTATTAAAAGAAAAGGATTTTATGCGCAACATTAAAAACCCGACCATATCTGTATTATCTCTTTTAATAAAACAGATCATTCACCCTATTATTGTCGCAGGTGTAATCATAGCTCCTGCCTGGTCGGTAGAGTTCAACACCGACATGATTGACACTGAAGATAAAAGCAATATTGACCTCAGCCAGTTTGAAAAGAAAGGTTACATCCCTGTAGGGCAGTACATCGCTCGCGTTGAGATCAACAAAAAAAGCCTTCCCAACTTATGGTCATTTGACTGGATTAAAGCCGACAATGAAAGCGGCTCTCAGGTCTGTCTTACACAGAGCGATTTGCGCTCATTTGGTTTCGCTGATGAGTTTATTCAACAACTTCAGCCTGTTAATACACAGGGTTGTCTCGATCTCAGCGCAAAACCTGAATTAATCATCGGTCTGAATAAAGCGGATATGGTTGTGTCCATCACTGCGCCTCAGGCATGGATGAAGTATCAGGCAAAAAACTGGACGCCTCCAGAATTCTGGGACGATGGCGTGGCGGGTGCCTTACTCGATTACAACGTCTATGCAAGTCAGTACGATCCTGATAGCGGCGAAAAAAACCAGAACATCAGCTCTTACGGCACACTCGGGTTCAACCTGGGCGCATGGCGTTTGCGCTCAGATTACCAGTACGATAAATCATATACTAATGGGCATACCAACAGCAGTGACAGTGGGCTGGATCGCACCTATTTATTCCGTCCTATACCATCATTGGCAGCCAAATTGACTCTGGGTCAGTACGACCTCAATTCCGATATTTTCGACACGTTCCACTTCACAGGGCTCTCACTGGAGAGTGATGAAAATATGTTGCCCCCGGATTTGCAAGGGTATGCTCCTCAGATTACCGGCATCGCGCAGACCAATGCCAAAGTAACCGTGACCCAAAATGGGAGAATGGTTTACCAGACCACCGTCGCGCCTGGTCCATTTAACATCACCGACCTGGGCGATACTTTCCAGGGGCAACTCGATGTTACCGTTGAAGAAGAGGATGGGCGTAAAAACACCTTCCAGGTCGGCTCGTCTTCAATCCCCTTCCTGACTCGTAAAGGTCAGGTACGTTATAAAACCTCGACAGGTAAGCCTACAAGCGTTGGCCACAGCGACGTTAACAATCCTTACTTCTGGACTGGAGAATTTTCGTGGGGATGGAAGAGTGACATTTCGCTTTACAGCGGAGCATTGCTGACGACCGATGATTACCAGGCAGTCACAACGGGTATCGGTTATAACATGAACAGCTTTGGCGCGCTGTCATTTGATGTCACACGTGCTGAAGCAACATTGCACAATGTGGATAGCGGCAAACAGCGAGGCTACAGCTATCGAGCAAACTATTCTAAACGCTTTGAAGAAACCGGCAGCCAGGTAACGTTTGCTGGCTATCGTTTTTCTGACAAAGAATACGTCACTATGAACGAGTATTTAATGTCGCGAAGCGGTGATGATTCGCTCAGTAATGAAAAAGAGAGCTATGTTCTCTCTTTAAACCAGTTTTTCACTTCGCTGGGAATGAACGCCTATCTCAACCTGACGCGCAATACTTATTGGGACGACACAGCCAGTACAAATTACACGGTATCGGTCAACCGTAACTTTGATATTGGCAACCTTCAGGGTATTTCGGCGTCGCTCTCAGTTAGCCGCTCCAGGTGGGACGGAGAAGATGAGACACAATATTATCTTTCCTTCTCAGTACCACTGGAGCAGAGCCGTAGCGCCTCCTGGAGCATGCAAAAAACAGGCAATAGCAGCCTCACACAGACGGCTTCGTACTACGATTCTTCAGACCGGAGCAATACCTGGAATATTTCCGCATCCGGCAAGGATAGCGATTTTAGTCACGCCGAGCCGACCGTTCGCGGTGGCTACCAGCATTATTCTCCTTATGGCCGTCTGAATATGACGGGGAGTATTCAGCCCAACTTTTACAACTCTTTCACGGCAGGCTGGAATGGCTCCTTAACCGCAACGCGTCACGGTATGGCCCTGCATGATTACAGTAACGGCAATAATGCACGCATGATGGTTGATACCGACGGCATTGCTGATATCCCGTTAAGTGATAACCGCACTGTCACCAACAGATACGGTATTGCGGTTACCAACGCCGTCAGCGACTACATCACCTCTACAATTCGCGTGAAAAGTGCCGATCTCCCGGAAGGTGTAGATGTGAATAATTCAGTGATCAGTACCACGCTCACTGAAGGTGCTATTGGTTACGCCAAAATGAATGCCACTAAAGGTTATCAAATTTGGGGTGTTATCCGTCTGCAAGACGGTCATTTTCCGCCGTTAGGTGTCAACGTTGTGGATAAAACAACAGGCAGAGATGCGGGCCTGGTTGCTGAAGACGGCTATGTCTACCTCAGCGGTCTTCAGGATGAAAGTGAACTCACACTTACGTGGGGTAGCAACAGCTGCGAAATTTTAGCGCCGAATAAAAGTAATGCCGATGGAAAAGCCATTATTTTACCTTGTAAATCAGTAAATTAATTCAGGATGAATGAAATGAAATTAACGTTAATTGCAAAAGGATTTTTGTGTTTACTCTGTCTCAGCACGCTCGCCCATGCCACCGTTTCACCGGACAGAACGCGGATAATTTTTAATGAGACGGACAAGAGCACCACGGTCAAACTAACTAACCAGAGTAAAACCATGCCTTACCTGGCTCAGTCATGGATTGAAGATAAAAACAGCGTCAAGACGCGTGAATACATTACGCCTCTACCTCCGTTACTGCGCCTGGAGGCTGGCGAGCAGAGCCAAATTCGTCTGATGGGACAACCCACGCTTGCTCAGTTGCCTAAAGACAGAGAGAGTCTGTTCTATTACAACATGCGCGAAATCCCCCCTCGTTCAGATGCGAAAAATGTCATGCAACTGGCGATGCAAAGCCGCCTGAAGCTTTTCTGGCGTCCTAAGGCGATTGTGCTTAAAGAAGGGCAAGCCGTGCCTATGGAAAAAGTGGATATCATCCGAACCGCATCAGGCATAACGATCAAAAACAGAACACCTTACCACGTCTCGGTTGGTTACATCGGTACAGACGGTAAAACCCTCTTACCTGGCGCCAGTGGGTTTATGGTAGCCCCTTTCAGCGAAAATACCTCTGTCCTTAAAAACCTCCCGGCCAAATTCCAGATTGGCTATATCGGCGATTACGGCGGTTTGAATATGTTCAGTATTAACTGCACTTCGGTGCAGCCAGTGTGCCATAGCGAAATAGTGAAAAAGGGCTAATAATGAAAAAGATCGCTTCACTGCTGGGCTTATTGCTGCTGCTTTTTTCATCGTCGTCATGGGCGGTAGACTGCTACCAAAATCATAAAGGCGGTGCCACGGTTTACACCGCTAACCTTCCAAGCTTTACCGTCCCTTCAAATGCGGTCGTCGGAAGCAAAATATGGGAAAGCTCTGACGTTAACGTAACCGTTTATTGCGATAATGCATCAGGCTGGAGCAAAACCAACCAGACAGAAGACCTCTTCGCATGGATAAAACTATCTGCAAAGAACAGTGCGGATGTATTAAATAACCCCTATTTCACTTTTGGCGTTACCTATAACGGCGCAGACCATGAGATGAATGATGAAGGTATTGATACCGGGGCCTGTCTTGATAAATACGAACCATACTATGATGGTATATGGCATAACCCGGTATGTAATGGCATCACGATGCAGAAAAGCATCACGTTTCCTGCACGTTTCCGCTTATATGTAAAACTAAAGGCATTCCCTGACGATCCGGATACTGTTTATAACTTTGGCAGCGTCAATGTCCTTCAATTTGACGGCGAGGGTGGAGCGAACCTCGCTTCTAATGCAAAAAACCTCCGATATAACATTGATGGTCTCGATCATGTTCACTTTCTGGACTGTGGCGTTGATATACAGATATTCCCTGAAAACCAAATTGTCGATTTTGGCCAAGTCAATAACATCGACGTAAACAACCAAAAAGCCCCATTTAGCGTGTCGACAATACGCGACGCGACTGCGGCATGCTCACAGCAGTTTGATGTGACCATGAGTTTTAACACAGATGATTTGTTTGATACCAGCCACGTCGATATGGGTAACGGTTTAGTAATGCAAATTCGTGATGAAACTTTAGGACAGGATATCTTAATGAATACCTATTATCCCTTTGCAACCTATTTCCCAGACGGTAGGGCATCCATCGTAACCCATAATTATATGGCTAAGCTAACGAAGAACCCGAACAGAGAGGTTGAAGTAGGTCCCTTCAGCAAGGACATTATTCTTAAGATAAACTATGAGTAAATAAATACAAAAAAGCCGGGTTTCCCCGGCTTTTTCACATCAGCATGTTCAGCTTGCTTTGCGCTCGTGCGCCTGGCGGTATTCCACCAGATCTTCAATTGTGACAACCGGCATGTTGTGCAGACGCGCAAAGGTGATGCACTCTGGCGCGCGGGCCATGGTGCCGTCATCGTTGGTCAGTTCACACAGCACGCCCGCAGGCTTAAAGCCCGCCAGTGTCACCAGGTCGATCGTCGCTTCGGTGTGACCGCCACGGGTCAGCACACCGCCCGCCTGCGCGCGCAGCGGGAAGACGTGGCCTGGACGATGCAGATCGGAGGGTTTCGCATCATCAGCAATGGCGGCACGCACGGTGGTCAGGCGGTCAGCCGCCGATACACCGGTAGTCACGCCATGCGCCGCTTCAATGGTCACGGTGAAGCCGGTACCAAAGGCGCTGGTGTTGTTTTCGACCATCATCGGCAGCTCAAGCTGCTTACGACGATCTTCGGTAATACACAGGCATACGATGCCGCTGCCGTGACGGATGGTCAGCGCCATCTGTTCAACGGTCATGTTTTCGGCGGCAAAAATCATGTCGCCTTCGTTTTCACGGTTTTCATCGTCAAGCACCATCACACCGCGGCCTTCGCGCAGTGCATCCAGTGCATGTTCAACACGTTGAGTTGAAGTGCCAAAAGAGGAAAGTAGCGTCTGATTCATGGTAAAAAAACCTCATTAACAATATGGTTACCAGAATCAGGGCAGTCTTAGGAGCGCCGTATAAGCGGCAAAAAGATAACGTGAGCGGGCCCATGCCCGACTGGATCGTTACTCTCTCCCATCCGGACTCTAACCGTCGGCCCCGGAATTACACCGGATCTGCTGACCTTTGAGAATTCACCCAAAGCGCTCGCGGGCTTTCAGCGCTAAGCTGATTTACCGCCGGTGGGGAATTTCGCCCCGCCCTGAGAATAAGCGAGATAACTATAACGCTATTGATTAACCTGGGCAATGCATAAGCTTCAAACAAATCTGCTTTATCCTGGGTCATGACGCGCTACAATGTTCATCAACACCGACTTATCAAGGGAAGCCATTATGATTGACCCGAAAAAAATTGAGCAGATCGCGCGTCAGGTTCATGAGTCCATGCCAAAGGGCATTCGTGAATTTGGTGATGACGTTGAGAAGAAAATCCGCCAGACGCTGCAGGCGCAGTTGGTTCGCCTTGATTTAGTCAGCCGCGAAGAGTTTGACGTGCAGACCCAGGTTCTGCTGCGCACCCGCGAGAAGCTGGCGCTGCTGGAACAGCGTCTGAGCGAGCTGGAAAACCGCAATGCGCCGGAAGAAGTGAAGCCGGCACCGGCCATTCCACCGGTGGACGATCAGGAGTAAGTGCGGCCTGATGCCCTCTCCCACAGGGAGAGGGTGAAAAAAAACGGGCCAACTGGCCCGTTTTTTACTGACTGTCTTTCTGGATCTTCTTGATGATGTTGGTGGTTGAACACCCGTCCTCAAAATTGAGCACCATCACCTCACCGCCGTTGGCCCAGACCTCTTCGCTACCTGCGATTTGCTCCGGCTTGTAATCCCCGCCCTTCACCAGCAGGTCTGGCAGGATCCCGGCAATCAGGCGCTGCGGGGTATCTTCTTCAAACGACACCACCCAATCCACCGCTTCCAGCGCGCCAAGCACAATCATTCGTTGCTCGAGCGGGTTCACCGGGCGCGTTTCGCCCTTCAGGCGTTTGGTCGACGCATCGCTGTTCACTGCCACAATGAGGCGATCGCCCAGCTTACGCGCATTCGCCAGATACGACACGTGGCCCGCGTGCAGGATGTCAAACACGCCGTTGGTCATCACCACTTTTTCACCGCGTTTGCGCGCGGCGGCAACGGCCACCTTCAGCTCGTCTTCGGTCATCACGCCAAAACCGGTATCCGCACGCCCGCGCACCGCGTTTTCCAGCTCGATTGGCGAAACGGTTGAAGTACCCAATTTACCGACAACCACGCCCGCCGCGGCGTTCGCGAAGTAGCACGCCTCTTCCAGGGAGTTACCCGCGGCCAGCGTCGCCGCCAGCACGCCGATCACCGTATCACCGGCACCGGTCACGTCGTACACTTCCTGCGCCTGGGTTGGCATATGCAGCGGCGCCTTGCCCGGCTGCAGCAGCGTCATCCCCTGCTCGGAGCGGGTGACCAGCAGCGCGGACAGCTCGAAGTCAGCAATGATCTTCATGCCGCGCTCAACCAGTTCTTCCTCGGTTTTGCACTTGCCCGCCACCGCTTCGAACTCAGAAAGGTTTGGCGTCAGCAGGGTTGCGCCGCGATAGCGCTCAAAATCGGTGCCTTTCGGGTCGATCAGCACCGGTACGCTGGCTTTACGCGCCAGCTGAATCATCGTTTGCACGCTCGCCAGCGCGCCTTTGGCGTAGTCCGACAGCACCAGCGCGCCGATATTGCCCAGCGCCTGATTGATACGCTCGTGCAGCGGCTCAGGATCAACGCCTTCGAACCCTTCTTCAAAATCGAGGCGGATCAGCTGCTGGTTACGCGACAGCACGCGCAGCTTGGTGATGGTTGGGTGTGTCGGAACAGAAACGAAGTCGCACTTCACGTTCACGTCCGCCAGCGACTTGCTCAGCGCACGCGCCGCATCGTCAATGCCGGTCAGGCCCACCAGACGCGAATGCGCGCCCAGCGAGGCTATGTTCATCGCCACGTTTGCCGCGCCACCTGGACGCTCTTCAATGGTGTCGACCTTAACCACCGGTACCGGCGCTTCAGGTGAGATGCGGCTGGTCGGCCCATACCAGTAGCGATCCAGCATCACATCCCCGACAACCATTACTCCAGCACGTTCAAACTCTGGCAGTGTTACTTTCATTCCTGACTCCAGAAAGATTCACAATTTGCGCGCGATAATATCACACTTGTTTTGTTACGCACGGCTCCACCAGCCATTTCTGCCAGCTTGCCGTCACCTGGGCGCGCTCTGCGGTAAAACAGTCCAGCGCCACGTGGCCCGGCTGTTCCTGCAACGCCAGGTGATGAAGTTCGTCGCGCAGCGTGGTGTAGGCGCGGGTTAAGGCCTGCGCCTCCTGCTCGTCCATGATGTCGTTTTGCGCCAGCAGTTCCAGAATACGCACGTTATCGGACCAGCGGGTTAACTTCGGCTTGTCGTGGGCATGCAGTAGCACCAGGTACTGAGTGATGAACTCAATATCGGTAATCCCGCCCTCATCGGCTTTGATATCAAAGCGATCGCGATGTTTGTTACCCAAATGCGCGCGCATTTTCTCACGCATTTCGCGCACTTCAATTTGCAGGGTGCTGCCTTCGCGCGGGGTCGTCATGACTGACTTGCGGATCGCATCGAACTGCGTTTTGAGCTGCGGATCGCCGTACACCACGCGGGCGCGCACTAACGCCTGATGTTCCCACGTCCAGGCTTCGTTCTTCTGATAGTCAGCAAAAGCGTCCGTCGAGGTGACCAGCATGCCTGCCGCGCCGGACGGGCGCAGGCGCGCGTCCACCTCGTACAGAATGCCCGACGAAGTGCGGGTGCTGAACAGGTGCATGATGCGCTGGGCCAGGCGCAGGTAGAACTGCCGCCCGTCAATCTCACGTTCGCCGTCGGTCATGACGTCCGCCGGACAGTCGTGCAGGAAAATCAGATCCAGATCGGAGCTGTAGCCCAGCTCCCAGCCGCCCAGCTTGCCGTAACCGACCACGGCAAACCCTCGCCCCTCGCGGTCAGCAAGATGCTTCGGCTGGCCGTAGCGGGCCACCATCTGCACCCACGCCTGGTGGACTACCGCGTCGATGATCGCCTCCGCCAGCCAGGTTAAGTGATCGCTCACTTTCATTACCGGCAGCGTACCGGCGATATCCGCCGCCGCCACGCGCAGCATCTGCGCCTGCTTAAACTGACGCAGCGCCTCGAGCTGCTGCTCTTCGTCCTCTTCCGGCACGCGCAGCAGATACTGGCGCAGCTCGTCGCGGTAGGCGTCCGTCGCCGTCGGCTGATAGAGCGTGTTCGGGTCGAGCAGTTCGTCCAGCAGCAGTGGGTATCGCGCCAGCTTGTTGGCCACCATCGGCGACGCGGCGCAGAGGGAAATCAGGTGATTCAGCGCCCCCGGAAACTCGCTCAGCAGTTCCAGGTAGGTGGTACGCGTGATAATCCCGCTCAGCAGCGGCATCATGCGCGACAGCGGCACCGGCGCATCCTCGCGGGAGCAGACCTCGCTCAGCAGGTGCGGCATCAGATGATCCAGCACCTGACGACCGCGCGGTCCAATGGCGCGCTTGTTCAGTTCGAGACGGAAATCGGCAATCAGGGCCACCACGCGATGGCGGGCATCGTCGCTTAAGTGCGCCAGCACCGGCGTGGTGTCATCTTCCTGGAGCGCGTCCTGCCACAGCTCGCGCCAGTGCTCGGAGAGCGCATCGTCCGGCGATTCACTTTCGTCGTCACCAATAAGATCGTTAAAGATGCGGCGAACGCCTGCCATATGGGCATCCAGCCGTTCGGTCAACGTTGACCAGTCATCCACCCGCATACCCCAGGCCAGGCGCGCCCGGTTAAGGTCATCCCCCGGCAGGGTCTGGGTCTGTTCGTCGTTAATGCTTTGCAGCAGGTTTTCCAGACGGCGCAGGAACAGATAGGCCTCGCGCAGGGTTTGCGCGTCGCCGTCCGGCAGCAAATGCAGTTGCTCAATGGCGCTCAGCGTCGGCAGCAGCGAGCGGGACTGCAGCGACGGCTCGCGCCCGCCGCGGATCAGCTGGAAGACCTGAACGATAAATTCGATTTCGCGGATGCCGCCCGCGCCAAGCTTGATGTTGTCCTTCAGGCCGCGACGGCGCACCTCGCGGGCGATCATCCCTTTCATATTGCGCAGGGACTGGATCACGCTAAAGTCGATGTAACGGCGGAACACGAACGGGCGCAGCATGGCGCGCAACTCGTTGGCGTAGGCGTCGTCGCTGTCGCCCATGATCCGCGCTTTGACCATCGCGTAACGCTCCCAGTCGCGCCCCTGCTCCTGGTAATAATCTTCCAGCGCGGCGAAGCTCAGCACCAGCGGGCCGCTGTCGCCAAACGGGCGCAGGCGCATGTCCACGCGGTAAACAAAGCCGTCCTGCGTAGGCTGGTCCAGCGCCTTAATCAGACGCTGCCCGAGTCGGGTAAAGAACTGGGCGTTATCCAGCTCGCGACGACCGCCTCGCGTGGCGCCATTCTCCGGCCAGGCAAAGATAAGGTCGATATCCGAGGAGAAGTTCAGCTCGCAGCCGCCCAGCTTGCCCATCCCCAGAATCAACAGCGGCTGCGGAACCCCTTCTTCGCTGCACGGCGTGCCCCACTCTTTACAGCAGGCGGCGTAGAGCCAGTCCCGCGCGGCGACAATCAGCGTCTGCGCCAGCTCGCTCAGCTGCTGCAAGGTGCTCTCTTCACTCACCAGCTCCAGCGCCTGCGCCCAGGCAATGCGCACCATCACCCGGCGGCGGAACTGACGCAGAACGCGCATCAGCGTGGCTTCATCCGCCACCTCTGCCAGCGCGGTTTGCAGCCAGCCAGCATAGTGCCGCCACTCGTCAGCCTGCGGCGGCGCGCTTTCCAGCTCTGCCAGCCAGTCAGGATTCGCGCTGACGCTCTCCTGCACAAAATCACTGAACGTGAGCACGCTTTTCGCCTGCTCGCTTAACGATGACGCGGGTAACGACTCGGGCAGACGTTCGCAAACGGTTTGCCAGTGCTGCTGTAACTGCGAAGAAAGCGGCATATCAGGGGTTCCTTGCCAGAATTAACGTTTTCCGCTGTGCAGCCAGTATGGATCCTGCGAAATGGCTTCGTTGCGGAAATGCTCGATCTCAATCTGCTGACGGGTCTCAATGGCATGCTTAAGCCCCTGCCAGTTCTCCAGCCAGGCCTGCGCCTTCACGCCCTCGTACGCTCCCGACAGAAGCAACATGCTGTCGATATTACGCGCCAGGCGGGGAAGCTGGTCGCCATACTGGTCGCCCAGCGGATGCGCGAAGGTGGTTCTCAGCTCGGCGGCGTGGCGGGAAAGATGGATATCCGCGAAGCGTTTAAAGTTGTCCGCGATTTTGGTCTGCGCTTTTGCATCGAGGAAGACGCGCCAGCCGCGCGTCACCAGAAACTCGGTCAGCGCCAGTTTTGCCGCGGCATTTTGCGGGCTATAAAGCGCGGTTTGCGCCGACACGTCGGAAAGCAGCAGCGTTTCGGTCTGGGTCAGCAGATCGCGTAAGTGAGCGCTAGCTTTACGCGGTACGATACCGCCAAACAGCGTCAGGGTATGACGCACCAGACCAATCGCGGCCAGCACCTGTTTTTTGGCATTTTTGACGTTACGCGCCCACAGTTCTTCATGGTACTGCCATTGGGAGAGCGCCAGCTCCAGCGCCGCTTCCATGCCCTGCTCAATGCTGGCTTTCGGGACGACGCGCAAAATCGGAGTCTCTCTCAGCACGCGTGGCGCATTTCCGGCAGCCAAGTGGTAGCCGCGCGCTGCTTTGCTCAAGCTGCCCTGACGTAAACCCGGCTGGCTTACCAGCTTGCGCGCCAGCTTCAGCACGTCGCTCGCATCCCCTTCCAGAAGTTCCAGCTCCAGCTCGCAGATCGGTTCCTGGAACTCACCCGCCTTCACCTCGCCTAAATCCAGCGCGATTTCAATGCGGCTCTTGCCTTCCGTCACCAGCCATTTCTCGCGAGCGAAATCGGTGCTGAACAGCGGCTGCACCTGCCCTGCCAGCGTGGCGGGCAGTTCGCCTTCCGGCCAGACCTCCGCCGGGAAACGTTCCAGCTCAAGTTCTGGCTTACTGATGTCGATATTGTATTCCGGGCGCTGATGCAAACCGCCGACCACGCGGCCGGCGATTTTCATCGTCATCTCGTAGCGTCCGTTCGCGCCGCGGATGCGCAGCCCCATATCGTGGTTGCGCAGCCAGTTGTCCGGCGTTTCGTAGTAGATGTTGAGCAACGGTACGGGTTCATGGTGCTCGCCGGAGAGCGTATTCAGATGCTGACGGAGCGCGTCAACGCTGTCTTTTTCGACGATAAATTTTAATTCGATTTCCTGAGCCATAGCCTTGTACTTTTGCGGGCGTCACAGACGCGTCAATGAGGGCGAACTTCCTCGCCATTTGTTTGTCAGTACATAGTATTTTGCGCCAAATTGCCATGCAATGAGCAATTTGTCGGGCGTAAATGTGTAGAGTCGTGACACAGATGATTCTGATTGCTGATGAATGCTTTGCGTAGAGACACTGTTGCCACTACTATCGTTCCACTTTTTATGAAAATAACGACTAATGATGCTTAAATTACGCCTGATTGGACTTACTTTACTCGCTTTTAGCGCCGCAACCGCAGTGCACGCTGAAGAGAAGCGTTACGTTTCTGACGAACTTAACACCTGGGTGCGCAGTGGCCCCGGAGACAATTATCGCCTCGTGGGCACGGTGAATGCCGGCGAGGAAGTCACCCTGTTGCAGACCAACGCGGAGACCAATTACGGTCAGGTTCGCGACAGTTCCGGCCGTACCTCCTGGATCCCAATGAAAGAGCTGAGCACCGTGCCAAGCCTGCGCACCCGCGTGCCGGATCTGGAAAACCAGGTGAAGACCCTCACCGACAAGCTGAACAACATTGACGGGACCTGGAACCAGCGCACCGCTGAAATGCAGCAGAAAGTGGCGCAGAGCGACGGCGTGATCAACGGTCTGAAAGAAGAGAATCAAAAGCTCAAAAACGAGCTGATCGTCGCGCAGAAAAAAGTGAACGCCGCGAACCTGCAGCTTGATGACAAACAGCGCACCATTATCATGCAGTGGTTTATGTATGGTGGCGGCGTGCTGGGCGTTGGTCTGGTGCTGGGTCTGGTTCTGCCACATCTGATCCCAAGCCGTAAGCGTAAAGATCGCTGGATGAACTAATTCGTCTTCTCTGCCAGACTTACGTATCATTCTGGAAAAGAGAAAACGGGAGAGTTGGGCGTGAAGAGTTATCTGGTCGGTGGTGCGGTACGTGATGCGTTGTTAGGTCTGCCGGTCAAAGATAAAGACTGGGTGGTGGTGGGCGCCACCCCGGAAGAGATGCTCGACGCGGGCTACCAGCAGGTAGGCCGCGATTTTCCCGTGTTCCTGCATCCGAAAAGCCGGGAAGAGTACGCCCTGGCGCGTACCGAACGGAAATCCGGTTCCGGTTATACCGGCTTCACCTGCTACGCCGCGCCGGATGTGACGCTGGAGCAGGATCTGCTGCGCCGCGATCTCACCATTAACGCCCTGGCCCAGGACGAAAACGGCCATATCATCGACGCCTACGGCGGGCAGGACGACCTGCGCGATCGTCTTTTGCGTCACGTCTCCCCGGCATTTTCTGAAGATCCGCTCCGCGTGCTGCGCGTGGCGCGTTTTGCCGCGCGTTACGCGCATCTGAGCTTCCGTATTGCGGATGAGACGATGGCGTTGATGACGGCCATGACCGAGGCGGGCGAGCTGGAACACCTGACGCCGGAGCGCGTCTGGAAAGAGACGGAAAATGCCCTCACCACCCGCAACCCGCAGGTCTTTTTCCAGGTTCTTCGCGACTGCGGCGCGCTGAAGGTGCTGTTCCCGGAAATCGACGCGCTGTTTGGCGTGCCCGCACCGGCGAAATGGCATCCCGAAATTGATACCGGCGTGCACACGCTGATGACGCTGAGCATGGCCGCCATGCTCAGCCCTGAGGTGGACGTACGTTTTTCCACCCTGTGCCACGATCTCGGCAAAGGCTTAACGCCGAAAGAGTTCTGGCCGCGCCATCACGGGCACGGTCCGGCGGGGGTAAAGCTGGTTGACGGGCTCTGCCAGCGTCTGCGCGTGCCGAATGACATCCGCGATCTGGCAAAGCTGGTCGCCGAGTTCCACGACCTGATCCATACCTTCCCGATCCTGAAGCCCGCCACCATCGTGAAACTGTTCGATAATATCGACGCCTGGCGCAAGCCGCAGCGCGTGGAGCAGATTGCGCTCACCAGCGAAGCGGACGTGCGCGGCCGCACCGGGTTTGAAGCGTCCGATTATCCCCAGGGGCGTTTGCTGCGCGAAGCGTGGGAAGTCGCAAAAGCGGTGCCAACGAAAGACGTGGTTGAGGCAGGATTTAAAGGCCCGGAGATTCGCGAGGAGCTAACCAAACGGCGGATTGACGCGGTTACCGCGTGGAAGGAAAAGCGTTGCCCTCAGCCGAAAGACTGAGGGCAATCGGTTATCAGAAGAAGACCACGTACACCGCAGCCGCGACGATAAAGCGGTAGATCGCGAACGGAATAAACGAGATACGCTTAATCAGCTGCAGGAAGGTTTTGATGGCAATCAGCGCCACGATAAAGGCGGTGATAAAGCCCACGGCAAACATCGGAATATCGCCAGTAGTCAGGAAGCCAATGCTTTTGTAAAGGTCCAGCGCGGTGGCGCCCATCATCATCGGCACCGCCAGCAGGAACGAGAACTCGGAAGCCGCATAGCGGCTCACGCCCATCAGCATCCCGCCTGAAATGGTCGCACCTGAACGGGAGAAGCCCGGCCACAGCGCCAGACACTGGAAGCAGCCAATGATAAACGCCTGACGATAGGTCATATCGTCCAGGCCTTCCGCACGCGGGACTTTTGGCTTCAGCACTTCCGCGGCAATCAACAGGAAACCGCCCACCACCAGCGCGTACATGACGTTAATCGGGTTAAACAGCGATTTAATGGTGTCGTGGAATACCAGCCCCAATACCACCGCCGGGATCATCCCGAGCAGGATGTGAATCAGCGTCAGGCGGCCTTTGCCCTCTCCTTCACGCTGCGGCAGACGGCCAAAGTGGATGCCGATCAGGCCAAACAAGCGACGCCAGAACATCACCACCACCGCCAGAATCGAGCCCAGCTGAATTACCACCTCAAACGTCTTTGCGGTATCGCCTTCGAAGCCCAGCAGATGGCCAACGATAATCATATGGCCCGTACTGGAAACCGGTAAAAACTCCGTCAATCCTTCGACCACACCCAGAATTGCCGCCACCAGCAGCGAGTGCATATCGCTCATCTATAAACCCCTAAAAAAAGATATAAAAAAACGGTCGCCCCTAACGGCTACCGTGAAAGATACAGCCTTAAGACCGATATAACCTAAAATGGTTTAGCAATTATGACGTTAATTGTTTCCTTTCAGATTTGTGCCACGCTCGATAATCACGCCTACGTTGGCCGCGCGCGCCACTGCCCCCGGCTTGCTCAGCTTAATGCGTACCCACGGTGAGTTGAATTTGGTCAGCAGCAGATCCGCCACCTCTTCCGCCACCCGTTCCACCAACGCAAAACGCTGTCCTTCCACGTGGCCGATCACCGCTTCGCTGATGTCGGCATAGCTCAGACAGTCATTCACGTCATCGCTTTTTGCCGATTTGCGGTTATCCCATCCCATTTCGATATCGAACACCAGTTTCTGCTCGATGGTCTGTTCCCAGTCGTAAACACCAATTGTGGTGATTACCGAAAGTTGCTCTATAAATACAATATCCATCACGACCTGCCTGCTTTTTGGCTAAACCGGATACCACTTCCGGCGAATTATGCGTATTATCCACAGATGCTGAGAATACAGATACATTTTCTAAACGGAACAGCGTTATGAGTGCAATCGCGCCTGGAATGATCCTCCTCGCCTATCTTTGCGGCTCAATCTCCAGCGCCATTCTGGTCTGCCGCATTGCCGGGTTACCTGACCCGCGTGAAAGTGGTTCCGGGAATCCGGGAGCGACCAACGTGCTTCGAATTGGCGGCAAGGGAGCAGCCGTAGCGGTTTTGATTTTTGATGTTCTGAAGGGGATGCTACCCGTCTGGGGCGCGTATGCGCTGGGCGTCACGCCGTTCTGGCTGGGGCTCATCGCCATCGCCGCCTGCGTCGGCCATATCTGGCCCGTATTCTTCGGCTTTAAAGGCGGCAAAGGGGTGGCGACCGCCTTTGGTGCCATCGCGCCCATCGGATGGGACTTAACCGGCGTCATGGCCGGGACCTGGCTGCTGACCATTCTGCTGAGCGGCTATTCGTCGCTGGGTGCCATCGTCAGCGCGCTGATCGCCCCGTTTTACGTCTGGTGGTTTAAACCCCAATTCACCTTCCCGGTATCGATGCTCTCCTGCCTGATCCTGCTGCGTCATCACGACAATATCCAGCGCCTGTGGCGACGCCAGGAAACGAAGATCTGGACGAAGCTCAAGCGAAAGAAAAAAGATCCCGAGTAGGCGGTTAGTTATGCCTTATAACCAAATGTGATTTTTGTCACCTTCTGCCTGTGGTAACTGTTAGATACACAACACCACTACACAAAAAGAAAATGGCAGAAATCACAGACACAACTCCCCTTTCAACGGCAGGAATTCCCCCTGATGGCGACATTCAGTGGGTGCGCAGTGCATCGGACGTTTCACGTCTCGTTAATGACGGCTCACAGGGCCGGGCTAACGCCCGAATCGTGGTGGGTATCGCACTCGGGGGAATTTTCCTCGATGCCTACGATCTGGGTGCACTGGCCTTTGGTATCAAAGACATTACCCGCGAATTTAACCTGACGCCCGCCGGTACCGGCATGGTGGCCTCGGCAATTACCTTTGGTGCGATTGTCGGGGCGCTGCTCGGCGGTTACCTCACGGATAAAATCGGGCGCTACCGCGTCTTTATGGCCGACATGGTATTCTTTGTCGTCGCCGCTATCGCCTGCGCGCTGGCCCCGAATGAATATGTGCTGGCGGGCGCGCGCTTTGTGATGGGCCTTGGCGTGGGGATCGACCTTCCCGTAGCGATGGCGTTTCTCAGCGAGTTCGCCAGACTGAAAGGTCCGGGAAACAAAGCGTCCAGCGTCGCGATGTGGTGCCCCACCTGGTATGCGGCCATCAGCGTCTCCTACCTGCTGGTACTGTTCTTCTACGCCGTGCTGCCGGAAAGCCACAGCGACTGGCTCTGGCGCCTGATCCTCGGCTTTGGCGCGGTGCCCGCGCTGGTGATTATCGCCATCCGCAGCCGCTATATGAGCGAATCGCCGGTCTGGGCGGCGAATCAGGGCAACCTGAAAGAGGCGGCGTCCATTTTACGGCAGTCGTACAATATTAACGCCCACGTCCCGCAGGATGCGCTCACCCAGCCTGCGCCTGTCGTGAATAAAGCCAAATGGTCGAACTATCTGAACCTGTTCCGCGGCATCTATCTGCGGCGTACCACGCTCGCCACGCTGCTGTCCGTCGTCTCCTCGTTCGCCTATAACGCCGTGGCCTTTGGCCTGCCGGTGATTATTTCAAGCTTCTTCGTGCAGTCTATGCTGACCACTATTGTGATCTCGCTGGCGCTGAACCTGCTTTTTGCGTTTATCGGCGGATTACTGGCGGTGCGCTATGTGCCGCGCTTTGGCGCGTGGCGGATGTCGCTGGCGGGTTACGCCTGTCAGCTTGTGGCGCTGCTGGGACTGGCGCTGATTGGTCGACCGGACGGTGCTTCTGAAGGGGTGCTTGCCGTGGCGATGCTGGCGCTTTTCCTGTTCGGTCAGGGATTTGGCCCGGGCGCGCATACCATGACGTTTGCGTCCTTGAGCTACCCGACCTCCCTGCGCGGCGTAGGCGTGGGCCTCAACCAGACGCTGATGCGCAGCAGTTCCACGCTGTCGCTGTTCCTGTTCCCGCTGCTGGTTGCTTCGCTCGACACCGCCGTGTTCTGGGTGATTGCGCTGGCGCCGTTTATCGGCCTGGCGTCGCTGCTGGCGATCCGCTGGGAGCCGTCCGGGTATGATGTGGATGCAGAAGATTACCGCTAGTCTCGCAAACCGGCTCACATGAGCCGGTTTTTTATCCATAAGCGACTCATATGACAGCCTTCATTTCCACCAGGGCATACTGAAACGTACCCCGATAGTGTGGAAATGGAAGCACCATGTTAGCAGCTCAGGTCACTGATAATTCGTACGAAGGCTGGCAGGCCTCGCTTGCCCTCCAGTTTTGTCATACCCCTGAGAAAACCCTCCTCCATTCCGCGCGTCACATCGGACCGCTCACCGTTCAGCGTCCGTTTTATCCCGAAGGTGAAACCTGCCACCTTTACCTGCTGCACCCGCCAGGCGGAATTGTCGGCGGAGATACGCTGGATATTTCCGTGCGGCTCGACGCCAAAAGCCATGCCCTCATTACCATGCCCGGCGCCAGCAAGTTCTATCGCAGCAGCGGCCCGCTGGCCTGCCTCAGTCAGCACTTTTACCTCGACGAAGAGGCCACGCTGGAGTGGCTGCCGCAGGACACCATTATCTTCCCCGGTGCGAATGCCGCGCTGCGTTCCGTCTTCCACCTGAAGGCCTCCAGCACGCTGCTGGCGTGGGAGCTGTACTGCCTGGGCCGCCCGGTAATCGGTGAGACCTTCAGCCACGGCACGCTGGAGAGCCGCCTTGAGGTGTGGGTGGATGACGAACCGCGCCTGATAGAGCGCCAGCACCTCGGCGACGGCGATCTCACGCCCGTTGCCGGACACCCGTGGATCGGCACACTGCTGTTCTATCCGGCCCGGGAAGATCATCTCGACACCGTGCGCGCGCTGCTCGCGCCTCTGGGCCATTTTGCGGGGGCAACGCTCACCGACGCTCTGCTGTCGGTGCGTTTTCTCTCCCACGACAACCTGATTTGCCAGCGGGCGATGCGCGACATCTGGCAGTCGCTTCGCCCGCTTCTTACTACCAAAACCGCCTGTTCGCCGCGCATCTGGCAGACATAAGAGAAACGTTATGGAACTGACCCCCAGAGAAAAAGACAAGCTGTTGCTGTTTACCGCCGCGCTGGTTGCCGAACGCCGCCTTGCGCGCGGGGTAAAGCTCAACTACCCGGAATCGGTCGCGTTGATCAGCGCCTTCATCATGGAAGGCGCGCGCGACGGCGAAACCGTCGCCGCGCTGATGGAGGCGGGCCGCCACGTCCTGACGCGCGATCAGGTGATGGAGGGCGTGCCGGAGATGATCCCGGATATTCAGGTGGAAGCCACCTTCCCGGACGGCTCCAAGCTCGTCACCGTCCACAACCCGATCGTGTAAGGAGCACGTGATGATCCCAGGTGAATACCAGATCCAGCCCGGCACTATTGCGATCAACGTCGGGCGTGAAGCCCAAAGTGTTGTTGTTGAAAATCACGGCGACAGGCCGATCCAGGTCGGATCGCACTATCACTTTTACGAGGTCAACCCGGCGCTGAAGTTTGATCGCGAAGCCACCAGGGGCTACCGGCTGAACATTCCGGCGGGCACCGCCGTGCGCTTCGAGCCAGGCCAGAAGCGAGAGGTGACGCTGGTGCTGGTGACAGGCGCGCAGCGCATTTTTGGCTTTCGCGGCGAGGTCATGGGCGAGGTGAAACATGGCTGAAATTTCACGTCAGGCGTATGCCGACATGTTCGGCCCCACCACCGGGGATAAGGTGCGGCTGGCGGACAGCGAGCTGTGGATCGAAGTGGAAGACGATCTCACGGTCTACGGCGAAGAGGTCAAGTTCGGCGGCGGGAAGGTGATCCGCGACGGCATGGGCCAGGGGCAGATGACCGCTGACAGCTGCGTGGATCTGGTTCTCACCAACGCGCTGATCGTCGACCACTGGGGGATCGTGAAGGCCGATATCGGCGTGAAGAACGGGCGGATCTTCGCCGTCGGCAAAGCCGGGAACCCGGACATTCAGCCCGGCGTGACGATCCCGATTGGCGCAGCAACGGAAGTGATTGCCGCCGAAGGGAAGATCGTCACCGCAGGCGGGATCGACACCCACATCCACTGGATCTGCCCTCAGCAGGCGGAAGAGGCGCTGGTCTCTGGCGTCACCACCATGATCGGCGGCGGCACAGGCCCCGCGGCAGGTACAAACGCCACCACCTGCACGCCGGGGCCGTGGTATATCGCCCGCATGCTGCAGGCCGCCGATACGCTGCCGGTGAATATTGGCCTTCTGGGCAAAGGGAACGGCTCAAACCCGGACGCGCTGCGCGAGCAGATCGCGGCGGGTGCCATCGGGCTTAAGATCCACGAAGACTGGGGCGCGACGCCAGCGGCCATCAACTGCTCGCTGGAGGTGGCCGAAGAGATGGATATTCAGGTGGCGCTGCACAGCGACACGCTGAACGAGTCCGGGTTTGTCGAAGACACGCTGGCGGCCATCGGCGGGCGCACCATCCACACCTTCCACACCGAAGGGGCGGGCGGCGGCCACGCGCCGGATATCATCACCGCCTGCGCGCACCCGAATATTCTGCCCTCTTCCACCAATCCTACCTTGCCCTACACGGTGAACACCATCGACGAGCACCTCGACATGCTGATGGTTTGCCATCACCTTGACCCGGATATCGCCGAGGACGTGGCGTTTGCCGAATCCCGCATTCGCCGGGAGACCATCGCCGCGGAAGACGTGCTGCACGATATCGGCGCGTTCTCGCTCACCTCGTCAGATTCGCAGGCCATGGGCCGAGTCGGGGAAGTGATTATCCGCACCTGGCAGGTGGCGCACCGCATGAAGGTGCAGCGCGGCGCGCTGCCGGAAGAGACGGGCGATAACGATAACTTCCGCGTGAAGCGCTACGTCGCCAAATACACCATCAACCCGGCGCTGACCCACGGCATCGCCCATGAAGTGGGATCGATTGAGGCGGGCAAGCTGGCGGATCTGGTGGTCTGGTCCCCCGCTTTCTTTGGCGTCAAACCCGCCACCATCGTCAAAGGCGGGATGATCGCCTGCGCGCCGATGGGCGACATCAACGCCTCGATCCCTACGCCGCAGCCGGTGCATTACCGCCCGATGTTTGGCGCGCTGGGCGCCGCACGCCACGCCACGCGGCTGACGTTTGTCTCGCAGGCCGCTGATGCCAGCGGCATTCCGCAGCGGCTCGGACTGCAAAGCGCCACCGCGGTGGTGAGAGGCTGCCGGTCAGTGAAAAAGGCCGACATGATCCACAACGATTTACAGCCGAATATCACCGTTGACTCGCAAACCTATGAGGTACGCGTCGACGGCGAATTGATCACCAGTGAACCGGCAAAGGTTTTGCCGATGGCGCAACGCTATTTTCTGTTTTAAGGAGTCATGATGATCTATTTAACCCAACGCCTGGACCACGCGCATCCGACTACCGCCAGCGTCACGCTGCCGATTGACGTGCGGGTGAAAAGCCGCGCTCGCGTGGCGCTGAACGACGGCCGCGAAGCCGGACTGATGCTGCCGCGCGGGCTGCTGCTGCGCGGGGGCGACCTGTTGACCACCGACGACGGCAGCGAAGTGATCGAAGTGATCGCCGCCCCGGAGTCGGTTTCCGTGGTGCGCTGCGCCGATCCGTTCCTGCTCGCCCGCGCCTGCTACCACCTGGGCAACCGCCACGTACCGCTGCAGGTCATGCCCGGCGAGCTGCGCTATCACCACGATCACGTTCTCGACGACATGCTGCGCCAGTTCGGGCTGGAGGTAACCTTCGCCAGCCTGCCGTTTGAACCGGAAGCGGGCGCTTACACCAGCGATACCCACAGTCACTCTCACGCTCATTCACATTAAGGATCAATCATGCGTAAGTATTTACCGCTGTTACTGCTAGCTTTTTCCGTTCCCGCGCTCGCGCATCCCGGCCACGGCGCCGACAGCTTTCAGGCCGGTTTTCTCCATCCGCTGACCGGGCTGGATCACCTGCTGATGCTGACCGGGGCTGGCGTGCTGTCTGCCCTGAGCGGCCGCAAGCTCCTGCTGCCGTTTGCCACCCTCGGCATGATGCTTGTTGGTGCCATTGCGGGCAGCCTGCTCGGCGGCTTCAGCGGCATGGAGATGCTGATTATCGCCTCGCTGGCGGTCTGCGGCGTGATGATGTTTAAAACCGAAAACCGCCTGCTGCTGGCGGTGCCTGCCCTGGCGATGTTCCACGGCTGGGCGCACGGCGTGGAGATGTCTGGCCACAGCTTCTGGCTGTTCACCAGCGGTTTTATGCTGGCCAGCGCGACGGTGCTGTGCGCCAGTTTCGCCGCAGGCTTGCTGCTGCGCCGTCACGACGGGCTGCGTAAAACCTTCGGCGGCGGGCTGATCGTCTCCGCCCTGCTGGCGCTGATGAGCTGATGGAGCATGCACGCCAGCGGCTGCGCCTGATGCAGCTCTCCAGCAGCAGCCTGCCGGTCGGGTCGTTTACCTGGTCGCAGGGGCTGGAGTGGGCCGTAGAGGCGGGCTGGGTCGCGAACGCCGACGCCTTTAAACGCTGGCAGATCCAGCAGATGGAGCAGAGCTTTTTCTGCGTCGATCTGCCGATGTTTATCCGGCTGTTCCGGGCCTGCGAACAGCAGGACGTCGCGGCAGCAAAACGCTGGACGGCATATCTGCTCGCCTGCCGGGAAACGCGCGAGCTGCGCGAAGAGGAGCGCAACCGTGGGGCGGCCTTTACGCGCCTGATTAAAAGCTGGGAGCCGAACTGCCCGGCAGAGTGGCTGTCGCTGTTTGCACAGAGCCAGCTCTGCGGCATGGCGTGGCTCGGCGTGCGCTGGGGCATTGGCGCGCGCGAGCTGGCGCTGAGCCTCGGCTACAGCTGGATAGAGAGCGCGGTGATGGCGGGCGTCAAGCTCGTCCCCTTCGGACAGCAGGCGGCGCAGCAGCTGATTATCGAGCTGAGCGACCATTTTGCCGCCGGGTTTGAACAGGCATTTTTACGTGGCGACGACTCGCTGGGGGCAGCTACGCCACTGTCGGCCATCGCCTCCGCGCGCCACGAAACACAATATTCACGACTATTCCGTTCCTGAGGAGTCAACATGGCTGATTACAAACATCCCCTGCGCGTGGGCGTGGGCGGTCCGGTAGGATCGGGCAAAACCGCGCTGCTGGAAGCGCTCTGCAAGGCGATGCGCGACACGTACCATCTGGCGGTGGTCACTAACGATATCTACACCAAAGAGGATCAGCGCATCCTCACCGAGGCGGGCGCGCTTGCGCCAGAGCGCATCGTGGGGGTAGAGACCGGCGGCTGCCCGCATACCGCCATCCGCGAAGATGCCTCAATGAACCTCGCGGCGGTAGAAGCTCTCAGCGAGAAGTTCGGTAATCTGGATCTGATCTTCGTGGAAAGCGGCGGCGACAACCTGAGCGCGACCTTCAGCCCGGAGCTGGCGGACCTGACCATCTACGTGATCGACGTGGCCGAAGGGGAAAAAATCCCGCGCAAGGGCGGACCGGGGATCACCAAATCCGATTTTCTGGTGATCAACAAAACCGATCTTGCGCCCTACGTCGGGGCGTCGCTGGAGGTAATGGAGCGCGATACCAACCGCATGCGCGGCGAGCGCCCGTGGACGTTTACCAACCTGAAGGCGGGTGACGGTCTGGGGACGATTATTGCGTTTCTGGAAGAGAAAGGGATGCTGCGGGTGTAGTCGTAAATGTCCCTCTCCCCTGTGGGGAGAGGGTTAGGGTGAGGGGGTTACGCCTCAGGCAGTTCCGCCAGCGGCCAGCGCGGACGCACGGACACGCTCAGGTCGGACGTTGCCCCCGCATTCAGGCGCACCATCCCGGCGTAGGCGATCATCGCCCCGTTATCGGTACAGAATTCCGGACGCGCGTAGAACACTTCCCCACGACGCTTTTGCATCATCTCCGCAAGCTTCGCGCGCAGCGTGCGGTTGGCGCTGACGCCGCCCGCCATCACCAGGCGCTTAAACCCGGTCTGATCCAGCGCGCGCTTGCACTTGATCATCAGCGTATCCACTACCGCGTCTTCAAACGCGCGGGCGATATCGGCGCGGGTCTGCTCGCTGTCGTCGTTATTGCGGATGGTGTTCGCCGCGAAGGTTTTCAGCCCGGAGAAGCTGAAATCCAGCCCCGGACGATCGGTCATCGGACGCGGGAAAACAAAGCGCCCTTCCGTTCCCTGCGACGCCATTTTAGAGAGCATCGGGCCGCCCGGGTAATCCAGGCCCAGCAGCTTGGCGGTTTTATCGAACGCTTCACCGGCGGCGTCGTCGATCGACTCGCCCAGCAGCTCGTACTTGCCAATACCCGTTACGCTAATCAGCTGGGTATGCCCGCCGGAAACCAGCAGCGCCACGAACGGGAATTCGGGCGGATTCTCTTCCAGCATCGGCGCCAGAAGATGCCCTTCCATGTGGTGAACCGGAATGGCGGGAACGTCCCACGCGAAGGCCAGCGAACGGCCAACCGTCGCGCCGACCAGCAGCGCACCGACCAGACCCGGCCCTGCGGTATAGGCTACGGCGTCAATATCGGTTGAGCTTAATCCGGCCTCTTTCAGCGCCGCCTGAATCAGGGGAACCGTTTTACGCACGTGGTCACGAGAGGCCAGTTCAGGTACGACGCCGCCGTAGTCAGCGTGCAATTTCACCTGACTATACAGCTGGTTGGCCAGAAGCCCTTTTTCGTCGTCGTAAATGGCGATGCCGGTTTCATCGCAGGATGTTTCAATACCCAGTACACGCATGACTTGTTTTACCTCGTTTCAATACCGCGCAGTGTAGAGCCTGGGCGGGTTGATGTAAAACTTTGTTCGCCCCAGGAAGAAGGCTCGTGTATACTCCTCACCCTTATTAAAGTCCCTTTCAAAATCGCATCGGTGCTTTACAAAGCAGCAGCATTTGCAGTAAAATTCCGCACCATTTTGAAATAAGCTGGCGTTGATGCCAGCGGCAAACCGAATTTATTAAAGGTGAGAGTTACATGCCGGTAATTAAAGTACGTGAAAACGAGCCGTTCGACGTAGCACTGCGTCGCTTCAAACGTTCATGCGAGAAAGCAGGTGTTCTGGCTGAAGTTCGTCGTCGTGAGTTTTATGAAAAACCAACGACCGAACGTAAGCGCGCTAAAGCTTCCGCTGTGAAACGTCACGCGAAGAAACTGGCTCGCGAAAACGCACGCCGTACTCGTCTGTACTAATCTGTTGAGGGCCAACGCCCTCAATTGACAGACAGAGTAGTAGTCGTAAGGCCGTGCTTCCGGAAGGAATGCGCGGCTTGTTTTCGTTTATAAGTCGCTTAAATTTTTGGGGCATATGGCCGGAAGAATCCCACGCGTTTTCATCAATGACCTGCTCGCCAGAACCGACATCGTCGATCTCATCGACGCGCGGGTAAAGCTGAAAAAGCAGGGCAAGAACTACCATGCGTGCTGTCCGTTCCATAACGAAAAAACCCCCTCCTTCACCGTAAACGGTGAAAAGCAGTTTTACCATTGCTTCGGCTGCGGCGCACACGGTAATGCCGTCGATTTTTTAATGAACTACGACAAGCTCGAGTTCGTTGAAACCGTCGAAGAACTGGCGGCGATGCATAATCTTGAAGTGCCGTATGAAGCAGGCAGTGGGCCAAGTCAGATCGAGCGCCATCAGCGGCAAACGCTGTATCAACTGATGGATGGCCTGAATTCGTTTTACCAACAGTCTCTTAAGCACTCTGCGGCTGAGCCTGCGCGTCAGTATCTGAACAAGCGCGGACTGAGCGACGATGTGATTGCGCGTTTCGCTATTGGTTACGCCCCGCCCGGCTGGGACAACGTGTTAAAGCGTTTTGGCGGCAATAGCGAAGATCGTAAATCCCTCATCGACGCAGGCATGCTGGTCACTAACGACCAGGGACGAAGCTACGACCGCTTCCGTGAACGGGTGATGTTCCCGATCCGCGACAAGCGTGGCCGGGTAATTGGTTTTGGTGGTCGCGTGCTGGGTGATGCCCTGCCGAAATACCTCAACTCTCCGGAAACCGATATTTTCCATAAGGGCCGCCAGTTGTACGGTCTTTATGAGGCGCAGCAGGACAATGCGGAACCTCCGCGTCTGCTGGTCGTCGAAGGCTATATGGACGTCGTTGCGCTGGCGCAGTACGACATTAACTACGCGGTTGCGTCGTTAGGTACGTCCACCACTGCCGATCATATTCAACTGCTGTTCAGGGTGACCAACAACGTCATCTGCTGTTACGACGGTGACCGAGCCGGACGCGACGCCGCCTGGCGAGCGCTGGAAACCGCACTGCCGTATATGACCGACGGACGTCAGCTACGCTTTATGTTCCTGCCCGACGGTGAAGACCCGGATACGCTGGTGCGTAAAGAGGGCAAAGCGGCATTCGAAGCGCGGATGGAGCAGGCACAGCCGCTCTCGACGTTTCTGTTTAACAGCCTGATGCCGCAGGTGGATTTGAGTACCCCTGACGGGCGCGCGCAGCTCAGTACCCTGGCGCTGCCGTTAATCAGCCAGGTGCCCGGCGAAACGCTGCGCATCTACCTGCGTCAGGAGTTAGGCAACAAGCTCGGTATCCTGGATGACAGCCAGCTTGAACGTTTAATGCCTAAACAGGCTGAAAACGGCACGGTTCGCCCCGCGCCTCAGCTAAAACGCACAACCATGCGTATACTGATAGGGTTACTGGTGCAAAACCCCGAACTTGCTCCGCAAGTGCCGTCGCTGGCGGGTTTGAACCACGAAAAGTTGCCCGGACTTGGCTTATTTTCAGAACTGGTCAACACTTGTTTGTCTCAGCCAGGTCTGACCACCGGACAACTTTTAGAGCATTATCGCGGCACAAAAGAGGCCGCTACCCTTGAAAAACTGTCGATGTGGGACGATATAGCAGATAAGGAAATTGCAGAAAAAACGTTCACCGACTCGCTCAACCATATGTTTGATTCGATGCTTGAGTTGCGCCAGGAAGAGTTGATAGCTCGCGAGCGCACCCATGGCTTAAGCAGCGAAGAACGCCGGGAGCTCTGGATGATTAACCAGGAACTGGCGAAGAAATAAAAAATTTAACGGCTTAAGTGCCGAATATCGATCGGGAAGCCCCCGGCAGCCGCACTGAGAGGCAGCGGCAAAAATATAAGTACGCCCTCGCTTTAAAGGTTGGCAGCACCATCGCCGACACCAATCAAACGAATTAAGTGTGGATACCGTCTTATGGAGCAAAACCCGCAGTCACAGCTGAAACTTCTTGTCCAACGCGGTAAGGAGCAAGGCTATCTGACCTATGCCGAGGTCAATGACCATCTGCCGGAAGATATCGTCGATTCAGACCAGATCGAAGACATCATCCAAATGATCAATGACATGGGCATTCAGGTGATGGAAGAAGCACCGGATGCCGATGATCTGTTGCTGGCTGAAACCTCCAACAACACTGACGAAGATGCGGAAGAAGCTGCTGCACAGGTCCTGTCCAGCGTGGAATCTGAAATCGGGCGTACCACTGACCCGGTCCGCATGTACATGCGCGAAATGGGTACCGTTGAACTGTTGACCCGCGAAGGCGAAATTGACATCGCAAAACGCATCGAAGACGGGATCAACCAGGTTCAGTGCTCTGTTGCCGAATACCCGGAAGCGATTACCTATCTGCTGGAGCAGTACGATCGTGTTGAAGCGGAAGAAGCGCGCCTGTCTGACCTGATCACCGGTTTTGTCGACCCGAACGCTGAAGAAGATATGGCGCCTACCGCCACTCACGTCGGTTCTGAGCTGTCTCAGGAAGAGATGGATGACGACGAAGATGAAGATGAGGAAGAAGACGACGACAGCGCGGACGATGACAACAGCATCGACCCGGAACTGGCGCGCGAGAAGTTTGCCGAACTGCGTACCCAGTACGAAGTAACGCGTGACACCATCAAAGCGAAAGGTCGCAGCCATGCCGCCGCTCAGGAAGAGATCCTGAAGCTGTCTGAAGTGTTCAAACAGTTCCGCCTGGTGCCAAAACAGTTCGACTACCTGGTAAACAGCATGCGCGTGATGATGGATCGCGTACGCACCCAGGAACGCATCATCATGAAGCTGTGCGTTGAACAGTGCAAAATGCCGAAGAAGAACTTCATCACCCTCTTCACCGGCAACGAAACCAGCGAAACCTGGTTCAACGCGGCTATCGCGATGAACAAGCCTTGGTCTGAAAAACTGCACGACGTGAAGGACGATGTCTATCGCGGTCTGCAGAAGCTGCAGCAAATTGAAGAAGAGACCGGCCTGACCATCGAGCAGGTCAAAGACATCAACCGTCGTATGTCCATCGGTGAAGCGAAAGCGCGCCGTGCGAAGAAAGAGATGGTTGAGGCGAACTTGCGTCTGGTTATCTCTATCGCCAAGAAATACACCAACCGCGGTCTGCAGTTCCTGGATCTGATTCAGGAAGGCAACATCGGTCTGATGAAAGCGGTAGATAAGTTTGAATACCGTCGTGGTTACAAGTTCTCTACTTACGCGACATGGTGGATCCGTCAGGCGATCACCCGCTCTATCGCGGACCAGGCACGCACCATCCGTATTCCGGTTCATATGATTGAGACCATCAACAAGCTCAACCGTATCTCCCGCCAGATGCTGCAGGAGATGGGCCGCGAGCCGACGCCGGAAGAGCTGGCCGAGCGCATGCTGATGCCGGAAGACAAGATCCGTAAAGTGCTGAAGATCGCCAAAGAGCCAATCTCCATGGAAACACCGATCGGTGACGATGAAGATTCGCATCTGGGGGATTTCATCGAGGATACCACCCTCGAGCTGCCGCTGGACTCTGCCACCACCGAGAGCCTGCGTGCCGCCACTCACGACGTTCTGGCTGGCCTGACCGCCCGTGAAGCAAAAGTGCTGCGTATGCGTTTCGGTATCGACATGAATACCGACCACACGCTGGAAGAAGTGGGTAAACAGTTCGACGTGACACGCGAACGTATCCGTCAGATCGAAGCGAAGGCGCTGCGTAAGCTGCGTCATCCAAGCCGCTCTGAAGTGCTGCGTAGCTTCCTGGACGACTAATCCTGATAAACAGCAAAAAGCTCCCAATCGGGAGCTTTTTTTTTGTTTATTCCCTCTCCCCGTGGGAGAGGGCCAGGGTAAGGGCATCAGGCCGCAAAGGAGCTAAAGCCCCCGCACCATCAGCGCCTCATCCAGCTCCCTGTAGGCTTCCACCAGCTTATCCAGCGTCGCTCTGTTGAGCCCGCTCGGGTTCGGCAAGACCCACACCTGCGTAACGCCAATCATGATGCTCTGCTTGCCCCACTTAGCCCCGCGCTGGCTGAACGCCTGCTCGTAGGCCTGCTTACCGAGGATCGCCAGCGCGGCTGGCTGGTAGTCTTCAATCTTCTTCACCAGCTCCCGCCCGCCGCTGCGCAGCTCATGCAGGTTGACCTCGCTCGCCTGTACCGTCGGCCGCTCGACCAACATGGTGATCCCGCAGCGCGTGTCCAGCAGGTGCTGCTCCTCTTCCGGCTTGAGTAACCTGTCGGTAAACCCGGCCTGATAGATCACCTTCCAGAAGCGATTGCCCGGATGGGCGAAGTGAAAGCCGGTGTGCGCCGAGGACTTTCCCGGGTTGATTCCGCAAAACACCACCCGCAGGCCAGGGGCCAGAATGTCGTTGATCATCTTTACTCCCGCTGATACGTCGTTATGGAAGTATAAAGGATTGATAATGCGTTGTTTATAAAAACAGCAGGCAGGTGTGAATGGCTGGATTGCTGCGGGGAGTTACTTTATAATTCACCGCCACGGCCCCTTAGCTCAGTGGTTAGAGCAGGCGACTCATAATCGCTTGGTCGCTGGTTCAAGTCCAGCAGGGGCCACCAAATTTTAGATGTAGAATCAAAGAATTAAGCCACTCGATTGAGTGGCTTTTTTATTGGTTTTTTATGAGCCGGTGGTACCGCCGTTAACCGTGACTCATCGAAGCCGTTCGGACACGTTCAGAAGCGCCAGGAGTTGCAATCAGACGCTCCACGGATTCCATCGTCACGAAC
Source organism: Enterobacter cloacae complex sp. 385G4 (assembly GCF_057320665.1). Lineage (NCBI taxonomy): Bacteria > Pseudomonadati > Pseudomonadota > Gammaproteobacteria > Enterobacterales > Enterobacteriaceae > Enterobacter > Enterobacter cloacae complex sp. 385G4. Next base: position 118,031 of record NZ_JBXWDD010000004.1, read on the forward strand.
GTACAGCTGCAGTCCACATTGGTGCACTGATGATAGCGCTCTTTGGTGTTTTCACTTAAATAGCGACTGGTACGCGCATGCGCTGAATGCTTGCACTTAGGACAATGAAACATATACCCTCCGTTTAATTCACTTTATGTGAATCAATGATACTCAAAAACAACGTAATGGCAAATGAATTACTCTCTATCCACAGAAAATTTTTCGTCGGTGACGTTCAGCTCAAGGTTCAGCTGCGTGGTAAATCCACTCCCGCTCAGCGTATGAACCACTTCGCTGATGATCCACGCCTGCTCGTCAATGACTCGTTTAAAGCCGTTAACCAGCACCGGCGTTTCGGGAAACAGATCGGCTCGCCCCAGCGCCAGCTGGATAGAAAATTTCACGGTTCCCCGCTGAAGCGCGCGCCACTTCGCCTCCGCAGCCCTGAGCGCCTGCTCTTCAGACGCATACACCGTAGCAAGCTCAAACACGTTCTCCGCCGATCCCACCAGCCTCTCTTGCGGCTTCGGCTCCATGCCTTTAGCTCCCGACGCGGCGGCATCCGGATGCTGTAGCACCTCTGTGGGCTGCCCCCCAATCTGGCGATTAATACTCAATTGAGGATTTTGCTGTTTTGGATCGCGCGTTTGCAGCCATTTGGCCGTCACGCCGGAATAACTTTCACGGTCGGCGACGGAAAAAAGGTGCCGATCGCCATCCCCACGTTCAATCATCATTAAGGGAATCGCTGTGCCGCTGGCCGTCACGGCCTGGCCCGCTTTCATGAAAATGACCTTCCCGGCTTTGATGGAAACAAATGCACCATTGCGTTCGGCCAGGCGGGTGAGAAACGCCGCGTCAGTCTCCTGAGACTGGTCAATATGAGAAATGGCAATGGATGAAAGCCCAGCCGCAACGCTTGTGGTCAACTGGTTCCGCTGAGCGATAGTAGTGACTATCGCGCCGATCGTCGTGTCATGCCACGACTGTTCGCGCCGTACGTTTAGCTTCCCACGAAAATCCGCGCTGCATCCCCGAATGGTCAGGGTATCCGGCGCCCCCCGAAATTCAATTGTGTCGATCGTGAAGTTCCCTTTCGGCTGGAGCGGAGCTCCCTCCCACCCCAGCCATAAGGAGAGCGTTGCTCCCCGGGCTGGCAGGTCTAACAGCCCATCGGAATCATCCAGTTGAATATCCAGCTGATCGGCTTCCAGCCCACGTTTGTCGGTCATGGATAAACTGATAAGGCGGTGGCTGAAATTTTGCGTGATATCACGGTCGTTAAGCTTAAGCATAAAGTCAGGGGCGATTTTGCCGCCCGCCCGGATATTCATCTCGGCGATCATCCCACCAGCCCTCCAATGCTATTACGTGCGCTAGTCACCAGCTCTTCAGCCTGCGTTCTCAGATCGCCAAACATCTTCATCAGCGATTCGTCCACGCGTTTTAGCGACAGGGAAAATTCAATTTTTCGCGCGGTACCATCACTGTAAAAATCCGAATGCGTGTGCGTGACTTTCTCAATGATAAACATGCCGTGAATGATGCCGGTACCATCTATCAACGGCCATGCCCGCCCTTCATTCGCCATCAGCTCAACCGCCTTGAGAGAAAGCCGCCCTCCCGTGAGCTCCGGGTAAAGTACGCCGGTGAGGCTAAAGGAGGTCTCACCTTCGCCAAGATATTGCCAGGCTTTGGGCTTCCCGATGCGATCGTTGGACGCCCAGCGGTAGTCCTTTGTAAACTGCATTGTCTGATACGGTAAGGTTCGTCGTTCAAAGACAAACAGACCCAGCACCATTAACATTTTCTCTCTCCTCAACCAGACATAAAGCTGGATTGCCGCCGTCTCGCTTGTTCACGTTCACTATTCTCTATTGCCTCCCGGATTTGACGCGTCAGATCCATTCCGGAGGCCGTGCCCCCCTGCAGCGTGATGTTGTACTCGCTTTTACTCTGATCGACGTAAGAGCGTCCCCCTGTGGCGATGGTTGGCTGATACCCCTGGTAACCGCCATAGGTCCCCGTACCCGGAATATAAGAGCTGCCCACAGGAGAGGATGCCGCTTCTGCTTTTGCCGCAGCGGAGTCGAGATTCCCCGACTCGTTTTTGATAAGACCGAGTTTCTCCAGCAGCCAGCTGGCCTTGCCGCTCAGGCTGTTAAAGAGATCAAGCGGTGCCGTTAACGCATCGCCCAACGCCTGCCCAAAAATCACGCCAGCATTTTTACAGCCATCCAGCGTTTCCTGCGTCGCCTTGATCGGCGCAACCAAATTGGTGAACCATTGCCAGATACCGCCCAGCTTCTCCGAGATAGCATCAAATACCGTTATCACCGGTGAGAACATCGCCCCCAGCGGTGCGAAGGCCGTCGAAAGCCCTTCCATCACCCCGCCAAAGAAGGCGCTGATGGGTTCCCAGTATTTAAAAATCAGCAAGGCTCCGGCGGCAATCGCCGCGCCAAGGGCAATCACCGGCCAGCTAAGGGCACCCAGCACCGTCATGATGGCGCCGCCCACCACGCTGAATACCGTTCCCAATATCCCGGCCGCGGTAATAACCATATTGACGCCCGTCAGAACCGGGGCGATAACCGTTCCTACGCCGCCCAGTACGCCAGCAAACGCCTGCGCACCGACAACAATGCTGGCCAGGGTCTGCGTCAGCTCAGGGTTGGCATTCACCCAAAGGGTGGCCGTGCTGAGCCAGCCGGTTGCGGTTGTTATCAGGTTGCGCAGAGCGCCATCTGCTTTATCGAACACGTCAATCTTCAACCCGCTCCACGCGGCCTGGAATCGGTTGATATCGCCGTCAAGATTATCGGTCTGAACGGAAGCCGCGAGCGCGGTACTGCCCTTTGCCCCCTGCAGCTGCTTACGTTTTTCATCAAGCGATCCATCACCCGCGGCGGAAACCAGCGCCCCTGCGGCTTTTATGGCATCCGGAGTCTGAACATGGCGCAACATCGCGCTGAGCGCGTCCCCGGCGGCGGCACCGTACATCCCCTTTTCCGCCAGAACGCCAAGCCGCGCCGTTGTCTCTTCAAGCCCCATACCAGCGGCGTCCGCGGCTGGCGCAGCGGCGTTCAGGGCCGCCGCCATCTCAGCGAGGCTGGTATTCGAAGAGGTAAAACCGCGCGTAAGCACGTCTGCGATGCGTCCGGCATCTGCATCTGCCAGGTTATACGCGGCCTGCGTGCTGCTGATAATATCGGCCGCTTTTGCAGCGTCGATATTCCCCGCCTGACTGAGGTTGATAGTTGGCACAGTGGCCACAAGCACTCCATCGGCGTCATAGCCTGAACGGGCCAGTTCGCTCTGTGTCCGGACGACCGCATCCGCAGGCGTTCCGGTGCTAACACTAACTTCCCGTGCCTGCCGGCGAATGGCCTCAAGCCGGAGGTCTCCCTTCTCCAGGCCAAGGTTTGCCTGAATGGCAGAGATCTGTTTTTCAAAACTGATGCCTGGCGCCATAAAGCGGGACGTCTGGTCAAAGCCCGCTTTTGCCATACTCACGCCCGCATTAGCCAGTTGCTGCACTCGCGAGATAGCGCGCTTGCCTGACTCGTAGCGGTTCTGAACGGTACTCAGCCGCTCCTGCTGCTGGTTGACGCGGGCCAGCGCATCCCGCTGCCGGTTAAGCTGCTGCGTTTTCTCGCTGATGTTGGTTCGTAGACGACGCTCGTCCGACGAAAGCGTGCGCGTGTTTATCCCCGCCTGTGCGAGCTCAGCACGTTGACGCTGTACCGAGTAGCGTAAGCTGTTGTACTCAAGCTTAAGATCGGCTGCCGATTTTCGGGCCGCGGACAGCGCATCAGCCTGTGCCTGGGTGGGGTTTTGCGTGTTTTTAAACTGTACCGCCAGCGCCGCTGCCTGCTGTTTCGCCTGAGCAAGGGACTGCTCCGTCATGGCGAGCTGGCCGTTTGCTTTCCTGAAGCCGTTGATACGCCCCGCCTGCTCATCGAGTGCCCCGAGCGCCACCTGCGCATCGCGGATATCGTTCGCGAGAGTGAGGCTGGCGTTATGGAGAGCGTTAAGCGGTCGGGTTGCCCGGTCGACAGCCTTAAGCAATTCCTGAAGTCTGACATTATTACTCATGGTGGTTTCCGCTTCGCTGCAGCGCTTTTTCGCGCCATAAGAGGAGTTCGGTCACGCTCAGGGTGTACAGCTCTGACGGCGGCCAGTGAAATATCACCGCGATATCCGCCATCAGATCGTCGACCGACAGATTTTCAGGAAATTTCAGCGAGCCGAAGCCGGTGACAAAAAACCGATCACCTTGCCAGCAAAAGAGAGCAGATCGCAGGCATCCAGGCGCGCAACCTCATGCTCGGTCAGGGCTGGCGAGGTCATTCGCGGCAGCACCTTGATCAGCGCATCTACGTCAGATTGCGCCAGCGACGCCAGCGATACCCCTCGCAGGGTCCCTGCATTCGGTTTTGAAACGGTCACCTTTTCAATTTTTTGCTCACCGCGCTGAACGGGGCTATCAAGCGTGACGATATGTGGATTTTCGTTCATGGCGATCTCGTTGGTATTTTCCATTTCGTTACTCTTCACAAAGTTAACTTACCGGCCGGCGATCCCGGCCGGTTAAAGGGTTACAGGCCGATGGCCTTACGGTGTTCTGCCAGGCGATCGACACCATCGACTTTCAGCACCATGTTGATGATGTCGATTTCGATGATCTCTTTGCCATCAATGGTCAGCTGGTAGTAGGCGCACTCGGTGGACATTTTGGTGGTGCCGCTCTCGCCCTGCTTGTTTTCACCGCCATCAAACTCTTTATGACGACCGCGCATGACGATTTCGACGGCGGAAATTTCGCCGGTGTCATCGCGCTGATAAGAGCCAGTAAAGCGCAGCGGCACGCTGTCCGCGCCCGGAGAGGCATACTGCGCCCACAGCGCGGCGTCCGGCAGACCGCCAACGGTCCACTCCAGCGCCAGGGCATCATCGTCCAGGCCGAGATCGACAGAGACCGAGCCGGGCATACCGCCGCCGCGATACTTCTCCAGCTTGCGGGTAAGCTTCGGCAAGGTGACGGACTCAACAACGCCCATGTAGCTCAGGCCATCGTTGAACATATTCAGATATTTCAGTTTGCGTGGTAACGCCATGCTTCAGCTCCTTAGCTATTAACCGAATCTGACAGGTCTGCCAGATAGGTATCGGTGATGCGCTGGCGCAGGGTCAGATTTTCCAGCGGCGGGACAGGGGTGTAGTCATAATCGATATACAGTTTCCCCGCTTTCAGGGTTGATGCGTCGTTCGACTCAGGGTCATACCAGCAGGAGCCGTCGACGATATAGCCGTTGGTTTTCAGCTCGCGGAACTTGGCATTAATACCGGACACGATGTCGCGGATAAGCGTTGGCGTGATGGGTTTATCCATCGCCCACGCGTGCGCTTCCGCCATGGTATCGGCCAGCACCTGCGCGGTACGGGTGTAGTTTTCAAAGACGAATAACGGATCGTCTGAGCAGGTGCGGTTACCCCAGAATTTGAAGCCGTCGTTGCGAATCAGCGTGGTGACGCCAGCCTGATTAAGCAGGTTCGCGTCGGTGGCCTGTTCCTGCAGATCCCAGGAGACCGAAGCGCTTACGCCAGTGACGCCGTTAACGCCAACGTTTGACAGGGTTTTATGCCAGCCCATTGTCTGATCGATTTTGGCACGTAGGCCAAGCGCACGGGCGGTCGCCCAGGCCATTGTCGTCGCATTCGTAGTGGTATCCCACGCCAGAAAATCAGGGTGGATAACCATCAGCTCGCGCTGGCTGAAGTTTTTACGGTAGTTGATCGCCTCAGAAATGGTTTTGCACCCCCATGCGCTGACATAGCCAAACGCGCGCAGGCTCTGGCACGTGGCGGCCAACGCGGTTGCCACTTCCTGAGAGTCCAGCCCCGGTACGCCGAGAATGCGTGGCTTAACGCCGGTCACCGTTTTCGCCGTGAGAAGCGCCTTCAGACCGGTGTATTTACCGTTTTCATCGGTGGTACCGATGATGTTGGAAACGGTCTGTTTGCGAGCCTCTTCCGGGGTCTCTGCGGTGCCTTCAGCCACGCGAACAACCACGACAACCGGTTTACACTGGTCGGCGATCGCCTGCAGAGAAGCGGACAGCGTCCCCGCCTTGCCGGCTTTCGCAATCGCGCTTTGCACGTTGGTAATGAGCACGGGCTCGTTTAAAGGAAATGTCTTGTCGTCAGCATCACTGGCCGTACAGACCATGCCGATGATTGCCGTCGAGACGGTGGAAATGGTGCGGGTGCCATCGTTGATTTCGATAACTTCCACGCCGTGGTGATAGTCGCCCATCCGGTTAACTCCTTCGTTTAGTGGTGAGGCTAGTTTCTCTTGGGCGGGGGAGTTATGAAACGTAATGCCGTTGGAGGTAAGACAGCACAACGCACAGTGAGTGGTTGACCCGCGCGGGAAAGGTGACCGCTCGTTTTGAGCGATCAATCATGAGTCATTGTTCGTCGATAACCATGATTAATGATTGAATATTATCGATATCGTTGCGCCAATAACGATGGTTATGACGATTTTACTGTGGTTAACAGATGGTCGGACTGCAAGGTGGATTTTTGGTTATTACTAGCTGCAATTCTTTGTCGGTGATGAAACAGAAGAATATGAGGAATGTCCCTATGAATAAGAAATAGCCCGCATGATGCGGACTATTTCTTTAAAATAACCAACCGATTAAACAGAAATCCACACAGGAGTTTTAGGCCAGTCAGGTGTACTGAGGTCAATCCCCGTCAGTTCAACAACGTATTTTTTCAGTTCTTCCAGTTGTATTCTTTCTTCCTCGGTGGCAATCCCCAAATCAACTGCAGACTGCAGCGGAAAAGCGCGAACCGCCGCCTCTCGTTGCCTGTTCAATAGCTCTCTGCGATTAGTCGCGAGGGTTTCTTCTGGTGTTCTGACCGGTGCGGTTACAGTGATCCATTCCATCTGTTTACTCTCGACGTTGTAACCGGGGGCGCAGTTAACGGGAGCAGCACCGACAAATTTTTCATGCTCTGAATCACTGACCCGAACAAGGTCATCCGGCAGAGCGTTAACAGACTTGTAATAGCGCAGACTTTTTATCGGATAGAAGCCGCGCGTTTTATTGCTGAATAACTGACTATGCATAAACTAATATCCTGTTACGACAAAAGAGAAATAACCGCTCATATTCCGCGTGTGAAGAGTGAAAGCACTTGCACTTAAAGGGTTAGCTGTCCAGTAAGAATCTCTGTCACTCCCCCCTGTTCCGCTGAAAGAGCCACCTATTGCGAGGATTCCGTTAGGAAAAGCAGCCGGAAGATAAACAGTGACATCCGGGTTGGAATTGGAGTTGGAAGCAACCCCGCCAATACACTGCATGAACACCTGACCGTTGCCGTGACGGTAATAGGCAGAGTTGTTTCCGGTGGTGGTCGACCCTGACTGGTTCGGTGGCGGGTTGTTCGAAGAATAAACCCTTACCTGCCCGCCGGATTCAAACACCCCCTGACCCGCAACGATATTGCCTCCGCTGTTAATTTGCCCAGCAGCAAGAATTGAGTCGCCGCTATAAAGCCGTTGGGGTGCATTGAATGTTCCGTTTGCATCAAAAGAATACAGGGCTCCACTGCCAGAATCCCCAATGATATGAACGACTGCGGAACCAAAATCATTTTTACCCGATCGTAATATGCCAAAACTAACAGAAGCACCATATCCATGACCACTCGTTACAGACGTTCCTTTCACGATCGGAAGGTATACCGAATTATCTTTAGCGGTAGTGTATCCACCAACAAAAAACGGTGCTGAGCCATTAGTATATTGATGTGCAAATGCCCCACCTCCCTGCCAGTATTCCGGCTTAGTGGCGTAATACTTTGCACCATCGAGATAATCAACGCTTCCCCCGTAGTTTGTGAGAACTTTCGTCCAGCTCCCCCAGTATCCGTTATCTCCATTTAAGGTACGGAATTTTAGCTGTTTACCGCCATCACTATAAGACGCAGCATATTGCACCCGATAGTTACCACCCAGTCCTCCCACATCAAGAATTGTCGCCTCATAGCCAGGTGAATAGGCAGCACTGGCATAACAGAAACTTACGGAATTAGCAGGAAGACCGCTTGCGTCTTTAATCTCTCTGCTCGCTTCGGCAGCCGCAGACCGTATAGCAAGCGCACCACCGTTAACCACCACGCGCCCGGGCGTGATGTCGTCACGACTATCCTGGGCATTTTTACCAGCAGCAGTACCCAGACTGTTTTTCAGCTTTATGAGATCATCACTGACAGTCTTCACAGACTTTGATGTGGCCGCAAGCGTCTCTGAAGCACTATCGGTCGCACTGCTAAGCTGAACAATCCCCTTTTGTCCGGTAGTCGCATCCTGAGCCGTATACTTACCACGGGCAAGGTCGTAGGCAGCCTTAACCGCTTTCGGCGTTGCCGCCAGCGCTTCAGAGGAGCTATCAGTCGCACTACTAAGCTGAGTAAACCCTTTAGCCGTTAGCGTGGCATCAGGATGGCGACGAGACTGCTCATGCTCTTCAAGCTTCTCATCAACGTACTCCTGGGTCGCCATTACCGTAGACGTATCTATCGAGAGTTCGACTGACTCAATGTCGCTTACCATGATGACCATACGCACGGTCTGCGCACGTCCGGATCCTTCCGCCAACAACGGCTTATAGCTTTCAGCCATGTTCCCAACGGCAATCAGTGTCCCGGTGTCATCATAGAGGCCCATTTCTCGCATCCAGAAACCACCGGTTTCAGGCGGAATGAGCAGCTCCGCGATCACATAATTTTGATGCTTGTTATCCTGGCTGATTTTATTCAGCGCATGGCGCCAGACTTCATTAACCAGCTTCGTCTGCCCGGCATCAGGCACCGGCAACGTGCCACCACCGTCACCCACCGCCATCGCCGTAAAATTCACTTTCTTGCCGTTCGGGACGGTCGCTGCAGCCAGTTTTTCGGCACCGGCTTTGGTGATAACCGTTTTATATTTCACTGTCATTGTGCTCTCACTTATCCGGGATAAACCGTGATGATGTCGCCGTCATAGCCCAAGGCGCCGGTATAGAGATAACCCGGAATGTCCTGGATGATATTCAGGCCAATAAGGTGGCGGCTGGCAGGCTTTGCATCAGCAACCAGCCTCTCCATTTCGTAATACATTTCCTCGTTAATACCGGTGTCCAGCACGCCAATATCAAGGCGGAAAGTGCCGGGCGGATCGTTGGTTTCCCACCACTCGGTGACGTTAATCAGATAGCCAAGCGGCTCCACCACGCGACGCACGGCGCCAATCGTCCCTTTGTGGGCATGGATAAACCACGCCGCGCGGATCACGTCCCGCTTGGTGGCTTCCGGCCAGCTTTCGTCCCAGCGGTCAACCGAAAATGCCCATGCCAGCCACGGCAGCAAATTCGCCGGGCAGGTATCCACATTCCAGAGGTGGCGCAACGGAACGGGCGTATTTTCGATGTCCGCACAGGCGCGCGCTGCCGCGACCTCAAGGGGCGATGAGCCAACCGGTAAAAGGCGGGTGTTACTCATCGTTCCCTCCCACGGTTACGCTGTAGTGGCTGCACCATGAGGCCTGGGTTTCATCAAGCACGATGTCAGCCGCGGGTGCGGTCAGTTCCACCCGCTGCACCCCTTCTACGTGAAGAGCGGCATAAATGGCGGACTTGCGAATATCGCGTCCAAGACGATGCTGAGCCGTGATATAGGCCTGTAACCGGGTTCTTGCCGCGTTGAGTACCGGCTCGCTTTCGGGGCCGGGAAAAAGGAAAAGCGATGCTTCGATGCTGTAATCAACTATTTTGGCCGACTGGACGGTAACGCGGTCGGCAACCGGCCTGATGTCTTCATCGTTTAGGGCGTTACGAACAATAGCGATCAGCTCTTCAGACGCTATGCCGTTATTCTCCCGGGAGAGTACGGAAATCGTGACGTTCGCCGGCTGCGGGCTGATGACGGAGATGTCCGCTACCCGGCCATCGGCACTGCGGCCATGGAACTGGTACGCGCCCGTCGAACCGGCCACGCTCAGCCCTTCCGGCGCCTGCTGGATGCGCAGACGAAAATCGGTATCGGACTCCATCACAGCCGGCGTGGGTGGGAACGTGGTGTCGTCGGCAGGGGCGATCACCAGACGCGCAAGGTTAGCGTTTGCCCCAATCTGGTCCAGATCGCTGCCCGCTGCATAGGCCAACATGACCGCACGCGCGGCCTCGTTAACCCGCTGACGCCACATGACTTCCCGGTAGGCATTCTCCTGCAGGAGCTTCACAATCGGCTCTGACTCCAGCGTCAGCGTCCGCGCAATCGCCTCTCGTTCCTCTTCGGGATAGAGCGAGACAAAGGTGGCCTTTCGTTCTGCCAACAGCGTTTCATAATCCACCTCTTCCACGACATCAGGCGCGGCGAGCTGGCTCAGATCAACAATAGCCATAGCGTTTAACTCAGTGAAATGGTGATAGAAAAGGATTGTCCGGAGGTCGGGCGCGTGCCGGTGATATCGACATACAACGTCCCGTCGTTCTCCGAACGCTCGAAAGTGATTGCCGTCAGGCTTATCCGCGGCTCCCATTTCTGGATGGCGGAATAGCATGCGGACATGATTTGCAGACGCAGAGCAGGGCTCTGCGGCCTGTCGATCATCGCCGCCAGCAGCGAGCCGTAATCCCTGCGCATGACCCGCGAGCCAATCGGCGTGACCAGAATGTCGCGCACGCTTTGCCGGATGTGTTCAGCTTCTGAAATGCTCAGCCCGGTCTGCCTGTTCATTCCCCTGTATCGCACCGTCATTGTGTCCCCTTAGTCCAGCTTCCGCCGCTTTGCACGCTGCCGTGCGCGTGGTTGTCCACCTGCACCCCGTTGGAGGTGAATTTACCGCCGGAATGCTCAATATTTCCGGCCATCACACCGCCCTGCTGCACTTCAAGAGAGGCGGTAATTAACTTGTTGGTACACACCACTTCAGGCGTATCCAGCGTGATGCGGGAAGTTGACGTCACCCGCACCTCCGGCACGGTGGCGGTCAGCGATTCCGAGGCGGTAATGTCGGCCGTTTTAATGCCAGTAACCGTCAGCGCCCCGCGTTCGGGTTCGTACTCGATCACCGCGCCGTCAGGGAACGATACATGGAGCGCGTCAGACGACCCGGACGGGGCCGGATGGTCGTCCGAGAAAATGCCGGGCAGCACAAAGGCGGTATCAAGCTCGCCTCCGATGGCCAGCAGCAGCACCTGCTCGCCCTCGGAAGGCGCCCACCAGACGCGCGAACGTCCCGCACGACAGGTTAGCCAGTTCAGCCAGGTAGTTTTCATCCCGCCGGTCTGGACACGACAAAGCCCTCTGTTGAGGTCAACCTCGGTCACAACACCGATACGAATCAGATTGCGGATCGCGCGAGCGATACCGTTCATGGAAGTTAATGTATTCATGAGAAGAGAATGCCGTTCAGGAGGAACGGCAGCAACGAGACGGGGTTTTATGCGGGATGAAACAACACGGCGCGGGGGAAATTACGCCTCCCACTGGCTGACCAGCTCACCGTTGATGTACAACGACGTCGGACGCGTGACGGGCTCCGGCAGCGGCGGTTCGGGGGAATACGTCGCGTGCAGAGCGCCCTGCTCCTGTGCAACAAGCATGCGCTCGGTTAATTGCAAACTGACGCTGATATCCATCGTATCGTCATCGTTTAAGACGATCGTGAAGGAACATCCGTTTTTACGGCCTTCATCAAGGGTAAAAATGTCCGGCTGGTTCTCCCGAAGCCAGGCCAGCACGGGAACGAAAAATCCCTCGCTGTCGCCGGTGAAACCGCTGACCTTTGCAATCAGCTCATAGTGCTTTTCAAAGGAGAGCGAGGAGGCCAGGCGGGCGTCAATATGGCCGTTTCCGACCGACATCTGCAGGCGCTCCGGGCTGGCGTTCAGTTGGGGGATGGCGTCAATTAATGCCTGGCGCAGGCTCTTGAGTTTGTGCATCGAATTTATCCTGACAGTTTTTAATGGTTTCAACCTGCAGCGCGCAGGCGATAAGGGCATACTCAAGCCTGCGAATATCCGCGCTGAGATCGCCGTTAGTGGCGGGTTCGCTGCCCGGCATCGGGCAGAGGCTCACCTTCGGGCAGGCGTGGTAAACAATGGGCTGCGGAGGCGCAGGCGGTGCGGGTGTGCAACCTGCGGATAGCATCAGGCAGCCGAGCGTTATACCAGCGGCGTAACGCTTCATTTTCATTAAGTAATCTCCCGATAGTCGCTTCCCGTTTCGCGCTCTCCTCACCCGCAGTGACAAGCGCCTCACGGAGCCTGACCTGGGCGTTTTCGTTTGATCGGGCAATCCGTTGCGACAGGGACAGCTGATGGTTAAGCGTGGCGAGGGCATTTTTTTGCTCGCTGGCGACCCGGTTAGCCGTAGCTAAGGAACGGGACAGGGTCAGGTTGTCATGACGGAGCCACAGCGTGATGGCCAGCAGTCCGGCCAGCGCCAGCATGAGGGCTCTCATGGCAACCCCTTCGTGCACCATGCCTTCTCGCGGACACGGCGATTTTCGAGCCCGGTATTTTTAACGCCGTTGACGTACACCCAGCGGGTAAGCTGCTCGCACGCCTGTGACCACTGTTTACGCTTGATAAAGGACACCAGCGTCGAACGGCAGGCAGCGCCTGCGCCGACATTAAACGTGAAGCTCACCAGCGCGTCGTAGACCCGAGGCGGCATCTCCACCGGCGCGCACGCCGCCAGCCGCCGCTCCACGTTGAGCATATCAGCGACCAGGTTTGCCGCGACCTCGCGTTCGGTAATGTCCCGCGTGGGCACAACGTTTGCCGTGTGGCCAATGCCTGACGTCCACACCCCGGCACTACACCGGTAGGGCGTGAGGCGGCATCCTTCAAGATCGGCAATCAACGCCAGCCCCTCCGGAGACGTTTTCAGTAACCGAAAATCAGGCATCAGCACCGCCAGGGCCAGCACGCCGGCGACGCTGCAACGCTTAATGATTGAGTTCACGAATGCTCTTCTTATCGAGGCCAAGAGATTTGAGATAGCGCCAGGTTTTTCGCTTAAACCAGTAATTCGTCAGCGCGGTAAAAATGGCGCAAAGACTTCCCACGTACAGCGCGACTTTGTCAGGAGACATCGCCCCGAACCAGGCCAGCGCCACGGCCAGCCAGTAGGCGATAAACGTGGTGATTTTCTCCAGGCTCAGTCCCATAGGTTTACGGATTCTTTTGTGGGGGCGCTATCCACCTCCGGCATCTCTACCGGCGTTCCGTGAGGCAAGATAACCCCTAACTCCGCGAGGCCAGAGTTGGCCTTCAGAACGGCTTCAACGACGCCAGCCGTGCGCCCATAAAAGCGGGCGCAAACGGCATCAAGCGTGTCCCCCTGCATTGCATAGATCTTCATCAGTCGCTCCCAACATCCGGTTTCCAGGTACTGAAGAGTTTCCCGGGCCAGCAGGCTTTTCGCTATCGCCGACGGATGGACGCTCGCGGACACAACAAACCATCCGAGGGAAGCGAAGCGCGGTTCAATGGGAACGTAAAAATCTAATGAGGGTGTTCGGTCCGGGTAATAAAACCGGGTTTAGCGCCAGCTCTCGTCTTCCCAGACTTCCCGGAGAATAGTGTCCAGCGCCTCGCGATCGGCCTCTTTTTCAAGCCCCTGGAGCTCTACCCCCGTCACCGAGCCTACTCTCACGGTCACCCTCGTTGACGGAAACAGGGACCCTATTCTGCGGGTCAGTTCGCACTGAAAGGCTTCGGCGACGGACTGGCCAGCCAGCCGATCTTTATCGAGAGTAATGTTCACCCGAACGTTACTCTCTTTTTTGATTCGTTCCGGAACAGGCGATGCCGAGAAAACAACGGTAAAGGCGTTGTTCTTGATTAAATTTCCCCGCGCAATCTCAGCAATCAAATTCAGGGCAATCTCACGATCTCTTTCCTGACACGTTCCTTCTGTCGTCAGCCGAGCAATCATCTCGACTCGTTCAATCATGACCTGCTCGTTCAACTCTCTGTCCACACAACCTCCACCACGAGATACTGTATAAACATACAGTAGCATGTATTCATAAAAAGAGTGAAGCGAAAAATCAGAACCTTTAACGGTATGTACATGATATCGATAAAGATTAGCGTACTCGCCTGGTTAACAAATCCGTTAAATACCCAATACGTTCAAGGATTTTCCGCGCCTTTTCCTGATAAGAACACGCTGCAGGAAATAGCGTTCCGTCAGCTGCGCCCCTGCACCATTTGTCGTTAAAACGGCTAACGCCTCCGGCCATAAGATGCAGGGCCTCGCCCCGGCTGATGGCTATCCCGGTGGCGAGCCGTATCTCGTCAATCACCTTCTCTGGTACCCCGTTCTGCGGGTCGCTCGCGAAGACGATGGGCGACGTAGCGCCGGGGCGGATGAATTTGATGCGTTCGGTTAATGCCCGTCTCGCACGCCGGCTTAGGGGCTGAGACAGATTGTCCTGCGTACAGTTATTGACAGAACTCCGAGAGGGCTCAGGCGCATTCTTAATTTCCGAGGCCCTCTTCGGCACAATTTTCCACTGGGTGAGCCGGGTGACAATCGGGCTGCCCGCGCCGACGGCGGAGTCGTACACGCCACGAATACGGACCGTTTCCTCGCCGTACTGGTTAAACCCGGCGCGCGGTCCATACAGCGTGCGCACCTGTAAATCATCGCGACGGACAAACGGCCCTCCCTGCGCAGTAACGTAACCCGCCCAGTCACCGGCGTCGGCGGCATCATGGACGGCGGCAAACTCAACGCTCAAGCCGCGCGCGGCCTCAGTATCCGCCATACGTCGCAGCTCGCGGTAGACCGTTACCGGCGCGCCGCCGATGAACTGAAACTGACGAATGTGCCAGCGTCCCGCCCAGGCCGAAACGGCGGACGCCGTCTCCTTCAGAAGCCCGCCGCTTTCGTTATCGGTCTCGCCATCGAGCGCATAGCCGTCGATATTCTTTGAGATGTATTTGGCTATGTAACCGGTAGCACTGCCTTTCTTAGGATCGATCGCTTCCGCGTGAAAGCGCGCTCTTATGGCACTTTCGCTCTGCAGCTCAACAGCATCCTCCTGCCGCGCGTAATCCCCGATAATCTGGCGAACGCAGTCAACATCTCCCGGCAGCATAAACATCAGCATGTGCCAGTGGGGCGTACCGTCGTGATGGGGTTCCGCAACGCGGATACCAAAAATACGTCGCCCGTCCCGGTGGAGTTTTGCCCGGATACGTGCCCAGAGACGGGTAAAGTAGCCTTGCGTATCCGCCGGGCTGGCCCCGTTCCACTTAGCGTTGGAGTAGCCCGATTTCACGGTCGCGTGATACTGCGCGGGCGCGGTTAAGGTATAGAACTCGCCCACGTAGCCCAGCGCCTCACAGATATTTTCAAAACCGCGGATGCGGGTCATCAGTTCACAGCGGCGTATCGCCGGGTTAGACACCGAGGTATCGTATTTTTCAATCAGGCTGATGCGGTTGCCCTCTTCATCTTCAAGCTCCATGCCCTTGAGAAATTCGCGGGTGCGGCGCTTCTGCTCGCGCCACTCGGTCACGCAGCGCCTGCTCGCATACGCCGTTCTCTTTTTGCTGACGTTGCCGAGGGCAATCTGCAAATGCTCGCGCCAGGCCGCCGCGATACGGCGCAGGCGCCCGCGCCACCACACCTCGGAAAACATGCGGATCACCGCCGAGGCAGCGTCATCTTTGTTGAAAAACGTCTTTGACACCCGTTCCCAGTGGGGAGGCGAAACGTTGAACTGCCGGGCGATCAGTCCGGCGCGCTGGTACCAGACGTAAAGCGTCCGGTATTCGCCCATCTCAGCATCGTTAATATTCGCCAGCTCGCCGCGAATAAAGCTGGCGATATCTGCGGCCAGCAGGTCGATGTCCGCGCGGGACATATCCGGAAGACGGTTATAGCGCGTAACCAGCTCAACCATCCTCGAAGCGAGGTATTGCAGAATCTGGGTGTCGAAATGGTCATTAAACACGGCCCTGGAGACCGTATTGTGCAGGCCCTTGCAGGCATAGCGTTCAGAGACCAGACGCAGGCGAGGCAACATCCTTTTGCAGAATCGGATCGAGAAAGCATTAGCCTTCAGGCTGCCCTGATGCTGCTCGAGGGCGTCAATCGTGCGCCAGACCTCGAAGCGCACGCAGTCAGGCTGCTGTGAGAGGGCAATTCTTGCCTGCTGCAGCGCCGCGAAGAGGCGATCGCGACGCTGCTGTTGGGTGTGCGTGAGGTAAGGGCTGGCAATGGCCGACCGTGGAGCGTTCCACGGATAAGCAAATGACGTCGCCAACTCATCCTCCCCGGACGTGTTTATTTTTCATCTCCGCGATCTCCTGGCATGTGATGCACAAGGCCACTCCAGGTACCGCCTTTCGACGCGCCTCAGGTATCGGCGCATCGCAGTCCTCGCACAGAAAACGCGAAGGCGATGCGGGTCGCCTGCGGGCGCTGTTAATGTGGCGCTCTCTGTCTTCCTGCTCGCGCGCCTGCGCAAGATCGATAAAATCGGCCATCAGTGCAGCTCCTGTGATTCACGCTCGTAGCGGGCTGCCTCGTGGCACAGCAGTTCGGCAACGTCCTCTCCGCTCATGCCGGTTTTGTAGATATGGCTCGCCAGCGCCTCCAGGCGCAGGGAGACCGCGAGGGCTCGCGCGCATCGTTCCTCTGTTTTAGCCTCCATCAGCAGGCGTTTCAGTTCTTCACTTCCGATCGGATAGGGGCGGTTTTCACTGTTTCGCATCACGCGTTCTCCTTAATTTCAGGCAATAGGCTGCCCGGCGGGTTTACGCCATTAGGTTTTTGGTTGGGTTATATCGGCATGGTCAGCCGTTCAGGAAATAAACTCACAACGGCACGAAAATGATTCATGGCGTTAATTAGCGCCCGTTTCTCTTCGGTCGTCAGCTCGCTGATATCGCACTCATGACGGGCGACAGGTAATCTCGCCAGGTAAAAGATGGCGGCCAGCGCCCTGCTGTTCTCCTCAAAACAGGGATCGCGCTTATCGCGCAGCTCGGCCATAAACCGTGCCAGCTCTTTTCCGCTATCGCTCCCGTATCGGGCGCGCAGTTCAGCGACGTGGTTAAGCCCGTTAAGACGTGCTCCCACGCTAAGTGGAACCCTTGCATGGGCAGCTTCTATCGCCATATCTCCCCTCGCATAAATTCACGCACGCTAATGTGCTGAAAACGCTCATAGCACGGCATTTTCCGCCGTTTGATGATTGCGATTTCACAAACCATGCTGCAAAATTCCCATTTTGATAATGTCTGCAATCATTAGCCTCTGTTTGCCAACTTCTGCCGCTGATTGCTCGAATTTGCAATGATATTAATACCCAATTGAGTATTAGTAAACACCCAAAGGAATATATTTTGATACTGGATTCTCAAGTGAATAATGAAGAGTTACTCGATAGAATCTGTCAGGTATATGGTTTCACGCAGAAAATCCAGCTGGCCCGGCACTTTAATATCGCCGCCAGCTCGCTTCAGAACCGCTACGCGCGCGGTACCATCTCTTACGACTTCGCGGTTCAGTGCGCGCTGGACACCGGTGCCAGCTTGCGCTGGCTGATGACCGGGCAAGGTGCGCAGTTTGAAGGTAACCCCGCATCGGGCGATCCGGTTTCAGTTTCGGCATTCACACTCAGTGATGGTAAGCTGGAAGAAAATACCATTTTGAGCATCGATGCCAGTTTCTTTAGCAAACCGCTGGCTCGCGGCATCGCTGTTCGGGCGGAGGGAAAGCTTCACTTTATCGAAAAAGAGGCGTCGTTAACCGACGGCCTTTGGCTGGTCGAGATTGAAGGCACCGCCAGCATCCGCGACTTAACGCTGTTACCGGGCAAAAAACTTCACGTAGCGGGCGGTAAAGTTCCGTTTGAGTGCGGTATCAACGAGATAAAAACGGTGGGTCGCGTGGTGGGGATCTACAGCGAGGTTATTTAAGGGACAGAGCGGGAAACAGTGAAAACGAAGCCATTTTGCGTATTCGCTCTCCTGCTCATATCTCGTACCTCACAAACTGCAAATCTAAAGAAATCCCCCATCGCGCCGATCATCATCCGTGTGTATTATTTCCTGTAGCTTTTACAACAACTACCCTTAACTCAAATACTTAAGCGCCAAAGCGAAAGGCATCATGAGCACACCGATCAAACGGCTAGAAATCATTAAAAATGCCATTGAACTGGAAGATGACGACATCATCCAGAGCCAGCTGACACGCCTGAAAAATGAAGCGTTTGACGATGAGCTACAGGCAATCGTCGTGGCGCTTGAGGAAAAGAACTATACCTCGGCCATGGCGGCCATAACCGCCTGGCTGCAGGGCCAACGCGCCGTGACCCAGTGGCGTGACCCACAGGTAGCCGCCAGCAAGCTGGAGCTGAAGGCGCTGGAAGAGCGTCTGCGCGATCTGATTGACCGCCGCAACGCGCGCGTGCAGCAGCTTGATGAGTTCAACGATCTCTATTTCTCCCGCCTCGGACCGCTGATGCAGCAGATCCTCGCCCTGCGTAAAACGCTGGCGGAGCTGAACCTGCGTCGTCAGCAGGCGGAGGCACGTCGTCGCGAGGAGGATTACCGCCGCTGTCAGCGCTATATGGCGCAGGCGGTGGAGGTGCTGGCGACGCTTACCCAGCGCTGGCGCGATCTCCCGGCTGACTCCGTCCAGGCCGCTCAGGCGCGTAAGCATCTGGAGCAACAAAGCAATCTGATTGCCAACCTGCTGGCCGAAGCGCTCGAACTGGAAAGCGGCTTAACGCGCGAAGAAGAGCCCGCGCGTCAGGCGCGCGACGAGGCCAACGAAGAGTACGAGAAGTATCGCGAACAGCATCACGATGCCGAAGTGCGGCTGCGCAAGGGCAAACATCTCTCGGAAGAAGATCAGAACGAACTCAAGCGCCTCTGGCGGCAGGCGAGCAAGCTCTGCCATCCGGATTTAGTCGCAGACGATCTGAAAGAGGAAGCCAACGCGATGATGGTGCAGCTCAACCAGGCCAAACAGCGCGGCGACGTCAAAACCATTCGCTCGCTGGTGGCCCGCCTGCAGCAGGGGTTCGAGCCATTGATGGCGAGCGACAGGCTGAACGATCTGGAGCGTATCCGCAAAAAAATGGCGCAGGTCCGCGAGCAAATCGACACCTTAGTGAACGAGCTGGCGGAGCTGGAAAAAGAGGAGTCCTGGCTGCTGGTATCGTCGCTGAGCAATATGGAAGCGTACTTTGCTCAGCAGGAGAAAGCGCTAAAAGAGGTATGCGCCTCGCTCGAACACCAGGTTAACGAAGCGCAAATGGATTCGGCAGCCTGATTATTTAGCGTGCCAGTATGCGCTGGCACGCACCAGATGCTGGTCAATCGCGTTGGTTTCAAACTGGCGGCTCAGGCTTTTTACCACCTTCCCTTCTCCGGTCAGCCAGATAAAGTAATCCTCCTCCGGCACGGCCAGCGCCGCCAGACGGTCAGCCACTGCCTGCTCGCTGTGGCCCACCACCCAGGTGATGTTGAAATCACTCAGGTGCGCCAGATAGTCCTTATAAGATTCGTCACCTACAGTCACCACCGCGTGAATCTCCGGACAAACCGGCAGTTTAGCAATGCTCTCTAAACGTCGACGCAGCGCCGGCATGCCGGACTCGTCGCACACGTACAGCTGCCAGGCGTAATCCTCCGGCACTACCAGCGAACCGCGCGGGCCGCCGATCGTCAACCTGTCGCCCACCTTCGCCTCGACTGCCCAGCCGCTGGCAATCCCGCCGTCATGAATGAAGAAATCGAGCGCCAGTTCATGATTTGCCTCATCGTACAGCGGCGTATAGTCGCGCGCCTGTGGACGTACGCCGTCGCCCCAGTCGATGCCTTCATCGGTGACCTTCGGCGGGACAAACGTGGTGCCAGGTGCAGGGAAAAAGACTTTGGTGTGGTCGTCGAAGCCGCGGGAGCTAAAGCCCTCCAGCGCCTCGCCGCCTAAAACAATGCGCTGAAAGCCTGCGCTAACGCGTTCAACGCGGCGCACCGTCAGCTCGCGAAAGCGCAGGTCATTACGCACGCGCTGTGGGTAACGGGTAGATGCCATTTTTAGCCTCTTCTCTGGTGAATACGATATATCGGAATTGATTTTTAAATGATAATGATTACTAATCAGTAAAAAAGCAAGATTTTTTAGATTGCATCTGAATATATCTTAGATATAGTTTAGATATATCAAATTAAGAGGCATAACATGCGACATGAACACGACGGCGGCGGACGCCGACCGCGCTTTTTCGGCCACGGCGACCTGCGACTGGTGATTCTGGATATCCTGACCCGCAGCGCCAGCCACGGCTATGAGCTGATCAAAGAGATCGAGAACCTGACCCAGGGGAACTACACGCCGAGCCCCGGTGTGATCTACCCGACGCTGGATTATCTGCAGGATCAAACCTTTATCACTATTACGGAAGAAGAGAGCGGTCGTAAGAAGATTGCGATTACCGCTGAAGGACAACGCTGGCTGGACGAAAACCGGGAACAGCTGGAACAGATCCAGGTGCGTATTAAGGCGCGCAGCGTCGGCTTTGAGCTGCGCAAAAACCCGCAGATGAAGCGGGCGCTGGATAACTTTAAAGCGGTGTTAGACCTGAAGGTAAATCAGGGAGAGCTCAGCGACGCGCAGCTCAAGCAGATTATCGGCATAATCGACCGCGCAGCGCTGGAGATCTCCCAGCTGGATTAAGCCGGCGCGTGCTCGCTCACTCGGAATACGCGTACCAGCTCTTTCAGGTGCATCGCCTGCTCGTTAAGGGATGCCGCCGCCGCGACGGACTCCTCCACCAGCGCAGAGTTCTGCTGGGTGGTGGCATCAATCAGGCCAATCGCGCTGTTGATCTGCGAAATCCCTTCCGTCTGCTCGTGGCTGGCCTGGCGGATCTCGCGCAGGATCGTGTCCATCTCCTCCACGTTGCCGACCATGCCATTGATCAACGCGCTCGCTTTTTCCACCAGATTCATCCCGTCCTGGGTCTGGCTGGTGGAGCTCTCGATCAGCTCGCGAATTTCACTGGCAGACGACGCGCTCTTCTGGGCAAGCTGGCGAACCTCACCGGCAACCACCGCGAAGCCGCGGCCGTGCTCGCCCGCACGCGCCGCTTCCACCGCCGCGTTCAGCGCCAGAATGTTGGTCTGGAACGCAATGGCGTCGATCAGGTCGATAATGTCGGACATCCGGTTCGACGTCTCGTTAATCAGGCGCATTTTGCTGGTCACCTGCTTCATCATATCCCCGTTGTTTTTGACCACCGTGGCGGCATCTGCCGAGAGATTAGTCGCTTCCCCGGTGTGCGAGGCGGTGTTTTTCACCGTCGCGGTGATCTGCTCCATCGAGGCGGCGGTCTGTTCAACGGAACTTGCCTGCTCCTCGGTGCGCGCGGCAAGATCCTGGTTACCGGCGACAATCTGCGCGGCTGCGCTGGAGATATTCTCCGAGCCTGTTTGCACCTGCTGCACAATATCCAGCAGGCGGTTTTTCATCTCCATCAGCGCGTGCAGCAATAGGCCCGTTTCGTCTTTGCCGTGCGGCGTGATGCTGCCCGTCAGGTCGCCCTCTGAAATGGCATTGGCAAAATTCACCGCCTCGCCGAGTGGGCGGGTAATAGCGCGCACGATAAACCAGCCAATCAGGCTGCCAGCGGCGACGCTAAAGAGGGTGATCAGGATCAGCAGCAGTCGGCTGGACCTGAAGTCTCCTTCCACCTGCGCCCCCGCGCTCTGCATCTCATGGTTCTGAATCGCAATCAGCTCCTGCACTTTAGCTTTATAGGCCTGCTGCACGGTGAGGGTATGGGTCATCATCTCCTGGATAGCACCCGCACGGTCATTATTCTGCACCGCCTGCAAAATGCGATAGCGCGAGTCCAGATACTGCTGACGAACGTCGCGGATCTCGGCAAGGACCTGCTGCGATTTCGGGTCCTGCAACACCGTATTCAGCTCGCCCAAAATCACCGTGATATGCTCGCTGATCTCTTTAAGATGCTGCTGCGACTGTGCCGTGTACGTTCCCTGTTCATCCAGCAGCATGAGCTGCTGAGTGCTAATAAATTCCTGGAAGTTGTCGATTAACTGGTTCGCTTTAACCGTGGTGGGATAATCATGGGTAATGATGGATTGCATCCCGTTGTTAGCCCGGTTCAGGCTCAGTAAGGACATACTGGCGCTGATCACCATCAGGACAATAAAGAATCCAAACGCCAGAAATAATTTCGTGCCGATCTTTACGTCATGTAAGAACATATTTACTCCATCGATGTGATTATTTCTCAGACGATCGCTGTTATCGGTAACGAATCCGCTAACTTTATGACTTTGATCGTTTTTTTATTTCATAACCATCACAATGGATAGGTAGAGACTATTAATTCCGCCCCATCGATCGTTACCAGACCACCAGAACAGGGTTTTGCAAAATAGCATCGGGGAAAACTGACTTAGGCAGGAATAAATAACTGAGGCAATTTCTTTAGTTACTTAATATCTCATTAACAATAAATAACATTAATAGTCACAATCACAAATAAAAAAGCCGTTTATTCCTTACGGTATAAACGACTTTTCCGGAACATTACTGGCTCAATGGAGCACCGTCACCGCATCCTTAAGACGCCCGGCGCGGTGTTTCACCATGGCAGAGATGTGCGCGCTCTCCTCGACCAGGTCGGCATTTTTTTGCGTAATGCTGTCCAGTTCCGCCACCGCGCGGGTTAGCTCTGACAACCCGGTCGCCTGTTCGGACGTCGAGTGGCTGATCTGCGCGATGAGCTGCGTGACGTTTTTCACCTGCTCGACAATGTCATCCATCGTGCGGCCTGCGGCGTGCACCTGCTCGGAGCCGGACTGTACCCTGCTGGCGCTGGCATCAATCAGCTTGCGGATATCGTTAGCCGCATTCGCGCTGCGGCTGGCAAGGTGGCGAACTTCCCCCGCGACCACGGCAAAGCCTTTCCCCTGCTCGCCGGCTCTTGCCGCTTCAACGGCCGCATTCAGCGCCAGGATATTGGTCTGGAAAGCGATGTCGTTAATCAGGGAGGTAATCGAGCCGATGCGCTGCGTGCTATCGGCGATGTCATCCATCGTTTTCACCACGGTCTGCATCGCGTTGCCGCCTTTCGTCGCCGCGCTGCTCGCGGCGACGGAGAGTTTGTCCACTTCGGCGGCGGTTTCTGAGTTGCTCTGAACGGAAGCGGCCATCTGGTTCATCGTTGCGACGGTCTGCTGCACGTTCGCCACGGTCTGACGCGTACGATCGTTCAGCGCTTCGTTCCCCTGCGCCAGCCTGTCGCTGCCGTCACGGACGCTCATCACCTGGCTTGAGACGTCATTGATGAGCCAGCGGCACATCAGCCCCAGTTGTCCTACCGCGCGCAGGGTCAGCCCCAGCTCGTCGCTGCGGTTCAGATGCTGCACGCTGTTGCGCTCGCCGGTCGCCACCTTCAGCGCCTGATGCGCGACGTTTTCGATCGGGCGGACAATTTGCTGCTCAAACAGCAGCGTTCCCAGCAGCGTTATCACGGCGGCCGCGGCGAGCGGCACCCAGCCTGCGGAGGTGGTCACCAGGGTAGCGGCAAGCGCGGCAAAGAGCACCGCCATCACGCTGCGTACGCGCCAGCGTAGCGGCATGGAAGGAAGTTTACCCAACCAGCCCTTACGCACCACCAGTCCTTTTTGGATGCGTTTTTTACAGCTCCCGTTATTCAGCGCCCGGTAGAGCGGCTCTACGGCAGCGATCTCTTCCTCCGTGGCTTTGGTGCGGATCGACATATACCCCGTCACCTGCCCATTCCGCACCATCGGTACCGCATTCGCGCGCACCCAGTAATGATCGCCATTCTTACGTCGGTTTTTGACAATGCCACTCCACGGCTCACCCTGCTGCAGGGTGTACCACATATCGGCAAACGCCGCTTTTGGCATGTCGGGATGGCGCACCAGATTGTGCGGCTGGCCCATCAACTCATCAAGCTGATAGCCGCTCACCTGCACAAAGGTGTCGTTCGCATGGGTCATATAGCTGTGGACGTCGGTGGTCGACATTAAGGTGGTGTCATCGTCCAGAGGATAATTATTCTGGGTGACACAGGAAGGAGAAGACATGACGGGCATTCCTTGCAGGTTATTCGAATGTTAATTTTGTGGTTTATTGTTTTTTCGGCGGTAAACAATTTATCTTTAGTTGTTAAACTTGATGGAGATCGCAGATTTCACTTAAACCGCACTTTTTGTGAGATTTTATAATTCATTGATTCCAAATACTTTCGCAAAGAAATTACCTATAAAGCATGACCTGTTAACGCCCACTTAAGCCGCAAGCCATGCACTCCTTTAGTGCAATTGCCTTTTTATGCACCTGAGAATGCGGGTTGCCCTGTACCCCTAAATCCCGTTTCGATTGCTCCGGCATGATTAAATATTGCGCAACATAATTTTAACCTGGCGTTTATCCCGATTTTCGTTAAGTCATCTGAAGTGGCGTAATCCCTGCAATACTTAACTCAGTATCATGTGATACGCGATCCCCGGGAGCATATTTTGAACAGGTTACCTTCCAGCGCCTCGGCTCTTGCCTGTACCGCGCACGCACTGAATCTCATTGAGAAGCGAACGCTCGATCATGAGGAGATGAAACAACTTAACCGAGAGGTCATTGATTACTTTAAAGAGCATGTGAATCCTGGTTTTCTGGAGTATCGCAAATCTGTTACCGCCGGCGGGGATTACGGAGCCGTAGAGTGGCAAGCGGGAAGTCTCAACACGCTTGTCGACACCCAGGGACAGGAGTTTATAGATTGCCTGGGTGGTTTCGGTATCTTTAACGTGGGGCACCGTAATCCAGTAGTGGTTTCCGCCGTACAGAATCAACTTGCGAAACAACCTCTCCATAGCCAGGAACTGCTCGACCCGCTTCGCGCCATGCTCGCGAAAACGCTGGCGGCCTTAACGCCCGGCAAGCTGAAATACAGCTTCTTCAGCAACAGCGGCACCGAGTCGGTCGAAGCGGCGATTAAGCTCGCCAAAGCGTACCAGTCGCCGCGCGGGAAATTTACCTTTATCGCCACCAGCGGCGCGTTCCACGGGAAATCCCTGGGCGCACTGTCGGCGACCGCCAAATCCACCTTCCGCAAACCGTTTATGCCGCTGCTGCCGGGCTTCCGCCACGTGCCGTTCGGTGACATTAACGCCATGCGCACCGTGCTGAGTGAATGCCGCAAAACCGGCGACGACGTGGCGGCGGTGATCCTGGAGCCGATTCAGGGCGAAGGCGGCGTCATCCTGCCTCCGCAGGGCTATCTGCCCGCCGTGCGACAGCTGTGCGATGAGTTTGGCGCGCTGCTGATCTTCGACGAAGTCCAGACCGGGATGGGGCGCACGGGCAAGATGTTTGCCTGCGAGCATGAGAACGTTCAGCCGGACATCCTGTGCCTGGCGAAAGCGTTGGGCGGCGGCGTGATGCCAATAGGTGCGACGGTGGCGACGGAAGAGGTCTTCTCTGTGCTGTTCGACAACCCGTTCCTGCATACCACCACCTTTGGCGGTAACCCGCTGGCCTGCGCGGCGGCGCTGGCGACCATCAACGTGCTGCTGGAGCAAAACCTGCCTGCGCAGGCGGAGCAGAAAGGCGACATGCTGCTGGACGGCTTCCGCCAGCTGGGCCGGGAATACCCGGACCTGGTGCAGGAGGCCCGCGGCAAAGGGATGCTGATGGCAATTGAATTTGTTGATAACGAAATCGGCTACAGCTTCGCGAGCGAGATGTTCCGCCAGCGGGTGCTGGTGGCCGGGACGCTCAACAACTCGAAAACCATCCGCATTGAGCCACCGCTGACGCTCACCGTTGAGCAGTGTGAGCAGGTGCTGAAAGCGGCGCGCAAAGCGCTGGCAGCCCTGCGCGTGAGCGTGGCAGAGGCGTAATAATGAGCCCCCCTATTTAGTGGGGGCTCCTGTTATTTCTTAACGTAATAAAATAATCATTACGGCAACATTTACCACAACCGTAAATAAATCAGGGACTGATAATAGTTATTCAAACGGTATTCGTATGCCTCGCTACTGATATCACCGATTTCACATATTATATATTCACATAAATTAATATAACTCCGGCAAATAGGTTCCCATAGATTAAGATTATTTTAATCATAAATTAAGAAGTTCTAATAAAAACACCGAACAAATAGATTGCATTACCTTCGGTACATTTCTACCATGTGAGAATTAAATTATAAATTACGATACCAAAATGTCTAATATAATATTTTACTGTTGATATTTTTGGATGTATAGCAAGGCCCTTCTGGTATTCCAGATATTATTAACGTTAATTTTGTTTTAAAAGGATTTCTATGAAGAAGCAATTGTTGGGTATGGCTGTGACTACAGCGTTGTTGGGCGGCCTGGCGATGAACGCTCAGGCTGATACCGTAACCGTCTCCGGCGGTACGGTGAACTTCGTCGGTCAGGTGGTTAACGCCGCGTGTTCCGTTGCGGCTGATTCCGTCGATCAGACCGTCATTTTGAGCCAGGTTCGCACTGTCAAACTGACCGCTGCCGGTATGCAGGCAAATCAAAAAGAAGATTTCAGCATCGTGCTGGAAGATTGCGACACGACCGTCAGCCAAAACGCTGCGGTTATCTTTAACGGCCAACAGGATGCCGCTCAGGTTGGCTCCCTGGCGAATACCGCAGGCGCAGGTGCCGCCACCAACGTTGCTCTGCAACTGTTTGGCCCAGATGGCAACACGCTGAAGCTGGGTGAGACGTCCTCCTCCACAAAACTCATCAACGGCGAAAATATCATTCCTCTGAGCGTGGACTACATCGCGACGGGAGCCGCAACACCCGGTAACGTCTCATCCACGGCAACATTCCAGATGGTTTACTCCTGATTCGCTAACGTCTGTGACACCTCTCTGACGGAGAGGTGTTACGCGTTCAATGGAAATTTAGCGAATGATGAAGTATGCCACTCAATACGTATTACTCGCTCTGGGCCTGATAGCGTGTACTTCAGGGCATGCTTTGGCGAGTGAAGATGGGCAGGTCACCTTTATGGGTCAGGTCGTTAATGCCGCCTGTACCGTGAACACCGACAGCCAGGATCTGGTCGTTCACATGGGGCAGGTACGTAGCAGCCAGTTCATCTCGACCGGGGACTGGGCTATGCCGACGCCTTTTCAAATCAAACTTGAAGAGTGTGATGCCAGCGTAAGCCAACGTGCCGGCGTACTGTTTTACGGAGAGACGGCGTTAAAAGATCCCCAGATCTTTCATGCCGGCAAGGGTGCAGGGGCCGCGAAGGGTATTGGGATAGGTATTTTTGATGCGACAGGTCATCTGCTCATTCCGGGTACCACGCCCCTCAGGAAAGCTCCCCTCCGAGGGGGTGAGAACGTGCTGAGATTCATCGCGAAATATCGGTCGACAGCCCCTCACGTGCAGGCAGGAAATGCCGATGCGCAGATCTGGTTTTACGTCATCTATCAATAAAATGCATAAAGTCGTCTCATTGAGAGAATAAAGAGAAAATGAAAGGATTCATGATTAATCAATTACGTGCTGGCTTATTCATGGCCGCAACGTTTACGCTTACAGCAGGTATGACACCTGATGCAAATGCCGGCGGCATCGCCCTGGGAGCCACTCGTGTCATTTATCCTCAGGGTGATAAACAGGCATCACTACCTGTTATTAACTCGTCAAGTAATAATACATTCCTGATTCAGACTTGGGTGGCCAATGCTGATGGTGTAAAATCTTCTGATTTTATTATTACCCCACCGCTGTTTGTTATACACCCTAAAAAAGAAAATACGTTACGTATAATGTATGCGGGACCTGACCTGCCCACCGATCGTGAAAGCGTATTTTATCTGAACAGCAAAGCAATCCCCTCTATTGATAAAAGTAAGCTGAATGGGAACACGCTGCAGATTGCCACGCAAAGCGTAATAAAACTGTTTGTCCGTCCGAAAAAATTGGCGTCTCTCTCCGCCGATGCGCCCAAAACACTCTCCTGCCAGACAGCCAACGGCCAGGTGTCCATTAAAAATCCGTCCCCCTATTACGTTTCGCTTGTGCAGTTTTTCGTCGGTGATACACAACTGCCAAATTCGATGGTGGCCCCCTTCAACACCCTTACCCTGCCTGTTCCAGGCGGCGGTGCCGGGCGCGTCAGGTTCCAGACGGTGAACGATTTTGGTGCTAATACGCCCGCACAAACGTGCTCTTGATAGCAGACTGGAAAACACGGTCTGCACGTTATGCAAGCAGACAAAAAGTGCCTTGCCATGGATAGCAGGAAAAGTAGATGAAGCGTAACGATTCACCGGCTCCAGACACAGCATATTTAACCTCGCTGACGCCAGTGGCAGTAGCCGTTACGGCACTCCTCGCACTTACCGAAGCGCGCGCTGAGTATTTTTTCAATCCCGCCTTCTTGTCAGGCGATCCTTCAGCAGTTGCCGATCTGTCGCGTTTTTCCACTAACGGTCAGGCGCCCGGCGTCTACCGCGTGGATATATGGCTGAATGAGCACTTTATCGCTACGCGCGATATTACCTTCGATGCCCGGAAAGTGGAAGACAGTGCCCCGGCAAAATCGACGGATGACACTGGCCTTGTCGCCTGCCTGTCGGCGAAATCTCTTGAGAATATGGGGGTCAACCTACAGGCTCTCTCTTTACAGGCATCGGCTCAAAAAGATAACTGTATTGATGTGGCGGGTGCCATTCCAGATGCCAGCACCACGTTTGATTTTGAAAAGCTCAGACTGGATATCAGCATCCCCCAGGTTGCCATGAGAAACAATGCGCGAGGCTATATTCCTCCCGACCAGTGGGATGAGGGGATTAACGCGCTCCTGCTTAATTATAATTTTTCCGGATCGCGCAGTCGCGATCGCGGAACCGATAATGGGACCAGCAACAACGCTTTTCTCGGCCTTAACAGCGGTTTAAATATCGGCCCGTGGCGTTTGCGTGACAATGTCTCCTGGAACCATTCCAGTAGCGCTCAGGGCAAAAGCGATAGCTGGCAGCATATCAGCACCTATGCGGAGCGTACGGTCGTCCCCCTTCAGGGAAGGCTA
Organism: Enterobacter cloacae complex sp. 385G4; assembly: GCF_057320665.1. Taxonomy (NCBI): domain Bacteria; kingdom Pseudomonadati; phylum Pseudomonadota; class Gammaproteobacteria; order Enterobacterales; family Enterobacteriaceae; genus Enterobacter; species Enterobacter cloacae complex sp. 385G4. The sequence goes on from NZ_JBXWDD010000004.1 coordinate 147,200, forward strand.
ACGCTGGGAGACAGCTATACCCCCTCAGATGTCTTTGACAGCCTGCCCTTCCGCGGTGCGCAAATTGCCTCTGATGACAATATGCTGCCGGACAGCATGAAGGGCTTTGCGCCAACCATTCGCGGAATCGCGAAAAGTCATGCCCAGGTAACCATCAGGCAGAACGGCTACGTCATTTATCAAAGCTACGTGCCGCCCGGCGCATTCGCGATCAACGACCTTTTCCCCACCTCATCCAGCGGTGACTTGATGGTCGAAGTCAAAGAGGCAGACGGCAGCATCAATAGCTACTCCGTGCCCTATTCCGCCGTGCCCATTCTTCAGCGCGAAGGACGACTAAAATACGCCCTGACGGCGGCTGAATACCGTAGCAGCGGTAGCCAGCAGGATGACGTTGAGTTTATTCAGGGCTCTCTGATCTGGGGGCTTCCTCACGGTCTTACCGCGTACGGCGGATCGCAATTGACCCGGAACTACACTGCCGCCGCATTGGGCGCAGGGCTGAACATGGGCGAGGCGGGTGCCCTCTCTGTTGACGTGACGCACGCAAAAAGCCGCCTCGCCGATGATAGCAGTCACTCCGGACAGTCCATTCGTTTTCTGTACGCGAAATCCTTAAACGCCATTGGCACAAACTTTCAGCTGCTGGGCTATCGCTACTCCACCTCCGGGTTTTACACCCTGGATGAAACCGCCTACAGACAAATGCGGGGCTATAAAGGCGACGCTCAGGAAGAGGATAACGCACAAACCCTCTGGATGGATTACTACAACCTTTACTACACCAAACGCGGCAAGGTGCAGTTCAATCTCTCTCAGCAATTGCCTGGTTCGGGTTCTGTTTATGTTACCGGTAGCCAGCAAAGCTACTGGCACACGGATGAGAAAAATACGCTATTGCAGATTGGATACAGCGGGACCTGGGCAGACGTCTCCTGGAGCCTCTCCTATAACTACAATAAGGCCCCCGGCATGTCGGGAAGTGATGAAATCTACGCGCTGAATATATCGCTGCCATTAAACCAGTGGTTATCCCCACAGAATGAAGTGGGACAAAAACATAATTATGCCTATGCAACCTATAGCCTGAGCACAAACAAACAGGGTGACACGTCCCAGAACGCAGGCATAAACGGCACGCTGCTGGAGGACAACAACCTCAGCTACAGCGTGCAGCAAGGCTATACCCGCCATGGCTCGCACGCTCAGGGGGCGAGCAGCATGGAATACGACAGCGCATACGGTAATGCCAGCGTCGGGTATAACTATAGCCAAAACGGGGACTATCAGCAGGTCAACTACGGGTTAAATGGCGGCGTTATCGCGCACCGCAACGGCATCACCCTGAGCCAGCCTCTGGGCGATACCAACGTACTCATTGCTGCGCCAGGAGCAAAAGAGGTCAAGATTGAAAATGAACCCGGCATCCACACGGACTGGCGTGGTTATGCCGTTGTTCCCTACGCCTCGTCCTATCGCCTCAATCGCATGGCACTGGATACCAACTCGCTGGCCGACGATGTGGATATTGACGATGCGGTGACGCACGTTGTGCCGACACGAGGTGCTGTTGTGCGCGCGACGTTCAAAGCGCGCCCCGGTACGCGCGCCTTAATGACCCTGCTCTATCGTGGAAAACCCGTTCCTTTCGGCGCCATGGTGACCCGCGACGACGGCGGCAGCAACACGATTGTCGGTGAAGAGGGTGAGACCTATCTGTCCGGCCTGAACCCAACAGGAACGCTGAATATTCAATGGGGAGAAGGTGCAAACCGGCAGTGTACGGCGAGATATCAACTACCGGAAAGCAAAGCGCCGCTGGTACGGCTGAAAATGGAGTGTTTATAAATGAAGCTATGGATAATGTTAATCAGCGTAGCGGGGCTGGCGTTTAGCGGTAATGGCCTCGCCAAAACCTGCGTTAACGCCAATGGCAGCATTTCCATCGTTAACTACGACCTGACCACTACACTCACGACCGATCAGAATCGCCCCGGTAGCGGTACAGAATTAGAGAAAAGTCAGGATGTTAATATCGGTGCAAGATGTCCGGCGGGGGACTGGGACAAACGAACCTATCGTACTTACCTGAGCCCGTATCCCGTCATCAAAACCGAAGGCGAATGGAAGTATCTGCAGCTTGATCCGGATTACATCATTGGGGCCATGAAAATTCACGATGCCACCATCGGCGATTTCTATCCGCCAGTTGAATATGTGCATATGGGCGGCCATGACGAAGTCGATACGGGAGGGGTATTCCCCGTCAACGACAGTCATCTTGTGTTCAGGCTGCAAATTGTAAAACCCTTTATCGGCACCGTCGTGATCCCCTCAAGGCTCATGTTTAACGTCTATATCACCACAACGGATCATGAGCCGGTTAATACGGTTGTTTATAAAATCATCTACAGCGGGGTGATTAGCGTTCCGCAAAACTGCGTCATCAACGCCGGGCAAACCGTCACGGTGGATCTGGGTAAACTCTACCACGGTGATTTCAGACAGGCGGGGCAGATGCCCGATAATGTCCGTCCAAAAACCTTTAACGTTCCGGTCGAATGCAATGGGGACGTTGAATCTCCCGCGCAGTTAACGCTGCGCTTAACGGGCACGGCGGACAGTCGTTATCCACAGGCGCTGGCTACGGACAATCCGGACGTGGGGGTCGTCGTCACCCGTGAGGACGGCACGCCCCTTACGCCGAACGTCTTTTCAAGTAACGCGCCCTTCGAGACGGATATCTCTGGAAAAGCCAACGTGACGCTGCAAGCGTATCCAATCAGCACCACGGGTCTTTCTCCCGAGCTGGGTGTTTTCACCGCTCTGGCACTGTTACGCATTGATTTCGCCTGAGGATAAATGATGAATATTACCTGGAAAAAAGGGCTGTATCTGACAGCCCTGTTATTCACCCCGTTCGTCATGGCTGACGGCAGTTATAACCTTCACGTTTTCGGTACCATTGTCGGTGAATCCTGCAATGTCGATACGCAAAGCGTGGAGCAGACTGTCGACATGGGCGAGTTTTCCGCAGGCGATTTTCCCGTACCGGGCTCCACCACTCCCCCGAAAAAATTCGATATTAGTCTCAAAGGCTGTACCGCTGCGATTACCGATACTCAGGTGTGGTTTACCGGACAGGCGGATCGGGACAATCCCTCCCTGCTGGCGCTTTCAGATACCGGTAAAGGCCACCTCTCAACCATGGCGACCGGTCTGGGCGTAGAGCTTCTGGATAGCGCTCTCACGCCCATCGATATTAACAACACCGAATCTGCCCACTATCCGCTCGCGCCGGGGGACAATCTGTTGTCCTTCTTTTTACGCTACAAATCCACCTTGCCCACCGTCACATCAGGCGAAGCCACGGCGGTGATGTATTTCGATCTGCTGTATCAGTGAGGCACCGCGTGAAACCCTTCATCAGATTAGCTTTACTTAGCGTATCTCTGGCACTGTTCCCGCTGGCCGAGGCAAAGTCGCATGACGGAACGATTTTTATTACGGGAACGATAAAAAACAAAACCTGCGTCATTTCCCCCGACTCAGAACATCTGGTCGTTACCATGACGCAGGTTAATGCCACCCAGCTTGAGAAGGCCAAAAATGAGACACCGTATGAGCGGTTCACGATTGACGTCGAGCAGTGCGGGGCGGGGCTTAACACCATTACTACCCGTTTCGAAGGAACACCTGACGGACAAAACAACGCGCTTTTGGCGATTACCGAGGCGCAAAATAGCGCCAGCGGTGTCGCAATCGGCCTTTTCAACACCGATAAATCCCCGCTGCCGCTGAGCGGAGAGAGCCTTCCCTTTGTGCTTACCGGAAATCAAACGACCGCCGCGCTCGTTTTCTTTGCCCGCTATCTCGCCGTCACGGATACCGTCACCCCAGGTACCGCAAACGCGGCAGCAACCTTTGTTTTGACTTATGCATAAATTTGTCATGTCGGCGAAAATATTCGCGATTTCACTGATGATTGTGTTGCTGGTCAACGCGCAGGGACATGCGGGCGTAGTTGTTGGTGGAACCCGGTTTATCATTCAGCAAAGAGATAAATCAACCACCGTCCCGGTGCGCAACAAGTCGGACATACCTTACCTTGTTACTGTCCGAATCACTCCCGGTGGAAAATGGCCCGGCGCAGAAGCGCCCGGGTCTGCGGGCCGTTCGCTGGTGGTTATACCACCGCTATTTGCCATAAAACCCGGACATGAACATATTATCCGCCTGCTGCAGGCAGAGGCTGACCTGCCAGCCGATCGCGAATCGCTCTTTACGCTTAACATCGCCAGTATTCCGTCAGCCCATGAGGGCAGTCAGGATGTGCAGATAGCGGTACGTTCGGCGTTTAAGCTGCTCTATCGCCCGGAGGGATTAAAAGGAAACCCCGATCGCGCCTATCGGGAAATACGCTGGTCTTACTCCGATGAGGGATTAATCGCGACGAATCCTACCCCGTATTACGTGACGCTTTTCCAGACCGTCATCAACGGCACGCCCGTTGTTAACGCTGGTGTTGTTGCTCCCTTCAGCCAACGAAAAACCGAATGGTGCCGTCGCGCACCGCGCTGCGAGATACGCTGGCAAACCCTCAATGACGCCGGGCGGGTGTTGCCCATGATGGTTCAGACGCTGCATTGATGAGCCCGGTGCAATCGAGATTGTCGACAACGAAATCGGCTACAGCTTCGCGGGCGTGATGTTCCGCCAGCGGGTGCTGGGGTCCGGGACGCTCAACAACTCGAAAACCATCCGCATTGAGCCACTACTGACACTAACGATTGAGCAGTGTGAGCAGGAACTGGAAGCAGCGCTCAGGGTGAGTGTGGAAGAGGCGTAATATCGCCCCCCTCCGCAGGAGGGGGTGTTTAATGACCCGTCTGGCAGAATACGATATCATTCCTGCAATATCGGCTATCTTCTCCTGAGGGACCATGCGCTATTTTTTCCTGGAATGGGTCAATCCTTTCGAAATCATGATGCTTAACTCGCTTGCTAAGGATCATCCCGTAAAGCAAATTAATCGCATTATGCGACGCTACAAATCGATCAATGCCCTACTGCCAGGCGAGGCGTTAAAAAAATGGCATAAGCGCACGCACTGTGCCGTTAAATTATCGGCAATCAAGCGGGATGATATCGCGATTTGTAATGGCTACAGCGTCTTTCCGTTCCTGGATTATGTCGCCAGCATGCCATGTAAAAAAGTGTTGATTCTGCGCGACTCCGTTGATGCCCTGACGCGCAAACGTCGTCTTCTTGGGCAACTGGCGCAGGATGCGGATTACATCGAGACCGTTCGGCCCATATTTGATGCTATTTATAGCTTCGATCCTGCTGATTGCGAACGCTATAACTTGCGTGCTATAGAGCAGTTTTTGCCATTTAGCTGGCAAGAAATCCAGCAATTTCAAAAAGAGAGCGCAGCTGAAAATAAAAGCTGTTTTTTTGTCGGTGGCTATGAACCCATTCGGGCAGATGTTCTTCGTACCCTGACACCGGTACTTGAAAATAGCGGTTATGAGACAGATTTTTATCTGCTGGATAAGTACAATAATCAGGATAACTACCCCGGTAATTGTCAGAATAAAAAACTCAGCTATCTGGACAATATTAAAAAAGCCAAACACTGCTCAATTATGCTGGAAATAAACAAACCTGAGCAAAATGGTTTAACACTCCGCGCACTGGAAGCGCTGGTTCTGAATAAGAAGCTGATCACCACCAATGCGTCGATTAAAACGATGGCACTGTACGATCCTGCCCGTATTTTTATTTATAACGGTGCCAATACCGAGGGTCTGGACGCATTTCTTCAAAGCGAGCTGCCTGCCAGAGATGAAAAACTCCTCAGACAATACAGTGCAGACAGTCTGCTCGCTACGTTGCAGAATCATCATTCCTGAAAGACGTTCGCCCGGTAGCGTAGCGCCACCGGGCTGTTTTTTAACGGTGAAACTCCGCCACAGTCATAGTGAAGCGAAGCACGCTCTCCCCTTCGTTCGCATAGCCGTGCGCCGCTTCGGTTTTCGCCACCGCCGACGCGCCAGCATTCACCTGCGTCACCGTCTCGTCCACCGTCAGCGTCAAGACGCCTTCGTTCACGTGCAGCAGCTCAAAGGTTCCCGCCGGATGCCCTGTCGAAGTGAAATACTCCCCCGGATGCATCTCCCACTTCCACAGCTCAATCATGTCCGGGCCCGCAGTGCCCGCCAGAAGCCTGGCGTAACCACCCTGTGCGCCCTGCCACAGAACCGGGATCGCCGCTTCTTCGATAATGTGCACCAGCGGCTCGCTGGAGACGTTAACGATATCCGCCACGGAGATGCCAAGCGCGGCGGCCAGCTTGCACAAAATGGCGATGCTGGGGTTGGCGGCCCCTTTCTCGATCTCCACCAGCATGCCTTTGCTGACGCTGGCGCGACGGGATAGCTCGTCGAGCGACAGCTTTTTCTCTTTCCGCCAGTTGCGGATTCGGTTCGCCACGGCCAGGCTTACATGGGCAACATCGGAACCCAAATCAGTCATTATATTGACTTTATCTGTCATTGGTCACTACCATGGTATAAAACAGTCAATACAGGATTATTTATGTCTTTCGTTACGCCGTCAATAGATTCGCGTCTTGCCGGGATTGCCCCTGGCTTTCGGGCGCTGAGCATTCTGGTTGAAGCTGCGCCGATTACCTACCCGGAGGTTGCGCCCGCCGCGCTGGCGCAGGCCTGCCAGCAGATGTTGAATGATGATGTGCCGTGGGCTGATGCGCACCTTTCAGGCTGGGATGAGGTGTTTAAAGCCTTCGGCGCGAAACCGAAACGCACGGCCTGTTCCGCCACAGCCCTGCGCAAGCGGGTACTGAAAGACTGTTCGCTGCCGCCGCTGGAACTGGCGACAGGGGATACGGACCCGCCTGGACAGCCAGGCGCAATCGATGTGGTTTATCCTTGAAAGCCTGCCGTCGATGCCGCTTGCGGCACTGGAAGAGGCAGGGCAAGAGCTGGTCAACAATTTGCAGCAGTTGATGCCGGGGGCAACGGTGCAGGTGAAGCTGCTTGAGCTGGCCTGAACAGCGCCACCGGGCAAAGCCGCTACTCGGGCAACAATCCCACAAAGCTGCGTTTTTTGCGCGGCTCCGACATCAGCTCCTCGAGCTTATCCACGCACGCCAGATAGTGCGGCGTTTGCTTATGCGCCAGCACCGCCTCTTCGTCTTTATAGGCCTCGTAGATAAAGAAGCGGGTTTTCACCCGCGGGTCCTGCAATACGTCAAAGCGCAGGTTTCCCGGCTCCTTGATGGCCCCCTCGTGGTTGGCGCGAAACACCTCAAGAAACTCGTCCACCCGCTCGGGCTTGATGTTAATTTCAACCAGCGTCACGTTCATTTTGCTTCTCCCTGTTTCTCGTCCTGCCAGAACTGGAACGCCTCCCGGGCGCTCACGTTCTCGTGAACCACTTTTTTCACCGCTTTCAGCATGGCGAGCGGCGCGCTGGACTGGAAGATATTGCGTCCCATGTCCACGCCGGACGCCCCCTGATCAATCGCCCGCCAGCACATCTCCAGCGCCTCGAGCTCCGGCAGCTTTTTGCCCCCGGCGATGACGATCGGCACCGGGCAGCTGGCGGTCACTTTTTCAAAGCCCTCGTCCACGTAGTAGGTTTTGACGAACTGCGCCCCCATCTCGGCGGCGATGCGGCTGGCGAGCGAGAAGTAGCGCGCGTCACGCGCCATCTCCTTGCCGACGCCCGTTACCGCCAGCGTTGGCATGCCGTAGCGCGCCCCTGCATCGACAAGCTTGATGATGTTGTTGATAGATTGATGCTCAAACTCGCTTCCGATGTACACCTGCGCCGCCACCGCGCAGACGTTCAGGCGCAGGGCATCTTCCATCGCCACCGCCACGCACTCGTTCGACAGCTCGCCCAGAATGGAGTTACCGCCGGAGGCGCGCAGCACCACCGGTTTGTTTGTCGCGGCGGGCACCTGGCTTCGCAGAATGCCGCGGGTACACATCAGCACGTCTGTTTCACCGAACAGCGGCGCAATGGAGAGATCGATACGCTCAAGGCCGGTGGTCGGCCCCTGAAAGTAGCCGTGGTCAAAGGCCAGCATCACCGTGCGGTTGCTCTGCGGGTTAAAGATGCGCGCCAGGCGGGACTGCATGCCCCAGTCCAGCGAGCCGCAGCCCTTCAGCGTGAACGGCACATTCTGCTGCGGCGTGCCGATGCCAAAATCCTTGCCGTCTTTGATGTCGTCTAAATCAGCCATTTGCTCCCCCGTCAGAAATCGTATTTGCTGATGTTCTCTTTGGTGAACACCACCCGCTCCGGCAGCAGCACGATGCCGTTGCCCTTCGCCTCATACTGATAGCCCTGCACGCTGTTCGGCTCCACCTTCAGCGCACCGATACCTTTTACGTCCACGCTGTCGCCAGGGTTAAGATCGCCTTTTTTCAGCAGACGATCGGCGACATTGACCGCAATTTTGCCCTGTTGTACGACATCCCACAGGCCGAAGGCTTTCACCGTCCCGCGCTCAACGTACGGACGCATGACGTTCGGCGTGCTGAAGCCGACTATCGCCACCCCTTCCCGCTTCAGGTTTTCCGCCGCCTGCGCCGCCGCCGGCAGGGCGTTGGCGTCCGGCGCGATGATCGCGTCCAGATCCGGATACGCTTTTAAGATCCCCTCGGCGGTTTGCAGGGATTTGGTGGCGTCGTTATAGCCAAACTGGGTGGTCACGACCTGCCACTGGGGGTGATCTTTCTCGATTTTGGCCTTCGCCTCTTTCACCCACTGGTTCTGGTCGGTGACGGTGGGGCTGGAGTAGAAGAACGCCACTTTGGCATTCGGCTTGGTGACCTGTTTGCCCGCCATCTCCACCAGCAGGCCGCCCAGCTGTTCCGGCGTTCCCTGGTTAATGTAGATGCTGCGGCACTCCGGTTTGGTGTCGGAATCCCAGGTCAGGACCTTCACGCCGCGCTGCATCGCGCGCTTCAGCGCCGGGCAGAGACCGTCCGGCGACACGGCGGAGACGATAATGGCGTTATAGCCCTGGTTGACGAAGTTGTTGATGAGCTGCACCTGGCCGGAAACGCTCGGCTCGGTCGGACCGTCGTAGGTGACGTCCACGCCGAGATCTTTCCCCGCCTCTTTCGCGCCGTTGCCGCCGCTGGTGAAGAAGCCCACGCCCACCAGCTTGGGGATAAAGGCAATGCGGTCCGCCGCCTGCGCCGAGGCGAAGCTGAGGGCCATTGCCAGGACTATCAGTTTTGTTTTCATCTTACGCTCCGGAGTGTTTTCTAAAGAGAGACCGCACCCATTCACGGTGCAGACTCAGCGAACGTCCCATCACCACCGCAACCAGCAGCGCCCCCGACAGCGCGCTCGACACCTGGTTGGGGATGCCGACCATCTGTAATCCCTGCTGGAGATACCCCACCAGCAGCGCCGCCAGCGCCGTACCCAGCACCGACCCTGAACCGCCGTAAATATTTGCCCCGCCGAGTACGGCGGCGGTGAGCGCGGGCATCAGCAAATCGCGCCCCAGATCCGAACGCGCAGAGCCGAAATAGGAGACCATCACCAGCGCGGCAATCGCCGAGGCCACGCCCACCAGGCCGTACAGCGCATACGGCATGCCGTTGACCGACAGCGCCGCATAGCGCGCCGCGCGCGGGTTCTGCCCAATCAAAAACAGATGACGGCCAAAGCGCCCGCGGTGGGTCATCAGCCAGAAGAAAGCGGTAATCACCGCGAACAACACCAGCGGGATCGGCAGCCCCAGCACCGTGAGGTTAGCAAAGGCGGTAAAGCTGTCCGGGAAGCCGCCGATGCCCTCATAGCCCGTCGCCCCCGCCATGCCGGAGAGCAGCAGCGCCCCGCCGCCGTAGAGGTAAAGCGTGCCGAGGGTAATGACTAAAGGGCTAATGCCGGTGTAGTGGATCAGCGCCGCATTCACCAGCCCACACAGCAGGCCAAGCAGCAGCGTCAGCGGAACGGCGATCGTCATGGGCCACCCCGCCTGCATCATCACCCCCAGCGCGATGGCGCACAGGCCGATGGTGGAGCCCAGCGAAATGTCGATCCCGCCGCTGATAATCACCAGCGTCAGCGGCAGCGCCACAATGCCGATGCAGATAAAATCGCTGGTGCTGAACAGCAGCATATTAACGTCGAGCATGCGCGGGTTAATGGCGCCGAAGAGCAGGATCTCCAGCACCAGCAAAATGAGCAGCGCGCTTTCCCAGTTAAGCCTCATTTACGCCACCTCTTTTTTGCGTTTGGGAAACGGGGTAACGTGCTTTCCCCCTTTGTTACCCGGCTGGAAGCGACCGTACTTCAGCGCCCGCTGATGCCGTGAGAGCGCCTGACGCAGCCGCCCGTCGAGCACCAGCACGCCCAGCAGCACCAGTCCGGCGATAAAGTCGTTCCACCATGCCGGGAGCCTGAACAGCACCAGCACGGTATCGATTTGGGTGAGGAAAAAAGCCCCAAGCAGAGCACCGATCAGCGTGCCGGTGCCCCCCAAAAGCGAGATCCCCCCGAGGACGCAGGCGGCGATAGCCTTCATCTCCAGCCCGCTGCCGGTCTGGTTGGGCACAAAGCCGATCTGCGCGGCAAAAACAATCCCGGCGCAGGCTGCCAGCATGCCGTTGAGGGTGAAGGCGATCATGCGCGTGCGGTTCACCGCCACGCCCAGCTGGCGCGCGGCGGCGAGGTTATCCCCCACCGCGTAAAAATCACGCCCGAACGCGGTGCGCGATAGCCCCCACGCGCCAACGACCACGAGAATCAACACTCCCACGCCGAGCGGCGAAATGCCGACGGCGGCAGGCTCGGAGAGAGATTTCAGTCCCGGCGGCAGCCCCTCAATCCACTTTCCGCCGGTCCAGAGCAGCATCGCCCCGCGGTAAAGCCCCAGCGTGCCGAGGGTGGCGACAATCGCAGGGATGCGCAGCCCCACCACCAGCACGCCGTTGAACGCCCCCGCCAGCGCGCCAATCGACAGCGCAAAAAGTATCGATACCGGCAGGCTATAGCCACCGTTGAGCGCCACGCCGACGGCAATCGCGGACAGCCCGACGGTCGAGCCCACGGAGACGTCGATATTGCGGGTCAGCATCACCAGCGCCGCGCCGATGGCCAGCAGGATCAGGATCTGCGCGCTGGCGAAGATCATCCCCAGCGTTTGCAGGCTGAAGTAGGACGGATTCAGCGCCACCAGCACGGCGAACAGCGCCAGAATGGCAAGAAACGCGCTCAGCTCGCGGTTTTTGACTAAGATCTTCATGATTGTCCTCCAAACGCCAGCGCCATCATCCGATCGAGACTGACGGCGTGGCGCGGCAGCTCGCCGCTGAGTACGCCCTGATGCATCACCAGCACGCGATCCGCGAGGCCGGGAAATTCATCGAGATCGCTTGAGATCATCAGCACCGCAACATTCTGCGCCGCCACGCTTTTGATGAGCTGGTAGATATCGGCGCGCGCCGACACGTCCACGCCGCGCGTCGGTTCATCGACGATCAACAATAAAGGATTGGCCTCCAGACAGCGTGCCAGCAGCACCTTCTGCTGGTTGCCGCCGGAGAGCGTGCGCACGGTTTGATCTGCATGGTTGAGCTTGATCCCCAGCGCCCGGTGATAGCGCTCCACCACCGCAGACTCCCGCTTTCGCTGCTGCCAGAGCGACGGCTCGTTCAGCGCCACCGTGTTCCAGCGGACAGGCGCGTCGAGAAACAGGCCGGACACCTGCCTGTCTTCCGGCAGATAAACCAGCCCTTTTTCCAGACGTGAACCAACCGGATCGGAGGTGATCTCCCGGCTCTCCAGCCACACCCGCCCGCCGCGTACGGGACGCAGGCCGTAGAGCGTTTCGGCAAACTCGGTGCGCCCGGATCCGACCAGTCCGGCAAGGCCAACGATCTCCCCGGCGTAAATCTCAAGGCTGAGATCGATAAAGCCCTCTCCGGTGAGATCTTCCACGCGCAGCACCGGAAAATCCTGCGGCTGGGTGCGGCGATTGCCCGGCAGCGCCAGCCACAGCTTTTGCGCATCGCTTAAGCCTTTCTCGCGGCTGACCGGCGTCATGGCGGCGATCAGGGCGCTGTCGTCAAACTGGGCGGTTTCGCCGCTGAGCACCACCGCGCCGTCGCGCATCACCGAAACGTGGCTCGACAGCGTGCGGATTTCCGGCAGCTTATGCGAGATAAAGACAATCCCGACGCCGAACGTCTGTAAGGCGCGGATCTGGCGAAACAGCCGTTCGGTTTCGCCGGGCGTCAGCGAGGCCGTGGGCTCGTCGAGGATCAGAATTCTGGCGTTGCGCATCAGCCCGCGCAGGATCTCCACCATCTGCTGGTCCGCCACTTCCAGGGTGCTGGCCGTTGCGTCAAGATTAAGCTGGCACTGCAGCTGCTGAAGTTTCTCCGCCAGGCGTTTTTCCCGATCGCGCTCGCGCGGCAGGCGGAACAGGATGTTTTCCCTCACGGTCAGATTGGGGAAAAGCAGAGGCTCCTGCGGCACCAGATAAATGCCTAACCGGTGCGCCTGCGCCGGGGTAAGCCGTGCAAAAGACTCGCCCGCGACCGAAAGTTCACCGCTATCCGGCGTTTCCACCCCAGCGATGATCTTCATTAGCGTCGATTTTCCCGCGCCGTTACCGCCCATCAGTGCATGCACCTGCCCCGCAAGCAGCGTGAAATCAATGCCTTTTAAGACCGGCACGCCTGAGAACTGCTTGCTGATATTTCGCGCGTTGAGAAGTGGTGTCATCATCGCTCCGCTATTGAACAAATGATTTTTAGATTTAATAATGTTCAAAAGCGTAGACGGTGAACTATATTTACAACCGTGCAGGGATCACAGTTTTATCGATTGAGATTCAGATTAACCAGAAACGATCTAAATGATCCGTTTTGTCGCGTGGCTCACATTTTCACGCCGCGCCATTACGAACATATGATCTAAATTTTTATAAGAGTTCAATTATGAGCGATAAACGCACTGCGGAAGAAGGACGGTTTGCCGGGCTGGCACTGGCGGAAGAGGAGCTGGTGGCGCGCGTCGCCTGGTGCTACTACCACGACGGGCTGACCCAGAACGACATCGGTGAACGGCTCGGGCTACCGCGTTTGAAGATTTCCCGCCTGCTGGAGAAGGGCCGCCAGTCCGGGGTTATCCGCGTGCAGATCAACTCCCGCTACGAGGGCTGTCTGGCGCTGGAGACCGAGCTACAGCAGCGCTTTGGCCTGAAGCTGGTGCGCGTAATGCCCGCTCTGAATACCCCGCCGATGAACGTGCGGCTCGGCATTGGCGCGGCGCAGTCGCTGATGGGCGTGTTGGAGCCCGGCCAGCTGCTGGCGGTGGGGTTTGGTGAAACCACCATGAGCAGCCTGCAGCACCTGAGCGGCTTTATCAGCTCACAGCAGATCCGCCTGGTGACGCTCTCCGGCGGCGTCGGGCCATATATGACCGGTATCGGACAGCTGGACGCGGCCTGCAGCGTCAGCATGATCCCCGCCCCGCTTCGCGTGTCTTCCGCCGAAGTGGCCGGGATCTTAAAACGCGAAACCAGCGTGCGGGACGTGATCCTCGCCGCCACCGCCGCTGACGTGGCGGTGGTCGGTATTGGTTCAGTAAACCAGCGCCGTAACGCCACGATCCTGCGCTCCGGCTACATCAGCGAAGGTGAACAGCTGATGTATGCCCGCAAAGGCGCGGTCGGCGACATTCTCGGCTATTTCCTCAATGCCGATGGGGAGTGCGTCGAGGAGCTGGAGATCCACAAAGAATTACTCGGCGTCTCGCTTGATGAGCTGGCGCAGCTGCCCACCATCGTTGGCGTGGCCGGCGGGGAAGAGAAAGCCGATGCGATTTATGCCGCACTGAAGGGTCGCCGTATCAATGGCCTGGTGACGGAAGAGACGACAGCCCGCGCGGTGCTGGCCCTGACGTAAAGGGCATGCCCTGCGCTAACAATGAGGCAAGCTCATGAGTTACCTTTTAGCGTTAGATGCAGGGACAGGCAGCGTTCGCGCCGTGATTTTCGATTTGCAGGGCAACCAGATTGCCGTCGGCCAGGCCGAATGGAAGCACCTGAGCGTGGAGAACGTGCCGGGGTCGATGGAGTTCGATCTCGACACCAACTGGCAGCTGGCCTGCCGGTGCATTCAGCAGGCGCTGGAGCGCGCGCGCCTGAGCGCGGCGGATATTCAGTCCGTCGCCTGCTGTTCGATGCGCGAAGGGATCGTGCTGTACGACCGCAGCGGCGAGGCCATCTGGGCCTGCGCCAACGTCGACGCCCGCGCCAGCCGCGAGGTGGCTGAACTCAAAGAGATCCACGACTACCGTTTTGAATCCGAAGTGTATGACGTTTCCGGCCAGACGCTTGCTCTTAGCGCCATGCCGCGCCTGCTCTGGCTGGCGCATCACCGTCCGGACATCTACCGCAAGGCCGCGACCATCACCATGATCAGCGACTGGCTGGCGGCAAAGCTCTCCGGTGAGCTGGCGGTGGACCCGTCGAACGCGGGCACGACGGGCATGCTGGATCTCTTCTCCCGCGACTGGCGTCCGGCGCTGCTCGACATGGCCGGGCTGCGCGCCGATATTCTCTCACCGGTAAAAGAGACCGGCACCGTGCTGGGTGCCATTACCCATGAAGCCGCGCAGCAGAGCGGCCTGCGCGAAGGCACGCCGGTAGTGATGGGCGGCGGCGACGTGCAGCTGGGCTGTCTGGGGCTGGGCGTGGTTCGCGCCGGACAAACGGCGGTGCTGGGCGGCACCTTCTGGCAGCAGGTGGTTAACCTGCCGCAGGTGCGCACCGACCCTGAGATGAACATCCGCGTGAACCCGCACGTTATCCCCGGCATGGCACAGGCGGAGTCGATCAGCTTCTTTACCGGGCTGACCATGCGCTGGTTCCGCGACGCCTTTTGTGCCGAAGAGAAGCTGATTGCCGAGCGGATGGGGATGGACACCTATTCCCTGCTGGAAGAGATGGCGGGCCGCGTACCCGCTGGCTCCCACGGCGTAATGCCAATCTTCTCCGACGCGATGCATTTCAAGCAGTGGTACCACGCCGCGCCGTCGTTTATTAACCTCTCCATCGACCCGGAAAAGTGCAACAAAGCGACGCTGTTCCGCGCCCTGGAGGAGAACGCGGCAATCGTCTCGGCCTGTAACCTGACGCAGATTTCGCGCTTCTCCGGCGTGACGTTTGATAGCCTGGTGTTTGCGGGCGGCGGCGCAAAGGGCGCCCTGTGGAGCCAGATTTTAAGCGACGTCACCGGCCTGCCGGTGCGCGTGCCGGAAGTCAAAGAGGCAACGGCGCTCGGCTGCGCCATTGCCGCCGGAACGGGCGCGGGGCTGTTTGCGGATATGGCCTCGACGGGCGAGCGGCTGGTGAAGTGGAGCCGCGAGTTTACGCCAAACCCGCAGCACCGGGAGCTGTACGACGGCATGATGGAGAAGTGGCAGGCGGTGTACGCGGATCAGCTCGGGCTGGTGGACAGCGGGCTGACCACGTCGATGTGGCAGGCGCCGGGGTTAGCGCGGGCAGCGACGCCGTAAATAACGCCGGATGGCGCTTCGCTTATCCGTCCTGGAGTTTTGTAGCCCCGGTAAGCGTAGCGCCACCGGGGAAGTTCTTTGAGATCTATCACAATCATTCGATCCCGCTTTTACCTTTCTGCTGCCGCTGGCTAAATTAGTAACTCATCCGACCACATAACAATAATTTTACACTGGAAGAGACTATGAGCCGCTACCCGTCGCTATTCGCCCCCCTCGATCTGGGGTTTACCACCCTCAAAAACCGCGTGCTGATGGGCTCGATGCACACCGGGCTGGAAGAGCGTCCGGACGGAGCCGAGCGCCTGGCGGCCTTCTATGCCGAACGCGCCCGCCACGGGGTGGCGCTGATTGTCACCGGCGGCGTAGCCCCTGCCCCTTCAGGCGTGACGATGGAGGGCGGCGCAGTTCTGAATGATGCGACACAGCTGCCGCATCACCGCATTGTCACGGACGCGGTGCATAACGAAGGCGGCAAAATCGCCCTGCAAATTCTGCACACCGGGCGCTACAGCTATCAGCCAAAGCTGGTTGCGCCATCGGCTATTCAGGCGCCGATTAACCGCTTTACCCCTCACGCCCTCAGCCACGACGAGATCCTGGCGCTGATCGACGATTTTGCCCGCTGCGCCGCGCTGGCGCGTGAGGCGGGCTACGACGGCGTGGAGGTGATGGGCTCTGAAGGCTATCTGATTAACGAATTCCTCGCCGCACGCACCAACCAGCGCGACGACGAATGGGGCGGTGACTATACCCGCCGCATGCGCTTTGCCGTGGAGGTGGTGCGCGCGGTGCGCGAACGTGCGGGCGCGGACTTTATTATTATCTTCCGCCTGTCGATGCTCGACCTGGTGGAGGGCGGCGGCACGTTCGACGAAACCGTGCAGCTGGCGCAGGCGATTGAAGCCGCAGGCGCCACCATCATCAACACCGGGATTGGCTGGCACGAAGCGCGCATCCCGACCATCGCCACGCCGGTGCCGCGCGCGGCGTTCAGTTGGGTAACGCGCAAGCTGAAAGGCAAAGTCTCCGTTCCGCTGGTTACCACTAACCGCATTAACGACCCGCAGGTGGCGGACGATGTGATCTCACGCGGCGACGCCGATATGGTATCGATGGCGCGTCCGTTCCTCGCGGACTCCGAACTGCTCTCCAAAGCGCAAAGCGGCCGTGCGGATGAGATCAACACCTGCATCGGCTGTAACCAGGCCTGTCTGGATCAAATATTCGCCGGCAAAGTCACCTCATGCCTGGTGAACCCCCGCGCCTGCCATGAAACCAAAATGCCGGTGGTTGCGACAGTCAATAAAAAACGCCTGGCCGTGGTGGGCGCTGGCCCCGCTGGGCTGGCGTTTGCGGTGAATGCCGCCTCGCGCGGGCACAGCGTGACGCTGTTTGATGCCGCCGGTGAAATTGGCGGGCAGTTTAATATCGCCAAACAGATCCCCGGCAAAGAGGAGTTCTATGAAACGCTGCGCTACTACCGCCGGATGATCGATCTGACGGGTGTTGATCTGCGGCTTAACCAGCTTGTCAGCGCGGCGGATCTGATCGGTTTCGACGAGGTGATCCTCGCGAGCGGGATCGCACCGCGCACGCCTGCAATCGAGGGTATCGATCATCCGAAGGTGTTGAGCTATCTGGACGTATTGCGTGACAAAGCGCCCGTTGGCGAGAAGGTGGCGATTATCGGCTGCGGCGGGATCGGCTTTGATACCGCGATGTATTTAAGCCAGCCGGGCGAGGCCACCAGCCAGAACATCGCCGAGTTTTGCGTAGAATGGGGCATTGATACCAGCCTGAGCCAGTCCGGCGGATTACGGCCGGAAGGGCCGCAGCTGCCGAAAAGCCCGCGCCAGATCGTGATGCTCCAGCGTAAGGCCAGCAAGCCGGGTGAAGGGCTGGGCAAAACCACGGGCTGGATCCACCGCGCCACCCTGCTCTCGCGCGGGGTGAAGATGATCCCGGGGGTGAGCTACCAGAAGATCGACGACGACGGGCTGCATGTGCTGATCGGTGGTGAACCGCAGCTGCTGCGCGTGGATCATGTGATTTTGTGCGCCGGACAGGAGCCAAAGCGCGATCTGGCCGATCCGCTGCGCGAAGCGGGTAAAACGGTGCATTTGATCGGCGGGTGCGACGTGGCGATGGAGCTGGATGCGCGGCGGGCGATTGCGCAGGGCACCCAGCTTGCACTGGTTATTTAGCGACGGCGACCCAGCTTCACCGCTTTCAGCACCACAAACTTGTTATTGGTCGCAATGGTGACGCAGTTGCCGAAAATCTTCTTCAGCTTGTGGAAGTAGTCCAGGTGGCGGTTCGCCACGATATACAGCTCGCCGTTGATTTTCAGGCAGCGGCGCGCGTGGTGGAACATCTCCCATGCGACGTTATCCGTCAGGGCGTGCTTCTGGTGGAACGGCGGGTTGCAGAACACGGCGTTGAAGCGGAAAGGCTCAACGCCGGAGAGCGCGTTGTTGATCATAAATTCGCAGCGATCCACCGCTTCCGGCATGTTGGTTTCCACGTTCAGACGGCTGGAGGCCACCGCCATCGGCGACTCGTCGCTGAACACCACGCTGGCTTCCGGATTCTTCGCCAGCAGCGTCAGGCCAATCACGCCGTTGCCGCAGCCCAGATCGACAATCTCCCCTTCCAGGTTTTCCGGCAGGTGCTCCATAAAGAAACGCGCCCCAATATCCAGCCCGGTGCGGGAGAAAACGTTCGCATGGTTATGGATGGTCCAGTCGGTGCCTTCCAGTTTCCAGCTCAGCGTCTCCGGCGCGTCGGCCAGCTCCGGTGCGCTGAAGGTGCAGTTGATCAGGCGCGCTTTTTTCCAGGCAAGCGTGGTAGTGGTCGGGCCGAGCACTTTCTCGAACAGCTCCAGCGTTGAGGTGTGAATATCGCGCGCTTTGGCACCCGCAATAATGCGGGTTTCCGGCGTGACGACTTTGCGCAGCGCGCGAAGCTGTTGCTCCAGCAGTGCCATGGTTTTTGGCACCTTGAGCAATACCACGCCCGGCGCCTGCGGGTAGTCCGCGGTGCTGTCGAGGAACTTCACGCTGGACTCGTCGATGTCGTTATGGCGCAGGTTTTCACGCGTCGCCAGTTCGCTCAGGTAGGAATCGCCAATGCTGTACGGCGTGTGCTCTGCCAGGGCGCAGCCCAGGGCACCAAACGCGTCATTCAGGATCAGAACCGGGCCGCGGATTTCAGTCTCATCCAACTGCTGCAGCAGATATTCATCTGCCGCTTCCCACGCCTGAAGCGGGTTTACGTCGTCCGTTTCCGGGAAACGTTTAAGGTTGAGTGAACGGAAACCGTTGTCTAAGTGGCTCATCGGCCCTCCTGAATGGTAAAATTTGGCGTATCCCTGAAAAGGGTGCGTGAGTATACCCGTTTTCGCATTAATTTGGGCTTTTGATGAACCAACTTACTTATCTCCAGGGCTATCCGGAGCATTTACTGACTCAGGTTCGCAGCCTGATTGCCGAGCAGAAGCTCGGCGCGGTGCTGGAAAAACGCTATCCCGGCACGCACGATTTCGCGACCGATAAGGCCCTCTGGCAGTATACGCAGGATCTGAAAAGCCGGTATCTGAAGAGCGCGCCGCCGATCAACAAGGTGATGTACGACAACAAGATCCACGTGCTGAAAAACGCGCTCGGTCTGCACACCGCCATCTCCCGCGTGCAGGGCGGCAAGCTGAAGGCTAAGGCGGAGATCCGCGTGGCGACGGTGTTTCGTAACGCGCCGGAAGCCTTTCTGCGGATGATCGTGGTGCATGAGCTGGCGCACCTGAAAGAGAAAGAGCACGACAAAGCGTTCTATTCCCTGTGCTGCCACATGGAGCCGCAGTATCACCAGCTGGAGTTTGATACCCGCCTGTGGCTTACGCATTTATCGTTAAATGGTAATGCGGAATAGCGCACTGGTTTTGCAATAATCCCGTGCTACAGTGGCTAAAGGTTCCCCGCTACGGAGTACGTAAACGTTTATGATACGTTTCGCAGTCATTGGAACGAACTGGATCACGCGCCAGTTCGTCGACGCCGCCCACGAAACCGGCAAACTTAAACTCACCGCAGTCTATTCCCGCAGCCTTGAGCAGGCGCAGAGCTTTGCTAACGACTACCTCGTCGAGCATCTCTTCACCTCCCTGGATGAAATGGCGCAAAGCGACGCCATTGACGCGGTTTATATCGCCAGCCCGAACTCCCTGCACTTCCCGCAAACGGCGCTGTTTCTCAGCCACAAAAAGCACGTGATTTGCGAGAAGCCGCTGGCCTCGAATATTGAGGAAGTGGAAGCGGCCATTGCGCTTGCCCGCGAAAACCAGGTGGTGCTGTTCGAAGCGTTCAAAACCGCCAGCCTGCCGAATTTCCTTCTGCTGCAGCAGTCCCTGCCGAAAATTGGCAAAGTGCGCAAAGCCTTTATCAACTACTGCCAGTATTCGTCGCGCTATCAGCGCTATCTGGACGGCGAGAATCCGAATACCTTTAACCCGGCCTTCTCAAACGGCTCGATTATGGATATCGGTTTTTACTGCCTGGCCTCTGCCGTAGCGCTGTGGGGCGAGCCGCACGGCGTTACGGCCACCGCCAGCCTGCTGGATAGCGGCGTGGATGCACACGGTTTGGTGGTGCTGGATTACGGTGATTTCAGCGTCACGCTGCAGCACTCCAAGGTGAGCGATTCCGTGTTGCCGAGCGAAATTCAGGGCGAAGCCGGGTCGCTGGTCATCGAGAAGATCTCCGAATGCCAGAAGGTGAGCTTCGTGCCGCGCGGCGGCAAAGCGCAGGAACTGACGCAGCCTCAGCATATTAACACTATGCTCTATGAGGCAGAGGTCTTCGCCCGTCTGGTGGAAGACAACGAAGTGAATCACCCAGGCCTTGCGGTAAGCCGCACCACGGCGAAGCTGCAAACCGAGATCCGCCGCCAGACCGGCGTGGTGTTCCCGGCAGACGGCGTCGGCGCGGAAGCGATCGCGTAAAGCTGTGTAATGAAACGGCGCAGGCCATTGACGAAACCGATGGTCTGACATATTTTGTTACCTGCAAAGGGGAGTAACTTCTTCGCCGGTGGATCGTCATTACGATGCGTAAAATATGCATCCGGTCGCCGGGCAACCTTCGTGGTTGTAAGTGAGACCTTGCCGGAAGGCGAGGTCTATGCATAAAAAGCTAACGGCTATCGTCTTCTGACCATGGCCGTTTTTGTTTTTTATGTGTAAGGAAAATAGTATGCATTCTGTCGGCACTCCAATGCTGTGGGGCGGATTCGCGGTTGTCGTGCTCATCATGCTGGCGATCGACCTCTTTTTGCAGGGTCGTCGCGGCGAGCACGGCATGAGCGTTAAGCAGGCCGCCGTCTGGTCGCTGGTCTGGGTTACCCTCTCGCTCCTCTTTTGCGCCGCCTTCTGGTGGTACCTGGCCTCAACCGAAGGCCGTGCGGTGGCCGATCCTCAGGCGCTCGCCTTCCTCACCGGTTATCTGATTGAAAAAGCCCTGGCGGTTGATAACGTCTTCGTCTGGCTGATGCTGTTCAGCTACTTTGCTGTGCCTGCAGCCTTGCAGCGCCGCGTGCTGGTCTACGGCGTGCTGGGTGCCATTGTCCTGCGTACCATCATGATCTTCGCTGGCAGCTGGCTGATTACCCAGTTCGAATGGCTGCTGTACGTGTTCGGCGCGTTCCTGCTGTTCACCGGGGTCAAAATGGCGCTGGCGAAAGAAGACGATACCGGTATCGGTGATAAGCCGCTGGTGAAGTGGATCCGTGGTCATCTGCGCATGACGGACAAGATCGAGAGCGAGCACTTCTTCGTGCGTAAGAACGGCCTGCTGTTTGCTACCCCGCTGCTGCTGGTGCTGATTCTGGTCGAGCTGAGCGACGTGATTTTCGCGGTAGACAGCATCCCGGCAATCTTCGCGGTGACGACTGATCCGTTCATCGTGCTGACCTCTAACCTGTTTGCGATCCTCGGTCTGCGCGCCATGTATTTCCTGCTGGCAGGTGCGGCAGAGCGCTTCTCGATGCTGAAGTACGGTCTGTCGGTGATCCTGGTCTTCATTGGTATCAAGATGCTGATCGTGGATTTCTACCACATCCCGATCGCCATTTCGCTTGGCGT
The DNA here is from genome assembly GCF_057320665.1 of Enterobacter cloacae complex sp. 385G4. Lineage (NCBI taxonomy): Bacteria > Pseudomonadati > Pseudomonadota > Gammaproteobacteria > Enterobacterales > Enterobacteriaceae > Enterobacter > Enterobacter cloacae complex sp. 385G4. The sequence continues at coordinate 168,915 of NZ_JBXWDD010000004.1, forward strand.
GGTGTTCGGCATTCTGCTGGTGACGCTGGTTATCAATACCTGGGTTAACCGCCAGCACGATAAAAAGCAGCAGGTGGAGTAATCCCCTCACCCTAACCCTCTCCTCAAAGGGGAGAGGGTTAACACACTTTTGTGACTCAATAGTTAAAAAATATGATGTGACACGTAAAATCCAGCATTTTACTCTTCCGCCTTTCCCCGCTTTCCTTGATACTCAACCAGGCAAACAAATATTTACATCCTGAAATAAATGTGACTTAGAGCACATCCAGGATGGAACACAATTTCACTTAGGAATTTAGTATGAGCACACAATCCAAGGGCCTGCTTGCGCGTCTGACGCAGGGTAGCCTGGTTAAACAAATCCTGGTAGGTCTGGTTCTGGGTATTCTGCTGGCGCTGGTGTCAAAACCCGCCGCGGAAGCGACGGGGCTTCTCGGAACGCTTTTCGTGGGCGCGCTGAAGGCCGTTGCGCCGGTGCTGGTACTGATGCTGGTCATGGCTTCTATCGCCAATCACCAACACGGACAAAAAACCAACATTCGCCCGATTCTCTTTTTATATCTGCTGGGCACGTTTTCTGCTGCGCTGACCGCAGTGGTCTTTAGCTTCCTCTTCCCCTCCACGCTACATCTGACCTCTGCGGCGGGCGACGTCACGCCGCCTTCAGGCATTGTGGAAGTGCTGCGCGGCCTGCTGATGAGCATGGTTACGAACCCCATTGATGCCCTGCTGAATGCCAACTACATTGGCATCCTGGTGTGGGCGATCGGCCTGGGCTTCGCCCTGCGTCACGGCAACGAAACGACGAAAAACCTGGTCAACGACATGTCCAACGCCGTGACCTTTATCGTTAAGGTCGTGATTCGCTTTGCACCCATCGGTATTTTCGGCCTGGTGTCGTCTACCCTGGCCACAACCGGCTTTGACGCGCTGTGGGGCTACGCGCAGCTGCTGATGGTGCTGGTCGGCTGTATGCTGCTGGTGGCGCTGGTGATCAACCCGCTGCTGGTGTTCTGGCAGATCCGCCGTAACCCGTATCCGCTGGTGCTGACCTGCCTGCGCGAGAGCGGCGTATACGCCTTCTTTACCCGCAGCTCGGCGGCAAACATTCCGGTCAACATGGCGCTGGCGGAGAAGCTGAACCTGGATCGCGATACCTATTCCGTGTCGATCCCGCTGGGTGCGACCGTGAACATGGCGGGTGCGGCGATCACCATCACCGTGCTGACCCTGGCGGCAGTGCAAACGCTGGGTATTCCTGTGGATCTGCCAACGGCACTGCTGCTGAGCGTGGTGGCGTCGCTGTGTGCCTGTGGCGCATCCGGCGTGGCGGGCGGTTCGCTGCTGCTGATCCCGCTGGCGTGCAATATGTTCGGCATTCCGAACGAGATCGCCATGCAGGTTGTGGCCGTCGGCTTCATCATCGGCGTGCTGCAGGACTCCTGCGAAACCGCGCTGAACTCCTCTACCGACGTGCTGTTCACCGCAGCGGCCTGTCAGGCGGAAGACGCGCGTTTAGCGAAGAATGCCCTGCGAGGTTAACAGCAAAACGGCAACCCTGAGGTTGCCGTTTTTAGTGTTTGTACCCTCTCCCCGTGGGAGAGGGCCAGGGTGAGGGCACCAGCCCGCACCGATTAAAGTTCAGTAGGTCGGGTAAGCGCTAGCGCCACCCGATAAAACATTTAAAGCGTCACACCACTCTTAAAGATCGCCAGCTCGCGGAAGTCGTTCTTCTCGTTACAGGTCTGCCTGCCGTTAGCAAACTCCACGATAGTGTCCACGAACTCCGTCAGCAGCTGTGGCATCGCTTTGCCGTGGATCAGCTGGCCTGCGTCGAAATCGATCCAGTGCTTTTTCTTCGCCGCCAGCTCGCTGTTGGTGGCGATTTTGACCGTCGGCACAAAACCGCCGTACGGCGTACCGCGACCGGTGCTGAACAACACCATGTGACAGCCCGCCCCCGCCAGCGCGCTGGTGGCGACCGCATCGTTACCCGGTGCGCTCAGCAGGTTCAGGCCGTGGGTTTTCAGGCGTTCGCCGTAGCGCAGAACGTCCACCACCTGGCTGGCCCCCGCTTTCTGGGTGCAGCCGAGGGATTTCTCCTCCAGCGTGGTGATTCCGCCCGCCTTGTTCCCCGGGGACGGATTCTCGTAAATCGGCTGATTGTGGGCAATGAAGTACTGTTTGAAGTCGTTCACCATGGTGACGGTCTTCTCAAACGTCTCTTCGTCGCGGCAGTGGCTCATCAGAATGCGCTCCGCGCCAAACATCTCCGGCACTTCGGTCAGCACCGTGGTGCCGCCGTTGGCAATCACATAATCCGAGAAGCGGCCCAGCATTGGGTTAGCGGTAATGCCGGAAAGACCGTCAGACCCGCCGCACTCCAGGCCAAACTTTAGTTCGCTCAGCCTGCCCGGCTCGCGCCTGTCGTGGCGCATCACCTCATACAGCTGATGCAGCTGCTCAACGCCCGCTTCCACTTCGTCGTCCTGATGCTGGCACACCATGAAGTGAACGCGCTCAGGGTCGAATTCTCCCAGCGTGTCGCGGAAGGCGTCGACCTGGTTGTTCTCGCAGCCGAGGCCGATCACCAGCACCGCGCCCGCATTCGGGTGGCGCACCATGTTTTGCAGCATGGTGCGGGTGTTAATGTGGTCGTCACCCAGCTGGGAGCAGCCGTAGGTGTGGCTGAACAGATGTACCCCGTCGATGCCCTCGGCATCGTGGGTCTCCTTCAGAAAGCGGGTCTGGATCTGACGCGCAATGCCGTTCACGCAGCCGACGGTCGGCAGGATCCACAGCTCGTTGCGGATCCCCACATCACCGTTTGCGCGACGATAGATTTGCACCTCACGATCCCCCGCCTGCACGCCTGCCTTCGGTAGTTCAGGCTGATAGCTGTACTCGTCCAGATCGCTGAGATTGGTGCGGGTATTGTGGGAATGAATATATTCACCCGGCGCAATATCCGCCAGCGCATGGCCGATGGGCAAACCGTACTTCACCACGTTCTCCCCTTTTGCAATGGGGATCAGGGCAAACTTGTGTCCACGTCCAATGGCCTGGCGCAACGTGACCGACAGGTTATCGAAGGCCACTTCCGTGCCTTCGGTTAAATCTGCCAGCGCGACGGCCACGTTATCCAGCGAATGGATTTTGATGTATTGCATATCAACCTCAGACGGCCTTAGTTCAGTTCAATGGCGAAGTAGTCACGTGCATTGTTAAAGCAGATGTTTTTCACCATGTCGCCCAGCAGCTGGAGATCCGCTGGCGCTTCGCCCGCATGCACCCAGCGGCCAATCATCTGGCACAGAATGCGGCGGAAATATTCATGACGGGTATAGGACAGGAAGCTGCGGCTGTCGGTCAGCATACCCACGAAGCGGCTTAACAGACCGAGCTGCGCCAGCTGCGTCATCTGACGCTCCATGCCGTCTTTCTGATCGTTGAACCACCAGCCGGATCCGAACTGCATCTTGCCCGGCATACCTTCGCCCTGGAAGTTGCCCACCATGGTGCCCAGCACTTCGTTATCGCGCGGGTTCAGGCAGTAGAGAATGGTTTTCGGCAGCAGGTTTTGCTCGTTCTGTTTGCTCAGCAGTTTTGACAGCTCTTCCGCCAGCGGGCGGTCGTTGATGGAGTCAAAGCCCACGTCCGCGCCCAGCAGTTTGAACTGGCGCTGGTTGTTATTGCGCAGCGCGCCGATGTGGTACTGCTGTACCCAGCCGCGACGCGCGTATTCCGCACCGAGGAATACCAGTACCGCCGTTTTGAACTGCGCCACTTCGTGCTCGCTAAGCGATTCACCGGAGAGGCGACGCGCCAGGATGCTGTCCAGTTCAGCTTCGTTGGATTCCGCGAACAGCACCACGTCCAGCGCATGGTCAGAGACTTTACAGCCGTGCGCCGCGAAGTGGTCCAGGCGTTTGGTCAGCGCGGTTTGCAGATCGGCGAAACGACGGATGTCGGTATCGGACACTTCCGCCAACTTCGCCATATAGTCGTTGAACGTGGCCTGTTCGATGTTGAAGGCTTTGTCCGGGCGCCAGCTTGGCAGCACTTTAATGTCAAAAGAGGCGTCTTTGGCGACGATTGCATGATGCTCCAGGGAGTCAATCGGATCGTCGGTGGTGCCCACCATCTTCACATTCATCTGCTTCATGATGCCGCGCGCGGAGAAGTTATCCTGCGCCAGCAGCGCATTGCACTGGTCCCAGATGTCATCCGCCGTAGCGGGAGAAAGCAGCTTGCCGGTGATGCCAAACGGACGGCGTAGTTCGAGGTGCGTCCAGTGGTAAAGCGGGTTGCCGATAGTGTGCGGAACGGTCGCCGCCCAGGCGTCGAACTTCTCGCGATCGGTCGCGTCGCCGGTACACAGGCGCTCGGCCACGCCGTTGGTGCGCATTGCGCGCCATTTATAGTGGTCACCCTTCAGCCAGATATCATACAGGTTTTTGAAACGGTAATTTTCGGCAACCTGCTGCGGCGGTAAGTGGCAGTGGTAGTCGAAAATCGGCTGGTCTTTAGCGTAGTCGTGGTACAGGCGGCGGGCAAATTCGGTATCTAACAGAAAATCGTCGGTCATAAACGGCGTCATTATCGTCTTCCTCATTACGGGAGCGTCAGAAAGCGTATGTTCATATGCTGCAAAGTTATCACACCAATTTCCACCCACCGAAGCTTTTTTCGTGAGTGAGATCAATAAACGCTAACAAATAAATTACCCTCAATGGAGTAAACCCTTCTACAGGCCGCGCCGTTTCTGGCTTTGCGCGCAGCGATTAATTTCCCTACAAAGAATCATACATTTGTGATGTCACTCACCTTTTAAAGTTGTATGACAAGTTATCGTTTCGCCGTCGCAAACACTAAGCCGACGGAATGCGTTACCGGTGTGAGACACATCGGATTTAACGGTACGGATACCGACTTATGCACGCTTACTTATGGCAAGGTTCGGGCCGTTCCGGGACATTCTCCCGGCTACGCCCCTCCCGTTACACAACTGCTCCCGGCAACGGTTGAGAGGTTGCCGTGCTCTGGCGCGGAAATAACATAACGATGAGGTTTTAGATGCGTAAAATTAAAGGGTTACGTTGGTATATGATCGCACTGGTGACGCTGGGCACCGTGCTGGGCTACCTGACACGTAACACCGTGGCAGCCGCGGCGCCGACGTTGATGGAAGAGCTGCATATCTCCACGCAGCAATACTCTTACATCATCGCGGCCTATTCTGCCGCTTACACCGTCATGCAGCCTGTTGCTGGGTATGTTCTCGATATTCTGGGTACCAAAATCGGCTATGCCTTCTTCGCCATCGCCTGGGCGGTATTCTGCGGTGCAACCGCACTGGCAGGCAGCTGGGGCGGCCTGGCGCTGGCCCGTGGCGCGGTCGGTGCGGCAGAAGCCGCAATGATCCCGGCGGGGCTGAAAGCCAGCTCTGAGTGGTTCCCGGCAAAAGAGCGTTCCATCGCGGTGGGTTACTTCAACGTGGGGTCGTCCATCGGCGCAATGATTGCGCCGCCGCTGGTGGTGTGGGCCATCGTGATGCACAGCTGGCAGATGGCATTCATTATCTCTGGCGTGCTGAGCTTCGCCTGGGCAATGGCGTGGCTGGTTTTCTATAAACACCCGCGCGATCAGAAAAAACTCTCCGAGGAAGAACGCGAATACATTATTGGTGGTCAGGAAGCGCAGCATCAGACCAACAATGGCAAGAAGATGTCCGTCTGGCAGATCCTGGGCACCCGTCAGTTCTGGGGTATCGCCCTGCCGCGCTTCCTGGCTGAACCGGCCTGGGGCACCTTCAACGCGTGGATCCCACTGTTTATGTTTAAAGTCTATGGCTTTAACCTGAAAGAGATCGCGATGTTCGCCTGGATGCCGATGCTGTTCGCTGACCTGGGCTGTATTGTAGGCGGCTACCTGCCGCCGCTGTTCCAGCGCTGGTTTGGGGTGAACCTGATTGTTTCCCGTAAGATGGTGGTGACCATGGGCGCCCTGCTGATGATTGGCCCGGGCATGATCGGCCTGTTCACCAGTCCGTATGTGGCTATCGCCCTGCTGTGCATCGGTGGTTTTGCGCACCAGTCGCTCTCCGGCGCGCTGATTACGCTCTCCTCTGACGTCTTCGGTCGCAACGAAGTGGCCACCGCCAACGGCCTGACCGGGATGGCCGCGTGGACCGCGAGTACGATGTTTGCGCTGGTCGTCGGCGCGCTGGCTGATACCATCGGCTTCAGCCCGCTGTTCGCGGTGCTGGCAATCTTCGACCTGATGGGCGCGGTGGTTATCTGGACGGTGCTGAAAAGCAAATCCGCAGAGGAGCTGGCGAAAGAGTCTCTCGGGCGACCGGCTACGCAGAGTTAGCGAAAATGCGTTTCACCGAAGCCGCCCCCGGGCGGCTTTTTTAATGGCAAAATCTGGAGAGTATTCCGTGAAAGTGGTATAACAAATCATCTGCCGTACCCTGCCTGGAGCGCATATGGAAATCACCGAACCACGTCGTTTATATCAACAACTTGCTGCCGAGCTGAAAGATCGCATCGAGCAAGGGGTCTATCTTGTCGGTGATAAACTTCCCGCCGAGCGCTTTATCGCGGATGAAAAAAGCGTAAGCCGAACCGTGGTGCGCGAAGCGATTATCATGCTGGAAGTGGAAGGCTACGTTGAGGTACGCAAAGGTTCCGGCATTCACGTTATTTCTAATCAGCCTAAACACTCTCCGGTGGCGGATGAAAGTCTTGAATTCGCCAGCTACGGTCCGTTTGAGCTGCTCCAGGCTCGCCAGCTGATCGAAAGCAATATTGCCGAATTTGCCGCCACGCAGGTGACCAAGCAGGACATCATGAAGCTGATGGAGATCCAGGAGAACGCTCGCAAGGAAAAATGTTTCCGTGATTCCGAGTGGGACCTGCAGTTTCACGTTCAGGTCGCCCTGGCAACCCAAAATACAGCGCTGGCGGCAATCGTTGAGAAAATGTGGACTCAGCGCGTTCACAACCCGTACTGGAAAAAACTGCACGATCATATTGATTCGCGTACTGTGGACAACTGGTGTGACGACCACGATCAAATTCTTAAGGCGCTGATTCGTAAAGATCCCCACGCCGCGAAGCTCGCCATGTGGCAGCACCTGGAAAACACCAAGCAGATGCTCTTCAATGAAACCAGTGACGACTTCGAATTTAACGCTGACCGCTATCTTTTTGCCGATAATCCTGTCGTTCATCTCGATACGGCCCCGAGCGGCGCAAAATAGGCGACCTTTCTACCGGCAGGCGCTTCGCTGCGCCTCCCCGGCTGAATGGGTAAGCAAAACATATATAGTGTCAGCCTTTGTAAAATCCCTCGCTCACTTTCAGGGCTTACGCCAAAATCACCTCACCCTGCAAATTCTGTGACGCAGAACGTTGGGCTTTGTTACAATTGGATTCACTTCGTTATTTTGAAAGTTAGTGCTTGCTAACCAGCCAATTAACAGGGAACAGTGTTGGCCACACCGCAATGTGTCCGCGAGCGACCATAATGAAATCACAACAATGTCGCCGTGCTGTTTGTCCCGGATAACAGGCGAGACGTTAACCGATTTCCAGGAACACTGAATGGAACTTTTGACCCAACTGCTGCATGCCCTTTGGGCGCAGGATTTTGAAACGCTGGCCAACCCTTCCATGATTGGCATGCTCTATTTTGTCTTGTTTATGATTCTGTTCCTTGAGAATGGTTTGCTGCCTGCAGCCTTCTTGCCGGGTGACAGTTTGCTGGTGCTTGTCGGCGTGCTGTGTGCCAAAGGCGCAATGGCGTTCCCGCAAACCATTTTATTACTGACCGTCGCGGCCAGCCTTGGCTGCTGGGTGAGCTATATCCAGGGAAGATGGCTGGGCAATACCCGAATAGTACAGAACTGGCTTTCCCATCTGCCTGCGCACTATCACCAGCGGGCACACCACCTGTTCCATAAGCATGGGCTTTCCGCGCTGCTGATTGGCCGCTTTATCGCCTTTGTGCGCACCCTGCTGCCCACCATTGCCGGGCTGTCCGGGTTGAGCAGCGCACGCTTCCAGTTCTTCAACTGGATGAGCGGCCTGTTATGGGTTCTGATCCTGACGACGCTGGGCTATGCGCTGGGTAAGACGCCGGTCTTCATGAAATATGAAGATCAGCTGATGTCCTGCCTGATGCTGCTGCCTGTTGTTCTGCTGGTCTTCGGCCTGATCGGCTCGCTGGTTGTCCTGTGGAAGAAAAAATACGGAGCGCGAGGTTAACGATGGTTATCTCACCGCTCGCCATGCGCCGCTTTGCCTGTGCCTTTATTGCACTGGTGATGCTCAGCGCCGTACTGCTGGCCTGGAACACGCTTTCACATCAGGACGCTACGCTGGCCATTCGCCCGGTAAACCAGGGGGGCGGTGTGCCTGACGGTTTTTCTGTCTGGCATCATCTGGATGCAAACGGCATCCGCTTTAAAAGCATCACCCCGCAGGACGATGTTTTACTGATTAAGTTTGATTCCCGTGCGCAGAGCGCTGCCGCGAAAGCGGTTCTTGACCGTACGCTGCCGCACGGCTATATCATTGCCCAGCAGGAAGATGACAACCCGCCAGCCGCGTGGTTATCATTGATTCGCGATACGTCGCATCGGTTTGGATAACTTCCTGGATTCCGAATCTTTTCACTCACTTTGGTGAATCCCCCGTTTACTTACTATGCTTAAGTACGCGGAGCACCCCTCAAATGTACTCCGCATCATTTTGGATAGCGGCTAACCCCGCAGCACAATGGAAGGTTTCGATAATGAAATTCCGCATGACCCTGGCTCTGGCCCTTTTTTCTTTAAGCACAACGACCTTCGCAAACTCTCTCTGTCAGGAGAAAGAACAGGATATTCAGCGTGAGATCGGTTATGCCGAAAAGCATAACAATCAGCACCGTGTTGATGGTCTCAAAAAAGCGCTGAGCGAAGTGAAAGCGAACTGTTCAGACAGCAAGCTGCGTGCCGATCACCAAAAGAAAATCGCTGAACAGAAGGACGAGATAGCCGAGCGCCGTCAAGACCTGCAGGAAGCGAAAGAGAAAGGGGATGCGGAAAAAATTGCTAAGCGCGAGAAGAAGTTGAAAGAGGCGCAGGACGACCTGAAAGCGCTGGAAGCTCGCGATTATTGAGTTAACGGAAATCTCAACAGGAGAGAATCATGTCAAAAGATACGACGTCTGAACATCTGCGCGCTGAACTGAAATCCCTGGCCGATACCCTTGAAGAGGTGCTGAACTCCTCTGCCGATAAGTCGAAAGAAGAAGTAAGCAAGCTGCGCAGTAAAGCGGAGCAGGCGCTGAAAGAGAGCCGCTACCGCCTGGGTGAAACCGGTGATGCACTGGCGAAACAGACCCGTGAAGCGGCTGCGCGTGCAGATGAATATGTGCGCGACAATCCATGGACGGGAGTTGGTATTGGTGCCGCAGTGGGTGTGGTACTGGGTGTCCTGCTGACGCGTCGTTGATATGGAAGATCCTCGTCACGCACAAGGGCCTGCTAATAACGTCCTCGGCATCGGCCAGCGTATTTTAACGACGCTGGTTGGGATTGCCGAAACGCGCGTCCGGCTGGCAGTGGTCGAACTGGAAGAGGAGAAAGCGAACCTCTTCCAGATGCTGCTGATGCTCGGGCTGACCATGCTCTTCGCCGCGTTTGGTCTGATGAGCCTGATGGTGTTAATCATCTGGGCCATTGACCCGCAGTATCGACTTAACGCGATGATTGCCACGACCGTCGTTCTGCTGGTCGCGGCGCTGATTGGCGGCATATGGACGATGCGTAAAGCGCGCAGGTCCACTTTCCTGCGCCACACGCGCCAGGAACTGGCTAACGATCGCGCCCTGCTGGAGGATGACAAGCCGTGAGCGATAAAGCGGAACGTCAGAAGCGAAAAGCGTACCTGTTAAGTCAGATCCAGCAGCAGCGGCTGGATCTGTCTGCCAGCCGCCGTGACTGGATCGACGCGACGCGACGGTTTGACCGAGGCTGGAATACCTTCCTGAGCCTGCGTTCGTGGGCGCTGGTCGGCAGCAGCGTGATGGCTATCTGGACGGTTCGTCATCCGAATATGCTCATCCGCTGGGCCCGACGCGGTTTTGGTGCCTGGAGCGCCTGGCGTCTGGTCAAGGCAACGTTGCGGCAACAACAGCTGCGGTGATAAACGCAAAACGGTAACTCAGGTTACCGTTTTTTGTTTTTGCCCTTCTCCCCGTGGGCTGAGGGCACCAGCGCGCACCTGCCCTTACTCAATATCTTTGAAGAAGATTGACAGTTTTCCTTGCTAACAATTGCTACCCGCCCCGTTTACACTCCTCTCCATCGACAGCAGAACCGCGGTATCTACCCGGAATTGCAGACAAATAATGTTCAGCCGCTTATGTGGTTTCCTGGAGAGTAAAATGAAAAAATTAGAAGATGTTGGTGTACTGGTCGCGCGTATTCTGATGCCTATTCTGTTTATCGTGGCAGGCTGGGGCAAAATCACGGGATATGCGGGTACCCAGCAGTATATGGAAGCCATGGGCGTTCCGGGGTTCCTGCTGCCGCTGACCATTCTGCTTGAGTTTGGCGGCGGCCTGGCGGTTCTGTTCGGCTTCCTGACCCGCACCACAGCGCTGTTTACCGCAGGCTTCACCCTGCTGACGGCGTTCATCTTCCACAGCAACTTTGCGGAAGGCGTGAACTCTCTGATGTTCATGAAAAACCTGACCATCGCGGGTGGCTTCCTGCTGCTGGCGATCACCGGCCCAGGCGCATACAGCATCGACCGCGTTCTGAATAAGAAATGGTAAGCACGCTATACTGAATAAACACAAAGCGAGGAGACATCTCCTCGCTTTTGCTATCTGACGGAGGAGAAAAAATGGGACAACTCGTAGACGGCGTCTGGCAGGATGTCTGGTATGACACCAAATCCACCGGCGGTCGCTTTAAGCGCTCTGTTTCGGCCTTCCGTAACTGGCTGACCGCCGACGGTGCGCCGGGCCCGAGCGGCGAAGGCGGCTTCGCGGCTGAGAAAGATCGTTATCATCTTTATGTTTCCCTCGCCTGCCCGTGGGCCCACCGCACGCTGATCGTGCGCAAGCTAAAAGGCCTCGAATCCTTCATTCCGGTTTCAGTCGTCAATCCGTTGATGCTGGAAAACGGCTGGACGTTTGACAGTGATTTCCCTGCGGCAACCGGCGACGAACTGTATCACCACGATTTCCTGTACCAGCTCTATCTGCGCGCCGATCCGCACTACACCGGGCGAGTGACCGTGCCGGTTCTGTGGGACAAGAAAAACCAGACGATCGTCAGCAATGAGTCCGCGGAAATCATCCGCATGTTCAATACCGCGTTTGATGCGCACGGCGCCCGCGCCGGGGATTACTACCCGGTTGAACTGCGCGATAAGATTGACGAGCTGAACAGCTGGATTTACGACAACGTCAACAACGGTGTCTATAAGGCCGGTTTCGCCACCAGCCAGGAAGCCTATGACGAAGCGGTCGGAAAGGTGTTTGAATCGCTGGAGCGCCTGGAGCAGATCCTGGGCCAGCATCGCTACCTGACGGGCGATCGCCTGACGGAAGCGGACATTCGCCTGTGGACCACGCTGGTTCGCTTTGACCCGGTCTATGTCACCCACTTTAAGTGCGATAAACACCGCATCAGCGACTACCTGAACCTGTATGGTTTCCTGCGCGACATCTACCAGATGCCGGGCATCGCGGAGACGGTCGACTTCGACCATATTCGCACCCACTATTTCCGCAGCCACAAGACCATCAACCCGACGGGTATTATCTCCATTGGCCCGTGGCAGGATATGGATGAACCGCACGGGCGCGACGTGCGTTTCGGATAATTATTTAGGGAATCAATTGATTCCCTTTTTTAATTCACAGCATACATCTATCCTTACCTCGATCGCTTAGAAAACAAGTGATTGACTGATTAAGAGGCAAGGAAAATGGACTGGTATTTAAAAGTACTGCGCAACTACGTTGGATTTGGTGGCCGCGCCCGCCGCAAAGAGTACTGGATGTTCGTTCTGGTGAACTTCGTCCTGATTATGGTGCTGGGCATCGTGGATAAAATCCTCGGCTGGGAGCGCGACGGCGGTGAAGGTGTACTCACTACGATTTATGGCTTGCTGGTTTTGCTGCCTTCATGGGCCGTGCTGTTTCGTCGTCTCCACGACACCGATCGTTCGGCGTGGTGGCTGCTGTTGCTGTTGATCCCGCTTGTCGGCTGGATCGTGATTTTAATTTTCAACTGCCAGAGCGGGACGCCGGGCGAAAACCGCTTTGGTCCGGATCCTAAGATCGGCGCGTAAATTACTGCCCGGTGGCGCTTACGCTTACCGGGCCTGCTCGCTTATTTGTTGTGATGCGCAAACAGCTTTGGAATTTCGCGCAGGCACCACGATTTGGCTTCGCCCATGCTGTCGCGGCGCCACGCCATAATAATGTCCACTTCGCTGGTATACTCCGGGCTCACCACCCTCAGTCGCCCTTCCGCAATATCTTTTTCGACAAACGGGTAGGGCATCGTCGCCACGCCCAAACCGGCCAGCAGCGCCTGCCGCTTGTTTTCCAGTGACGTGACCGTCAGACGCGGCTGTTTATCCAGCAGCTGAACCGTCAGCACCGGACGCTCGCGCGCGGTATCCGCCACCGCCACGCCGCGGTACTTCACGCGCGTCACTTCAGAGAGCGGCTCCGGCTCCTGGTGAATCGGGTGATCCGGCGCGGCGACGTAAACGTTCATGACGCTGTAGAGCTTGCGCGAGTTGATTTCTGACGATGAGCGGAAATGCATGTCAGGCGCAATGACGATATCCGCCCTGCCCGTCTCCAGACGCTCCCACGCCCCGGCCAGCACCTCGGTGATGATCGACAGCTGCGTATTGGCCTTCGCCGCCAGGCGGTCCACCAGCGGGAACAGCGCTTCGGTCGGCACCAGCGCTTCGGTGACTAACGTCAGGTGGGTTTCCCAACCTCGCGCCAGCGCTTCGGCATCCGTGGTGAGCTTGTCCGCCGCTTCCAGCAGCACGCGACCTCGCTCCAGTAGCATCCGCCCCACGTTGGTGAATTTTGTTCGATGACCGGAGCGATCGAAGAGCACGACGTCCAGCTCTTCCTCCAGTTTTTGCATGGTGTAGCTTAGCGCAGACGGAACGCGCCCCAGCTCATCTGCCGCCGCGGCAAAGCTGCCGCGCCGGTCAATCGCGTCCATGACGCGAAGCGCCTCAAGCGTCAATGCTCTCTCTTTAGCCATCTCGTTCTCATTCAGGAAATTTGAACATACCAGGCAGAATATCTGGCTAACAATGCAGCGTCCATACCTTTACCATTGTTTTAGTGTAAAGAGAGGTCAAGTTTATGATTACGACAAGAACAGCGAAACAGTGCGGACAAGCCGATTTCGGTTGGCTGCAGGCCCGCTACACCTTTTCCTTTGGACACTACTTTGACCCTAAACTCCTCGGTTACGCTTCACTGCGCGTGTTGAACCAGGAAGTGCTCGCCCCAGGCGCCTCCTTCCAGCCGCGTACGTATCCGAAAGTCGATATCCTGAACCTGATCCTGGAAGGCGAGGCAGAATACCGCGATAGCGAGGGCAATCATGTCCAGGCAAAGGCTGGCGAAGCGTTGTTAATTTCCACGCAGCCGGGCATCAGCTACAGCGAGCATAACCTCAGCAAAGACAAAACGCTGACGCGCATGCAGCTGTGGCTCGACGCCTGCCCTGAGCGAGAAAACCCGCTGGTGCAGAAAATAGATCTGAAGGGCGATAAACAGCAGCTGATTGCCTCGCCTGACGGCAGCAAGGACAGCTTGCAGCTGCGACAGCAGGTATGGCTGCACCATATCGAACTGAAAAAAGGTGAACAGGCAAGCTTCCAGCTGCACGGTCCGCGCGCCTATTTGCAGTCCATTCACGGTACGGTGCATGCGGTAACGCACGCGGAAGAGAAAGAAGCGCTCACCTGCGGCGACGGGGCGTTTATTCGTGACGAAGCGAATATCACCCTGGTGGCAGATACGCCGCTGCGCGCGCTGCTGATTGATTTGCCGGTTTAAGAGTTGCTCGATCGGTCCCTCTCCCCTTTGGGAAGAGGGACGAATGCCAATCGCTACACCTTACTCGCCATAATCTCAATAATCTGCCGGTCCGTTGCCTGCATTGAGCGGCACGCCAGCGCGCACAGGTTCGCGATCGACTGCTCCACGTCGTGCGCTACAATCCCCTCGTTGCCCGTCACGCCCGACTCATCCAGCGCCATCATCACGGCTTTCCAGGCGCTGGTGACGCTGGTCGAGACTTTCATGGCGCAGCTGTTAGACGCCCCGTCGCAGATCATCCCGCTGATGTCACCGATCATACTGCCGATGGCCATTGCAATCGTCTGATAGCTTCCGCCCATCAGCCACGCCATCCCTGCGGCGGCCCCCATACCGGCCGTTGTCGCCGCACACAGCGCGGACAAACGCGGAAGCTGGTAATGAATGTAGATAGCCGACAGATGCGAGAGCATCAGCGCCCGCGCCAGCCGTTCGTCATCGGCCTGAACATGTTCAGCGACCACGACAACCGGCATGGTGGCTGTAATTCCCTGATTCCCGGAGCCCGAGTTGCTCATCGCCGGCAGCGTCGCACCGCCCATGCGGGCATCCGAGGCCGCACTGGTGCGGATAACGATGTCTGAACCCAGATCCTGCGCCATCCATCCGCGTGCGCGCTGCTTATTGAGGGTGGCGCCAATGTGTAGCCCCCACTTCCCGCTAAGCCCTTCACGAGAGAGCGCGTCGTTCAGTTGCCCTGCTTCCAGGATAAAGCGGATCGCCTCGAACGGTACCTGTTCGACAAACTCCAGGATCTGCGAGAGCGTGGTGTTCGACAGTACCGCCAGCGGATCGTTACTTACCTCGACCTGCCGCTCGTCAAGACTGAAGCGCGTTTCGCCGTGACAAACCACCTCCACCACGCGGGTATGTCCGCCCGCAATGGTCACCATGGCCGAGGACTCACCGGCGTAGACGCAGGCACGTGAATAGAGGATCTCATCGCACGGCTCCTGCAATTTCACCTGCACCAGACCGGCGTTAAGCATTGCTTTGGCCCGCGCCAGCGCATCGGCGGTGACATCTTTCAGCACCTCCAGCCCCGCCTGCGCATTGCCACCGATGGCACCCAGCGCCGCCGCAATGGGCAACCCGACCATGCCGGTGCCCGGCACCGTTACGCCAAGCCCATTCTTCATCAGATTCGGCGATACCCACGCCTCAATCTTCGTGACGTCGCCAGGCAGTTGCTCTGCGGCAATCGCACAGGCAAGGGCCAGAGAAACGGGCTCGGTGCACCCCAGCGCAGGCTTAACTTCTTCCTGCACTACGCGAATAAATTGATTCCATAAAGGATGAGTTTGCTCAGACATCGTTACGACCTTATTTGCCCTCAGGAAAATGCGAGGAAAGGAGAAACACAAAGCAGCAGCCCGGTGATGACAATAATCACCAGCGATACGCCCTTATATTTATGCAGCGCCGGTACCTTGTAGACCAGCCACGCAGGGATCAGGCAGCCCACCATGCCGAAGATGGGGCTACAGATAGAGGTGAAGCTCAGTACCGGCGCGTTTAACACGATCGCGCTCCAGGCCAGCAGGATAGCGAACAGCATGATCCCGCGCTGGACGATGCTTTCATTAATACGTTCAGCCGGCATTTTACGGCGCAGGATATTCATCACGATCCCCTGCGTGGCTTCGCGGAAGCCGAGATAGACGCCGAAGAAGGCGGTCATCACGGCAAAAATATTGAGGATCACGCTGACGATTTTGACCCAGCCCGCGCCGTCGCCGCTGATAAACTGCGCCGCAATCGCCAGGGCGGAAATGTTCTGCTCGTAGGCTTTCACCGCTTCTTCGTGTCCCATCGCCAGGGTGAAAGAGACGGCGTAGAAGAAGACCGTGACAAACAGTATGCCAAAGGCGATATTCATCGCCCGCAGCGCCTTATGACGCGCCACCTCAACGGATTTTTCCCGTGAACGATAGGAAATCACCATCGGGCTTAATGTCTGGATAAACAGAATGGAGGTTAAGGTAAAGGGCAGCGTAATAATGGCATTTTTTATCAGCAAGCCCATCGGCGGCAGCATGCCCACGTTGGCTAAATGCCAGAGGCCGATCATCGAAAGCCCCAGCGCCGCCACCACAAATAATTTGGTCAGCACCATCAGACTGGAGACTTTAAACAGCAGCTTTTCACCGCGCGAAGAGATGGCGACCACAATACAGATCAGGAATAAGCCGTAGAAGGGATTTTCCGACAGCAACCCCTCGGTGACCCCGAAGGTGTGCAAATAGGATGCGCTGTCGTTGGTGATAGCCGTGGAATAGACAAACATCCAGATGACCAGCATCACGAAATAGAGCGCACCTAATAAGATGCCCCAGTTTTTACCTAAATAACCGCTAATCACGCTCGGGTAGTCTTTACATTCCGGGGATTCCGCCAGCGTATTAATAAATAAACGCTGGAAGAGGTACATGGCCGGATAGCCAATTATCGACGAGAGCAAAAAGACCCACAGGCCCATTAATCCAACCTGCACCGGAAGAAAAACGATACCCGCACCGATAGCCATCCCGATACTCATGATGACCCAGCCCGTGTCGGTGCTGTCGAATTTGATCGCCTCTCGCCACTCGCTTTCGCTCATTCCCGCCCGCCTTGCCGCAGGGGAATCATTCACAATCACACTGCTGTTTGTTGCCATATTCATTGGGCACTCGCTTATTTTGTAGGGTAAACAGTTGTTTTTATAGGGTTCCGATCGCCAGCGATTGCGATTCAGAGAGTGCAGGTGTGTGTTATTGGTGTGGGAAGATCATATCCGGAGAGAGGGAGAAAAAAGTCACATAATTAATATGGCTTTTCTGCATTTAGAGAAAAATTTTCTCCTTATTTTGGAAATATTAAAAATAAAACCCAAATGTGATTCAGCTCAAAGAATTAAGTTATCCTGGGAATGGCGCTTTATCAGAATTTATAAAGGTGTACGTAACATCTCCACATCAGAGTTATTTTTGAATTTCCCGGATACTACCGATGAACAATTCGATGGATTAAAGTGAATCGCCATGGCGTGTCGGCGGTGTCAGTCCAGTCAGATTGAGCTACGTGAGCTGCGCCGATTTTATATCCTCGGCATTAGTGCCCTGAGGATAAAAAATATGACAACCATATGATACTTTATAAATTAAATATCATTAAAAAATATTAAACATCATCAATGCGGCACCATTTTTTATTCCTTCACAATTCAAAACAATATAACCATTAAAATACAAGCATTAAGCTTATTAAAATATGTAAATACTCTTGCTGTTTATTTTTTCATAACTACAATGTTTCCGTCTGCATTTCAAACATATTGTTGATGTTAGATGAATAAATTTTGATATTTACGCACAAGCTTAAACATGATAATTGTAAAGGAAATTCCTATGAAAAGATCTTACGTTCACGCATCTGTTCTTTGTGTATTATCTTTTATTATTTCACCAGTGGCATCTTATGCTCACAGCAGTCATAATTCTGATGGGATTAGCATCGAAACGTTACTGGAGACCGAGAAGTCCTGGGATGGAGTGGAATACGCGCCTTATCCAGCAGGTACACCGCAGCTTTCTGTGCTGAAAATCACTATTTCGCCGAATACAAGTCTTGACTGGCATGAACATCCCATGCCGAACGCCGCCTATGTAGAAAAAGGCGCTTTAACCGTTGAAAAACAGGCAACGGGTAAAACCCGTACTCTGCAGGCGGGAGAGGTGCTACCAGAGATGGTTGATAGTGCACACAGGGGCTACACAGGTCCGGAAGGAGCCACGCTGGTGGTATTCTATGCCGGGAAAAAAGGGCTTCCACTGTCAAAGCCCGTTAAATAAATTCTGTCTTTTAAATCGCCCATTTCTTCCGACATGACGAGAAGAAAACAGTCCCTCACTTGCACTTACTTGTACCGGAAGTGACGTGGGGGCTGTTGATTCGGACTTGACGCCATGCAATGGCCATACAAAATTACTATCAATTAATGAGATTTATCTGGCTGTATTGTTAATTCGCAGCCACAAATTATGCTCACGCCAAAAAGCGTAACTACAAACAAGAATGACCAGAGCAGAATCCAGGACATTCGCATTCCAGAACATTCTGACGATCTGAGTGCTCACAATATCCATGAATCCTTCAGAATAGAGGGGGGGCTTGCTTATTTTGAACGTAATAAGCCAAAGAACGCAAATCAGAGCAAAACGAAAAGCAATCCACGCGATGAGGGGCATCATGAAAGCATGACCTTTAGTGAATTTGCCCCGATGAGTCAGGAATAAAAAATATAATAGTGGAGTCAACGCGGGAAGAATTCCCATGGAATAGTGTACTATTTGCTCCCAGACAGGGATTTGCCATTGCTGCAATACTTTTAATGACAAAAAGATCTCTGAGGGAAATGCACGATAAAGTAATGAAAAACAAACCAGTCCCCATATCAGAGCAATCCTGTAACGATGAGTCATCGATGCATTACCTCCCGGATAAAGCTGGCGACTCAATAGTGCCAGCATGTATAAAAATGATATCAAACCTTAAGTATGACGAAAACCGGCCAAAAGAACCAATTTAGATATATACATCAATATAACGGGTTATCTTCTTGATGTGATCTATCTGTTCTTCTCCGTTTTGTTTTGGTGTAGATTCTGCTTTTTTCTGCTGTGCTTCTTCAACTTGTTGTCTCTGGAGCTGGCCAAGCTGTTCATAAAGATGTGCTAGCTGCTGACTAAGCTCTGCCATTCTGCGTTCTTTTTCTTCAGGAGTCTCATCTATCTCACCACTTGCAATACCTTCAACATAATTCTGGATTTCTTTTGTTAAGGCCTCGATCTGGGCCTCTACCTGCTTGATTTTTGATGCTGAATTGTTCCTGCCCGGGCTGGCTTCAGCGTGTATGGCCTGCCTAAGTTGTTGTCCATTTGAGATCGCCGTCATAAGTTCTCCTTTACCTTAGAAAAGAGTGGTGGTCGTTTCTGAATTACATCGGCAACAACGACAACATCATAAATAATTCTATTGCTCCTTGTACCGAAGCGATTTTAAATGTTTTGTAGATTAATTTGATTTTTTATATTCAGCCAGAGGCAGCTTGTCGCTCGAACCATACCGACGCTTGCAGGTAAACGCTCACTGCTCATGGGTATGGGTTCCCCTGTTTAAGTCTTCTTAGATGACGCTGAGGTGCCTGTTAAATCCGTGGCGCTCCCGTTTTTCAAGACTGGATGAATATGTGTGAGTAATTACATAAACAATTTTGTATGTTTAGCGGGCAAAAAAATGCCCCCTGCGCTGAGGGGGCATGAGACCTGAATGTCGTCAGATTGCCTGCGTAAACGTCCTCGAA
Organism: Enterobacter cloacae complex sp. 385G4; assembly: GCF_057320665.1. Lineage (NCBI taxonomy): Bacteria > Pseudomonadati > Pseudomonadota > Gammaproteobacteria > Enterobacterales > Enterobacteriaceae > Enterobacter > Enterobacter cloacae complex sp. 385G4. Next base: position 188,416 of record NZ_JBXWDD010000004.1, read on the forward strand.
ATCACGTCCTGCTGCTGCTCGCGCGTCAGAGCGTTAAACCGTACCGCATAGCCGGATACGCGAATTGTCAGGTTCGGGTAGCTCTCCGGATGGGCAATGGCATCCAGCAGCATCTCCCGGTTCATGACGTTGACGTTCAGGTGCTGCCCGCCCTCAATAGACGCTTCGTGATGGAAGTACCCATCCAGCAGCCCCACCAGGTTGGTTTTGCGCACCAGTTCATCCTTGCCCAGCGCCTGCGGCACAATGGAGAAGGTATAGGAAATCCCGTCTTTGGCGTAGGTAAACGGCAGCTTGGCGACCGACGTTAGCGAAGCCACCGCCCCTTTCCTGTCGCGACCGTGCATCGGGTTGGCGCCAGGCGCAAACGGCGTACCGCCGCGGCGTCCGTCCGGCGTGTTGCCCGTTTTCTGGCCGTAGACCACGTTGGAGGTGATAGTCAGGATCGACTGAGTCGGCACCGCGTTGCGATACGTCGGCAGCGCCTGGATCTTCTTCATAAATCGCTCCACCAGGTCGCAGGCGATGCTGTCCACGCGATCGTCATTATTACCGTACTGCGGATAGTCCCCTTCGATGACGAAGTCCACCGCCAGGCCGTTGTGGTCGCGCACTGGTTTCACCGTGGCGTACTTAATCGCCGACAGGGAATCCGCCGCCACCGACAGCCCGGCAATGCCGCAGGCCATGGTGCGATAGACGTCACGATCGTGCAGCGCCATCAGCGAGGCTTCGTAACTGTACTTATCATGCATGTAGTGAATGAGATTCAGCGCGCTGATGTACTGCACCGCCAGCCAGTCCATAAAGTGATCGAGGCTCGCCATCACGGTGTCGTAATCCAGCACCTCATCCAGCAGCGGCTCGGTTTTCGGGCCGACCTGGATCTTCAGCTTCTCGTCCACCCCGCCGTTGATCGCGTACAGCAGCGTTTTAGCAAGGTTGGCGCGTGCGCCAAAGAACTGCATCTGCTTGCCGATCACCATCGGGCTGACGCAGCAGGCAATGGCGTAGTCGTCGCTGTTGAAGTCGGCGCGCATAAGATCGTCGTTCTCATACTGCAGCGACGAGGTGACGATCGACACCTGCGCGGCGTATTTCTTAAACGCGATCGGCAGCTGTTCAGACCAGAGGATAGTCAGGTTCGGCTCCGGCGCGGGCCCCATGGTGTGCAGGGTATGCAGGTAGCGGAAGCTGTTTTTTGTCACCAGCGTACGGCCATCCAGCCCCATGCCGCCGATCACTTCCGTGGCCCAGATCGGATCGCCGGAGAAGAGCGTGTCGAACTCCGGCGTGCGCAGGAAGCGCACCATGCGGATCTTCATGATGAAGTGGTCGATCAGCTCCTGGGCCTGCACCTCGTTCAGCCTTCCTGCCTGCATGTCGCGCTCAATGTAGATATCAAGGAACGAGGCCGTGCGCCCCAGCGACATCGCCCCGCCGTTCTGGGATTTCACTGCGGCAAGGTAGGCAAAGTAGACCCACTGCACCGCTTCCTGCGCGTTCATTGCCGGACGTGAAATATCAAAGCCATAGTTCGCCGCCATCTGCTGGATCTGCAGCAACGCACGCTTATGCTCCGCCAGTTCCTCGCGCAGGCGGATCGTCGCCTCCAGATCTTCGCCGCGCTCCAGCCTCCCCTGCAGATCGGCAAACTGCAGTTCACGCTCGCGCACCAGATAGCTGATGCCGTACAGCGCCACGCGGCGGTAGTCGCCGATAATGCGCCCGCGCCCGTAGCCGTCCGGCAGACCGGTCAGCACGCCAGATTTACGGCAGCGCATCATCTCCGGGGAGTAAACGTCAAACACGCCCTGGTTGTGGGTTTTACGCAGGTCGGTAAACAGGTATTCGAACTGCGGATCCATCTCGCGGCCGTAGGCTTCGAACGAGCTGCGGATCATATTGATCCCGCCGTACGGATGCAGGGCGCGCTTGAGCGGCTTGTCGGTTTGCAGGCCGACGATCGTCTCAAGATCCTGGTCGATATAGCCCGGTCCGTGGGCGGTAATGGTGGTGGCAATGTTGGTGTCGAAATCCACTGGGGCGTGGGTGGCATTCTCCTGGCGAATGCCGACCATCACCTTCTGCCACAGCGCCGTCGTTGCTGGCGTCGCCTGCGCGAGGAAAGCTTCATCGCCTTCATAAGGGGTGTAGTTATGCTGAATAAAATCGCGGACGTTAACGGCATTTTTCCATTCTTCACCGCGAAACCCGGCCCATGCGTCGCTGTAAGGCGCGACGCCCGTATCGATTGTTACTTTCATGTGATTCTCGCTTTATCAGGCGTAAGCCGCAGCCGGGGTGACCTTCCCAAGACGGAGGGCGTCCAGCGCGATCATTTTTTCTTCGTTGGTAGGGATAACCGCGCAGGTCACGCGGGACGACTCGGTGGAGATGACGCGCGCACCCGCGCTGCCCGGCAGAGCGTTTTTCGCCTCGTCGAGCGCGATGCCAAACACCTTCAGATGTTCCGCCACCAGCGCGCGGATCAGCGTTGAGTTTTCACCGATGCCGCCAGTGAAGATCACGCCATCCAGACGGTGCAGAGACGCGGCGTGACCGGCGATATGCCGCGCTATGCGGTGGACAAAGGTCTTTATCGCCAGCTGCGCCCGGTCATTGCCGTCATGCCAGGCTTTCTCCAGCGCGCGTAAATCGGAGGAGATACCGGAGATGCCAAGCAACCCGGACTCTTTGTTGACCACGCGCTCCAGATCCTCGAACGACTGGCCGGTCTGCTGGGCAATCCACGCCATTGCGCCGAAGTCCACGTCGCCGCAGCGCGTGCCCATCACCAGCCCTTCCAGCGGCGTCATCCCCATTGAGGTATCGACGCTTTTACCGTTGCGCACCGCGCAGATGGACGCCCCGTTGCCGAGGTGAGCAATCACCAGGCCGCTGTCCTCGGGGGACAGCCCGAGGAGCGCGTGCGCCTGCGCGGACACGTAGCGGTGAGAGGTGCCGTGGAAGCCGTAGCGGCGCACGCCCAGCTCTTCAAAATAGCGGTACGGCAGACCGTACAGATACGCCTGCGGCGCCATGGTCTGATGGAAGCTGGTGTCAAATACCGCCACCTGCTGCACGCCGGGGAACAGGCGCTCTGCGGCTTGCACGCCGCTCAGGTTGGCGTAGTTATGCAGCGGCGCCAGCGGGGAAACCAGGCGGATCTGCTCAATGACCTCTTCCGTGATGAGGGTCGACTCGCTGAAGAGATCGCCGCCGTGAGCGATGCGGTGGCCAATCAGGGCCACGCTGCTCATCAGGTCGCGTTTCTCCAGCTCGAGGGCGATGGCGGCCAGCGCCCCTTCGTAGTCCTGGTGAGCCAGTCTGACTGGCTCACCCCCGTTCACGGAAATAAAGGCTTTTTCAGTGTTGATGCCGTCCGCAATGCCCGTCAGCAGGGCATCGCAGCCTGCTGCGTCCAGCACCGAAAACTTAACGGAGGACGATCCGCAGTTAATAACCAGTACTACCGGAAATTCAGTCATGTGTTACTCCGCTCTTCCTGAGCTTTGGGTTAGAACAGTTTGTAAACGATATTCAGAATGGTCAGCAGGCCGACCACGGTCACGAAGATGTTCTCGGTCCGGCCTTTGTATTTCGCCAGCGCTGGCGCCTTGCGGATAGCGTACATCGGCAGCAGACACAGCAGAGAGGCGATAATTGGCGCCCCCATGGCTTCAATAAGGTCGAGGATGTTCGGGTTGGCGTAGGCCACAATCCAGGTGGAGCCCATGATGAAAATCATGCTGATGGTGTTCAGTTTGCCGACGGAGACGCTCTTCTTATCGCCTTTGTAGCCGAACTTGAGGATCAGGCCATTCAGCCCCTCCAGCGTGCCCAGGTAGTGGCCGAAGAAGGATTTAAAGATAGCGACCAGCGCGATGATGGAGGCGCCGTATTCCAGCACCGTGGCGAACGTGGATTTACTGCCCGACATCGAGGCAAAGTGGTTCGCCAGGTAAGAGAGCACCGGAATGTTCTGCGCTTTGGCATCCGCCATGTTCTGCGGAGAGAGCGTAAACAGGCAGCTAAAGGCGAAGAACATCACCACCGCCACCATCAGCAGGCTGGCGCGACCGATGATTTTGGAACATTTCTGCTCGGTGAATTCTTTCCCGAACTTCGGCTCGTACTCTTCGCGCTTGGAGACTACAAACGAGGAGACGATGGGCGAGAAGTTAAAGGAGAAGACCATGATGGAGATCCCCAGCCACACCGTGACCAGAATGCCGTCATGACCGGTAAAGGCGATATCGCTCAGGTTGACCTGGTCGATTACCGCCGAGTTCCAGTACGGGATCAGCGACAGGGAAATCAGCACCAGGCTGGCAATGAACGGGAACACCAGGTAGCTCATCACCTTCACCATCAGGTCTTTCCCGAACCAGATCACAAAGGCCATCAGCAGCAGCAGGAACAGCGCCACCACGCCGCGGTTCAGCGCAGGCATCTGGAGCTGGTTTTCCCAGAAGGTCATAAAGGTGTTAGTAATGGTGACGCCGTAAATCCACAGCAGCGGGCAAATGGCGAAGAAGTAGAGGAAAGTGATCACCACCCCACCGGTTTTCCCGAAGTGCTCTTCCACCGTTTCGGTGATGTTGCCGGAGACGTTGCTGCCGGATAAACAGAGGCGCGCCAGCGCGCGGTGGCAGTAAAACGCAATCGGGAAGGCGAGAACCAGCATCAGCAGGATGGGGATCAGTCCGCCAAAGCCTGCGCGAATGGGGAAGAACAGCACGCCTGCGCCAATGGCGGTACCAAACAGGCCGAGCGTCCATGTGGTGTCAGACTTACGCCAGGAGGACGTTTTTGTCTGGCCAACGATAATGCTTTCTGTGTTGCTCATAGGTCACCTTTATGCGTCAACGAAGCCGGTAATTTGGGAAACACGGGAGAGATCGATATTGCCGCCGGAAATAATGCAGACGGTTTTACGGCCCTGAATATAGTGGTCAAGCTTGCCGCTTAATAACGCCGCGCAGGCCAGCGCGCCCGCACCTTCCGTCACCACTTTATTTCGCTGAATAAGGGCAATCATGCTGTTGCGAATATCGTCTTCGCTCACCAGCACAATGTCATCGACCAGTTCACGAACAATTTCGAAGGTTAATTTACCCGGACGAGACACGTCGCAGCCGTCGGCTAATGTGCCGGTAACGCGATGGTTGGTTATTTCTCCGGCCTGCCAGGAAGCCGCCATGCCGTGAACGTTTTCAGACTGTACGCCGATAATATTGATTGTCGGGTTGATGGATTTAATTGCTGTCGCAATACCGGCAATTAAGCCGCCGCCGCCGATAGGGACAATCACGTTATCCACGTCGTAAAGATCTTCGAGAATTTCGAGGCCGATGGTGCCCTGCCCGGCAATGACTTTCGCATCGTCATAAGGCGGAATAAATATGCGCCCCTCCATCTCGACGATTTCGCTCACCTTAGCGATGGTGTCGTTAAAGTTCTCGCCGTGCAGCACCACTTCCGCCGAATAGTCGCGGGTAGCGGCGACCTTGGATTTTGGCGCGCCCATCGGCATCACCACTTTGCCGTCGATACCGAGCATGGCGCAGGAGAGCGACACCCCCTGAGCGTGGTTTCCTGCGGAGCAGGCCACTACCCCTTTGCGTTTTTCTGCATCCGTCAACGAACTTAACTTATTAAACGCCCCGCGTATTTTAAACGAACCGGTACGCTGCATATTTTCAAATTTCAGGAATATCTCACCCTTACAGCGTTCGCTGAGATAATTTGAGCGCGGCATGCCGGTTTTATAAATTTTTCCCGCCAGGCGTTTTCTGGCGTCCTGAATATCTTCAATGGTCATCGGGAGATCGTAAGTAATGTGCATAATATCCTCGTTATAATAATTCATTGTTTTCAGACAAAGTCAGGGTATCAGAGCGTTAAAAAGCGTCGCTCCGGGTGTTTTAAAACTTAATTATTTCTATCGTCGTTTATCGATATCCATCGACGAATATTGTTTTGCCAGTTCAACTAATACTGACGCCGATTTTTTAATACTGTAATTTTTCGACCACACGGCGGCATAGCGCGCCACGGGTAATTCATCTTCCACCGGCAGGACGATAAACTGGTCCGAGCCGAACGGCGCAATCATGTCGCGGGGGATCACCGTCAGATAATCGGCATTCAGGACAAGGTTATAAATGGTGACGACGGAATCGGTCTGGACGATGTTTTCAATGCTGATGTGGTTGTCTTGCAGGGTGGTCAGGAGTTCGTTGTAGTAGCCCATATCGGTTTGCGGCATCACCCACTGCTCATGCGTAAGTGATGCCAGTCTGGTCGGGCCAGTGCACGTTCGTGATTTACTCGCCACCAGCACAAACTCAGATTCAAACAGTGGCTCAACGTGAAGATCCTGAAGCAACATTCCGTCGCTCAGCGTGCCGATGGCAAAATCCAGCCGACCGTCGCGAATGGCGGGCAGGAATGAAGAGAGCTGCGCTTCATACATGGAGACGCGTGCTTTCGGGAACACTTCCCTGAATTTTTTGATCATCTCAGACAGGAAGGTGAAGCCAATCAGCGACGGATAACCAAAGGAGACGTCCATAACGGTACTAAAACTGAGGCTGTTAATCTCGCTCACCATGTTTTTCATTTCGCGGGTGATCGACTCAGCGTATGACAGCAGCACCTGACCAGCGGCAGTGAGTTTTACGCCGGTGTTTTTACGCACCATCACTTCCACCCCGAAGTAGGATTCGATGTCGCTGATGATTTTGCTGACGGCGGGTTGCGTCAGGCCTAGTTGTCTTGCGGCAGAACCTATGGAGCCACTTTTAATGACTTCCTGAAATACCACGAGGTGCTGAGTTTTCGGTAGAATAATAGTATTCATAATATTCTGCGCTTATTTCCCTATGACGCAGCGGATTCTACCCAATAATGTTTCAGGGGGTATGTGCTGTTACTCACAATTTGCTTCCCCGCGCATTTTACGGGCACAACAAGAACCTAAAAAACACTTTACAATCAATATCATAAAAAATTAAAAGCACACCATTACGCTGATATCGATCAATAAAATCAGCAGTAATAAATTTATTTTATGGCGATAACCTTGATAAATTTCTCTGCGTTAAATAAATCAATAAAGACGAACTTTCAGACAATTAAAGGCCAATAAATAACCGTTATTCCTTTTAAACATTCTTTCAAATTATCAAATTTTGCAGAGGATTTTTGGACAGCTTTTTATAAACAGTGGAATACGTCACACATTCATAGCCTGAATGTTTTTAATTTCAATATGTTTATATCAAATAAGAAAATATTTGCGATCGTTCAGTTAACATTCGCAACAAATTAACAATACTGTAAATTCACCATTTTTTAGGGTGAAATTTTGTGATGACGATCGTTTGCGGTAGGCATAGCGATGCCCGAAAGGGTCATGCAGTGAAATGTGCTTAATGTCGCAAATATGAGAACTGATGTCGTTTGTGCGAGTTGCCGGGTGGCGATGCGCATACCTGGGCTACGAAACCCTAAAAGCAAAAACCCCGCCGAAGCGGGGTTCTGGAAGAAGTTGAAGCTGACCGATAAGCCGGGTTCTGTCGTGGACAGTCATTCATCTAGGCCAGCAATCGCTCACTGGCTCAAGCAGCCTACCCGGGTTCAGTACGGGCCGTACCATGTGAACCCCTATTTGGCCTTGCTCCGGGTGGAGTTTACCGTGCCACGGACTGTTACCAGCCGCGCGGTGCGCTCTTACCGCACCCTTTCACCCTTACCTGATCCCGCTTGCGCGGGCCATCGGCGGTTTGCTCTCTGTTGCACTGGTCGTGGGTTTCCCCCCCAGGCGTTACCTGGCACCCTGCCCTATGGAGCCCGGACTTTCCTCCCCTCCGCCCGTCTCCCCCGAAAGGGACGACGACGAAGCGGCGACTGTCTGGTCAGCTTCGGCGCGCAGTATAGAGGGTTTGCGCGCCGCTGTCACCCTCAGGTGCGGGCAAGATGCTATTAACGCGCCACTTCCACCTTCGCCAGTTTTTCGTAGTAGCACGCAATCGCGCTGTGATCGGCCGTACCCAGGCCATCCGCACGCAGCGCCTGCATCATCTCCATAACCGCAGCGGTCAGCGGTAGCTGTGCACCCACGCCGTGAGACGTATCCAGCGCGTTCGCCAGATCTTTGATGTGCAGATCAATGCGGAAACCGGGTTTGAAATTACGATCCATCACCATCGGCGCTTTGGCATCCAGCACCGTACTGCCCGCCAGACCGCCACGGATTGCCTGATAAACCAGGTCCGGATTGACGCCCGCCTTCGTTGCCAGCGTCAGCGCTTCAGACATGGCGGCAATGTTCAGCGCCACAATCACCTGGTTCGCGAGCTTGGTAACGTTGCCCGCGCCAATGTCTCCGGTATGCACTACGGAGCCCGCCATCGCCTTCATCAGGTCATAGTATTTGTCGAACACGGCCTTATCGCCGCCCACCATCACCGACAGGGTACCGTCGATGGCTTTCGGCTCGCCGCCGCTGACGGGCGCATCCAGCATCTCTACGCCCTTCGCTTTTAACGCCTCGCTGATTTCACGGCTCGCGAGCGGGGCGATAGAGCTCATATCAATCAGCACCAGGCCCGGCTTCGCACCCTCGATGATGCCGTTCTTCCCAAGCGCGACCTCTTTGACGTGAGGGGAATTTGGCAGCATGGTGATGATGACATCGCACTGCTCAGCAATGGCTTTAGGGGTAGTAGCTGTTTCCGCGCCCGCCGCCATCACCTCAGCCACAGACTGTGGATTGTGATCGGATACCACCAGTGAGTAACCCGCTTTAATCAGGTTCTTACTCATTGGTTTACCCATGATCCCAAGACCAATAAAACCCACTTTCAGCGTCATAATCTGTTTCCTCAATGATGGTTATTTTTTAAAAGCGTCCGCTAATTTCTGCGTCGCTGAGCGGAACACGCCGAGGTCGCTGCCGACGGCAACGAACGTGGCTCCCCACTCCAGGTAGCGGCGGGCATCGGCTTCAACCGGCGCCAGAATGCCGCACGGTTTGCCGTGCGCTTTGGCGCGGGCAAAGATGTGCTGTATTGCGCGCTGTACGTCCGGGTGGCTGGCGTTACCCAGATGCCCAAACGCCGCAGCCAGATCGCTTGGACCGACGAAGATACCGTCCACGCCGTCTGTGGCTGCAATCGCATCGACGTTATCAACGCCCTGCTGGCTTTCAATCTGAACCAGAATAGTGATGTTGCTATTAGACTGGGCGAAATAGTCCGGCACGGTGCCAAACATGTTGGCGCGGTGTGATACCGAGACGCCGCGAATCCCTTCCGGCGGATAGCGCGTTGAGGCCACGGCCAGCGCCGCCTGTTCTTCCGTTTCCACAAACGGGATCAGGAAATTGTAGAAACCGATATCCAGCAGACGCTTGATAATCACCGGCTCGTTAGTTGGCACGCGCACCACCGGAGTGCTGGGGCTACCTTTCAGCGCCATCAGCTGCGGAATAAAGGTGCTGATATCGTTCGGCGCGTGTTCGCCGTCCAGCACCAGCCAGTCGAATCCGGCCAGGCCTAACACTTCGGTGCTGATAGGGTTTGCCAGCGCGGACCAACAGCCAATCTGAATCTGGTGCGCCGCGAGGGCAGCTTTAAACTTATTCGGGAAGATATCGTTATTCATCACTTAACCCTTTTTTAATTCCGCAGTTTTCGCCAGTAATATTTATTCCAGAACAGATTCTTTATATTTATTTCTCTGACTGAATGGTGGCGTTATAAAATCGTCATTCAGTATAATCGGCTCTATACGTCAGCACATTGTTTTGATGCTCAAGTATTGCGTTACATCTCAATGCTATTTTGAGCATATGCACAAAGCAGTGGGCGCTAATGCACAGAATCAAGGATTAGTCCGCCTGAAACGATCGCGATCACATTTTCACTTTTCTTCTCCTGACATGCTTTATTTCTACGTTAAGAAAACGATTATCCAACGAGTTATTTTTCATAGCTGAAACTTTGCCGGAGAAGAGTGAATAATGACCGATATTGTAATTAGAGAGGCACCCCCGACGGCGTTTTATATTAAGGTTCACGATACGGATAACGTGGCGATTATTGTCAACGACAATGGCTTAAAAGCAGGCACCCGCTTCCCGGACGGGCTGGAGCTGATTGAGCATATTCCGCAGGGGCACAAGGTCGCGTTGGTCGATATTCCTGCCCACGGTGAAATCGTACGCTACGGCGAAGTCATCGGCTATGCGGTAAGCGCTATCCCGCAGGGTAGCTGGATTGAGGAGTCGCTGGTGGCGCTGCCAGAAGCACCGCCGCTGAATACGCTTCCGCTGGCGACCCGCGTTCCTGAAGCTTTGCCGCCGCTGGAGGGCTATACCTTTGAAGGCTACCGCAATGCGGACGGTAGCGTCGGCACCAAAAACCTGCTCGGCATTACCACCAGCGTGCACTGCGTGGCGGGCGTGGTGGATTACGTGGTGAAAATCATAGAACGCGATCTGCTGCCAAAGTACCCGAACGTCGACGGCGTAGTGGGTCTTAACCACCTGTACGGCTGCGGCGTAGCGATCAATGCGCCCGCGGCGGTCGTGCCGATCCGTACTATCCACAATATCGCCCTGAATCCGAACTTTGGCGGCGAGGTGATGGTTATTGGCCTCGGCTGTGAAAAATTGCAGCCAGAGCGCCTGCTGCAGGGCACCGAAGATGTCAAAGCCATCCCGGCTGACGGGGCCAGCATCGTGCGCCTGCAGGACGAGCGCCACGTTGGTTTTCGTTCAATGGTCGACGATATTTTGCAGGTAGCAGAGCATCATCTGGACAAACTCAACCGCCGCCAGCGCGAAACGTGTCCGGCGTCGGAACTGGTGGTGGGAACACAATGCGGCGGCAGCGATGCGTTTTCCGGCGTGACGGCCAACCCGGCAGTGGGCTATGCGTCCGATCTGCTGGTTCGCTGCGGCGCCACGGTGATGTTCTCCGAGGTAACCGAAGTGCGTGACGCCATCCATCTGCTGACGCCGCGCGCCGTCAACGAAGAGGTGGGCAAACGCCTGCTGGAAGAGATGGCCTGGTACGATAACTATCTCGATATGGGCCAAACAGACCGCAGCGCTAACCCGTCGCCGGGCAACAAAAAAGGCGGCCTGGCCAACGTGGTGGAAAAAGCCCTCGGTTCGATTGCCAAATCCGGCCAGAGCGCGATTGTGGAAGTGCTCTCTCCGGGCCAGCGGCCAACCAGGCGCGGCCTTATTTATGCGGCAACACCTGCCAGCGATTTTGTGTGCGGCACCCAGCAGGTGGCGTCCGGCATTACGGTGCAGGTCTTTACCACCGGGCGCGGCACGCCGTACGGGCTGATGGCGGTCCCGGTGATCAAGATGGCGACCCGCACCGAGCTGGCAAACCGCTGGTATGACTTAATGGATATCAACGCGGGCACCATCGCCACCGGGGAAGAGAGTATTGAGGACGTGGGCTGGAATCTGTTCCATTTTATTCTGGACGTAGCGAGCGGGAGGAAGAAAACTTTCTCGGACCAGTGGGGATTGCATAACCAGCTGGCGGTGTTTAACCCGGCGCCGGTGACGTGATGGCCCCTCAGCCTTCCCTCTCCCCATAGGGGAGAGGGTAAAAAATCTTAAACCAACACCACCTCAATCCCGCTTTTCCGTAATCCTTCCAGACTCTCCGCCGGAATACCTTCATCAACGATAATCATATCAATCCGTTGCGTATCAATGATTTTATGCAGGCTTGAGCGGTTAAACTTGCTGGAGTCGGTCACGACAATAATACGCTCTGCCACCTCGCACATTTTGCGGTTCAGGCGTGCTTCATCCTCGTTGTGCGTGCTCACCCCGCGCTCGAGATCGATAGCGTCGACACCCAGGAACAGCAGATCAAAGTGATAATTCTGTAAGGACTGTTCCGCCTGGTCGCCGTAGAAGGACTGCGACTGACGCCGCAAGTGCCCGCCGGTCATCAGCAGCTCTACCCCTTCAGCTTCCAGCAACGCATTCGCCACGTTCATCCCGTTAGTCATCGCAATGACATCCGTGTGCTGGCGCAGCATACGAGCGATCTCAAAAGTGGTGGTGCCGGAATCCAGAATAATGCGGTGCCCCGGCTTCACCAGCGCGGCGGCGGCCTGAGCGATGCTGCGCTTCACCGCCGTATTGAGCGAGCTTTTATCCTCAACGGAAGGCTCGATGCCAGGCGCATTCCCTTCGCAGATCAGCGCCCCGCCGTAGGCACGAACGGCGATGCCCTGCTTTTCCAGAAACGCCAGATCGTTACGGATCGTCACCGTCGATACGCCGTACAGATGAGACAGATCGTTAACCTGCACGCTTCCCTGCGCCCGCAACCGCTGAATGATCTGCTCCCGCCTTTCACTGGTGCCGGTGATGCGCTTCTCTGCGGATGAATCGCTGCTGCTCATACGAGATCCTTAATCAATAAACTTTCATTTCATTTCGTTTTGTCTATTAACGCCTTTCTTTTTAGCGAATGCAAGCCCTGCATGGTGACGATACGCAAGCTGATACCGCGCTGAAACCTTTCATTATGTTTCTTTTGTGAAACAGATCGGAAAACCATTATCTTTCGTTTTATTTTTACACCGCCATAATGCAGGATTAAATGAAACAAAACGAAAGATAAAAATCATTGCCATCCGAAATGGAGAGGAAAGTGAAACATCTGACAGAAATGGTGGAACAACATAAACGGGGGAACGCAAACGGGATTTATGCCGTCTGTTCCGCACATCCACTGGTACTTGAAGCTGCCATTCGTTACGCCCATTCACGCCAAACGCCACTGCTGATTGAAGCCACCTCAAACCAGGTGGATCAGTTTGGCGGCTATACCGGCATGACGCCCGCCGACTTTCACGGGTTCGTCTGTAAGATGGCGCAATCGCTTGGTTTCCCAACTTCGCAGCTGATCCTCGGCGGCGATCATTTAGGGCCCAACCGCTGGCAAAACCTGCCGGCTTTGCAGGCGATGGCGAACGCCGACGATCTGATCAGGCACTACGTGACGGCCGGATTTAAAAAAATTCACCTCGATTGCAGCATGTCCTGTGAAGACGATCCGGTTCCTTTAACCGATGCGATCGTTGCCGGGCGCGCCGCGCGTCTGGCAAAAATTGCCGAAACAACCTGTCTCGAGCAATTTGGTGTAGCCGATCTGGTCTACGTTATCGGCACGGAAGTTCCGGTTCCCGGCGGCGCGCACGAAACGCTGACCGAGCTTGAGGTCACGACGCCAGAGGCGGCGCGCGCCACGCTTGAGGCACACCGCCACGCATTCGAGAAGGAAGGGTTAAGCGACATCTGGCCGCGCATTATTGGCCTGGTGGTTCAGCCCGGCGTTGAGTTCGATCATGCGCACGTTTATGACTATCAGCCACATAAAGCCGTCGCGCTGAGCAAGATGGTTGAAGCCTATAACACGCTGGTATTTGAAGCACACTCTACCGATTACCAGACGCAACAGGCACTGCGCCAGCTGGTGAACGATCACTTCGCTATTTTAAAAGTCGGCCCTGCCCTGACCTTTGCCCTGCGTGAAGCGCTGTTCTCACTGGCCGCCATTGAAGAAGAACTGCTGCCGGCGAAAGCCAGCTCGGGCCTGCGTCACGTTCTGGAAAACGTGATGCTCGATCGCCCGGAATACTGGCAAAGCTACTATCACGGTGACGGCAACGCCCGACGCCTGGCCCGCGGCTACAGCTACTCCGACCGCGTGCGCTATTACTGGCCCGATAGCCAGATTGACGATGCTTTTGAACGACTGGTGCGCAATCTGGCAGACGAACCCATTCCGCTGCCGCTTATCAGCCAGTATTTGCCGTTGCAGTACAGCAAAGTTCGCGAGGGCGCTCTCAAGTCAACGCCGCGGGAACTCATCATTGACCACATTCAGGACATACTCCAGCAGTACCATGCCGCCTGCGAAGGCGTAACGACTCCACACGCATAATTAAAAAGAGGAAAACGCTATGCCAAACATTGTCTTATGCCGCATTGATGAACGCCTGATCCACGGACAGGTGGGCGTGCAGTGGGTGGGGTTTGCGGGGGCAAACCTGGTGCTGGTGGCAAATGACGAGGTTGCAGACGATCCGGTTCAACAAAACCTGATGGAAATGGTGCTCGCGGAAGGGATCGCCGTGCGTTTCTGGTCGCTGCAAAAAGTGATCGACAATATTCACCGCGCCGCTGACCGTCAGAAAATTCTGCTGGTCTGCAAATCACCCGCCGATTTTCTGAAGCTGGTTGAAGGCGGCGTGCCCATCACCCGTATCAATGTCGGAAACATGCACTACGCCAGTGGCAAACAGCAAATTGCCAAAACGGTCTCTGTCGACGCGAACGATATCGCTGCGTTCAACGGCCTGAAAGCGGCCGGGGTGGAATGCTTTGTTCAGGGCGTCCCAACAGAGACCGCTTTGGATCTCTTTAAACTGCTTTGAGGGATTCACAATGGAAATCAGTCTGTTGCAGGCTTTCGCGCTGGGGCTTCTTGCCTTTATCGCGGGCCTGGATATGTTTAACGGCTTAACACACATGCACCGCCCGGTGGTGCTTGGTCCTCTGGTCGGCCTGATACTGGGCGATCTGCATACCGGGATCCTGACCGGCGGTACCTTAGAGCTGGTCTGGATGGGTCTGGCGCCGCTGGCGGGCGCGCAGCCGCCAAACGTGATTATCGGCACCATCGTCGGCACCACGTTTGCCATCACCACGGGCGTGAAGCCGGATGTCGCCGTTGGGGTCGCGGTGCCGTTTGCCGTGGCGGTGCAGATGGGTATCACCTTCCTCTTCTCCGTGATGTCCGGCGTAATGTCCCGCTGCGATCGCATGGCGGCCAACGCGGACACCGACGGCATAGAGCGAGTCAACTATCTGGCGCTGCTGGCGCTCGGCATTTTTTATTTTCTGTGCGCGTTTCTGCCCATCTACTTTGGCGCTGAACACGCGAAAACCGCCATTGATGTCCTGCCTGCACGGTTAATAGACGGTCTCGGCGTCGCGGGCGGCATCATGCCAGCGATCGGCTTCGCCGTGCTGCTGAAGATCATGATGAAAAACGTCTACATCCCTTACTTCATTATCGGTTTTGTCGCCGCGGCCTGGCTCAAGCTTCCTGTACTGGCGATTGCGGCGGCGGCGCTGGCAATGGCGCTGATCGACCTGATGCGTAAATCACCTGAACCGACGGCTCCCGCAGCTCAGAAAGAGGAATTCGAAGATGGCATCTAATCAAACAACGTTGCCGGGCGTGTCTGAAAGCGAAGAGACGTTGCTCACCGGCGTAAATGAAAACGTCTACGAAGACCAGAGTATTGGTGCCGAGCTGACGAAAAAGGATATTAACCGCGTGGCCTGGCGTTCCATGCTGCTGCAGGCCTCGTTCAACTACGAACGTATGCAGGCCTCTGGCTGGCTGTATGGGTTACTGCCTGCACTGAAAAAGATCCACACCAACAAGCGGGATCTGGCGCGGGCGATGAAAGGCCATATGGGCTTCTTTAACACCCACCCGTTCCTGGTGACCTTTGTTATCGGCATTATCCTGGCGATGGAACGCTCCAAGCAGGATGTGAACAGCATCCAGAGCACCAAGATTGCCGTGGGTGCGCCGCTTGGCGGTATTGGCGACGCCATGTTCTGGCTGACGCTGCTGCCCATCTGCGGCGGTATTGGTGCCAGCCTCGCGCTGCAAGGCTCCATTCTGGGGGCTGTGGTCTTTATCGTGCTGTTTAACGTGGTCCATCTTGGCCTGCGTTTTGGGCTGGCGCACTACGCTTACCGGATGGGCGTTGCGGCCATCCCGCTGATTAAAGCCAACACCAAAAAGGTCGGTCATGCGGCTTCCATCGTTGGGATGACGGTGATTGGCGCACTGGTCGCAACCTATGTCCGCCTTAATACAACGCTCGAAATCAAAGCGGGTGATGCGGTTGTTAAACTGCAGGCCGACGTGATCGATAAGCTAATGCCTGCGTTCCTGCCGCTGGTCTATACCCTGACGATGTTCTGGCTGGTACGCCGCGGCTGGAGCCCGCTGCGGCTGATCGGTATCACCGTGCTGCTGGGCGTTGTCGGTAAATTCTGTCACTTCCTGTAAAAGCAAAGGGGTTGCGATGTTAGGCATTATTTTGACGGGTCACGGCGGTTTTGCCAGCGGGCTTGAGCAGGCGATGAAGCAGATCCTCGGCGAGCAGCCGCAGTTTATCGCCATCGATTTTCCGGAAACCTCCACCACCGCGCGGCTGACCGCTCAGCTTGAGCAGGCGGTGAGCGAACTCGATGCAGAGCACGATGTTGTGTTTCTTACCGACCTGCTCGGCGGCACGCCGTTTCGCGTGGCGTCAACGCTCGCGATGCAAAGACCGGGCAGCGAAGTCATCACCGGCACTAACCTGCAGCTATTGCTGGAGATGGTGCTGGAGCGCGACGGATTAAGCAGCGAAGCGTTTCGTCTGCAGGCGCTGGAGTGCGGACACCGCGGCTTGACGAGCCTGGCGGACGAGCTGGGACGCTGTCGCGAGGAAGCTCCGGCTGAGGAAGGGATATGAGCCAGCTGCTGCGCGCGCATCGTCTACTCACCGAACAGGGATGGCTGGATGACCACCAGCTACGCATTGAAAGCGGCGCGGTTGCGGCGATTGAACCCATCCCGGCGGGCGTTACGGCGCGCGATGCGGAGCTGCTTTGCCCGGCCTATATCGATACGCACGTCCACGGCGGCGCGGGTGTGGACGTCATGGATGATGCGCCCGACGCGCTGGATACCCTGGCGATGCATAAAGCGCGTGAAGGCGTGGGCGCATTTCTGCCCACCACCGTCACCGCGCCGCTGGAGATTATCCACGCCGCGCTGATGCGTATTGCCCGGCACAGTCACTCCGGAGGCCCCGGCGCGCAGATCCTGGGCAGTTATCTGGAAGGACCGTACTTTACGCCGCAGAACAAAGGAGCGCATCCGCCGGAGCTGTTCCGGGAGCTGGATATCGCCGAGCTGGATGCACTGATCGCGGTTTCTGATAACACGCTACGGGTAGTGGCGCTCGCGCCAGAAAAGCCCGGCGCGCTGCAGGCGATTCGCCATCTTAAACGGCGCGGTATACGCGTGATGCTGGGCCACAGCGCTGCCACGTACCAGCAAACTCTCGCCGCGTTTGACGCGGGTGCCGACGGGCTGGTGCACTGTTACAACGGCATGACGGGGCTGCACCACAGAGAGCCCGGCATGGCCGGCGCAGGGCTTACGGACCAACGGGCGTGGCTGGAGCTGATTGCCGACGGCCACCACGTCCATCCGGGGGCAATGCGCTTATGCTGCTGCTGCGCGCAGGATCGCTTGGTGCTGATTACCGATGCCATGCAGGCGGCAGGTATGCCGGACGGACGGTACACGCTCTGTGGTGAAGAGGTCTCGATGCAAAACGGCGTGGTTCGAACCCGCTCCGGCGGGCTGGCGGGTAGCACGCTGTCGCTGGATGCCGCGGTCAGGAATATGGTGGAGTATGCGGGCGTAACCGCCGAAGACGCTATCCATATGGCCTCGCTGCACCCTGCCCGCCTGCTGGGCGTTGATGGTCAGCTTAGATCCTTAGCCCCGGGTAAACGTGCCAATATCATTGCGCTGGACGGGGGTTTACATCTCCGGCAGATCTGGATTCAGGGCCAGGCTCTCCCCCTTTAGCCCTTTCATTGTGTCTCGTGTTGGCTTTACGGCAGCAAACCGTAAGGCCTTTCTTTTCCTTTCCTTAAATTTTCCCTTTCCTTTCACGATCACACTTTTCGTTTTATTTCTTTTCTTCCATTGAAGTTTCGATTTCTTTTCTATAGATTTTATTTAACTGCTTAAGTGAACAAGTGAAACGAAACGAAAGATAGCGACACGATTGCCAGCGTCTGATGTGGAATTCACACGACTAAGGACTGAGTTATGCCACAAACCACTACCGCCGCCACAACCGGCACCTGGACCGAGGAAGAGATCCGCCAGCAGCCTGCCAGCTGGATCCGCTCGCTCAACAACATCGATAGCCTGCGCGCTTCGATCGACAGTTTCCTGACGCCGCTGCTGCGCAAGCACGATCTGCGGATCGTCCTGACCGGCGCGGGCACGTCCGCGTTTATCGGCGATATCATTGCGCCATGGCTTGCGAGCCACACCGGGAAAAACTTTGCCGCCGTTCCAACGACCGATCTGGTTACTAATCCGATGGATTACTTCAGTCCGGCACATCCGCTGCTGCTGATATCGTTTGCCCGCTCCGGCAACAGCCCGGAAAGCGTCGCGGCCGTTGAGCTGGCAAACCAGTTCGTGCCGGAGTGCTACCACCTGTCGATTACCTGCAACGAGGCGGGGAGCCTGTACCAGAACGCCGTCGACAGCGATAACGCCTTTGCCCTGCTGATGCCTGCCGAAACGCACGATCGCGGGTTTGCGATGACCAGCAGCATCACCACCATGATGGCAAGCTGTCTGGCCGTGTTCGCCCCGGAAACGATCAATAGCCACACCTTCCGCGACATCGCCGATCGCTGTCAGGCGATCCTCACTACACTCGGCGATTTCAGCCACGGCGTCTTTGGCAATGAAGCGTGGAAACGCGTTGTCTATCTGGGAAGCGGCGGCCTGCAGGGCGCGGCGCGCGAATCGGCGCTGAAGGTGCTGGAGCTGACGGCGGGCAAGCTGGCGGCATTTTACGACTCCCCGACGGGCTTCCGTCACGGGCCTAAGTCTCTGGTCGATAACGAAACGCTGGTGGTGGTGTTTATTTCCAGCCATCCATATACGCGTCAGTACGATCTGGATCTGCTTGCCGAGCTGCGCCGCGATCGCCAGGCCCTGCGCGTCGTCGCCATCGCAGCTGAAAACGATCCGGTCATTGAAGCGGGTCCGCACATTCTGCTGCCGCCTTCACGTCCGTTTATCGATATGGAACAGGCGTTCTGCTTCCTGATGTATGCCCAAGTCTTTGCACTCACCCAGTCGATCAGCGTAGGCAATACGCCCGATACGCCATCCGCCAGCGGGACGGTTAACCGCGTGGTGCAGGGCGTTGTTATTCACCCGTGGCAGGCTTAAGAGGATCTGATTATGAGTATTATCTCGACCAAATATCTTCTGCAGGACGCGCAGGCAAAAGGCTACGCCGTTCCGGCGTTCAACATCCACAACGCGGAGACGATCCAGGCGATCCTTGAAGTGTGCAGCGAAATGCGATCGCCGGTGATCCTCGCGGGCACGCCGGGCACCTTTAAACACATTGCGCTGGAAGAGATCTACGCCCTGTGCAGCGCGTATTCCCTCACTTATGACATGCCGCTGGCGTTGCATCTCGACCACCACGAATCACTGGACGATATTCGCCGCAAGGTCAACGCGGGCGTGCGCAGCGCGATGATCGACGGCAGCCACTATCCGTTTGAACAAAACGTGAAGCTGGTGAAGTCGGTGGTCGATTTCTGCCACCTTAACGACTGCAGCGTCGAAGCCGAGCTGGGCCGCCTGGGCGGCGTGGAAGATGATATGAGCGTGGACGCCGAAAGCGCGTTCCTCACCGATCCGCAGGAAGCGAAACGCTTCGTCGAACTAACCGGCGTCGATAGCCTTGCCGTCGCCATCGGCACCGCGCACGGCCTGTATACCAAACGCCCGAAAATCGACTTCCAGCGGCTGGCGGAAATCCGCGAAGTGGTCACCGTGCCGCTGGTGCTGCACGGCGCGAGCGATGTGCCGGATGAGGATGTGCGTCGCACCATCGAGCTGGGCGTGTGCAAAGTCAACGTGGCCACCGAACTGAAAATTGCCTTCTCTGACGCGGTGAAAGCCTGGTTTGCCGAAAACCCGCAGGGTAACGATCCGCGCTTCTACATGCGGGTCGGCATGGACGCCATGAAAGAGGTGGTCAGAAGCAAGATCGCCGTTTGCGGCTCGGCAAACCGGTTCCTGCTTCCGGCCGAAGCCTGATCCCATCGCGCATTACGTCAATACCTAAAAAATAACTATAAGCCTCGCAAATATGAAGGCGCGTCCTTAAGCCGGACAGCGCCTTCGATTATCCTAAAAATCCGAGGAGTCCCTACATGACACAGGAAAAGTCGTTTAAATCGAAAGCGTGGGAATTTTTCCAAAGCCTGGGAAAGACGTTTATGTTCCCGGTCTCTCTGCTGGCCTTCATGGGGTTGCTGCTGGGTATCGGTAGCTCCGTCACCAGCCCTTCCACTATTAAAAGTTTTCCCTTTCTGGGCGGTGAGTTAACGCAGCTGACCTTTGGCTTTATCGCCATGGTGGGCGGCTTCGCCTTTACCTATCTGCCGCTGATGTTTGCCATGGCGATCCCGATGGGTCTTGCCAAACGCAACAAGGCCGTAGGCGCTTTTGCCGGGTTCGTTGGCTACATGCTGATGAACATGAGCATTAACTACTACCTGACTGCCACCCACCAGCTTGCCGACGCCGCCACCATGAGACAGGTAGGTCAATCTATCGTGCTGGGGATACAGACCCTGGAGATGGGCGTGCTGGGCGGCATTGTAGTTGGGGTGATTACCTATTTCCTGCACGAGCGTTTTCAGGACACGGTTCTCCACGACGCCTTTGCCTTCTTTAGCGGCATCCGTTTTGTGCCGATTATCACCGCCCTCACCCTTTCACTGGTCGGGCTGTTTATTCCCCTGCTGTGGGAATACGTGGCGCTGGGGATTGCCGGAATTGGCCATATCATTCAGAGCACCAGCGTTTTCGGACCGTTCCTGTACGGTGTAGGCGTGCTGCTGCTTAAACCCTTTGGTCTGCACCATATTCTGCTGGCGATGGTGCGCTTCACGCCGGCAGGCGGCATTGAAATGGTCAACGGTCACGAAGTGGCCGGCGCGCTGAATATCTTCTACGCCGAGCTGAAAGCCGGACTGCCGTTTAGCCCGCACGTGACCGCGTTTCTGTCACAAGGCTTTATGCCGACCTTTATCTTTGGCTTACCTGCCGTGGCGTACGCCATCTACCGCACCGCGCGCCCGGAAAACCGCCCGGTGATTAAGGGGCTGTTGCTTTCCGGCGTGCTGGTTTCCGTCGTCACCGGTATTTCAGAGCCGATTGAGTTCCTGTTCCTGTTTATCGCCCCCGCGCTTTACGTCTTCCATATCGTGATGTCGGGCCTGGCGCTGATGGTGATGGCCCTGCTGGGGGTAACCATCGGCAACACCGACGGCGGGATTTTGGATCTGCTGATCTTCGGCGTCATGCAGGGGATGTCGACCAAATGGTACCTGCTGTTCCCGGTGGGCATTGCCTGGTTTGCTATCTACTTCTTCGTCTTTCGCTGGTACATCCTCAAACACGATATCAAGACGCCGGGACGTGAAGTGGACGCGCAGGGTGCGCAGCAGGCCGTCGAAGCCAACACCCGCGCGCGCGGAAAATCGAAATACGATCATGGGATTATCCTGCGCGCACTCGGTGGCAAAGAGAACATCGAGTCGCTCGATAACTGCATCACCCGCTTGCGTC
The DNA here is from genome assembly GCF_057320665.1 of Enterobacter cloacae complex sp. 385G4. NCBI lineage: Bacteria > Pseudomonadati > Pseudomonadota > Gammaproteobacteria > Enterobacterales > Enterobacteriaceae > Enterobacter > Enterobacter cloacae complex sp. 385G4. Next base: position 209,970 of record NZ_JBXWDD010000004.1, read on the forward strand.
TGGTGGTGAAAGAGATGGGCCTTATCGATCAGCAGGCGCTGAAAGCGGCTGGCGCCCTGTCAGTGGTAGTGCTGGATGCCCACAGCGTTCAGGTGATCATCGGCCCGCAGGTGCAGAGCGTCAAAACCGGCATTGAAGCCTTAATCTAACAGGGGGTTGTTGTGTTTGATTTCGACAAAATCATCGAGCGTAAAAGCGATAAGTGCCGCAAATGGGACCATGCGTTTGTCCGCTCGCGCTTTGGTGATGTCCCGGAGGGGTTTATCCCGCTGTGGATCGCAGATATGGATTTCACCTCGCCACCGGCCGTGATTGAAGGCTTCCAGCGCATCGTGGAGCACGGCACCTTTGGCTATACCTGGTGCTTCGACGAATTTTACGACGCGGTGATGGCCTTCCAGCGCACGCGTCATCAGGTTGAGGTGGAGAAGTCGTGGATCACCCTGACCTACGGCACCGTCTCCACGCTGCATTACACGGTCCAGGCGTTCTGTACGCCTGGCGATAGCGTGATGATGAACACACCGGTCTACGACCCGTTTGCGATGGCGGCACAGCGCCAGGGCGTGCGGGTGCTTGCTAACCCGCTGTGCGTGAAGGAAAACCGCTATCAGCTGGATTTTAATCTGATAGAAGATCAGCTCAAAACCCACCGTCCAAAACTGTGGTTCTTCTGCTCGCCGCATAACCCTTCGGGCAGGATCTGGCGCGCGGATGAGATACGCCAGGTGTCCGAGCTCTGTAAACGCTACGGCACGATTCTGGTAGTCGATGAGGTTCACGCCGAGCACATTCTGGACGGCACATTCGTCAGCTGTCTGACCTCTGGCTGTGCCGCGCTGGACAACCTGATCGTGCTGACGTCGCCAAATAAAGCCTTCAATCTGGGCGGGCTAAAAACGTCTTATTCGATGCTCCCGGACGATTCGCTGCGCCAGCGCTTCCGCCAGCAGCTTGAGAAGAACTCGATTACCTCACCCAATATGTTCGGCGTTTGGGGAATTATCCTGGCCTACCAGCACGGCCTGCCGTGGCTCGACGCGCTGAACGAGTATCTGCATGGCAACGCCCGCTACCTTGCGGACGCTATTCAGACCCATTTTCCGGCGTGGAAGATGATGAACCCCGAATCGTCGTATCTGGCCTGGATAGACGTAAGCGCCGACGAGCGCAGCGCCACAGAGTTGACCCAACATTTCGCCCAACAGGCCGGTGTCGTGATTGAAGACGGCAGCCACTACGTGCAAAACGGCGAAAACTACCTGCGGATTAACTTCGGCACCCAGCGCTACTGGCTGGAGCAATCCATCAACCGAATGCTGAAGCATTACTGATTAGGATCTTAACTGATGAAAAAAGTGCTCACTCTCTCGCTGCTGGCTCTCTCTGTTTCTCATGGCGCTCTGGCCGCGAACTACGCGCTCAATAACGACAATATTGCCCTCTCGTTTGATGACGCAAACGCAACGGTCGTGGTTAAGGACAGCAAGGCTAACCATCCGCTCACGCCGCAGGAGCTGTTCTTTCTGACGCTGCCGGATGAGACAAAAATCCACACCGCGGATTTCACCATCAAGCACGTCGAAAAGCAGGACAACGCCATTGTCATCGACTTTACCCATCCGGACTTTAACGTAACGGTGAAGCTGAACCTGGTGAAGGGGAAATACGCCAGTATCGACTACACCGTTGCCGCCGTGGGCCAGCCGCGAGACGTGGCGAAAATTACCTTCTTCCCGACCAAAAAGCAGTCTCAGGCACCCTATGTTGACGGGGCGATCAACAGCTCGCCGATCGTTGCGGACTCATTCTTTATTCTGCCGGACAAACCCATCGTTAACACTTACGCCTATGAAGCGACCACCAACCTCAACGTCGAGCTGAAAACGCCGATCCAGCCAGAGTCGCCGGTCAGCTTTACCACCTGGTTCGGCACCTTCCCGGAAATCAGCCAGCTACGACGCAGCGTGAACCAGTTTATTGATGCCGTACGTCCGCGACCATACAAGCCTTATCTGCACTACAACAGCTGGATGGATATCGGCTTTTTCAATCCGTACACCGAACAGGATGTACTGGGGCGGATGGACGAGTGGAATAAGGAGTTTATTACCGGACGCGGCGTGGCGCTGGACGCCTTCCTGCTGGACGACGGCTGGGACGACCTTACCGGTCGCTGGCTGTTTGGCCCGGCATTCAGCAACGGTTTTGGCAAGGTTCGGGAAAAAGCCGACAGCCTGCACAGCTCGGTCGGACTGTGGCTCTCACCGTGGGGAGGCTACAACAAGCCGCGCGACGTTCGCGTCTCGCATGCAAACGAGTATGGGTTCGAAACCGTCGACGGGAAGCTGGCGCTGTCAGGGCCGAACTACTTTAAGAACTTCAATGAGCAGATCGTTAATCTTATCAAAAATGAACACATTACCTCATTCAAGCTGGACGGGATGGGGAATGCCAACGCGCATATCCAGGGCAGCCCGTATGCCTCGGATTTTGACGCCTCTATCGCCCTGCTGCATAACATGCGCAGCGCCAACCCGAATCTGTTTATCAACCTGACGACAGGTACCAACGCCAGCCCGTCCTGGCTGTTCTACGCCGATTCTATCTGGCGCCAGGGCGATGACATCAACCTGTACGGCCCCGGCACGCCGGTTCAGCAGTGGATGACCTACCGCGATGCGGAAACGTACCGCTCCATTGTGCGCAAAGGCCCGCTGTTCCCGCTGAACTCGCTGATGTACCACGGGATCGTCAGCGCAGAAAATGCCTATTACGGGCTGGAAAAAGTACAAACGGACAGCGATTTTGCCGATCAGGTCTGGAGCTACTTCGCGACCGGCACGCAGCTGCAGGAGCTGTATATCACCCCTTCAATGCTGAACAAGGCGAAGTGGGATACCCTGGCGCAGGCGGCGAAGTGGTCGCGGGATAACGCCAGCGTGCTGGTGGATACGCACTGGATTGGTGGTGATCCAACAGCACTGCAGATTTACGGCTGGGCATCCTGGAGCAAGGACAAAGCGATTCTCGGCTTGCGTAACCCGTCGGATAAGCCGCAAAGCTACTTCCTGGATTTGGCGAAAGATTTCGAAATCCCGACAGGAAACGCGGCGCAATTTCGTCTGAGAGCGGTGTACGGCAGTAATTCAACCGTACCGGAGGAGTACAAAAACGCGGTGGTGATTACGCTGCAGCCGCTGGAAACGCTGGTGTTTGAGGCGATGCCTGGTAAATAAAACCTTTTCATCTGGCAGGTTAAGTCATGACCTGCCAGCTTCCCCCTTTCCTTGCCCCCAGGCGTTTTAATTTACCTTTTGTTTGCAAAGAATGGAGATAACGTTCCGCAGTGCGGGAAGCCACGCCCAGTGCAGAGGCCAACATTACCGCAGTCATTTGCGGCTGAACGGTAAGAAGCTCAAGGATGGACTTTTCCTTTTCCGACAGTTCTTCCGACATTTTTTCCGACATGACGGACGACATACCTATGCCTTCCCGCAAAGCTTCGGTCATATTTTGCAGCATAAATTCCACGAATGCCGTGCAATCACTGGCCCGATCGCATTGCCCTAAAATCTGGTAATAGCGCGCTTGCTGGAAGTGAATGAGCGTCTCAACGGGCAGCCATGCAAGTTCGGCGCGCCACTGGCTTAAGATCAACGTTTGCCACAGCCGCCCCATGCGGCCATTTCCATCCGAAAAGGGATGAATAAACTCAAACTCGTAATGAAATACCGAGCTGACAATCAGCGGGTGAAGATCGGTTTGCTTAAGCCAGGCAAGAAGATCGTCGATAAGACGGTTCATCTGTGAGGCTGGCGGAGCCATGTGGACTAACTGGTTTCCACGGTACACCCCTACGTCCCCATTTCTGAGCGTTCCGGGATGATCGACCAGACCCTTCATCAATAATCGGTGTGCACTGAGTAAGTCGTTGAGCTTCCAGGGCTTCCATTCGGGCAATTTCTCATATGCCAGGATAGCGTTGCGTACTTCCTGAATATCTTTTTCAGGAGCAAGTACGCGTTTGCCATCCATGATTGCCGTCACCTGCCCTGTCGTCAGCGAGTTATGTTCAATGGCTAGCGAGGCCTGAATGGTTCGAATACGGTTCTCTTTACGGAGTAGCGGAGAAGTTCGACCTGAATGTGCCGCCCAATGTCCTAATAGCTCACCAATCTCAACCACCTGATTGAGGATAAAGGGTGTGATGGTGAAAGGAGGCTGATAGCGGCTCATCTGGCTTACTCCCCCTGCTGCTCCAGCGCATACTTATACAGCGCATTTTTCTTCACGCCGTGAATCTCTGCTGCTAATGCCGCCGCTTTCTTCAGCGGCAGTTCGGCCTGCAGCAAGGCCAGCGTGCGCAGCGCATCAGCAGGCAGGGCATCCTCTTCCGCCCTATGCCCTTCGACAATCAGCACCATTTCGCCTTTGCGGCGGTTTTCGTCTTCCTTCACCCACGCCAGCAGTTCACCGACTGGCGCGCCGTGAATGGTTTCCCAGGTTTTGGTCAGCTCACGCGCCAGCACCACGTAGCGGCCTTCTCCCCAGACGGTCACCATATCTTCCAGGCTCTCCAGCAGGCGGTGTGTGGATTCGTAGAAGATCAGGGTACGCGGCTCGGCTTCCAGTTCCTTTAATACATCGCGACGGCCTTTGGATTTGGCAGGGAGGAAGCCTTCATAGCAGAAACGGTCAGACGGCAAACCTGCGGCGCTCAATGCAGCAATCGCGGCGCACGGCCCCGGCAGTGGCACAACGCGAATCCCGGCTTCGCGACAGGTGCGCACCAGATGGTAGCCAGGATCGTTAATCAGCGGCGTCCCGGCGTCAGAGACCAGCGCGATGTTCTGCCCCTCTTTGAGCTTCGCCACCAGCGTTTCGGCTTTTTGTTGCTCATTGTGATCGTGCAGGGCAAACAAACGGGCGTTAATCGCGAAATGTTGCAGCAGTAAACCGGTGTGTCGGGTGTCTTCAGCGGCAATTAAATCAACAGCTTGCAATACGTTCAGCGCACGTTGGGTAATATCAGACAAATTCCCGATAGGAGTAGGTACAATATAAAGCTGGCCTTGAGAATTATCTGCCGTTTCGTGTTGTTTCATTGTTTCGTCCGTATTGCCGATTTAATATTGAGCATTGCGTAAAAAAATCACTGGATACAGTATGGTACCGTTAACGTTTCTTCGAAAAAAAGCCACGCGCAGCGTGCCGCTGCTGCTCGCAGCCCTGATTTTTGCAGGCTGTGGCACCCAGGCACCTGACCAGAGCACCGCCCATCTTCAGGGCTCCGCTCAGGCTGATTCTGGCTTTTATCTGCAACAAATGTCGCAGAGTACAAATGATACCAGGATCAACTGGCAATTACTCGCCATTCGTGCACTGCTGAAAGAGGGCAAAACCCAGCAGGCTGCCGAGCTGTTCGGCCAACTGCCGAAAGAGCTTAACGATACTCAGCAACTTGAGCAGAGCCTGCTCTCTGCTGAGCTGAAGGTCGCGCAGAAAGATTTTGATGGCGCGAAAAAGATCCTGGGGGGCATCGACCTGAGCGCGCTGGATAAAAACCAGCAGGCGCGCTTCTGGCAGGCGGGCATTACCGCTGAGCAGGGACGCCCTTCCCTGACGCTCCTGCGTGCCTTGATTGCCCAGGAGCCGCTGCTCGCCGGTGCCGACAAGCAGAAAAATATTGATGCCACCTGGCAGGCGCTTGCCTCGATGACCCAGGATCAGGCAAAGGCGCTGGTCATTAACGCGGACGAAAACGTGCTTCAGGGCTGGCTTGATCTGCAGCAGATGTGGTTTAACAACCGCAGCGATCCAAAAATGCTGAAAGCCGGTATTACCGACTGGCAGACCCGTTACCCGCAGAACCCGGGCGCAAAAATGCTGCCAACCCAACTGGTGAATGTGCAGAACTTTAAGCCTGCGTCGACAAGCAAAATTGCGCTGCTTCTGCCGCTGAATGGCCAGGCGGCAGTGTTTGGCCGTACGATTCAACAGGGCTTTGAAGCGGCGAAAAACGGCACCACGCCGGTAACGGGCAGTGCGGTTCCGGTGCAGGCAGCGCAGGCGGCCAACGTGAACGACGTTGTCAGTCCCTCTGCCGCCGAGACCAGTGACCTGACCACCGCACAAACCCCGGCGCAGGGTACAATGCAAAATCCGGTTACCGCACCGACTACCCCTCCAGCGACGGCAGCACCAGCAGCACAGGCTCCGGCTGAGGCACAAGCGACGCCTGCACCAGAGGCAACGGCAGAACAGCCTCAACAGCAGCCGGCACAACCAGCATCACAACCTGCCGCTCAGCCGCAGGCCGTGGCGACCGCCAGCGCGAACCCTGGCGCTGAGCTGAAAATCTACGACACCAGTTCGAAGCCGCTTGACCAGGTGCTGGCGCAGGTTCAGCAGGACGGGGCAAGCATCGTTGTCGGCCCGCTGCTGAAAAACAACGTGGAAGAGCTGATGAAGAGCAATACCACGTTGAACGTACTGGCGCTCAACCAGCCGGAACAGGTTCAGAACCGGGCCAATATTTGCTACTTCGCACTCTCTCCGGAAGATGAAGCCCGCGATGCGGCACGTCATATCCACGAGCAGGGTAAACAGGCCCCGCTGCTGCTGATCCCGCGCAGTACGCTGGGCGATCGCGTGGCTAATGCTTTTGCCGACGAGTGGCAGAAGCTGGGCGGCGGCATCGTGCTGCAGCAGAAATTCGGTTCCGTCTCTGAACTGCGTGCGGGCGTTAACGGTGGAGCGGGTATCGCGCTTAACGGCAGTCCGGTTTCCGCCAGCCTGCCGCAGCAGCAGAGCGTGACCATTGGCGGCCTGACCATCCCTGCCCCGCCAACCGACGCGCAGATAAGCGGTGGTGGTAAAGTGGATGCGGCCTATATCGTTGCCACGCCGCAGGAGATCGCCTTTATCAAGCCGATGATCGCGATGCGTAACGGCAGCCAGAGCGGCGCAACGCTCTACGCCAGCTCCCGCAGCGCACAGGGCACCGCAGGCCCGGATTTCCGTCTGGAAATGGACGGCCTGCAGTACAGCGAAATCCCGATGCTGGCGGGCAGCAACCCGGCGCTGATGCAGCAGGCGCTAAGCTCCGTACGTAACGACTACTCTCTGGCGCGTCTGTATGCGATGGGTGTTGATGCGTGGGCGCTGGCAAACCACTTTACCCAGATGCGTCAGGTGCCGGGCTTTGAGCTTAACGGCAACACCGGCGATCTGACCGCCACTCAGGACTGTGTGATTAACAGGAAGTTATCATGGCTCAAATACCAGCAGGGGCAAATCGTCCCGGCCAGTTAAGCCGTAAAGAGACCGGCGATGCATGGGAGTTAAAAGCGCGTCGCTGGCTCGAAGGCAAAGGACTGCGCTTTATCGCCGCCAACGTCCGCGGGCGCGGCGGCGAAATTGATCTGATCATGAAAGACGGTCAGGTGATTGTGTTTGTAGAAGTCCGCTTTCGACAGTCTTCCCGTTTTGGCGGTGCTGCCGCCAGCGTGACGCTCGCCAAACAACATAAATTATTACAGACTGCCCACTTGTGGCTTGCCCGCCATAATGGGAGCTTTGATACTGTGGATTGCCGTTTCGATGTGATAGCCTTCACCGGAAATGAGATCGAATGGCTTAAAAACGCTTTTGGCGAAGACGCATAATTAAGATTTAAAAGGGATAACGTGCTCGAAAGAATTAAAGTGTGCTTCACAGAAAGCATCCAGACTCAGATTGCCGCGGCGGAAGCCCTTCCGGACGCGATCTCTCGCGCTGCAATGACGCTGGTGCAATCCCTGCTTAACGGCAACAAAATCCTCTGTTGTGGCAACGGAACCTCAGCCGCCAACGCACAGCATTTTGCTGCCAGCATGATTAACCGTTTTGAAACCGAACGCCCGAGTTTACCTGCCATTGCACTTAATACCGATAATGTGGTCTTAACAGCGATTGCTAACGATCGTCTGCATGACGAAATTTACGCAAAGCAGGTGCGCGCCCTGGGGCATGCCGGCGATGTGCTGCTGGCGATCTCCACGCGCGGCAACAGCCGGGACATCGTCAAAGCCGTTGAAGCCGCCGTTACCCGCGACATGACCATCGTCGCCTTAACCGGCTATGACGGCGGTGAGCTGGCGGGTCTGCTCGGGCCGCAGGATGTGGAAATCCGCATTCCGTCTCACCGTAGCGCACGTATCCAGGAGATGCATATGCTCACGGTGAACTGCTTATGCGATTTGATCGATAACACGCTTTTCCCTCACCAGGATGATTAAGGAGTTTTTATGAAGGCTTTATCGACCCTCGCAGTCCTTATGTCTGCATTACTGCTTCAGGGATGTATCGCTGCGGCCGTTGTGGGTACTGCCGCAGTAGGCACCAAAGCGGCGACCGATCCGCGCTCAGTGGGAACGCAGGTGGATGACGGTACGCTGGAGCTGCGGGTCAACAGTGCGCTGTCGAAAGACGAACAAATCAAGAAAGAAGCGCGTATCAACGTGACGGCTTATCAGGGCAAAGTCCTGCTGACGGGTCAGGCACCGAATACCGAACTCTCCAGCCGCGCGAAGCAGATCGCAATGGGCGTTGAGGGCACCACGGAAGTCTTCAATGAAATCCGCCAGGGTCAGCCAATCAGCCTGGGCACCGCGTCGTCTGACACCTGGATCACCACCAAAGTCCGCTCCCAGCTGCTGGGTTCAGACCAGGTGAAATCCTCAAACGTGAAGGTAACGACCGAAAACGGTGAAGTGTTCCTGCTGGGTCTGGTGACCGATCGTGAAGGGAAAGCGGCGGCCGATATCGCCAGCCGGGTGAGCGGCGTGAAGCATGTCACCACCGCGTTTACCTACATTAAGTAATCCACGTCTGACTAAAGGCCCGGTAGGCGCGAGCGCCACCGGGCTTTTTTTACATCAACGCAATACTCCCCACCATCACTCCGCTCAACGCCACCAGCCCCGCCGTCAGCCACAGCGCTTTCGCCGGGAAAGACTTACGCAGCATGATGAGCGACGGCAGGCTGATTGCCGGCAAGGTGATAAGCAGCGCCAGCGCCGGTGCGGTACCCATACCGGCCAGCATCATGGTCTGGACAATCGGAATTTCTGCCGCCGTGGGGATCACAAACAGGCAGCCTGCAACGGCCATCGCAATCACCCACATCAGCGTGTTGTCGATCGTGCCATCCGCATGCGGGAATAGCCAGACGCGCGCCGCGCCCAGAACCAATACCGCCAGGATATAGACCGGAATGGTGCTCCAGAAAAGCTGCCACAACGCCTTACCCCAGCGAGTGAAGAAACCGCCCTGCGGTTCGCTGACGTCCAGTTCAACGGCTGCGGGTTCGACGGCAGTATCCTTCACCAGTTTTTGTACCAGCGTCGCCACCACCAGCACCGTCAGCAGCCCGGCAACCAGACGGATAGCGGCAAAATGCCAGCCGAGCACAAAGCCCATAAACACCAGCGTCGCCGGGTTGAGCAGCGGGTTCCCCATCCAGAATGCCAGCGCACCGCCCATGGATACGCGCTGGCGGCGCATACCCGCCGCTACCGGTGCGGCACAGCAGGAGCACATCATGCCCGGCAGAGAGAAAATCGTCCCCAGCAGCGTGCCCTGAAAGCGCGGCTGCCCGAGTGTTTTCACCAGCCAGTTTCGCGGAATAAGTACCTGAATCAGCGATCCCAGGATTACCCCTAAGACGGCAGCTTTCCACACCGCCAGGAAGTAGACCATGGCGTAATCCCATGCCGCCTTCAGCGGGCTGGCATCAGCCTGAGCGAGTATAGATTTACCGATGCTGTGCGTTTCGGCGGCGGTGAAGGCTTTGCCGTAGTACGGCTGCCATTTCACATACCAGAGGCCAATGATGACCACGAGAAAGAAGAGTGCGGGCTTCCACCATTGGACAGGTGTTGCCGCCTGAGATGAAGACTGACCAGTCATACCATTCCCCGGAGAGTGTTATTTAATAAGCCGGAGAAGTTTACGCCTCGCCCTGCGCGATTTCACGAAGTTTTGCCGAAGGGATGATATTGACGCCCTCCTGCGACGGTGCCAGCGCCTCTTTCAGCATCGCCTGCGCGACGTCCCGTGCCTCGATGGACTTCCAGTTACCCGGCAGGATGCGAAACAGCGGGGCGAAGAAGGATTCGTTAAAACGCCGTTCGTCGCGGTGGCCCATCAGCATGGAAGGCCGCACGATTGTCAGGCGCTCCCACTTCTGCGCAATCAGCGCCTCTTCCATTTTGCCCTTCACCTGATTGTAAAAAAACGGTGAGCCGGTGCTGGCGCCGTGCGAGCTCACCACCAGGAAATGTTTTGCCCCCAGCTTTTTCGCCGTCAGGGCGGTATCCACCACCAGCGTGTAGTCCGCATGGATGAACGCTTCTTTACTGCCCGCCTCACGCCGCGTCGTGCCCAGGCAGCAAAAGGCGATATCTATAGGATCCTGCACCTGCGCCAGCGCGTCGGTGAGCTGGGGATCGTGCGGGTTATAGACGCCAGTGATATCCAACAGCGGGCGGCGCGTCGGGGCGGCAATATAGTTGATATGCCGGTCCTGGATCAGCAACCGCAGCAGATGTCCCCCCACCAGCCCGGTTGCGCCGGTAATCAGTACCTGACTCATCTTATCCCCTTTACAGAATTGTCCGTTTGCGATCTGGACCTGCTCTACCACACTTAAAAGTCTGTTACCGGTAAGTATTTACCACAAACGGGAAAAAAACAGTCTGAAGCGAAAACAACGGAGGAAGCATGGGTAAAAAAATCGCAGTCTTGATTACCGACGAGTTTGAAGATTCAGAATTTACGTCGCCAGCTGAGGCATTCCGCAAGGCAGGCCACGAGGTCATCACCATTGAGAAAGAAGCGGGTAAAACCGTGAAGGGCCACAAGGGCGAAGCCAGCGTGACCATCGACGAGTCCATCGATAACGTCAGCCCGTCAGATTTCGACGCCCTGCTGTTACCGGGCGGCCATTCACCGGATTCCCTGCGCGGGGACGAGCGTTTCGTCACCTTTACCCGTGACTTCGTCGGCACCGGCAAGCCGGTCTTTGCCATCTGCCACGGCCCGCAGCTGCTGATCAGCGCTGAAGTGGTCCGCGGGCGTAAGCTTACGGCGGTGAAACCGATCGTTATCGATCTGAAAAACGCAGGGGCCGAGTTTTACGATCAGGAGGTGGTCAACGATAACGACCAGCTGATCACCAGCCGGACCCCGGACGATCTCCCGGCGTTTAACCGCGAAGCGCTACGCCTGCTCGGCGCGTAGCCAGTGAAGCTTTTTGCCAAAGCCCAGGGTGTTGTCGGTAAATTTCAGCTCATCAACGCGGATTTCCCACACCGGGGCTTTTAGCGCAGCAGCAACCGGGAAGCGGCGCGTGTAGCGTTTACGCTGTGCGTCGCTTTCTTCACCTTCCAGACGACGAATCTCACCCTTGAACTGCACGCCGCGGATCAGCGCGACCGTTTTCGGCTGACCGTTGACCGTGCCCGCCACTTTTGCCTGCTGGCCGGTCATCTGGGCATGCCGCGTTTTGTCCTCACTCATGACGTAAAAAGCGACGCGTTCAGGATCGTAGTAGTAAAAGGCGTTGGCGCACCACATTTCGCCCTCGCTATATACGCACCAGGTCACGACGTGCTGCTTTGCCAGCCAGCGGTTAATGGCGGCCAGTGTTTCCATTTTCGTTCTCTCTCATGCTATGGTGCGTTCACCTTAACATACTGAATCTGTTTACCGTGTGCTGGTTTCTCTATCTTGTCCGAACCGCTGATAACGCACTCTACACCGGGATCACCACCGATGTGGCGCGGCGTTTTTTACAACATCAAACGGGGAAAGGGGCAAAAGCGCTGCGGGGGAAAGGCGAACTGCAACTGGCTTTTTCTGCCGCCGTGGGGGACAGATCGCTGGCACTCAGGCTGGAGTACCGTATTAAGCAACTAACGAAGCGCCAGAAGGAGCGCCTCGTGACCGGAGACGGCTCCTTTGAGGCGCTACGCGAGAGCCTGATTAAAAGCGATTAAAATGGTCGTGGTAGTCCACCAGACCATTTACGCCGTTCAGGGCATCATCCGCCAGGCGATGCACCTGGAAGGCGGATTCGGTACCCGGCCAGCGGCAGCGAAGATCGTAATGCGCGGCCTGCTCGAAGCCTAAACGGCCATAGAACGCCGGATCGCCCAGCGTGACCACGGCGGCATAACCAAACTCATTCAGCGAGTCCAGCCCTTCATAGACCAGCTGGCGCGCCAGGCCCTGCCCGCGGTAGTTTTCATCTACCGCCAGCGGTGCCATGCCCACCCACTGAAGATCTTCACCCTGAACGATCACCGGGCTGAAGGCAACATAGCCGACAACCTGACCTTCGTCATCGGTGGCAACCAGCCCCAGCGTGATCAGGCCGTCTTCACGGAGATCGTGGACCAGTTGGGCTTCCGCATCGCTCTCAAAAGAGCGGCGTAATAACGCATCGATACCCGGTGCATCAATCCCTATTTCGACTCGAATCAGCATGGCTCACCTACTGAAGTGTGTTTACTGTCCGGCGGGGATTTCAGCCCCGCCTCAACAAAATCTGCCATTTGCATCAACATCACGCGCAGCGCTTTCGGCATCTGCTCCAGCTCAATGGCATCCATTAAATTCTTAACGTACAGGCCAAGCTCCGTGTCGCCCTCAATCACCAGACGGCGCTGGAAGAAAAGTGTGTCCGGGTCCTGCTTACGCGCGGCAATCATCAGCAGGTCGCTGGCGTTGGCGCTAAAGCTCACGTCCGCCTCGGCAGACTCACGAACGATCAGCTGGTCGTTCTCTACGGAGGTAAACCAGCGCAGCCCGATGTCACGCACCTCAATGCTCAACCAGCGGCCTTCCAGGAATTCCAGCTCGCCATCCTGCAGCGCCTGGCGGAACTGCCAGCTCAGGACCTGCTCCAGCACCTGACGTTTAAGCGCGAACGGCGCCAGCCTGACCGGCACGCTCAGCATTGATGGGCCAAATTGTACGAGACGTGAACGCAGTTTATCCAGCACGAGCTTTACTCCCTGATAGCTATAGTCCCGCTATTTTGCCACATCCGTTCCAGAACATAGCGGCGTAAATCAACAAACCATCGTCGGACGTACCCCATTATTGGTGCCATCAATACGCCATTAGCTGCCTTAAATCAAAAATTGTCGCGTATGGGTTAATTAAAATCCCAGCTCGTTAACAATTTTGCTATCGACTACATCAGGATAATTTATGGAGCTGCTCTGCCCTGCCGGAAACCTTCCGGCGCTTAAGGCGGCCATCGAGAATGGGGCCGATGCGGTCTATATCGGGCTGAAAGATGACACCAACGCCCGCCATTTTGCTGGCCTTAACTTTACGGAGAAAAAGCTTCAGGAAGCCGTTAACTTCGTTCATCAGCACCGCCGCAAGCTGCATATTGCCATCAACACGTTTGCCCATCCTGACGGTTACGCCCGCTGGCAGCGCGCGGTGGATATGGCAGCACAGCTGGGCGCCGATGCGTTAATCCTGGCCGACCTCGCCATGCTTGAGTATGCAGCAGAACGCTATCCGCATATTGAGCGCCACGTCTCTGTTCAGGCATCTGCCACCAACGAAGAGGCGGTGCGTTTTTACCATCAACACTTTGACGTCGCCCGCGTGGTGCTGCCGCGCGTACTCTCTATTCATCAGGTTAAGCAACTCGCGCGCGTCACGCCAGTGCCGCTGGAGGTTTTTGCCTTTGGTAGTCTGTGCATCATGGCCGAAGGCCGTTGCTATCTTTCTTCTTACTTAACCGGTGAATCGCCGAATACCGTCGGGGCCTGCTCCCCTGCCCGCTTCGTCCGCTGGCAGCAGACCCCACAGGGGCTGGAGTCGCGTCTGAATGAAGTTCTGATCGACCGCTATCAGGACGGTGAAAACGCGGGTTATCCGACACTGTGCAAAGGCCGCTACCTGGTCGACGGCGAGCGCTACCACGCGCTGGAAGAGCCCACCAGCCTTAATACGCTGGAGCTGCTGCCGGAGCTACTGGCCGCCAATATTGCCTCGGTGAAAATTGAAGGTCGCCAGCGCAGTCCGGCCTATGTGAGCCAGGTGGCGAAAGTGTGGCGTCAGGCCATCGACCGCTGCATGGCGGACCCGCAGAACTACACCCCACAGGCGGCGTGGATGGAGACGCTCGGATCGATGTCCGAAGGCACGCAAACCACGCTGGGCGCGTATCACCGTAAATGGCAGTGAGATAACCATGAAATATTCATTAGGGCCGGTGCTCTACTACTGGCCAAAAGAGACGCTGGAAGATTTTTATCAACAGGCCGCCACCAGCAGCGCCGATGTGATTTACCTCGGTGAGGCAGTGTGCAGCAAACGCCGCGCCACCAAAGTGGGCGACTGGCTGGAGATGGCGAAAAGCCTGGCCGGGAGCGGCAAGCAGGTGGTGCTGTCAACGCTCGCGCTGGTGCAGGCTTCGTCCGAACTGGGCGAGCTGAAGCGCTACGTCGAAAACGGTGAGTTTCTGCTGGAGGCGAGCGACCTGGGGGTAGTGAACATGTGCGCCGAACGCAGGCTGCCGTTTGTCGCAGGCCATGCGCTGAACTGCTATAACGCCGTCACCCTGCGCCTGCTGCTCAAACAGGGAATGACCCGCTGGTGCATGCCGGTAGAGCTCTCCCGTGACTGGCTGGCAAACCTGCTGAATCAGTGCGACGAACTGGGCATTCGCCATCAGTTCGAAGTGGAAGTGCTGAGCTACGGTCATCTGCCGCTGGCCTACTCTGCCCGCTGCTTCACCGCGCGATCGGAAGACCGCCCGAAAGATGAATGTGAAACCTGCTGCATCAAGTACCCGAACGGGCGCAGCATGCTGTCGCAGGAGAACCAGCAGGTATTCGTCCTGAACGGCATTCAGACCATGAGCGGTTACGTCTATAACCTCGGCAACGAACTGGCGTCGATGGACGGGCTGGTGGACATGGTGCGCCTGTCGCCGCTGGATACCAGCGTTTTCGCGATGCTGGACGCCTTCCGCGCCAACGAAAACGGCGCGTCGCCGCTGCCGCTGACGGCAAACAGCGACTGCAACGGTTACTGGAAACGTCTGGCCGGGCTGGAACTTCAGGCCTAAAAAAGGCTCACTTTGTTAACAACGGTTATCATTTTTTAATGCAGTATTAAAGATTGACCGTCGACAAAGTGAGCTGTTATGACTGACAAAACCCTTCCGTTTTCGGTGCTGGATCTGGCGCCGATCCCACAAGGCTCCTCGGCAAGAGAAGCCTTCACGCACTCTCTCGATCTGGCTCAGCTGGCCGAAAAGCGTGGCTATCACCGCTACTGGCTGGCAGAACATCACAACATGGTCGGCATTGCCAGCGCCGCTACATCGGTGCTGATTGGCTACCTGGCAGCGAATACCACCACTTTGCACCTTGGCTCCGGTGGCGTGATGCTGCCGAACCACGCCCCGCTGGTGATAGCCGAGCAGTTCGGGACGCTGAATACCCTCTATCCGGGCCGTATTGACCTGGGGCTTGGCCGCGCGCCGGGCAGCGACCAGCCGACCATGCGCGCCCTGCGCCGCCATATGAGCGGCGATATCGATAACTTCCCGCGCGACGTGGCGGAACTGGTGGACTGGTTCGACGCGCGCGATCCGAACCCGCACGTGCGCCCGGTGCCGGGCTATGGCGAGAAGATCCCGGTGTGGCTGTTAGGCTCGAGCCTGTATAGCGCGCAGCTCGCCGCGCAGCTGGGGCTGCCGTTCGCGTTCGCCTCCCACTTCGCGCCGGATATGCTGCATCAGGCGCTGCACCTCTACCGTACGAACTTCAAACCGTCCGCGCGTCTGGAGAAGCCGTACGCGATGGTGTGTATAAACATCATTGCCGCTGACAGCAATCGCGACGCGGAATTCCTGTTTACCTCTATGCAGCAGGCGTTTGTGAAGCTGCGCCGCGGCGAGACGGGCCAGTTGCCGCCTCCGGTGGAAAATATGCATCAGCTGTGGTCGGCCTCCGAGCAGTATGGCGTGCAGCAGGCGTTGAGCATGTCGCTGGTGGGTGATAAGGCAAAAGTGCGTCACGGGCTGGAAGCAGTGCTGCGTGAAACGCAGGCGGATGAAATTATGGTCAACGGCCAGATTTTCGATCACCAGGCGCGTTTGCATTCGTTTGACCTGGCGATGCAGGTGAAAGAAGAATTGGTGGGGTAGTTTTTTGCCGGATGGCGGCTTCGCCTTATCCGGCCTACGCGATCCCTGTAGGCCCGGTAAGCGTAGCGCCACCGGGCAATGTGTTTACTGGTACACAGGCAACAGGTTAAAGCTCGACAGCACGTGAACCAGCGCGTTACCCACCCCAAATACCAGGATCAGCGCAATCATCGGTTTACCGCCCCAGACGCGGAATTTCGGGCTGCCGAAGCGTTTACGTGATTTACGTGCCAGCAGCGCCGGCACAATCGCCGCCCAGATGGTGGCCGCCAGCCCTGCATAGCCGATGGCGTACAGGAAACCGTTCGGCCACAGCAGACCGCCGACAATCGGCGGCAGGAAGGTCAGCAGCGCCGTCTTGAAACGCCCCATCGCAGAATCGTCAAAGCCAAACAGATCCGCCAGGTAGTCAAACAGGCCCAGCGTCACACCGAGGAATGAACTCGCCACCGCAAAGTTGGAGAAGACCACCAGCAGCAGATCCAGACTGCGGCTGTTCAGTACGCCGCTCAGCGCCTGCACCAGCACGTCAATGTTACCGCCCTTTTGCGCAATGCCGATAAACTCCGGGCGCGGGATGTTGCCCATTGTCCCCAGCAGCCAAATCACATACAGCCCAAGCGCCAGCAGCGTGCCGTAGACCAGGCACTTCACGATGGTGCGCGGATCCTTGCCGTAGTACTTCATCAGGCTCGGCACGTTGCCGTGGTAGCCGAACGACGCCAGACAGAACGGCAGGGTCATTAGCAGATACGGCGTGTAGGAGGTATTAACTTCCGCAACGTTAAACAGCGTGGCGGGCGTAACGTGGCCCAGCAGGCTGCCGAAGGTCAGGAAGAAGGTGATGACCTTCGCGCCCAGCACAATCGCCGTCATGCGGCTCACCGCTTTGGTGCTCATCCAGACGATAAACGCCACGCCCAGCGCAAAGCAAAGCCCGGCCAGACGCGCCGGAACGTTCAGCGACATCTCCGAAAAGGTGTGATGCAGAATCGAGCCGCTTGCTGAGATGTACGCGTAGGTCAGGATGTAGAGCACAAATGCGATGGAAAGGCCGTTCACCAGGTTCCAGCCTTTGCCCAGCAGATCTTTGGTGATGGTGTCGAAGCTGGAGCCAATGCGGTAGTTCAGGTTCGCTTCAAGGATCATCAGGCCGGAATGCAGCATGCAGAACCAGGTGAACACCAGCGCGGCCAGCGACCAGAAGAACCACGCACCGGACATGACCACGGGCAGGGAAAACATCCCGGCACCTATAATGGTTCCGCCGATGATCACTACGCCGCCAAGCAGCGAAGGTGACGTTTGGGTGGTGGTTAGTGTCGCCATACAGCCTTTTCTCCAGTTAATTATGCGGTTCTGCAGTTTAGTGCGATGCACTGTACCAGTACAAGAGTACAAAGGGAATAAAAAAAGCCCCGATAGCATGTATCGGGGCTGTATATTTTACTTTACGTCAGAAGCGAAAGGCTTACGCGTCACCAAAACGACGACGGCTGGTGCCTTCTTCACGACGTGGGCCACGGCTTTCGCGGCGCTCGCCGGAGAAACGACGACCTTCACCACCGCGACCTTCACTGCGACCGCCTTCACGACGCTCGCCGCCGAAACCGCGACCACCGCCACGACGTTCGCCACCGCGGTCAGGACGTGGCTGTGCATCGCCCAGCAGCTGCATGTTCATCGGCTTGTTCAGGATGCGGGTGCGAGTAAAGTGCTGCAGTACTTCGCCCGGCATGCCTTTTGGCAGTTCGATGGTAGAGTGGGATGCGAACAGCTTGATGTTACCAATGTAACGGCTGCTGATGTCGCCTTCGTTAGCAATCGCGCCAACGATGTGACGAACTTCAACACCATCATCACGGCCCACTTCAATGCGGTACAGTTCCATGTCGCCAGCGTCACGACGCTCACGACGTGGACGGTCTTCACCACCACGCTCTGGACGGTCGCCGCGTGGACCACGGTCGTTACGGTCGCCACGACGTTCGAAACGATCGTCACGGTCACGGAACTCACGCTTAGGACGCATCGGTGCATCTGGTGGCACGATCAGGCTACGTTCGCCCTGAGCCATTTTCAGCAGTGCTGCAGCCAGAGTTTCCATGTCCAGCTCTTCGCCTTCAGCGACAGGCTGGATCTGCGACAGCAGCGCGCGGTACTGATCCAGATCGCTGCTTTCCAGCTGCTGCTGTACTTTCGCGGCGAATTTTTCCAGACGGCGTTTGCCCAGCAGATCTGCGTTTGGCAGGTCAGCTTCTGGAATGGTCAGCTTCATGGTGCGTTCAATGTTACGCAGCAGACGACGCTCGCGGTTCTCAACGAACAGCAGCGCACGGCCCGCACGACCCGCACGACCGGTACGACCGATACGGTGAACGTAAGACTCAGAATCCATTGGGATGTCGTAGTTTACAACCAGGCTGATACGCTCAACGTCCAGACCACGTGCTGCCACGTCGGTTGCAATCAGGATATCCAGGCGACCATCTTTCAGACGCTCCAGAGTCTGCTCACGCAGGGCCTGGTTCATGTCGCCGTTCAGCGCTGCGCTGTTGTAGCCGTTACGCTCCAGCGCTTCAGCCACTTCCAGGGTCGCATTTTTGGTACGCACGAAGATAATCGCCGCATCAAAATCTTCCGCTTCCAGGAAACGGACCAGCGCTTCGTTTTTGCGCATGCCGTACACGGACCAGTAGCTCTGGCTGATGTCCGGGCGAGTGGTCACGCTGGACTGAATACGCACTTCCTGCGGCTCTTTCATGAAGCGGCGGGTAATGCGACGGATCGCTTCTGGCATGGTTGCAGAGAACAGGGCGGTCTGATGACCTTCCGGGATCTGCGCCATGATGGTTTCTACGTCTTCGATGAAGCCCATACGCAGCATTTCATCTGCTTCATCCAGTACCAGGCCGCTCAGTTTAGAGAGGTCCAGAGTACCGCGCTTCAGGTGATCCAGCAGACGGCCCGGCGTACCGACGACAATCTGTGGGCCCTGGCGCAGGGCGCGTAACTGCACGTCATAACGCTGGCCGCCGTAAAGGGCTACCACGTTTACGCCGCGCATATGTTTAGAGAATTCCGTCATTGCTTCAGCAACCTGAACAGCCAGTTCACGAGTTGGAGCCAGGACGAGGATCTGCGGTGCACGCAGGTCCGGATCGATGTTGTTCAGCAGCGGCAGCGAGAACGCTGCAGTTTTACCGCTACCAGTCTGGGCCATGCCCAGCACGTCACGACCTGAAAGCAGATGCGGGATACATTCTGCCTGGATCGGAGATGGTTTTTCGTAACCCAGATCGTTAAGGGCTTCAAGGATAGGAGCCTTCAGGCCCAGATCTGCAAAAGTGGTTTCGAATTCAGCCATGTAGTACGAGTGCCTCAATGTCAATGGCGGCCAGTCTACTTAGCTCATCGTGAAAATGATTAGCAATTTTCATTGAAAAGTGTGAACCGGCTCAAAGTAGGTGTATTGACGAACAACAACGCCCTCACCAGTGAAGGTGATGGCAATCAAAAGATTACGGGCTGATGTTTATGTCGTCAGCTATTGCTGGTCCGATTCTGCCAGGTCGTCTTGCTCCTGGCCCAAGAGCGATAATTCCAACAATGCATAACGGTGCTCAACGAAGTTATGTACGTTGTTAGCAACCGCTAATTTGAACAGTGCCGTAGCGCTGTCCATATCCCCCAGACTTAGGTAGTACTTACCTAAATAGAAGTTGGTTTCACTGAGATGCTCAGCGAGCGAGGTGTTATCCGTTGCGTCCGCCTTGAGGCGTTCCATCAGCGTTGCTTCGCTAATGTTGCCCAGGTAGAACTCGACAATGTTCCATCCCCACTGTTCCTTATCCGATTTCTCGAAGCGCTGTTGTAGTGCTTCTTTTGCCTGCTTCTCATCGAGCTTCCGCTCAACAATGTAAAGCCACAGGCTACGGAAAGGATCATTAGGATCGTCTTGATAAAACGCCAGCAGATCATCTTGCGCTAACTTATCACGACCGCCGTAATACAATGCGATACCGCGATTCAAGTGCGCGTAGTTGTAAGTTGGATCAAGCTCAAGTACAGAATCAAACGCTTCATAGGCAGCGTCAAAATTGCCTGCCTGCGTTAAATAAATGCCTAAGTAATTGAATACTTCAGGCATATCAGGTCGGATAGCCAGCGCTTGTGAAAAATCATTTCGCGCTAATGCCCTCAGACCGAGACTATCATACAACACTCCGCGCTCATATAAAAGCTGTGCGCGTTCGTCATCGGTTAAAGCCCGACTGGCAAGTATTTGTTCCATGCGTGCCAGAATCACTTCCTGCTGCAAAGTCGGTTGCAATGGCACTGCGAGGACTTCGCTCTTACGCCAGGCAGAGTTGCTGCATCCTGCCAGCGTTAAAGCTGTCGCAACGAAACACCAGCGCAAAAAAGGCTTCATTTCCCACTCCCGAAGACAACTATTGGATGAACGTCCTGTCCCCCGGCGGCTTAACAAGGCGTCCTGCCTGATAACAGGCCCTCCGCAAAGCGGAGGGCAAATGGCAACTTACTCGCCTTGCTGTTCAGCAGCCGGAGCTTCCGGTGCCGCAGCAGGTTGAGACTGCTCGGTTGCTTCTTTAATGCTCAGACGGATACGGCCCTGACGGTCAACTTCCAGAACCTTAACCGGCACTTCCTGACCCATCTGCAGGTAATCGGTCACTTTCTCAACGCGCTTGTCAGCGATCTGAGAGATGTGAACCAGACCTTCTTTACCGCCACCGATGGCAACGAACGCACCAAAGTCAACGATACGGGTCACTTTACCCGCGTAGACGCGGCCCACTTCGATTTCAGCAGTGATTTCTTCGATGCGACGGATAGCGAATTTCGCTTTCTCGCCGTCGGTTGCTGCGATCTTCACAGTACCGTCATCTTCGATTTCGATGGTGGTGCCAGTCTCTTCGGTCAGCGCGCGGATAACAGAACCGCCCTTACCGATAACATCTTTGATCTTGTCTGGATTGATCTTGATGGTGTGAATACGCGGAGCGAATTCAGAGATATCACCGCGTGGCGCGTTGATAGCCTGTTCCATCACGCCCAGGATGTGCAGACGCGCACCTTTAGCCTGGTTCAGAGCAACCTGCATGATCTCTTTGGTGATACCTTCAATTTTGATATCCATCTGCAGGGCAGAGATACCGTCGCGGGAACCCGCTACTTTGAAGTCCATATCGCCCAGGTGGTCTTCGTCACCCAGAATGTCAGACAGAACAACGAAGTTGTCGCCTTCTTTCACCAGACCCATTGCGATACCCGCAACGGCGGCTTTGATCGGCACGCCCGCATCCATCAGCGCCAGAGAGGCACCACATACGGAAGCCATGGAAGAAGAACCGTTAGATTCGGTGATTTCAGAAACCACACGAACGGTGTACGGGAATTTGTCAGCTTCCGGCATCACTGCCAGCACGCCGCGCTTCGCCAGACGACCGTGACCAATTTCACGACGCTTCGGTGAGCCAACCATACCGGTTTCGCCCACAGAGTACGGAGGGAAGTTGTAGTGGAACAGGAAGTTGTCAGTACGCTCGCCCATCAGTTCATCGATGATCTGCGCGTCACGTGCGGTACCCAGGGTTGCGGTAACCAGCGCCTGCGTTTCACCACGGGTGAACAGCGCAGAACCGTGAGTACGCGGCAGTACGCCAGTGCGTACGTCCAGACCACGAATCATGTCTTTTTCACGGCCATCGATACGCGGCTCGCCTGCCAGTACGCGGCTACGAACAACGTTTTTCTCGATAGCGTGCAGAATTTCGCCAATTTCGTTAGCGTCCAGCGTTTCGTCTTCGGCAACCAGGGTCGCGGTTACTTCAGATTTGATCGCGTCAACCTGAGCGTAACGCTCCTGTTTGTCGGTGATGCGGTAAGCGTCGCTCAGACGAGATTCTGCCAGTGCCGCAACGCGTGCGTTCAGCGCGTCGTTTGCTGCTTCTGGCTGCCAGTCCCAACGTGGCTTACCGGCTTCTTTCACCAGGTCGTTGATGTTCTGGATAACAATCTGCTGCTGCTCGTGACCGAACACCACAGCGCCCAGCATCTGGTCTTCGCTCAGCAGTTCAGCTTCGGATTCAACCATCAGCACAGCCGCTTCAGTACCGGCAACAACCAGGTCCAGCTTACTTTCTTTCAGCTCTTCCTGAGTTGGGTTCAGCACGTACTGGTCGTTGATGTAACCGACGCGCGCGGCACCGATTGGGCCATTGAATGGAATACCAGACAGTGACAGGGCAGCGGAGGCACCGATCATCGCAACGATGTCCGGGTTAACCTGTGGGTTAACGGAAACAACGGTCGCAATAACCTGCACTTCGTTAACGAAGCCTTCCGGGAACAGCGGACGAACCGGGCGGTCAATCAGACGCGCGATCAGGGTTTCGCCTTCGCTTGGACGGCCTTCACGACGGAAGAAGCCACCCGGGATTTTACCGGCAGCGTAGGTACGCTCCTGGTAGTTAACGGTCAGCGGGAAGAAGTCCTGACCTGGTTTAGCTTTTTTCTGGCCCACAACGGTAACGAATACCGCGGTGTCATCCATGCTTACCATAACGGCAGCAGTCGCCTGGCGTGCCATCATGCCGGTTTCCAGCGTGACGGTATGTTGACCATACTGGAATTTACGAACGATCGGATTCAGCAAAATTCTATCCTTTCTTAAATGTATGACAGCACACCGCCGGCGTGCTGTCGATTTAACCCGACCTTCTTCGCATCCTCGCGACTAATGACAACCGACACCCCCATGGGTGAAGCCTCTCATTAGCCGCGCGAACCTCTGCAATGAAGATCATTTATAGCAACAATACAATAGTTTCCATTGAATTGCTGCCGTCTGGTTGAAAAAAGGGGCCATCAGGCCCCCTTTTCTGAAACTCGCAAGACTTAGCGACGCAGACCCAGACGCTCGATCAGCGCGGTGTAGCGTGCAACATCTTTACGCTTCAGGTAGTCGAGCAGTTTACGACGCTGAGAAACCATGCGCAGCAGACCACGACGGCTGTGGTGATCTTTTTTGTGCTCTGCAAAGTGACCCTGCAGGTGGTTAATCTGTGCAGTCAGCAGTGCAACCTGAACTTCGGTAGAACCGCTGTCGTTAGTACCACGACCAAACTCAGAAACGATTTTAGCTTTAGCTTCAACGCTTAGAGACATTTTCAAACTCCAAAGTATAAAAAATGTAAGGGTGCCGATCTCTAATTCAGCGACCCCATGTACGCCCCGCAGATTGTTAAACAATTTACCGGGCGTTAAGCGGCGATATTCTACTCGTCTCCCCTGCTTATCGCAAGGTGAGGCGTAATCACCGTCACGCGTCGACCGGATATTCGACGACCAGACGACGCGGCGCAACGCGCCCTTCACCGTCCATTTCGCCCATACCGATGAATTTCCCTTCGTCACCTTCCGTCACGCGTACCAGTCCATCCAGCGGCGCATCCGCCGTACGAACCGGGTTTCCGTTCTTAAAGTAAACGGACGATGTTAAAGGAAGATTAACGATCGGGAAGTCCGCTGCCGGACTGTCCATTGGCATCAGCAGTGGATCCAGCAAATCTGCTGGTTCCACTCCCTGCGCTTGTGCCTGCTCAGCCAGCGCGCGCAGCTGCTCAAGCGTCACCATGCGTTCCACCGGATATTTACTGACCGCCAGACGACGCAGATAAATCACATGCGCGCCGCAGCCCAGCTTTTCACCCAGGTCGTCGATGATGGTGCGAATATAGGTCCCTTTCGAACAGTGGACTTCCAGCTCCAGTTCGTCACCTTCGTGGCGAATGAACAGCAGCTCATACACGGTTATCGGACGGGCTTCACGCGGGACCTCAATTCCCTGGCGCGCATATTCATAGAGCTTCTTGCCCTGATATTTCAGCGCCGAATACATCGACGGCACCTGCATCGTGTCCCCGCGGAAGCTCTCCAGGGCCGCATCAAGCTGTTCGGCGCTGAAGGTCACCGGGCGCTCTTCCACCACCTGACCATCCGCGTCGGAGGTATCCGTACGCTGGCCCAGCTTAGCGATAACGCGGTAGCGTTTATCGGAATCGAGCAGGTACTGGGAAAACTTTGTCGCTTCACCCAGGCAAATCGGCAGCATGCCGGTCGCCAGCGGATCCAGCGCGCCGGTGTGGCCCGCACGGTTAGCGTTATAAATACGCTTCACTTTTTGCAGCACGTCGTTGCTGGATGCACCCTGCGGTTTATCCAGCAGCAGCACGCCATGCACGTCGCGACCGCGACGACGAGGACGACTCATCAGTCCTCCTTGCTGTCGTCCGTCGGGTTAACACGACGTTCGTCGTCATGTTTCACCACGCTGGTCACCAGGTTGGACATGCGCATACCTTCGACCAGCGAGTTGTCGTAGAAGAAGGTCAGCTCGGGAACAATACGCAGGCGCATCGCTTTGCCGAGCAGAGAGCGGATGAAACCAGAGGCTTCCTGCAGTGCTTTAATGCCGTTCTTCACCGCCGCTTCGTCCTGATCGTTCAGGAAGGTCACGAACACTTTGGCATAGGCCAGGTCACGAGACATTTCCACGCCAGAGACGGTGGTCATCATACCGATACGCGGGTCTTTGATTTCGCGTTGCAGGATGAGAGCGATCTCTTTCTGCATCTCCTGCGCCACGCGCTGTGGGCGACCAAATTCTTTCGCCATAATAAATTCTCCAGACAAAAAAGGGGCTAAAAGCCCCTTTTAAAATTATTGCCGGGTGGCACGAGGCGATCCCGGCCTACATATGGACTTATCCCTAAGGATTAGTCGATGCTGCGTTGGATCTCGATGATTTCGAACACTTCGATCATATCGCCAACGCGAACGTCGTTGTAGTTCTTAACGCCGATACCACATTCCATGCCGTTACGGACTTCGTTAACGTCATCTTTGAAGCGGCGCAGGGATTCCAGCTCGCCTTCGTAGATAACCACGTTGTCACGCAGTACGCGGATTGGGTTGTGACGCTTGATGGTACCTTCGGTAACCATACAGCCCGCGATCGCACCGAATTTCGGTGATTTGAACACGTCACGCACTTCAGCCAGACCGATGATCTGCTGTTTCAGCTCAGGAGACAGCATACCGCTCATCGCGGCTTTCACTTCGTCGATCAGGTTATAGATGACGGAGTAGTAGCGCAGATCCAGGCTTTCCGCTTCGATCACGCGGCGAGCAGATGCATCAGCACGCACGTTGAAGCCAACCAGGATAGCGTTGGATGCCGCAGCCAGGGTTGCGTCGGTTTCGGTGATACCACCTACGCCAGAACCGATGATCTTCACTTTCACTTCGTCGGTAGACAGTTTCAGCAAGGAGTCGGAGATCGCTTCCACAGAACCCTGAACGTCCGCTTTCAGAACGACGTTCACTTCGTGAACTTCGCCTTCAGCCATGTTCGCAAACATGTTCTCAAGTTTAGATTTCTGCTGACGCGCCAGCTTAACTTCACGGAATTTGCCCTGACGATACAGTGCCACTTCACGCGCTTTCTTCTCGTCACGCACAACGGTCACTTCATCACCGGCAGCCGGAACACCGGACAGACCCAGGATTTCCACTGGAATGGACGGACCTGCTTCCAGCACTTCCTGACCCAGTTCGTTACGCATCGCACGAACGCGACCGTATTCGAAGCCACACAGAACGATGTCGCCCTTGTTCAGCGTACCTTCGCGAACCAGAACCGTTGCAACCGGACCACGACCTTTATCCAGGAAGGATTCGATTACCGCACCGCTCGCCATACCTTTACGAACGGCTTTCAGCTCCAGAACTTCGGCCTGAAGCAGGATAGCGTTCAGCAGGTCGTCGATACCAGTGCCCGCTTTTGCAGATACAGGGATGAACTGGGCTTCGCCGCCCCACTCTTCCGGCATAACGCCGTACTGAGACAGTTCGTTCTTCACGCGGTCCAGATCGGCTTCTGGCTTATCGATTTTGTTGACCGCAACAACCAGAGGCACCTGCGCCGCTTTCGCGTGCTGGATAGCTTCAATGGTCTGTGGCATAACGCCATCGTCTGCTGCAACAACCAGTACAACGATATCCGTAGCCTGAGCACCACGAGCACGCATTGAGGTGAACGCTGCGTGGCCTGGGGTATCCAGGAAGGTGATCATGCCGTTTTCGGTTTCTACGTGGTAAGCACCGATGTGCTGGGTAATACCACCCGCTTCGCCGGAGGCAACTTTCGTAGAACGAATGTAGTCGAGCAGAGAGGTTTTACCGTGGTCAACGTGACCCATGATGGTCACAACCGGTGCACGCGGTTCAGCCGCAGCGCCAGTGTCACGGTCGCTCATTACTGCTTCTTCCAGCTCGTTTTCACGACGCAGGATAACTTTGTGGCCCATCTCTTCGGCAACCAGCTGTGCGGTTTCCTGGTCGATAACCTGGTTGATGGTCGCCATTGCGCCCAGCTTCATCATCGCTTTGATGACCTGAGAGCCTTTAACCGCCATCTTGTTCGCCAGATCGCCAACGGTGATGGTTTCGCCAATCACGACGTCACGGTTAACCGCCTGAGCTGGCTTCTGGAAGCCCTGCTGCAGAGAAGAACCTTTACGCTTGCCGCCTTTACCACCGCGAACCGCTGCACGAGCTTCTTCGCGGTCAGCTTTAGATTCAGCGTGTTTGTTACCTTTCTTAGCCGGACGCGCGGCTTTTGCATTACGACCACGGCCACGGCCGCCTTCTACTTCACGGTCGTTATCATCTTCAGCCTGACGCGCATGCTGAGAAGTGGTCACGTGATAGTCGCTGGTGTCTTCAGTCGGTTCAGCGGTATTCACGCCATTCTTCTCGTTTTCTTCTGCCATACGGCGCGCTTCTTCAGCGACGCGGCGAGCTTCTTCTTCCAGCTTACGGCGGGCTTCTTCTTCCGCTTTACGCTTCAGCTCGGCAGCTTCATTTTCACGGCGGGCTTTTTCAGCCTGGGCGGTTTTGGTCATTTCGTCTGTCTGTTGATTGCTCACTTTGTCTTTTTCCGCAGCGTCACGCTTCACTTTATCACTGGCGTCGCGTTTCGCTTTTTCTGCGGCCTCACGTTCAGCTTTTAATTCTGCTTCACGTTTGGCGGCTGCTTCCGCCTCACGCTGAGCTTGTTCTTCCGCTTCACGCTGTGCCTGCTCTTCCGCGGCAAGGCGTTCTGCCTCTTGCGGATCACGTTTTACAAAGGTGCGCGTCTTGCGGACTTCAATTTGTACCGATTTGCTTTTGCCACCGGTACCAGGGATGTTTAACGTGCTGCGCGTTTTGCGCTGCAGCGTTAACTTGTCAGGCGTAGAACCGTGTTCGCGGTTCAGGTGCGTTAACAAGGTTTGTTTTTCTTGCGCGGTCACCGAGTCATCAGCGGACTTCGGGATCCCTGCATCAGCAAATTGCTGTACCAGGCGGTCCACGGAGGTCTGAATCTCAGCAGCCAGCGATTTTACAGTTACATCAGTCATGCTGTTCCTTCCTGCTACAGTTTATTACGCTTCGTCGCCGAACCAGCAAATATTACGTGCGGCCATGATGAGTTCGCCGGCTTTCTCGTCGGTTAAACCTTCGATATCGGCCAGGTCATCAACGCCTTGCTCAGCGAGATCTTCCAGCGTACAAACACCACGGGCAGCCAGCTTGAACGCAATCGCACGATCAAGACCTTCCAGATTCAGCAGGTCATCAGCCGGCTTCTTATCGCCAAGGCTTTCTTCCTGAGCCAGTGCCAGGGTGGTCAGTGCGTTTTTAGCGCGTTCACGCAGGGCTTCAACGGTTGGCTCATCCAGACCGTCAATTTCCAGCAGCTCTTTCATTGGCACATAGGCCAGTTCTTCCAGCGTAGAGAAACCTTCTTCGACCAGAACAGTGGCGAAGTCTTCGTCAATGTCGAGGTATTTGGTGAAGGTATCGATCGCCGCATGGGCTTCAGCCTGATGCTTAGCCTGCAGGTCATCAACGGTCATGACGTTGAGTTCCCAGCCGCTCAGCTGTGACGCCAGGCGTACGTTCTGACCGTTACGGCCAATCGCTTGCGCCAGGTTGCCCGCTTCAACAGCGATATCCATGGTGTGTTTGTCTTCGTCAACAACGATAGACGCGACATCAGCCGGAGCCATTGCGTTGATCACGAACTGCGCCGGGTTGTCGTCCCACAGAACGATATCAATACGCTCGCCGCCCAGTTCGGTAGAAACCGCCTGAACGCGCGCACCGCGCATACCGACGCAAGCACCGACCGGGTCGATACGCTTGTCGTTGGTTTTCACCGCAATTTTCGCACGAGAGCCTGGATCGCGAGCTGCTGCTTTGATCTCAATAACTTCTTCGCCGATTTCCGGCACTTCGATGCGGAACAGTTCAACCAGCATTTCTGGTTTAGAACGGGTCACGAACAGCTGTGCACCACGCGCTTCAGGGCGCACGGCGTACAGAACACCACGAATACGGTCGCCCGGGCGGAAGTTTTCACGCGGCAGCATGTCTTCACGCAGGATCACGGCTTCAGCGTTGCCCGGCATCCCTTCGGATTTAATTTCCAGAGAGATGTTGTCACGGTTCACTTTCTTCACCACGCCAGTGATGATTTCGCCTTCCTGATCGCGGAACTGATCGACAACCAGCGCGCGCTCGGCTTCGCGCACTTTCTGCACGATAACCTGCTTAGCGGTCTGGGTGGTGATACGGTCGAAGGTCACAGATTCAATCTGATCTTCAACGTAGTCACCCACGTTCAGACTTTCGTCTTCAAAACGTGCCGCTTCCAGGGTGATCTCTTTGGTCGGCTGGGTCACTTCTTCAACGATTACCCAACGACGGAATGTATCGAAGTCACCGCTTTTACGATCGATTTCTACGCGAACATCGATCTCTTGTTCGTATTTTTTCTTGGTTGCTGTAGCC
This sequence comes from Enterobacter cloacae complex sp. 385G4, assembly GCF_057320665.1. Lineage (NCBI taxonomy): Bacteria > Pseudomonadati > Pseudomonadota > Gammaproteobacteria > Enterobacterales > Enterobacteriaceae > Enterobacter > Enterobacter cloacae complex sp. 385G4. Next base: position 239,125 of record NZ_JBXWDD010000004.1, read on the forward strand.
AGTGCACTTTCCAGCGCTTCGAAAATTTTCTCACGCGGCAGTGATTTCTCGTTGGAGACGGCTTCAACAACAGCCAAAATTTCTTTGTTCATCGCGGGCTTTTCACCTCAATCCAGACTGTTAAAAGTGGGGAACCAGGTTCGCCTTCTGGATATTACTCAGCGCGAACACTTCATCTTTGCCTTCGACTGTTACCGTGATCATTTCACCATCAACGGCTTTGATAATTCCCTGCCATTTACGGCGGTTCTGTACGGCCATACGCAGAACGAGAGCCACTTCTTCACCGGTAAAGCGCACATAGTGCTCGGCCGTGAACATCGGGCGATCCAGGCCAGGTGAGGAAACTTCCAGGTTGTACGCAACGGTAATCGGGTCTTCAACATCAAGAACCGCACTCACCTGGTGGCTGACATCAGCACAATCATCAACATTGATGCCATCTTCACTATCAATATAGATGCGCAGCGTCGATGTACGGCCGCGAACGAATTCGATGCCGACCAGTTCGTAGCCCAGTGCTTCGACCGGTGCAGTAATCATCTCTGTTAATTTTTGCTCTAATGTGGACAAGCCCACCCCCAAGACATAAAAAAAGGGCGTAAAGCCCAGTTATTCTGTAGTCAGATAACAAAAAACCCCGATAAATCGGGGCTTTAGATAACTGAACCCTATAGCCACAACTGTGGCCTGGAGCACTCTCCGAAAGAATTTTTTCAAATCCAGCTACGAAGGCTCTAAGTCTTCACAGTATATTTGAAAAAGAACTTTATGGGAAAGTGGTTGCGGGGGCCGGATTTGAACCGACGACCTTCGGGTTATGAGCCCGACGAGCTACCAGGCTGCTCCACCCCGCGCCTGAAACGTGGCAAATTCTACGCGTTTTGGACAGAATTTGCAAATAATGCTGGGATTTGGTACCGAAGACGGGACGTAAAATCGGCGTTTAGTATATTGATAGTTGACCCCACCTGTCAACCCAGCTTCCGCCAGAGAGAACAGACCAAATTTTTTACAAAAAACGCATGAGTCTCTTCCGGTATTCGATAAAAGATGATTAAATGAATACTCACTTATTTTGCATAAAAATGCACAAGAGAGCGAAAGCGGTCTCTAATCAGTCAATCAAGCAGGGTTTTATTCTATGACGACGATTCTCAAGCATCTTCCGGTAGGACAACGTATTGGCATCGCTTTCTCAGGCGGCCTGGATACCAGCGCTGCACTGCTGTGGATGCGCCAGAAGGGAGCGGTTCCGTATGCATATACTGCGAACCTGGGTCAGCCGGATGAGGACGATTACGATGCTATTCCTCGTCGCGCTAAAGAGTATGGCGCAGAAAACGCGCGACTGATTGACTGCCGTAAGCAACTGGTTGCTGAAGGTATCGCCGCTATTCAGTGCGGTGCGTTCCATAACACCACGGGCGGCCTGACCTATTTCAACACCACCCCGCTGGGTCGTGCCGTCACCGGCACCATGCTGGTTGCCGCCATGAAAGAAGATGGCGTAAACATCTGGGGTGACGGCAGCACCTATAAAGGCAACGATATCGAACGTTTCTATCGTTATGGCCTGCTGACCAACGCGGAGCTGCAGATCTACAAGCCGTGGCTGGACACCGACTTCATCGACGAGCTGGGTGGTCGTCATGAGATGTCTGAGTTTATGATTGCCTGCGGCTTTGACTACAAAATGTCCGTTGAGAAAGCCTACTCTACCGACTCCAACATGCTGGGCGCGACGCACGAAGCGAAGGACCTGGAATTCCTGAACTCCAGCGTGAAGATCGTTAACCCGATCATGGGCGTGAAGTTCTGGGACGAGAGCGTGAAGATCCCGGCAGAAGAAGTGACCGTTCGTTTCGAACGTGGTCATCCGGTTGCCCTGAACGGCAAGACCTTCTCTGACGACGTTGAACTGATGCTGGAAGCAAACCGCATCGGCGGTCGTCACGGTCTGGGCATGAGCGATCAGATTGAAAACCGTATCATCGAAGCGAAAAGCCGCGGTATCTATGAAGCTCCGGGGATGGCGCTGCTGCACATCGCTTACGAGCGTCTGCTGACCGGTATTCACAACGAAGACACCATCGAGCAGTATCACTCTCATGGTCGTCAACTGGGCAAACTGCTGTATCAGGGTCGCTGGTTCGATCCGCAGGCGCTGATGCTGCGTGACGCGCTGCAGCGTTGGGTAGCGAGCGCGATCACCGGTGAAGTGACGCTGGAACTGCGTCGTGGTAACGACTACTCCATTCTTAACACCGTGTCGGACAACCTGACCTATAAAGCCGAGCGTCTGACCATGGAAAAAGGTGAGTCTGTGTTTTCTCCGGACGACCGTATTGGTCAGTTGACCATGCGTAACCTGGACATCACCGATACCCGTGAGAAACTGTTCAACTACGTTGAGAATGGTCTGCTCTCTGCGAATTCCGGTAACGGCCTGCCGCAGGTTGAAAACCTGGAGAATAACGATAAGAAGTAATCGCTGATGTAACATGCAAAAGGCGCCCAATGGGCGCCTTTTTTTTTGGTTTTTGTAGGGCGGGTAAGCGCAGCGCCACCCGCCATTTTGCCCGGTGGCGCTGCGCTTAACGGGCCTACGAAAGGCAAAAGCTACAGACGAAAAAAAAGACGTCTTGCGACGTCTTTCTTCTGGAATATTGGTACCGAGGATGGGACTCGAACCCACAAGCCCGTTAGGGCACTACCACCTCAAGGTAGCGTGTCTACCAATTCCACCACCTCGGTACGGAATACTTACTGCGGGATATCGCTGGTTGGCTTAGCCGGTGCAGCTGGCTGAGTCTGCTCAGTTTTGGCTGGCGCGCTCAGATTTTCCCACTCACTTCCTTTGCTGGTCTTGTTGCTGTTGATATTGCCCAGCACCAGACTGATGATGAAGAACAGCGTAGCCAGAATCGCCGTCGTGCGGGTCATGAAGTTCGCAGAACCACTTGAACCGAACAGCGTACCGGAAGCGCCTGCTCCGAAGGAGGCTCCCATATCAGCGCCTTTACCTTGCTGCAGCATAATCAGCGCTACGAGAGCGATGGCTACAATAAGGAAAATAACTAAAAGAGCTTCGTACATAATCAACCTGTTCCTTGCGGATTTGCCGCATACCAATGCTTCGACCAATTAGCAGGATTTTTGTTTCCCACTGAAGCGGGTGTGAATACTAACCAAAGCGAATCACCTTCGCAAGGGCATTTTCGACGCATTGTATCAACTGCGGAAAAAAACAGCAAAAAGCCATTAATTGCTTAAAACAAAGGCGGCAAACGCCGCCTTTTTAAACATTTAGCATGCAAGATTATGCAGCTTTTACGGCATCAGCAATACGGTGCGCAAATTCGGTGACCTGCGCTTCGTCTTCGCCTTCCACCATCACGCGGATCAGTGGTTCGGTACCGGACTTACGCAGCAGCACGCGTCCACGGCTGCCCAGCGCCGCTTCAACCTCAGCCATCACCGCTTTCACGTTGTCATTTTCCAGCGGATCGCCTTTACCCGCAGTGAAACGCACGTTCACCAGGATCTGCGGGAACATTTTCATCCCGCTGCACAGATCGTGCAGGCTCATATGGTTGCGCGCCATCGCGGCAACCACCTGAAGCGCGGCAACAATGCCGTCACCGGTAGTGGTTTTGTCGAGCAGGATCACGTGGCCGGAGTTCTCAGCACCAATGCGCCAGCCCTTCTCCTGGAGTTTTTCCAGCACGTAGCGGTCGCCCACTTTCGCGCGAACAAACGGAATACCGAGCTGTTTCAGCGCCAGCTCCAGACCCATGTTGCTCATCAACGTCCCAACCGCGCCGCCGCGCAGCTGCCCCTGGCGCAGGCCTTCACGGGCAATGATGTAGAGGATCTGATCGCCGTCGACTTTATTACCTTCGTGGTCAACCATGATCACGCGGTCACCGTCGCCGTCCAGGGCAATACCCAGATCGGCTTTTTCCGCCAGCACGCGCGCCTGCAGGGCGCGCACGTCCGTCGCCCCGACTTCTTCGTTAATATTCAGACCATCCGGCTCGCAGCCGATGGCGATCACTTTCGCACCCAGCTCGCGGAAGACATTCGGCGCGATGTGATAGGTCGCACCGTTCGCACAGTCCACCACAATTTTAAGATGCGCCAGGCTCAGCTCGTTCGGGAAGGTGCCTTTGCAGAATTCGATATAACGACCCGCCGCATCGACGATACGGTTCGCTTTACCCAGCTCGGCGGAATCAACACAGGTGATCTCTTTTTCCATTTCGGCTTCAATGGCCTCTTCCACTTCGTCCGGCAGCTTAGTGCCGTCAATGGAGAAGAACTTGATGCCGTTGTCGTAGAACGGGTTATGAGACGCCGAGATCACAATTCCCGCTTCCGCGCGGAAGGTGCGCGTAAGGTAGGCAACAGCAGGCGTTGGCATTGGGCCAGTAAAAGAGGCTGAAAGCCCTGCAGCCGCCAGACCCGCTTCCAACGCAGATTCCAGCATATAGCCCGAAATACGGGTATCTTTACCAATAATGATCTTACGTGAGCCATGACGCGCCAGCACCTTGCCGGCAGCCCAGCCGAGCTTCAGAACAAAATCAGGGGTAATTGGAGCATCGCCTACGCGCCCACGGATACCATCGGTACCAAAATACTTACGATTACTCATAGCGTTTGTTTTCCTTCGCTGCCAGTGTGGCTTCCACCACACGCATGGCTTCTACTGTTTCTTTGACGTCATGGACACGGATAATGTGCGCGCCTTGCATCGCCGCAATTACCGCGCAGGCCAGGCTGCCACTCAGGCGCTCGCTCGGTCCTACATTCAGCAATTGACCAATCATCGACTTTCTCGACATCCCCACCAGCAGCGGCAGACCAAAGTGATGAAATTCCGATAAGCGCGCAAGCAACGCATAATTGTGTGAGAGATTTTTACCGAAACCGAACCCCGGGTCGAGCAGCAATTTCTCTTTTGCGATACCTGCACGCTCACAGCGTTCAATATGCTCAATAAAGAAGCGATTCACGTCGGCAAAGACATCATCATACTTCGGCGCTTCCTGCATGGTTTTCGGTTGCCCCTGCATGTGCATCAGGCATACCGGCAGGCCGGTTTCTGCAGCGGCCTCGATCGCACCCGGTTCGGTCAGCGAGCGGATATCATTGATAATGTGAGCGCCCACTCTCGCCACTTCACGGATCACTTCTGGTTTGGACGTGTCGACGGAGATCCACACCTCGAAACGTTGCGCGATTGCCTCAACCACCGGCACCACGCGCGCCAGCTCTTCTTCCACCGAAACATCTGCCGCGCCGGGACGCGTCGATTCACCGCCCACATCAATGATGGTGGCACCCGCGTTGATCATTAGATTTGCGTGCTTAACCGCGTCGATAAGCGTGTTATGCGTGCCGCCGTCAGAGAAGGAGTCAGGGGTAACATTCAGGATCCCCATCACGTGCGGATGTGAAAGATCGAGATGCGTGTCCTGGGCGAAGAGTTTCATGGTTAAATCCCTGGTTTTAGTATGGTTTAACGGAAAAGAAAAACCCCGGAGCAAGCTCCAGGGTTTGGGGTACAGACAAACGCTTCAACAGCAGTGACTTACTTGTCGCCCAACTGCTCTGACATGGTGTTGCCCGGGTTTGGCGTACGCGGTTCATCGACCGGACGCGGCGCGCGCGGGGTACCATTGTTGTCAGAATTGTTGGAAGCGCCTGGGTCTTCCCAGCCAGCTGGCGGACGCACTTCGCGGCGAGCCATCAGGTCGTCAATCTGCGGTGCATCGATGGTCTCATATTTCATGAGCGCATCTTTCATCGAATGCAGAATGTCCATATTGTCGTTCAGGATCTGACGCGCGCGACCGTAGTTACGTTCAATCAGCGCTTTCACTTCCTGGTCGATGATACGTGCCGTCTCATCAGACATATGTTTTGCTTTCGCCACGGAGCGGCCCAGGAATACTTCACCCTCTTCCTCTGCATACAGCAGCGGACCGAGTTTGTCGGAGAAGCCCCACTGAGTGACCATGTTACGCGCCAGGTTTGTCGCCACTTTAATGTCGTTCGACGCACCGGTAGAAACGTGTTCTGGACCGTAGATGATCTCTTCTGCCAGACGACCGCCGTACAGGGTCGAAATCTGGCTTTCCAGCTTCTGACGGCTGGCGCTGATCGCGTCGCCCTCAGGCAGGAAGAAGGTCACACCCAGCGCACGGCCGCGCGGAATAATCGTTACCTTGTGTACCGGATCGTGTTCCGGCACCAGGCGACCGATAATCGCGTGACCCGCTTCGTGGTAAGCCGTGGACTCTTTCTGCGCTTCCGTCATCACCATGGAGCGACGTTCCGCACCCATCATGATTTTGTCTTTCGCTTTCTCGAACTCCACCATGGAGACCACGCGCTTGTTACCGCGAGCGGCAAACAGTGCAGCTTCGTTGACCAGGTTAGCCAGGTCCGCACCGGAGAAGCCCGGGGTACCGCGCGCAATGATTGCCGCGTCGATATCTGGCGCCAGCGGTACGCGACGCATGTGCACTTTCAGAATCTGTTCACGACCACGAACATCCGGCAGACCGACAACAACCTGACGGTCGAAACGGCCTGGACGCAGCAGCGCAGGGTCAAGTACGTCCGGACGGTTAGTCGCCGCGATAACGATAATACCTTCGTTACCTTCGAAGCCGTCCATCTCAACCAGCATCTGGTTCAGGGTCTGCTCACGCTCATCGTGACCACCGCCCAGGCCCGCGCCACGCTGGCGGCCTACGGCGTCGATTTCATCGATAAAGATGATGCACGGTGCTGCCTTCTTGGCCTGCTCGAACATGTCACGCACACGAGATGCACCGACACCCACGAACATTTCAACGAAGTCAGAACCTGAAATAGTAAAGAACGGCACCTTCGCTTCACCCGCGATGGCTTTCGCCAGCAGGGTTTTACCGGTACCCGGAGGGCCTACCATCAAGACGCCTTTCGGGATCTTACCGCCCAGTTTCTGGAAACGGCTCGGCTCGCGCAGGTATTCAACCAGTTCACCCACTTCTTCTTTTGCTTCGTCACAACCGGCGACGTCAGCAAACGTGGTCTTGATCTGGTCTTCCGTCAGCATACGCGCCTTGCTCTTACCGAACGACATGGCACCTTTGCCACCGCCGCCCTGCATCTGGCGCATAAAGAAGATCCAGACGCCGATAAGAAGTAGCATCGGGAACCAGGAAATGAAGATAGAAGCCAGCAGGCTTGGTTCTTCTGGCGGCTCGCCTACCACTTTGACGTTTTTGGTCAGAAGGTTATCAAGCAGCTTAGGATCGTTCACCGGGATGTAAGTCGTGTAACGGTTACTATCTTTCTTGGTAACGTTGATCTCACGTCCGTTGATACGCGCTTCGCGAACCTGGTCCTGATTGACCTCTTGCAGGAAGGTAGAATAATCCACCTTGCGGCCATTCGACTCGCTGGGCCCAAAGCTCTGGAATACTGACATCAGCACAACGGCAATGACCAGCCAGAGTATTAGGTTTTTCGCCATGTCACTCAAGGGATTAACCTCATATTACAACTGTGTTAAAAACAGCGTCAGGATACTCTATATCCAGTTTCATTCAAACTTTCGTCTGAAATCTCCCGGTTATCATTTTCGCCCGGTCGCTACAATATACACTTCACGGGAACGGGCCCGGGAAGAGTCCGGCTTACGAACTTTGACCTTCGCAAACAGGGAGCGAATTTCCTTAAGATACTCCTCGAAACCTTCGCCCTGAAACACCTTCACAACAAAACTACCACCAGGCGCTAGTACATCACGACACATTTCTAACGCTAGCTCCACCAGATACATGGCGCGGGGGATATCCACCGCCGGTGTTCCGCACATATTTGGTGCCATATCCGACATGACAACCTGGACCTTACTGTCACCAACACGATCAAGTAACGCTTTCAGCACTAATTCATCACGAAAGTCGCCCTGAAGGAAGTCGACACCAACGATGGGATCCATTGGTAAAAGATCGCACGCAATGATTCGGCCCGTTCCGCCGATCTGCGTTACCGCATACTGGGACCATCCGCCAGGTGCCGCACCGAGGTCGACAACCGTCATCCCCGGCTTAAAAAGTTTGTCACTTTGCTGTATTTCATCAAGTTTAAACCAGGCACGGGAACGTAACCCCTTTTTCTGTGCCTGTTGAACATATTTATCGCTAAAGTGTTCCTGAAGCCAGCGGCTGGAACTGGCAGAACGCTTTTTACCTGTCATTTAACATTTCCGTCCTGGTTCATCGTTGCTTGCCTGTGACGTAAATTTCTACGCAGCTATTTGGCGATATAAGGGAGATGGCGGTAGAATGAACCGTTTTCAATCCCAACGTAAGCAAAAATATACGATGAATCTGAGTACTAAACAAAAACAGCACCTTAAAGGTCTGGCACATCCGCTCAAGCCTGTAGTCATGCTTGGCAACAATGGTTTGACCGAAGGGGTGCTTGCCGAGATTGAACAAGCGCTGGAACACCACGAGCTGATCAAGGTGAAAATCGCCTCTGAAGACAGAGACACTAAAAACCTGATCGTGGAAGCCATCGTGCGCGAAACCGGCGCCTGTAATGTACAGGTCATCGGTAAAACGCTGGTGCTCTATCGCCCATCTAAAGAGCGTAAAATCTCGCTGCCACGCTAAGGATATCCTGAATCAATCACATTTTCTGTGTGAAACGAGGGATTTCTTTCAGCAGGCTCAGCAAAATGCCATGCTCCTTGAGTTGATAAAAGGCCGCTATGCGGCCTTTTTCTTTTCTTTACAATGTATCAACATCTTAGTAGAGAAGCGAATTACAGGTATTCAACCTTGATAATTTCGTATTCCACTTCACCGCCAGGGGTGCGGATGGTGACAACATCGTCCTGCTCTTTGCCAATCAGGCCGCGAGCAATGGGTGAGTTCACCGAAATCAGGTTCTGTTTGAAGTCTGCTTCATCATCGCCCACGATGCGATAGGTTTGCTCTTCATCGTTGTCGAGGTTCAGAACGCTGACGGTAGAACCAAAGATCACGCGACCGTTGTTAGGCATTTTGGTGATATCGATAACCTGCGCATTAGACAGTTTCGCTTCGATATCTTTAATGCGCCCTTCACAGAAACCCTGCTGCTCGCGCGCCGCATGGTATTCAGCATTCTCTTTCAGGTCGCCATGCTCACGGGCTTCCGCGATAGCGGCGATGATTTCAGGGCGACGCACGGATTTCAGGAAATCCAGCTCTTCGCGCAATTTTTCGGCACCACGTAAGGTCATCGGAATAGCTTGCATTTGTTATACCTCTTAAACATTCCTGTTGGGAGCAGTGTTCCCTGCTCCTGCCCCCCGAAGCGGGCAAGAAGCAAAAAGAAAACCGACCCGGGAGCGACGCCCCAGGTCAGCAGCAATTTTTCAATTTGATACGCATTTTACCGCGAAGTTCACTATGGGTCATCGTTTACTTTGCAGTGCCATGCACCGTAGTATGACGGTTTGTTTTCGGGTTGTTAGCGCGAGATTATGCGATTTTCCAGTTTTATCATCGGATTGACTACCAGTATAACGTTCACCGCCCAGGCCGCGAATGTTGATGAGTACATTAATCAGCTACCCGCAGGCGCGAACCTCGCCCTGATGGTGCAGAAGGTTGGCGCACAGGCTCCCGAGATTGACTATCACAGTCAACAGATGGCGCTGCCTGCCAGTACCCAGAAGGTGATCACTGCCCTCGCCGCCCTGCTCCAACTCGGGCCTGACTTCCGTTTTACCACCACGCTTGAAACCAAAGGTAACGTCGACGGTGGCGAACTGAAAGGCGATCTTATCGCCCGTTTCGGTGGCGATCCCACCTTTAAGCGCCAGGATATCCGCAACATGGTAGCGGTGTTGAAAAAATCCGGCGTGACAAAAATCGATGGCAACGTGCTGATCGATACCTCCATTTTTGCCAGCCACGATAAAGCACCAGGCTGGCCGTGGAACGACATGACGCAGTGCTTTAGCGCCCCGCCAGCCGCCGCGATTGTTGACCGCAACTGCTTCTCGATTTCCCTTTACAGCGCGCCCAAGCCGGATGATTTAGCGTTCATTCGCGTGGCATCTTACTATCCGGTGACCATGTTTAGCCAGGTGCGAACGCTGGCTAAAGGCTCCCCTGATGCCCAGTACTGCGAACTGGACGTGGTGCCTGGCGATCTTAACCGCTACACCCTCACCGGCTGCCTGACGCAGCGCGCCGATCCCCTGCCGCTGGCCTTCGCGATTCAGGATGGCGCAAGCTATGCGGGTGCGATTCTCAAGGATGAGCTGAAGCAGGCGGGAATAACCTACTCCGGCACGCTGCTACGCCAGACGCAGGTCAACCAGCCCGGAACGGTCATTGCCAGCAAACAGTCGCCACCGCTGCACGATTTGCTGCGAATTATGCTGAAAAAGTCTGACAACATGATTGCCGACACCGTGTTCCGCATGATTGGCCACGCGCGTTTCGGCGTGCCGGGAACCTGGCGCGCGGGCTCAGACGCTGTTCGTCAGATCCTGCGCCAGCAGGCGGGAATCGATCTGGGTAACACTATCGCCGTTGATGGTTCAGGATTATCGCGTCATAACCTGATTGCCCCGGCCACCATGATGCAGGTGCTTCAGTACATTGCACAACATGACACTGAGCTAAACTTTATCTCAATGCTGCCGCTTGCCGGACACGACGGTTCGCTGCAGTACCGCGCCGGGCTTCACGCGGCGGGTGTGGATGGCAAAGTCTCCGCGAAAACAGGTTCACTGCAGGGGGTGTATAACCTGGCAGGGTTCATCACGACCGCCAGCGGACAGCGCATGGCATTCGTGCAGTATCTTTCCGGCTATGCCGTCGAACCGACCGACCAGCGCAACCGCCGTATTCCACTGGTTCGCTTCGAAAGCAGGCTTTATAAAGACATCTACCAGAATAACTAGCGATGAAACTACTTATAGTTGAAGACGATCTGTTATTACAGGAAGGACTGGCTCTGGGACTCGCCAATGAAGGCTATGCCCTGGACTGTGCCGGCACCGCGGCAGAAGCAGATGCCCTGATCCAGAGCGGCGAATACAGCCTGGTGATCCTTGACCTGGGCTTGCCGGACAAAGACGGCGCGACGCTGCTTACCCAGTGGCGTCGCCGGGGCATCGCCAATCCGGTGTTAATCCTGACGGCACGCGACGCCATTGAAGATCGTATTACCGGCCTTGATGCTGGCGCCGATGATTACCTGGTGAAGCCCTTTGCGCTTGCAGAACTTCAGGCTCGGGTGCGAGCGTTAATACGCCGTTATCAGGGCCATAGTGATAACTTACTAACCGACGGGGACATTACCCTGAATCTGCAAACCCAGCAGGTATTGCGCCAGTCCCAGCCCGTTGAAGTCACACCAAAAGAGTTCGCCTTGCTGACGCGTCTGATCATGCGCAGCGGACAAACGGTACACAGAGAAACCCTTCAGCAGGATATCTATTCCTGGCAGGACGATCCGGGGTCAAATACCCTGGAAGTCCACATCCACAACCTGCGTCGTAAGCTCGGCAAAGACCGGATTAAAACCGTCCGCGGCGTTGGCTACCGCCTGGAGAGTCAGAAATGAACAGCATGCGTCGGCGATTAATGGTGTTGCTGGCGGTCATTCTGTTATTTTTCCAGCTGATAAGCGTCATTTGGTTGTGGCACGAAAGCCGCGAGCAGATTGGCTTTCTGGTGAACGAAACGCTGTCGGCAAAATCGCGTAACAACCACGTCGAGAAAGAGATCCGCGAAGCGATTGCCTCGCTGCTGGTTCCTTCTCTGGTGATGGTTGGGTTTACGTTGTTTTTCTCGTTCTGGGCGGTCACCTGGATAACCCGACCGCTGAACAAACTGCGCGTGAGCCTGGCTAACCGTTCGGCGGATAACCTAACCCCACTTCCTATGTATTCCGACATGGAAGAAATCGGCGCCGTTACCACCTCGCTCAATCAGCTACTCGCCAGGCTGGACAGTACCATTCAGCAGGAGCGTCTCTTCACGGCTGACGCCGCCCATGAACTGCGAACGCCTCTTGCCGGAATCAGGCTCCATCTGGAGCTCATGGCCCAGTCAGGCTCTACGCAGGCCACGACGCTCATCAGCCGTATTGACCAGCTAATGCACACCGTTGAGCAACTGCTGATGCTGGCCCGTGCAGGACAGGCAATGGCGAGCGGCCACTATGAAACCATCAACTGGACGGACACCATTATCACGCCTCTTGGTCTTGAGCATGAAGCCAAAGAGCATACGGTGATTTGGCCTGCTAAAAGCGCGCTCACGGTTCAGGGAGACGCGGTACTGCTGCGGCTGATGCTGCGCAACCTGCTGGAGAATGCCGGGCGCTACAGCCCGACAGGCACCACGATTACCGTGACGCTTACCGAGGTCGAAGGCGGTACGCAGCTCAGTGTTATCGATCAGGGGCCTGGTATTGACGAAGCGCATCGACAGTCGATCACGGAGCCGTTCCGTCGCCTCGATCAGCGTTACGGCGGCAGCGGCCTGGGCCTGAGTATCGTACAGCGCATCCTGCAACTTCATCACGGTAAGCTGATGCTGGAGAATGGTGCTGAAGGCGGCCTGATAGCAAGCTGCTGGCTGCCCTCAACGCTGGAATGAAAAAAGCCCCCTGATGGGGGCTTTGGACAGATATTAGTGCTTGTAGATGAACTCGACACCTTCTTCGTCGTCTTCATCCCAGTCATCGTCCCAGTCGTCTTCCTCTTCCGCTTCCAGCTCTTCGAGCTGCTGGCGGTGGTAGTCATCCCACATGAATTCGACTTTTTCTGGCTGTTTCGCTTCTTCAGCCTGAACGACAGGGTTCTCGATGATGAAGGTCATCACATCCCAGCAGAGATCTTTCACGCCAACCTGGCTTGCCGCGGAGATAAGGTAGTATTTATCTTCCCAGCCCATCGCTTCGGCAATCGCTTTGGCTTTCGCTTCGGCTTCTGCTTTATCCATCAGGTCGATCTTGTTGAAGACCAGCCAGCGTGGCTTACTCGCCAGTTTTTCGCTGTATTTTTCCAGCTCACCGATAATAATACGGGCGTTTTCAACCGGATCGGAACCGTCGATCGGATCGATGTCGATGAGGTGCAACAGTACGCGGCAACGCTCAAGGTGCTTCAGGAAGCGAATACCCAGGCCAGCCCCTTCCGCAGCGCCTTCAATCAGGCCCGGAATATCGGCGACCACAAAGCTCTTCTCGTTATCCATACGGACAACGCCGAGGCTTGGTACCAGCGTGGTAAACGGATAGTCCGCTACTTTTGGCTTGGCCGCAGAGACGGCGCGAATAAAGGTCGATTTACCTGCGTTTGGCATACCCAGCATGCCCACGTCAGCCAGCAGCATCAGTTCAAGTTGCAGGTCGCGCTTATCACCCGGGGTACCCATCGTTTTCTGACGCGGGGTACGGTTAACGGAAGATTTGAAACGGCTGTTACCCAGACCGTGCCAGCCGCCTTTCGCCACCATCAGGCGCTGACCGTGTTTGGTCATATCGCCCATGGTTTCACCGGTGCCCTGATCGATAACGCGCGTACCGACCGGAACCTTAATGGTCACGTCTTTACCGCGTTTACCGGTACAGTCACGGCTCTGGCCGTTCTGTCCGCGTTCTGCACGGAAGGATTTTTCAAAGCGGTAGTCGATCAGCGTGTTGAGGTTTTCATCCGCCTCCAGCCACACGTCACCACCATCGCCACCGTCACCGCCGTCAGGGCCGCCACGAGGAATATATTTTTCACGGCGGAAGCTTACACAACCGTTACCGCCATCACCTGCCACGACCAGAATCGTCGCTTCATCAACAAACTTCATTTTACTCTCCGTAACTCATTCGCCTGAGCGGGGGACTACTACGACCGCTTCATTTTTGCGCCAACGTCCCCAAAGACGATGACCAATGGCGGAATACATCGCGCCCGCAACCACGACAAACGCACCGAGATAGCCCAACAGGTTGAGCATCGGTCTGACGAAGACATCGGGCCAGGCCATTGATAACAAATCTGAAAATAACAGCGTAAACAGCGGGGTAAGCGTGATCAATGCGCTCACCTGTGCTGCCTGCCAGCGCGCCATCGCTTCCGCCAGCGCGCCATAACCGACCAGCGTGTTAAGCCCACAAAAAATGAGGCACGCCAGTTGCCAGTCGCTCAGCTGGGTAATGACGCCCGGCTTCGCTAACGGCAATAATGCCACTGTACACAAAGTGTACAGCAAAAAAAGGATCTGCTGTGAGGCCAGGCGACGCAATAACACCTTTTGCGCGACGCCATAGCTCACCCAGACCGTTGCTGCACCCACGCCGAAGATCACGCCCCAGGTGTAGTCCGTAAGCCGGGTAAAAATCTCGATCAGGCTGGTGTTGAAGAACATCACCAGGCCGCATAGCAGCATGCTTGCCCCGATAATCTGCGTCCCGCGCATCTTCTCTTTGAGGATGAACACGCTCGCGACCATCATGCCCACAGGCGAAAGCTGACCAATCACCTGAGACGCCGTAGGGCTCAAATACTGCAGGGAAGAGCTGAACAGGATAAAGTTACCGAACAGACCGCCCGTCGCAATGGCCAGCAACACCAGCCATCGAGGTTTGCGGAAGAGCCGTAGCGGTGGAAGCTTGCCTTTAACTGCAAGGATGGTCCCGAGACCAATGCTTGCCATCAGAAAGCGATAAAAGACCACCGTAGGCGGCTCCATCACTTCCAGTACCTGCTTCATTGCAATTGGCAGCGCACCCCAGCACATTGCGGTCGTGAGCGCCAAAAGAATACCAATGCCGGCCTGCTGCTTCATGCCCGTTTTCCCTACAGAAAATTTTCCGGGTTTCCAATGTAAAAAGCCCCGCAACACGTTGCGGGGCTTTAATCCGTTACCGGACCGAGAAAACCTTACTCAGCAACGATGCTGATGTATTTACGGTTGTTCGGGCCTTTAACTTCAAATTTCACTTTACCGTCTGCTTTAGCAAACAGAGTGTGGTCACGACCGCAACCTACGTTGTTGCCAGCGTGGAATTTGGTACCACGTTGACGAACGATGATGCTACCCGCCAGAACGGATTCGCCACCGAAACGCTTAACGCCCAGGCGTTTAGCTTCTGAATCGCGACCGTTACGTGTGGAGCCGCCAGCCTTTTTATGTGCCATTTAAATCTCTCCTCAGGTCTTAGGCGCTGATGCCAGTAATTTTCACATCAGTGAACCACTGACGGTGGCCCTGCTGCTTACGGTAGTGTTTACGACGACGAAACTTAACGATTTTAACTTTCTCGCCACGACCGTGTGCAACAACTTCAGCTTTGATAACGCCGCCATCAACGAAAGGAACGCCGATTTTGACTTCTTCACCGTTTGCGATCATCAGAACTTCTGCGAACTCAACAGATTCGCCAGTTGCGATGTCCAGCTTTTCCAGGCGAACGGTCTGACCTTCGCTTACTCGGTGTTGTTTACCACCACTTTGGAAAACCGCGTACATATAAACTCCGCTTCCGCGCACGTCCTCGTATGAATCAGAGTGCGCTATAAATATTCACAATAGGGCGCGAATATTACGCAAAACGCGAGCCTTTGACAAGTGCTACCGTCAATACATGAAGAAAAAAAACACAACACGTACGGTAACGTTTATCTGAGCCGTTTTTTCAGTACAATCAGCACTACTATTGATAAACCGAAACCCTTCGTTACCCCATTTAAGATGGGATCAACAGGATAAAAAGCCCGGCTTTTGCGATGAATTTAGAAAAAATCAACGAGTTAACCGCGCAAGATATGGCGGGTGTAAATGCAGCAATCCTGGAGCAACTCAACTCTGACGTTCAGCTGATCAATCAGTTGGGCTATTACATTGTCAGCGGCGGCGGTAAACGCATTCGCCCGATGATTGCCATTCTGGCTGCCAGAGCCGTTGGCTATCAGGGAAATGCCCACGTGACGATCGCCGCGCTGATCGAATTTATTCACACCGCGACGCTTCTGCATGACGATGTTGTGGATGAATCCGATATGCGTCGTGGCAAAGCCACGGCAAACGCTGCCTTCGGGAACGCCGCCAGCGTTCTGGTCGGGGACTTTATCTATACCCGCGCCTTCCAGATGATGACCAGCCTGGGCTCTCTGAAAGTGCTCGAGGTGATGTCCGAAGCCGTTAACGTCATCGCTGAAGGCGAAGTGCTGCAGCTGATGAACGTCAACGACCCGGACATCACTGAAGAAAACTACATGCGCGTTATCTACAGCAAAACAGCGCGCCTGTTTGAAGCGGCCGCCCAGTGTTCCGGCATCCTGGCTGGCTGTTCCGAGGCGCAGGAGAAAGGACTGCAGGATTATGGGCGCTATCTGGGTACCGCCTTCCAGCTGATTGATGATTTGCTGGACTACAGCGCGGACGGCGAAACGCTTGGCAAAAACGTTGGCGATGACCTGAACGAAGGCAAACCGACCCTGCCGCTGCTTCACGCGATGCGTAACGGAACGGCCGATCAGGCGAAAATGATCCGTGAGGCGATCGAACAGGGAAATGGCCGCCATCTTCTGGAACCTGTACTGGAAACGATGGCCATCTGCGGCTCGCTGGAATGGACGCGTCAGCGTGCTGAAGAAGAGGCTGACAAAGCCATCGAAGCTCTCCAGGTTATTCCAGACAGCCCATGGCGCGATGCTCTGATTGGTCTTGCCCATATCGCTGTTCAACGCGACCGTTAATCTTGCACCCACCTCCCCGTATCCATCGCGGGGAGGTTCAAAAACGCACCAGTAAATTCCGCATTCATGTAAATGAATCGGGTTAAAGCCCGCATGAATAAAGCCATGTCTTATTCTGAATATCCCTTCAAGTAACGCGAACTTTTTAGAACAAGAAGTCGAAATGAGTATAGTAAGCCAGTCGTTTCAGAAGAAACGGCGTAGGTGAATCCGAACTTAAGGACAGCGTTATGGATACGAAATTTATCGACTGGCATACGGCAGATATCATTGCGGCACTGCGCAAACGAGGTACGTCACTTGCAGCAGAGTCCCGCCGCCATGGTCTGAGTTCTTCCACCCTGGCCAACGCCCTGACCCGCCCCTGGCCAAAGGGAGAATTGATTATCGCGACGGCGCTGGAAACGCACCCGTGGGTGATCTGGCCTTCACGTTATCACGATCCTGTTACTCATGAATTTATCGACAGAACGCGCATGATGCGCCAGAGAAAAGCAAAAACAGAACCGCAGGGATAACGGTTTTTTGACAGGAATAGCAACCCCCCGGTCATTTCTGGCAGGGGGCTGCCGGAACGATTACTCGCCCTTCACACGCTCGATATTGGCACCCAGCGCGCGCAGTTTGTCTTCAATACGTTCATAGCCACGATCGATGTGATAAATACGATCCACCACCGTTGTGCCTTCCGCGATACAGCCCGCCAGCACCAGGCTTGCAGACGCACGCAGATCCGTTGCCATTACCTGAGCACCGGACAGTTTCTCAACGCCATGGCAAATCACGGTGTTACTTTCGATCTCAGCATGTGCACCCATACGGATCAGTTCCGGTACGTGCATAAAACGGTTCTCGAAAATCGTCTCGGTAATCACACCGGTTCCTTCGGCCACCAGGTTCAGCAGAGTGAACTGTGCCTGCATATCGGTCGGGAATGCCGGATGCGGAGCCGTACGCACGGTCACCGCTTTAGGACGCTTGCCGTGCATGTCGAGGCTGATCCAGTCTTCACCGGTTTCAACATCGGCACCCGCTTCACGCAGCTTCGCCAGAACGGCATCCAGAGTGTCTGGCTGTGCATTACGGCAGACAATCTTACCGCCAGAGATCGCCGCAGCCACCAGGAAGGTGCCGGTTTCGATACGGTCCGGCAGAACGCGATACACACCACCGCCCAGACGCTCAACGCCTTCAATGGTGATGCGGTCAGTACCCTGGCCGGAAATCTTCGCGCCCAGCGCCACGAGGAAATTGGCGGTATCCACGATCTCCGGTTCGCGCGCGGCGTTTTCGATGATGGTGGTACCTTCTGCCAGCGTTGCCGCAGACATGATGGTGACGGTAGCGCCTACGCTCACTTTGTCCATGACAATGTGCGCGCCTTTCAGACGACCGTTGACGGAGGCCTTAACGTAACCCTCTTCCAGCTTGATCTCTGCGCCCAGTTTCTCCAGGCCAAAAATATGCAGGTCAACCGGACGCGCGCCGATGGCGCAACCGCCCGGCAGCGAAACCTGACCCTGACCGAAACGTGCCACCAGCGGGCCAAGCGCCCAGATAGATGCACGCATGGTTTTAACCAGATCGTAAGGCGCAGAGAAGTTGTTCACGTTGCTGGCGTCGATCCAGACGGAACCGTTGCGCTCAACTTTAGTGCCCAACTGGGTGAGCAACTTCATGGTCGTGTCGATATCTTTCAGCTTCGGTACGTTCTGAATTTCTACCGGCTCTTCCGCGAGCAGCGCAGCAAAGAGGATTGGCAGCGCGGCGTTCTTCGCGCCAGAAATTGTGACTTCGCCCTGGAGACGCGTTGGCCCCTGTACACGAAATTTATCCATTGTGTGCTCTCTTATAAATTCAACCGTGCTGCGGGCCTGTCGCCCTCAGCTCAAAAACCGTTTAGTTTGCGATCGCGTGCCCACTCTTGCGGGGTGAACGCTTTAATCGACAGGGCGTGGATGCGGTTATCCGCAATATATTCCATCAGCGGCGCGTACACAGCCTGCTGCTTCTTCACACGGCTCATACCGTCGAACATCTCACCCACAGCAATAACCTGGAAGTGACTGCCATCGCCAGTGACGTGGGCTTCCTGAAGGGAGAGTGCATTCATCAGCACTGTCTGGATTTCATGATTTTCCATGGGCTCTTAATCATCTGATAGTGAAAACAAGCCCAACATCTTAGAGCAAAGTGGCGTCGTCTTAAACAAGCAAAAAGCCCCGACGATGAAACTGTCAGGGCTTTCGGAAGTAACGCACTGAAAATATTAACGAGGCAGTACGTCCTGAGGCAGATTGTAGAGTTGCGCAAGGGTAACGACATTGTCACTCGCGCCATGAAGCATGACGCTTGTTCCCTGCTTTTTGCCCACGGCAACCAAATGGGCGAGCAGCGCAACGCCTGCCGTATCCACCCGCGTGACGTCGGTTAAGTCGATAAGCGTCACGCCCTGCATCGCCTCATGGCGTTTATCCCACAGTGGGTTCAGCAGATCCTGGTCCAGCTCACCGGACAGCCTTAACGTCTCACCTTCACGCGACCAGCGGAGTTGCTGCGCCATTACTTCTTCTCGTCCAGGGTAATTTTCTGACGAGCAATGGACTGTAGCTGTGCGGTCAGGCCATCAATGCCCTTGGTGCGCAGCAGGTCGCTCCACTCGTTTTGTTTAGTGGTGATCATGCTCACCCCTTCGGCGATCATGTCATACGCCTGCCAGTGGCCGGTCTGGCTATTTTTACGCCACTGGAAATCCAGGCGCACCGGCGGACGGCCGTTAGGATCGATGATCGTTACGCGAATAGGCACGATGGTCGCATCACCCAGCGGCTGCTCCGGGGCGATCTGATAGGTCTGACCGTGGTACATCGCCAGCGCCTGACCATACGCCTGCTTCAGGTATTCACGGAATGCGGCAAAATAGGCCTCACGCTGCGCCGGGGTGGCGTCTTTGTAATAGCGGCCCAGCACCAGCGCTCCCGCATATTTGATCTGCACATACGGCAGCAGTTCCTGGTCAACCACGTCACGCAGATAGTCAGGATTCGCGCGAATTTTTGGCTGTTCGTTTTTGAGACGGTCGAAGGTTTTCTTCGCAGCTTCGTCCATCAGTTTGTACGGGTTGCTCTGATCCGCAGCATGTGCCGCAGTGAGAGGGGCAATGACCAGCATGGCAACCATTAACAGTCGTTTAAACATGAATGACTTCTCCTGAATTAATTCGCAGCACCAGGGGTCGGCGCAACGTTGGTATGGTCTTCACTCTGCGCAGGGGCATCGTCAGACTTTTTATCATCCCCTTTACTGTTGTAAAGGAACTGACCAATCATGTCCTCCAGCACCATCGCGGACTTCGTATCCTGGATAACGCTACCGTCTTTAAGGATAGTCGTTCCCAGCTCGGGATCTTCAAAGCCGACGTTAAGTGCCAGATATTGTTCACCCAGCAGGCCGGAAGTACGGATAGAAAGGGAGCTGGTGTCCGGAATGTGGTTGTAACGTTCTTCGATATCCATCGCAACGCGCGGCAGATACGTTTTCTCATCGAGCGTAATGTCAGATACGCGGCCGATCACCACACCGCCAATGCGGACCGGTGAACGCGCCTTCAGCCCGCCGATGTTATCGAACGTGGCATAGATGCGATACGTCGGCTCGGTGCGTACTGAGGTGATATCCGCCGCTCTCAGGCAGATAAACAGCGCCGCCAGCAGCGCCAGCAGCAGGAAAACGCCGACCCAAATTTCATTTTTTCTCGTTTGCATGAACTCAATTCCCAAACATCAGTGCGGTGAGCACAAAATCCAGGCCCAGTACGGCCAGCGACGAATGTACGACAGTACGTGTAGTTGCACGGCTAATGCCCGCCGACGTCGGGATGGCATCGTAACCATTGAACAATGCAATCCAGGTGACCGTAATGGCAAACACCACGCTTTTAATCAGGCAGTTAACCAGATCCATTCGCAGGTCGATGGCGTCCTGCATCGCAGACCAGAAGAAGCCGGCATCGATGCCTTTCCAGTTGACCCCAACCAGCGAACCGCCCCAGATCCCCACGGCGACAAACAGAATAGTCAGTAGCGGGAGCGAGATCACCCCCGCCCAGAAACGCGGCGAGATCACGCGACGCAGCGGATCGACCGCCATCATCTCCATGCTGGATAGCTGCTCGGTCGCACGCATCAGGCCAATCTCAGCCGTTAATGCCGACCCAGCGCGTCCGGCAAACAGCAGTGCCGCCACAACCGGACCCAATTCGCGCAGCAGCGAAAGCGCCACCAGCATTCCGAGGCTGGTTTCCGCACTGTAGGTTGTCAGAACAAGGTAGCCCTGCAGCCCCAGCACCATGCCGATAAACAGACCGGAAACAATAATGATGAGCATCGACAGCACGCCGACATTATAAAGCTGACGCACCAGCAGAGGGGCGTGCTTGCTAAACTCCGGCTTGCCGACCAGCGCGTTGAATAACATCAATCCGGCACGCCCGAACGTCCTGATGGTTTTTATGCCACGGTGTCCGAGAGCGGCCAACGCATTTAACAGCATGAGTGGCTTAACTCCCTATTCCCAGTAAATCGTCACGATAATCGCCCGCCGGGTAGCGGAACGGTACGGGTCCGTCAGCAATACCGTCGAGGAACTGCCGTACGCGTGGATCGCAATTTTCCTGCAGCGCCTGGGCGCTGCCGTGTGCAACGATCTTTTTGTCCGCCACGATATAGGCGTAATCGGCAATGCTCAACACTTCCGGTACATCGTGAGACACCACGATACAGGTGACGCCGAGCGCGCTGTTCAGTTCAGAGATGAGCTTTACCAGCACGCCCATCGTGATGGGATCCTGCCCGACGAACGGTTCGTCGAACATGATTAAATCGGGCTCTAATGCAATAGCTCGCGCCAGCGCGGCGCGGCGCGCCATCCCGCCGGACAGCTCCGAAGGCATTAGCTTCGCGGCTCCTCGCAACCCCACAGCTTCAAGCTTCATCATCACCGTGCTTTTCAGCAGCTCAGGCGGCAGGCTGGTATGCTCGCGCAGCGGATAGGCCACGTTATCAAAGACGTTCATGTCGGTGAACAACGCCCCCGACTGAAAGAGCATACTCATACGTTTGCGGACAGTATACAGGCGCGAGCGCGACATCTCCGGGACGTTTTCGCCATCGAAGAGGATTTCACCGCTATCCGGTGGGATCTGACCACCAATTAGGCGCAGGAGGGTCGTTTTACCGATCCCGGACGGCCCCATGATGGCGGTGATTTTGCCACGCGGTACGGTCAACGAAATATCATCGAATATCAGTCGATTGCCGCGAGAAAAACTCACACCGCGGACATCGACGATATTCGCCATCGTTTGGCTCATTTATAGTTCCTTTCTTACCTGCTCACGTTAAGACGTGCAGCCTGAATCAGCCCTTAACCCCGCATTTTTACAGAATATTAGCCGTTGAGGTTAGCGAAAGCTGGCATTTGTTTTACTTTTCCGGCGCATAAAGTCAAAATTAGGAATTCGTTACGCCTCAGACCGTATGCAGTCCAGCCATTCCCGCGCGATGGACCGACAAGTATACCTGAAGAAAGGACTTTTGATGCTTTTAGCAACAGCACTGTTAATCATTGGTTTACTGTTAGTGGTCTACAGTGCTGACCGTTTAGTCTTTGCTGCATCTATCCTGTGTCGCCTGACGGGTGTACCGCCTGTAGTCATCGGGATGACCGTGGTCAGCGTTGGCACGTCACTTCCTGAAATCATCGTCTCCGTCTCGGCGTCGCTGCATGGTCAGTTAGACCTGGCAATTGGCACCGCGATTGGCTCTAACATCGTCAATATATTACTGATTTTAGGCCTTGCGGCACTGCTCCATCCATTTCGCGTGCATTCTGATGTTCTGCGCCGTGAATTGCCGCTAATGTTAGTCGTAAGCCTGCTGGCAGGGTGCGTATTTTATGATGGCGTACTGAGCTATAGCGACGGCATTTTCCTGCTGGCGTTGGCCGTCATCTGGTTACTGTATAGTGTTAAAATTGCCCGCCAGGCGGAAAAACAGGGTCAGGATAGCCTGACGCGTGAACAGGTTGCCGAACTCCCGCGGGAAGGCACGCTGCCGGTCGCCCTCCTCTGGCTTGGCGTTGCGCTGATCATCATGCCGATGGCAACGCGCATGGTCGTGGATAACGCGACGGTACTGGCGAACTATTTCGCCATGAGCGAACTGACGATTGGCCTGACGGTTATTGCTATCGGCACCAGCCTGCCGGAGCTGGCCACCGCCATTGCGGGGGCACGTAAAGGGGAAGATGACATCGCCATTGGTAATATCATCGGCTCCAACATATTTAATATCGCGATTGTCATGGGCCTGCCGGCTCTGATTACGCCGGGGCCGTTTAATCCTCTGGCGTTTTCACGCGATTACGGGGTGATGTTGCTGGTCAGCGTGATATTTGCCCTGCTCTGCTGGCGGCGGCAACGCCAGATCGGCAAAGGCGCAGGCGCGCTGCTGACGGGTGGATTTATCGTATGGATGGCGATGCTGTACTGGCTCTCGCCTCTTCTCTCTGGGTAAACGGAAACGCATTATGTCGCAAATAGAATTGCAGCCGGGTTTTGACTTTCAGAAAGCAGGCAAAGAGGTTCTGGAGATTGAACGTGAAGGTCTGGCGCAGTTAGATCAGTACATTAATCAGGATTTTAGTCTGGCATGTGAGAAGATATTCTACTGTGCCGGGAAAGTCGTGGTGATGGGGATGGGCAAGTCCGGCCACATTGGGCGCAAAATGGCGGCAACGTTTGCCAGCACCGGAACCTCGTCCTTCTTTGTACACCCGGGGGAAGCCGCGCACGGCGACCTGGGGATGGTCACGCCGCAGGATGTCGTTATCGCGCTGTCCAACTCCGGTGAGTCCAATGAAATTCTGGCATTGATCCCCGTACTGAAGCGTCTGCAGGTGCCGCTGATTTGCATGACCAGCCGTCCGGAAAGTAGCATGGCGCGTGCGGCCGATATTCATCTGTGCGTTAAAGTACCGAAAGAGGCCTGCCCGCTCGGCCTGGCACCAACGTCCAGCACCACCGCCGCGCTGGTCATGGGCGATGCGCTTGCCGTCGCGCTGCTTGAAGCCCGCGGTTTTACGCCGGAAGATTTCGCGCTCTCCCATCCGGGCGGCGCGCTGGGGCGCAAGCTGCTGCTGCGGGTAAACGATATTATGCACACCGGGGATGAGATCCCTCACGTCAGCAAAGAAGCCTCCCTGCGTGATGCGCTGCTGGAAATCACCCGTAAGAATTTGGGTATGACGGTCGTGTGCGACGATCTGATGAAAATTCAGGGGATCTTCACCGATGGCGACCTGCGTCGCGTGTTCGACATGGGTGTAGATGTCCGCACGCTCGGCATTGCCGATGTGATGACGCCCGGCGGCATTCGCGTGCGTCCGGGAACGCTGGCCGTGGATGTGCTGAACCTGATGCAGTCCCGCCATATCACCTCCGTTATGGTTGCCGATGGCGACCAGTTGCTGGGTGTGGTACATATGCATGATCTGCTGCGCGCTGGCGTAGTGTAATAAAGGATAAGACAATGAGTAATGCGGGTGCATCCCTTGCAACCTGTTATGGTCCGGTCAGTACCCAGATGATGGCAAAGGCGGAAAATATTCGTCTGCTCATTCTGGATGTGGATGGCGTACTTTCCGATGGCCTGATTTACATGGGCAATAATGGTGAAGAGCTGAAAGCGTTTAACGTTCGCGACGGCTACGGTATCCGCTGTGCGCTCACCTCGGGTATCGAGGTTGCTATCATCACCGGACGAAAAGCTAAACTGGTAGAAGACCGCTGTGAAACCTTAGGCATTACCCATCTTTACCAGGGTCAATCCGATAAGATGGCAGCGTTCAATGATTTACTGGGTAAACTGGCTATCGCACCGGAAAACGTGGCCTACGTCGGGGACGACCTGATTGACTGGCCGGTGATGGCTGAAGTCGGTCTCAGCATCGCGGTTGCTGATGCTCATCCGCTGTTGATCCCGCGCGCTGACTACGTTACCCACATCAACGGTGGCCGGGGTGCCGTCCGTGAAGTCTGCGATCTGCTTCTGCTGGCGCAGGGCAAGCTTGATGAAGCCAAAGGGCAATCGATATGAGTAAAACCAGACGTTGGGTTATCATTCTGCTTTCGCTTGTCGCACTGGTATTGATTGGCGTGAACCTTGCCGATCGCGACGATACGCAAACGGAAGTCGTCAACAATAACGATCCAACCTATAAAAGCGATCACAGCGACACCGTGGTCTATAGCCCGGAAGGTGCGCTGAATTATCGCCTGATTGCCCAGCACGTTGAATACTTTTCCGATGACGGCGTTTCGTGGTTTACCCAACCTGTCATGACCACTTTCGATAAAGACAAAGTGCCGACGTGGTCAATTAAGTCAGATCGGGCCAAACTGACAAATGATCGTATGCTTTATCTGTATGGCCACGTTGAAGTCAACGCCCTGACCGCTGACTCGCAACTGCGAAAAATTACGACGGATAATGCCCAGATCAACCTGGTAACCCAGGACGTGACGTCGCAGGATCTGGTCACACTGTATGGCACAACATTTAATTCCAGCGGTTTAAGAATGCGCGGGAACTTACGCAGCAAGAACGCCGAGCTGATTGAAAAGGTTAGAACCTCCTATGAAATTCAAAACAAACAAACTCAGCCTTAAAGTAATTATCGCCAGCGCGATGCTGGCGGCCAGTCTCCCCGCGCTTGCTGTAACGGGCGATACCGACCAGCCGATCCATATCGAGTCTGACACCCAGTCTCTCGATATGCAGGGTAACGTCGTCACCTTCACGGGTAACGTCGTCATGACTCAGGGGACCATCAAAATTAACGCCGATAAAGTGGTCGTTACCCGTCCGGGCGGCGAGCAGGGCAAAGAGATCATTGATGGTTACGGCAACCCGGCCACCTTCTACCAGATGCAGGACAACGGCAAGCCGGTGAAGGGCCACGCCTCGCATATGCACTATGAGCTGGCGAAGGACCTGGTCATCCTGACCGGAAACGCGTATCTGGAACAGCTGGACAGCAATATTACCGGTGACCAGATTACCTATCTGGTGAAAGAGCAAAAAATGCAGGCCTCCAGCGAGAAAGGCAAACGCGTAACCACCGTGCTGGTTCCGTCGCAGCTGCAGGACAAAGGCAAGGGCCAGGCCCCGGCACAGAAGAAGAGTAACTAATTCGCTATGGCAACATTAACTGCAAAAAATCTCGCGAAGGCCTATAAGGGCCGCCGTGTCGTAGAAGATGTCAGTCTGACCGTCAACTCCGGCGAAATTGTGGGCCTGCTTGGCCCGAACGGTGCGGGTAAAACCACCACCTTCTACATGGTGGTGGGTATTGTGCCGCGCGATGCCGGCAACATTATTATTGACGATGAAGATATCAGCCTGCTGCCGCTGCACGCGCGCGCGCGCCGTGGCATCGGCTATCTGCCGCAGGAAGCCTCTATTTTCCGTCGTCTGAGCGTCTTTGATAACCTGATGGCGGTCCTGCAAATTCGCGACGACCTGACCAACGAACAGCGTCAGGATCGCGCCAACGAGCTGATGGAAGAGTTTCATATCGAACACCTGCGCGACAGCCTGGGCCAGGCCTTGTCCGGGGGGGAACGCCGTCGTGTTGAGATTGCGCGCGCGTTGGCCGCCAATCCGAAGTTTATCCTTCTGGATGAACCGTTTGCGGGCGTTGACCCGATCTCCGTTATCGACATTAAACGCATTATCGAGCATCTGCGTGACAGCGGACTTGGCGTGCTGATCACCGACCACAACGTTCGTGAAACGCTGGCGGTATGTGAACGCGCGTATATCGTGAGCCAGGGCAATCTGATCGCTCACGGTACGCCGCAGCAGATCCTCGAAGACGATCATGTTAAGCGCGTCTATCTTGGGGAAGACTTCAGACTCTGATAGGGTAGAGGTAACGTAACGCCGAACCGGAGAAAAATGCTCTGAACATGAAGCAAGGTTTGCAATTAAGGCTCAGCCAACAGCTGGCGATGACGCCGCAGTTACAGCAGGCAATTCGTCTGTTGCAACTGTCCACCTTAGAACTCCAGCAGGAGCTCCAGCAGGCGCTGGACAGCAATCCCCTGCTGGAGCAAGCCGATCTTCATGACGAGGTAGATACCCAGCAGTCACAGGACACAGAAGCGCTCGACACCGCGGATGCACTCGAACAAAAAGAGATGCCGGATGAGCTTCCGCTGGATGCCAGCTGGGATGAAATCTATACCGCCGGGACCCCTTCCGGCACGCGTGCAGACTACCAGGACGACGAGCTACCGGTCTACCAGGGCGAAACCACCCAGTCGCTGCAGGATTACCTGATGTGGCAGGTAGAGCTTACCCCCTTCTCCGATACCGACCGCGCTATTGCCACGTCGATTGTCGACGCCGTTGATGACACCGGTTATTTGACCGTCACGCTGGACGACATTCTGGAAAGCATGGGCGATGAAGAGATTGAGATTGAGGAGATTGAAGCGGTACTGAAACGCATTCAGCGCTTCGATCCGGTCGGGGTGGCCGCGAAGGACCTGCGCGACTGTCTGCTGATCCAGCTTTCTCAGTTCAGCAAAGAGACGCCGTGGCTCGACGAGGCTCGCTTAATCATCAGCGATCATCTGGATCTTCTGGCTAACCACGATTTCCGCACCCTGATGCGCGTGACGCGCCTGAAGGAAGAGGTGCTGAAAGAGGCGGTAAATCTGATCCAGTCCCTCGATCCGCGTCCCGGTCAGTCGATCCAGACCAGCGAACCCGAGTACGTTATCCCGGACGTGCTGGTCAGAAAACACAATGACCGCTGGGTCGTTGAACTGAACTCTGACAGCATCCCTCGCCTGCAAATCAACCAGCAGTACGCCTCCATGTGTACCAGCGCGCGCAACGACTCCGACAATCAATATATTCGCAGCAATCTTCAGGAAGCGCGATGGTTGATCAAGAGCCTGGAGAGCCGGAATGATACCCTGCTTCGCGTGAGCCGCTGCATCGTCGAACAGCAGCAGGCCTTCTTTGAGCAGGGCGAAGAGTATATGAAGCCGATGGTGCTGGCGGATATCGCCCAGGCCGTCGAGATGCATGAATCCACTATTTCCCGCGTTACTACGCAGAAGTATCTGCACAGTCCGCGCGGTATTTTTGAGCTTAAGTATTTCTTCTCCAGCCACGTGAACACCGAGGGTGGCGGCGAAGCCTCCTCAACGGCGATTCGCGCCCTGGTGAAGAAGTTGATCGCCGCGGAGAATCCCGCGAAGCCACTAAGTGACAGTAAGTTGACCACCATGCTGTCCGATCAGGGTATTATGGTGGCACGTCGTACTGTTGCGAAGTATCGAGAGTCTTTATCCATTCCGCCGTCTAACCAGCGTAAACAACTGGTCTGACACAACCGATAAGGAAGACACTATGCAGCTCAATATCACAGGACATAACGTCGAGATTACTGAGGCTTTACGTGACTTCGTGAACGCTAAGTTCGCGAAACTCGAGCAGTATTTCGAAAGGATCAATCAGGTCTACGTTGTGTTAAAAGTGGAGAAAGTGACTCATATCTCGGATGCAACCCTGCATGTTAACGGGGGTGAACTCCATGCCAGTGCGGAAGGGCAAGACATGTACGCGGCTATCGACGGCTTGATTGACAAGCTTGCGCGACAGCTCAATAAACATAAAGATAAACTGAAACAACACTAATTGTCCGGGCAGTTAACGGGTGCAGGACGGCCTGTTGTGAAACACAACGGGCCATTTGTACAGTTAGCGCTTAGGTGAAATTATGATGAACAACGATTCCGCTCTTCAACTGAGCAATGTCCTTAACCAGGAATGTACCCGCAGTGCCGTTCACTGCCAGAGCAAAAAACGTGCGCTGGAGATCATCAGTGAATTGGCTGCAAAACAGCTGGGCCTGCCGCCGCAGGTGGTGTTCGAAGCCATTCTGACCCGTGAAAAGATGGGCAGTACCGGTATCGGCAACGGCATCGCGATCCCACACGGCAAGCTGGAAGAGGACACCCTGCGTGCCGTCGGTGTGTTTGTGCAACTGGAAACCCCAATCGCTTTTGACGCCATTGATAACCAGCCCGTCGATCTCCTCTTCGCGCTGTTGGTGCCTGCCGACCAGACCAAGACCCACCTGCATACGCTTTCGCTGGTTGCTAAACGTCTGGCGGATAAAACCATCTGCCGTCGACTGCGCTCGGCCCAAAGTGATGAAGAGCTTTATCAAATTATCACTGAAGCAGAAGGCAATCAGGATGACGCATAACCAGGTGATGGCCTTCACATCTGTTGTCCTGAGGAGAAACGGAACATGGTGCTGATGATTGTCAGCGGTCGTTCAGGGTCGGGGAAATCCGTTGCCCTGCGCGCGCTGGAAGACATGGGTTTTTACTGCGTCGATAACCTGCCGGTCGTGTTATTGCCCGATCTGGCACGCACGTTAGCGGAGAGACAAACCTCCGCCGCCGTCAGTATCGACGTTCGTAACATGCCGGAATCGCCAGAGATCTTCGAACAGGCAATGAGTAACCTGCCTGACGCGTTCTCGCCTCAGCTGCTGTTCCTTGATGCCGACCGCAATACCCTGATCCGCCGCTACAGCGACACCCGTCGTCTGCACCCGCTTTCCAGCAAGAATCTTTCGCTGGAGAGCGCCATCGACGAAGAGAGCGATCTGCTTGAGCCGCTGCGCTCTCGTGCCGATCTGATTGTCGACACCTCAGAGATGTCCGTTCACGAGCTGGCGGAAATGCTGCGAACCCGGCTGCTGGGCAAACGCGAGCGCGAGCTGACGATGGTGTTCGAATCTTTCGGCTTTAAGCACGGTATTCCGATTGATGCGGACTATGTTTTCGACGTGCGCTTCCTGCCGAACCCGCACTGGGATCCCAAACTGCGTCCAATGACCGGTCTGGATAAGCCCGTGGCGGCGTTCCTCGACCGACACACAGAAGTTCACAATTTTATCTACCAGACGCGAAGCTACCTTGAGCTATGGTTACCTATGCTGGAGACAAACAATCGTAGCTACCTGACGGTGGCGATTGGCTGTACTGGCGGTAAACATCGTTCGGTCTACATCGCCGAACAGCTGGCCGACTATTTCCGCTCGCGCGGTAAGAACGTTCAGTCCCGTCATCGCACGCTGGAAAAACGTAAAACATGACCGTAAAACAAACCGTTGAGATCACCAATAAGCTGGGCATGCATGCACGCCCGGCGATGAAGCTGTTTGAGCTGATGCAGGGTTTCGATGCAGAAGTGCTGCTGCGTAATGACGAAGGCACCGAAGCGGAAGCCAACAGCGTGATTGCGCTGCTGATGCTGGACTCCGCCAAAGGGCGTCAGATTGAGGTTGAAGCCACCGGTCCTCAGGAAGAGGAAGCTCTGGCGGCGGTAGTTGCGCTGTTTAACGCCGGGTTCGACGAAGATTAGGCCTGCTATTCTGGCGGGTGGCGCTGCGCTTACCCGCCCTACATTAACGCATTTCTCTCCATAAACCCTTCCCCACCCAGCTGGCGCATCTGGCGCATGATCCACGCCTGACGGCTTCGCACGTACCCTGACGGGGCGCTGGCCTTGAAGCGGACAGGATTAGGCAGAACAGCCGCGAGCAGCGCCGCCTCCGACATGCTCAGCCTGCTGGCAGGTTTATTAAAATAGCGTTGTGATGCAGCTTCGACACCAAATACCCCGTCGCCGAACTCGGCGATATTAAGGTAAACGGTCAGAATACGCTTTTTGCTCCAGACCGTTTCCATTCCCAGGGTCAGACCCGCTTCCAGCCCTTTTCGCACCCAGCTTCGCCCATCCCACAGGAACAGGTTTTTAGCCGTCTGCTGCGACAGCGTTGACGCACCGCGCACGCGGTTTTCGTGACGTTCGTTATGGGCCAGCGCCTTTTCAATCGCAGCCACATCGAACCCCCAGTGCTCCGGGAATTTTTGATCTTCCGCCGCGATAACCGCCAGCCCCATGAACGGAGAAATTTCATCCATGCTCACCCAGTCAGAATGGGCAACATAGCCGAAATCACCGGAGAACCACGCGCTAAGCTGGCGCTCAACCATGACCGCTGAAAACGGTACCGGCAAAATGCTGAACACGGCCAGCCCGCCTCCCCAGAACACCGCCAGGACGAGTACGATGCGGAAAAGAAGGCGTTTCACCCATGCGCCTGCGGAAAACTGACGTCTCATTCCGTCAGCACCAGCACCCGGGCGACCAGCTTTTCAATGCCCACGGCGGCTTCCGCAATATTCTTCGCCAGCATATACGCGGGCGTGGTGACAACTTTGTTGTCCTCATCCACCACAATGTCATCGACCGGGCACGGAACGTGTTCGCCCCCCATATCCTCGACGACCTCTGCGGTATCAATATCGGTTCCGATCGTCAGCCGTAACGGAAAATCGAAAATATTTGGCAGCATGGCCGGTGCAATACAGATAAAGCCCAGCGGCTTGCCGGCGGCATGCATCGCCAGCGTCAGCGCTTTGAGATCAGGGTCCACCGTGCATGCGGCACCTTCGGCTGCAAAGGTGCTGAGATTTTTCGCGGCGCCGAAGCCGCCCGGCACAATGAGCGCATCCAGTTCAGCGGCATCTGCCTTCGCCAGCGGATGAATCTCTCCCCGGGCAATACGCGCGGCTTCAATCAGCACGTTACGCGTTTCGGCCATCGGCTCGCCGGTCAGATGGTTAATCACATCCGACTGATTTTTGTCGGGTGCAAAACAGATTACCTCTGCTCCCTGTTTTGTCAGGGCCAGCAGCGTGATTACGGCTTCATGTATTTCTGAACCATCAAAAACACCGCATCCGCTCAGGACAACACCAATTTTTTTCATCTTGACGATCCTTCTTTGCAACTCGCTGAAGCACATTAATAATTTTGATTAAAACGCTATGCTTCACACATTTCACTGATTCATGTAACAAACCATTTAAGATTTGCTATCTTATCTGCGTGCGGCCTAAATTTTTACGGCGGCGCCCATTAGAAAATTACTTTAAAAAACAGGCGCAGCCACGATTTCCCTGGTGTTGGCGCAGTATTCGCGCACCCCGGTCTAGCCGGGGTCATTTTTTTCTGGCATCCACCCAGGCTTTAAGCACCGCAACATCGTTCTGCCACTCTTGTTTCATCTCTTCAACCCAATCACCAACGTTATCTTCCCAGGCTGGTAAATCAGGCGACTGAATCTGTTGACCCAGCTGCTGCAGATGGCGTAACCCGACCGAGCCGGCTGCGCCTTTGATTTTATGCCCTTCTTCCACGATGCCCTTCTGGTCACGCGCCGTCAGGTTTGACTCCAGCACGCTCAGATAACCCGGCATCATTTTTTCAAACACCGCCAGGCCGTCGGTAATCAGTTTCGGGCCGACCAGATCGATATACTGCTCCAGCATCGCGGTATCGAGTATCGTTTGGGCTTTTGCGCTATCAACAGACGTCATGGTGCTCTCCTCTTCATCGTGGGTATCCCAGAACTTCTTGATCATGGCGGTCAGAGCAGGCACCGCCAGAGGCTTGCTGAGTACATCGTCCATACCGGCGTCGAGATACTCTTTTTTATCTTTCAGCACGTTCGCCGTCAGCGCCACCAGCGGCGGCAGTTCATCAGCCGCGTACTGACGCGTCAGTTCACGCGAGATATCCAGCCCGGTCATATCCGGCAACTGGATATCCAGCAGAACGAGGTCATATTCACCCGGTGTAAACATCTCCAGCGCGGCTTTACCGGTCATCGCGACATCCACGCTGTTGCCCAGTTTTTCCAGCACCGAGCGCGCTACAATCACGTTAAGCTCAATATCCTCAACAAGCAGGACGTGCAGCGCAGGCAGCGGCATATCGTCGTTTTCAAAGGTATCCTCTACCTCTTCCGCCACCGCCGGCGCATGCACCGTCAGCGTGAAGGTTGACCCTTTGCCCGCCTGGCTGGCAACGGTGATGTCACCACCCATGCTCTTCGCCAGCCGCTTAGACACCGCCAGGCCGATTCCGGTACCAGTGGCCGGTTTTCCACCGTTGCTGTCCTTCACCTGGTAGTACATCGCGAAAATCTTGTCCTGCTCCTCCTGCGGAATACCAATCCCGGAGTCCTCCACCTCGAAGTGCAGCATGTCCCCGTCGTCATAGCGAATACGCACCGCCACCTGCCCCTTCTGGGTAAATTTCACCGCGTTGCTGATGAGGTTCCACAGGATCTGACGCAGCCGCGTGCCGTCGGTAATCACTTTATGCGGCAGCGGCAGGGTGGGCTCCATGACAAAATTCAGCCCCTTCTGCTGGGCCTGCAGACCAGACAAGTTTTCCAGATCGGCAAGGAAGCTGGTGAAATCAACCGGCTGGTTATCAAGCTGAACCTTTCGGCGCTCCATCTTATCCATGTCAATAATATCGTTGAAGATATTACCCAGCGTGACCGCCGAGACGTGAATCGTTTTGAGGTATTTTTCCTGCTCCGCGGTCAGGTCGGTATCCAGCAGAATGCGGCTCAGCCCCACAATGCCGTTAAGCGGCGTACGAAGCTCATGGCTGATGGTGGAGATGAAGGTGGTCTTGTCGCGGCTGGCGCGCTCCAGCGCATCCTGATAGCGCTTACGCTCGGTAATATCACGGCCGAAGCCCATCAGGCCGTGGCGCTTCCCGACGCGGTCATAGTACGGCACCTTACGGATCTCAAAGCAGGCTTTGCGCCCGTCCGGGTAATCCAGCCACTGTTCGTAGGTCAGCGAGACGTTATGGCGGAACACTTTTTCGTCCGTCTCCATGACCTTGGCGGCCGCCTCTTCGGAGTAAACGTCCTGCGGCTTGAGGTGAATCAGCTGCTTCTCGCTTTTCCCGGTCAGGAGCTCCATCGCCCGGTTACAGCCGGAAAACTCTTTATCTTCGTTACGGTAGAATACCAGATCCGGCGAAGCGTCCAGGAACGAAC
Organism: Enterobacter cloacae complex sp. 385G4; assembly: GCF_057320665.1. Taxonomy (NCBI): domain Bacteria; kingdom Pseudomonadati; phylum Pseudomonadota; class Gammaproteobacteria; order Enterobacterales; family Enterobacteriaceae; genus Enterobacter; species Enterobacter cloacae complex sp. 385G4. Next base: position 272,930 of record NZ_JBXWDD010000004.1, read on the forward strand.
GCAGGAAGGAGGATTGCTGCTCAAGCTGGATCTGCGTCACCTCGCGCTCTTTCATTTCGATTTTCAGCTGTTCCAGCGTGGCCTGACGCTCTGCCTCCGCCTTCTCACGATCTGAAATTTCCTGATTCAACTGAGCAATGTTGTCTTTAAGCTGAACGTTGAGCTTCAGGTCGCGCTCGCGCATCTCCTCCAGCTTATCGACCAGTTTTGATAAGCGCTGACGGGACTCCTCCAGCTGTTCGACCACCACGGAAAGGAAATAAACCGCCCAGGGGGTAATGAGCAGGCCGAAGAAGATAGAGCGGATAACGTCGATACTCTCGACCTGACCATGCAGAACCATCGTAACGGCCATCTGCACGACAATCGCCAGAACGACCAGCGCCAGCGCCAGCAGCATGGAGAAACGCACCAGCCCAAGCTTCATCATCAGGTCGACGTAGTACTGGGCTAGCATTCGAATTTGCTTCATAGAGGATCCCTTCACGACTTTATCGCTCAATAATACTCAAATTCGAGGCGGGACGTTGAAGGTTGTGAGAAAAAGTGCGGGGTGAAACAGGAGATTAGGCCTCGCCTCCGGTTCACCGGAAGCGAGGAGAGGTCAATCAGGAGCGTTTCAACAGCAGCCAGAGGCTGATCAGGAAGAAGCTGGCGCTCGGCAGCAGCGCACCGATAATCGGCGGGATGCCATAAACCAGCGTCAGCGGACCGAAGATCTGATCGAGTACATAGAAGACAAAGCCGAAGCTAATACCGGTCACGACGCGCACGCCCATCGGCACGCTACGCAGCGGGCCGAAGATAAACGACAGCGCCATCAGCATCATCACCGCCACGGACATCGGCTGGAAGATTTTGCTCCACATGTTGAGCTGATAGCGTCCGGCATCCTGCCCGCTCGACTTCAGGTACTTCACATAGTTGTGCAAGCCGCTGATAGAGAGCGCGTCAGGATCCAGCGCAACAACCCCGAGCTTATCCGGCGTGAGGTTGGTCTTCCAGGTGCCGGTCACCGTCTGTGACCCGGTAATCTGTTTTGGATCGGTCAGGTCAGATTCATCAACCTGCGACAAACGCCACTGCTTATGTTCAGCGTCAAACTTCGCGGAAGAGGCGTGTCGGACAGACTCCAGACGGCGCTGGTCGTTGAACGCGTAGATGCTCACCCCGCCCAGTTCATCATTACCCTTTACCCGTTCGATGTAGACGAAGTTTTTCCCGTCTTTCGCCCATAAACCTTGCTGAGTCGAGAGCAGTGAACCACCGTACATTGCCTGAGCACGATAGTTACGCGCCATCTGCTCGCCCTGCGGTGCCACCCACTCGCCAATCGCCATGGTCAACAGCACCAGCGGGATTGCGGTTTTCATTACCGACAGCGCAACCTGCATACGGGTAAAGCCTGAGGCCTGCATCACCACCAGCTCGCTGCGCTGAGCCAGCATCCCCAGCCCCAGCAGCGCGCCCAGCAGAGCCGCCATCGGGAAGAAGATCTGCACATCTTTTGGCACGCTGAGCAGGGTGTACATCCCCGCCCCCATCGCGTCATAGCTGCCCTGCCCGGCTTTTTTCAGCTGATCGACAAATTTGATAATGCCGGAGAGCGACACCAGCATGAACAACGTCATCATGATGGTGGTGAAAATGGTTTTACCGATATAGCGATCAAGAACGCCAAACGCCTGCATTAGATGGCTCCTTTACGCGAGAATCGGGCACGTATGCGGCGCACAGGCACCGTATCCCACAGGTTTAATCCCAGCGCCAGTAAGATGTACAGGCTGTTAACGAACCACGTCCAGACCATCGGATCCAGCTTACCCTTCGCGCCGTTAGAGCGAATCGAGGTTTGCAGCAGGAAGTAGATCAGGTAAAGCAGCATCGCTGGCAGCATAGAGAGCACGCGGCCCTGGCGCGGGTTCACCACGCTCAGCGGCACGACAATCAGTGCCATCATAAACACGGTGAATACGAGCGTAATACGCCAGTGGAACTCAGCCCGCGCTCTGTCGGTATCGGTATTCCACAGCGTGCGCATATCCATTTGCTCGGTATCCGTCGGATCGAGCGCCACCGCCTGATGACCAATAATGGCCTGATAGTTCTGGAAATCCGTAATACGGAAGTCACGCAGCATCGCGGTGCCTTCGAAACGGGTGCCTTTATTCAGCGTGACGACCTGAGAACCGTCTTTGCGCTGAGAAAGCTGGCCAGAATCGGCAACCACCACGGACGGACGCGCGTTACCTTTAGGACGCAGCTGCGCCAGAAATACATCGTTGAATTTACTGCCGTCAACGCTCTCAATAAACAGCACGGAGTTTCCGTCAGTCGCCTGCTGGAACTGCCCCTGCGCGAGCGCCGCCAAGCCGGGGTTTGCTTTCGCCTCGGCCAGCACTTCGTCCTGATGACGGGAAGACATAGGGCCCGCCCACATCACATTCACCGCCGCAACAATGCCCGTGAACAGCGCCAGTATCATCGCCGCTTTCACCAGTACGGCTTTACTCAGGCCGCAGGCATGCATCACCGTAATTTCACTCTCGGTGTACAGCTTACCGAGGGTCATCAGCAGGCCGAGGAATAGACTCAGCGGTAGAATAAGCTGCGCCATTTCCGGGATCCCCAGCCCAAGCAGGGAAAGCACCAGATTCGTTGGAATTTCGCCGTCAACGGCCGCACCGAGGATCTTAACCAGCTTCTGACAGAAAAAAATCAGCAGCAGGATGAAGAGGATCGCCAGTTGGCTTTTGAGCGTCTCCCGCACCAGATATCTTATGATTATCACTTTAAATACGCCCGTAAAAACCCGTCTCTTTGCTGGAAAATCGCTTGTTTCATGGCTTAAACGTCATTTATTCTCTTGAGTCGTCGAAATCGTCGCTAAGATTAAAACATCCGGCGGATTCACGCTTCAGGACTTTTTCTGACGTGTCGAAACCGTAGTAACGTAAGATTAACACGAAGTCACCACAACAGCGGACATGAGTTACGAAAGGTTTCAATTCTATCCGTAGCAGCCGCCGTTGTCTTTAAGATTCAGGAGCGTAGTGCATGGAGTTCAGTGTAAAAAGCGGTAGCCCGGAGAAACAGCGGAGTGCCTGCATCGTTGTGGGCGTCTTTGAACCGCGCCGACTCTCCCCGATCGCCGAGCAACTCGATAAAATCAGTGACGGCTATATCAGCGCCCTGCTGCGCCGTGGCGAACTGGAAGGCAAACCTGGGCAGACGCTGTTACTGCACCATGTTCCGAACGTCCTGTCAGAGCGTATTCTGCTGATTGGCTGCGGCAAAGAGCGCGAGCTGGATGAACGTCAGTATAAGCAGGTTATTCAGAAAACCATTAATACGCTGAATGACACCGGTTCAATGGAAGCCGTCTGCTTCCTGACCGAGCTGCACGTCAAAGGCCGTAACACCTACTGGAAAGTGCGTCAGGCCGTCGAAACGGCAAAAGAGAGCCTTTACAGCTTCGATCAGCTTAAGACCAACAAAAGCGAGCCGCGTCGCCCGCTGCGCAAAATGGTCTTTAACGTGCCAACCCGTCGCGAACTGACCAGCGGCGAGCGCGCCATCCAGCATGGTCTGGCGATTGCCGCCGGTATTAAAGCGGCAAAAGATCTCGGCAACATGCCGCCAAACATCTGTAACGCCGCCTACCTCGCCTCTCAGGCGCGCCAGCTGGCTGACTCCTACAGCAAAAACGTCATCACCCGCGTCATCGGCGAACAGCAGATGAAAGAGCTGGGGATGCACTCTTATCTGGCGGTGGGTAACGGCTCGCAGAACGAATCCCTGATGTCGGTCATCGAATACAAAGGCAATCCGTCTGAAGACGCGCGTCCGATCGTGCTCGTCGGTAAAGGGCTGACCTTTGACTCCGGCGGTATCTCCATCAAGCCTTCAGAAGGCATGGACGAGATGAAGTACGACATGTGCGGCGCGGCGGCGGTTTACGGCGTCATGCGCATGGTTGCGGAGCTTCAGCTGCCCATCAACGTAATCGGCGTGCTGGCAGGCTGCGAAAACATGCCTGGCGGTCGCGCGTATCGTCCGGGAGACGTCCTGACCACCATGTCCGGCCAGACCGTTGAAGTGCTGAATACCGACGCCGAAGGCCGTCTGGTACTCTGTGACGTGTTGACCTACGTTGAGCGCTTCGAGCCAGAAGCGGTTATCGACGTGGCCACCCTGACCGGTGCCTGCGTGATTGCCCTGGGCCATCACATCACCGGCCTGATGTCGAACCACAACCCGCTGGCGCACGAGCTTATCGGCGCGTCCGAGCAGGCCGGTGACCGCGCATGGCGTCTGCCGCTGGGTGACGAGTATCAGGAACAGCTGGAGTCTAACTTTGCGGACATGGCTAACATTGGTGGTCGTCCTGGCGGGGCTATCACCGCAGGCTGCTTCCTGGCGCGCTTTACCCGCAAGTACAACTGGGCGCACCTGGATATCGCGGGGACCGCATGGCGCTCCGGTAAAGCCAAAGGCGCTACCGGACGTCCGGTGGCCCTGCTGTCGCAGTTCCTGCTTAATCGTGCGGGTTTTAACGGCGACGAGTGATGTAATGTGCCGGGTGGCGGCTTCGCCTTACCCGGCCTACACGCCACTCAACCGTAGGCCGGGTAAGCGAAGCGCCACCCGGCTTTGCATTTAAATCCACGACAAGAAGCCCCATATATGAAGAATGCAACGTTCTACCTTCTGGACAACGACACCCATCAGGATGGCCTCAGCGCCGTTGAACAGCTGGTGTGTGAAATTGCCGCAGAACGTTGGCGCGCAGGTAAACGCGTACTGATTGCCTGTGAAGATGAGCAGCAGGCGATTCGCCTGGATGAAGCGCTATGGGCGCGCCCGCCGGAAAGTTTTGTTCCGCATAACCTGTCGGGCGAAGGTCCACGCGGCGGGGCACCGGTCGAAATTGCCTGGCCGCAAAAGCGCAACAGCAGCGCGCGCGATATTCTCATTAGCCTGCGGACAGACTTTGCAGATTTTGCCACCGCTTTCACAGAAGTGGTAGACTTTGTCCCTTACGAAGAATCCTTGAAACAACTGGCGCGCGAACGCTATAAAGCGTACCGCCTGGCCGGTTTTAACCTGAATACGGCAACCTGGAAATAATGGAAAAGACATATAACCCACGCGATATCGAACAGCCGCTTTACGAGCACTGGGAACAGCAGGGCTATTTCAAGCCTAACGGCGACGAAAGCAAAGAGTCCTTCTGCATCATGATCCCGCCGCCGAACGTCACCGGCAGTTTGCATATGGGGCATGCTTTCCAGCAGACCATCATGGACACCATGATCCGCTACCAGCGCATGCAGGGCAAAAACACCCTGTGGCAGGCGGGGACTGACCACGCGGGTATCGCGACCCAAATGGTGGTTGAGCGTAAAATTGCCGCTGAAGAAGGTAAAACTCGTCACGACTACGGTCGCGATGCGTTCATCGACAAAATCTGGCAGTGGAAGGCAGAATCCGGCGGCACCATTACCCGTCAGATGCGCCGTCTCGGCAACTCCGTGGACTGGGAGCGCGAGCGCTTCACCATGGACGCAGGCCTGTCCAACGCCGTAAAAGAAGTGTTCGTCCGTCTGTACAAAGAAGACCTGATTTACCGCGGCAAACGCCTGGTAAACTGGGACCCGAAACTGCGCACCGCAATTTCTGACCTGGAAGTGGAAAACCGCGAGTCCAAAGGCTCCATGTGGCACATCCGCTATCCGCTGGCCGATGGCGCAAAAACCGCAGACGGTAAAGATTACCTGGTGGTGGCGACCACCCGTCCGGAAACCCTGCTGGGCGATACCGGCGTGGCCGTTAACCCGGAAGATCCGCGCTATAAAGATCTGATCGGCAAATTTGTGGTGCTGCCGCTGGTGAACCGCCGCATTCCGATTGTGGGCGACGAACACGCCGACATGGAAAAAGGCACCGGCTGCGTGAAAATCACCCCGGCGCACGACTTCAACGACTATGAAGTGGGTCGTCGTCACGCCCTGCCAATGATCAACATTCTGACCTTCGACGGCGATATCCGCGAAAGCGCAGAGGTGTACGACACCAAAGGCAACGAATCCGACGTTTACTCCAGCGAGATCCCGGCTGAGTTCCAGAAGCTGGAGCGCTTTGCCGCACGTAAAGCCATCGTAGCCGCCGTTGATGCCCTCGGCCTGCTGGAAGAGATTAAGCCTCACGATCTGACCGTGCCGTACGGCGACCGTGGCGGCGTGGTTATTGAGCCAATGCTGACCGACCAGTGGTACGTCCGTGCCGACGTGCTGGCGAAACCGGCTGTGGAAGCGGTTGAGAACGGCAGCATTCAGTTCGTGCCGAAGCAGTACGAAAACATGTACTTCTCCTGGATGCGCGACATTCAGGACTGGTGTATCTCCCGTCAGCTGTGGTGGGGTCACCGCATCCCGGCATGGTACGACAACGAAGGCAACGTCTACGTTGGCCGTAGCGAAGACGAAGTGCGCCAGGAAAATAACCTGAGCGCTGACGTGGCCCTGCGCCAGGATGAAGACGTTCTGGATACCTGGTTCTCCTCCGCGCTGTGGACCTTCTCTACCCTCGGCTGGCCGGAAAACACCGACGCGCTGCGTCAGTTCCACCCTACCAGCGTAATGGTGTCCGGCTTCGACATCATCTTCTTCTGGATTGCCCGCATGATCATGATGACCATGCACTTCATCAAAGATGAAGACGGCAAGCCGCAGGTTCCGTTCCATACCGTCTACATGACCGGCCTTATCCGCGACGACGAGGGGCAGAAGATGTCCAAGTCCAAGGGCAACGTGATTGACCCGCTGGACATGGTTGACGGGATCTCCCTGGAAGACCTGCTGGAAAAACGTACCGGCAACATGATGCAGCCGCAGCTGGCTGAGAAAATCCGCAAGCGTACCGAGAAGCAGTTCCCGAACGGGATCGAATCTCACGGTACCGACGCCCTGCGCTTCACCCTGGCGGCGCTGGCCTCTACCGGCCGCGACATCAACTGGGACATGAAGCGTCTGGAAGGTTACCGTAACTTCTGTAACAAGCTGTGGAACGCCAGCCGCTTCGTGCTGATGAACACCGAAGATCAGGATTGCGGCTTCAACGGCGGCGAGATGACCCTGTCTCTGGCGGACCGCTGGATCCTGGCGGAATTTAACCAGACGGTGAAAGCCTTCCGCGAGGCGCTGGACAGCTACCGCTTTGATATCGCGGCGGGCATTCTGTATGAATTCACCTGGAACCAGTTCTGTGACTGGTATCTGGAGCTGGCGAAGCCGGTCATGAACGGCGGTTCTGAAGCGGAGCTGCGCGGCACGCGCAACACGCTGATTACCGTCCTGGAAGGACTGCTGCGCCTGGCGCATCCGGTTATTCCATTCATCACCGAGACCATCTGGCAGCGCGTGAAGGTCATTGCGGGCATCAACGCCGATACCATCATGCTGCAACCGTTCCCGGAATTCGATGCGGCTAAGGTTGATGAAGCCGCGTCTGCGGATACCGAGTGGCTGAAGCAGGCGATCGTTGCGGTACGTAACATCCGTGCCGAAATGAACATCGCCCCGGGTAAACCACTGGAGCTGCTGCTGCGCGGCTGCAGCGACGCTGCCGTTCGTCGCGTCACCGAGAACAACACCTTCCTGAAAACCATGGCGCGTCTGGAAAGCATCACCGTGCTGCCTGCCGATGACAAAGGTCCGGTTTCCGTGACTAAAATCATCGACGGTGCGGAGCTGCTGATCCCGATGGCGGGCCTGGTCGACAAAGACGCAGAGCTGGCGCGTCTGGCGAAAGAAGTGGCGAAAGTCGACGTGGAAATTGGCAAAATCGAAAGCAAGCTGGCGAACGAAGGCTTTGTTGCCCGCGCGCCGGAAGCGGTCATTGCCAAAGAGCGTGAGCGTCTGGTTGCCTTCGCCGATGCGAAGACCAAACTGATCGAGCAGCAGGCCGTTATCGCGGCCCTGTAATGCTTTTACCCCTTACGCTTCAGGGCGTAAGGGGTAACCTTCCTGAAAACTCCTCGCTTGCACTCCCTTTTCTGCAGTGCTATTAACAGCAACTGTGTGTCAATTTTTGTAATGAGTAATGCTATGAGCGTGATTACCCCCGTCGCGACGACGATGCGTCGGATCACTGAGCAGGACAATCCGGCTATCGCCGCCGTTATCCGCACCGTTTCTGCAGAGTTTGGGCTGACGGCGGATAAAGGTTACACCGTTGCCGACCCGAATCTTGACGAACTGTTTAAGCTGTACAGCCAGCCGGGCCACGCCTACTGGGTCATTGAGCAGGACGGCCAGGTTGTGGGCGGCGGCGGTGTTGCACCGCTGAGCTGCAGCGAGCCGGATATCTGTGAGCTGCAGAAAATGTATTTCCTGCCGTCGGTTCGTGGACAGGGTCTGGCGAAGAAGCTGGCGCTGGTCGCCCTGGAGCACGCGCGCAATCAGGGTTTTAAACGCTGCTACCTCGAAACCACCGCCTTCCTCAAAGAGGCCATCGGCCTGTATGAACATCTGGGCTTTGAGCATATCGATGCGCCGCTGGGCTGCACGGGCCACGTCGACTGCGAAGTCAGAATGCTGAAAAGTCTGTAAGTTTCGTTCCTGCCCCCTTCTGTTAAGCGGCTGTAAACTGAATGCTCTACACTCTCAGTTCACACCACAACGGGGGAAACACGATGTCGAAGATAAAAAGCTACGCCGCACCGCAGGCGGGTGCAGAACTTGAGCTGTACGAGTACGATGCGGGCGAACTAAAAGCAGAAGACGTCGAAGTACAGGTTGATTACTGCGGGGTCTGCCACTCAGATCTCTCGATGATCGACAACGAATGGGGCTTCTCCAGCTATCCGCTGGTTGCCGGGCACGAAGTGATTGGCCGCGTCGTCGCGCTCGGCAGCGCCGCGCAGGACAAAGGGCTGAAGGTTGGCCAGCGCGTGGGCATTGGCTGGACAGCACGCAGCTGCGGCCACTGCGACGCCTGTATCAGCGGCAACCAGATCAACTGCCTTGAAGGCGCAGTGCCCACCATCCTGAACAAGGGCGGTTTCGCCGATAAGCTGCGCGCCGACTGGCAATGGGTCATCCCGCTGCCGGACAGCATTGATATTGAATCTGCTGGTCCACTGCTGTGCGGCGGGATCACCGTCTTTAAACCGCTGCTGATGCACCACGTCACCGCCACCAGCCGCGTGGGCGTGATCGGTATCGGCGGTCTGGGCCACATCGCCATCAAGCTGCTGCATGCGATGGGCTGTGAAGTGACGGCGTTTAGCTCGAACCCGGCGAAGGAGAAAGAAGTGCTGGCAATGGGCGCGGACAAAGTCGTGAATAGCCGCGATCCGGACGCGCTGAACGCGCTGGCTGGGCAGTTTGACCTGATCATCAACACCGTGAACGTCGATCTCAACTGGCAGCCGTACTTTGAAGCGCTGGCCTACGGCGGTAACTTCCACACCGTGGGTGCGGTGATGAAGCCGCTGCCGGTTCCGGCCTTTACCCTGATCGGCGGGGATCGCAGCGTGTCAGGCTCCGCGACCGGTACGCCATACGAGCTGCGCAAGCTGATGAAGTTAGCCGGCCGCACCAAAGTGACACCGACCACCGAGCTGTATCCAATGTCGAAAATTAACGAAGCCATCCAGCACGTGCGCGACGGCAAAGCCCGTTATCGCGTGGTGTTGAAAGCGGATTTCTGATGTGAGTTTGCCGGGTGGCGGCTTCGCCTGACCCGGCCTACTTTTGCTACTGCGCCAATGTATTAAACACTTCCGCCACCGCGACCGCCCCCGGGTCCATTACCCCATCCAGATTCTCTTTATTCACATACGATGAGCGCCCTGCTCCGGCTTTCGCCATTTTCGCCGTTGCCTCCGCTCCCTGCTGCGCAGCCTGCGCTGCCGCCTGAAGATCTTTTTTCTTCAAGGCTTCCAGCGCCGGTTGCAGCGCATCGATCAGCGTACGATCGCCGAGATCTGCCCCGCCATACTGCTTCATCTGCGCCAGTCCGCTCAGCAATGCTTCAGGTAGCGGCTGTCCATCGTGAAGCTTTTGCCCCGCCGCCGTGAAGAAGATCGACATGAGTACACCGCTCGATCCGCCCATCACCGTGGCCAGTCGTTCCCCCACCAGCAACAGCAGCTTAGGCACGTCATTCAGCGGGAGAGTGTTTTCTTCCAGGCGCTGCGCAATATCCCGTGCACCTTGCGCAAACGTAGAGCCGGTATCGCCATCGCCCACTTTGGCATCCAGCGCATTCAGGCGGTTTTCAAGCTGTATGAGCGTCTTCGTCACCTGTGAAACAGACTCCTTCACCTGCGGATTGTCGGACGCGTCATATTCCACGCTATCGTGAATAGCGCTTTGCGGAACGGTACGCAGAGGGGCAAACGCCACAGGCTTCTGCCAGCCCAGCGTCTCGACCTCGGCGTGAATCGCCTTTTCAAAGTAATCGTTGAGCTTTAGCAGCGTCAGAGAAAAGCCCTTCATATCCAGCGCGCTCACCAGCGGCGCAGGGCCAATCAGGTACGCAATATTCTCTTTCAGCGCTGAATGTGCCAGCTCTTTGGTGAGCAGAGCCATCTCCAGCGCGGACACGCCGCCGAGGTTGTTGATCAGCACCGCGAAACGTCCCTCGCCCGCCTGCGCTTTGAGCGGCGACACCAGCGTGTCGATAATCGCTTTACTGTTTTGCGTATCAACCACCGAGGCACCCGGCTCCCCGTGGATCCCCAGCCCCAGCTCGACATGGTCCTGTTTGATGCGCCCCTCTTCATCGTCGCTGCCCGGCAGGTTGCAGGTTTGCATCGCAACGCCCAGGCTCCAGAGGTTATCGCAGGCCTGCTGCGCAATATCCCGCACCTCGCTCAGCGATTTTCCTTGCTCCGCTGCATAGCCCGCAATCTTGTGCACCAGCGCCGTGCCGGCAATGCCGCGCGGCTGCTTGTTGTCGGGCAGCGCGATATCGTCCGCCACAATCACCATCTCGACCTTCAGGCCGTAGCGTTTGGCCTTTTCTGCCGCCAGGCCAAAGTTAAGCCGGTCACCGGTATAGTTTTTGACGATCAGCAGGCAGCCGCGATCGCCCGTCACCGCCACAATAGCGTTCAGCACCGCATCCACGCTCGGGGAGGCGAACAGATCGCCACACACTGCCGCCGTCAGCATGCCTTTACCGACAAATCCGGCGTGCGCCGGTTCGTGCCCGGAGCCACCGCCGGAGATCACCGCCACGCGGCTTTTATCCCAGTCGCCGCGGGCGACAACCCTGATAGCTGGATCGATATCAAGTTTGACGAGATTCGCATGTGGCGCAGAAAGCAGTATGCCTTCAATGGCGTCATTGACCAGCTGTTTGCGATCGTTAAAGAAGAATCTGGACATTGTTTTCCACTATTTTATGAACCGTATGCAAAAGCATAGTCCGCGCTGGACAATGCGCCGCAAAGTCAGCAATTTACTCAACCATTTTGCCGTCAGGTTGCCTATACTCCACCCAGGACTAAGAGAGGAAGCGCATCATGAGTACACCATTGTTAATTGCCCGGACGCTGGAAAAAGAGCTGTATCTACTGCCCGCGATGGCGAACCGCCACGGTCTGATTACCGGCGCCACCGGCACAGGGAAAACAGTCACTCTCCAGAAGCTGGCGGAGTCACTTTCAGAGATTGGCGTGCCGGTCTTTATGGCTGACGTGAAGGGCGATTTAACCGGTGTGGCTCAGGAGGGTACAGCGTCAGAAAAACTGCTCGAGCGTCTGAAAAATATCGGTATCACGGACTGGACGCCACACGGCAACCCGGTGGTGGTCTGGGACATCTTCGGTGAGAAAGGCCACCCGGTACGCGCCACCGTTTCCGATCTCGGCCCGCTGCTGCTGGCCCGCCTGCTCAACCTCAACGACGTGCAGTCCGGGGTGCTGAATATTATCTTCCGTATCGCCGACGATCAGGGGTTGCTGCTGCTTGATTTCAAAGATCTGCGCGCCATCACCCAGTATATCGGCGATAACGCCAAATCTTTCCAGAACCAGTACGGCAATATCAGCAGCGCCTCTGTCGGTGCCATTCAGCGTGGGCTACTGACGCTGGAGCAGCAGGGCGCCGAACACTTCTTCGGCGAGCCGATGCTGGATATTAAAGACTGGATGCGCACCGACAGCAGCGGCAAAGGCATCATCAACATTCTGAGTTCAGAGAAGCTCTACCAGATGCCAAAGCTTTACGCCGCCAGCCTGCTGTGGATGCTCTCCGAACTGTACGAGCAGTTACCGGAAGCGGGCGATCTGGAAAAACCCAAACTGGTCTTCTTCTTTGACGAAGCACACCTGCTGTTTAACGACGCGCCGCAGGTGCTGCTGGATAAAATTGAACAGGTTATCCGCCTGATCCGCTCCAAAGGGGTCGGCGTCTGGTTTGTGTCGCAAAACCCGTCGGATATTCCTGACAATGTGCTGGGCCAGCTTGGTAACCGCGTGCAGCACGCCCTGCGCGCCTTTACGCCGAAGGATCAGAAAGCGGTGAAAGCCGCCGCGCAAACCATGCGTGCCAATCCGGCCTTTGATACCGAAGCCGCGATTCAGGCGCTGGGCACCGGTGAAGCGCTGATCTCGTTCCTGGATGCTAAGGGCAGCCCGTCCGTGGTGGAACGCGCAATGGTGATCGCGCCCTGCTCGCGCATGGGGCCGGTTACCGACGATGAACGTAACAGCCTGATTAATCACTCCCCGGTGTACGGCAAGTATGAAGACGAGGTGGATCGGGAGTCGGCGTTCGAGATGCTGCAAAAAGGGGTACAGGCAACCACCGAATCGCAGGATGCTCCACCCGCTAAGGGCCAGTCAGTCGCAGTGGATGACGGCATTCTCGGCGGGCTAAAAGACATTTTGTTTGGCACAACCGGACCGCGCGGCGGCAAGCGCGACGGCGTGGTACAGACTATGGCGAAAAGCGCCGCGCGGCAGGTCACCAATCAGATTGTGCGCGGCATGCTGGGGAGTCTGCTAGGCGGCCGCCGTCGATAGGCGGGGAACCCACGGGCGGCCCAGCGCCGAACCCTGTACGCCGTTTTCCTGAAGATAGCGGTCGATTTCCACCATCCCCGTCCACCGGTTCTCGCACCAGAGCGGTGCCAGAAGCGTTGGACGGCGGGCGCTGGCGGAGATGCGGTGGTAGACAATCTCCGGCGGCGTGTGGCGAATCATCTCTCCCGCCGTCACCGTATAGTCGTCGAGCTCGATACTGCTTAACCGCCCGGCTTCCCAGGCTTTCGCCATTATGCTTCCCTTCACGATATGCAGCGGGTGCAGCTTAATGCCGTCTACGCCGGTTTCCACGACTTTTTCCAGCGTCTCCAGGCCATGCTGCTGCCCTTCTCCGGGCAAGCCGACAATCAAATGCGAACAGACTTTCAGGCCACGCTCGCGGGCGAGACGCGTGGTGCGCTGGTAGCAGGCGAAATCATGCCCGCGATTGATACGGTGCAGGGTTTTATCGTGCGCGGTCTGCAGGCCCAGCTCCAGCCAGATCTCATAGCCCTTCTCTCTGTACTCGCTAAGTAAATCCAGCACCGCCTCCGGTACGCAGTCCGGGCGCGTACCCACGCACAGCCCGACAATGTTCGCCTGAGCAACCGCCTGCTGGTACATGGAACGCAGCACCTGCACCTCCGCCCACGTGCTGGTGTAGGCCTGGAAATAGGCCAGATACTGCTTCGCGCGGTTCACCAGGCTGGCCTGATGGGCGAGCTGTTCTGCGATGGATTTATGCTGCTGGGCTTCGTCAGCAAACGACGCAACGTTACAGAAGGTGCAGCCGCCGCGCCCGATGGTGCCGTCGCGATTCGGGCAGCTAAAGCCGCCGTGCAGCGTCAGCTTATGCACCTTTTGACCGTACCGCTGCAAAAGATCCCCACCAAACATATTGACTAATTTCTGTAACTGCATAATCTGATAGACCGTCCCGAAGAAAGGGGACAAGCCTGCCATTTTTAGCCTCTGTCGGCGATGACCTGGATCAATCGCCCTGGACGGCCTTTATCCATTTGAATAAATAGTCAAGATTACCGAGATTTCATTCACCCGCCACGTAATTACTTTTCCTTATGTTCTGATGGTTTTTTTCATTTATAGCGCCAGGACTGAAAAACAGTGATTTTATGCGGGTTCGAACACTGCACCAGATTATTATTCTGCCATAAATCCGCATTTCAGCACGCTGCATCAATAATACCGCTTTCATATAGTGAGTCAGATCACACTCCCCTACACCTTCCTGGCGCTTTCAGTGGTTGTAAAATTAGTCAAATAACCAATAAAAACAAAATGATAATTACGCTTTAGCACATTTTTGTATAAATAAGATTGCCATTTGACCTGTGTACCAATTCCCGATAAGTTGGAAATCCGCTGGAAGCTTTCTGGATGAGCGGCCTGCTCATCATATTTATGCAGTAATTGAGATTCCCTCTGAAGCAAGTCCTCAAACTTGTTTACCTGCGCGAAAGGATGAAAAAGAGGGCGAATGCGAGGTCCGCGTATGAAACGCTAACCCCGTCGCCATGCTCTTTCTGCGCCTGTGCGCCACGGTAAAGTTCAGTGGGAAGCCCGACGAGCCTGGGGAGGTTCACTGATATGTTGTACGATAAATCCCTTGAGAAGGATAACTGTGGTTTCGGCCTGATCGCCCACATAGAAGGCGAACCTAGCCACAAGGTAGTGCGTACCGCTATTCACGCACTGGCCCGTATGCAGCACCGTGGCGCCATCCTGGCCGATGGTAAAACCGGCGACGGTTGCGGCCTGCTGCTGCAAAAACCGGATCGTTTCTTCCGCATCGTGGCGGAAGAGCGCGGCTGGCGTTTAGCCAAAAACTACGCTGTCGGCATGCTGTTCCTGAATCAGGATCCTGAAAAGGCTGCCGCCTCACGCCGCATCGTTGAAGAAGAACTTCAGCGCGAAACCCTGTCGATTGTCGGCTGGCGCGATGTGCCAACCAACGAAGGGGTGCTCGGTGAAATCGCCCTCTCCTCGCTGCCTCGTATTGAACAGATTTTCGTTAATGCGCCTGCGGGCTGGCGTCCGCGTGATATGGAACGCCGTCTGTTTATCGCCCGCCGTCGCATTGAAAAACGTCTCCAGGACGATAAAGAGTTCTACGTCTGTAGCCTCTCCAACCTGGTGAACATCTATAAAGGTCTGTGTATGCCGGCTGACCTGCCGCGCTTCTACCTGGACCTGGCGGACCTGCGTCTGGAATCGGCCATTTGCCTGTTCCACCAGCGCTTCTCCACCAATACCGTTCCACGCTGGCCGCTGGCTCAGCCGTTCCGCTACCTGGCGCACAACGGCGAGATCAACACCATCACCGGTAACCGCCAGTGGGCCCGCGCCCGTACCTATAAGTTCCAGACGCCGCTGATCCCTGACCTGCACGATGCCGCGCCGTTCGTGAACGAAACCGGCTCTGACTCCAGCTCAATGGATAACATGCTGGAACTGCTGCTGGCAGGCGGAATGGACATCGTGCGCGCCATGCGTCTGCTTGTGCCACCGGCCTGGCAGAACAACCCGGATATGGACCCCGAGCTGCGCGCGTTCTTCGACTTTAACTCCATGCACATGGAGCCGTGGGACGGTCCGGCAGGTATCGTGATGTCCGACGGTCGCTTCGCTGCGTGTAACCTGGACCGTAACGGTCTGCGTCCGGCGCGCTACGTCATCACCAAAGATAAACTCATCACCTGCGCCTCTGAAGTGGGGATCTGGGATTACCAGCCTGACGAAGTGGTCGAGAAAGGCCGCGTCGGTCCGGGCGAGCTGATGGTGATCGATACCCGCGGCGGCCGTATTCTGCACTCTGCGGAAACCGATAACGATCTGAAAAGCCGCCATCCGTATAAAGAGTGGATGGCGAAAAACGTCCGTCGCCTGGTACCCTTCGAAGATCTGTCTGACGACGAAGTGGGCAGCCGCGAGATGGACGACGATACCCTCGCAAGCTTCCAGAAGCAGTTTAACTACAGCGCGGAAGAGCTGGACTCGGTTATTCGCGTGCTCGGCGAAAACGGCCAGGAAGCGGTCGGCTCGATGGGTGACGATACCCCGTTCGCCGTGCTCTCCAGCCAGCCACGCATTATTTACGACTATTTCCGTCAGCAGTTTGCGCAGGTGACCAACCCGCCAATCGATCCGCTGCGTGAAGCCCACGTGATGTCGCTGGCCACCAGCATCGGTCGCGAGATGAACGTCTTCTGCGAAGCCGAAGGCCAGGCGCACCGTCTGACCTTTAAATCGCCGATCCTGCTGTACTCTGATTTTAAACAGCTCACCACCATGACCGAGGAGCACTACCGCGCCGACACGCTCGATATCACCTTCGACGTGACCGAAACGAGCCTCGAAGAGACGGTGAATGCGCTGTGCGACAAAGCCGAGCAGATGGTGCGTAACGGCACCGTTCTGCTGGTGCTGTCTGACCGTAACATTGCGAAAAACCGTCTGCCGGTGCCTGCGCCAATGGCGGTGGGGGCTATCCAGACGCGTCTGGTCGACAAGAGCCTGCGCTGCGATGCCAACATCATTGTGGAAACCGCCAGCGCCCGCGATCCGCACCACTTTGCCGTGCTGTTAGGCTTTGGTGCGACGGCGATCTACCCGTACCTGGCCTACGAAACGCTGGCCCGCCTGGTAGACACCCGCGCCATCGACAAAGATTACCGCACGGTGATGCTGAACTACCGTAACGGCATCAACAAAGGCCTGTACAAGATCATGTCCAAAATGGGCATCTCGACCATTGCCTCTTACCGCTGCTCGAAGCTGTTTGAAGCGGTCGGCCTGCACGACGACGTCGCCAACCTCTGCTTCCAGGGCGTGGTCAGCCGTATCGGCGGGGCAGGTTTTGCTGACTTCCAGCAGGATCTGGTGAACCTGTCGAAGCGCGCCTGGCTGGCACGTAAGCCGCTGGAACAGGGCGGCCTGCTGAAATACGTTCACGGCGGCGAATATCACGCCTACAACCCGGACGTGGTGCGCACGCTGCAACAGGCGGTACAGAGCGGCGAGTACAGCGATTATCAGCAGTATGCCGAGCTGGTGAACAACCGTCCGGCAGCGACGCTGCGCGACCTTATTGCCCTCAATCCGGGCGATGAAGCGGTCAGCGTTGACGAAGTTGAGCCTGCATCCGAATTGTTCAAACGCTTCGATACCGCGGCGATGTCCATCGGCGCGCTGAGCCCGGAAGCGCACGAAGCGCTGGCGGAAGCCATGAACAGCATCGGCGGCAACTCCAACTCCGGCGAGGGCGGTGAAGATCCGGCCCGTTACGGCACCAACAAAGTGTCGCGCATCAAGCAGGTGGCGTCCGGCCGCTTTGGCGTAACCCCTGCCTACCTGGTTAACGCCGATGTGATCCAGATTAAGGTCGCTCAGGGTGCAAAACCGGGCGAAGGCGGTCAGCTGCCGGGTGATAAAGTCACCCCGTACATCGCCAAACTGCGCTACTCGGTGCCGGGCGTGACGCTGATTTCCCCGCCGCCGCACCACGATATCTACTCTATCGAGGATCTGGCGCAGCTCATTTTCGACCTGAAGCAGGTCAACCCGAAAGCGATGATTTCCGTGAAGCTGGTTTCCGAGCCGGGCGTCGGCACCATCGCCACCGGCGTGGCGAAAGCCTATGCGGATCTGATCACCATTGCCGGCTACGACGGCGGTACCGGCGCAAGCCCGCTCTCCTCCGTGAAATACGCGGGCTGCCCGTGGGAGCTTGGTCTGGTGGAAACCCAGCAGGCGCTGGTGGCTAACGGCCTGCGTCACAAGATCCGTTTGCAGGTAGACGGAGGTCTGAAAACCGGCCTCGACATCATCAAAGCGGCGATTCTGGGTGCGGAAAGCTTCGGCTTCGGTACCGGCCCGATGGTTGCGCTCGGCTGTAAATACCTGCGTATTTGCCACCTGAACAACTGCGCAACCGGCGTTGCAACCCAGGACGAGAAGCTGCGTAAGAATCACTATCACGGCCTGCCGTTCAAAGTGACCAACTACTTTGACTTCATCGCCCGTGAAACCCGCGAGCTGATGGCGCAGCTGGGCGTGAAGCGTCTGGTGGATCTGATTGGCCGTACCGACCTGCTGAAAGAGCTGGAAGGCTTCACCGCCAAGCAGCAGAAGCTGGAGCTGTCTAAGCTGCTGGAAACGGCTGAGCCGCATCCTGGCAAAGCGGTTTACTGCACCGAGAACAACCCGCCGTTCGACAACGGCGTGCTGAACGCGCAGCTGCTGCAACAGGCGAAGCCGTACGTGGACGAGAAGCAGAGCAAAACGTTCTGGTTTGATATCCGCAACACCGACCGTTCTGTCGGCGCGTCCCTCTCCGGCTACATCGCGCAAACGCACGGTGACCAGGGGCTGGCGTCGGATCCGATTACCGCGCACTTCAGCGGTACCGCGGGCCAGAGCTTCGGCGTGTGGAATGCCGGCGGCGTTGAGTTATACCTGACCGGCGATGCCAACGACTACGTCGGCAAAGGCATGGCGGGCGGTCTGCTGGCGGTGCGTCCTCCGGTCGGTTCAGCCTTCCGCAGTCATGAAGCCAGCATCATCGGCAACACCTGTCTGTACGGTGCGACCGGCGGTCGTCTGTTTGCCGCGGGCCGTGCGGGCGAGCGTTTTGCGGTGCGTAACTCCGGTGCCATCACCGTGGTGGAAGGCATCGGCGATAACGGCTGCGAATACATGACGGGCGGAATTGTGTGCGTCCTGGGTAAAACCGGCGTGAACTTTGGCGCCGGCATGACGGGCGGTTTTGCCTACGTGCTGGATGAAGACGGTGAGTTCCGCAAGCGCGTGAACCCGGAACTGGTGGAAGTGCTGGACGTTGATTCGCTGGCCATTCATGAAGAACATCTGCGCGGTTTGATTACCGAACACGTGCAGCATACCGGTTCTTCGCGCGGCGAAGAGATCCTGGCGAACTGGCCGGCGTTCTCTGCGAAATTCGCCCTGGTTAAGCCGAAGTCCAGCGATGTTAAAGCCCTGTTGGGTCACCGTAGTCGTAGCGCAGCAGAGCTGCGCGTGCAGGCGCAGTAAGGAATTCAGATGAGCCAGAACGTATACCAGTTTATCGACCTGCAGCGTGTTGATCCGCCAAAGAAACCGCTGAAGATCCGTAAAATTGAATTTGTTGAAATCTACGAGCCGTTTTCAGAAGGCCAGGCCAAAGCACAGGCAGACCGCTGCCTGTCCTGCGGTAACCCTTACTGCGAATGGAAATGTCCGGTCCATAACTACATTCCGAACTGGCTGAAGCTGGCCAACGAAGGGCGTATTTTTGAAGCCGCCGAGCTGTCTCACCAGACCAATACCCTGCCGGAAGTGTGCGGTCGCGTGTGTCCTCAGGATCGCCTGTGCGAAGGCTCCTGTACGCTGAACGACGAGTTTGGTGCGGTGACCATCGGCAACATCGAACGCTATATCAACGATAAAGCGTTCGAGATGGGCTGGCGTCCGGATATGACCGGCGTGAAGCAAACCGACAAGCGCGTGGCAATCGTCGGCGCGGGTCCGGCAGGCCTCGCCTGTGCCGACGTGCTGACACGCAACGGCGTGAAGGCGGTGGTTTTTGACCGTCACCCGGAAATCGGCGGTCTGCTGACCTTCGGTATCCCGGCCTTCAAGCTGGAAAAAGAGGTGATGACCCGCCGCCGTGAAATCTTCACCGGCATGGGCATTGAGTTCAAACTCAACACCGAAGTGGGCCGCGACGTGCAGCTCGACGATCTGCTGAAGGATTACGACGCCGTGTTCCTGGGCGTGGGTACCTATCAGTCCATGCGCGGTGGTCTGGAAAACGAAGACGCGCCGGGCGTTTACGACGCGCTGCCGTTCCTGATTGCTAACACCAAACAGCTGATGGGCTACGGAGAAACTGCCGACGAGCCGTTTGTCAGCATGGAAGGTAAACGCGTTGTCGTGCTGGGCGGCGGTGATACCGCGATGGACTGCGTGCGTACGTCCATTCGTCAGAACGCGGCGCACGTCATCTGTGCTTACCGTCGTGACGAAGAGAACATGCCCGGCTCTAAGCGCGAAGTAAAAAACGCGCGTGAAGAGGGCGTGGAGTTCCAGTTCAACATCCAGCCTCTGGGCATTGAAGTGAACGCCAACGGTAAGGTAAGCGGCGTGAAGATGGCGCGCACGGAGATGGGTGCGCCGGATGCAAAAGGCCGTCGTCGCGCGGAGATCGTGGCAGGCTCTGAGCACGTGATCCCGGCCGACGCCGTGGTGATGGCGTTTGGTTTCCGCCCTCACAGCATGGAGTGGCTGGCGAAGCACAGCGTAGAGCTGGACTCACAGGGCCGCGTGATTGCGCCGGAAGGCAGCGACAACGCCTTCCAGACCAGCAACCCGAAAATCTTCGCCGGTGGTGATATCGTTCGCGGTTCCGACCTGGTGGTTACCGCGATTGCCGAAGGACGTAAAGCGGCTGACGGGATCATGAACTTCCTGGAAGTGTAAGCCCCTCTGACTTCCCGGCAGAAGCATAAAGCGGAACGCCGGGGAGCCTGTTTTCAGTAACCTCCCCTTCTGTTAACGATACCCATTTCCCCACAAATGCAGTGTAAACCCCGGACGTAAACGTTTGCATTGATAAAAAAAATGGATATTATGCGGCGGATTTTTTGGCCAAAATTCAAGGAGGCGTTGTGTCGCAAGATAACAATTATAGCCAGGGCCCCGTCCCTCTGGCGGCGCGGAAAGGCGTGGTTCCACTCACTTTTGTGATGTTAGGGTTAACGTTTTTTTCCGCCAGTATGTGGACCGGAGGCACGCTCGGTACCGGTCTTTCCTATACTGATTTCTTCCTCGCAGTTCTCTTCGGCAATCTCCTCCTCGGTATTTACACTGCTTTTCTTGGCTACATTGGCGCAAAAACCGGCCTCTCAACCCATCTTCTTGCGCGTTACTCGTTCGGTATAAAAGGTTCCTGGCTTCCCTCCATGCTTTTAGGCGGTACGCAGGTAGGATGGTTTGGCGTCGGCGTAGCGATGTTTGCCATCCCGGTGAGTAAAGCCACGGGCATCGACGTGAACGTCCTGATTGCGGTTTCCGGCCTGTTGATGACGTTGACCATTTTTTTTGGCATCTCAGCACTGACGATTTTATCCATCATCGCCGTACCCGCTATCGTCATCCTGGGTAGCTACTCCGTCTGGCTGGCGGTGGACGGCGTGGGAGGGTTGGACCACCTCAAATCCATTGTGCCGCAGACGCCGCTCAACTTTTCCAGCGCGCTGGCGCTGGTTGTAGGTTCGTTTATCAGCGCAGGCACGCTGACCGCCGACTTCGTCCGCTTTGGCCGCAATGCTAAAGGTGCCGTTCTGGTGGCGATGGTGGCATTTTTCCTTGGCAACTCGCTGATGTTTATCTTCGGTGCGGCAGGCGCTGCCGCCGTAGGACAGGCCGATATTTCTGACGTGATGATCGCCCAGGGACTGTTGGTGCCGGCGATTGTCGTTCTCGGCCTGAATATCTGGACCACCAATGACAACGCGCTGTACGCCTCTGGTCTGGGTTTCGCCAATATTACTGGCCTTTCCAGCCGTACGCTGTCGGTGGTGAATGGCATTATCGGTACGCTGTGCGCGCTGTGGCTATACAACAACTTCGTTGGCTGGCTGACCTTTCTGTCGGCAGCGATTCCGCCGATTGGCGGGGTGATTATCGCCGACTACCTGATTAATCGCCGCCGCTATGCCAGCTTCGCCCCCGCAAATTTTGTGTCTGTTAACTGGATTGCCATTTTCTCGGTCGCCCTGGGCGTTGCTGCCGGGCATTATATTCCGGGAATTGTCCCCGTTAACGCAGTATTGGGTGGCGTCTTCAGCTATTTGGTGTTAAACCCATTCGCCAGACGCACCCTTGTCAATCCTTCGGAGGCTTCCCATGCAGAATAATTCCCTCACTATCCGTCAGGCCCGTTTGCAGGGGCAGGAGGGTTTATGGCAGATCACGATTGAGGACGGACGCTTCAGCCGTATCGATCCTCAGGAAACCGCCTCTGCGCCAGTCGGTCAGGTGTTGGACGCCGAATGCGGGCTGGTTATCCCTCCTTTCATCGAACCGCATATCCATCTGGATACAACGCAAACGGCGGGTGAACCGAACTGGAACCAGTCAGGCACCCTTTTCGAGGGAATCGAGCGCTGGGCCGAACGTAAGGCGATGCTCACCCACGAAGACGTTAAAGCTCGCGCGATGCAAACCCTGAAGTGGCAGATCGCCAACGGCATTCAGTACGTACGTACACATGTTGACGTCTCGGACCCCACGCTTACGGCACTGAAAGCCATGCTGGAGGTGAAGCAGGAAGTCGCCCCGTGGGTCGATATGCAAATTGTGGCATTCCCGCAGGAAGGCATTCTTTCTTATCCGAACGGTGAAGCACTGCTTGAGGAAGCCGTGCGTTTAGGGGCGGATGTCATCGGCGCAATTCCGCACTTTGAATTTACGCGTGAATATGGCGTGGAGTCGCTGCATAAAACGTTTTCCCTGGCCAGAAAGTACGACCGCCTGATCGATGTCCACTGTGACGAAATTGATGATGAACAATCGCGCTTCGTTGAAACCGTTGCCGCCCTGGCACATCGTGACGGAATGGGTTCGCGCGTGACCGCCAGCCATACCACGGCGATGCACTCCTATAATGGCGCGTATACGTCCCGGCTGTTCCGCCTGTTAAAAATGTCAGACATTAACTTCGTGGCAAACCCGCTGGTTAACACGCATTTGCAGGGCCGTTTCGATACCTATCCCAAACGCCGCGGCATTACACGCGTCAAAGAAATGCTGGAAGCGGAGATCAACGTCTGCTTCGGTCATGACGACGTTTTCGATCCGTGGTATCCGCTGGGAACCGCGAATATGCTTCAGGTTCTTCATATGGGACTGCACGTTTGCCAACTGATGGGGTACGGGCAGATAAACGATGGGCTTAACCTGATCACTACCCACAGCGCGAAAACGCTTAATTTGCAGGACTATGGTGTGCGCGTTGGGAATTCAGCAAACCTGGTGATCCTCCCGGCAGAGAATGGGTTTGATGCCGTTCGTCGCCAGACGCCGGCACGATACTCTGTTCGCCACGGCAAGGTGATTGCCGAGACGGTGCCCAGCCAGACAACCTTGCACCTGACGCAGCCGGAAGCGGTGACGTTTAAGCGCTAATTCTGGGTTGGAAACCGCGTGGCAAACGTCATCGCGTACATAAAGATA
The DNA here is from genome assembly GCF_057320665.1 of Enterobacter cloacae complex sp. 385G4. NCBI lineage: Bacteria > Pseudomonadati > Pseudomonadota > Gammaproteobacteria > Enterobacterales > Enterobacteriaceae > Enterobacter > Enterobacter cloacae complex sp. 385G4. Next base: position 296,223 of record NZ_JBXWDD010000004.1, read on the forward strand.
TCCTCACGGCGGAGCTAACGCCCTGCCGCTTTTTCCAGCGGATTAACTTTTGCTTTTGGCTAAAGCGCTTTTATCGCCGCCAAACGGGACGGCTCCGCTGAAAGGTTTACCGTCGATGGCGTCGTGGGTTCGAATCGCCTCCGGCCGCAGCCAGCGCTGAACGCGGGACGGCATATCCAGTCCAATCAGCAGGATCACCACAAAGGTAAGGCCGAAGGAGAGCGATCCCAGGGCTGTGCCCAGCGCCATATTCTGCGACAGCAGCGCGCCAATCACCGGGGCGATCGCCCCGCCCAGCGCCCCGACGTTATAGGTAAAGCCCAGACCCGCCGCACGCTGGTCGGTGTCGAAATAACCGCCGATAAGTTTCGGTAAGATCCCCGAGATCCCCTGCCCCAGCATCTGCTGGAAAAAGAGCAGCAGGCCCAGCACCCAGACATTTGCGCCACCGATCGCAAAGACGGGAACGATCAGCAGCTGTGAGGCCAGCAGGCTACAGACGTAGGCCTTCCGGGTGCCCAACCAGTCGCCGAGAAAACCACCCACGCAGCAGCCTACAGCCGCGCCGAAGCCGCTAAAGAATAGCACCTTCGCCACCGTTGACGGATCATAGGCCAGGTCGGTTTTCAGATACGTGGGTAATAGCGCCTGAATCGGCCAGGAGTAGAGGAACGCGAAGAGCACGACAACCATCAGCGTGACGCCCGTAGGCCAGCGTTTACCGCTGCTTTGCACCATAAAGCTGATAAACACAATGGCGCACAGCAGGCCGAGAATAACCACCAGCCCGGCGTTGTTGAGTTCGCCGGCAAAGCAGAACCACAGCGCCGTGCCGGCAAACAGCGTCATCGCCATATTGATCAGGCGGTATTTGCCGCGATAAAGAATATCAACCATTGTACGTACCGGCGCCTGACCTTCGTGCTTCGCTTTCCAGTCTTCAGCCTCCGGAATATTTTTCCGCAGCCACAGGGCAAAGACGATGGGCAGGATGCCGATAAAGAACAGCGCTCGCCAGCCCCAGACGGGCACGACAAGGCTGTAGACCTGGGCCGCAACCACGGCACCGATGGAGAAGCCAGAAATCAGAAAACCACTCGCCTTATTGCGCAGGTGTTTCGGCCAGCTTTCGATGACGTAGGTTGCGCTGGAGCCGTATTCCCCCGCCATCCCCATACCAATCACCATGCGGGCGATAAACAGGGTGACGTAACCCGGTGCAAAACCGCAGGCCAGCGTACCGCAGGAGAAGAGTACGATGCTGGTTATCATTGCCAGCTTGCGGCCATAGCGGTCGCCCATGGCGCCCAGCAGCAGGCCGCCGAACCAGCGCGAAATAAAGGCCGCCGAAATGAGGCTCGCCGCTTCAACGGTCGTGAGGCCAAATTCACTTTTAATTTCTGTCAGGACTAAGGCAATCAGAACAAAATCGAAGCCATCAAGCAGATATCCCAGCCAGGCGGCGGAGAAGGCGCGCCACTGAGGGCGGCTTAGATGGCGGTACCACGGGATGCTTTGGGTAGACTTACTCATTTCACTCTCCCGACGATTTCTCTGTCGTTTTGCCGGATGACGGCTGCGCCTTATCCGGCCTACGTATCGCGTTTTTGTAGGCCGGATAAGCGACGCGCCATCCGGCAGTGCGTTAGCGTTTTTCCGCCATTAACTGCTCCGCCAGCGCCTTCAGCGCCGGCACGAATCTCTCGTCTACAGGGGCAAACGGTTTACGGCACAGCGGCACGGACACCACGTCCATGTAGTGCAGAACCGTTTTCAGACCACGGAAGACCCCGGCTTTAATCAGCAGGTCGATGACCTTGTTGCATTCGCTTTGCAGGCGCTGTGCGGTGGCGTTATCCCCCTCACGAACCGCGTTGGCGATAGCCCGGTAGCGCCAGCCCATAATGTTGTAGGTGCTGCCGATCCCCCCGTCCGCGCCGGCCAGCAGGCCGGAGGCAAAGATTTCGTCATAGCCGTTGTAGAGCACCAGATCCGGATGCTCACGGCGGATCTGCTCCATCTGGAACAGATCGCCGGAGGTTTGTTTTAACGCGCCGACGCCGGGCAGCGTCACCAGAGTGTTGACCTGATCCAGGCTTAGCTTCACGCCGCTTAACGCCGGGATGTTGTAGACCACCATCGGCAGACCATCCGCCGAATCAATAATTGCACGGTAGTGATCGCAATGTTCTTCAAAGCTAAAGGGGTAATAAAACGGCGTGACGGCGGACACGGCGTCAAAGCCCAGGCGGGCTGCGGCGGTGGCCAGCTGCTGGCTTTCCGCAGTGCTCACGCAGCCAACGTGGGCAATGAGCGTGATTTTTCCTTTCGCCTCCTCCGCCACGATCTCCATCACCAGCTCGCGTTCAGAAAGGCTTTGGACAAAGGCTTCCCCCGTTGAACCGCCGACATAAAGCCCGTCGATGCCCTGCGCAATATTGAACTGCACCAGACGGCGCAGGCTCTCCTTATCCAGCGCCTGCTGTTGGGTAAACGGAGTCAGAAGGGCGGCCATTACGCCGCGGAGTTGCGTTGCCATAGATACCTCAATCATTCGTGTGTTTGTTATAGCGATATACCTTTATACCTGTTATACCAGATCAATTAAGCAGCAGTGGAATACAGAACGCTTATATTGCGATCTGCTTCACTAAAGGATCGTTACTTTTTAACTTTTGAATGCTGGCCGAAGGCGTGCCAGGTAGCGGAAACGCTGTTGAGGTGAGTTTGCAACGCCCGATCGGCTTCATCGGGATCGCGGCGGCGGATCGCGTCAACGATCGCGATATGCTGGCGATAGCTGGCTTCGTTATGCTGATAAAGCTCAGCGTCCGGCACTGTAGGACGCGCCGCGATTAGCCAGTCGAGCAGCGCAACGTGGATCGCGTTGAAGATTGGGTTGCCGGGGATCTCCGCCAGCACGCGGTGAAAATCGACGTCGGATCGAATGAACAGCGCGTTGTCATCCAGGGACTGGCTGTTGATCTCCAGCGCTTTCGTCAGCCGCGCAATCTGATCGTCCGTGGCGTACTCTGCGGCATAACGCACGAGGCTGGATTCAAAGAACAGACGGAGCTGCTCAAAATGGGCAATACCACCGGGCTGGGTCAGAAAATCTTTCGCCATCCCCGACAGCTCGCTGATGATGGTATCGGCAGACGGCAGGGTGACGCGGGCGCGTTCACCGTTGTTAATCTGTACCAGACCTTTACGCTTCAGCGCCGCCAGCGCTTCGCGCACCGAGGGGCGACCCACGTTGAAGAACGCCATCAGCTCGCGCTCGGAGGGCAGTTGCTCTCCCTGGGCAAATTCCTTCCGGCGGATCATCTGCTCCAGCTCTTCTTCCACCATATCCGACAGCTTTTTGCGCGTCAGCGGTCGGCGACGCAGGCTGCGGCCAAGGGTTTCATCTGAGTTTTCAGCGTTACGATCGGTCGAATTCATTGCAGTCCGGTGCCATTGAAGGAAAACGCTGCATCATAACACAGGAAATTAGAGGGGGCGAAAAGGGGCAGAAAGCAAAACAGGCCCGTCGGGCCTGTTTGTTTATTTCACAACGCGCAGTGCGGGACGACCACCGCGCGGTGGCGGTTCATCATCGGGACCCTCGTCGTCGTCCTGACGATCGGGCTTGTCGCCATCAATCACAGACATTACCGGGTCGCTTTCGCGTTCATCGGATGCCTCATCGTCATTCAGGCTGGCAACCTCTTCATCATACGCCGCTTCCGGCTCGAACATGGTGCCTGCACCGTTTTCACGGGCGTAGATAGCCAGAACCGCAGCCAGCGGAACGGAAACCTGACGCGGCACGCCGCCGAAACGCGCATTAAAGCGCACTTCGTCGTTTGCCAGCTCCAGGTTACCCACTGCACGTGGCGCAATATTCAGTACAATCTGTCCGTCGCGTGCGTATTCCATTGGAACCTGCACGCCCGGCAACGTCACATCCACAACCAGGTGCGGCGTGAGCTGGTTATCCAGCAGCCATTCATAGAAGGCGCGCAGCAGATACGGACGGCGTGGGGTAAGTTGTGACATTTCCACAGTCATTAGCCTCGGCCGAGACGCATTTCACGTTCCGGTTCAGTTAAAGATGCCAGGAAAGAGTCGCGCTCAAATACGCGAGTCATATAGCCTTTCAGCTCTTTTGCGCCAGGGCCGCTGAACTCAACGCCCAGAATTGGCAGACGCCACAGCAGCGGGGCCAGATAGCAATCCACCAGGCTGAACTCGTCGCTCAGGAAGAACGGTTTCTGACCAAACACAGGGGCAATTGCCAGCAGCTCTTCACGCAGTTGCTTACGCGCAGCGTCGGCTTCAGAAGCGGAGCCGCTGGTAATGACGTTCATCAGCGAGTACCAGTCTTTTTCGATACGCTGCATGTACAGGCGGCTTTCACCACGTGCAACAGGGTAAACAGGCATCAGCGGCGGATGCGGGAAACGCTCATCCAGATATTCCATAATGATACGGGATTCCCACAGGGTCAGCTCGCGATCCACCAGCGTCGGTACGCTTTGGCTCGGGTTGAGATCGATCAGATCCTGAGGCGGGTTATCCTTTTCCACATGCTCGATCTCAAAACTGACACCCTTCTCGGCCAGCACGATACGAACCTGATGGCTATAAATGTCAGTAGGACCAGAAAACAGCGTCATTACCGAACGTTTGTTGGCAGCGACAGCCATGAAAACCTCCAGGTATATTCAGAATTTTTACTGCTACCAGCCCAACGGGGCCAGCCAGATGAAGTATCGCCCATCCCAGAGAAGACACATTGTTCAAGAATCGAACAAAAATCGAGTATTCACCGATATTTGGGCAGAAAATTGGATGATAGTTTACCAGATTTTGATGGCTTTGTGGTGAGGGGATGCCGGAAATGTGGAAAAAGAGAAGATATATGAAATGTTACTGTGGATAACCTGCGCATTATCCATAAAAAAACCCGCCGAAGCGGGTTTTTCGCCAATCGTTCTGCGTAAGCAGAATGGATTAACGTTTGGAGAACTGTGGACGACGACGTGCTTTACGCAGACCCACTTTCTTACGTTCAACCTGACGAGCGTCACGAGTAACGAAGCCAGCTTTACGCAGTTCAGAACGCAGGGATTCGTCGTACTCCATCAGAGCGCGGGTGATACCGTGACGGATCGCACCTGCCTGACCGGAGATACCACCACCTTTAACGGTGATGTACAGATCCAGTTTTTCTACCATATCAACCAGTTCCAGCGGCTGGCGAACTACCATGCGGGCAGTTTCGCGACCGAAGTACTGTTCCAGAGAACGCTGGTTGATTACGATTTTACCACTGCCCGGTTTGATGAAAACGCGAGCTGCGGAACTTTTGCGGCGACCAGTGCCGTAGTATTGATTTTCAGCCATTGCCTATAATCCCGATTAGATGTCAAGAACTTGCGGTTGCTGTGCCGCGTGGTTGTGCTCGTTGCCTGCGTAAACTTTCAGTTTACGGAACATAGCACGACCCAGTGGGCCTTTTGGCAGCATGCCTTTAACCGCGATTTCAATCACACGCTCAGGACGGCGGGCAATCATCTCTTCAAAGGTCGCTTCTTTGATACCACCGATGTGGCCGGTGTGGTGGTAGTACACTTTGTCAGTACGCTTGTTGCCGGTAACAGCAACTTTGTCAGCGTTCAGAACGATGATGTAATCACCGGTATCAACGTGCGGAGTGTATTCCGCTTTATGCTTACCGCGCAGGCGACGAGCCAGTTCAGTAGCCAGACGGCCCAGAGTTTTACCGGTCGCGTCAACAACATACCAGTCGCGCTGTACGGTTTCTGGTTTAGCTGTAAAAGTTTTCATTAAAAGCTTACCCAAATAATAAGTTACACGTTGGTGAACACCCAAACGTTTAGTCAGTTGAGGTTCACACGACAAAGTCCGGCAAACCTACCCCTTCGAATAGCACATGCCGACACATAGAAAGTTTCGGGAAAAAAACCTTCTCGTAACGTGGGGTCGCAAGATTATAGAGAAGTTGAGGTCAAAGATCGACCCTTAAATGTGATTTGGAATGGGTTTTTCGGGGGGCGCGTTTGTGCGGTCTGGTGCCCTCACTCCCAGCCCCTCTCCCAGTGGGAGAGAGGAGCATTGATTAGGGCATATGCTCACGCTTGAGATACTCTTCGCTCTGCATCTCTTGCAGGCGCGAGAGGCAGCGCTGGAACTCAAACTTCAGCCGCTCGCCCTGGTAGATCTCATATAAAGGCACCTCGGCGCTGACGACAAGCTTGACGTGGCGCTCGTAAAACTCGTCCACCAGCGCAATGAAGCGCCGCGCTTCGCTCTCCATCAGCCGCGTCATCACCGGCACATCCAGCATCATCACGGTGTGGAACAGGCGCGAAAGTGCAATATAGTCATGCTGGCTGCGGGCATCCACGCAGAGCGTCGCAAAAGAGACCGCCAGCGTCTGGTTTTCTACGCCAAGGGTGGGTAACGGGCGATGGTTAATCTCCAGCGTCGGTGCGTTTTCGCGTTTTGCGCCCGCCAGCGCCAGCCAGAGTTTATCCATCTCGCGAGCGGTATCGGCGTTTAACGGCGAAAGCCACAGGTGCGCCTGCGTTAACGTGCGCAGACGATAATCGACACCGGCATCGACATTCATGATGTCGCAATGCTGTTTGATAGCATCAATGGCCGGCAGGAAACGCGCCCGCTGCAGGCCGTTGCGATAGAGTTCATCCGGCGGGATATTCGACGTGGCAACGAGCGTGATCCCGCGGGCAAACAGCGCTTTCATCAGTCCGCCTAACAGCATGGCGTCGGTAATGTCAGAAACAAAAAACTCATCGAAGCAGAGCACGTCCGTTTCCGCCTTGAACCTGTCAGCCACAATCTCCAGCGGATCGCTTTTGCCCTGCAGCGCTGTCAGCTCTTCATGCACCCGCAGCATAAAGCGATGGAAGTGGAGGCGCTGTTTACGCTCCCCCGGCAGGCTGAGATAAAACAGATCCATCAGCCAGGTTTTTCCGCGACCGACGCCGCCCCACATATATAAACCGCGCACCGGAGCCTGAGCCTGCGGCGCTTTTTTGCCGAGCAGTCGGCCAAACGCCGCTTTGAGCCCACCACTCTGTTCTACTTCAGCAGGTTTTGCCGTGAGCGCCTGATAAATCATCTCCAGACGGTTTACCGCCTCACGTTGAACGTCATCAGGCTGATGAGTACCCTCATTCAGGGCCAGTTGATATCGCGATGCAGGGGACAGGATTTGCATAATCTTATTGTTATTCCTTCAATTAATGCTCATCAGCAGGCGTGACTGATGAAAAAAAGGCCGTTCTACACTACGCGATGATACGTCAGGATTCCACTTCTGCGGAAATAGCGGTTATAGTGGCATTATCAGGCACAGGCAGGAGCCGAGCCAACACCCTACGGAACAACAAGACAACGGGAGAAGTTCATGACCTGGGAATATGCGCTAATCGGTTTAGTCGTCGGCATCGTGATCGGTGCTGTGGCCATGCGTTTCGGTAACCGCAAATTGCGTCAGCAGCAGTCACTGCAGTACGAACTGGAAAAGAATAAAGCAGAGCTGGAAGAGTATCGCGAAGAGCTGGTCAGCCACTTTGCCCGTAGCGCTGAGCTGCTGGACAACATGGCGACCGACTACCGTCAGCTGTATCAGCATATGGCGAAAAGCTCCAGCAGCCTGCTGCCGGAAATGACCGCGGAGACTAACCCGTTCCGCAACCGTCTGGCCGACTCAGAAGCGGGTAACGATCAGGCTCCGGTTCAGATGCCACGCGACTACTCTGACGGCGCGTCCGGCCTGCTGCGCGGTGGCGCAAAACGCGATTAATCGCACAACATAAATATATTTTACGGGCGCATCTCTTGCGCCCGTCCTTTCTTCCCGTCCCCAGCTATTATTTAGTCAAACACCTCATTGTTCAGCGGTATAAAATTCAATAACATCATCATGATTTTGGGCCGTTCTTCTTTCATTCCAGGATACGAGAGTCAGCATCAATGAAGAAAAAAAACCAGCTGTTGAGCGCTATAGCGTTAAGTGTCGGGTTATCTCTCTCGGCGTCCTTCCCTGCCGGTGCGGCGCTGCCTTCGCAGGTGCCGGGACAGGCAGCCACTCCCAGCCTCGCGCCGATGCTGGAAAAAGTGTTGCCCGCGGTCGTGAGCGTTCAGGTAGAAGGCACGGCGGTTCAAAGCCAGCGCGTACCGGAAGAACTGAAAAAATATTTTGGCGATGAGTCCCCCAGCCAGCAGGCTCAGCCTTTTGAAGGCCTGGGCTCTGGCGTCATCATTGATGCGGCTAAAGGCTATATCCTGACCAATAATCATGTCATCAGCCAGGCCGATAAAATCAGCGTCCAGCTGAACGATGGTCGTGAATTTGATGCCAAACTGATTGGCGGCGATGATCAGAGCGACATCGCGCTATTGCAGGTGCAGAACCCGAGCAACCTGACCCAGATTGCCATTGCGGATTCCGACAAGCTGCGCGTCGGTGATTTTGCCGTCGCCGTGGGCAACCCCTTTGGTTTAGGTCAAACTGCCACCTCCGGCATAGTCTCGGCGCTGGGACGCAGTGGCCTGAATCTGGAAGGTCTGGAAAACTTCATCCAGACCGATGCCTCAATCAACCGGGGCAACTCCGGCGGGGCATTACTCAACCTTAACGGCGAGCTGATTGGCATTAACACGGCAATTCTGGCTCCGGGCGGCGGCAGCATTGGGATTGGCTTTGCGATCCCGAGCAATATGGCTAAAACGCTGGCGCAGCAGCTAATCCAGTTCGGCGAAGTCAAACGTGGACTGCTGGGTATTAAAGGCATGGAGATGAGCGCGGATATCGCGAAAGCGTTCAATATCAACGTGCAGCGCGGTGCGTTTGTCAGTGAAGTGCTGCCAAACTCCGGCTCGGCAAAAGCAGGCATCAAATCGGGCGATGTGATCGTCAGCCTTAACGACAAGCCGCTGAGTAGCTTTGCTGAACTGCGTTCGCGTATCGCCACCACCGAACCGGGGGCCAAAGTGAAGCTGGGCCTGATCCGTGACGGTAAGCCGCTGAACGTCGAAGTGACGCTGGATAAAAGCACCTCGTCCTCTGCCAGCGCGGAGCTTATCGCCCCGGCGCTGCAGGGGGCAACGCTAAGCGATGGGCAGTTGAAAGACGGTACGAAAGGCATTCGCCTGGACACCGTCGAGAAGAGCAGCCCTGCCGCGCAGGCCGGATTGCATCAGGAAGATGTCATCATTGGCGTGAACCGCAATCGCGTGCAGTCCATTGCCGAACTGCGCAAGGTGCTGGAGAGCAAACCGGCGGTCATTGCCCTGCAGGTCATGCGTGGCAATGAGTCTATCTACATTCTGTTGCGCTAAGCATTTGCGATCCCGGACATCACCGCTGCGTGTGATGTCCGGATAACTCATGTTATGCTGCAAATCGTTCCTTTTTTCACGACACGCGCATCATGCTTTTAAAGCTCTTACGTTCCATTGTCATCGGTTTGATTGTCGCTGGCCTGCTGCTGCTGGCGATGCCGTCTTTGCGTCAGTTTAATAAGCTGTCTGCCCCCCAGTTCGACAGCACGGATGAAACGCCGGCGACCTATAACCAGGCCGTTCGCCGTGCCGCCCCTGCCGTGGTTAACGTTTATAACCGCGGCCTCAACAGCTCAGCACATAACCAGCTTGAGATCCGCACCCTTGGCTCCGGGGTGATTATGGACGAGCGCGGCTACATTATTACGAACAAACACGTGATCAACGATGCCGACCAGATCATCGTCGCCCTGCAGGATGGCCGCGTGTTTGAGGCGTTGCTTGTGGGTTCAGACAGCCTGACCGATCTGGCCGTGCTGAAGATTAACGCCACGGGCGGATTGCCGGTCATTCCGATCAACCGTAAACGTACGCCGCACATCGGCGATGTGGTGCTGGCGATCGGTAACCCGTACAACCTGGGCCAGACCATCACGCAGGGAATTATCAGCGCGACCGGTCGAATCGGCCTCAACCCGTCAGGACGGCAGAACTTCCTGCAGACGGATGCATCAATCAACCACGGCAACTCCGGCGGCGCGCTGGTCAACTCGCTGGGCGAACTGATGGGCATCAACACCCTCTCGTTCGATAAAAGCAACGACGGCGAGACGCCGGAAGGGATCGGCTTTGCTATTCCGTTCCAGCTGGCGACCAAGATTATGGATAAGCTGATCCGCGACGGACGCGTGATCCGCGGCTATATCGGTATCGGCGGGCGCGAAATTGCGCCAATGCATACTCAGGGCGGCGGTATCGATCAGATTCAGGGCATCGTCGTCAACGAGGTGGCACCGGGTGGCCCGGCGGCTAACGCGGGGATTCAGGTTAATGATGTCATCGTGTCGGTTAACGGCACGCCGGCAGTCTCTGCCCTGGAGACGATGGACCAGGTGGCCGAAATTCGCCCTGGCTCGATCATCCCTGTGGAAATCATGCGCAACGATAAGAAAATGACGCTGCACGTGACGATTCAGGAATACCCGGCAACAAATTAGCCCATAAAAAAACCGAAGCACTTACTGGCTTCGGTTTTTTTGCCGGGTGGCGCTAACGCTTACCCGGCCTACGGGAGACACTTCGTTTTACTTGTTAACGAACTCTTCACCCAGAGTGATATCTTTCTTCAGCGTGTCCAGCATGCCTTCCATCGCGTTTTGCTCAAACGCGCTCAGCGTACCGATAGGCTTACGCTCTTCAATACCGTTTTTGCCCAGCAGCAGCGGCTGAGAGAAGAAGCGAGCATGTTCGCCGTCGCCTTCAACGTAAGCGCATTCAACAACGCCTTTCTCGCCCTGCAGGGCGCGAACCAGTGACAGACCGAAACGTGCAGCCGCCTGGCCCATAGACAGGGTTGCAGAACCGCCACCCGCCTTCGCTTCCACCACTTCGGTGCCCGCGTTCTGGATTCGTTTGGTCAGGTCAGCCACTTCCTGCTCGGTGAAGCTCACGCCCGGGATCTGGGACAGCAGAGGCAGAATAGTCACGCCAGAGTGGCCGCCGATAACCGGCACTTCCACTTCTGTTGGCTGTTTGCCTTTCAGCTCAGCAACGAAGGTGTTGGAACGGATGATATCCAGCGTGGTCACGCCGAACAGTTTGTTTTTGTCGTACACACCCGCTTTCTTCAGCACTTCGGCTGCGATAGCAACGGTGGTGTTCACCGGGTTAGTGATGATACCGATGCATGCTTTCGGGCACACTTCAGCGATCTGCTGCACCAGGTTTTTCACGATGCCCGCGTTGACGTTGAACAGGTCTGAACGATCCATGCCTGGCTTACGCGCCACGCCTGCAGAAATCAGGACCACGTCAGCACCCTGCAGCGCAGGACGCGCATCTTCACCGGAGAAGCCTTTGATTTTTACAGCGGTCGGGATGTGGCTCAGGTCAACCGCCACGCCTGGGGTTACCGGAGCAATATCGTACAGGGAGAGTTCTGAGCCTGAAGGCAGTTGGGTTTTCAGTAGTAGGGCAAGCGCCTGGCCGATACCACCAGCAGCGCCGAGGACTGCGACTTTCATCCTAAACTCCTTATTATGGTTAACTTAAGTATCTGTAAATCCGTTGCCGCGACCTTAAATCAGCATGTCTTTAATTACAATTTTCGAAGCTAAAGAATTTGAGGTCACACGACTTTATCTCTCACCAGAAAGCTATCTGACGACAGATGGCAACGAATTAAGAGGTGGTTACAATACACCCTGCCACGCCACCAAAACAACATCATTTTGATAACATTTAATTTACTTTTAAGCTTATTTGCGCGGCGTGACCCAGGCATGTTTTCTGATAACGAAATCTGATAAAATCACTCCCTTTCATAACATTATTTCAGCCTGCCGTTGAGCAGATAATTTGCATAAAAATTCATCCACATGCATAATAATGTTGTTTCTTTCGTCATATTCCGGGTGACTTATGCGAAGCTCGTCTAAGCAAGAAGAATTGGTAAAAGCGTTTAAGGCGCTACTTAAAGAAGAGAAATTCAGTTCTCAGGGAGAAATTGTTCAGGCGCTGCAGGAACAAGGCTTCGATAACATCAACCAGTCGAAAGTCTCCCGCATGTTAACCAAGTTTGGCGCGGTGCGTACCCGCAACGCCAAGATGGAGATGGTCTATTGCCTGCCGGCTGAACTTGGCGTGCCGACCACCTCCAGCCCGCTCAAGAATTTGGTTCTGGATATCGACTATAACGACGCCGTTGTGGTCATCCACACAAGCCCGGGTGCCGCGCAGCTGATTGCCCGCATGCTGGACTCGTTAGGTAAAACAGAGGGTATTCTCGGCACCATTGCCGGTGATGACACCATCTTTACCACCCCGGCTAGCGGTTTCTCCGTGAAGGATCTCCACGAAGCGATTCTGGTTCTGTTCGAACAGGAACTGTAATTCGCCCTCCCCCGTAGCGCCGCTGCGGGGATCATTCTGCTCTCGCATCATTTCCCCCTTTATTTCACTGCCCTTGCTTTGACGATTAGTGCTTTTTACCACTCATTAACATTCATCCAGTGAATAGCAATCCCGTAAATCGCACAAAAAATCAAAAAGCATTATCCCTATGATTTTCTTATAAATACCAGCACAAATTGCTCACAAAACACCCAACATTATGCAATTAGGTTATAAAAAAAAGCGTGTTTAACACGTAATAACAAGGGAAACCATTAGTCTGGTATTAATTTTTTACGTTATTAGTGTATACTTGATTTTGTGATGAGGGTCACGAAACAAGACCCCACTAAAAAATTCGACGAGGTAAGAATCATGAAAATCAAAACTACTGTAGCGGCGCTGAGCGTCCTGTCTGTCCTGTCCTTCGGTGCTTTCGCGGCTGACGCTATTAATGCTGACCAGGCGCAATCCCGTGAGGCAATCGGTACGGTTTCTGTCGGCGCTGTTGGCACGTCTCCAATGGACATGCATGAGATGCTGAACAAAAAAGCGGAAGAAAAAGGTGCGTCATCCTATCGCATTATCGAAGCACGTTCCGGTGACCACTGGCACGCTACCGCCGAGCTGTACAAATAAGTTTAAGTAATCACTGAAGACATAACTCTCCACTCAACGGCACCAGGCATAAAAATAGCAGTTCAACCCTTCTCGCCGTTGAGCAAAAACCTGTTCAGGAGTAAAGACTATGAAAACCAAATTGATCATCGCAACCCTGGGTCTGGCATCCGCTCTCTCTTTCGGCGCAAGCGCAGCCGTACAGCAAGTGAATGCCGATCAGGCACAAAATCTGCAGCCAATGGGCAGCGTCTCCGTAACGTCAGTCACCGGCTCCCCGATGGACATTCGTCAGGAACTTGCCGCCAAAGCTGAAAAAGCAGGCGCCAGCAGCTATCGCGTCACCGAACTGAATCAGGGTGACCACTGGCACGCCACGGCTGAACTGTATAAATAAACCCTCGTCGTATCTCATCATACGACTTGCCCCTGGCCTCGTGGTCAGGGGCTTTTTTCATTTAATGCCGCGCGTTAAAGCGAAGCTGTCCTTCAAGCTCTTCCTCCGCTTCATCGAAGAGTAATATCAGCGCGCCGAAACGTCTGCGCAGCTTATCGGGCAGATGGATAAACTCAATCTCCAGCGGTAGCGGCAGCATGCTGCCGGTGACCACGTCCCACAGCGTATCCAGATTGGTCACGCTTTCCCGTTCAAGATTAAACGCCCGGATAAATTCCCGATAAAAGTCTTCCTGACTGTCGATTTCGTCAAAATCAAAAGTATAGGTTTTCATTGCCAGCCACCCAGTCCAGGCGGGCGGCAGATGCCGCCCAGTCTATTATAATCCCCCGATATGCAGGGTTTTAACTTCCAGATACTCTTCCAGCCCCAGCACGGATCCCTCACGTCCAAGACCGGACTCTTTTACTCCGCCGAAAGGCCCCAGCTCGGTGGAAACGGCGCACTCGTTAATGCCAATCATCCCGCTCTCGATGGCCTGTGAAACGCGGAAAACCCGGGAAAGGTTCTGGGTGTAGAAGTAAGCCGCCAGCCCATAAGGCGTGTTATTCGCACGCTGGATAACTTCATCTTCCGAGGTGAAGCGGAAACACGCCGCAACCGGACCAAACGTCTCTTCTTCTGCCAGCTTCATGCCTTCGTGACAGTCGCCCAGCACGGTTGGCATCCAGAAATTACCGCCCAGCGGATGGGGTTTGCCGCCCGCCAGCACGGTCGCCCCTCGTGTGACAGCATCTTCAACATGCTCACGGACCTTGTCGACCGCGGCGGATTCAATCAGCGGCCCGACGACGACGCCGTCCTCAAGGCCATTCCCCACCTTAAGGGCATTAACCGCATCTGCGAGCTTATTCACAAACTTGTCGTAGACGGTTTCCTGAATGTAGAAGCGGTTCACGCTGACGCAGACCTGCCCGGCATTGCGGAATTTATTGGCAATTGCGCCTTTTACCGCAGCCTCGATGTCGGCATCCTCAAAGACGATATACGGAGCATTTCCCCCCAGCTCCATCGAGACTTTTTTCATGGTTTCTGCGGCGTTGCGCACCAGCGTTTTGCCGACGGAGGTCGAACCGGTAAAGGAGATTTTACGCACATCGTGGCTGGCCATGATCGCATCGCTGATTTCATGGGTATTTCCGGCCACCGCGTTGAGCACACCGTCGGGCACGCCCGCCTGTTTTGCCAGCGTCAGCAGCGCAAAGGCGCTGAGCGGCGTGTTATTGGCCGGTTTGATGACACCGGTACACCCGGCTGCCAGCGCCGGGCCTAGCTTGCGGGTGAGCATCGCCATCGGGAAGTTCCACGGCGTGATGGCCGCGACCACGCCGATGGGCTCACGGGTCGCCAGAATGCGCGAGCCGGGCTTGATTGGCGGAATAATCTCACCGTTCGCGCGCTTGGCCTCTTCGGCAAACCACTGGATAAAGCTGGCGGCATACTCCACTTCCCCTTCCGCCTCTTTCAGGGGCTTGCCCTGCTCGGTGGTCATTAACCGCCCGAGCCAGCTTTTATTTTCAATAATCAGTTCGTACCAGCGGTACAGAATCGCCGAACGCTCTTTCGCGGTTTTGGCACGCCATGCCGGGAAGGCTTTGGTGGCCGCTGCGATCGCTTCTTCGGTTTGCGCTTTCCCCGCTTTCGCAACTTTAGCGATGACCTCACCGGTCGCGGGGTTCAGCACATCAAACGTTGTGTCCAGCGTTTTCCAGATGCCGTCGACCAGATAGCCGGTCTGAAAAAGGGTGTTGTCCTGAAGCGCCTGAGTCGTCATGTGTCCTCCCTTCCTGAATGTAAGTACGTGCTGGAATAAGTATAGCCACAAAAAAACCGGCGCTTTTGGCGTCGGTTTTTTTACTTCAGTCAGTTATCCGTGAGGGCATTCTGGTAGCGATGCAGCATAAACACCAGCCGCCCTACCGGCTCGGTCACCTGTGGCGGCGCTTGCCAGTGCTTGAGTTTTTCCTGATAAATATCCAGTTCTTCAAGCAGTTGGGTAAAGTAACGACGGCGTTTGTCGTCACTGCTGGCGGAAAGCACATGGTCGGCGGTACGACGCAGCTGACGGTGGAAGGCCGAGAGATCGTCGTTGATCGGCACCGGCGCGTTGCGCAGACGCTGGTGCGCGATGATCATGGTTAACGCCAGGCGGAACTTCGCTATGTCGCCCGGGAACTTGTTCAGCAGTAAAAACAGCTGCTGGTAGAGCGCGGGCAGGTGGTTCTCTTTACGACGCGCGGTATTGGTAGTCATCGACGACACGGCAGCCGATACAAACTGGTTCAGCAATACGCGCCCCGTCCGCGCCTGCGAGTTATCCCGGACCAGCAGAATCACCATCATCGCCAGGAAGCAGCCCACCAGCTGACCCAGCGCGCTGTCGAGGAACTGGCTGAAGTGGAAGGTCATCGGGTTATCCAGCACGATGATGTTAATCGTACTCGCCAGCGCCCCCAGCGATCCCAGGCGGCGCTTTTGCACTTCAATGCCGATAAAGAACGCCATCACTGCCAGGCTAATACAGAGCAGCAGCATGCTCTGCTGCGTCGACGGGATGATGACCAGGAAATAGAGCGCGCCTATCGGCAGCGCGGCGATGGTGCCGTAGAGGAAATCAATGGCGACCATGCGCGGGTTAGGCAGACGCATCGCCAGTGCGGTCACGACGGCAATCATCACCATCGCGCCGCTGCCGGACGTCCAGCCCGTCCACAGCCAGAACAGCGTGCCGAGCATACAGGCAAGCGTGGTACGCCAGAAGTTGACCATCGCGTGATGGCGCTCGGCAGACTCCGCCTTGATCACCACTTCGCCCTGGAGCACCTCTTCTTCCGCCGCGCTGATTTTGGTGTTACCGATCACGCCGCGCTTAAGCAGCAGATAGCGCGTTGCGGCCCCAACCCAGGTGTAGATCGTCACCGGCGTCTCGCGCTCCCCGGTCCAGGCAATCACCCGGCGCATGCGCTTAAGCTGCTTATGCACGTCCTGTACGGTCTCTACCGGCTCGGCAAACAGCTCACGGAACGTGTCGGTGACCGCTTCCGGGCGGGTGTTCTGGATAAGATAGGTTTCGCAGGCCTGGGTAATCAGCGTTAAGGAGACGGTATTCAGGGCTTTAAGGCGACGATTCGCCCGCGCCCAGCGAGACGACTCCATATTGAGGTTGCTGCGCATCCCTTCCAGCGCCTGCGTACGACGAACCAGCCCGCTCCAGGCTTTATCCACCTCTTCGCTGTCGCCGTGTTTAATGCACAGCTGCATCAGCTGGTACTGGGCAACGATCAGCGCGTCCAGCTCGCGATCCACCTCTTGCTTGATCGAGCGCGGGGAGAAAAGCAGGTCAGCCACGATCGCGCAGACAATACCAATCACAATCTCGCTGCAGCGCTCCACGGCAAACTGCGGCGCGAGCAGCGGTTCGCTTTGGATGGTGATGACAATGATCAGCGCGGTATAGCCCGCCAGCCCCCAGGCGTAGGAGTTCTCCACTTTTACCAGAGACGAGACCCAGGTGCAGAAGCCTGCCCAGATGCAGCACACCATTAGCATCAGCAGCGGCGTGCGGATCATCAGAATAATAATGGTCAGCGCCGCGAAACAGCCGATAAACGTCCCGATGATACGCAGCATCCCGCGATAGCGGATCGCACCAGAGTAGGGTTCTCCACCCGCGGCGAAGGCAGGGCCCGCCGCGACAATCGCGGCGGTCAGCACCGCCCAGCGAGGGGTTTCAAGCTGGAAGTGGAAGCCAACGAACAGCGCCAGCACGATGGCGCACGCCAGCTTCACGGCGAAGCGAATGTGCTGGCTGGCGATGGAAAAGATACCCATGGCGATTAACCAAACTCGCGCAGGCGATGGGCAATTTTACGGAAGAGGGAGTCCTGGCTGGCATCCCGATCTTTTTCTCCGGTGATCACCACCGTCGCCGTGGTACCCGCTGGCCACAGGTTGCCCTGCTGCTCATCCAGATGAATACGTACCGGCACGCGTTGCGCCAGACGCACCCACTCCAGGTTAGAATCCACCGTCGCCATCCCTTTGGCATCGTTAGAGCTGCTGGAGTTGGTTACCCCTGCGGCAACGCTGTCGACGGTACCTTTAAAGACGCGGTTGCTGCCAAGCGGCGTGACTTCTGCGCGATAACCCGGACGAACGCCCTCCAGCTTGGTCTCTTCCATATAGGCGAGCACGTAGAAGGAGTTCTGTTTAACCAGCGCCACGGCGGTTGAGCCACGGGTGATAAACTCCCCGGCATAGACGTTCAGGTTGGTCACCCAGCCATCGGCCGGCGCGCGGATCACGGTACGCTCTAGGTCGAGCTTCGCCAGATCGCGCGTTGCCTGCGCTTTCGCTAACTGGTGCAGCACGGTTTGCAGCACGTTGTTGGACTGGTCAATCTCTTCGCGGGACATGGCCTGAACGCCAAGCTGGTTACGACGGCCTGCCTCACGGCGTTTCTCTGCGGCCAGCGCCTGGTAATAGGCCACGTCTGCTTCTGCTTCCTCCAGCGCCTTCTGGTAACGAGGCTGGTCGATGGTGAACAGGACCTGATCTTTCTTCACCAGCTGGTTATCGTGAACGTTAACCGCCGTGATAAGGCCGGCCACGTCGGGGGCAATTGCCACCACATCGGCGCTAAAGCGCGCGTCACGCGTCCACGGTGATTCGGTGTAATAAACCCAGGCGCGAAAAATAGCGATGAACGCGAGGATAACCAGCGCCATGGTAATGGCGGTGCGGGAGATTTTTCTTGTTAGCGTTTTCACATCAACCTCAGACAAACATGCGCGATATCAGGTAAAACAGGCAGCAATACAGCGCGGTATTGAACAATGCAGGGTGCCAGACGAAATCGTAGATCCCGGTAGGGACCAGCACCTTGCGCACCAGCCAGAAGATCGCCAGTGATAAAAGAAGCTCGAAAAATATCGGTGGGAACGACAGACCGAACACCACGATAACGGGAAACAGACTCATGTTGACCTTGATAAGAGAGAGTGCAGGCTTCAGAATTTTTTAGCGCACGCCACCGCAGGAGAGCAAGAAACGCCGGGCGAGAATGGCGCAGCCGTTATGTAATTAATAATATATTAACGTAACTGTTATGCTGTTATCTATCATATGTGATCTAAATCACTTTTAAGCCAGAGTGAACAATGGAACGTTTAAAACGCATGTCCGTCTTCGCCAAAGTGGTTGAACTCGGCTCATTTACCGCCGCTGCGCGCCAGCTTCAGATGAGCGTCTCATCCATCAGCCAGACGGTGTCCAAACTGGAAGATGAGCTTCAGGTTAAGCTGCTCAACCGCAGCACCCGCAGCATCGGGTTGACGGAAGCCGGTAAAATTTACTATCAGGGCTGTCGCCGCATGCTGCATGAAGTGCAGGATGTTCACGAACAACTCTATGCCTTTAACAACACGCCCATCGGCACGCTGCGTATAGGGTGTTCTTCAACTATGGCACAAAATGTTCTCGCTGCCATGACGGCGGACATGCTGAAAGAGTACCCTGGGCTTACCGTCAATCTGGTGACGGGCATCCCTGCCCCAGACCTGATCGCCGATGGATTAGACGTGGTGATCCGCGTTGGCGCGTTGCAGGACTCCAGCCTGTTCTCACGTCGCCTCGGAAGCATGCCGATGGTGGTCTGTGCCTCGAAGAGCTATCTGGCGCAGTACGGTGTGCCGGAGAAACCTGCCGATCTCGCTAACCACTCCTGGCTGGAGTACAGCGTCCGCCCCGATAATGAATTTGAACTGATTGCTCCGGAAGGGATCTCCACCAGGCTGCTGCCGGAAGGCCGGTTCGTCACCAACGATCCGATGACCATTTCGCGCTGGCTGGTGGCCGGCGCCGGGATCGCCTACGTGCCGCTGATGTGGGTGATCAATGAGATCAACAGCGGCGTGCTGGAGATCCTCTTCCCGCGCTATCAGTCCGATCCACGCCCGGTCTACGCCCTGTATACCGAGAAGGACAAGCTGCCCCTCAAAGTACAGGTGTGTATTAACTATCTGACCGACTATTTTGTCGACGTAGCAGAGCTGTTTCAGGGAATGCGCGGAAGAAGAAAGGAATAAGTAATTAATTTCTGAAATATCCGCGCCATTAATATTTCAGGATGAAGCCGGCCTTCATCCAGGAATATTCTTTAGCTTCTATCAGGAATAGCGAATTGACACTGCCGCCGCCTGCCCTTTACCTTATAAACAGTCTGGCATTCAGACTGTTATTATTTTGTTGCTGATTTGAATAATAAAATGTATTTCGCAGGATGACGTTAAACAAGGAAACGAAATGAATCTATTTGAACAAACACCGCCGTCACGCAGGCGCTACGGACTCGCCGCGTTCATTGGCTTAATTGCAGGAATTGTCTCCGCGTTTGTCAAATGGGGAGCCGAGGTACCACTCCCGCCACGCAGTCCCACCGATTTATTTACCGGCGCATGCGGCCCTGAGCAATTAATAAGAGCCGCAGGCCAAATAGATTGCTCCCGCAATTTTTTAAATCCACCCTATGTTTTTTTACGCGACTGGCTGGGCGTAGTTGATCCTAACGCAGCAGTTTATACCTTTGCCGGACATATATTTAACTGGGTCGGCGTCACGCATATTATTTTCTCAATCGTCTTCGCGGTTGGGTATTGTGTCGTTGCTGAAGTCTTCCCGAAAATTAAACTCTGGCAGGGTTTGCTGGCGGGTGCATTGGCACAGCTTTTTGTTCACATGCTCTCCTTCCCGCTGATGGGGCTGACGCCACCGCTGTTTGATCTGCCCTGGTATGAACACGTGTCAGAGATCGTGGGTCATCTGGTCTGGTTCTGGTCGATCGAAATCATTCGACGTGACTTGCGTAACCGCATTACTCACGAGCCGGATCCGGAGATCCCGCTGGGTAACTTACGTTAAAAAAATGGCGCTACATCTGTAGCGCCATTTTTTATGTTTGCTCAGGTCAGGCCGTGCCGCCCACCGTCAGATTATCCACTTTCAGCGTTGGCTGACCCACACCAACCGGCAGGCTCTGGCCTTCTTTACCGCAAACACCCACGCCGTTATCCAGCTTCAGATCGTTACCGACCATGGAAATCTGCTGCATCGCTTCAATGCCGGAGCCAATCAGCGTCGCGCCCTTCACCGCTTTGGTCACTTTGCCCTTCTCAATCAGGTACGCTTCTGAAGTCGAGAAGACAAACTTACCGGATGTGATATCCACCTGGCCGCCGCCAAAGTTTGGCGCAAAGATACCGTAATCCACGGATTCGATAATCTCCTGCGGCGTGGATTTGCCCGGCAGCATATAAGTGTTGGTCATGCGCGGCATCGGCAGGTGCGCGTAAGATTCACGGCGGCCGTTACCCGTTGGCGCTACGCCCATCAGGCGCGCGTTGAGTTTGTCCTGCATGTAGCCTTTCAGAACGCCGTTTTCGATCAGCACGTTGTACTGGCCTGGCGTACCTTCATCGTCGATAGAAATCGAGCCGCGGCGGTCAAGCATGGTGCCATCATCTACTACGGTGCAAAGCTCAGAGGAGACGAGCTGTCCGATCTGGCCGCTGAACACGGACGTCCCACGACGGTTAAAATCGCCTTCCAGACCGTGGCCCACCGCTTCGTGCAGCAGCACGCCCGGCCAGCCTGCGCCCAGCACCACCGGGAATGTCCCGGCCGGCGCCGCAACAGCATTAAGATTCACCAGCGCCATGCGCACGGCTTCTTTAGCCCACGCGTCAGCGCGCGCTTCGCCGTCAACATCACCCAGGAACCAGTCATAGCCGAAACGACCGCCGCCGCCGCTTGAGCCGCGCTCGCGTTTGCCGTTGTCATCGACCTGCACGCTGATGGAGAGACGCACCAGCGGACGCACATCGGCCGCCAGCGTACCGTCCGTTGCCGCCACCAGAATCAGTTCATACACACCGCTCAGGCTGGCGGAGACTTCCTGAACACGTTTGTCGGCGGCGCGGGCCACTTTGTCCACGCGGCGCAGGATGTCCAGCTTCTCTTCACGGCTCATGCTCTGCAGCGGGTCGATGCTGGTATAAAGCGCGGAGTGCTGCACTTCACCCAGGGTTTTCACGCGACCGTCGCCGGCATCGCGCACAATGGTACGCGCGGCCTGAGCGCTCTGCTCAAGCGCGGCCAGGCTAATCTGGTCGGCATAGGCAAAACCGGTTTTTTCGCCGCTGATGGCGCGCACGCCGACGCCCTGGTCAATGTTATATGAGCCATCTTTGATGATGCTGTCTTCTAAAACCCAGGATTCGTGATAGCTCGACTGGAAATAGAGATCGCCGTAGTCGAGACGGCGTTCGGTCAGTTGACCAAGAATGGAGAACAGGTCCTGATGGCTCAGGCCGTTCGCTGCGAGCAAATGTTCACTTACCAGGTTCAGACTCATCGTATTGCTACTCGTTCGTTGCCGCCCGTGGCGGTATAAAGATCGTATTTATTGAGAGTGAGGCAATTACCAGCCCACGTCAAATCATTGCTGTGCATCTTTGCGCGGCTGGCGCAGCACCTCGTTAATCTGCGGTTTATCCACCGGACCGGTAATGCGGTAGCGCAGAATGGAGACCTTGCTCCACAGCGGCCCCAGCACTTTACTGGCGGCAAACACCGCCGCACCGACAATCGGGTTAACCACAAAGGCCGCCGCCACGCCCACGCTGGCGGAAATTTCCGGCGCCACCACGGCTTCCATATCCAGCTCGCGACGCACGAGGTTGACTGAGCCTTTCATGGCGATGTCCGCTTCCAGCCCATCCACCAGCGTGTCGTCCGTGTGCAGAACGCCGTCCTTGATCCACGCCGTACTGCGGATGGAATCGTAATAGAAACCTTCGCTGAAGGTGTCGCTGAAATCGAAGCGCAGCTTGCGCAGCAGCGCATCAAAGCTGAGGAGGCGCAGGATCTGCCCGGCGCGCCCCGTGCTCACATCGGCGATTTCACCTTTGCCAAAGTGTGTTTTCAGAATACCGTTCAGTGACGCTTCGTCCGGTGTCCACGGTGCGGCACGCCAGTGAAGATCGTAATTAACGTTAAACGAGGAGCCGCGCAGCGGCGTGCTGATGCCAAAGAAGTTGGCTGCCGCATCCAGCTTGTTGCCTTTAATGTCGCCCTTCAGGGACGTGCGCTGCTCGCCCGGGTTATTCACCCACTCTCCACCCGCCGTCATGCGGCCAAAGCCGGTGTCGATCAATCCGCCGGAGAGCTTGAGCGTATTCCCCTGGATGGCAAAATCACCGTCGATACGGCCATATTTTTGCCCCCACAGCCAGCACTCCGCGCAGCGCAGCTGCAGATCGGGCCAGCCGCTAAAATCGACGCGAGTAGTATTACTCAGCGGCGATGTATTCGCCGGTTTATCTTTACTCGCAGCAGCCGGGTTGTAGTAGAGATAGCGGATCGCTGCCTGCCACGGCGCGTTATTGCGCATGGTCAGCGTGCCGTTGATTTCCCGGCCCTGCGCCTCCACTTTTGAGCCGTTAGCGGTTGGCTGGGAGACAATGCTCAGATTGTTCCACTGCTGTCCGCCCAGCATCAGCGACGGCGTGCGTACGGTAATGGTCTGCGGGAACTGGGCGGCCTCATCAACGTTTTGCCCAACGCCTTTCTGGAACAGCGCCAGCCACTCTGCGCCGTCCATCGGCGGGAGATTCAGCTCAACGCCCGCATGCTCAGGCAACGGCGGCGTGGTTTTGCTGTCCGTCGTCCAGATGGCTTTGTCGAGGGTAAGCTTGCGGTTAAGCAGCCAGCGGCTGTTAAAGTGGTTTGTTCCGCCCGCGCTTCCGGTCAGCGCGAAGCTGTCCAGATTGCCATCCACGTTAAGCTTCACCGGCAGCGGCTGTCCGGCCTGTTTATCCAGCGGCGCAGGCAGCTGGCTTTGAAGATTCTTCAGGTCACCCGTAATGTCGACCTTATAGTGTGCACCCGCGTGATAAGGCAGGTCGATTGCCACTTTGCCCTGCCAGGCGACCGCGCCCGCTACTGACGCCTCAATCGGCTTCGGCAGGACGTCCATACGCGACGGCTGCCAGTTGCCGTCCAGATTAACGGCCACCTGATAAGCCTTTTGCCCCTCGGCTGTTGAGAAGTCGATATTCACCGGCTGATTAAACCAGCTGGCGGTCAGCGGTTCGCTTTTCAAATTACCGTTCACAAAGCTGAACTGTCCGCTGAGGTCTTTCAGGGTGCTATCAAGCGGTTTAATGTACAGGCTGTTGTTCTTCAGACGGACGTCACCTTTGGCGGTTGTCATTTCACCGTCCAGCGGGATATCCAGATGTAAGCGAGCATTCACATCGCCATCGAGCTGGAGCTGCTGAAGGGTCGCCGCCAGCGACTCTTTGAGTGGCGTCTCCTCAAAGTACGGCCCCACCGCTTTCCCCGGGCCGTTGATGTCGGCATCAATCAGCAGCTTCTCTTTTGAGTAGTCCGGGATGTTGGCCGTCAGGTTGCTGGCCGTTACGCCTCCCAGCGCAACGCTGTCCGCCCTCATCCATAATCCGTCGTTGAGGAAGTTAAGCTCGATATCCAGGTTTTTCAGCGCGGGCCAGCCCGGCTGGAACGCGAAGGTGGCGTCGTGCAGCGGCACCAGCACCTGGAACTGCCCCTCATTATGTTTGTACGGGAAAAGATGCGGGTTACCGCCGTAGACCAGCGTGGCGTTTTCCGCCTGACCGCCCTGAATTGCGCCGCTCAGATAGTCGACCAGCGCTTTACCCATCAGATTTTCCGGGAAATAGCGCCAGGCCTGAGAACCGTCATCGGTACTGATCCCGGCCAGAATGCCCAGCCACGGTTCGTCACCCTGCGGCTGTAAATAGCGGAAGTCACCCCGCGCGTGTACCGCTTTGGCTTTGACGTCGATATGGCGACCATCAAGCTGGAAGCCCTTATCGTTACGGAGCCAGTTAAGCACCGCGCTGCCCTGTTCAATTTCCAGCGGCGCGCGGAAGACCGTCTCGTAAGGCATTTTAGCGTTGTGCATATCGGCCGTGAGCCTGCCGTTCTCCACGCTGCCTTCCAGCTTGCCGCTGAAATGCTCCGCGCCCGGCAGCATCTTCCACTGCTTCCAGGCAAGATCTTTCCATGTTGCCTGGAAACGGGTTTTTTCCGTCGCCTGAAGCGGGATATCCAGCGCCAGAGAATCAATTTTTCCGCTCGGCTGCGTTGCCAGCCAGATCTCGCCCAGGTCCGGAGAGAGCTTTGCCGCCATGGAGCGCAGGCCTTCAATGGCCGCCAGATCCAGGTTACTGGCGCGGATGCGCAGCTCATCGCTGCGTTTGCTCGCCGCACCGCCCACGTCCTGCTCCGGCATCCAGGCCAGCGTCAGCGCACCGCGCGGCCACGGCTTGCCGTCCATCGTGATGCGCGTATCCGGGATGGCGAACTGCCAGCCCTCTTTTTCCTGCGTCACGTGCGCGGTGAGGTTATCGACGGAAAGCTGATGCTGCTGTCTTTCCCCCTTCCAGCTCGCGCCCCCTTGCTTCAGCCAGATATCGCCGCTGGCAAATTTCCCTTTCGTCAGGGTCATCCAGCCCTCAAGGCTGAAACGGGCGGTTTCCAGCTGCATGTTTTGCTGCAGCCAGTCGCCGAGCCAGGGCTTTACATCCACATCGTCGGCCTGCAGCCAGACTTTGCCGTTGTTTAACAGGCCGTCATCGTCACGCAAGTCCATACGCACCTGCATGACGCCGTGCTGGCCGTTCAGGCTGGAAAGATTGACCTGCCCCTCGGCGCGGTGCCGATCCTTACCGTTGAGCCAGGTCAGCTGTGGGATCGCCAGCTCGGCGCGCTGACCGGAAAGGGTAATAAAGCTCACTTCGCTGTCGCGCAGATCGAAATGATCGAACTGGCGGAGGAAGAGATCGCTGAAGCGGTTGGCTTCCAGGCCCTGATTGTTATCACCGCCAGTCAGCGGCGTATTGGTCAGAAACTGGAGTTGATAAAAGGTGAGATCGCGAAACTGCCAGCGCAGATGCAGCAGGCTTTGCCAGACGTCCAGCGCCAGGGTTACGCGTTTGATTTTGAGATGACCGCCATCTTTCAGGCTGGCGTTGATGTCACGGACATCCAGCGTCGGGCCAAAATTCTGCCAGCTGGCGCTAACCTGGCTTACGTCGACCGGCACGCCGGTGGTGGATTCGATTTTCGCCAGCAGCTGCGGACGCCAGCTGTCCAGATGCGGTAAAACGAGGCGTAGCCCGCTCACGAGCAACGCGACAATCACGACCAGCGTTGCCCCTGTAAGCACTAAAATCCCCGGCAATCGCCTCACGCATCTCTCCTTGTCAGCTTTCGTCACGCAGCGTACTGCGTTTTACATCATTACGACGTCAAACTGCTCCTGGTTATAGAGCGGTTCAATTTGTACTTTTACCTGTTTGCCGACAAAGATTTCCACTTCCGCCAGCGCGTGCGACTCTTCGCCTTTCAGGGCTTCAGCCACCGCAGGGGAAGCATAGACCAGAAAACGGTCTGAGTCGTAGGCATGATGGACACGGACAATTTCACGCATGATCTCGTAGCAGACCGTCTCCACCGTCTTTACCGTTCCGCGTCCATGGCAGGTTGGACACTCATTACACAGGACATGTTCCACGCTTTCGCGGGTCCGTTTCCGGGTCATTTCCACCAGGCCGAGCTGCGAGAAGCCGTTGATGCTGGTCTTCACGCGATCTTTACTCAGCGCCTGTTCCAGCGAGTGCAGCACACGACGACGATGGTCTTCATTACTCATATCGATAAAGTCGATGATGATAATGCCGCCGAGGTTGCGCAAACGAAGCTGACGCGCAATCGCCTGCGTGGCTTCGATGTTGGTGTTGAAGATGGTGTCGTCCAGATTGCGATGACCGACAAACGCGCCGGTGTTGATATCGACGGTGGTCATCGCTTCGGTCTGATCGATGATCAGATAGCCGCCGGACTTCAGCTCAACCTTACGCTCCAGGGCTCGCTGGATCTCGTTTTCGACATCATAGAGATCGAAGATCGGCTGACGCCCGGTGTAATGCTCCAGCAGGCCCGGCATTTCCGGGATGTATTCAGCGGTAAACTCCAGCAGCGCTTCATATGTCAGGCGAGAGTCCACGCGGATGCGGTCGAGCTGCGCGTCGGCAAAATCACGCAGCACGCGCTGCGCAAGCGCCAGCTCACCGTACAGCTGGTAGCGAGTCTGGTTGCGTTTTTTACGCTCCATCACTTTGGTCCAGACGCGCTTCAGGTAAGCCGCATCCGACGCCAGGTCTTCTTCGCTGATCCCTTCTGCAGCGGTACGGATAATAAACCCGCCCTGTTCATCGCAGTAGGCGCTGACCACTTTCTTCAGCCGCTCGCGCTCGCTTTCGCTCTCAATACGCTGCGAAACGCCCACGTGTGACGCGCCGGGCATAAAGACCAGATAGCGGGAAGGTAAGGTAATGTCGGTGGTCAGACGGGCACCTTTGGTGCCAAGGGGATCTTTCACCACCTGCACCATTAAGTCCTGGCCCTGACGCACCAGCTCGGAAATGTCGCGCACGGCAAACTGCTTTTGCTCTTCGCCCGCGACGCACTCGGTGTGCGGCATGATGTCGGAGGCATGTAAAAATGCCGCCTTATCCAGTCCAATATCTACAAAAGCCGCCTGCATACCCGGCAGTACACGACTGACACGACCTTTGTAGATATTGCCTACTATTCCGCGCCGCGCTTCACGCTCAATATGAATTTCCTGAAGAATGCCACCGTCAATATAGGCCACACGGGTTTCCGATGGCGTTACGTTTACCAACAATTCAGCCGTCATAATTATCCCTTCCCTCACGCAGTGAGTTAAAATTGCTCAGCAACTCATACGTTTCCACCAGCGGTAAGCCGACTACGGCGTGATAGCTGCCATTAATCTTCCTGACAAAACAGCCACCCAACCCTTGAATACCGTATGCACCTGCTTTATCCATCGGTTCACCGCTGGCAATATAAGCGGCGATCTCGTCGTCGGTAATCACTCTGAACGTGACATCCGTAACCACCAGGCAATCCAGCACGTGCTGGCTGTCCGCCAGCGCGACGGCCGTCATCACCTGGTGCGTTTGCCCGGACATCTTGCGCAGCATGCGCGCCGCATGGCCGGCGTCATGCGGTTTCTCGAGGACTTCACCGTTAAGGATAACGATGGTATCTGCTCCCAGCACGGGCAGATCGCGCGGCACACAGGCCACGCCCGCCTGCGCTTTCTCGCGTGCCAGGCGAGACACGTACTGCTGAGCACTTTCGCCCTCAGCACGTTTTTCTTCAATGCCGGTCACGATGCGTTCAAAAGAGACCCCTAACTGCGTCAGGAGTTCCTGACGGCGCGGGGAGCCGGAAGCAAGATACAGAGACGTCATAGAAACCTTTTATTGCACAGCAAACTGCTGGCGAACCTTACGCATCAGCAGGAATAGCCACGGCCAGAGCACACCGTTTACTACACTACTCCAGAACACTTCCGGTCGGAAAGAGACGTTGATCACTAAAAACTCTGCCCAGAAAACAACGATATCCGCAGCAAGCGACAACAGCATCACGACCAGGGCCTGTTGCCAGAGCGCGAGGTTACGGAAGAGCTGGAATTTCAGTGCGACGAGGTACGCAATAATGCTCATGGACAGGGCGCGCACGCCCAGCGTAGAGCCACTAATGAGATCCAGTATGGCACCCATCACAAAACCCGTGCCGACATTTACGCGATGCGGCAGGGCAAGGATCCAGTAAAGTAAAATGAGCAAGACCCAGTTTGGCCGGAAAACGAGAATGTTATCCGGCCAGGGCATAATCTGCAGCAACAGTGCAATGAGGAACGAGAGCCAGATGACCCAGCGTCCCTGGCTACGATAGCTTGCCACTACTGCCCTCCCGAAGAGAGTTTAGGCGGTGGCGGCGCATCAGGCTGCGGCTGCGTTAACCCGGTTGCCGGCGCAGGCACGGGCGCAGGCGGCCCCATAGAGTCCGCTGGCGGAAGAACCTGCGGCATCATCTGCATCAGGCGTTCGTTCGCCACGCGATGCACCTCTTCAGGCGTCATCGGGTTAGCACCGTTACGATCGGCCCCCCAGAGCAGCAGCAGGTAGCGCAGACGCTGTAAACCGGCGGTTGGACGGGCCTGAATCACGGTGTATGCACGCTGCGTATCCAGCTTAACCGAAGAGACCACCGCAACCGGGTAACCTTCAGGGAAGCGTCCACCGAGACCGGACGTCACCAGCACGTCGCCGACACGGATGTCCGTGTTAGCAGGCAGATGTTCCAGCTGCAGATCGTCCGTGCAGCCGTTACCGGCCGCAATCACGCGGATATCGTTACGCAGGACCTGGATCGGCAGTGCGTGGGTGGCGTCGCAAATCAGCAGCACGCGGCTGGTCAGTTTGGCGACGGCAACGACCTGGCCTACTACGCCCTTATCACTAATGACGGGCTGACCTTCATACACCCCGTTCACGCTCCCTTTGTCGATCACAACCTGATCGCTGTAAGGGTCGTTCACGGTGGAGATCACCTGGGTAACCATCTTCTGCTCGTCCTGACGCAGCGGCGAGCCGAGCAGTTCACGCAGACGCGCGTTTTCCTGCTTGTATTGCCCCAGCATCAGCAGTTCGCTGTTTTTCAGCAGCAATTCCTGGCGTAATGCCCGGTTTTCAAGTTCGAGCTGGTCTCGTGAAGACAGCGTTTGAGAAACGGAGTCGAGCAGTTCACGGGGACCATTTGATATAAAGTAGAAAGGACTGACGGCGGTATCCATGTACGTTCGGATCTGGCTGAACGTACCGAGGCGGCTATCGGCAATAATGACGCCAAGCGCAACCAGAACCGCCAGAATGAGGCGAAACTGTAGCGATGGGCCACGGCTAAAAATTGGCTTCATAGGCTATGCGTATTCTCGTGTCAGAGAGAAAGGGTAGCGATTCGCTACCCTTTCACCATGACTACTCTTCGCTGAACAAGTCGCCGCCGTGCATGTCGATCATTTCCAGCGCCTTGCCACCACCGCGGGCGACGCAAGTCAGTGGATCTTCTGCAACTACGACAGGAATACCTGTCTCTTCCATCAACAGGCGGTCGAGGTTACGCAGCAGCGCACCACCACCGGTCAGAACCATACCGCGCTCGGAGATGTCGGACGCCAGCTCTGGTGGGCACTGTTCCAGCGCAACCATTACCGCGCTCACGATGCCCGTCAGTGGTTCCTGCAGTGCTTCCAGAATTTCGTTGGAGTTCAGGGTAAAGCCGCGTGGAACACCTTCCGCCAGGTTACGGCCACGCACTTCGATCTCACGCACTTCATCGCCCGGATATGCAGAACCGATTTCGTGTTTGATACGCTCTGCGGTGGCTTCACCGATCAGAGAGCCGTAGTTACGGCGCACGTAATTGATGATGGCTTCATCGAAGCGGTCACCACCGATACGTACGGAGGAGGAGTACACCACGCCGTTCAGTGAGATAACGGCCACTTCAGTGGTACCACCACCGATATCCACCACCATAGAACCGGTGGCTTCAGAAACTGGCAGACCCGCACCGATTGCCGCAGCCATTGGCTCTTCAATCAGGAACACTTCACGTGCGCCTGCACCCTGGGCAGATTCACGGATTGCGCGACGTTCTACCTGGGTTGCGCCAACCGGCACACACACCAGAACACGCGGGCTTGGGCGCATGAAGCTGTTGCTGTGAACCTGCTTGATGAAGTGCTGAAGCATTTTTTCAGTCACGAAGAAATCAGCGATAACGCCGTCTTTCATTGGGCGAATAGCGGCGATGTTGCCAGGGGTACGACCCAGCATCTGCTTCGCGTCATGACCCACTGCGGCCACGCTTTTCGGCGAGCCTGCACGATCCTGACGAATGGCCACAACAGAAGGCTCATTCAATACGATGCCTTGTCCTTTTACATAAATAAGGGTATTCGCGGTACCCAGGTCAATGGACAGGTCATTGGAAAACATGCCACGAAATTTTTTCAACATACTAAGGGATAATCCTGAAAGCTGGGGCGGAAAACAAAATCCGCTTACTTTACCAACCACACGCAGCAGCGACAAGGCGCAAAAATCATCTGCAACGGTGAAAATTTGTGCAGTACGTTTCCTGTTGTTACAAATTCATCCCCTGACTCCCTCAGGGCTGAGTAAACAGTCGTGTTCCTCACTGATATTTGTAACCCATTAAAGGTCGTTCACTGGCTTTTTGCTCGACATACTCAAAGCTACAGGCGCGATATTCTACGTGAAAACAACGTAAACGGCAGGTCAAACAGAGTATCTTTGCAAATATTTTTTCACGTTTGTGTCAAGCGGCTGAGAGGCGGCAAAAAAATCGCCCTGACCGCCCGTCACTCCGCGCTCTGTTAACATCTGCCATTCGCCTCTGGAGCGCACGCCTGCGGCAAATACCTGTGTTCGCGTTCCCTTACAC
Source organism: Enterobacter cloacae complex sp. 385G4 (assembly GCF_057320665.1). NCBI lineage: Bacteria > Pseudomonadati > Pseudomonadota > Gammaproteobacteria > Enterobacterales > Enterobacteriaceae > Enterobacter > Enterobacter cloacae complex sp. 385G4. Next base: position 327,184 of record NZ_JBXWDD010000004.1, read on the forward strand.
GCTTCAACCAGACTCTGAACCAGCAGCTGGTTTTCCGTGCGCTTCTCAATATTCCTTACCAGCCCCGGATGTAGCTTTAATAGCTCCACATCCAGCTCCTTGATCCAGCTGGTACTGACCAGCGTTAAACCCGCCTGCGTTACCGCGACACGGGCACCGAGCGCGTTGATCAAACGGACCACCGGACGCAACCGGCTGATGTGTTGACCCACATCCGCCTCAGCAAGTTCAAAAATAATGCGTTTGCGTTGCGATTTTTCGCATTGCATTAATGTATCACGCAGCCAGCGCTGAAAACGCGGGCGTATTAATGACTCAACGGTAACCTGTAACGCCAGATTCTCTTCAGGCCAGAATGATAAAAATGGAATCAGGCGTGTAATTTGCTGGCGGTCATACTCTTCGGAGAGCCCAAATTGCAGAACCATCGGCAGATATTCCGCAGAAATAACCTCTTCCGTCCCGTCGAAAATACGGCACATCAATTCCCGGTGGTGGACAAAACCGTTCTTCATGACCGCCGGTTTTTGATAAATACGCGGCCCGCCGCGACTCAGCATTTGCTCAATCAAAGTACGCCAGCGCACGTTTCCACGCCCTTTTTCAGGCAGCGAATCATCATAGACCGCCCATCCGTTCGCCCCTTGCAATACCGCGTTGCGGGTGGCCGCTTCCGCATGCTCCATCACCTGCTCTGTCGACTGTCCGCCGCGCCAGGCGCAAATTCCCATATGGACCATATCGTCTCTGTCGAGCATTTTGCTCTGCGGCAGCGCGTCGACGGCCTTAAGTAGCTGGCTGGCAATGCTTTCTGATTCCTTCAACGTGCGATGCGGCAGCAATACGGCAAAGTCGCTGCGGTGGTAGCGGGCCAGCAGCGCCCCCGGATAGCGCATAATAAAGGTGGAGAGCAGGTTGATCAGCGTAAAGAGATTTTCTTCCGCCGCCCGCTGCCCCCATGTGTCGCGCAGCAGATCGAAATCGGGCAGGCGAATCATCATCACCACCCCGTGCGTGCCCACTTTTTCCGGGTCGTCGAGCAGCGTGGCGAGTTGATTGTCAAAGAAAAGGCGGTTGTTAAGGCCCGTTTTATTATCCTGCGCGGCATAAGAGCGGATCAGCGTATCCATTCGGCTGCGCTGGTCGCTGGCAAACTGGATCTCTGAGAGCAGCGTATCCAGCGCGCTGCTGGCGCGTGAGGGCCATTCATGGACCGAGCCGCGAACCTGCGGGCCGCGTTCACCGTTCAGGATACGCACGGAACGGATCTCCAGCAGTTCCTGGCCTGAAAGCTGGCGGCGCAGCCAGCGGACCGCGAGAAAAATCAGCAAAATAATGAAGGCGACGGCAACAGTAAGCGGCGCGGTGGTCATCATAGAACGGAAATAGCTGGCCATCGGATCGAGGTAGACCATGTGTATGGTCATCCCCGGATTTTTGAGGGAGTGCACCGTTACTTCCCGATACTGGCTCACCACGCCCGCAGGTCGATAGCTGTCCTGTCGTTCATGGCTTAAAACCGGATGCTTTCCCTGCTGGATGTCGACCTGAATAATATCAACCGGCACCATCAACTCATCCAGCTCCCGGGATAGCTCAGGAAGTGGAGTGGTCAGCAGACGCGTATCAATGACCGACGCAACGGACTGCACCCGGTTGACCAGTTTGTCCTGAATGGCGTTATAAAAGCTCAGAGAGCAACCAAGAAGCGTGACAAAGATGGTAAGCCCCGTCAGCAGGGTGATAAAAGCCGAGAACTTCGTCGTTAATCGCATCCTTGAGATTACTCCGTGGGTTGATGGGGTAGCGAGTAAGCGCTAACTTGCATTTCAAATGCGGCATACTACCAAACCTGGCGTATCTGGCAATTTATTGCGTTAAATCGGCATTGCTTTACCCTGAGCGAGTATAGTCTTCAGGAACTCTTTTCCAATCATCTGAGCCGTGAGGACCCCGTATGCAGGCTTTAATCTTAGAACAGCAGGACGGCAAAACGCTTGCCTCAGTACAGGCCGTAGAAGAGACTCGCCTGCCGGAAGGCGACGTCACCGTCGACATCGACTGGTCCAGTTTAAATTATAAAGATGCGCTGGCGATCACCGGCAAGGGTAAAATCATCCGAAATTTCCCTATGGTGCCGGGTATTGATTTTGCTGGCCGGGTTCATAGCAGCGAAGATCCCCGTTTTCATGCGGGCCAGCAGGTGCTGCTCACCGGCTGGGGCGTGGGCGAAAATCACTGGGGCGGGCTGGCAACGCAGGCGCGCGTGAAGGGCGACTGGCTGGTGCCTATGCCGAAAGGCATAGATGGCCGCAAAGCGATGATCGTGGGTACCGCAGGCTTTACCGCCATGCTGTGCGTGATGACGCTGGAAGAGGCGGGTGTTCGCCCCGAGTCGGGTGAAATTGTTGTGACCGGGGCCAGCGGTGGCGTGGGCAGCACGGCGGTCACGCTGCTGCACAAGCTGGGTTATCAGGTTGCGGCGGTTTCCGGCCGTGAAAGCACGCATGATTATCTGCGCCAGCTCGGCGCCAGCCGCATTCTTGGCCGCGATGAGTTTGCCGAGACCCGCCCGCTGGAAAAACAGGTCTGGGCAGGTGCGGTGGATACCGTCGGTGATAAAGTGCTGGCAAAAGTCCTGGCGCAGATGAACTACGGCGGCTGCGTGGCAGCCTGCGGCCTGGCGGGCGGATTTGCCCTGCCAACGACCGTCATGCCATTTATTCTGCGTAACGTCCGCCTGCAGGGCGTGGATTCCGTGATGACGCCTGCGGCTCGCCGCGCAGAGGCATGGGAGCGTCTGGTGCGCGATTTGCCGGAATCGTTCTATACCCAGAGCGCTACCGAAATTACGCTCAGCCAGGCACCTGAATATGCCAGTAAGATCATGGATAACCAGTTCCACGGCCGCGCGCTGGTGAAAATCGCCTAATCTTCAAATTTTCGTGACATATTCGCGCTAACGCTTCTCCTCCGTCATGCTTAGAAAAACGCATGACGGAGGATGCCATGAAAAACCGAAAACTGACGGAAGCCGACGTAACGTCTGAATCTGTCTTTATGTTACAGCGCCGCCAGATCCTGAAAATGCTTGGCATCAGCGCCACGGCACTGACGCTCTCTCCAGCGGCACACGCCGACCTGCTCGGCTGGTTTAAAGGCAACGATCGCCCTAAGGCGCCTTCCGGTGCCCCGCTTACCTTTACCAAACCCGCCGAATGGCAAAACACGCTGGCGCTCACGCCGGAAGATAAAGTCACCGGCTACAACAACTTCTACGAATTTGGTCTGGATAAAGCCGATCCTGCCGCCAATGCCGGCAGCATGAAAACCGATCCGTGGACGCTGAAAATCGACGGTGAAGTGGCAAAACCTCTGACGCTGGACCATCACGATCTGACCACCCGCTTCCCGCTTGAGGAGCGTATCTATCGCATGCGCTGCGTAGAGGCCTGGTCGATGGTGGTCCCCTGGGTAGGCTTCCCGCTGCATAAGCTGCTGGCGATGGTTGAACCCACCAGCAACGCAAAATACGTCGCCTTCCAGACGCGCTACGCCCCGGACGAGATGCCGGGCCAGAAAGACCGGTTCATCGGCGGCGGGCTGGAGTATCCATACGTTGAAGGGTTACGTCTTGACGAAGCCATGCATCCCCTTACCCTCCTGACCGTCGGCGTTTACGGCAAGGCGCTTCCGCCGCAGAACGGTGCCCCCATCCGTTTAACCGTGCCGTGGAAATACGGTTTCAAAGGGATTAAATCGATCGTCAGCATTAAGTTGACCCGCGAACGTCCGCCGACGACATGGAACCTGGCGGCGCCGGGTGAATACGGCTTCTTCGCCAACGTGAACCCGCATGTGGATCATCCCCGCTGGTCGCAGGCGACGGAACGCTTTATTGGCTCCGGCGGCGCGCTGGACGTGAAGCGCCAGCCCACGCTGCTGTTTAACGGGTATGCGGATGAAGTGGCGTCCCTTTACCGTGGCCTCAATTTACGGGAGAACTTCTGAGTGCGTTTAACGGCAAAGCAGATTACCTGGCTGAAAGTACTGCTGCATTTAGCCGGGATACTTCCTTTTATCTGGCTGTTCTGGGCGGCCAGCCAGGGCCTCTTTAGCGCCGATCCGGCAAAGGATATCCAGCATTTTACCGGTCGGATGGCTCTGAAATTTTTGCTGGCCACCTTGCTCGTCTCACCGCTGGCACGCTACGCTAAACAGCCATTATTGATACGCACCCGTCGGCTTTTGGGGCTATGGTGTTTTGCCTGGGCGACCCTGCACCTCACCAGTTACGCCCTGCTGGAACTGGGAATTAACAATCTGACACTGCTTGGCCGCGAGCTGGTAACACGCCCTTACCTGATGCTGGGCATTGTTAGCTGGCTGATCCTGCTGGCGTTAGCGCTGACATCCACGCAATATGCGCAGCGAAAGCTGGGCCGTCGCTGGCAGTTGCTGCACAACTTCGTCTATCTTGTCGCGATCCTCGCCCCCATTCATTATCTGTGGTCGGTGAAGATCCTCTCTCCGCAGCCGGTCCTTTACGCGCTGGCAGCCGTGGCGCTTTTAGCATGGCGTTACAAGAAGTTCCGCCAGTGGTTACGATAGTTCGCGAAACTGTGCGTTTTCCCGCAGATTACCTCTCAACCGCAAATCTTTTTTGGATTGCGGTTGATAATCTTCCCTGATAAGACCAGTATTTAGCTGCCAAATGCTACGAAATCGTTATAATGTGCGACCTTGGTTCGCCTGACAGCGGTTTTGGGCCTCTGAAAAGGTGACATTTGCGCTTCGACGGTATATTTTGTTTTTTACCCGAAAATCGCAGGAGATAGCGGCATAATGACTGATAAGTTCCACATCTTAGTTTTAAACGGACCGAACCTGAACATGCTCGGCACCCGTGAGCCAGAGAAGTACGGCACGCTGACATTGAGCGAAATTGTTAACCGTCTGAGCACGGAAGCAGCCTCGCTGAATGTGGATTTGGATCATTTTCAGTCAAACGCGGAGTACGCAATCATCGACCGTATTCATCAGGCTAAAGACACTGTGGACTATATCCTGATCAATCCGGCCGCGTTTACGCACACCAGTGTTGCTATCCGCGACGCACTGCTCGCGGTGAGTATCCCGTTTATCGAGATCCACCTGAGTAACGTGCACGCCCGAGAGCCGTTCCGCCACCATTCGTATCTGTCGGATATCGCTGCTGGCGTTATCTGCGGACTGGGCGCAGACGGCTATTCATACGCTTTACAGACAGCGGTAAAACGCTTGTCACAATCACACTAAACAAGAGTACGGAACCCACTCATGGATATTCGTAAGATAAAAAAACTGATCGAGCTGGTTGAAGAATCAGGCATCTCCGAACTGGAAATTTCTGAAGGCGAAGAGTCTGTACGCATCAGCCGTACAGCCCCAGCCGCTAGCTTCCCGGTAATGCAGCAAGCTTACGCTGCGCCAGTGCAGCAGCCTGCGCTTTCCGCAGCCGTTGCGCCAGCAGCAGCTGAAGCCGCACCTGCCGCTGCAGCAGAAATCAGTGGTCACATCGTACGTTCCCCAATGGTTGGTACTTTCTACCGCACCCCGAGCCCGGACGCGAAGGCGTTCATCGAAGTGGGTCAGAAAGTCAACGTAGGCGATACCCTGTGCATCGTTGAAGCGATGAAAATGATGAACCAGATCGAAGCTGACAAGTCAGGTACTGTGAAAGCGATTCTGGTCGAAAGTGGTCAGCCGGTTGAATTTGACGAGCCGCTGGTCGTCATCGAGTAACGAGGCGAACATGCTGGATAAAATTGTTATCGCCAACCGTGGCGAGATTGCACTGCGTATTCTTCGTGCCTGTAAAGAACTGGGCATCAAGACCGTGGCCGTGCACTCAAGCGCGGATCGCGATTTAAAACACGTATTGCTGGCGGATGAGACGGTCTGTATTGGCCCGGCTCCGTCCGTAAAAAGCTATCTGAACATCCCGGCTATCATCAGCGCCGCTGAAATCACCGGCGCGGTGGCAATTCATCCGGGTTACGGCTTCCTCTCTGAGAACGCCAACTTTGCTGAGCAGGTTGAACGCTCTGGCTTTATCTTCATCGGTCCGAAAGCCGACACCATTCGCCTGATGGGCGACAAAGTGTCTGCAATCACCGCAATGAAAAAAGCTGGTGTTCCAACCGTGCCAGGCTCTGACGGCCCTCTGACCGACGACATGGATGCTAACCGTGCTCATGCTAAACGCATTGGCTACCCGGTTATCATCAAGGCGTCCGGCGGCGGCGGCGGTCGCGGTATGCGCGTTGTGCGCAGCGATGCTGAACTGGCGCAGTCCATCTCCATGACCAAAGCGGAAGCGAAAGCGGCTTTCAGCAATGACATGGTGTACATGGAAAAATACCTGGAAAACCCACGCCACATCGAAATTCAGGTGCTGGCTGACGGTCAGGGTAACGCGATCTATCTGGCAGAACGTGACTGCTCCATGCAGCGTCGTCACCAGAAAGTGGTCGAAGAAGCGCCAGCGCCGGGCATTACCCCGGAACTGCGTCGCTACATCGGCGAGCGTTGCGCCAAAGCGTGCGTCGATATCGGCTATCGCGGGGCGGGTACCTTTGAGTTCCTGTTCGAAAACGGCGAGTTCTACTTCATTGAGATGAACACCCGTATTCAGGTTGAACACCCGGTTACCGAAATGATCACCGGCGTTGACCTGATCAAAGAGCAGCTGCGTATCGCAGCCGGTCAGCCTCTGTCCATCAAGCAGGAAGAAGTTGTGGTGAAAGGCCATGCGGTAGAGTGCCGTATCAACGCCGAAGACCCGAACACCTTCCTGCCAAGCCCAGGTAAAATCACGCGTTTCCACGCGCCGGGTGGCTTTGGTGTGCGCTGGGAGTCTCATATCTACGCTGGCTACACCGTACCTCCGTACTATGACTCAATGATCGGTAAGCTGATCTGCTACGGCGAAAACCGTGACGTGGCGATTGCCCGCATGAAGAACGCCCTGCAGGAGCTGATCATCGACGGTATTAAAACCAACGTTGATCTGCAGATGCGTATCATGAGCGACGAGCACTTCCAGAATGGTGGAACGAATATCCACTACCTGGAGAAAAAACTCGGCCTGAACGAGAAGTAAGAGAGCTGTGTTGCTAAAAGGCCGGATTATCCGGCCTTTTTTTATTTCTGGGGATCGCAAAGCCCCATCATGTACAATCCCCGCTTTCTGCATCCACAAGGGACAAAAAATGGACAAACGTTTTGTTCAGGCCCATAAAGAAGCGCGCTGGGCGCTGTGGCTGACCCTTCTCTATCTTGCCGCATGGTTAGTAACTGCTTACTTACCTGACTCCGCTATTGGCATCACCGGCCTGCCGCACTGGTTCGAAATGGCCTGCCTGCTGGTACCGCTGGTGTTTATCCTGCTGTGCTGGGCAATGGTGAAATTTATCTACCGGGATATTCCGCTGGAGGACGATGATGCAGCTTGAAGTCATTCTGCCGCTTGTCGCATACCTGCTGGTCGTGTTTGGTTTATCCATTTACGCCATGCGCAAAAGAACGACCGGTGCTTTTCTGAACGAGTATTTCCTCGGCAGCCGTTCGATGGGCGGCGTTGTGCTGGCAATGACGCTGACCGCGACCTATATCAGCGCCAGCTCGTTTATTGGCGGCCCCGGTGCGGCCTACAAGTACGGGTTAGGCTGGGTTTTGCTGGCGATGATCCAGCTGCCTGCCGTCTGGCTCTCCCTCGGTATTCTTGGTAAGAAATTTGCCATTCTGGCGCGCCGCTATAATGCCGTCACGCTCAACGATATGCTCTTTGCCCGTTACCAGAGCCGCCTACTGGTGTGGCTGGCGAGCTTAAGCCTGCTGGTGGCCTTTATTGGCGCGATGACGGTACAGTTTATCGGCGGGGCACGCCTGCTGGAAACGGCGGCCGGGATCCCTTACGAGACAGGCCTCATCATCTTCGGGGTAAGCATCGCGCTCTATACCGCGTTTGGCGGGTTCCGCGCCAGCGTGCTGAACGATACGCTGCAGGGAATGGTCATGCTCATCGGCACGATTGTTCTGCTGGTGGGGATTGTTCATGCCGCGGGTGGACTCACTCATGCGGTGGAAACCCTGGAAGCGATTGACCCGAAACTGATTTCACCGCAGGGCGCGGATGATATCCTCTCGCCGACCTTTATGACCTCGTTCTGGGTGTTAGTCTGCTTCGGGGTGATTGGTCTGCCGCATACCGCTGTGCGCTGTATCTCCTATAAAGACAGTAAAGCCGTTCACAAGGGCATCATCATCGGGACGATTGTGGTCGCGGTCCTGATGTTTGGTATGCACCTGGCAGGTGCATTAGGGCGCGCGGTGATCCCCGACCTTACCGTGCCGGATCTGGTGATCCCGACGCTGATGGTTAAAGTGCTGCCGCCCTTCGCCGCCGGAATTTTCCTCGCAGCGCCAATGGCCGCCATTATGTCGACCATTAACGCCCAGTTACTGCAAAGTTCCGCTACGATCATTAAAGATCTCTATCTGAACCTGCGCCCTGAGCAGGTTGAAAATGAACGTCGCCTGAAGCGGATGTCTGCCGTCATTACGCTGGTGTTAGGAGCTTTGCTGATGTTAGCTGCATGGCGTCCGCCGGAGATGATCATCTGGCTGAACCTGCTGGCGTTTGGCGGTCTTGAAGCCGTTTTCCTGTGGCCGCTGGTACTAGGTCTTTACTGGGAACGCGCGAACGCTGCAGGCGCGCTGAGCGCGATGATTGTTGGCGGTGTGCTGTATGCCATCCTTGCGACATTTAAGATTCAGTATCTGGGCTTCCATCCGATTGTGCCTTCGTTACTGCTAAGTTTACTGGCGTTTGTGGTGGGGAACCGTTTCGGTCAGCCCGCCCCACAACCCGCTATGATTTCTACTGATAAATAAAGAGTTTTGCCATGCCGTGGATCCAACTAAAACTGAACACAACCGGCGCGAACGCCGAAGAGCTAAGCGATGCGCTGATGGAAGCCGGCTCTGTCTCCATCACCTTTCAGGACACGCACGACACGCCGGTCTTTGAACCGCTGCCGGGCGAAACGCGCCTGTGGGGTGATACCGACGTGATCGGCCTGTTCGATGCCGAAACCGACATGAAAGAGGTGGTGGCGATTCTGGAAAACCATCCGCTGCTGGGCGCAGGCTTCGCGCATAAAATCGAACAGCTGGAAGACAAAGACTGGGAACGCGAGTGGATGGACAACTTCCACCCGATGCAGTTCGGCAAACGTCTGTGGATCTGCCCAAGCTGGCGCGAGGTTCCCGATGAAAACGCGGTGAACGTGATGCTTGACCCAGGCCTGGCGTTTGGCACCGGCACCCATCCAACCACGTCTCTGTGCCTGCAGTGGCTGGATGGTCTCGATCTGGATGGTAAGACGGTGATCGACTTCGGCTGCGGTTCCGGGATCCTCGCGATTGCCGCGCTGAAACTGGGCGCGGCGAAAGCCATCGGGATCGATATCGATCCGCAGGCCATTCAGGCCAGCCGCGATAATGCCGAGCGTAACGGCGTCTCCGATCGTCTGGAGCTTTACCTGCCGGAAGCGCAGCCAGAAGCCATGAAAGCCGATGTGGTGGTCGCAAACATTCTCGCGGGCCCACTGCGTGAACTGGCGCCATTAATCAGCGTGCTGCCGGTTGAGGGTGGCCTGCTGGGTCTGTCCGGCATCCTGGCAAGCCAGGCGGAGAGCGTTTGCGAAGCCTACGCCGATCTCTTTGCGCTCGACCCGGTTGTAGAGAAAGAAGAGTGGTGCCGCATTACCGGTCGTAAAAAATAAGTATTTGGCGTGGTCCTCTGACCACGCCTTTTCTCCTCGAATATTCCTCCCGCCCCTGGCCTGCCTCCGGTAAAATAACCCTACAAATCATATTGATAAATTTTGATTTGGATAATAAAAATTCACGGGAAGAATATTATGAAACACGTTTATAGCAAGGCAGCGCTGTTAGCGCTGAGCATGATCTCGGCTTCAGCATGCGCATCACACTGGAGCTACAAAGGAGAAAGCTCACCGGAGCACTGGGGTGAGCTGGATGAAGCGTACAAGACCTGTAACAGTGGAATGAACCAGTCTCCCATTGATATTGATTCAACCGCTAACGCCCATCTCTTCCCGCTGCAAACGCACTACGTTGACGGCCCTGTGTCGCTGACAAACAATGGCCATACTATTCAGGCAAGCGAGCAGGCCGACACTCGCGACACTATCACGCTGGATAAGCAAACCTGGACATTACAGCAGTTCCACTTCCACGCGCCGAGCGAAAACACCGTGCACGGCAAGCATTACGCGATGGAGATGCACCTTGTGCATAAAAATGCGAAGGGGGAACTGGCGGTGGTCGCGGTCATGTTCGACAAAGGGGCAGAGAACCGTGAGCTTGATAAACTGTGGGACGTTATGCCTCAGCAGGCTGAGCTGAACGTCTCCATCAAGCAGGAGCTCAACCTGAATAAGCTGCTGCCGGAAGATAAAACGTACTGGCGCTTTAGCGGCTCGCTGACAACGCCACCGTGTTCAGAAGGCGTTACCTGGATCGTGCTTAAGCATCCTCTGACGGTCTCCGCCGGGCAGCTCGAGAAATTCACCCACACAATGCATCACGATAATAACCGGCCGGTCCAGTCCCTCCATGGTCGTGTTATCCTCGAATAACGTCTATTTTTTGCCCTGAGATCATGTTCTAAAATGCGACGCAGATCGCAAAGAAGTGGGGAAATCTGCTGTTAAAAACAGCAGATTATCCCGCTCATCTGTCGCATTTATTCAGAAATGATGAGAAGTTACGGGAAATTGTAAGCGCACATAAAATAGCCATCATCGCATAACTCAATGATTTAAATAATGAATAATTTTAAACGAAAAGATTGCGCGGCGATTCCTTGATCTACAACAGTGGATTGTTCAAAGTTTGGCCTTTCATCTCGTGCAAAAAATGCGTAATATACGCCGCCTTGCAGTCACAGTATGGTCATTTCTTAACTCATGCGCATCGGACACCACCAGCTTAGAAATCGCCTGATCGCAGCCCCAATGGCAGGTATTACCGACCGGCCGTTCAGGACGCTGTGCTATGAGATGGGAGCCGGTTTAACCGTATCCGAGATGATGTCGTCTAACCCGCAGGTTTGGGAAAGCGATAAATCCCGCCTTCGGATGGTGCACATTGATGAACCAGGTATTCGCACCGTGCAAATTGCCGGAAGCGTGCCTGAAGAGATGGCAGATGCCGCGCGTATTAACGTGGAAAGTGGTGCCCAGATTATTGATATCAATATGGGTTGCCCGGCCAAAAAGGTGAATCGCAAGCTTGCAGGTTCAGCCCTTCTGCAATACCCCGACCAGGTGAAAGCTATCCTGACGGCGGTTGTCAGCGCAGTGGACGTTCCTGTTACGTTGAAGATTCGCACGGGTTGGTCGCCGGAACACCGTAACTGTGTAGAGATTGCCCAACTGGCCGAAGATTGTGGTATTCAGGCCCTGACCATCCACGGACGCACTCGCGCCTGTTTGTTCAATGGTGAAGCTGAATACGACAGCATTCGGGCAGTTAAGCAGAAGGTTTCCATTCCGATTATCGCGAATGGCGACATAACTGACCCGCTTAAAGCCAGGGCTGTACTCGACTATACGGGAGCTGATGCTCTGATGATAGGACGTGCAGCTCAGGGAAGACCCTGGATCTTCCGGGAAATCCAGCATTATCTGGACACTGGGGAGCTGCTTGCCCCACTGCCTCTGGCAGAGGTAAAGCGCTTGCTTTGTTCGCATGTTCGGGAACTGCATGACCACTACGGTCAGGCAAAAGGGTACCGAATTGCGCGTAAACACGTCTCCTGGTATCTCCAGGAGCACGCTCCAGATGACCAGTTTCGGCGCACATTCAACGCCATTGAGGATGCCAGCGAACAGCTGGAGGCGTTGGAGGCATACTTCGAAAATCTTGCGTAATGAAATAAAGAGCTGACAGAACTATGTTCGAACAACGCGTAAATTCTGACGTACTGACCGTTTCTACCGTTAACTCTCAGGATCAGGTAACTCAAAAGCCCCTGCGTGACTCGGTTAAACAGGCACTGAAGAACTATTTTGCTCAACTGAATGGTCAGGATGTTAATGACCTGTATGAGCTGGTACTGGCTGAAGTTGAACAGCCACTGTTGGACATGGTGATGCAATACACCCGCGGTAACCAGACCCGCGCTGCGCTGATGATGGGTATCAACCGTGGTACTCTGCGTAAGAAACTGAAAAAATACGGCATGAACTGATACTAATCAGTTAAATGCTTGTTTAAAAAGGCGCTACCTGGCATGGGGATGCGCCTTTTTTATTGTCTTATTCTTTCACCGTCAACGCTTTGTAAACCTTTGCTTATCCCGCTTTTAAACCGCTTCTTTTCGTGTATATTTCCACCACTTCAGTGGCTCTCTTCTCGCGGAATGACACAATGATTCGTAAATACTGGTGGCTGGTCGTCTTTGCAATCTCCGTTTTTCTATTCGATGCCCTCCTGATGCAGTGGATTGAACTGATGAGTACCGAAACCGACAAGTGCCGCAATATGAACTCCGTCAATCCGCTGAAATTAGTGAACTGTTCAGAACTCGATTAACACCCTGCCGTCACCAACCTCCCCGTATTACCCACTAAAAACGGGGATTTAAATCCCTTTGAGCCGTTACCTGACGGTGATAATGTCTCGCCCTTCTCAACCTCTCCTGCGTAACGTCATACTCGAGTAGAACCGACCATGCTGGTTAGCCAATACAACCCTATCCTTGTAGCCCTCTCCTTTGCTGTTGCCATCCTTGCTGCTTACACCGCGCTGAATATGGCTGCACGCGTCGCCGGGAGTCAGGGCGTCGCAGCGCGCGTCTGGCTGGCGGGAGGCGGTGTTGCGATGGGCATTGGCGTATGGGCCATGCACTTTATCGGCATGCTGGCGATGGATCTCTCCATGAGCATGAGCTACAACGCGACCCTGACGATTTTATCTATGGTCATCGCCGTGGGGTCGTCACTGTTTGCGCTATGGCTCGTCAGCTGTGAACAACTGCGCATGCGCCGCCTGCTCCCCGGCGCTCTGGTGATGGGAATCGGCATTGTTGCCATGCATTACACCGGTATGGCGGCGCTGGAGGTGAGGCCGGGGATCGTTTGGGACACGCAGTGGGTGGCCATTTCGGTCGTGATTGCGCTTGTCGCTTCGCTTGCAGCATTGTGGCTGACCTTCCGCCTGCGCCACGAAGCCGCTCAGGTGGTGCTGATGCGCCTGGGTGCCGCCATCACGATGGGAATTGCTATCGCCGGTATGCACTACGCCGGGATGAAGGCCGCGCAGTTTCCAATGTCCACCATGGTTCACCATCAGGGTATTAACGGCAGCTGGCTGGCCGTGCTGGTCAGCGTCGTCGCGCTCTCTATTCTTGGGATCACCCTGCTGGTGTCGATGCTGGATGCCCGCCTGCAGGCACGAACCGCCCTTCTGGCCTCGTCGCTGGCAGAAGCGAACCGGGAACTTGCGCAGCTGGCGCTGCACGATACGCTGACGCGTCTGCCCAACCGTATCCTGCTGGAGGACCGGCTCGATCAGGCCATCAGCAAAGCTGACCGTGAAGGTACCCATTTTGCCCTGATGTTCATGGATCTCGACGGTTTTAAAGCCATCAATGACGCATACGGCCATGATGTCGGTGACAGGCTGCTGGTCGCCGTTACGCAGCGTCTGCTGCATCTCCTGAAGGGCCAGTTTACCCTTGCACGCATTGGCGGCGATGAGTTTGTTCTGCTGGCTGAGGGAGAAGGTCCGGACGATGCGGCCTCGCTGGCAAATTCGCTGGTGCGGGCGATCGATAGCCCGTTCACTCTCGACCCCTACGAACTGGTGGTAACGCTTAGCATTGGTATCGCCCTGTACCCTCACGACGGCAAAACCGAACGTGAGCTGATGTTTAACGCCGACGCGGCGATGTATCACACCAAGCATATGGGCCGAAACGGCTATCACTTTTTCCAGCCCTCCATGAACACTCTGGCGCAGACCCATCTTCAGTTAATGAACGATCTGTGGATGGCCGTCGATCGTAATGAACTGCGCCTGCTTTATCAGCCAAAGTTTCACGCGCCCGCGGGCCCTCTCCTCGGGTTTGAGGCGCTGCTGCGCTGGCAGCATCCAAAGCAGGGTTTACTGACGCCGGATCTTTTCCTGCCGCTGGCGGAAAAAACCGGGCTTATCATCCCTATTGGTAACTGGGTGCTCAATGAAGCCTGTCGCCAGCTGAGAGAATGGCATCTGCAGGGGCATCGAAACTGGTCAATGGCAGTAAACCTGTCGACGCTGCAGTTCGAACAGCCCTCGCTGGTTAAAACAGTGCTCGACTGCCTGGAGCGTCATCACGTCCCGCCGGAAATGTTAATCCTGGAAGTCACGGAAACTACGGCGATGAGCAACCCCGATGAGAGCGTGCGGGTGCTGACAGAGCTGACGGATGCTGGGGTGAAAGCCTCGATTGATGATTTTGGGACCGGATATTCGAGCCTGCTGTATCTCAAGCGTTTACCGGCCTGTGAACTGAAGATAGACAGAGCATTTGTGAAAGAGTTAAGCGGTGAAAGCGAGGATGCCACTATTGTCTCTGCCATTGTGGCCCTCGCGAAAACGCTCAACCTGAAAGTCGTGGCCGAAGGTGTGGAAACCGAAGCGCAGCAAGCCTTTTTGACGGAGCTGGGCTGTAATACCTTACAGGGTTACCTGTTAGGTAAACCCGCCAGCGCGCAGACCATCGAGGCGCTTTGTGCACGGGGTGAAATGTTGCCAGGCGCTGAGCCGTAATTATTATGAGGCGACACGCGCAAGAGAGGGAGTGTCGCCAGAATACTGTCGACCAGGGCTGGCGCCTGCTGATAAAGATTAAAACTGTCGGTATTCATTAACCAGTTTTTAATGATGCCGCTAAAAAAACCGTGGAATACGATCATGGTCAGCTCAACGTTCACCTGCGACGAAATGATGTTTCGAGAAATACATTTTTCCAGCGTAACGCGCAAAGAATCATAATTGAACCCAATACGTTTCCGAATTTCACCCTCTGAAATCATATCGCTAGTAAATTCACATTTATGATACAAAATTTGTAATAGCGCACATTGACGGGGTTCGCGTGCGATATACTGAAGCGCAGTAATGAATTGCTCACGAAGTATTAACAACGGATCATCATTTTCGGAGAGAGAAAGCCTGTCGCGAATGATGTCACGTAGCGGTAATTGCTGTTCCCAAATGGCATTAAATATCTCTGCTTTACTGGTAAAGTGCCAGTAGATAGCACCACGCGTAACCTTTGCGGCATCGGCGATATCCGTCAGCGTCGTGCTGGCTACGCCTCGCGTCGCAAACTGCCCGATAGCCGCCTCAATCAACTGCTGTCGGGTTTGTTGAGCCTCTTCTTTCTTTTTACGCGCCATTAACAGCTACTCTTTACTCGCAGGGTATATACATAACATCAGGTTCGGATGGCTGGAAGTATTCACTAAAAGTCGTTTTAATTTTGCACAAAAAAAGTCAATTTACTTAATCTATAAACAATCTAAATAAATACCCGAAATTAAATTCACGGAATGAATAAATTTACCGGTTAAGCTCTATTAGCCTGATTTAGCGGGCAGAAGTATAGCCGTATTTTCTACGGGACTGATTCTGATTTTCCTCTCAGGCCTCGTCATTCGCACTTATAAATTAAAAAACATTAAATACCCTCATTATTATACGCAGCTACATTTTATTTTTTCCCTCTGCCCCACTACCGATCTACGGCAAACATCGGTTAATGGGTATTTAAAGGAACAGTCATGACGAATCATTTCAGACGTTTACCCTTAGCCGGTTTCATTGTCTGCGCTGTACTGCTCACTGGGTGCGATGGCCAGGAAAATCAACAACAACATGCACAGGCGCCTCAGGTCAGCGTCTATATCGTGAAAAGTGCGCCGCTGGCCGTCACAACTGAACTCCCGGGCAGAACAGATGCGTTCCGCGTTGCGGAGGTTCGTCCACAGGTTAGCGGTATCATTCTGCGTCGCAACTTCACGGAAGGTAGCGATGTAAAAGCCGGGGACTCACTTTATCAAATTGATCCTGCGACCTATCAGGCGGCTTACGACAGCGCGAAAGGCGAGCTGGCAAAGGCGCAGGCGGCGGCCAATATTGCACACCTGACGGTGAAACGTTATCTCCCACTGGTGGGAACACAGTATGTCAGCAAACAAGAGTATGACCAGGCCGTGGCCACGGCCCAGCAGGCAGATGCCAGCGTTGTCGCCGCAAAAGCGGGCGTTGAAAGCGCACGCATCAACCTTGCGTATACCAAAGTAACGTCCCCTGTCGATGGCCGCATCGGCAAATCCAGCGTGACGGAAGGGGCACTCGTGACGAACGGGCAGGCCGCAGCGCTGGCGACGGTCCAGCAGCTTGATCCGATTTATGTCGATGTGACCCAGTCGAGCAATGAATTTATGCGCCTGAAGCAGACGAGCCTGCAAAAAGGCGACACGGCCAGCAGCGTTGAGCTGCTGATGGAGAATGGTCAGCCCTATCCGCTGAAAGGCACCCTGCAGTTCTCCGACGTTACGGTGGATGAAAGCACCGGCTCAATCACGCTGCGCGCCATTTTCCCGAACCCTCAACACCTGCTGTTACCGGGGATGTTCGTTCGCGCCCGCATTGATGAAGGCACACAGCCAGATGCCATTCTGGTTCCGCAGCAGGGGGTGACCCGAACGCCGCGTGGCGACGCAACCGTGCTGGTGGTTAATGATAAAAACCAGGTTGAATCACGTACCGTCGTTGCGCCTCAGGCCATTGGCGACCGCTGGCTGGTGACGGAAGGGCTGAAAAACGGTGACCGCGTGATTGTCAGCGGATTACAAAAAGTCAGACCAGGGGCTACCGTCGTCGCCACGCCAGATACCATCACGACTCCCGCCAATTAAGGAACGACGACATGGCTAATTTCTTTATTCAAAGGCCGGTTTTCGCCTGGGTACTTGCCATCATTTTGATGATTGCAGGCGGGCTGGCCATTCTCAAACTGCCCGTCGCCCAGTATCCGACGATTGCTCCGCCAGCCGTGGCGATTTCTGCGACCTACCCCGGCGCTGATGCCCAGACGGTGCAGGATACCGTGACCCAGGTTATCGAACAGAACATGAACGGTATCGACAACCTGATGTACATGTCTTCCACCAGCGATTCAGCAGGTAATGTCACCATCACACTGACCTTCGAGTCAGGAACGGATCCGGACATCGCCCAGGTGCAGGTGCAGAACAAACTGCAGCTCGCCATGCCACTGCTGCCGCAAGAGGTACAGCAGCAAGGGATTGGCGTTGAGAAATCCAGCAGCAGCTTCCTGCTGGTCGCCGGTTTTGTTTCGGACAACAAAAACCTCACTCAGGATGATATCTCCGACTATGTCGCCTCGAACGTCAAAGATGCTATCAGCCGAACGACGGGTGTCGGCGATGTTCAGCTGTTTGGCGCCCAGTATGCGATGCGCATCTGGCTCGACAGCAACGCGATGAATAAATACCAGCTGACGCCGCTGGATATTATCAACCAGCTGAAAACGCAGAACGACCAGATAGCGGCAGGTCAGTTGGGCGGTACGCCATCGGTTCCTGGACAGCAGTTGAATGCCTCCATCATCGCGCAAACTCGCCTGAAATCACCGGAAGAGTTTGGCCGCGTGACGCTCAAGGTGAACCAGGACGGCTCGATGGTTCACCTGAAGGATGTCGCTCGCATTGAGCTCGGCGGCGAAAACTACAATATGGTGACCAAAATCAACGGGCAGGCCGCAACCGGCCTGGGGATTAAGCTGGCAACCGGGGCAAACGCGCTGGATACCGCGGCAGCCATCAAGAGCAAACTGGCGCAACTGCAACAGTTCTTCCCGCAGGGGTTGAAGGTCGTCTATCCCTATGACACCACGCCTTTTGTGAAAATTTCTATTCATGAAGTGGTGAAGACCCTGTTTGAAGCGATCGTTCTGGTCTTCCTGGTCATGTATCTGTTCCTGCAAAACCTGCGCGCGACGCTCATTCCGACTATCGCGGTGCCGGTGGTTCTGCTGGGTACCTTCGCGGTTCTTGCGGCGTTCGGTTTCTCCATCAACACCCTGACGATGTTCGGGATGGTACTGGCGATAGGGCTACTCGTTGATGACGCCATCGTGGTGGTCGAGAACGTTGAGCGCGTGATGGTAGAGGACAAGCTGCCGCCGAAAGAGGCCACGCAGAAGTCGATGGAGCAGATCCAGGGCGCGCTGGTGGGGATCGCGATGGTTCTCTCGGCGGTCTTTGTCCCGATGGCCTTTTTTGGTGGCTCGACGGGCGCCATCTATCGCCAGTTCTCGCTGACTATCGTTTCCGCCATGGCCCTCTCCGTGCTGGTTGCGCTAATCCTGACGCCCGCACTCTGCGCAACGCTGCTTAAGCCCGTTTCTGGCGATCATCATGAGAAGAAAGGGGGGTTCTTTGGCTGGTTCAATGCGCTCTTTGATAAGAGCGTGGAGCACTACAGCAACAGCGTAAGCGGTATTTTGCGTAAGACCGGTCGCTATCTGGTGGTGTATGTCATTATTGTCGGTGGGATGGCGGTGCTGTTCCTGCGCTTACCTACCTCCTTCCTGCCTGAAGAGGATCAGGGGGTATTTATGACGATGGTTCAACTCCCGGCGGGTGCGACCCAGACGCGTACTCAGCAGGTTCTCGACCAGGTTCAGGACTACTATCTGACCCAAGAGAAAGCGAACGTTGAATCCGTCTTTACCGTTAACGGCTTTAGCTTTAGCGGTCAGGGCCAGAACTCCGGTATCGCCTTCGTCAGCCTGAAACCCTGGGAAGAACGTTCTGGGGAGAAAAATAGCGTTGAGGCCATCGTGGGCCGAGCGACAAAAGCGTTCAGCCAGATTAAAGACGGTCTTGTATTTCCGTTTAACCTGCCTGCCATTATCGAACTGGGAACCGCAACGGGCTTCGACTTTGAACTTATCGATCAGGCAAACCTGGGGCATACCCAGCTGACGCAGGCGCGTAATCAGCTGCTCGGCATGGTGAAAGAGCACCCTGACCTGCTGGTTCGCGTGCGTCCTAACGGCCTGGAGGATACACCGCAGTTCAAACTGGATGTCGATCAGGAGAAAGCGCAGGCGCTGGGTATTAGCATTTCTGACGTCAACCAGACGATATCGACGGCGTTGGGTGGTACCTATGTGAATGACTTTATCGATCATGGCCGTGTGAAAAAAGTTTACGTCCAGGCGGATGCGAAATTCCGAATGTTGCCGGGGGACATCAACAATCTCTACGTGCGCAGCGCGAATGAGGAAATGGTGCCGTTCTCATCCTTTAGCAGCGCTCACTGGGTTTACGGTTCTCCTCGTCTGGAACGCTATAACGGCATGCCGTCCATGGAGATCCTCGGTGAGTCAGCCCCAGGGAAAAGTACCGGTGAGGCCATGGTGATGATGGAAAGCCTGGCGGCAAAACTGCCTTCCGGCATCGGCTATGACTGGACGGGAATGTCTTATCAGGAACGCCTTTCCGGTAACCAGGCGCCTGCACTGTACGCCATTTCACTGATCGTGGTGTTCCTGTGCCTGGCTGCACTGTATGAAAGCTGGTCCATACCCTTCTCTGTCATGCTGGTTGTGCCGTTAGGCGTCATCGGGGCTCTTTTCGCAGCGTCACTGCGCGGGTTAAACAATGACGTCTATTTCCAGGTCGGCCTGCTGACAACGATTGGGTTATCAGCGAAAAACGCCATCCTGATCGTCGAATTTGCTAAGGACCTGATGGATAAAGAAGGTAAAGGTATCATTGAGGCCACGCTGGAAGCCTCAAGAATGCGCCTTCGCCCGATCCTGATGACCTCCCTGGCCTTCATTCTTGGCGTCATGCCGCTGGTAATTAGCACCGGAGCCGGGAGCGGCGCGCAAAACGCCGTCGGTACGGGTGTGATGGGAGGCATGCTTTCCGCAACGCTTCTGGCTATTTTCTTTGTGCCCGTTTTCTTTGTGGTTGTCCGGAGACGGTTTACCAACCATAAGGATTAACGTATCCCTGAAGGCACCGTTTGGTGCCTTTTTTATTTTAATATAAACAATGGATTAGTCATTATTGAATCGCATATAAAAAATTCATGAGTTTGCATTAAGTAAAAGCGCCCTGTTGCGACTCCATAATTTCTCCATGAATTTATCCAGAAAACGCTTTTTCTCCATGATTTTTACAAACTACATAATTTGAGATTATTCCACGTGTAACGGGAACTTACCCTGGTGGTAAAATAATCTCCAGTTCGTTAATAGCCCTCCTGGCTTTGCAGCGAATAAGAAATAATACTGAGGTAACATCATGAAAAGATTCATTTCCGTTGCACTTCTCGCTGCGCTGCTTGCTGGTTGCGCGCACGACTCTCCTTGTGTACCGGTTTACGATGATCAGGGCCGACTGGTTCATACCAATACCTGTATGAAAGGCACCACCCAGGACAACTGGGAAACAGCGGGTGCCATCGCTGGCGGCGCTGCCGCAGTAGCGGGTTTAACGTTAGGTATTGTTGCCCTGACGAAGTAACATCTGTTCAGAAAGCGCGGCTCCGGCCGCGCTTTTGCTTTTAATGAGTGCACCATTTTCTAATAAATAAATAAGTTCCGCATTTATTCTTATATTTCATTTCAACCAACCGCTAACAACACCTTTTCTTATCTCTGATGATTTTCATACATTAATACTATTGAATACTCTGCCAATATTCACCTGAGAAACTATCTCTTCTTTTTATCTCATCCCGGTTAAAACTTTTGCTCCAATTTGTGGCACCGGTTGTAATTTCGCACTGTTTCGGGGCGCTCATTTTATTTAAGCCTGTCTACACTCTGCATTAAGCGTTCAGTTTTCTCTTATCTCGCTGAACTCAAAACTGGCATTACGTTTGCTTTATAAACGTTGGCCAATGCCACAGACAGGTTAAGCGCTTAAAAACGCTTCTATAACAATAAATTTCGCCACACAGGATCCATTATGAAAAAGACGATGATAGCCAGCCTGACCGCTGCAGGCATGTTGTTTGCCATAGTCGGTCAAGCCCATGCGGGAACGACGCTGGATGCCGTTAAAAAGAAAGGTTTTGTTCAATGCGGTATCAGCGACGGTCTACCTGGCTTCTCTTATGCCGATGCGAACGGCAAATTTACCGGTATTGATGTGGATGTCTGCCGTGGCGTCGCAGCAGCGGTTTTTGGTGATGACAGCAAAGTAAAGTACACCCCGCTGACGGCGAAAGAGCGCTTTACGGCGCTGCAGTCCGGCGAAGTTGACATGCTCTCGCGTAATACCACCTGGACCTCCTCCCGCGATGCAGGTATGGGGATGTCATTTACGGGCGTGACCTATTATGACGGCATCGGCTTCCTGACCCACAATAAAGCGGGCCTGAAAAGCGCCAAAGAACTGGATGGCGCCACCGTGTGTATCCAGGCGGGTACCGATACCGAGCTGAACGTCGCGGATTATTTCAAAGCAAATAAGATGAAATACACCCCTGTGACTTTCGACCGCTCGGATGAATCAGCCAAAGCGCTGGAATCCGGTCGCTGCGACACCCTGGCCTCTGACCAGTCACAGCTGTATGCCTTACGCATTAAGCTGAGCAATCCGGCGGAATGGATTGTCCTGCCAGAAGTGATCTCCAAAGAACCTCTCGGACCGGTTGTGCGTCGTGGCGATGAAGACTGGTTCTCTATCGTTCGCTGGACGCTGTTTGCCATGCTGAATGCAGAAGAGATGGGCATCAACTCGAAAAACGTTGATGAGAAAGCGGCGAATCCTTCCACCCCGGATATGGCGCACCTGCTCGGTAAAGAAGGTGATTTCGGCAAGGATCTGAAGCTGGATAACAAGTGGGCTTACAACATCATCAAACAGGTGGGTAACTACGCAGAGATCTTCGAGCGTAACGTGGGATCGGAAAGCCCGCTGAAGATCAAACGCGGCCAGAACAATCTCTGGAATAACGGCGGTATTCAGTACGCGCCACCAGTACGTTAAGTCATAGCTGTAACGGGCACTGCTCGGGCAGTGCCCACTCCAGAGTCATGGTTACTGAGGTTTCTTTATGTCCCATCGCCGCTCAGCCGTAAAAGGATCGCTATCCTTTTCTCATCCCGCGGTCCGCGCCTGGCTATTCCAGATTATTGCTATTGTTGCGGTTGTTCTTATCGCCGTGTATCTCATCCATAACACCATCACTAACCTGAATAATCGCGGTATCACCTCCGGTTTTGCGTTTCTGGATCGCAGCGCGGGCTTTGGGATTGTTCAGCACCTTATCGACTATCAGGAGGGTGACACGTACGGACGCGTGTTTGTGGTCGGTTTACTGAATACGCTTTTGGTATCGGCACTTTGTATTGTCTTCGCGTCCATCCTGGGCTTCTTTATTGGGCTGGCGCGTCTTTCTGAAAACTGGCTGCTGCGAAAGCTTTCCACCATCTATATTGAGACGTTTCGCAACATCCCACCGCTGCTGCAGATCTTCTTCTGGTATTTCGCGGTGCTGCGTAATCTTCCCGGTCCCCGCCAGGCCGTCGATGCGTTTGAGCTGTTTTTCCTGAGTAATCGTGGGTTATACATTCCCTCTCCGCAGGTGGCCGAAGGGATTTACGCCTTTATCGTCGCCATTATTGTTGCGCTCGCGATTTCCGTCGGCCTGTTCCGCTATAACCGTAAGCATCAGATTAAAACCGGACAGCTTCGTAAAACATGGCCAGTTGCCGCTGCGCTGATTGTTGGCTTACCGTTAGTTGCTCACTGGCTTTTTGGTGCAGCCTTGCACTGGGATATTCCTCACCTACGCGGGTTCAACTTCCAGGGTGGTATGGTGTTAATTCCTGAACTGGCAGCACTCACGCTGGCGCTTTCAATTTATACCTCCGCGTTTATTGCGGAAATCATCCGCTCCGGGATCCAGGCCGTGCCTTACGGGCAGCACGAGGCGGCACGTTCACTCGGTTTGCCGAATACCGTGACGCTTCGCCAGGTCATTATTCCGCAGGCTTTACGGGTGATCATTCCGCCCCTGACCAGCCAGTATCTCAACATTGTCAAAAACTCATCGCTAGCAGCTGCCATTGGTTATCCGGATATGGTGTCTCTCTTCGCCGGAACCGTGCTTAACCAGACCGGACAGGCCATAGAAACCATTGCCATCACCATGTCCGTCTATCTATTCATCAGTCTGGCCATTTCGTTGCTGATGAACCTTTATAACCGTCGTATAGCACTGGTCGAGCGCTAAGGATCTATGATGACAAAAGCGATACTGTCGCACTCCTCGCGCCCTGCCAGCTCGACGGGTGGACGTTTTATTCTCTGGGCGCGTAAGAATCTCTTCTCCAGCTGGAGTAATAGCCTGCTGACGATTGTCTGCCTGTGGCTAATGTGGGAATTGATTCCTCCCCTGCTGAACTGGGCGGTTATACAGGCCAACTGGGTCGGTACAACTCGGGCAGATTGCACAAAAGCCGGCGCTTGCTGGGTGTTTATTCATGAGCGCTTCGGTCAGTTCATGTATGGATTGTAACCGCATGAACAGCGCTGGCGGATTAATCTGGCGCTGGTCATCGGCCTGCTCTCTGTTGCAGTCATGTTCTGGAAAAAGCTGCCTCATCGCGGGCGCTATATTGCTGGCTGGGCGGTGATTTATCCGATTATTGTCTGGGTGCTGCTGTATGGCGGTTTTCTGGGGCTGGAACGCGTTGAAACACGCCAGTGGGGTGGCCTGACGCTGACATTGATTATCGCTTCTGTAGGGATCGCCGGCGCGCTACCGTTGGGCATTTTACTCGCCCTGGGTCGCCGTTCAAAAATGCCGGTCGTACGCGTGCTCTCCGTTATCTTTATTGAGTTCTGGCGCGGCGTACCGCTTATCACCGTACTGTTTATGTCGTCGGTCATGCTGCCACTGTTTATGGCGGAAGGTACAACGATCGACAAGCTGATCCGTGCCCTGGTCGGGGTGATTCTCTTCCAGTCCGCCTATGTCGCTGAAGTTGTACGCGGTGGCCTGCAGGCATTGCCTAAAGGCCAGTACGAAGCGGCGGAATCGCTGGCGCTCGGTTACTGGAAAACGCAGGGGCTGGTGATCCTTCCGCAAGCGCTCAAGCTGGTTATCCCTGGTCTGGTCAATACGATCATTGCTCTCTTTAAAGATACCAGCCTGGTGATCATCATCGGATTGTTCGATCTCTTTAGCAGCGTGCAGCAGGCAACCGTTGACCCTGTCTGGCTGGGTATGTCCACCGAGGGATATGTCTTTGCCGCTCTGATCTACTGGATCTTTTGTTTTAGCATGTCGCGCTATAGCCAGCATCTGGAAAAGCGCTTTAACACCGGGCGTACACCGCACTGAGGAAATTATGAGCCAAATGACTATGACAACCGCCAACGCGATGATTACGCTGGAAAACGTCAATAAATGGTATGGACAGTTTCATGTCCTGAAGGACATCAATCTTAAGGTAAAGCAGGGCGAACGCATCGTCCTTTGCGGCCCTTCCGGTTCAGGTAAATCCACAACCATTCGCTGTATTAACCATCTTGAAGAGCATCAACAAGGGCGCATTGTGGTTGATGGTATTGAACTGAATGAAGATATCCGCAATATCGAACGCGTGCGGCAGGAAGTGGGAATGGTATTTCAGCACTTTAATCTGTTTCCACACCTGACCGTTCTGCAGAACTGTACGCTTGCGCCGATTTGGGTCCGAAAGATGCCGAAACAGGAGGCGGAGGCGCTGGCGATGCACTACCTTGAACGCGTACGCATCGCGGAGCATGCCAATAAGTTTCCTGGTCAGATCTCGGGCGGGCAACAGCAGCGCGTGGCTATCGCCCGTTCGCTGTGCATGAAACCCAAAATCATGCTGTTTGACGAACCGACATCTGCGCTGGATCCCGAAATGGTGAAAGAAGTACTGGATACCATGATTGGGCTGGCCCAATCCGGCATGACGATGCTGTGCGTCACGCATGAGATGGGATTCGCGAGAACCGTGGCCGACCGGGTGATCTTTATGGACCGCGGCGAGATTGTTGAGCAGGCACCGCCGGATGAGTTCTTTGCGCATCCGAAGTCAGAACGTACGCGAGCATTTTTATCGCAGGTAATTCATTAGTCGTTTGCTCTGCCGGGTGGCGGCTTCGCCTTACCCGGCCTACGGTTTGTGCAGCGCAGAAACGCAAAAAGGCCATCCTTTCGGATGGCCTTTTCACTTATTTGATGTCTGGCAGTTCCCTACTCTCACATGGGGAGACCCCACACTACCATCGGCGCTACGGCGTTTCACTTCTGAGTTCGGCATGGGGTCAGGTGGG
>NZ_JBXWDD010000005.1:0-264025 GCF_057320665.1 Enterobacter cloacae complex sp. 385G4
GCAGCAGGAATGGCTTGTCAATCGCACGCTCTGGTTCTGGGATGTAAGAATCCAGGAAGCCAGCCAGTTCGATGATTTTCGCTTCCCACTCAGCGTCGCCTTCCAGCGCTTTCAGCGCGGAACCACGAACGATTGGAGTGTCGTCGCCCGGGAAATCGTACTGAGACAGCAGTTCACGAACTTCCATCTCTACCAGTTCCAGCAGCTCTTCGTCATCAACCATGTCGCATTTGTTCAGGAACACGATGATGTAAGGAACGCCTACCTGACGACCCAGCAGGATGTGCTCACGAGTCTGAGGCATTGGGCCGTCAGTCGCAGCAACAACCAGGATCGCGCCGTCCATCTGCGCAGCACCGGTGATCATGTTTTTAACATAGTCGGCGTGGCCTGGGCAGTCTACGTGTGCGTAGTGGCGAGTCGGGGTGTCGTACTCAACGTGAGAGGTGTTGATGGTGATACCACGAGCTTTTTCTTCTGGTGCGTTATCGATCTGGTCGAATGCACGAGCAGAACCACCGTAGGTTTTAGCCAGAACGGTAGTGATTGCAGCGGTCAGCGTTGTTTTACCATGGTCAACGTGGCCGATAGTACCGACGTTAACGTGCGGTTTTGTACGTTCAAACTTTTCTTTAGACATCGATTGTCCCTCTAAGACACGGATAAATCGGTGATATCACCACATCAACCAGGCGAAATGCCTGAATTGTTGAATACAGTAAAATTGAAACAGAGAGAAACGGGAAGGAGAAGTGAAGTGGTGCTGATACCCAGAGTCGAACTGGGGACCTCACCCTTACCAAGGGTGCGCTCTACCAACTGAGCCATATCAGCACGTATTGGAGCGGGCAGCGGGAATCGAACCCGCATCATCAGCTTGGAAGGCTGAGGTAATAGCCATTATACGATGCCCGCATCCTGAAACTCGGCTACCCAGTTCTTTCTGTAACAAAAAAAGAGATTTCTCTCTTTTTCAGTTTGAGCTGGCTAATTTTTCCAACCAGCTCCGGCGGCATTTACGCTGCCAGAAAGTGGTGGTGGGGGAAGGATTCGAACCTTCGAAGTCTGTGACGGCAGATTTACAGTCTGCTCCCTTTGGCCGCTCGGGAACCCCACCGGACTTGATGGTGCCGACTACCGGAATCGAACTGGTGACCTACTGATTACAAGTCAGTTGCTCTACCTACTGAGCTAAGTCGGCATCAAGTAGCGCGCATTCTATGGATACCTGCGCGGTCATGCAACTAAAAATTTGCATAAAACGTTCTTTCGCTCACATTTTATGCGAACGCAGCGCTAAGCGATGTAAAAGTAGTCATTCCGGGTCAAATAATCAACATACAGGCATGATTTACATCGCATACACCGTAGCGTGACGGCTTACGCGTAACGCAGCGCTTTCCATCTTTTTTCTTATTATTCCCGCCATCTGGTGTTAACCTCCTGCCCATTGTCCAAAATTAACTGTGTGATGAGCCACGTCCCGGCAGCATAGCGCTGGCTCACTGAAGCATGCTTATGAGCAAAAAAGAGCAAACGTTAATGACGCCTTATCTTCACTTTAACCGCAGCCAGTGGGCTGCCCTGCGTGATTCCGTCCCTATGACGCTGACGGAAGGTGAAATCGCACGGTTAAAAGGGATAAACGAAGATCTGTCCCTGGAAGAGGTGGCAGAAATTTATCTCCCCCTCTCTCGCTTGCTTAACTTCTATATCAGCTCCAACCTGCGCCGTCAGGCGGTGCTGGAGCAGTTCCTCGGAACCAATGGTCAGCGCATTCCTTATATCATTAGTATTGCGGGCAGCGTGGCCGTGGGTAAAAGCACTACCGCACGCGTGCTGCAGGCGCTGCTGAGCCGCTGGCCGGAACACCGCAGCGTTGAGTTGATCACCACCGACGGCTTCCTGCATCCAAATGAAGTATTAAAAGAACGCGGGTTGATGAAGAAGAAGGGCTTCCCGCTCTCTTATGATATGCACCGTCTGGTAAAATTTGTCTCTGACCTGAAATCTGGCGTGCCGCACGTCACGGCGCCGGTCTATTCACACCTGATTTACGACCGCATCCCGGATGGGGATAAAACGGTAGTCCAGCCGGATATCCTGATCCTTGAAGGTTTGAACGTGCTGCAAAGCGGCATGGACTATCCTCATGACCCGCATCATGTGTTCGTTTCGGATTTCGTCGATTTCTCTATCTATGTTGATGCGCCGGAAGATCTGCTGCAGAACTGGTATATCAACCGCTTCCTGAAGTTCCGCGAAGGGGCATTCACCGACCCGGACTCCTATTTCCACCACTACGCCCAGCTTTCTGAAGAAGAGGCGATTAATGTGGCCAGGGGGCTGTGGAATGAGATCAACTACGTGAACCTCAAAGAGAACATCCTCCCGACGCGCGAGCGTGCGAGCCTGATCCTCACCAAGAGCGAGAAGCACGCCGTCGACCAGATTCGCCTGCGAAAATAGTCAGGCAGACATAAAAAAACCGGCTTAGCGCCGGTTTTTTTTCGTTATGCGTGCGGCTTCTCGCCATTTTCATCCTGATCGACCGCAAAGCAGGCGACCAGCTGACCGCCATAATCCTTCAGCTGCGGCTGAAGCTGGGTGCACGGGCCAAAGCGGCGGCTGCAGCGCGCGTTGAAGGCACACCCCGGCGGCGGATTCAGCGGACTTGGCAGTTCACCCGTCAGCTTAATGCGCTCGCGACGATCGTCCGGGTTCAGACGCGGCGTCGCAGACAGCAGCGCCTGGGTGTACGGATGACGAGGATTACTAAAGATCTGCTCTTTGGTCCCCTTCTCCACGCAGCGCCCCAGATACATCACCATCACTTCATCGGCAATATGCTCCACCACCGACAGGTCGTGAGAGATGAACACATAAGACAGCCCCAGATCCTGCTGGAGATCCATCATCAGGTTCAGCACCTGCGCGCGCACGGAGACGTCGAGCGCCGAAACCGGCTCATCGGCAATCACCACATCCGGATCGAGCATCAGCCCGCGGGCGATGGCGATACGCTGACGCTGGCCGCCGGAGAACATATGCGGGTAGCGGTCGTAATGCTCGGTTTTGAGGCCGACCTTCGCCATCATCGCCAGCGCTTTTTCACGGCGCTGCTCTTTGCTCAGATTGCTGTTAATCAGCAGGGGCTCTTCCAGGATCTGTCCCACTTTTTTACGCGGGTTCAAAGAACCGTACGGGTTCTGGAACACAATCTGGATTTTCTGGCGGCGCAGCTTCTGCGCCTGCGGGTCGTGCTTGAGCAGATCCTGGCCCTGATAATAAAGCTCACCGCCGGTCGGGACTTCAATCATCGTCAGCAGACGGCCCAGTGTCGATTTCCCGCAGCCTGACTCCCCCACCACCGCCAGCGTTTTACCGCGTTCGAGGGTAAATGACACGCCGTCCAGCGCTTTCACCAGGCGCTCAGGGGCAAAAATCCCCTTTTTCACCGGGTAGTGTTTTTTTAGGTCGATGGCCTGCAACAGCGGTTGTTGCGTGGTGGCCTGTTGCGTACTCATAGTGTTGGCCTCCCGGCATCATCGAGTGGGTAGTGGCATTTTGACTGTCGACCGTCGGCCAGCAGATTCAGCTCTGGCTCCTCAACGCGGCATTTGTCCGTCGCATACGGGCAGCGCGGATTAAGCAGACAGCCCTGCGGACGGTCGTATTTGCCCGGAACCACGCCCGGCAGCGACGCCAGACGCGCTTTGTCCTGAGCAAACTCCGGCAGCGCGCGCAGCAGTGCCTGGGTATACGGATGACGCGGCGCGCGGAAGATATCGTGCGAATTCCCGGTCTCAACCACCTGGCCGGCATACATCACGATGATCTTGTGTGCGGCTTCGGCCACCAGCGCCAGATCGTGCGTAATCAGCACCAGCGCCATATTCTCTTTCTGCTGCAATTCCAGCAGCAGCTCAATGATTTGCGCCTGAATGGTCACATCCAGCGCCGTTGTCGGTTCATCCGCAATCAGCAGCTTTGGTCGACAGGCAATCGCCATGGCGATCATCACGCGCTGGCTCATCCCACCGGAAAGCTGGTGCGGGTAAACGTCCAGCCGGGATGCCGGGTCAGGAATACCCACCTGGTTCAGCAGGTCGATCGCGCGCTGGCGACGGGTTTTCTTGTTACCACCCTGGTGCACCTTAATCGCTTCCATAATCTGGAAGCCGACCGTGTAGCACGGGTTCAGGCTGGTCATCGGGTCCTGGAAGATCATCGCCACTTCGGCGCCCACCAGCTGGCGGCGCTGTTTCTCAGAAATGCGCTTCAGGTCCTGACCGTTGAACTGCAGGTTTTCCGCCATCACGCGGCCCGGGTAATCAATCAGCCCCATGATTGCCAGTGAACTCACCGACTTACCGGAACCGGACTCCCCGACGATACCAACCACTTCGCCCTGATTGACGCTGTAGCTGATGCGGTCCACGGCGCGAAACGGGGTGCCTTCGTCGCCGAAGTGCACCGATAATTTATCTACATTTAATAACGCCATCTCGTGCCTCTTACTGCTTCAGTTTGGGATCAAGCGCATCACGCAGGCCATCACCCATCAGGTTAAATGCCAGCACCGTCAGCAGGATTGCCAGACCCGGGAAGGTGACAACCCACCAGGCGCTTTGTGCGAACTGCAACACGTCGGAGAGCATAGTGCCCCACTCCGGTGTTGGCGGCTGCGCACCCATGCCCAGGAAGCCAAGAGCGGCCATATCAAGAATGGCGTTAGAGAAACCGAGCGACGCCTGAACGATCAGCGGCGCAAGGCAGTTAGGGAAGATATTAACGAACATCTGGCGCATCGCACCGGCACCCGCCACGCGAGAGGCGGTCACGTAGTCGCGGTTCACCTCCACCAGCACCGCCGCGCGTGTTAATCGCACATAGTGAGGAAGCGCCACGAAGGTCAGCGCCAGGGCGGCGTTACCGATCGACGGGCCGAAGATCGCCACCAGCACCAGAGCCAGCAGCAGGCTTGGCAGCGCCAGCATGATGTCGACGATACGCATAATGATGTTATCAACGATGCCGCCGAAGTAACCGGCAACCAGGCCGAGGATGATCCCCATAATCAGGGAGAGCACCACCACCAGACAGCCAACCAGCAGCGACAAACGCGCGCCGTACATCAGACGCGACAGCACATCGCGGCCCACATCATCGGTACCCAGCAGGTGCGCCAGACTACCGCCGTCCTGCCAGGCAGGAGGTGCCAGCAGCGCATCGCGGAACTGATCCGCCGGGTTATACGGCGCCAGAAAGTTCGCAAACACCGCAATCAGAATCATGATAGCGACATACACCAGCCCGACTACCGCGCCTTTATTGCGCTTGAAGTAGTGCCAGAACTCCTGCAGCGGCGTCATTGGAACCGGTGCAGCAACAGCTTTGTTTTCAGAAACCTGTGACATGATGGCCCCTTACTTCTTATGACGAATACGCGGGTTCACCACGCCGTACAGCAAATCGACCAGCAGGTTGACGAGGATAATCATCGTCGCGACCAGCAGCACCCCACCCTGCACCACCGGATAGTCACGGCGTTGCAGCGCATCAATCAGCCAGCGTCCGAGGCCCGGCCAGGAGAAGATGGTTTCCGTCAGGATCGCCCCCGCCAGCAGCGTACCCACCTGGAGGCCGATAACGGTCACCACCGGCAGCATGGCGTTACGCAGCGCGTGGACGATGATGACGCGCATGCGGGTTAAACCTTTGGCGCGCGCGGTACGGATGTAATCTTCACCCAGCACTTCCAGCATGGAGGAACGGGTCATACGCACGATCACCGCCAGAGGAATGGTGCCCAGCACCATGGCAGGCAGGATCATGTGCGCAACGGCATCAATGAAGTTGCCCTCCTCGCCCCAGATGGCCGTGTCGATCAGCATAAAGCCGGTTAACGGATTGGTATCATCAAGGAAGACCATATCGCTGACGCGTCCGGAGACTGGCGTCAGGTTCAATTGCACCGAGACCAGCATGATCAGCATCATGCCCCACCAGAAGATAGGCATGGAGTAACCGGTCAGCGCCAGCCCCACGGCGGTATGGTCGAAAATAGAGCCACGCTTAACGGCAGCCAGTACCCCAACAGGAATACCCACCGCAGTGGCGAAAATCATGGCGCAGATGCCAAGCTCCAGCGTCGCTTTAAAACGCGGCACGAACTCGTCCCACACCGGAAGACGGCTTTTTAACGAAATCCCTAAGTCACCGTGCATCACGCCCCAGATATAGTGGAGGTACTGCTGCCACATCGGCTTATCGAGGCCGAGTTCAGCCAGCAGCTGCGCATGACGTTCAGGGGAAATACCACGCTCGCCCGCCATAATCATTACCGGGTCGCCGGGGATCATATGGACGAAGGCAAAAGTGAGAAGGGTGATACCGATAAACGTCGGGATAACAAGTCCCAGACGTCGGAGGATGAACTGCAACATAACCCGGATTCTCTCTGATGACGCACGGCCAGTGGCGTGACGTCTGTATTGCTCACAAATCTTATTCCCTCCCCTTTCAGAGAGGCAATAAAGCACTGCTGCCGGGTGGCGCTACGCTTACCCGGCCTACATACCGTAGGCCAGTGCAAGCGCAGCGCCGCCTGGCGTTGCTTTTAATTATTCAACCGATACGTTTTCGAAGTGGTGTTTGCCCAGTGGATCAACCACGTAGCCCTTCACTTCTTTACGCACTGGCTCATACACGGTGGAGTGAGCAACAATCAGCGCCGGAGCCTGATCGTGCATAACAACCTGAGCCTGCTTGTAGAGTTCAATACGTTTGTTGTGATCGTCGGTCGCACGCGCCGGCTGGATCAGGTCTTCAAACGGCTTGTAGCACCAGCGAGAGTAGTTAGAGCCGTCTTTCGCTGCCGCACAGCTGAACAGGGTGGCGAAGAAGTTGTCCGGATCCCCGTTGTCACCGGTCCAGCCCATCATTACCGCCTGGTGCTCACCCGCTTTGGCGCGCTTCAGATACTCGCCCCACTCGTAGGTCACGATCTTAGCCTGAACGCCAATTTTCGCCCAGTCAGCCTGAACCATTTCCGCCATACGGCGTGCGTTCGGGTTGTACGGACGCTGTACCGGCATCGCCCACAGCTCGACGGTAAAGCCTTTATCCTGGCCCGCTTCTTTCAGCAGCGCTTTCGCTTTCTCAGGATCGTAACTGTAGTCCTTAACGTCGTCGTTATAGCCCCACATGGTTGGTGGGATCAGGTTCTTGGCAGCAACGCCCGCGCCCTGGTAAACGGCCTTGATGATCGCTTCTTTGTTCACCGCGTAGGTCAGCGCCTGACGTACTTTCACGTCATCAAACGGTTTCTTCTCGGTGTTGAAGGAGAGATAGCCTACGTTCAGGCCCGCCTGCTCCATCAGGTTGATGTTTTTGTCCTGCTTCATGCGCGCGATATCTGCCGGGTTCGGGTACGGCATCACCTGGCATTCATTTTTCTGCAGTTTAGCGTAACGTACGGACGCATCAGGCGTGATGGAGAAGACCAGACGGTCGATCTGCGGCTTGGTGCCCCAATAGCCCGGGAAGGCTTTATACAGAATACGGGAGTCTTTCTGGTACTGCAGCAGCTGGAACGGGCCGGTACCGATTGGGTTCAGGTCCACTTTTTCCGGCGTGCCGGCTTTCAGCATGTTGTCCGCATACTCTTTAGAGAGAATAGAGGCGAAGTCCATGGCCAGGTCAGCCAGGAATGGCGCTTCCGGACGGGTCAGCACGAACTGAACGGTTTTATCGTCTACTTTTTTCACTTCGGCGATCAGGTCCGGCAGACCCATCCCTTCGAAGTATTCGTAGCTGCCGCCAGACACTTTGTGGTACGGGTTCTGGGCGTTTTTCTGACGGTCGAAGGAGAACACAACGTCGTCGGCGTTAAAGTCGCGCGTTGGTTTGAATTCTTTGCTGTCCTGCCACTTCACGCCCTGGCGCAGGTGGAAGGTATAGGTTTTGCCGTCTTCGCTGATGTCCCACTTCTCGGCCAGACCCGGAATCACTTCCGTGGTGCCGGTTTTGAATTCAACCAGACGGTTATAAATCGGTACAGAGCTTGCGTCGTAAGTCGTACCAGAGGTAAAGAGCTGTGGGTTAAAGCCTTCCGGCGAGCCTTCAGAACAGTAAACCAGGGTTTTTGCCTGTACGCTTGCTGCCACGGTCATAGCCACCAGGCTCAGACCAAGCTTCAGCATCCCTGACTTCTTCAAGGAAATACTCATTATTCTGCTCCAATGTGATGTTTTGCTTTGTTGTGTTACGCCGCCAGACCTTTATTTATTTTTTACCCGGTCCGGTCGGAGGTGCCCGAAGGCGTTAAAGGGATGGAGAATCCTTTCAGAAGAGCGTTTGAGTTGCAGCGCAGATCGTCCCTGAAATGCCCCTCATGCCCTACAATCTGTCAACAGAATGTGAAAACGTCAATACAGGTGACGGGGATTTGCGCCGAGTGTGAGAAACCGCAAACAAAGATTAAAAAAACCCTGAACGCCAGTTTTCAGCAGGGAAATTTATGCTACTCGCCAACTTGCAGCACAAATATCTTCATATTTCGCAACAATCAGTGATTAACTTTTATTCAGAATGGGTAAATTTTCTTGCAGAATGGTGATTATCTGAGCACTAAATACCGCGAACGTTAAAACGCACAGCGAAAAATGCTGAGGTTATCCATAAGCAACGCGAAAAAAGATCAATCTATATATAAAAAAATACAATGGATTATGTCACAAAATCGTTAACAGGCAGGAAGAAGCGGGGATAAGGGGCATTTTACTGAATCAGGATGAGTAAGCCGTTAATGCAAAAAGGGCTAACCTTGCGGTTAGCCCTTTTCAGAATGTGGTCGGCGAGAGAGGATTCGAACCTCCGACCCACTGGTCCCAAACCAGTTGCGCTACCAAGCTGCGCTACTCGCCGAATGCGGAGCGCATCTTACTGCTGAGGTGCGCCCCCGTCAATCCCTTATTTTCAAAAAGCCATTCAACTGGCGATATTCTCGCCAGAGCAGCTACTGCGCGGCTTTTGCGGTGTTATCAGGGAGTTTACACCAGTTGTTGTTTTCGTTAATCCCACCATTCGGTGAGGTATAGCCGAGGCAACCCATAATGGTATCGTACAGCTCAACGTGACGACGCGGCACCTTCATTTCCGCCTCTTTCTTAAGCTGAGCAAACATCTTCGCTTTCTCCGGATTTTCAAGATACTTATCCGACATCCACATGATCATCGGCACGCGGAACTGCTCCGGCGGTGCCAGCTTGCGCGGCGTACCGTGCAGGTGCTCTTTCTCATTAATGGACTCACCGTGGTCTGCGGCGTAGATAACAATCGCTTTTTTATCACGCAGCTGGTCAATCACGCGGCTCAGGAAGGTATCCACATACAGAATGGAGTTATCGTAGGCGTTGATCAGCTCCTGCTTGCTGCAGTCTTTATTAATGCCTACGCACTCAGGCTGCCATTTCGCGAAATCGCGCGTGTAACGCTGGTAATAACTGTAATGCGACCCTTTGGTATGCAGAATGACGAGATGTTTGCCCTGCGGGTGATTCTTCAGAGACTGGGACATCTCCTCAAGCAGCAGCATGTCGTCCACGTTTTTCCCGCGGTTGCGAGGCTCGGCACCAATCTGCTCACGATACGCGATGTTATCTGCCAGCGTGTTGGTGTAGAACCACATCTCACTTTGCATGGCGAACAGATCGGAGCTAAATCCAAGCTGCTTCAGCACGGCAAAGACGTTTTGTTCTTTCAGCGTACGTTGCGGGTTATCGCTCGCCCCGCCTTCACGCACAAACATACAGCGCAACGAGAGCTTCGTGGCGGTATCGCAGGAATAGCCGCGGTAAGCCACCAGATTCTTCTCCTGCGCCAGTTTCGGCGTGGTATCGCGGTCATAACCGAGGATACCCATATGATCCCAGCGCGTCGTTTCACCGATGACAAAGACTACGTAAGTATCACCCAGCCCGTCAGCCGGCGCCTGGTAGGTGAACTTTTTGGTCGGGTTAATCAGCGATTTTACATCGCTGGATTCGTCCGCCTGTGCCCAGGCGTAAAGACCTAACGCGGACAGCCAGTTGGACGGCAGATACGAGTTAGCCACCACGCCGCCATAGCTCGGCATATCCACGCCCGTCGCTTTTTCGATCCGTTTTTGCTGTTTTTCCATCAGGCGAATCGGCGCCCACACCAGCAGGCCCGCCAGCAGAACGACGGCGACGTTGCGGATGCGCTGTCCCCGGGTACGCAGCTGGCGTAACAGGGTATAACGGCAGGTATTACTCCAGATAAAGAAGAGCGGGATCAGGCAGGTCAAAATCGTCCATATGATGAACCCTTGACCCACCACCTCTTTCGAGAGGTCGATGTCCGTGGTCATCACCGAGGCGACAATACCGTAGCCAATGACCACGTTCATGAATGTCATGTAATAGCTTGCGGCGGCAGAGATAATCACCACCAGCGAGGCCAGAATTTGCCATGTACGTCGCCCAAAAAGTGAGAGCAGGCGTAACAGGAAGAAGGTTGCCAGGATAGAGCCAAACACTTCGATGACGGCAAAAATTCCATTTCTTACGCTGAGGTGTTCGAAATAACCTTCCACACGTCTGAACAGTACCGCGCCATTCAGAAACAAACCGATATAGACAGCCAGCATCAGACACAATCTTTGCTGGGTAAGAGACCTAATATATTTCATGCAAACAACCCTGGGGGAAGGGGTATAAAGACCCGCCGAATCTCAGTGAGAAAGCTGACAGAGTAAGTAGATGCGAGCGAAACCGTTATCAGAAACGTCTACAAGCGCGATAAGTAGACCACAGCGGGAAAGAAAAGTGGCAGCAGAGAGTGTGATCGAGGAAATTTTTTACAAAATAACAAGTCCGGAAGTGATGTTGAGATAAAAAAAAGAGGCCCTGAGGCCCCTTTTCATCGAATCATGCATGCGCTTCTTTATACACTTCGCGCTGTGGCTGACGAATCGTTGTGGACAGCGCCAGCGAGATAATCAGCAAGGCAAATATCACGCAGAAGGTCACGTAGAAGCCACCGAACAGCGAGGCAATCAGCGACCCGCAGATACTGCCGATACCGAAGCCGAGATAAATGACGCCGTAGTTTTTCGCCAGATTGTTGAGGCCGAAGAACTCGCTTACCAGCGACGGGAAAACGGTAATGGTGCCGCCGAAGTTAAAGGCGACGCAGGCAATCGCCGCAAAGAAAGTCGCCTCGTTCAGCGGTGCAAACAGCAGCGCCGCCATGCCTACCAGAGAGATGACCTGCCCCAGCGTAATCACGCGGATGCGGGCGATTTTGTCAGACAGGATACCGAGCACCAGACGACCCGAGAGGTTAGCAATGGAGATGACCGTCACCGCATTCGCCGCCGTCGCGGCATCCAGTTTTACCATCCCCTGCGCGATATCTTTCGCCACACCGATGACATACAGACCGCTCATGCAGGCCGTCAGGAACATCACCGCCAGCATCCAGTACTGCGGTTTACGCATGGACTGCGCGAGGGTGAAATCATTCTCCACCACGCCGTTAACGGTTTTCACTTCCTGCTGCGGGGCATCTTTCATCAGCGTGGCGCCAAACAGAATCATCACCAGGACAATAGCCCCCCAGATCATGAACGTTTTTTCGAGGCCAACGGACGCCAGCAGTTGAGAGTCGATAAATTTAAAGCCAAGGCTGCCCAGGCCATAGGAGCCGATAGCAAACGCGGAGATTAAGCCTTTACGCTCCGGGAACCACTTCACGCAGTTCGACAGCGTCAGCAGGTAACCTGCGCCGTCCGCCAGCCCCACCAGCACGCCGGCGCTCAGCCACAGCATCATCAGGTTGCTGGAATGCGCCGTCAGGAAAAAGCCCAGGCCCAGCAGAATGCCGGAGGCCATGGTCACGCGCTTCACGCCGAAGCGTTCCTGAAGTTTGCCCGCCACGGAAGAGGAAATCGCTAATCCAAGACTCAGCAAGCCGAAGGAGAATGCCACCTGGCTTATCGGCGCGCCGAGCTTATCAGACAAGGCGCTGTTAAACAGACTCCAGGTATAAACCGAACCCAGTGCGAACTGGGTAATGATGGTGCCGAATAGCGTCAGCCAACGCGTGCGGTTATAGGTTGAGGTGTTCATGGCAGTATCCTGCAAGAGAAATTAAGGAAATTCGCTGAGGACACGATAAACAAAACCCCAAAACGCCAGGGGTAAAACGGCATGAAATGCAGGAGAAACGGAATGAAATGCCTGGAAGCGGGAATGAACGACCTTGCCGGAGAAGAAAACGTTGAAAGGTGAGTGACCACTATCACCACAACCCTCGCCGTTATTGTATTAAATATGTTACCGCAGCGTTTAAAAAAGTAACAACCCTAAAATTTGGCGCTTAAGCCCAGGGTATACAAATATTCTTCTTCCGACTGCTGGTTGTAGCTGATCTTCGCCCAGGGGTGTAAATCGCCGTACTGGGTATCAACACGCCACCCCAGCGAGTTCACGCTGGCATGCCAGAGGGGTTCGGTAAGCGACTGCGCGGTGGTTGTATCACTAAACGTATTTACCGTTGAGGGTGGAGTGCCCTCTGTGCGCCACGCCATGACCGGCCCGGTTGTAATATGCCCCGCCACGGGAAAATTCCAGCCAACGCTCAGAACGGTTTCCGCATCCGAACCGGATGGGTCGTTCAGCGCAAAGCCCGCAGCATTCTGCGAATGGTTAATACGCTCCGCGAGAATATCTTCATAACGAGGTTGGTGATCGGCGTCCCATGTATAGCGTTCTGTCGTATTACTTTGTGCATCTGAAACGATATATTCCTGTTGCCACGCAAAAGCGGTGTTACATATAAGCAGGCAGGCTGAAACGCCCACCAGGCCAGAAGCAGCATGGCGACCACTGATTTTTTTTATCATCATCAAAGCGACTCCAGAAAGAGCCGAGTTCGGCGATATATGTCATTGTTCGAAGAGGTATTGGGGCATATAGCCCTGTATTAACTATTGTCTCTTTAGCAGACTCGTCAAGCCGGGCAGATTGAAATTTTTGCGTTTATCGTATCAGGAAGGGAGATGACCTATGCAACGTTGCGGTTGGGTAAGCCAGGATCAGCTTTATATCGATTATCACGACAAGGAATGGGGCGTACCGGAAACCGACGGTGAAAAACTGTTTGAAATGATTTGCCTTGAAGGCCAGCAGGCCGGTCTGTCGTGGATCACCGTTCTGAAAAAGCGTGAGAACTACCGCAATGCCTTCCACCGGTTCAATCCGGCTGCGGTGGCCGCCATGACCGACGACGACGTGGAAAGGCTGGTTCTGAATCCCGGTATCATCCGCCATCGCGGTAAAATTCAGGCCATTATCGGTAACGCGCGGGCTTATCTGGCGATGGAGCAAAACGGCGAACCCTTCTCAGCATTTGTCTGGTCGTTTGTGGATAACGAGCCGCAGGTGACGCGGGCCGCCACGCTTGCAGAGATCCCAACCTCGACCCCTGCCTCGGATGCCCTGTCGAAAGCGCTGAAAAAACGCGGCTTCAAGTTTGTGGGCACCACCATCTGTTACTCCTTTATGCAAGCCTGCGGGCTGGTCAATGACCATATTACGGGCTGCATCTGCCACCCGGAGGGCAACCATGATCCGCAAATGGCACAGTGAGAATACCGCTCAGCTCCTGAGACTGTGGCTTGAGAGCACCACCGAGGCGCATCCGTTTATCGACGCCGCCTACTGGAAAGCGAACGAAGCGCTGGTGCGGGATGAATACCTTCCCGCCGCCGAAACCTGGGTCTGGGAGGAGAACGGCACGCCGCGCGGTTTTATCAGCGTCATACAGTCGCAGTTTGTGGGGGCGCTGTTCGTTACGCCAGCGTATATCGGAAAAGGCATCGGGCGCGCGCTGCTGAACCATGTTCAACAGCGCTTCCCGCACTTAACCCTGGAGGTGTATCAGAAAAACGTCCGGGCGGTGAATTTCTATCATGCTCAGGGCTTTCGCATTGAAGACAGCGCCTGGCAGGATGATACCCAGCACCCGACGTGGATCATGAGCTGGCAGGCGGATCAAACGCCGTTAAGGTAAGCTCGGGCCCTTCATATTTCTCGACCCAGGCCAGCGCCGTGTTCCCTGCGCAACCATTCCCCAGCTTCGAGCTGGGGAGATCTTTGGTCAGCACGTTAACCGCCCCGTTTT
This sequence comes from Enterobacter cloacae complex sp. 385G4, assembly GCF_057320665.1. Lineage (NCBI taxonomy): Bacteria > Pseudomonadati > Pseudomonadota > Gammaproteobacteria > Enterobacterales > Enterobacteriaceae > Enterobacter > Enterobacter cloacae complex sp. 385G4. The sequence continues at coordinate 14,215 of NZ_JBXWDD010000005.1, forward strand.
TACAGATTCCACCTTCGGTGGGCTCAAGGTCGGGCCAGGCTCCCTGATGAATACAGATCACGCCTGGCTTAATCCCGTCGCTGACCACCGCCCCTGCCAGCACCTGTCCACGCTGGTTCCAGACGCGCACCACGTCACCGTCCGCAATCCCACGCGCTTTGGCGTCTAAAGTATTCAGCGTAATTGGCTCCCGCCCGGCGACCGCATACTGCTCGCGCAGAGAGGTGTAGTTAAGCTGACTGTGCAGACGATGCGCCGGATGGGCAGACAGCACCTGCAGCTGCTCCGGCTGAGCGTTGCCGTGCCACTCGTCCGGCTCCAGCCACGAAGGGTGTGGCGGACAATCGACATATCCAAAGCTGGCGATGCGCTCGCTGTAGATCACAATCTTGCCGCTCTCGGTTTTCAGCGGATGGTTTTCCGGGTCGCGACGGAAATCGGCGAAACGGACAAATCGGGCGTTCTGTTCGCTTTCCGGCATTTCGAGAATCTGGTTCGCCTCCCAGAATTCAGCAAATGGCGGAAGCGTCACGCCCTGCGCCGCACCGCGCTGTCCGGCGATCTGGTAGAAACTCTCCAGCCACTGCAGGTCATTTTTCCCTTCGGTAAAACGTTCGCGACCGCCCGCTTCCCAGAGCTCGCTCAGTTCAGCAAACACGTCAAAATCATCACGCGCTTCATCACGCGGGGCCACCACGCGCTTCATCGGCACCATATGCTGGTTGCTGTAATCGCCGGTCATGGTGAGATCGTTACGCTCAAACGACGTGGTCGCCGGCAGCACGATATCGGCATGTTTGGCCGAGGCGGTCCAGAAGCACTCGGAAATCACTACCAGCTCCGGCTTTTGCCAGGCGCGGATCAGGCGATTGGTATCCTGATGGTGCGTGAAGTTTGCCCCGCCCGCCCACCAGACAAACTTAATGTCCGGGAAGTGGCGGTCGAGACCGTTATGCTGATAAAAACCGCCCGGGTTTTCCAGGGCTTCAACGATTCGCGCCACCGGGATTTTATCCACGGCATCCACGCCGCCCTGCACCGAGCCTTGCAGGGACGCCAGCACCGCCGCTTTACGCGTTGGGTTACCGCCGTTCGCAAAGTGATAAGAAAGACCAAAACCGCCGCCCGGCGTACCGATCTGCCCAAGCATCGCGGCAAGGGTCACCAGCATCCAGTGTTTCTGCTCGCCGAACTGCTGGCGCTGCATCCCCCAGCCGGACATTAACATCGTGGTATTTTTATGGAACAGTGCCGCCAGTTCGCGGATTTTAGCGGCTGGAACGCCACAAATTTCCGCGGCCCACTCTGCCGTTTTCACTACCCCATCAGATTCGCCCGTCAGGTAGTCGGCGAATTTGTCGAAGCCGGATGTGCACCGGGCGAGGAAATCGCGGTCGTGCCAGCCGTTCTCCACCAGCGTATGGGCGACACCCAGCATCATCGCCACGTCGGTGCCCATATGAGGAGCAATCCACTCGGCGCTGTCGCCGAAGAAATCCATGGTTTCAGAACGCATCGGATCAATGCAGATGATGCGTTTGCCGCTTTTGCGCAGCGCGTCGAAATACCCGATCCCCTGTTCGTCGCTGGCATTCCAGGCAATTTTCAGCGTGTTCAGCGGGTTGGCGCTCCACAGCACCACCACGTCGGTGTGCTGCAGCACCAGCGGCCAGCTGGTCTGCTGCTGGTACACTTCGTTTCCTCCCACGACGTACGGCATGATCGCCTGCGCCGCGCCGGTCGAATAGTCTCCCAGATGACCGGTATAGCCCCCGGCCAGGCTCATGTAGCGCTGCAGCAGGGTCGAGGCCTTATGCAGCACGCCGTTCGAGCGCCAGCCATAGGAGCCGGCAAAAATGGACGATGGGCCATAGCTGTCGCGAATGCGCTTGTGCTGCGTATGGATCAGCGCCAGCGCATCGTCCCAGCTCACGCGAACAAACTCATCCTGACCACGGATCCCCTGCGGCTTATCCGGCGAGGCCAGAAAACCTTTGCGCACCATCGGCCAGCGCACGCGCGTTTTGCTGTGCACCTGATCGCGTACGACGGTCTGTAACGAATTGGGATGTTGTGTTGGCAGTGCCCCACGGGACGACAGAACATTTTCGCCATCGGTTTCGACCAGCATCGGCCCCCAGTGGGCGGCGGTCAGAATGGTTTTTGTTGAGGTGCTCAAGCGTGCGCTCCTGGTTGCGTGCAGGTTTACGGCCTTCTCGTTGAGGCCGTTTATGGTTTGTCACAAATTTCAGAGTTATACCCGGAATTTTCTCCGTATCTGGACGTCATAATCAACTGCCACGCTCGCCGTGGCAAAGAATAAAAAGGATTAAGGAAAGAAGATGAAAAAACGCGTACTCGTTATTGCCGCTCTGGTGAGCGGTGCACTGGCTGTTTCTGGCTGCACAACCAACCCTTACACCGGTGAGCGCGAAGCGGGTAAATCCGGCATCGGCGCAGGTATCGGCTCGCTGGTCGGCGCAGGCGTTGGGGCACTCTCCTCCTCCAAGAAAGACCGCGGCAAAGGTGCGCTGATTGGCGCAGCGGCAGGTGCGGCGCTGGGCGGCGGCGTCGGTTATTACATGGACGTGCAGGAAGCGAAACTGCGCGACAAAATGAAGGGAACCGGCGTGAGCGTCACCCGCAGCGGCGATAATATCATCCTGAACATGCCGAACAATGTGACCTTTGACAGCAGCAGCGCCACGCTGAAACCCGCGGGCGCGAACACCCTGACCGGCGTGGCGATGGTGCTGAAAGAGTACAACAAGACCGCCGTGAACGTGATTGGCTACACCGACAGCACCGGCAGCCAGGATCTGAACATGCGTCTGTCTCAGCAGCGTGCCGATTCCGTGGCCAGCTCCCTGATAACCCAGGGCGTTGAAGCAAACCGCATCCGCACCAGCGGCATGGGCCCTGCCAACCCTATCGCCAGCAACAGCACGGCGGAAGGTAAAGCGCAAAACCGTCGCGTAGAGATTACGTTGAGCCCGATTCAGTAATCCCCGAGGGAGAGGGCCGGGGTGAGGGCAACAGACCGCACACCCCGGCATGAACCACTTGCCATCGTTGATTTTCCCGCTAAGGTATTCTCACTAAATTCAGGGAAATCAGCGATGAGCAAACCAGCCCGGGCCACCATCAGCGACGTGGCGAAAGCCGCCAAAACCGGTAAAACCAGCATTTCGCGCTACCTTAACGGCGAGAAACACCTGCTGTCCGACGCATTGCTGGCGCGTATTGAACAGGCCATTGCCGATCTCGACTATCGTCCCAGCCTGATGGCGCGCGGGCTCAAACGCGGTCGCACCCGCTTGATCGGCCTTATTATCGCCGATATCACCAACCCCTACTCCGTCAACGTCCTCAGCGGTATCGAGGCCGCCTGCCGCGAGAAGGGCTTCACGCCGCTGGTCTGTAATACCAACAACGAAGTCGACCAGGAGCTGCACTACCTCGATCTGCTGCGCAGCTACCAGGTGGAAGGGATTGTGGTCAACGCAGTAGGCATGCGTGAAGAGGGCCTGAACCGCCTGCAGCAGTCCTCCCTGCCAATGGTCCTCATCGACCGTAAAATCCCGGAATTCGCCTGCGATGTCGTCGGGCTGGATAACACCCAGGCAGCCACAACCGCGACCGAGCACCTGATCGAACAGGGCTTCGAAGCGATTCTTTTTCTGAGCGAACCGCTGGGCATGGTAAATACCCGACGCGACCGCCTGGCGGCATTTCGCGCCACGCTTGCGCGTTATCCCGGTGCGATCGCCGAAAATGCCGAAACGCCGCTTCACGAAGCCGACCAGATCGACAACACCCTGCGCCAGTTCCATACCCGCCATCGCGGGATGCGCAAAGCCGTTATTTCCGCCAACGGGGCGCTGACGCTTCAGGTCGCCCGCTCGCTCAAGCGCATTGGCCTGCACTGGGGCAGCGATATCGGTCTGCTGGGCTTTGATGAGCTGGAGTGGGCGGAGCTGGCTGGCGTGGGTATTACGACCCTTAAACAACCCACCTGGCAGATTGGCTATGCCGCTGTAGAACAAGTGATTCGTCGTATTGAAGGCACCCGCGATGCCGTACGCGAGCAGGTCTTCTCCGGCGAGCTGATCGTTCGCGGCTCCACCGCCCGTTAATTCCCCCTTGTGATAGCGATCATAAATTCGACATCCTGATCTTTTCTTTGGAACCGGTTCCATCTAGCGTAATAGTATTGATATGTTGCGATGGAGTCCGAAGATGGGCAGGAAAATCATGGTGGTCACCGCCGCGTATGGCGCGGAACAGGTGCGACAGGCAGGCGGTCAGCGGGCGATGCTCCCCGTTATTGCAGCCGCAGGGGCAGACGGCGTGGAGATCCGCCGCGAACTGTTTAACAGCGAAGAGCTGCTGGCGCTGCCTGCACTGAGCGAATCCATCGAGCTAATGGGTCTGCTGGCGTGCTACTCCGCACCCGCCGCCCTGTTTATGGCCGACGGCACCCTTAACCCGGACCTGCCCCGCTATCTCTCTGAGGCCAACACCCTTAACGCCCTGTGGCTGAAGGTTTCCCTGGGCCATTTCAGCGACACACAGCCTCTCGACGCCCTGCGCGCCCTGCTGAATGCCAGCGGTATGGCGCTTGTTGTGGAGAACGATCAGACCGACTGCGGGCAGCTCGCGCTCATGCGGCGCTTCCAGGCCTCCTGTCGGGAAATGGCGTTGCCCGTCACGCTGACCTTCGACATGGGCAACTGGCTGTGGGTCGGCGACTCCCCCGAAGAGGCCGCACGTCACCTGGCCCCTGCGGTGAGCTATATCCACGTTAAAGCCGCCGTTCCGCATAAAGATAACTTCCGCGCCGTGGCGCCGGACCGCGCAGACGCGCGCTGGCTGGATCTGCTCGGCCAGCTGCCTGCAGATGCTCCGCGCGGTATTGAGTTCCCGCTGGAAGGGGCGGATTTAACCGCCGTTACCCGTCATTACGTCAACCTGCTGCGCGAGGAGTAAATCATGCACAAAACGCTGGATGCCATCACGATCGGCGAGGCTATGGCGATGTTTGTCGCGACCGAAACGGGCGAACTGAGCGCGGTAGAGCACTTTATCAAACGCGTAGCGGGCGCAGAGCTGAACGTCGCGACCGGCCTGGCGCGTCTCGGTCTGAACGTCGGCTGGGTCAGCCGCGTGGGGGATGACAGCTTTGGCCATTTCGTTCTCGACTCGCTGAAAAAAGAGAATATTGATGCCGCAGGCGTCACCCTGGACGGACGCTTTCCTACCGGCTTTCAGCTTAAATCGAAGGTCGAAAATGGAACCGATCCCATTGTGGAGTATTTCCGCAAAGGTTCGGCGGCAAGCCATCTCTCAACGGAAGATTACCACGCCGGCTATTTTGCCTCCGCGCGCCATCTGCACCTGAGCGGCGTGGCGGCGGCGCTCTCTGACAGTTCCTATGAACTGCTGGACCATGCGGCAACCACCATGAAGTCGCTGGGCAAAACGATCTCTTTCGATCCGAATTTGCGCCCGGTGCTGTGGAAAAGCGAAGCGGAAATGGTCGAGAAGCTGAACCGCCTGGCGTTCCAGGCGGACTGGGTTCTGCCGGGCCTGAAAGAGGGGATGATTCTGACGGGTGAAAATACGCCGGAAGGCATTGCTGATTTCTATTTGAATCAAGGGGTAAAAGCGGTGGTGCTGAAGACCGGTGCCGATGGTGCATGGTTCAAAACGGCCGACGGCGAACAGGGCGCGGTCGCGGCGGTGAAGGTTGAGAACGTTGTCGACACCGTCGGCGCGGGCGATGGCTTTGCCGTAGGCGTCATTAGCGCCCTGCTGGAAGGCAAACCGCTGCAGCAGGCCGTCGCGCGGGGCAATAAGATTGGCTCGCTGGCGATTCAGGTGCAGGGCGACAGCGAAGGATTGCCAACGCGAGCAGAGCTCGGCGTTTAAATTCCCTCTCCCTGTGGGAGAGGGCCAGGGTGAGGGCAGCATGCCACACCAAATAATTAAGCCACCGTGTACCCTACAGACAACGGCGGTAACAACCTCAACAACAGAGGCAAGCCTATGAACAGTTCGACCAATGCAGTAAAACGCTGGTGGTACATCATGCCAATCGTGTTTATCACGTACAGCCTGGCGTACCTCGATCGTGCCAACTTCAGTTTCGCATCCGCAGCGGGGATCACCGAAGACCTCGGCATCACCAAAGGTATTTCATCCCTGCTGGGTGCCCTTTTCTTCCTGGGCTACTTCTTCTTCCAGATCCCCGGCGCGATTTACGCGGAACGCCGCAGCGTGCGTAAGCTGATCTTCATCTGTCTGATCCTGTGGGGCGCCTGCGCGTCACTGACCGGCGTGGTGAATAATATTCCTGCTCTGGCGGCCATTCGCTTTATCCTCGGCGTCGTTGAGGCAGCAGTCATGCCGGCGATGCTGATTTACATAAGCAACTGGTTTACCAAATCTGAACGTTCACGCGCGAATACCTTCCTGATCCTCGGTAACCCGGTCACCGTACTGTGGATGTCGGTCGTCTCCGGCTACCTGATCCAGTCCTTCGGCTGGCGCGAGATGTTTATCATCGAAGGGGTACCCGCAATTATCTGGGCATTCTGCTGGTGGGTGCTGGTAAAAGATAAGCCTGCCCAGGCGAAGTGGCTTTCCGAAGATGAAAAAGCCGCGCTGCAGGCGCAGCTGGATAAAGAGCAGCAGGGGCTGAAGGCGGTACGCAACTACGGCGAAGCGTTCCGCTCCCGCAACGTTATCCTGCTCTGCGCGCAGTACTTTACCTGGAGTATCGGCGTGTACGGGTTTGTGCTGTGGCTGCCGTCGATTATCCGCAGCGGCGGCGAGAACCTCGGCATGGTGGAAGTGGGCTGGCTCTCTTCCGTACCGTATCTCGCCGCGACCATCGCGATGATCGTTGTCTCCTGGGCGTCGGACAAGCTGCAAAACCGCAAGCTGTTCGTCTGGCCGCTGCTGCTGATTGCCGCTTTCGCCTTCATCGGCTCGTGGGCGGTGGGCGCGAATCACTTCTGGGCCTCTTATACCCTGCTGGTGATTGCCGGTGCCGCCATGTACGCCCCGTACGGTCCGTTTTTTGCCATCATCCCGGAAATGCTGCCGCGTAACGTCGCGGGCGGTGCAATGGCATTGATTAACAGTATGGGCGCGCTGGGGTCGTTCTGCGGATCCTGGTTCGTCGGCTATCTGAACGGTGTGACCGGCAGCCCATCCGCGTCGTACATCTTTATGGGGGTAGCGCTTTTCGCCTCCGTGTGGCTTACTTTGATTGTTAAGCCTGCTAATAATCAACAGCACCTCGTCGGCGCACGCCACGCCTGAATCCTTAAAAATCAACGGAGATTAGCATGAAGCCGTCCGTCATTTTGTATAAAGCTCTGCCGGAAGATCTGCAGAAACGCCTGGAAGAACACTTCACCGTTACGCAGGTGAAGAACCTGAGCCCGGAGACCGTGGCGCAGCACGCCGATGCGTTCGCGAGCGCCGAAGGCCTGCTGGGTTCAAGCGAAAAAGTGGATGTCGCCCTGCTGGAGAAAATGCCGAAGCTTCGTGCTACCTCAACCGTTTCCGTGGGTTATGACAATTTCGACGTGGATGCCCTGAACGCCCGTAAAATCCTGCTGATGCACACGCCGCATGCCCTGACGGAAACCGTGGCAGATACGCTGATGGCGCTGGTGCTCAGCACGGCCCGTCGCGTGGTGGAAGTGGCCGAGCGTGTGAAAGCCGGCGAATGGACTAAAAGCATTGGGCCGGACTGGTTCGGCGTGGATGTGCATGGCAAAACGCTGGGCATCGTGGGTATGGGGCGTATCGGGCTGGCGCTGGCGCAGCGCGCGCATTTCGGCTTCAACATGCCGATTCTGTATAACGCGCGCCGTCATCACAGTGAAGCAGAAGAACGCTTCAACGCGCGTTACTGCGAGCTGGATACGCTGCTGCAGGAAGCCGATTTTGTTTGCCTGATCCTGCCGCTGACGGATGAAACGCGCCATCTGATTGGCAAATCCGCGTTTGAAAAAATGAAGAAGTCCGCCATCTTCATCAACGCGGGTCGCGGTCCGGTGGTGGATGAGCAGGCGCTGATTGAAGCGCTGCAAAGCGGCGAGATCCACGCCGCGGGTCTGGACGTGTTTGAGCAGGAGCCGCTTCCGGTGGACTCCCCGCTGCTGAGCATGCCAAACGTCGTCGCCCTGCCACACATCGGCTCTGCTACCCACGAGACGCGCTACAATATGGCGGCGACGGCAGTAGATAACCTGATAGCCGCGCTTGCCGGAAAAGTAGACAGGAACTGCGTTAACCCGCAGATCCAACAGTAGAAACGAAAAAACCCGCCAGAAGGCGGGTTTTTGAATTTTGTGCTACTGGGTTGGAAGCTTACAGGCTTACAACGTTACCAGCTGCTGGGCCTTTAGCGCCGCTTTCGATGGTGAAGGAAACTTTCTGACCTTCGTCCAGAGATTTGTAGCCATCGTTCTGGATAGCAGAGAAGTGTACGAACACGTCTTTAGAGCCATCGTCAGGAGTGATGAAGCCGAAACCTTTATCAGCGTTGAACCATTTAACCAGACCAGTCATTTTAGCAGACATAGAAATTACCTTATTAACAAATATATTGTGCCTTCCGGCTTGATGGATTGCGTTACAGATTTTTAAGCGATGAAGGAAGGGTCACTACGAAGGGTATCTATGGATAACAATCTGGACTGCTTTACTAAACTGCTTTAGGTCTGTGTAACAAACCGACGCGAACAGTTATACCGATGTGGTAGAGGAATGACAAGCGTTATTTTCTGAATGCCGAAAAAAAACCCCGCCTGAGGCGGGGTTTTTCGGTTTATTCTGTGGCAGCGACTGCTGCGCCCCACGCCTGGCTAAAGGCCTGGTGCTGGGCGGCCAGCGGCCCAATCAGCGTATTGTACTGACTTGCCTGCTGCGAGGTTGGGAACTGAATGCCGTTGGCAACAAAGCTCACCTGTGTCCCCTGCTGCGAGATGAAATCCCCGACCTGAACAAGCTGTTGAGTGAAGACCTGCGCGGCCGGAATCAGCGGTTGTATCGCTTCAGACGGTTTCGTCACTACTTTCTCATACACTTTATCGAAGACCGGTTTGAGATCCTCGCCCTGCTTCAGCGCAGAACGTGACGCGTCAGCCTGCATTTTCGCATTTTGCAGCTGCTGGCTCAGCACGCCGAGCGCACCGTTGGACTGGCGCAGCGGCTCGCGCTGAGTCATATAATCCTGGGGAACACGGATGGCGTTCACGCTATCCACTACCGGGCGGATACCGGAGTCCATCGCCTGGCTCACCTGCTGTGAATACCCATAAAGAATGGCGTAATCGGACACAAAGGGGCCAAACTGTTTTTTCTGATCCGCAGTCAGCGTCGGCAACCGCTCGCCGCTGCGCATCACTGTATTCTGCAGAAAATCGATAAACGCTTTGCGCTGATCGCCTTCTTTATCAAAACACCCACTCAGGCTAACAACCATCAACAACGCCGCAATAGGCGCAAACCAGCGAGAGCAGGACTTTCCTGTCGCCATTTTATTACTCCTTTCACCCAAAAAAGCGCACACCGGCACACGCGTGCCCGACGCTGACAAGGATAGTCCAGGTCAGCCTTGCAAGATACTCTTTTCATGTAAAACGACTATTGCCGATTTATTTCTTACTATTTACAAAAAAATACCTGGCGAAGCCGACATATGGTTAATCAGGGAATTAGCATAACTATCCAGATAGCTGAATCGCGTAAAGCGATCATTACCGCACGATTAATCACAGCCGTGACGATCCTTGGTTTGTATTAGGGACTATTCTTAATTGGCTCTCTGATGTTCTTGATCACGATGTGAGATTTAAGAGGAGTTCTCAATGGAATATAAAGATCCTGAGTTTGAGCTGCTGAGCAGTCTGGAACAGATCGTTTTTAAAGATGTACCGCAGGCCATTACCCTGCAACAAAAATCCAATCCCTTTACAGAATATGAGCAATTGCGCAAAGGGACAGGACTGAAAACTGAAGAATTCGCCAGAGCGATGGGTGTCAGCGTAGCTATGGTGCTGGAGTGGGAGTCAAAACGAGAGAAACCCACCCCAACCGAGTTAAAGCTGATGCGCCTGATTCAGGCCAACCCTGCACTCAGCAAACAGATAGCGTAGTGAAGATTGAATGCCCCCGCCGTTGCGGGGGCTTGTGTTTAAAGGCTCTCGAAACGCCAGCCCGTCTCTTCCCACACCATCTCGTGCGTCAGCGTTAACCCTTTTAAAAACGCATCATCGTGTGACACCACCAGCAGCGCGCCGGGGAAACCAGCCAGCGCCGCTTCAATAGCCTGCACTGAAGCCAGATCCAGATGGTTGGTCGGTTCATCCAGCAACAGGAGCTGCGTGGCCTCCCCGCGCCAAAGCACGCAGGCCAGCGCAGCCTTCAGACGCTCACCGCCGCTCAGTTCCGCCAGCGGGAGCGAGACTTTGTCGGCCCCCAGCTGAAGCTGGGCTAAACGGGTGCGTAACATACCCTCTTCCAGGGGCGTATTGCCCAGGTTGAGGTGCATCATGACCGACTGCGACAGATCGAGCCGGGAAAGATGCTGATCGAGATAAGCACAGCTGACCGACACCTTGCAGGTTCCTGAGCGTGGACTAATGTCGCCGAGGATGGCTTTCAACAGCGTCGATTTCCCGCAGCCGTTCGGACCTTTTAGCGCCACGCGCATTGGCCCGTCCATCCGCCAGCTAAGCGGAGGAACAGGCACATGCGGCAGCACCAGATCTTCCAGCACCAGCACCTGTTTACCTTCCGGGATCTGACTCCCCGGCAGGGTAAACATCACCTGGTTATCTTCTTCAACCCGCTCACGCGCCTTGTTTACCGCGGCATTCAGGGCTTCATTATGCTCGCTGTGCTGTTTTTTCCAGGCGCCGATACGTTCCTTTGCCGCGCCTTTGTATTTGACGCGTTCAAACGACGCGATATTCAGGGTATCGACGGTGCGTAATGTTTTCGCCGAGCGCCGCTGGCTGTCGTCATGCTCTTTTTGCATACGAGCGCGGGTGCGTTTGCGCTCCGTGGCCGCATGTTCCAGCGCCGCGCGGGCCGCCTGCTGTTCGGCATCGCGCTGGGTTTGATAATCCGCATAATTCCCACCGTAGCTGCGCAGCCCGCCGCTGCTTAGCTCAAGAATACGCGGCACCTGCGCCAGCAGCTCACGGTCATGGGAGGCGACGAGCACGCCGCCCTGATAACGGGCAAGCTGGTCGTAGAACCACGCCCGTCCTTGTCGATCCAGATGGTTAGTCGGTTCGTCCAGCAGCAGGAAATCCGCTTCAGCCGTAAATGCCCCGCACAGCAGCGCGCGAATACGCTCGCCGCCGCTGAGCTCACCGGCTGGCTTATCTGGATCAAACGGCGGAAGTTTCGCCCGGGCAAACGCCTCGCCAAGACGTTCAGCTAAATCCCAGAATCCATCAAGCATTTCCAGATCGTCAGGCTGGTAATCGCCGCTGTCGATACGCGCTCGCGCCGCGAAGATGGCCTCGTACCCGAGCAGCTCAGCCAGCGTCGTGTGCGGCAAAATGTCCTGCTGCTGAGCCACATAGACATGTGTTCCGGTACGTTCAATATGCCCGCTTGCAGGCTCATCAAGCCCCGCCAGCAGACGCAGCAGACGCGTTTTCCCGCTGCCGTTACGGCCAACCAGAGCGCACAGAGACGGCTCCAGAGAAAAACTCAGCGGACCAAAAAGGGTATCGCCCGTCGCAAACTGACAGGTGACCTGATGCAAAATAAAAGAAGGGGACTGCGCAAAATGAGCCATAAGCACTCCTGAATGAAATCAAAACATCCCCTGCCCACGCGGTGGCGTTTAGCAAGGATCGAAATTCATCAGTCGTGTTTGTTCATTTTTGGGGGGCGCTCCAGAGCGAGAAATTTAACGGAGATAAGGATAGCGGTAATGGGTTGACCATTTCAAGGTTAAATTTTGGACGATTTGTACTCCCTCTCCCTTTGGGCTGAGGGATCCCCACCAAATATTGCTTGCACAGACGGCCCCCTCTCCCTTGAGGGAGAGGGCTGGGGTGAGGGGAAGCATACGACTCTGGTGGTCATTCCGTTCACTTTATGTTCCTTGCTACTCTGTAACGACAATACCCGTGAACGTGCCAGGGTGGCTCAGTCGCCACCACCCTGGCTACCCGGGCTCCCGGCGGTAAATCGCCGCTACGCGGTACCTTCGGCTTATTCCTTCCGGCTTATCGGGGACGGGCGGAGGTAACATCCCTGTAAAGCCCGCCCTCTCGGCGCATCCATGCGCCTCGCCCCGGCCGGAAGGCAAACGCCTCAGCGATTTACAGCCGGACCATAGCGTCGCTGTAAGACCTCTGCCCGCAGTATGCTTTTCATTGCGGTAATTTTGCGAGTCTCTTTCCAGAAATGGTAATATCCTCAGTGGCATAGCTCAAATCTATTGCCGCCTGTTTTGATGAGCAGTAAGTTCTCTTTGCACCTGCAAAATCAGGTGCCGGGTTTAGCATCCTGGCTTATCTTATCGGCGGCACATTATGTGCAGCATGCTTTGCTACATCTCAATGGTGGGCTGAGCAGGGGCATCGAAAGATGCGCCGGTATCCGATAAGGCCGGTAATGCTAACTCTGTTCAGTCCACCACCAGCGAAGTTAGCATTTCCGGTGGTGGAAGCTTTATCACTTATCGGAGGCTGCCAATATGGCTACTACCCCAACCCAAGCTCATTCTTTATTCACCCTGCCCTTCAACCACGCCACCGACTTCACCGAACTGGCGGATAACTGCGAACGTTTTACCGACGCACTGGTAGTTTGCGAAGAACCCGCCCCAAAAATGGCGCTTTACGGCAGACTTTATGCCTGTCTGAATCTTCTGCAACCCACGCTTCTGGAACCTGTTCCGGACGCTTTAAAAGCCAGCCTGACCGTGAAGGAACTCCCGTCACGCGTTCCGGCTTTCGAACCCGAATGCGATCAGCTGGGGCGCTACTGTCAGGAGCTTACGCAGATGCTGATGAACGGCTCACTGTCGCGACAATCTGAAATCGTGATGGAAGATTTGCTGTGCGAGCTGGTCAGCTACTTTGCTGATACGCTGAAGGCACCGCGCTGGCTGCAGACAGACGAAGGCACAATCGCGATCGGCTAAACCTGCCGGATGGCGCTGCGCTTATCCGGTCTACAAAAGACCCATAAAAAAAACCCGCCGAAGCGGGTTTTTAGCATTTGTTACAACGGGCACATTACTGCAACAGCGAAATATCCGCCACGCGCAGGAACAGCTCGCGCAGTTTTTCGAGCATGGAGAGACGGTTAATACGCAGTTCTTTATCTTCTACGTTCACCATCACTTTCTCGAAGAAGGCGTCGATCACGTCACGCAGCTCCGCCAGCTCAACCAGCGCTTCCTGGTAACGACCTTCCGCGAAGTACGGCTCGAGCTTGTCGCGCAGCACCACAACCTGCATCGCCAGAGCGATCTCTTCCGGCTCTTTCAGCGTCGCGGCGTTTACGCGCTCGTTCAGCGTCTCGTCGGATTTCGCCAGGATGTTGGATACACGCTTGTTGGCCGCCGCCAGAGCAGATGCCGCTTCCAGCGTACGGAAGTGGGAAACCGCCTTCATACGCGCATCGAAATCAGCCGGACGGGTTGGACGACGCGCCAGCACCGCCTGAATGGTGTCGACGGTGTAACCTTCGTCCTGATACCACGCGCGGAAACGGCCGAGCATAAAGTCGATCACGTCATCCACAACGTTCGCGTTGGTCAGCTTGTCGCCGTACAGACGCACCGCTTCTTCGGTCAGGGTCTGCAGATCAAGGTTCAGGTTCTTCTCAACGATGATGCGCAGCACGCCCAGCGCGGCACGACGCAGCGCAAACGGGTCTTTATCGCCTTTCGGATGCTGGCCGATGCCGAAGATACCCGCCAGGGTGTCCATCTTATCGGCAATCGCTACAGCGCAGGCAACCGGGTTGGACGGCAGATCGTCGCCCGCAAAGCGCGGCTGATACTGCTCGTTCAGAGCTACGGCCACGTCTTCCGCTTCGCCATCGTGACGCGCGTAGTGCATGCCCATTACGCCCTGGGTGTCGGTGAATTCGAACACCATGTTGGTCATCAGGTCGCATTTGGAGAGCAGGCCCGCGCGGGTCGCGTGGTTAACGTCGGCACCGATTTCACGGGCGATCCAGCCGGACAGCTCCGCGATACGGTCGGTTTTGTCGCGCAGCGTACCCAGCTGCTGCTGGAACAGCACGGTCTGCAGGCGCGGCAGGTTATCTTCCAGACGCTTTTTACGGTCGGTATTGAAGAAGAACTCGGCATCCGCCAGACGCGGGCGCACCACTTTCTCGTTACCGGAGATAATCTGGCTCGGATCTTTCGATTCGATGTTCGCCACGAAGATGAAGTTTGGCAGCAGCTTGCCGTCGTTGGCGTAAACCGGGAAGTACTTCTGGTCACCCTTCATGGTATAAACCAGCGCTTCTGCCGGAACGGCCAGGAATTTCTCTTCGAATTTCGCGGTCAGCACAACCGGCCATTCCACCAGAGAAGTGACCTCTTCCAGCAGGCTGTCGCTCAGGTCGGCATTACCGCCAATCTTACGCGCCGCTTCTTCCGCGTCCGCTTTAATTTTGGCTTTACGCTGTTCGTAGTCGGCAATCACTTTACCGCGTTCCAGCAGGATCTGCGGATACTGGTCGGCATTGTCGATGGTGAACTCTGGCTCGCCCATAAAGCGGTGGCCGCGGATCACGCGATCGGACGCCACGCCCAGAATGGTCGCCGGGATAACGGTGTCGCCCAGCAGCAGGGTCACGGTGTGTACCGGACGCACGAAGTGTACGTCAGACGCGCCCCAGCGCATCAGCTTAGGAATCGGCAGCTTCGCCAGAGAAGTGGCGATCATGTTTGGCAGCAGCGCTTCCGCGCTTTCGCCTTTCACGTGGGCACGATACAGCAGCCATTCGCCTTTATCCGTGGTCAGACGCTCGGCCTGATCAACGGTGATGCCGCAGCCGCGCGCCCAGCCTTCGGCAGCCTTGCTTGGCTTGCCTTCCGCGTCAAACGCCTGGGCAATCGCCGGGCCACGTTTTTCGACTTCACGATCCGGCTGAGACGCCGCCAGATTTGCCACTTTCAGCGCCAGACGACGCGGTGCAGCAAACCACTCAATTTTACCGTGCGCCAGGCCAGCGTTATCCAGCTCGGCGGTCACGTTCGCAGCAAAAGATTCAGCCAGGCTGCGCAGGGCTTTTGGTGGCAGCTCTTCGGTGCCGATTTCCACCAGGAAAGTTTTCTCAGACATGGCCGCCTCTTATTTGTTTCGGTTGCACATCGGGAAGCCAAGGGCTTCACGGGACGCGTAGTAAGCTTCTGCAACGGCTTTGGTCAGGGTACGAATACGCAGAATGTAGCGCTGACGTTCAGTCACGGAGATGGCTTTGCGGGCGTCCAGCAGGTTGAAGCTGTGGGCGGCCTTCAGAATACGCTCGTAGGCAGGCAGCGGCAGCGGAGTTTCCAGCGCCAGCAGCTGCTGAGCCTCTTTCTCGTACTGCTCGAAGCAGGTGAACAGGAAATCCACGTCCGCGTATTCGAAGTTATAGGTGGATTGCTCCACTTCGTTCTGATGGAACACGTCACCGTAGGTGGTTTTACCCAGCGGGCCGTCGCTCCAGACCAGGTCGTAAACGCTGTCTACACCCTGAATGTACATGGCCAGACGTTCCAGACCGTAGGTGATTTCACCGGTGATCGGCTTACATTCCAGACCGCCAACCTGCTGGAAGTAGGTGAACTGGGTCACTTCCATGCCGTTCAGCCACACTTCCCAACCGAGACCCCAGGCACCCAGCGTTGGGTTTTCCCAGTTGTCTTCCACGAAACGGATGTCGTGGATGGTTGGATCCATACCCAGCTCTTTCAGCGACCCGAGATACAGTTCCTGAATGTTGTCGGGTGATGGCTTAATCACCACCTGGAACTGATAGTAATGCTGCAGACGGTTCGGGTTTTCACCGTAACGACCATCGGTCGGACGACGGGAAGGCTGCACATACGCGGTCGCCATTGGCTCTGGCCCCAACGCGCGCAGGCTGGTCATCGGGTGTGAAGTGCCGGCGCCGACTTCCATGTCCAAAGGTTGAACAATGGTACAGCCCTGACGAGCCCAGTAATCCTGTAAGGTCAGGATCAGGCCCTGGAAGGTCTTGGTATCAAACTTTTGCATAGTATTTCGTGCTGGATACGTGTGGTTTTAAATGGAAGGGACCAGTATACCCGCTGGCTGCAAGATATACAGTACGAAACGGGGTTGTTTAGGGAAAATTGGGAAATAAGCCTTCCGGCCAGAACGCTGGCGGCGTCTGGTTGTTGATTATGCGAGCAGGCTAGCGCATGGAGAGATGTAAAAACTGACCGTCCGCATCAAACGAGCAGACAAAGCCCTCTTTACGCGCAGTATACCCTCTAAGCTCATAGCTGCCCTGAAAGCGCTCGAATCCGATGACGTTAATTTTCTGAACGTCCGAGTTATAGCGCCGAGCGGCCCGCTCTTTACAGAGCGCTTCCATATTCAGCGAACGCTCCGGGCTTATTTTTCCCTGCTGCGCTTTTTGCACGGGGACTTCCTGTGGCGTACTGCATCCTGCCAGCATGAATAGCAGAAAGAGTGATGCCACACGCTTCATCATCATTTTTATTACCGTCCTGGTCAGCGGCTGTTATTTTTAGTATCAACACTTTTATAGATTAAGGTCTGCCATTCTGCGAATCTCGCGGTCTCCCGGCAAGCCTGTGCATAAAACTCAGAATTTTCCAAACGAAGACTTTTGGACAATGGGAGTCCCACTCACTTTACAGGGAATAAGAGGAACTGATGCCGTCAAAAATTAACTGGATTGATAACCTGCGCGGAATAGCGTGTCTGATGGTGGTCATGATCCACACGACGACCTGGTATGTCACGAATGCCCACAGCATCAGCCCCGTTAACTGGGATATTGCCAATATCCTCAACTCCGCGTCGCGCGTCAGCGTGCCGCTGTTTTTTATGATTTCCGGCTTTCTCTTTTTTGGCGAGCGTAGCGCGCAGCCGAGGCACTTCATCCGCATCGCGGCCTGTCTGGGGTTCTACAGCGCCGTTGCCCTGCTCTATATCACCCTGTTTACCTCCATTAACGCCGGGTTATCCCTCAAATATTTGCTGCAAAAACCGGTTTTCTACCACCTGTGGTTCTTCTTCGCCATCATCGTTATCTATCTGGTCTCTCCGCTCATTCAGGTGAAAAACGTCAGCGGGAAAATGCTTCTGGCTCTGATGGTGGTGATTGGCATCGTCGCCAACCCGAACACGGTTTCGCAGAAAATCGACGGTTTCGAATGGTTGCCGGTAAATCTCTATATCAACGGCGACACCTTCTACTACGTGCTTTACGGCATGCTGGGGCGCGCCATCGGGATGATGGATACGCAAAAGCGCGGTCTGAACTGGCTCTGCGGAGCGCTGTTTATCGCCGGCGTGGCGGTGATTTCACGCGGGACGCTACATGAGCTTCAGTGGCGCGGCAATTTTGCCGATACCTGGTATCTGTATTGCGGGCCGATGGTATTTATCTGTGCCGTATCGCTGCTCACGCTCGTTAAAAACACCCTGAATGCGCGTCCCCTTCCCGTGCTGGGCTTTATCTCGCGGCACTCGCTGGGAATTTACGGTTTTCACGCGCTGGTGATCCACGCCCTGCGAACGAGGGGCGTTGAGCTCAAAAACTGGCCGGTGCTGGATATCGTCTGGATTTTTGCCGCTACGCTGGTTATCAGCCTGCTGCTGTCGATGCTGCTGCAAAAAATCGACACTCGCCGCTTCGTCAGCTAACGCTGCGCTGCCGGGCGCGGTGGTACTGGCGCGGGGAGGAGAAGCCTGCCGCCAGCGAGGCCTGTTCCACGCCGCGCCCCTGCATCAGCCACTGCTCCGCCACCGCCAGACGCAGCTGCTCCAGATAATCGCGGACGCTAATCCCTAAATGCGTCTGGAAAAGCCGGGTGAGATGGCGCGGGCTGACGTGCGCCAGTGCGGCGATATCAGGCAAGCTCCACGTTTTTTGCGGCTCGGCGGTGAGCGCATCCTGCGCCCGATGGATCGCCGGATGAAGATGATTGCGGTAGCGCAGCCACGGGGAGAGCTGGGGATCGTCACCGGAACGGCGGAACCAGACCACCATCTCGCGCGCCACGGCCAGCGCCTTTTCGGGACCGCACAGGCGGTTAATCATATGCAGCGCCAGATCGATGCCCGACGTGATCCCCGCGCTGGTCCAGATATTCTCGTCCTGTACAAAGATGCGGTTTTCTTTAATCGTCGCCGTGGGAGCCACAGTGCGTAAACGACTGATAACGTCATGGTGGGTTGTGCACTGTTTGTTATTCAGCAGGCCCGATTTCGCCGCCAGCAGCGCACCAGAACAGACGCACATCACCGTGATATCCCGGCGCTGAATGACCGGCTGCAGGCGCATTAGCCAGTGCTGGATCTGGTGCGCCTGCGGCGTTGAGAACTGAACGCGGGAGTCACTCACCCCCGGCAGGACCAGCAGACTCCCTGGAGGCAGACTTTCCGGCAACGGCTGGATGCCGCCCATCGTCAGGCCTATCGACGTCGGCACGTCCGGTTGCGGCCCAATGTAATGCAGACGAAACGCGTCGCCAGCCAGCACAAAGGTCTCCGCCGGGCCTGACATATCCAGTGCCAGTACCCCGGGTAACATCACGAACCAGACGTCGATGCGCATTACAGTGACTCCAGCGTCTCCGCTACCGTTTTAATGTCGGCAAAACGCCCGGCCAGTACCGTCTCGGTACGGTGGCGAATTTCCGCTGCGCTCAGGGTAATGCCCCTGTACGTCATGGGAAACGTCAGCGTTGCCTCGCTCACAAACGTCACAGCATAACCCAGATCGGATGCTACCCGAGCGGTGGTTTCACAGCATTGTTCCGTGCGAATGCCGCAGATGATCAGCTGGTTGATATCACGCTCGCGCAGCCAGCGGTCAAGCCCGGTATCCGTGAAGGCATTATGGACGTGTTTCTGGAAAACCACATCCGGCTGATGACGCAAAAAGGCCATCGGTTTGACATAGCCGCTTTGCAGCGTGAAGGGGCCATCTTCATCCACATGAAAAATATCAACGACAGGAATACCGCGCGCCTGGCAGCCTTCAATCAGCCCCAGCATCGCCTGCTGAAAGGCAGGAATGTCGCCCTCCTGCCAGTAAGGGCGATGATGGAAGGACTGCTGAGTATCAATATTGATGAGTGCAATGCGTGACATGATAAATCTCCTCGCCAGTGGGTGTGTCACCATACTGGCAAGGAAAGAGAGGCACGCACAGACCAAAAAAGGACATCCTCGTGCCTCTGTCGGACAAGCGAGTTTATGACATCAGCGGCAGCAGCTGCTGATAGATTTTGCGGAACACCTCGCGCCTTTCTGCATAACGGGCATGTCCTGCCGCGTCAGGCACATGCGCCTGTTCAAGCGTAAGCTGCGGCAGCAGCTGCGAAAGCGGCTTGTCCGGGTTCATAGCGATCTGCGCCAGACGCGCGGCGCCGAGCGCGGGGCCAACATCCCCTCCCGTGCGGAAATCCAGCTGCAACCCGCTGATATCCGCCAACATCTGTCGCCAGTAAGGGCTTCGCGCGCCGCCGCCAATCAGGGTGACGCTCGCCGGTTTCAGGCCGCAGTCGTGCACCACATCCATTCCGTCGGCCAGCGCATACCCCACACCTTCCAGAACCGCACGCGCCAGCTCTGCCGGGCCGTGCTGGTGGGTTAGGCCAAAGAATACCCCTTTCGCTTCCGGGTTGTTGTGCGGCGTACGCTCGCCAGAAAGATAGGGTAAAAACCAGACGGTACTCGCCGCGTCATCCGCCTGCTGCGCCGCCGCAATGAGTGCCGGAACGTCCGCCATGCCGGTAAGCTTCGCCGCCCAGTCCAGGCAGGATGCCGCGCTCAGCATCACCGACATCAAATGCCATTTTCCCGGAAGCGCATGACAGAAACTGTGCACAGCGCTTTCGGGATTGCTGCGATAGCCGTCGCTGACGGCAAAATAGACCCCAGAGGTTCCCAGCGACAGCATCGCCTGCCCCGCCTCAACCATCCCGACACCCACGGCACCCGCCGCGTTATCACCGCCCCCGGCCACCACCGGTACGGCAGGCATATTCCAGCGTTCCGCAACGTCTGGCAGCAGCGTACCCGTCACCTCACAGCCTTCGAACAGCGCGGGCATATGTTCCCGGGTCAGATGGCAGGCATCCAGCATCGCCTCGCTCCAGTCGCGTTTCGCCACATCGAGCCACATCGTGCCCGCGGAATCGGACATGTCGCTGGCGAAATCGCCCGTCATACGAAAGCGCAGATAGTCTTTTGGCAACAGGACTTTCGCCACCTGACGGAAAATCTCCGGCTCGTGGCGCTGTACCCACAAAAGTTTTGGTGCGGTGAAGCCCGGCATCATCAGGTTGCCCGTAATCTCGCGGGACGTGGGCACACGCGCTTCAAGGATTGCGCACTCTTCCGCACAGCGGCCATCGTTCCAGAGAATAGCCGGGCGCAGAACGCGATGCTGGCTATCCAGCAACGTTGCACCATGCATTTGTCCGGCAATGCCCAGCGCTTTCACGTCGCGCAGGCTGTGCTGCTCGCCTAAGGCTTTCATCGCGCGATCCGTCGCC
The DNA here is from genome assembly GCF_057320665.1 of Enterobacter cloacae complex sp. 385G4. Taxonomy (NCBI): domain Bacteria; kingdom Pseudomonadati; phylum Pseudomonadota; class Gammaproteobacteria; order Enterobacterales; family Enterobacteriaceae; genus Enterobacter; species Enterobacter cloacae complex sp. 385G4. Next base: position 35,000 of record NZ_JBXWDD010000005.1, read on the forward strand.
TGCCACCACTGCTCCGGGTCTTGCTCCGACCACAGCGGATGCGGGCGTGAAACCTGCAGCTTTTCAGTCTGCGTTGCTAAAACGTCGCCCTGCTCGCTTAACAGGATGGCTTTCACACCCGATGTGCCAAGATCGATCCCGATATACATTGTGGTGACTCCTTTGACAGAAATGCCCGGTGGCGCTTCCGCTTACCGGGCCTGGATGCTGTTATTTATCGAACAGGTAGTGATTAACCAGGTTTTCCAGCAATTCCTGATGCCCGCTCTGGTGCTGCGGCGCCAGCTGCTGTTGTTCAGCGTACTTCGCGATGTCCGCAAGCGATAACTGACCCTTCAAAATTTGCTGGCCCAGCTCACTGTTCCAGCCGCTGTAGCGCTTCGCCACGCGCTTATCCAGCTCGCCGTCTTCAATCATACGCGCCGCCACTTTCAGCGCCAGCGCCATGGTGTCCATCGCGCCAATGTGGCCGTAGAACAGATCGTATTTGTCGGTGCTCTGGCGACGCACCTTGGCGTCAAAGTTAAGGCCGCCGGTGGTGAAACCGCCCGCTTTGACGATCTCGTACATCACCAGCGCATTCTCTTCCACGCTGTTCGGGAACTGGTCGGTATCCCAGCCCAGCTGCGGATCGCCGCGGTTCGCATCTACCGATCCGAAGATGCCCAGCGCAATCGCAGAGGCAATTTCGTGATGGAATGAGTGGCCCGCCAGGGTAGCGTGGTTAGCCTCAATATTCACTTTGATCTCTTTTTCCAGACCAAACTGCTTCAGGAAGCCATACACGGTGGCGACATCGTAGTCGTACTGATGCTTGGTTGGTTCCTGCGGTTTAGGCTCGATCAGCAGCGTGCCGCGGAAGCCGATTTTGTGCTTATGGTCGACAACCATCTGCATAAAGCGGCCAATCTGCTCGCGCTCCTGGCGCAGGTCGGTATTGAGCAGGGTTTCATAGCCTTCACGGCCGCCCCACAGGACATAGTTTTCGCCGCCCAGCTGATGCGTAGCGTTCATTGCCGTCACCACCTGCGTAGCCGCCCAGCTAAACACTTCCGGATCCGGGTTGGTGGCCGCACCCGCACCGTAGCGTGGGTTGGTGAAGCAGTTTGCCGTACCCCAGAGCAGCTTCACGCCGCTTTGCTGCTGTTTTTCTGCCAGCACGTCCACCATCTGCGCAAAATTGTTCAGGTACTCTTTCAGCGACGCCCCTTCCGGCGATACGTCAACATCATGGAAGCAGTAGTACGGCACGTTCAGCTTGTGGAAGAACTCAAACGCCACGTCGGCTTTGCGTTTCGCCAGCTCGATGGCCTCACCCGGCTGTTGCCACGGACGGTCAAAGGAACCCACGCCGAACATATCGGCGCCGTTCCAGCAGAAGGTATGCCAGTAACAGGCGGCAAAGCGCAGATGATCTTCCATGCGCTTACCCAGCACCAGCTCATCCGGATTGTAGTGACGAAATGCTAAAGGATTGGTCGTTTTTGGGCCTTCGTAACGAACGCGATCGAGTTGGTCGAAATAAGCTTGCATATTGAGCTCCATAATCAGGGTATGCGGCGAGTCGTTGATTCAGGAGTAATAGTGAATAGACATTTTGGGTTGCTCAATTACGTTATTTCACACTGCTATTGAGAGAATGCACAACTGTGCGCTGGCTCGCAAAATAATGCGCAGACAAACTATTTTTCGGCGCACATTCCAGAATCAAATGTAATTAAGGCGTTACGAATTTTAAAATCCGATCGCGGTCATAAATTCAGAAATAAACCAAATATCGTAATGAGAAGATAAAAATCTGTAATTGCCAGCCCGCCTTTCCGCGTTAAAAATTTGCTGCGACCCAGCAGTGAATGTTTCTTTTATCTCAGCAACACATACCCCTACAAAAAGGCCTAATAATTATGAAGATAAAGAACCTGACCCTAACGCTCTGCACTACGCTCCTCCTTGTAAGCTTTGCAGGACATGCCAAGGAGGTCAAAATTGGTATGGCGATTGATGACCTGCGTCTGGAGCGCTGGCAAAAAGATCGCGATATTTTTGTGAAAAAAGCGGAATCACTCGGTGCGAATGTGTTTGTTCAGTCGGCTAACGGCAATGAAGAAACGCAAATGTCGCAGATCGAGAATATGATCAACCGGGGAGTCGATGTTCTGGTCATTATCCCTTATAACGGCCAGGTATTAAGTAACGTGGTGAAAGAAGCGAAGCAGGAAGGCATAAAAGTTCTCGCTTATGACCGCATGATTAATAACGCCGATATTGATTATTATATTTCCTTCGACAATGAAAAAGTGGGCGAATTACAGGCACAAAGCCTGATCGACAAAGTGCCTCAAGGCAATTATTTCCTGATGGGCGGTTCGCCGGTGGATAACAACGCCAAACTGTTCCGCGAAGGGCAAATGAAGGTCCTTAAGTCGTACATCGACAGCGGCAAAATTAAGGTGGTCGGCGATCAGTGGGCCGACGGATGGTTACCAGAAAATGCCCTGAAGATTATGGAAAATGCGCTGACGGCCAATAACAACAAAATTGATGCTGTCGTGGCCTCCAACGATGCCACAGCAGGCGGGGCTATTCAGGCTCTGAGTGCCCAGGGACTGGCCGGTAAAGTCGCGATTTCTGGTCAGGATGCCGACCTGGCGGGCGTAAAACGCATTATCGCAGGTACTCAGACCATGACGGTCTACAAACCGATTACTGAGCTTGCCAATACGGCGGCGGAAATTGCCGTTGAGCTGGGCAACGGTAAGCAACCTAAAGCAGATGCAACGCTGAATAACGGCCTGAAAGACGTTCCGGCTCGCCTGCTCACGCCAATTGAAGTCAATAAAGAGAACATTGACGCCACCGTTATTAAAGACGGTTTCCACAAGAAGAGCGAACTGTAATCCGGCGCTGCCCCTGCTCTGCGGGGGCGCATCACGTTGTACTGTTCTTCCCTCGGGTTATGTGGAGCAGTTATGCCTTATTTACTTGAAATGAAAAGCATCACCAAGCGCTTCGGCGCGGTGAAAGCCGTCGACAACGTCAGTCTCCGGTTGAACCCCGGCGAAGTGGTTTCGCTGTGTGGCGAGAATGGTTCGGGCAAATCAACGCTGATGAAAGTCCTGTGTGGGATCTACCCGCACGGCAGTTACGAAGGCGAAATTGTCTTTGCTGGTGAAGTCATCCAGGCGACGCACATTCGCGACACCGAACGTAAAGGCATCGCCATCATCCACCAGGAGCTGGCGCTGGTGAAACATCTCACCGTGCTGGAGAACATCTTCCTCGGAGCCGAGATTTCCCGCCACGGCGTGCTGGATTACGACACCATGACGCTCCGCTGTGAAAAGCTGCTGGCGCAGGTGAGCCTCAACATTTCACCGGATACCCGCGTGGGCGATCTGGGCCTGGGGCAACAGCAGCTGGTCGAAATTGCGAAGGCGCTGAATAAACAGGTCAGGCTGCTGATCCTCGATGAGCCAACGGCGTCGCTCACCGAACAGGAAACTGCGGTTCTGCTCAATATCATCCGCGATCTGCAAAACCACGGTATCGCCTGCATCTACATTTCGCACAAGCTGAACGAGGTAAAAGCCATTTCGGACACCATCTGCGTGATCCGCGACGGGCAACACATCGGCACGCGTGAAGCTGCGGGCATGAGTGAAGATGACATCATCACCATGATGGTGGGCCGCGAGCTGACCGCGCTCTACCCGAATGAGCCCCACACTACGGGCGGTGAAGTGCTGCGCGTGGAAAACCTGACCGCGTGGCACCCCGTTAACCGCCACATTAAGCGGGTCAATAACGTTTCGTTTTCCCTTCACAGCGGCGAAATTCTTGGGATTGCTGGGCTCGTCGGTGCCGGGCGCACCGAAGCCGTGCAGTGCCTGTTTGGCGTGTGGCCAGGGCGCTGGGAGGGCACGATATATATAGACGGCCAGCCCGTGAGAATCGACAACTGCCAGCAGGCGATTGCCCGCGGCATTGCCATGGTTCCGGAAGACCGCAAAAAAGACGGCATCGTACCGGTCATGGCGGTGGGTAAAAACATCACCCTTGCGGCACTCGATCGGTTCTCCGGCGCGCTGAGCAGCCTGGATGATGCCGCCGAGCAGCAGTGCATCCTCCAGTCGCTTGCCCGTCTTAAGGTCAAAACCTCCTCACCGGAACTGGCGATTGGCCGACTGAGCGGTGGTAACCAGCAGAAGGCGATTCTGGCGCGCTGTCTGCTCCTCAATCCACGCATATTAATCCTTGATGAGCCGACGCGCGGGATCGATATCGGTGCCAAATACGAAATCTACAAACTGATTAATCAGCTTGTACAGCAAGGGATTGCCGTCATTGTCATCTCGTCTGAGTTACCCGAAGTGCTCGGCCTGAGCGACCGCGTGCTGGTCATGCACGAGGGGAAACTGAAAGCCAACCTGATTAACCAGAACCTGACGCAGGAGCAGGTGATGGAAGCCGCTTTAAGGAGCGAACGTCATGTCGAAAAGCAATCCGTCTGATATCAAAGTCGCTGTTCCGACGCCCGGCGCGTTCGCGGGCCTAAAAGCGCTGAACCTGCAGGTTTTCGTGATGATCGCGGCGATTATCGTCATCATGCTGTTCTTCACGTGGATGACGGATGGCTCGTACTTAAGCGCGCGTAACGTCTCAAACCTGCTCCGCCAGACCGCCATCACCGGCATCCTGGCCGTGGGCATGGTGTTCGTGATCATCTCTGCGGAAATCGACCTGTCGGTCGGGTCGATGATGGGTCTTCTCGGCGGCGTGGCGGCCATTTTTGACGTCTGGCTCGGCTGGCCGCTGCCGCTGACCGTGGCGGTGACGCTGGTACTGGGGCTGGTTTTAGGGGCCTGGAACGGCTGGTGGGTTGCCTATCGGAAGGTGCCATCGTTCATCGTCACCCTGGCGGGAATGCTGGCCTTCCGCGGGATCCTGATCGGTATCACCAACGGCACGACCGTCTCCCCGACCAGCGCGGCGATGTCGCAAATTGGCCAGAGTTACCTCTCGGACAGCATAGGCTTTACTATCGGCGTGGTGGGACTGCTGGCGTTTGTCGCGTGGCAGTGGCGTGGACGTATGCGCCGTCAGGCGCTGGGTCTTGCGTCGCCAGCGTCAACGTCCGTGGTAGGACGTCAGGCGCTGACGGCGGTCATTGTGCTGGGCGCCATCTGGCTTCTTAACGACTATCGCGGCGTTCCGACGCCGGTACTGCTGCTGGCGCTGTTACTGCTCGGCGGCAGGTTTATGGCGACGCGCACCGCGTTTGGCCGTCGTATTTATGCCATCGGCGGCAACCTTGAAGCTGCTCGCCTGTCGGGTATTAACGTCGAACGTACCAAGCTGGCGGTTTTCGCCATTAACGGCCTGATGGTCGCTATCGCCGGGTTGATCCTCAGCTCGCGTCTGGGGGCAGGCTCTCCTTCCGCCGGTAACATCGCCGAGCTGGATGCTATCGCTGCCTGCGTCATCGGTGGCACCAGCCTCGCAGGCGGTATCGGTAGCGTGGCGGGCGCGGTCATGGGGGCATTTATCATGGCGTCGTTGGATAACGGGATGAGTATGATGGACGTCCCGACGTTTTGGCAGTATATCGTCAAGGGGGCCATTCTTTTACTGGCAGTCTGGATGGACTCTGCCACCAAGCGACGAGCCTGATAACCGCATTGTGACTTAACTGGGAAGCGAGCCATGTTTGAAAAGCGTCACCGCATTACGTTGTTATTCAATGCCAACAAAGCCTACGACCGTCAGGTGGTAGAAGGCGTGGGTGAATATTTGCAGGCGTCGCAATCCGAATGGGATATTTTTATTGAAGAAGATTTCCGCACCCGTCTGGAGAACATCAAAGACTGGCTGGGTGATGGCGTCATCGCCGACTATGACGATCCCATCATCGAGCAGTTGCTAACCGACGTCGACGTGCCGATTGTGGGCGTCGGCGGCTCGTATCATTCACCCGAACACTACCCGCCGGTCCACTACATCGCCACCGATAACCATGCCCTGGTCGAGGCCGCCTTTCTCCATTTAAAGGAGAAAGGCGTCCATCGCTTCGCGTTTTATGGTTTACCCGCCACCAGCGGCAAGCGCTGGGCCGTGGAGCGTGAACATGCGTTTTGCCAGCTGGTCGCGCAGGAGAAGTACCGTGGCGTGGTCTATCAGGGGCTGGAAACCGCACCGGAAAACTGGCAGCACGCGCAAAACCGCCTGGCGGACTGGCTGCAAACGCTGCCACCGCAAACCGGCATTATTGCCGTGACGGACGCCCGGGCCCGACACGTGCTGCAGGTCTGCGAACATTTGCATATCCCGGTGCCCGAAAAACTGTGCGTGATTGGCATTGATAACGAAGAACTGACCCGCTACCTGTCCCGCGTGGCGCTCTCCTCCGTAGCTCAGGGCACACGTCAGATGGGCTATCAGGCGGCAAAGCTGTTGCACCGTCTGCTGGATAAAGAGGCTCTGCCGCTTCAGCGCCTGCTGGTTCCCCCCGTCCGCGTCGTTGAGCGTCGCTCAACCGATTATCGCTCCCTAAGCGACCCGGCCGTCATTCAGGCCATGCACTATATCCGCAACCACGCCTGCAAAGGGATTAAGGTCGATCAGGTCCTGGACTCGGTGGGCATTTCCCGCTCGAATCTGGAGAAGCGATTCAAAGAAGAGGTGGGCGAAACCATTCATGCCGTCATTCATGCGGAGAAGCTGGAGAAGGCCCGCAGCCTGCTTGTCTCTACGTCACTGTCGATCAACGAAATCTCGCAGATGTGCGGCTATCCGTCGCTGCAGTATTTCTATTCGGTGTTTCGCAAAGAGTATGACACCACGCCGAAAGAGTACCGGGATCGCCACAGCGAGGTGCTGATATAGAAAAGGAAACGCCTTCCAGTGGAAGGCGTTTTTTGAGATTACATATGGGCGGCAATTAAGCGCTGGTTATCCTGGTACATAGCGAACAGATAGTTGTTATAGCTATTTCCCTTCGTCGAATACCCTTTTAGCTTGTGAATCATTGCGCTGGCCGTTACTTCCTGATCCGCTTTACGCAACTGAGCGCGTGATTTACGGAACGATGAGTAGGCCGGGTGCGTATTAAGATTCACCGCGTAAGCATTCACGGAATCTTTTACTGATTCAAACTGAGAATAGCCCTTAACTTTGCCGGGCGCATTATTACAACGCCCTTTCGCACATTTCATGCCGAACAGGTTGTTGTTATTACGCGCCAGCTTAGACGTTCCCCAGCCGCTTTCGGCTGCTGCCATGGTCGCTACCATGCTGCCTGGGATAATGTCCACACGCTCAAGGAGAGCATTCCACGGTACGCGACGCGTGTTACCGTTCCAGCTCAGTTTGTAGCGCTTCGTGATGTCTTTCAGACGCGCGCGTTCAGACGGCGACCAGCGGCTATCGTACTGTTTTGAAATTAACCAGTTACGATCCGCCGTAATCGCGGCATTTTGACTTGTTATGTAAGGCATTACCGTCCGGAGAAACGCTTTTTTTCTTGGTGTTCCGGAAGGGTATTTTCGCAAATCAGGAAGTGAACTACTCTTTGCACTATTGCGAGAATACTCTTGTTTACTGCTAACCTTACTACTTGTCGTCTTTATTACGTGGGCTTTCTTACTCGTTGTATCCGTGTGCGTCTTCGCAAGCACCCCACCCGAAAATGTCGTGGTGAGTAACATGAGTATCGCGGCCCCATATCGTCGAATGGGAGTCGATATCATTAGGTCTCCTGGTCGGATGTAATCATCCCAACACCTTATTTTTTTCACAAATTTGAGAGCGGAATCTCAAATCATATCAAAAATAGACTTCAAGAGCACGTATAGAAATAGTCCAAATCCGAAACTATGTCACCTGAAACTTGCTCATAAAAACATCATTCCTGAAAAAATGTGTGTGATATCGCAGATAACTGTCTCATTTCGCGCGGGATCACTCATCCTCACAGATCCTCCCGACAGAAAGCGATGGGGGATGAGTTTTTAACCACAACCTGATGGCACACTGGTCAAAAATGCCGCGACAGGAAAATGGAATGAAACGCACCGCATTAGCTTTTCTGATGTTACCCGCTCTGGCACATGCCGACTGGTCATCGCCGGGGTTTAACACATTTCGCGCCGAAGGCACCGGTGTTTTCACCAGCCAGGCAAAGCTTACGAAGGGTACGCGTCCTCTGACGCTGGGTTTTGACAAGACGTGCTGGCAGCCTTCGGAGGCGATAAAACTCAATGAGATGCTGTCGCTCAAGCCCTGCGACGGGTCTCCGCCGCAGTGGCGCCTTTTCCGCGACGGTGAATACCAGATGCGGATTGATACCCGATCCGGCACGCCAACTCTGCTGCTGACAATTCAGAGCACCGCAGAACAGCCGGTTGCAAGCGTTATCCGCCAGTGCCCGAAGTGGGACGGTAAACCGCTGACGCTGGACGTCAGCCATACCTTCCCGGAAGGCACCGTGGTGCGTGATTTCTACAGCAAACAGACCGCGACGGTGCAGAACGGAAACATAACCCTGCAGCCAGCCGCCAGCAGTGGTGGCCTGCTGCTGCTTGAGCGCGCCGAAACCGACAAACCAGCGCCGTTTAGCTGGCAGAACGCCACCGTCTATTTTGTGCTAACCGACCGCTTTGTGAATGGCGACCCGGGCAACGACAACAGCTACGGTCGCCACAAAGACGGCATGCAGGAGATTGGCACCTTCCACGGTGGCGATCTCAAAGGGCTCGCCAGCAGGCTCGACTATTTACAGCAGCTGGGGGTGAACGCGCTCTGGATAAGTTCCCCGCTTGAGCAGATCCACGGCTGGGTAGGCGGTGGCACCAAAGGGGACTTCCCACACTATGCCTATCACGGCTACTACACCCAGGACTGGACGAAGCTCGATGCCAACATGGGCACCGAGGATGATCTGCGCCATCTTGTTGATGAAGCGCACAGGCGCGGCATTCGCATCCTGTTCGATATCGTCATGAACCACGCGGGCTACGCGACGCTTGCGGACATGCAGGAGTACCAGTTTGGCGCGCTGTATCTGCAGGGTGATGAGCTGAAAAAGACCCTGGGCGACCGCTGGACGGACTGGAAGCCGGGCGCGGGCCAAAGCTGGCATAGCTTCAACGATTACATCAACTTTAGCGACAAAGCCGCATGGGAAAAATGGTGGGGCAAGAAATGGATCCGCACCGACATTGGTGATTACGACAACCCCGGCTTCGACGATTTAACCATGTCGCTGGCGTTCCTACCGGATCTGAAAACGGAATCCACCGCCCCTTCCGGATTACCCAACTTTTATCAGCACAAGCCCGATACCCACGCGAAAGCCATCCCGGGATATACCCCGCGCGACTATCTCACCCACTGGCTCAGCCAGTGGGTGCGCGACTACGGCATTGACGGTTTCCGGGTGGATACCGCGAAGCACGTCGAGCTTGCGGCTTGGCAACAGTTAAAGGACCAGGCTAGTCAGGCGCTGGCCGCGTGGAAAGGGGCCAACCCGGCCAAAAAGCTCGATAACGCACCGTTCTGGATGACCGGCGAGTCCTGGGGTCACGGAGTGATGCAAAGCGACTATTACCGCCACGGTTTCGACGCGATGATCAACTTTGATTATCAGGAGCAGGCGGCAAAAGCGGTGGATTGCCTGGCCGATATGGATCTCACCTGGCAGCAGATGGCGGAAAAGCTGCAAAGCTTCAACGTGCTGAGCTATCTCTCCTCCCATGACACACGCCTGTTCCGCGAAGGAGGCCAGCGCGCTGCGGAGCTGCTCCTGCTGGCACCGGGCAGCGTACAAATCTATTACGGTGATGAATCCGAGCGTCCGTTTGGCCCGACGGGGTCTGACCCGCTGCAGGGTACCCGCTCGGATATGAACTGGCAGGACGTGACGGGCAAGCAGGCCTTAACCGTCGCCCACTGGCAAACGCTGGGCCAGTTCCGCGCCCGCCATCCGGCGATCGGTGAAGGCAAGCAAACCACGCTGTCGCTGAAAGAGGGGTACGGCTTCGTACGCGAGCACAAGGACGATAAGGTGATGGTGGTATGGGCGGGTAATCAATAATTATACCCCCCCTCACCCTGGCCCTCTCCCCGCATGGGGAGTGAGCCGGGGGTGAGGGGTGAAACCCACCAGAACTATTCACTACACAAATCCCTCTCGGCCATACAAAACAACAAATCCGACCACATCTCCCGATTTGCACCAGCACAGTGCTAGCGTTATGGTTACCCACTTTCAAAATAAGCTCGATAGAACACCTGCTATGACGTTTTCACTTTTTGGCGACAAATTCACCCGCCATTCAGGCATTACTCGCCTGATGGAGGACCTCAACGACGGGCTGCGCACACCGGGCGCCATCATGCTCGGCGGCGGAAACCCGGCGCAAATTCCGGAGATGACAACCTATTTCCAGACGCTGCTCGCGCAGATGCTGGAAAACGGCAAAGCGACCGATGCGCTCTGCAATTACGACGGTCCGCAGGGTAAAACCGAGCTACTGACTCTCCTTGCCAAAATGCTGCGTGAAGAGCTGGGCTGGGATATCGAACCACAGAATATTGCACTAACAAACGGCAGCCAGAGCGCGTTTTTCTACTTGTTTAACCTCTTCGCAGGGCGTCGTGCCGACGGCACCACCAAAAAGGTGCTGTTCCCGCTGGCACCGGAGTATATCGGCTATGCTGATTCCGGCCTGGAAGAGGATCTGTTCGTCTCCACGCGCCCGAACATCGAGCTGCTGCCGGAAGGCCAGTTCAAATATCACGTCGATTTTGAACACCTGCATATTGGTGAAGAGACGGGGATGATCTGCGTATCGCGCCCGACGAACCCAACGGGCAACGTGATTACCGACGACGAACTGATGAAGCTGGATGTCCTGGCGAACCAGCACGGCATCCCGCTGGTGATCGACAATGCCTACGGCGTGCCGTTCCCGGGCATTATCTTCAGCGAAGCTCGTCCGCTGTGGAACCCGAACATTGTCCTGTGCATGAGCCTCTCCAAGCTGGGTCTGCCGGGCAGCCGCTGCGGCATCATCATCGCCAACGAGAAAATCATCACCGCCATTACCAATATGAACGGCATTATCAGCCTTTCACCAGGCGGTATCGGCCCGGCGATGATGTGCGAAATGATCAAGCGCAACGACCTGCTGCGTCTGTCTAATGAAGTCATCAAACCGTTCTATTACCAGCGCGTTCAGGAGACGATTGCGACGCTTCGCCGCTACTTACCGGAAGAACGCTGCCTGATCCACAAACCAGAAGGAGCGATTTTCCTGTGGCTGTGGTTTAAGGATTTGCCGATCACTACAGAACTGCTCTATCAGCGACTGAAAAAGCGTGGCGTGCTGATGGTGCCGGGCGATTACTTCTTCCCGGGTCTGGATAAGCCGTGGCCGCACACGCACCAGTGCATGCGCATGAACTACGTGCCCGATCCGGCAAAAATCGAAGCGGGCGTCAAAATTCTCGCCGAAGAAATTGAAAAAGCGTGGCACGAAGGCAGCCAGTAACACGCTACCCCTCACGCACGTTAAAACCCAGCTCTTTTGATATCGCCTCTGCCGTTTCGCGCAGAGGCTTGAGCAGGTTTTTCTCGCCAACCTGCTTCATGCGGGACGTCGACAGCGAAATGGAGATCGCATACGGCACGCGACCATGAATATCAAACACCGGCACGGCGATACAGGAGACACCCAGCTCGTTCTCTTCTTTATCCATTGCCATGCTGCGATCGCGAATTTCCGCCAGCTCATCGTACATAGCACTCAGTTCAGTGATGGTATTGCGCGTCAGCGGTTGAATCTGTTCCTGATGGCTTTGCCAGTAACTGGCCACGTAATCCTGATGACCAAAGGCCATATAGATCTTGCCCATTGCAGAACAATAGAGCGGCATATGCTGTCCGATGTAAGCACGCGTACGCAGCATACCGGTTGTCGGCTCGAGCTTATAAATTAGGATCGCGTGGTCATCTTCCCGACTGGAAAAGTTCACCGTTTCGCCAGTGGCAATGTTCAGCGCCTCAAGATGCGGGGCCGCCACGTGAATAATGTTGAGCGATGAAAGCGCCTTTTGCCCGACAGCAATGAATTTAGTGGTCAGACGATAGCTGCCCGCCGCTGGCGCCGGGGTAACGTACCCGCACGACTGCAGTCCCTGGAGTAACCGGTGGACGGTGCTCTTATTCAAACCTGCCAGTTCCGATAAATGCGCAAGCGGACACCCGTTCGGGTAGTTGCTGAGGATCTCAATCAGCATCAGGCCGCGAAACAGGCTCTGGCTGCCCGCTGGCCTCTCTTTTTCCTGCGTTATTTCGCTCTCTTTCATGCTCATCAAATCGCTCCTTTTTATCGCGCTCCTGATGGTAGCGCAAAGTGTGGTTTAGTTCACGATCTCAACAGAAAAAACACAACCAGTTGATTTTAATGATTTTTGAAAAACGTGAATGTCGTTGATCTGACAAAAATTGATCGCTATATTTGAAATCAGATTTCGAATAGTGAAATTTAACGATAAAAAAGCGTTCGCACTTGCCCCTAAAAAACAGGAGAACAGGGATGAAAGTGACCTTCGAAGAGTTGAAAGCGGCGTTCAATCGGGTTCTGCTCGATCGCGGCATAAAAGTGGAGACTGCCGATGCCTGCGCAGAGATGTTTGCCCGCACCACCGAGTCCGGTGTCTACTCGCATGGCGTAAACCGCTTCCCGCGTTTTATTCAGCAACTGGATGCGGGTGACATCATCCCTGATGCCCAGCCACAACGGGTGACCTCATTGGGTGCCATCGAACAGTGGGATGCCCGACGCTCCATCGGCAACCTGACGGCGAAAAAGATGATGGATCGCGCCACCGAACTGGCATCCGACCACGGTATCGGCCTGGTGGCGCTGCGTAACGCCAACCACTGGATGCGCGGCGGCAGTTACGGCTGGCAGGCGGCTGAGAAAGGTTACATTGGAATTTGCTGGACCAACTCCATTGCAGTAATGCCTGCGTGGGGATCAAAAGAATGCTGCATCGGCACAAACCCACTGATTGTCGCTATCCCGTCGAATCCTATCACCATGGTCGACATGTCGATGTCGATGTTCTCCTACGGCATGCTGGAAGTGAACCGCCTGGCCGGGCGCGAGTTGCCTGTAGATGGCGGCTTTGACGACGAGGGCAATCTCACCCGGGAGCCTGGCGTGATTGAGAAAAACCGCCGTATTCTGCCGATGGGCTACTGGAAAGGTTCAGGCTTATCCATCGTGCTCGACATGATCGCTACCCTGCTCTCTAACGGCTCTTCCGTCGCAGAAGTGACCCAGGACAACAGCGACGAATATGGCGTATCGCAGATCTTTATCGCTATTGAAGTGGATCGCCTGATCGACGGGCCAACCCGCGATGCCAAACTGCAACGCATCATGGACTTCATCACTACCGCCGAACGCGCTGATGAGAATGTTGCCGTTCGTTTGCCGGGACATGAATTCACGCGTCTGCAGGAAGAGAACCGTCGCAACGGCATAGCCATTGACGACAGCGTATGGGCGAAAATCCAGTCTCTGTAAGGAGGGGATGATGATATTCGGACATATTTCGCAGCCCAATCCGTGTCGCCTGCCGCTGGCGATTGAAAAAGCGCTTCATTTTCTGCGCACCACGGATTTCACTACCCTGGAGCCAGGCGTGGTGGAAATTGAAGGCCGCACTATTTTTGCCCAGGTGCTCGACCTCACCACAAAGGATCAACACGAAAACCGTCCTGAAGTGCACCGCCGCTATCTGGATATTCAGTTTCTGGCCTGGGGTGAAGAGAAAATCGGTATCGCTATTGATACCGGCAATAACAAAATAAGCGAATCATTACTGGAACAGCGAGATATTATTTTTTATCACGACAGCGAAAATGAGTCGTTTATAGAAATGGTACCTGGCAGTTATGCCATATTTTTCCCGCAGGATGTTCATCGTCCTGCCTGTATTAAAAACAAGGAAACGGTAATTCGTAAAATTGTGGTGAAAGTGGCAATCAGCGAATTATTGTAATTTTCTGACGAATACAGGAACGCGAAATGACCAACACCGGTTTTATTATTGGTGCGTACCCCTGCGCACCCTCGTTTCACCAGAAAGGGGAACAAGAAGAACAATCCTTCTGGCGGGAACTTTCCGACACACCGTACATACGCGGGCTGGAACAACCTTGCCTGGAAAACCTTCATCCTTTCGGTGACGAGTGGCTGTTCCGTCATACGCCGGACGAGTGGCTGTTCCGTCATACGCCGGACGAGTGGCAAATCGTGGTCACGGCGGTGATGGAAACCATGCGCCGTCGTGGCACGAACGGCGCATTTGGTCTGGCATCAGCAGACGAAGAACAACGTAAAGCATGCGTTGAATTTTACCGGCATCTGCACCAGAAAATTGACGCTGTAAATGTGCGTTTTCCGGGAAAAGTCATAGCCCTGGAGATGCAGGCGGCGCCGCAGGCCGGGAATGCATCCGTCGAACAGGCCACCGAGGCATTCTCCCGCTCAATCCGCGAAATTGTGAGCTGGAACTGGTCCTGCGATCTGGTGCTGGAACACTGCGATGCCATGACCGGACCTGCACCGCGTAAAGGGTTTTTACCCTTAGAACAGGTGCTGGAGGTGGTAAACGGAACCGACATCAGCGTCTGCATCAACTGGGCACGGTCGGCCATTGAAGGCCGTAATTCCACCGTTCCGCTTGAACACGTTCAGGCCGCATGTAAAGCCGGAAAATTGGGCGCGCTGATGTTCTCTGGCACCACCACACGCGGCGAATATGGCGAGTGGCAGGATCTGCACGCGCCGTTTTCTTCGTTCTGTGCCGACAGTTTAATGACGACTGAACAGGCTACATCACTCTTTACTGCGGCGAGCGCCGCAACATTGAAATTCTCCGGTATTAAATTACTGGAAATAAATGCTAATGCTGATGTCAGCCATCGCATCGCCATTTTGCGTGACGGCATTAGCGCTATGAATAAAGCGACACAATAAAAATAAAAACATATTCCGATTACATTCACAGAGACATTAACTATGAATATTTCAACGAATGCTCTACATGCGGATATTCCGCGCCAGCGCTGGCTAAGAATCATTCCACCTATTCTTATCGCCTGCATTATTTCTTACATGGACCGCGTAAATATCGCCTTTGCGATGCCCGGAGGTATGGATGAAGAACTGGGTATTTCCGCCACCATGGCAGGCCTGGCAGGCGGGATCTTCTTTATCGGCTATCTGTTCCTGCAGGTTCCGGGCGGCAAGATTGCTGTTCATGGTAGCGGCAAGAAGTTTATCGGTTGGTCCCTGGTCGCCTGGGCAGTCATCTCAGTCCTGACCGGTATTGTCACTAACCAGTATCAGTTGCTGGTGCTGCGCTTCTTACTCGGCGTGGCGGAAGGCGGGATGCTGCCCGTTGTGCTAACGATGATAAGCAACTGGTTCCCGGATGCCGAACGTGGCCGCGCCAACGCGATTGTGATCATGTTCGTGCCGATTGCCGGGATCATCACCGCGCCACTTTCCGGCTGGATTATCACCGCGCTCGACTGGCGCTGGCTTTTTATCATTGAAGGTTTGATGTCCATAGTGGTGCTGGTGCTGTGGGCGTTCACCGTTTACGACCGTCCGCAGGAAGCACGCTGGATCTCAGAGGCCGAGAAAAACTATCTGGTGCAAACGCTGGCCGCTGAACAGCAGGCCATCGCCGGAAAAGAGGTGAAAAATGCCTCATTGAGCGCCGTACTTTCCGATAAAACCATGTGGCAATTAATCGCCCTGAACTTCTTCTACCAGACCGGGATTTACGGTTATACCCTTTGGCTACCCACCATCCTGAAAGAGCTGACGCACACCAGCATCGGCCAGGTCGGGGTGCTCGCCATTCTGCCTTACATCGGTGCCATTGCGGGGATGTTCCTGTTCTCTACGCTTTCTGACCGCACCGGCAAGCGCAAGCTGTTTGTCTCCCTGCCGCTGATTGGCTTCGCACTTTGCATGTTCCTCTCCGTGGCGCTGAAGGCAAACACCTGGCTGGCCTATGCCGCGTTGGTCGGCTGCGGCTTCTTCCTGCAGTCCGCCGCTGGGGTGTTCTGGACGATTCCTGCACGTCTGTTTAGCGCCGAGATGGCAGGCGGTGCGCGCGGTGTGATCAATGCGCTTGGTAACCTCGGCGGATTCTGCGGCCCTTATGCGGTAGGCGTACTGATAACGCTGTACAGCAAAGATGCGGGAGTTTACTGCCTGGCGATTTCTCTGGCACTGGCGGCGCTGCTGGCACTGCTGTTACCAACGAAATGTGATGCCGGAGCAGAACCCAATCCCACGGTGAATCCGCATAAACGTGCGGCCTGATGCCCTCACCCAACCCACTAAACCGAACCGTAGGCCGGGTAAGCGAAGCGCCACCCGGCGAATAAGTGAGATGAAGATGAGTGAAAAAGAGCCCTTCTGGCTGGGTATCGATTGTGGCGGTACTTATCTGAAAGCCGGGTTATACAACCGCCAGGGAAAGGAAGTGTGTATCGAACGTCGCTCGGTGGCCACGCTCAGCCCACGCGCAGGCTATGCGGAGCGGGATATGCACCAGCTCTGGCAGCACTGCCACGCTACCGTCGCCACGCTGCTCAAACGTTCAGGCGTAGACGGAGAGCAGATCAAAGGCGTCGGCATTTCTGCTCAGGGCAAAGGACTGTTTCTACTCGATAAACAGGATCGGCCCCTGGGCAACGCCATGCTCTCTTCTGACCGCCGGGCGCTGGAGATTGTGCAACGCTGGCAGCAGGACGGCATTCCAGAAAAACTCTATCCGCATACGCGCCAGACGCTGTGGACCGGGCATCCGGCCTCGCTTCTGCGCTGGGTAAAAGAGAATGAGCCTCAGCGCTTCGAGAAAATTGGCTGCGTGATGATGGCGCACGATTATCTTCGCTGGTGCCTCACCGGCACCAAAGCCTGCGAAGAGAGCAACATTTCGGAGTCCAATCTCTACAATATGAATACCGGCCAGTACGACCCACAGCTCACACGCTGGCTCGGTATCAGCGAAATTGACGGCGCCCTGCCGCCGATTGTCGGTTCAGCAGAAATTTGCGGGGAAATCACCGCTCAGGCAGCCGCCCTGACCGGTCTCGCGGCGGGTACGCCCGTCGTTGGTGGACTGTTTGACGTGGTTTCCACCGCGATCTGCGCCGGGCTACACGACGAACACACGTTGAATGCCGTAATGGGCACCTGGGCCGTCACCAGCGGGATTGCGCATGGCATCCGCGACAGCGAGCCGTTCCCCTACGTCTATGGCCGCTACGTTCATCCGCAACAGTACATCGTTCACGAAGCCAGCCCGACTTCCTCCGGCAATCTTGAGTGGCTCACCGCGCAGTGGGGCGATATGTCATTCGATGAAATCAACCATGCCGTCGCCGGTCTGCCAAAAGCCGGAAGCGATCTGATTTTCCTGCCCTTCCTCTACGGCAGCAACGCGGGTCTGGAGATGACCAGCGGTTTCTACGGCATGCAGGCGCTACACGCCCGCGCGCACCTGCTGCAGGCGGTTTACGAAGGCGTGGTATTCAGCCACATGACCCATCTTAACCGCATGCTTGAGCGCTTTACCGAGGTGAAGGCACTGCGCGTCACGGGTGGCCCGGCCCATTCGGACGTGTGGATGCAGATGCTTGCGGACGTCAGCGGTCTGACAATTCAATTACCCCAGGTAGAAGAGACTGGCTGTTCCGGTGCCGCGCTGGCCGCACTGGTCGGTACAGGCACCTATCCCGATTTCCACACGGCGCAACGCGCCCTTAAACATGACATCCGGGTGATTGAACCCGACATGGACGCCCATGCGGCCTATCAACGCAAATATCACCGCTATCAGTTACTGATTTCAGCATTACAGGGCTATCACGCCCAGGTTAAGGAGCACGACCTATGAGCCGACCATTACTGCAGCTGGCGCTCGATCACACCTCACTTCAGGCCGCGCAGCGCGATGTTGCCCTGCTTGTGGATCACGTCGATATCGTCGAAGCCGGTACCCTTTTATGTCTGACCGAAGGACTAAGCGCCGTCCGCGCGCTGCGCAAACAGTGCCCGAAGAAAATTATCGTGGCGGACTGGAAAGTGGCCGATGCCGGAGAGACGCTGGCAGAACAGGCGTTTGGCGCGGGCGCGAACTGGATGACCATTATCTGCGCCGCTCCGCTGGCCACCGTTGAGCGAGGCCACGAGGTGGCACTGCGCTGCGAAGGAGAAATCCAGATAGAGCTCTTTGGTAACTGGACGCTGGACGACGCGCGCGCATGGCAACGTATCGGCGTAAAACAGGCGATATACCACCGGGGAAGAGACGCGCAGGCCAGCGGTCAGCAGTGGGGCGAGGCGGATCTCGCCAGAATGAAAGCCCTCTCAGATATCGGTTTACAGCTTTCGATTACCGGCGGCATCACGCCTGCCGATCTCCCCCTGTTTAAGCAAATCAACGTCAAAGCGTTTATCGCCGGGCGCGCGCTGGCGGGCGCGGATAATCCGCCACAGGTGGCACAGGCATTCCATTCGCAAATCCGCGATATCTGGGGAGCGTAACCATGCGTCAGCATCCGTTAGGTATTTATGAAAAAGCGCTGCCGAAAGATCTCTCCTGGCCGGAACGCCTGGTCCTGGCGAAGAGCTGCGGATTCGATTTCGTTGAGATGTCGGTTGATGAAACCGACGAGCGTTTATCGCGCCTTGAGTGGAGTACCACGCAGCGCGCCTCTCTGGTTGAAGCGATGCTGGAAACCGGGGTGTCTATCCCTTCTATGTGCTTGTCTGCCCACCGTCGCTTCCCGTTCGGCAGCCGCGACGAAACGGTGCGCCAGCGCGCCCGTGAGATCATGACCAAAGCCATCAGGCTGGCACGCGACTTAGGTATTCGCACCATTCAGCTTGCGGGTTATGACGTCTATTACGAAGAGCACGATGAAGGTACTCAACAACGTTTTGCCGAAGGACTGGCATGGGCCGTCGAGCAGGCCGCCGCCGCACAGGTGATGCTGGCGGTCGAGATCATGGATACCGCATTTATGAATTCCATCAGCAAGTGGAAAAAGTGGGACAGCATGCTCGCCTCGCCGTGGTTCAGCGTTTACCCGGACGTTGGCAACCTGAGCGCGTGGGGTAACGACGTTACCGCCGAACTGACGCTGGGCATTGACCGCATTGCGGCTATTCACCTGAAAGATACCCAACCCGTTACCGCGCAAAGCCCCGGACAGTTCCGCGATGTATCGTTTGGCGATGGCTGCGTCGATTTTGTCGGCGTGTTTAACACGTTGAATAAGCTGAACTATCGCGGCGCGTTTCTGATTGAAATGTGGACCGAAAAAGCCAAAGAGCCGGTGCTGGAGATTATCCAGGCACGCCGCTGGATTGAAGCCCGTATGCAGGAAGGAGGTATGACATGTTAGAACAACTCAAAACCGAGGTACTGGCGGCAAACCTGGCGCTGCCAGCCCACCAGCTGGTGACCTTTACCTGGGGCAACGTCAGCGCAATAGATCGCGAAAGCGGCATGATGGTCATCAAGCCGTCCGGCGTGGAGTACGACGTGATGACGGCAGAGGATATGGTGGTGGTGAACATTGCCACCGGCCTGGTGGTCGAAGGCAGTAAAAAACCCTCCTCTGACACACCAACCCATCTGGCACTGTATCGCCGTTATCCGGAGATTGGCGGCATCGTACATACCCATTCCCGCCACGCCACCATCTGGTCGCAGGCGGGACAGGATTTACCCGCCTGGGGCACGACGCACGCAGACTATTTCTACGGAGCGATCCCCTGCACGCGGCTGATGACCACGGCAGAAATTGCCGGGGAATACGAATACCAGACGGGCGAAGTGATCATTAAAACCTTCGAGGAGCGCGATCTCAGCCCAATGCAGGTCCCGGCGGTACTGGTTCACTCCCACGGCCCGTTCGCCTGGGGCAAAGACGCTGCCGATGCGGTCCACAATGCCGTCGTGCTGGAAGAGTGCGCCTATATGGGCCTGTTCTCACGCCAGCTCGCACCACAGTTACCGGCTATGCAGCAGGCGCTGCTGGACAAGCATTATCTGCGCAAGCACGGGGCGAACGCCTATTACGGGCAGTAATCAACCGGAATTAATATGCTCCTTACAGTACCGCCGTTTCCAGACGGCGGGGGTTAACCCGGTATGCTTCGAGAATATCTGCCGGAAATATCCCACGTCGTTAAAGCCGCAGCGCGCTGCGACCTCGGTTAATGACGCAGCGTCGTTGAGCAGGAGTTTTTCCGCCGCCCTGACGCGCTGGCGATGTATCGCCTCCGTCAGGGTTAAATGGAAAGTCCGGCGAAAGACGCGCCCGAGATAATCTGCATTACAGTGCAACGCTTTTGCCAGCTGCGAGGTGGATATCGGTAAATGAAACTGCGTGCGAATAAGCTGTTTTGCCTTCCATGCCATCGCCGCGCCGGCCTGATCTGCGCTGTCTTCATATCCTGAAGAGTTCGACACCTGCTGTAAAATCAATAATAAAATCATCTCCAGCGCCAGGCTACGCCGTAATTTCTCCTGCTCGCTGAGGAATTGACGAAAGAGCGCAATCACATATTCCGCATCCCTTACGCGGCAGTGTTGTTCTATTGCCAGAGGAGCAGCGTTGGGTAACGTTGGATCTTGCGGCTCCACCTCAAAATGCAGCCAGTAAAAGCGCAGGTCCGCCGGGAAATCCTCCACGCCCACATGCCGACGCTGCGGCCAGAGCAACAAACTCTCTCCCGCATTGACATCAAAAACATGATTTTCTTCCTGGATCGTTAAAGTCCCTTTTTCGACAAAAATAATCTCCCACGATGTTAATTTTCGCGCAGGGTGGCGGCCCACTCCGCGGGAGATAAATAGCCCGCCATTTTGAACCTTAACCGGAAGCGCTATGGATAATTCGAGCATGGATATTCACCATTCCGCTTTTATTGTCGTTAATATTCGACTTACCCGTTGATTATTAATCAATATTAAAATATCTGTCCGATCGGAATCACATTTTTATCATCAGGTCGGAATCGTCACCTTTTTATACTTTTCCCTTCCCTTGTTGGCCTTCCCGTTCGATGCAGAATAAAGAGGTACCCAGCATAAATACGATAATAAATTCGATCTCCGAGGAGTTACTTCATGACTTCCACACCGATTACAGACGCAGACGCTGCAAAACAGAAAGTCGATGACCGGCTGTCCGTCCGCGAGAAAATGGGCTACGGCCTGGGCGATGCGGGCGGCACGGTGATTACCTGCCTGATCATGAACTTTCTGACCTTTTTCTATACCGATGTATTTGGTCTCACCCCTGCGCTGGTGGGCACGCTGTTTATTGCCCTTCGCGTGTTTGACGCCATTTCCGATCCGGTGATGGGCGTCATTGCTGACCGCACGCAGAGCCGCTGGGGCCGATTTCGTCCCTGGCAGCTGTGGGTCGCCGTCCCAATAGGCATTATCGGCGTAATGACCTTCACCGTTCCGGAAGCCAGCATGGGCGTGAAAATCGCCTGGGCGTTCGGCACCTATTTGCTATTGTCCGTGGGCTATACCGCCATCAACGTGCCCTACTGCGCGCTGATTAACACCATGACCACCCGCCACAACGAGGTGATCGCCTGCCAGTCCTGGCGCTTTGTGCTGTGCGGCGTGGCGGGCTTTCTGGTCTCCGTTGGCCTGCCGTGGCTGGTAGCGGAGCTGGGTCAGGGCGATACCGCGAAGGGTTATCAACTGGGCGTTGGCGTGCTGTGCGCTATCGCCGTGGTGATGTTCTTGTGCTGCTTCTTCTGGGTTCGCGAACGCGTTCCGCTGGCGCTGATGGGCAAATTCACCCTGCGCGAGCACCTGGCGGGCCTGCGTAAAAACGATCAGCTGCTGCTGATGTTGTTGATGTCGTTTCTGCTGATCAACGTCTTCAACATTCGCGGCGGTGGATATATGTACTTTATCACCTACGTGCTTCAGGGCAGCACGGCGTACACCTCGCTGTTTTTCACCATGGTGACCTTTGCCGCTATTCTGGGCGCAGTGATCGTCAGCCCGCTGTCGCGCCGTATTGATACCGTCAAACTCTACTACTACACCAACCTGGTGCTCGCTGCGCTTGCGGTGGGCATGTGGTTTCTGCCGGGTGGCCCGGCGCACCAGACGCTATGGCTGATCGTCATTTTAAGCAACGGCGTGATCCTGGGCTTCACCCTGCCGCTGCACTTCTCGCTAATGGCCTTTGCCGATGACTACGGCGAGTGGAAAACCGGCGTGCGTTCGTCGGGCATGAACTTCGCCTTCAACCTGTTTTTCATCAAGCTTGCGTGGGCGTCCAGCGCCGGGATTATCAGCCTGGTGTTTATTGCCGTGGCCTATCAGCCAGGCGCGGGCAACCAGACGCCAGC
This sequence comes from Enterobacter cloacae complex sp. 385G4, assembly GCF_057320665.1. Lineage (NCBI taxonomy): Bacteria > Pseudomonadati > Pseudomonadota > Gammaproteobacteria > Enterobacterales > Enterobacteriaceae > Enterobacter > Enterobacter cloacae complex sp. 385G4. Next base: position 57,496 of record NZ_JBXWDD010000005.1, read on the forward strand.
CTCACTACACGGCATCACCGCCATGGAGACGCTGCTGCCTGCCCTTTTCCACCTGCTGCTGGCGGTCGCTATCCGCTGGTGCAGGCTTAATAACCCAATGATGTCGCGCATTTCCACCGACCTGCGCCAGCGTCACGTACCGTCCTGAGGAGAACGCTATGTCCATAATGGAACCCGACCTGCACCAGCTGAAAATCAACGATCCGTTTCTCGGGCAATATCAACGGCTGGTCCGTGACGTGGTGATCCCTTACCAGTGGGATGCGCTTAACGACCGCGTGGCGGAGGCCGAACCCAGCCACGCCATCGCCAACTTCCGCATCGCGGCCGGGCTGGAACGGGGGGAGTTTTACGGGATGGTATTTCAGGACAGCGACGTGGCGAAATGGCTCGAAGCCGTGGCGTGGTCGCTGTGCCAGAAGCCGGATGCAGCACTGGAAAAAACCGCCGACGAGGTGATTGAGCTGGTCGCGGCGGCGCAGTGTGAAGATGGCTACCTCAACACCTACTTCACGGTAAAAGCCCCCGAGGAACGCTGGACGAATCTGGCCGAATGCCACGAGCTGTACTGCGCCGGGCATATGATTGAAGCGGGCGTGGCGTATTTCCAGGGAACCGGAAAACGTCGCCTGCTGGACGTGGTGTGCAGGCTGGCGGACCATATCGACAGCGTGTTTGGCCCGGGAGAAACACAGCTACACGGTTACCCTGGTCACCCGGAAATCGAGCTGGCGCTGATGAGGCTGTACGACGTCACGCAGGAGCCACGCTATCTCAATCTGGTGAAATACTTTATCGAAGAACGCGGCGCGCAGCCTCACTTCTACGATAGCGAATACGAGAAGCGCGGCAAAACATCTTACTGGAATACCTATGGCCCGGCGTGGATGGTCAAGGACAAAGCCTACAGCCAGGCGCATCAGCCGCTTGCCGAGCAGCAAACGGCCATCGGCCACGCCGTGCGTTTCGTCTACCTGATGGCGGGCATGGCGCATCTGGCGCGCCTGAGCAACGACGAGGGGAAACGCCGGGACTGTCTGCGGCTGTGGAACAACATGGCGCAGCGCCAGCTGTACATTACCGGCGGGATTGGCTCGCAGAGCAGCGGCGAGGCGTTCAGCAGCGATTACGATCTGCCCAACGATACGGTGTACGCCGAAAGCTGCGCCTCAATCGGCCTGATGATGTTCGCCCGCCGGATGCTGGAGATGGAGGCAGACGGCCACTACGCCGACGTGATGGAGCGCGCGCTGTACAACACGGTGCTGGGCGGGATGGCGCTGGACGGTAAGCATTTCTTTTATGTCAATCCACTGGAAGTGCATCCGAAAACGCTGGCCTTTAACCATATCTATGACCACGTGAAGCCGGTGCGTCAGCGCTGGTTCGGCTGCGCCTGCTGCCCGCCGAATATCGCCCGCGTGCTGACCTCGCTGGGGCACTACATTTATACCGTTCGCCCGGATGCGCTGCTGATAAACCTGTACGTGGGGAACGACGTCGCCATTCCGGTGGGCGATAACACCCTACAGCTGCGCATTAGCGGTAACTATCCGTGGCAGGAGCAGGTGAAGATCGAAATCACCTCGCCGGTTCCGGTCACCCACACGCTGGCACTCAGGCTGCCGGACTGGTGCGCGGAGCCTGCCGTTTCGCTGAATGGCGAAGCCATGACCGGTGAAGCGTCACGCGGATACCTCTACCTCAACCGCCGCTGGCAGGAAGGCGACACCCTGACCCTGACGCTACCGATGCCGGTCCGCCGTGTGTACGGTAACCCCCAGGTGCGCCAGCAGGCGGGTAAAGTCGCGCTACAGCGCGGGCCGCTGGTTTACTGCCAGGAAGAAGCTGATAACGGCGCCAACCTGCATAACCTCTCCTTGCCCCGAGATAGCGAGTTCCGGGTGTATGAAGGCAAAGGCATTTTCGCGCATAAGATGCTGATACAGACAGAAGGGATTGGGTGTCACATGAAGGAAACGGATGCGCTGTGGCAGTACGACCGCTCGCCGGTACTGCGCCAGCCCCGTACGTTGACCTTTATTCCGTGGTTTAGCTGGGCTAACCGGGGAGAAGGGGAAATGCGGGTATGGGTGGATGAAGCATAAATAAGGGTAATACTAATTTTCATAATATATAATATTTTTATCGAGCTCGGTGATGCCGAGCTCTGTGATTTATTATCAATCGAAAGACAATGTGATCTAACCCTCGGTATTGTTTTTTTTGGTGTCCATCATCTCAGCATACCATTGTCTAGTACACATTTTAGTGTTATTCCATAAAGACACACAGCTAAAAATAAGGATATCCCATGGAATTCACTGAAAGATTAAATGCCTTATCAAATAAAATAAAACAACAAATTGATGTAATAAATACTGAAGAAGGAACAAAAACTGCATTTGTAATGCCATTCATTCATAATGTCCTGGGCTACGATGTTTTTGATCCTTCAGAGGTAACACCTGAATTTGTCTGTGATATTGGCACAAAAAAAGGAGAAAAAATCGATTACGCCATAATGAAAAACAATGACGTACAAATACTTATTGAATGTAAAAAAATTGGCGAACCATTAAATATAAATCATGCGTCGCAGTTATTCAGATATTTTCACGTAACAAACGCAAGGATTTCAATTCTTACCAATGGTCAAAATTATAAATTTTTCACTGACCTTGACGCACCAAACAAAATGGACGAAAAACCATTTTTGGAAGTCGATCTACTTGATATTGACGAAAATATAATACCTGAATTAAAGAAACTAACTAAATCTTCATTTGATCTCGAATCAATTATCAATGCTGCTGGTGAGTTAAAATATGTTAGCCAAATCAAAAAAATCCTTCACTCTCAGCTTAATAATCCCGAAGATGATTTTGTGAAATTTTTTGCATCCAGGGTTTATGATGGAATTCTGACGCAAAAAGTCAGAGATTCATTTTTAAATTTAACTAAAAAGGCTGCAAGTCAGTACATAAATGATCAAGTTAATGAGCGACTTAAGTCTGCCATTACGGGTATAACCCCAGCGATTACCGAAACATCAAATGAGCCATCGCATATTGAAGAAGATGACCATAAAGATGAAAGCGATGTGATAACAACGCTAGAGGAACTTGAGGGATATCATATTGTTAAAGCAATTACCAGAGCAGTACTAGAGGCACCACGTATCACTCACAGAGATACCAAAAGCTATTTTGGCATTCTTGTGGATGATAACAACCGCAAACCAATTTGCCGATTGCATTTTAATCGTACGCAAAAATACATCGGACTTTTCGACATAGAAAAAAACGAAACACGTCACCCTATATCGACAGTCGATGATATCTATTCCTTTGCAGATATCCTTAAAGCAACAGCGGCTCTATATAATTAATTTTTACCCAGGCAGCACGCGACGTGCTGCCTCAGCCAGAAATGCGCTTCGATTACCGAACTGAGGATGCTCGCTGACAAAGGAATCAATCTGTACCAGCAAACGTCGAGGCATCGTGATGTTGATACGCTCGGCTCTGCCGTCAAACTGCTTCATATTAATATCCACCAGCAACCATTGCCCGCCCGTGAAGTCGTCAGGGTGATTTTCAAGGTGCACTTCGACATTTCCCGGAAGAGGCAATGCTTCATCCATTTCAAACAGCGCTTCGAAGTGCGCGGTGAGCGCCTCACGTGCATCCTGAAAAGCGTCGTCCAGGGAATCACCTGCAAAAAAACAGCCTGGAACGTCAGGAAAAAAGCCGCTGGCGCTACCGTCGGTGTCAGAATGAATGTAAGCCGGATAAAACATAACTACTCCTGATATCAGTGTTTAATTCCCGCCTGCCGCCATATCTGCGCGAGCGTGCCCGGTTTAATATCCTTCTTAGGATGTGGGACAGTAACCAGCCCTTTCTGTTCGGGATGGCGAAACTGATGATGGCTTCCTTTCGTTCTGACACATTTCCAGCCGTGGCCGATCAGAACGGTAATGACATCCGCACTTTTCACATCCCAGTCCTTCCATGATTATACACATGATACACACCATTACTATCGGGTCGAATCACATTAGCGCATAAGGAACATCAGTGCAGCCGTGTTTTGGCGGAACAGGAAGAAGCATCGAAAAATGAAAAAGGAATACGTTGTATTGCAGATAAAAATGCAGGCAAGATCGTAGGCCGGGCAAGGCAACGCCGTCGCCCGGCTTTACCGCATCAGAAGCGCCAGGTCAGGCCGGTCATTAGCGCGAAGCTATCATCGCGGTCGATCATCGGGCTGTTCTTCACGTCATCAGGCAACACGGTGTAGACCGCGCTGGCGTTGAGGTACAGCTTCTGGGTTAACTGATATTTAGCTGCCAGACCAACGTAGGGCGTCCAGCTGTCGCCGGCGGTGTATTGATCCAGCCCTGAGCGGCGTGACTCGCTGCCGGATACGCCGTAGTAGTAGTCGTTATAGCTCTCGTCGCTGTAAAAAACACCGACAGAAGGCGTCAGGGTCAAACGCTCCATCCTGATTGGACGGAAGTAGGATACCTCGCCCACCACGCCGCCGCTTTCATCCGTGGCATCGCCTGAGACCGCCACTTTCAGAGAACCCCAGCTTTCGTGGCGGTAGTACGCACCGCCGAGGAACGCAGAGGCTTTACGCTCATCAAGCTGCTTCATCTGGTGGTCGTCGTTATCATCCGGATCAAAATGCAGCGGCATCCAGGATGCGGTCAGGCTGAGTTCATTTTTTGCGTCTTTCCACAGGATCCATCCGCCCGTGGTCTGACGAACATAGAAGCGATCGCTCTCATAGCTAATTAACGGCACCGCAGTGGTATTTTCGTTATAGCCTTTATAAGGAGACTCATTAAATACGGCCCCCGCGCCAAGTGAAAAATCACCGGCCATTGCAGAAGAGGTTGCAAATAACGTGGCAGCAATCAGTAAATTGTATTTAATAGTCATGTGAAGTAATCCATTTATACGCCAAATAAGCGGGGCGAATAATAATGGTTACAAATTTGCCGGTGCAACGCTGCAGTTTATATAATATTATATATAAAACCATATAGATGGGTGCGCATGATGAATAAATTACAGCTAAAGCCACGCGAGTTAAAAATAATCTCCGTCATCGCAGCCACCCACAGCATTGGTGATGCCGCCGCCCTGCTGGGCATGGCGCAGGCCAACGTCAGTAAATATCTCTCGGATTTTGAAACGCGGGTTGGGCTTAAGGTTTTTGAGCGCACGACCCGCCAGCTCGCTCTGACGCAGTTCGGTGAGGCGTTGCTCCCTTATATCGACGCCACGCTGGACAAAAACACGCAACTTATTAATTTCATTGCCGATTATAAGCATGAAAAGCGTGGAAAAGTCACGATTTACGCCCCAACGGGCATTGTGACCTATCTCGCGCGCCACGTGATCCACCAGATAAAGGACATCGGGGACATTCGCATTTCCCTGAAAACCTACAACCTGGACCGCAACGAATATTCAGAAGGTGTGTCCTTCCCGGATGACTGTGATATTTTAATTACCTATGCTCAGCCAAAAGATGAAAGTCTGGTCGCCAGCGTGTTAGCAAAATATTCCGTCACTGCATTCGCAACCCAGGAATATTTAAATAAACATCCTTTAACCGGACCTGAAGATTTAATTAATCACTCCTGTATTCTGATCGACTCCATGCTGGTCGATGACGCCAACATCTGGCGTTTTCGCATGCATGGCAGTGATGATGTGCATGATTATCGGGTAACCGGAAACTATATTTGCGACAATACCCAGACGGCCCTGGAGCTGGCAAGAAATAACCTTGGCATTGTGTTCGCGCCGAAAGAAAGCCTGAAGAAAGAATTAACGCAAGGCACGCTGGTCCCCTGTTTCCCGCATCAGGAAGAGTGGTGGCTCGATCTGACCGCCATCTTCCGCAAGCGCGAATATCAGCCCTGGCGCGTACAATATGTTCTGGATGGTGTCCTCAACTGCCTGCGCCAGCAAATTGCTCAGGCCGTCCATGGACGGCCTGAACTGGGCGATTAGAACAGCCCCAGCGGTTTATCGGAGTAGCTGACAAGCAGACATTTCGTCTGCTGGTAATGCTCCAGCATCATCTTGTGCGTTTCACGCCCGATGCCCGATTGCTTATACCCACCAAATGCCGCGTGAGCCGGATAGGCGTGGTAGCAGTTGGTCCATACGCGTCCCGCCTGTATACCCCTGCCCATTTTATAGGCCAGATTACCGTTACGGCTCCAGACTCCCGCCCCCAGGCCATACGGCGTGTCGTTGGCAATCTCCAGCGCCTCCTCCATCGTTTTGAAGGTAGTCACCGCCAGCACCGGTCCGAAGATCTCCTCCTGGAAGACGCGCATGTTGTTCTGCCCGAACAGGATCGTCGGCTCAAGGTAATACCCTTCCTGCAGATCTCCGCCGAGCACCTTACGGCGACCGCCGGTCAGGATATCCGCCCCTTCCTTCTTGCCGATATCGATGTAGTTGAGGATAGTCTCCAGCTGGCCATGCGAGACCTGCGCCCCCATCTGCGTAACGTTATCGAGCGGGTTACCGCTGCGGATAGACTCGACGCGGCGAATGGCCCGCTCCATAAAGCGCTCGTAGATGGACTCCTGCACCAGCGCGCGGCTTGGGCAGGTGCAGACTTCGCCCTGGTTAAAGGCAAACAGCGCAAACCCTTCCAGCGCCTTGTCGAAGAAAGCGTCCTCTTCCTCCATCACGTCCGCGAAGAAGATGTTCGGGGACTTCCCGCCCAGCTCCAGGGTCACCGGAATAATGTTTTGCGTGGCGTACTGCATAATCTGCTGGCCCACTTCCGTCGACCCGGTAAACGCCACTTTAGCGATCCGTTTTGAAGTGGCCAGATATTCCCCTATCTCACCGCCCGCGCCGTTCACCACGTTAATCACCCCCGGCGGCAGAAGATCGGCAACAATTTCCATCAGCAGCAGGACAGAGAGCGGGGTTAAACGCGCCGGTTTAAGCACAATGCAGTTCCCGGCGGCCAGCGCGGGTGCCATTTTCCAGCTCGCCATCAGCAGCGGGAAGTTCCACGGAATAATTTGCCCGACGACCCCCAGCGGCTCGTGGAAGTGGTACGCCACGGTGTCGCTATCTACCTCGCTTATTCCGCCCTCCTGCGCGCGAATACAGGAGGCAAAATAGCGGAAGTGGTCGATAGCCAGCGGCACGTCTGCCGCCATCGTTTCCCGGATCGGCTTGCCGTTATCCCAGGTTTCCGCCGTCGCCAGCAGCTCCAGGTTCTGCTCCATCCGGTCGGCGATTTTGAACAAAATGGCCGCGCGCTCCTGAACGGAGGTATGGCCCCATTTATCTTTCGCTTTGTGTGCCGCATCCAGCGCCAGATCGATATCCCGCTTGCCGGAGCTGGCAATCTCGCACAGCGGCTGGCCGGTAACGGGCGTCAGGTTGGAATAGTATTCGCCGTCGACGGGGGCCACCCAGTCGCCGCCGATAAAATTGTCATAACGGGGCTTCAGCTTGAGGGGAAAACCATACTCGCCGGGCTGGATTCGCGAAGAGGGAGGATTGTTTGTCATGACCGTCTCCTTGCTGTTGGTGTACAACAAGGGTAGTCCCGGCTGGCGGTTTTCTCGCCAGTGGGTGACGGGTTTACGAGCCGTATCACGGATTACCGTACTTTACGTTTCGTTCCTGCCACTGAGCCATACTTAACAGCTCAAGGGCTCATGAGGAACAATGCGATGCAGCTGTTTATCGGTTTTGACGTAGGCGGAACCCACATCAAACACGGCGTGATTGATGAAAATGGCAAGGAGCTGACGACGGACGAGTACGATACTCCTGAGGATAAAAACACCTTCAAAAAGAAGTGGAAAGCGGTAGTTGAAGCGTATCAGGACGAACACGACATCGTCGGTATCGGCGTGAGCTTTCCCGGCCATATTAACCACCACAGCGGCGAAGCGGCAAAAGCGGGCGCGCTCGATTATCTCGATGGTGAAAACCTGTGCGAACTCTTCGCCGGGCTGACCGACCTTCCCGTCACCGTGGAAAACGACGCCAACTGTGCGGCGCTGGGCGAGCGCTGGCAGGGCGCGGGTAAGGACTACGAGCATTTCGTCTGCATCACCATCGGCACGGGCATCGGTGGCGGGATTGTAATGGAAGGCGATCTTTATCGCGGGTCGCATTACCGCGCCGGCGAATTTGGCGTGCTGCCCGTGGGTAATAACGGCGAACCCATGCATGACGTGGCGTCGGCCAGCGGCCTGATGAAAGCCTGCCGCCGCGCGCTGGCCGTATCAGAAGAAGAGATGCCTGACGGCGAGGAGCTGTTTAAACGCATGGAGAGCGACGTGCATCTGCGTGAGGCCATTGAGGAGTGGGCCCATTGCCTCTCGCGCGGCGTTTACAGCGTAATCTCGATGTTCGATCCACAGGCAGTGCTGATTGGCGGCGGGGTAAGCGAGCAGGAGAAAATCTATCTCCTGCTCGATAAGAACCTGCAGCGATTCGAAGAGTGGGAGGCGCTCAAGGTGCCCATTCTGCCCTGCGAGCTGGGTAACCAGGCGGGGAGGCTGGGCGCGGTATGGCTGGCAAAACAAAAACTCTCCCGCCGCACGTAGCGCTCAGGGGAACAGCTGCGCGTCGCGAAGCAGATGGTCATTACCCCGGCGACGCGTAAAACCGATGCGGTTGAAATATTCCAGGATCTGGATCGCCAGCTTGCGGCCAACGTTCAGCCGGTCGCGGAAATCGGCTGCGCAGGTGGAGCCGCGCGCCTGATCCAGTTCGCGGATCAGGTTAGCAAACGCCACAATGCGATCGTTACGGTAATAACGATCTTTCACGATCGCGACTATCAGCCCCTGCTGCGCCGCATGGCGCAATACCTGGCGCATCATCTGCTCGTCGGTATTCGTTTCACGCGCCAGATCGCGAACCCACCAGGGTTCATCGCCAAACAGCGAGGCCACTTTTTGCCAGATTGCCTCCTGCTCTGCGGTGAACCCGGCTTTGTGATCCGGCAGGTGCAGCCAGCCGTGATGGCTTTTAATCACCCCGCTTTCGCGCATGTTTTCAATCAGCAGCAGCACCAGCGCATCGTCTTCCATCGGCAGCGCCATGCGTCGCAAGCGCTCACGACCAGGACCGGGTTCATCCTGATGCTGTTCATGGTAAGTGGCGAGCGTGTTCAGGATCTTACGCTGCCAGTTTGCCGCAACTGGCGCATCGAGCAGGCTGTTGCCGGCCTGAATAAAGCCCGGCTGTTGGGTCAGCTGATGCAACCCTTCGCCGCTCAGCTGGCGTGCCCATGCAAAATCACTCAGGCTCACGGCCCCGCGCTCAAGATGCACCCGCAGCGCGGCGTTATCATCCTGAGCCTGCGCAAGCGCAGCCAGCCATTGCAGGTATTCAGGCTTACGCTTGCCGCGTCGCGGCGGGTTCAGCGTCACCACCCGCGCCCCGGCCAGCGTTTCCCGTGCGGAAATGTCCCGCAGTACCAGACGGTCGTCATCCGCCAGCCAGAGCGGCGAATCAAAAACCAGTTCGGCAAGATCGTTTTCCAGCAGGGACACGCGCCCGGTGATATGGCTGGCCGCGTGGTGAATATGCAGCGGCTGCCATTGAGTCAGCGGGACGTTTGTCTGCAGGGAGACGATGACGCGTTCAGACGGCTCGGGCGGGGCGTCGGCCAGCAGCCAGTCGCCGCGGTTAAGCTGCTCTTTTTCCGCATCCCCGGCAATGTTGAGCGCGATCCGCTGCCCGGCGTGGGCGTGCTCCGCAGGCTGATTTTGCGCATGTAAGCCGCGCACGCGCATCGGTTTATTAACGCCCGTCAGCCAGAGGCTATCGCCCACCTTCACTTCACCGCTTAACGCCGTACCGGTGACCACCAGCCCCGCGCCTTTGACGGTAAACGCCCGGTCAATCGCCAGACGGAAGCGGTGATGGCTGGCGCGGTCTCGCGACGAAAGCTGCTGCAAATGGTGGCGAAGTTCGCCGATACCGCGCCCTTCTGTCGCTACGGTGACAAAAAGCGGTGCATCGGCAAAACCATATTCCCGTAAGGTCGCCTGCACCGCTTCGCGCACCTCGCTGACGCGCGCGTCGTCAACGCGATCGGCTTTCGTCAGCGCCACGGTCAGCTGCGGGTTGCCTGTCAGCTGGAGGATCGCCAGATGCTCACGGGTTTGCGCCATCACGCCGTCATCGCAGGCCACCACAAGCAGGGCATGATCGATGCCCCCCACGCCCGCCAGCATGTTGGAAAGAAATTTTTCATGCCCCGGAACATCAATAAAGCCCAGCACGCGGCCATCGGGCTGGGGCCAGTAGGCATAGCCAAGATCGATGGTCATGCCGCGCTTTTTCTCTTCCGGCAGACGATCGGCGTTTATGCCGGTAATTGCCTGCAGTAACGTGGTTTTTCCGTGGTCGACGTGACCGGCGGTGGCAATAATCATTTCAACAACATCTCCAGAAATCGCTCTTCATCTTCAAGGCAGCGCAGATCCAGCCACATGCGGCCGTCGTAAATCCGTCCGATAACCGGCGTCGGCAGGCCACGCCAGCGCAACGACAGGGCCTCAAGGCGGCTACCGCGCCCGTCACGCGGGGTGAAGGTGAGCGCTTGACTCGGCAGCCTGTCTACCGGCAGCGAACCGCTGCCAATTTGCGACTGGCAGGGCTCAATGCGAACGTCAAAATCGGGGTAGTGCGGGGCAACGCGCGGTAGCAGCAGTTCGGCCTGGGCGCGAATCGAGGCGGCATCCCGGCTTAACAGGCGCAGCGTGGGCAGGCGGTCGGCCAGTTTCTCCGGGTGGAAATAGAGGCGCAGCGTCGCCTCCAGCGCGGCAAGCGTCATTTTATCGGCGCGCAGGGCTCGTTTGAGCGGGTGCTGCTGCAGCTGCGCAATCAGCTCGCGCTTGCCGACGATAATTCCGGCCTGCGGCCCGCCCAGTAGTTTGTCGCCGGAAAAGCTGACCAGGCTCACGCCTGCGGCAATCATCTGTTGCGGCATCGGCTCTTCAGGCAGCCCGTACTGGCTGAGATCCACCAGCGAACCGCTGCCGAGATCGGCAATCACCGGAATATTCAGCTCGCGCCCAATCGCCGCCAGCTCGGCCTCTTCAACCGTTTTGGTGAAGCCTTCAATATGATAATTGCTGGTGTGGACCTTCATCAGCAGGGCGGTGTTTTCATTCACCGCCGCGCGATAATCTTTCGCATGGGTACGGTTAGTCGTACCCACTTCATGCAGCGTGCAGCCCGCCTGGCGCATCACGTCCGGGATGCGAAACGCCCCGCCAATCTCCACCAGCTCGCCGCGGGACACCACCACCTCTCTGCCGCTCGCGGTCGCCGCCAGCATCAGCAGCACCGCCGCCGCGTTGTTATTCACAATGCAGGCATCTTCCGCACCGGTTAGCTGGCAGAGCAGATCCGCCAGCGCGCGATCGCGATGCCCGCGCCCGGCGCCGTCCAGATCGTACTCCAGCGTCACCGGCGAGCGCATGGCCTGCACGACCGCAGCCACCGCCTCTTCCGCCTGCTGGGCGCGTCCCAGGTTGGTGTGCAGCACGGTCCCCGTCAGGTTGACCACCGGGCGTAACGCACTTTGCGCCTTCTCACCCAGCCGATGCTCAACTTCCTGCTCCCACGCTGCACACCAGTCGGGCAAGGCGTTTTCGGCCTGGATATGGCCTCGGGCTTCATCCTGAAGCAGACGTAACATCTCCACCGTCGCGGTATGGCCGAAGCGCTCAACGGCAGCGTGAATGCGGGGCTCGCGAAGAAGTCGGTCGGTCGCGGGGATCTGGCTGTACAGCGAATGATGAGTAGTCATGAAAGCGCCTGGCGAGTAAATATCTTCCCCCCTCCCGACGGGAGAGGGAGTTAACATGTGGAGGGATTGTACCGCCTCCGACGCCGAAGTGTTATAACCCGCGTCAAGCCTTTGGCGGTTCGGTGCGGGCAAAGCTCTCGCGGCTAAAGAGCGTTTCTGCGAGTTTCACCAGCAGCGGACGGTCAACGCACCAGCCAGGAGACACCCGGCGGAAGTTGAGATAGCCGATGGCGCAGGCGATGGCGATGGTTGCCAGGTCCAGGCTGTCGGTGTGGATCTTGCCCTCCCGGATAAGCTTTTCACACATATCCAGACTGCGGCTGATTTTTTCCCGCTGGCGCAGCAGCTCGCTTTCTGACTGCTGGGCGGCGGGCCTTGCCTGCTCGCGAACAGAGGTGAGTGCTGCATCCATAATGCCGTCGGCCAGGGCTTCAATTTGCTTCACCGCCAGCGCCGCTTTAGGGTCAGACGGCAGCATTGCCGGGGCAATGCCCAGCTGTTCGATATACTCCGCAATAATGGGGGAATCGAACCAGTATTCGCCCTCGTCCGTCACCAGCGCCGGAACTTTCCCCAGCGGGTTATACTGCGCGACGCCGTTTTCGGCGTTGTAGGGCTGTTCATTAACGAATTCAAATTCAATCCCTTTCTCCAGCAGGAGAATCGAGATTTTTCGCACGAAGGGACTGGTGTAGCTACCGATGAGTTTCATTGCCTGATCCTTGATGCCGGGAAAAAGTCAGTATGGATCAAGCGATGAAAAAAGGGCAGATATGCGTGTCGCATTCCCGCCCCGGAAGGATTAGTGATCGAGATAGAGGTAGTGCATCCAGCTGGTCATACGCAGCAGCACTTTACGCATCACCGAGACGTGGGCGAAATGATCCGAATAGACCGCCACCTGGGCATAAATACCGTCCGGCAAAGCATCGACGTCGGCGTTAGGCTCCAGTTCAATCAGCGCCTGTACGCCATCCGTACCCGGCGCAACGGTCAGTGCCTGCAAGGCACCCTGCGCCTGATACGACCCGCCCGGCACCACAGGCAGAACGCTGGTGAGCTTACCGGTGAACACCTGGCCCGGCAGCGCGTTAAATACCACTTCCGCTTCATCGCCCGGCTTCAGACGCAGCAGCGAGTTCTGACGGAACTGGGCCACAATCTGGCGCTTCTGTTCAGGAATGAAGACCATCACCGGGCGCAGCGGCAGCGCGGCGGCATAGGTTCCCGGACGAATCAGCACCTGGGTGATATAGCCATTGCTCGGCGCGCGCACCACGGTCTGATCGAGGTTGTATTTTGCTTCAGCAAGCTGGGCACGTAACGAGGCAATCTGCGACTGCTCGCCGTTCACCATGCTGTCCAGCTGGCTTTGAATCTGCGTCTGCTCAGCAACGGAGCCTTTCACCATGGCATCCTGCGCCAGATAGTTCTGCCGCGCGTTATCAATATCGCTTTCAGAGAACGGATTCACCTTCGCCTGGCTGCCTTTGAGGTAGCGCTGATAATCTTTATATAGTCGATCGCGCTCAGCGGAGACGCGTGTCGTATTGGCAACCGCTTCCGAAAGCTGCGCTTTCAGAGTGTCGATATTGTGCGTCGCGGTCACCAGGTCCGCCTTCAGTCTGTCGACGCGCGCCTGATAGCGGCCCGGATCCAGTTTAAATAACACTTCGCCTTTTTTAATGAGCTGGTTATTTTTATCGGTCACTTCACTAACCACCCCCGTGACCTGCGGCGTAATCGGAATGGAAATTACCGCTTTTTGCGCCGTAAAGGTATACGGATGGTTATAGTTCATTAGCAGAATGAGTCCGGCAACAATAAACACTCCGCCTAACGTCGCGGTAGCAAGCGTCCACTGATTTACCGGAATACGGAATATTTTAAAGATTGCCCAGGCAAATGCCACATAGGTCAGAATAATCAACAGATCCATGATTAGCGCTCCAGCGTGTTTTTATCATCAGAGGGCTGAACCGCTGCCAGCTTGTGTTCTAACTCGGCCACGCGTTTGGCCAGCGCATCCATCCCCGGAACCTCATCAGGCTTAGTAATGTGGTTCTGCATGCCCCAGCCGCGATCTTCGCGGTACAGCGTGGCCCAAATCCACAGGAACGGCCAGATGGCATGGAGCGTAAACAGGCTGATCCAGCCTGCCGTATGAATAGCATCGGCATGGGGATGATTACGCTTTTTAGCCATATTATAGGGGATGTCATGGATGGCGATGATTCCGTAAAAAAGAACCAGAAATACAAAAATCAACACGCCCAGCGCGAAATAGTTGAGAAACATAGTCTCCTCACTTAAACAACGTCAACTCATTACATTAATAAAACAGCACGCAGCCTAATTAATTTATTTTTAAATTTAAAAGGCACACTGATTATTTCAGAGCCGGGGAGTATCGGTTTTTATAATATCTCCACGCAAGTTTATAAGCGTGTCAAAATATATCCTGAATAATAATATACTCAACCTTACATTATGAGCGTCATTCAGGTTTCAAATTTCCGCAATACTACATATGAAAACTGTTTTATTAGCTTTCCGTGTTACTCGAGGCCGTCCTGACGCCGATCGCAGTCGGAGAAATCCGCATAAAAATATTTTGTGAAACCAGTCACAATCCAGAAACAAACCCGCAAAAACAAAATGTGATATCAATCACATAAAGAGGTGGTTTTTGCTCTATTTTTCGCCATCGTATTTTTTTTACCCACCTGTTTTGTGACTCAGATCACTTCATTCAACGCCATACCCCCTACATTTACGTGACATACATCACACAAAATTCCGCTATCTGGACAGTTGAACGATTCAGTGCCAGATTTCACAGCATCAGAACAGGGTCCGGCTACCTCTGCCGCCTCATTAACAATAAACCTCGGGCCGCAAGCCTAAGCGTAAACAGAAGAAGGGGTGTTTTATGTCATCCGATTTCAAGATCAAAGTTCAAAGCTTTGGTCGTTTCCTCAGCAACATGGTGATGCCAAATATCGGCGCGTTTATCGCGTGGGGTATTATCACCGCATTGTTCATTCCGACAGGGTGGTTGCCTAACGAAACGCTGGCGAAACTTGTTGGCCCAATGATTACCTATCTCCTGCCGCTGCTCATCGGTTATACCGGTGGTCGTCTGGTGGGCGGTGACCGTGGTGGCGTCGTGGGTGCCATCACAACCATGGGCGTGATCGTCGGTGCGGATATGCCGATGTTCCTCGGTGCGATGATTGCCGGTCCTCTGGGCGGCTGGGCGATTAAGAAATTCGACGTCTGGGTTGATGGCAAGATCAAGTCCGGCTTCGAAATGCTGGTGAACAACTTCTCTGCGGGCATCATCGGGATGATCCTCGCGATTCTGGCGTTCCTCGGCATTGGTCCGGCTGTTGAAGTGCTGTCCAAACTGCTGGCGGCGGGCGTTAACTTCATGGTGGCGCACGACATGCTGCCGCTGGCGTCTATCTTCGTTGAACCGGCGAAAATCCTGTTCCTGAACAACGCCATTAACCACGGTATCTTCTCGCCGCTGGGTATTCAGCAGTCTCACGATCTCGGCAAGTCCATCTTCTTCCTGATTGAAGCGAACCCGGGTCCGGGTATGGGCGTTCTGCTGGCGTACATGTTCTTTGGTCGCGGCAGCGCGAAGCAGTCTGCTGGCGGCGCGGCTATCATCCACTTCCTGGGCGGTATCCACGAAATTTACTTCCCGTACGTGCTGATGAACCCACGTCTGATCCTGGCCGTTATCCTCGGCGGTATGACTGGTGTGTTCACCCTGAGCGTGCTGGGCGGCGGTCTGGTCTCCCCTGCTTCTCCAGGCTCTATCCTGGCGGTGCTGGCGATGACGCCGAAAGGCGCGTACTTCGCGAACATCGCGGCGATCTGTGCGGCGATGGCGGTCTCCTTCGTGGTCTCTTCTATCCTGCTGAAAACCAGCAAGGTGAAAGAAGACGACGATATCGAAGCGGCAACCCGTCGTATGCACGACATGAAAGCCGAATCCAAAGGTGCGACCCCGCTGGCGGCTGGCGATGTTTCTAACGACCTGAGCCACGTGCGTAAAATCATCGTTGCCTGCGACGCCGGTATGGGTTCCAGCGCAATGGGTGCAGGCGTGCTGCGTAAGAAAGTGCAGGATGCGGGCCTGACCAACATCTCCGTGACCAACAGCGCGATTAACAACCTGCCGCCGGACGTTGACCTGGTCATCACGCACCGCGATCTGACCGAGCGCGCTATGCGTCAGGTACCGCAGGCACAGCACATCTCGCTGACCAACTTCCTGGACAGCGGCCTGTACACCAGCCTGACCGAACGTCTGGTTGCCGCGCAGCGCCACGAAGACAACGAAGTGAAAGTGCGCACCAGCCTGCAGGACAGCTTTGACGAGAGCAACGCTCACCTGTTTAAGCTGGGCGCAGAGAACATCTTCCTCGGCCGTACCGCGAGCACCAAAGAAGAGGCGATTCGCTTTGCCGGTGAACAGCTGGTGAAGGGCGGCTACGTTCAGCCAGAATACGTTGACGCGATGCTGGAACGTGAAAAACTGACGCCAACCTACCTGGGTGAATCCATCGCGGTGCCGCACGGTACGGTTGAAGCGAAAGACCGTGTGCTGAAAACCGGCGTGGTGTTCTGTCAGTATCCTGACGGCGTGCGCTTCGGTGAAGAAGAGGACGACATCGCCCGTCTGGTGATTGGTATCGCCGCTCGCAACAACGAGCATATTCAGGTGATTACCAGCCTGACCAACGCGCTGGATGATGAGTCCGTCATCGAGCGCCTGGCACAAACTGAAAGTGTTGAAGAAGTTCTGGCCCTGCTCAACAAATAGCAGCGCCTCTTCCCTCTCCCCTTCGGGGAGAGGGCTAGGGTGAGGGGGAAACGTTCCTCACCCCAGCCCTCTCGGGTAAAAACATTGATGAAGGTTAACACTATGAAAGCATTACATTTTGGCGCAGGTAATATCGGTCGTGGCTTTATCGGTAAACTGCTGGCAGACGCGGGCATTACCCTGACATTCGCCGATGTGAATCAGGTGGTTCTGGATGCCCTGAATGCCCGTCATAGCTATCAGGTTCATGTGGTGGGTGAAAACGAACAGGTTGAAACCGTCTCTGGCGTTAACGCGGTCAGCAGCATCGGCGACGACGTGATTGACCTGATCGCCAGCGTTGATCTGGTGACCACCGCCGTGGGTCCGGTGGTGCTTGAACGTATTGCTCCTGCGGTCGCGAAAGGCCTGAAGAAGCGTAAAGCACAGGGCATTGAAACACCGCTGAACATCATCGCCTGTGAAAACATGGTGCGCGGCACCACGCAGCTGAAAGGTCACGTTATGGCGGCCGTGGCTGAGGAAGATAAAGCCTGGGTTGAAGCGCACGTCGGGTTTGTGGATTCCGCTGTAGACCGTATCGTTCCGCCGTCCGAATCCGCCACCAACGATCCGCTGGAAGTCACTGTTGAAACCTTCAGCGAGTGGATCGTCGATAAAACTCAGTTCAAGGGCGCGCTGCCGACCATTCCGGGAATGGAACTCACTGATAACCTGATGGCATTTGTCGAACGCAAACTCTTCACGCTGAACACCGGGCATGCTATAACCGCGTACCTCGGAAAGTTGGCCGGTCATCAGACCATTCGCGACGCGATCCTCGATGAGCAGATCCGCGCGGTGGTGAAAGGGGCAATGGAAGAGAGCGGCGCGGTGCTGATCAAACGCTACGGTTTTGATGCTGATAAACACGCAGCATATATCCAGAAAATCCTCGGTCGTTTTGAAAACCCGTATCTGAAAGATGACGTTGAGCGCGTGGGCCGTCAGCCACTGCGTAAGCTGAGCGCGGGCGACCGCCTGATTAAGCCGCTGCTGGGCACGCTGGAATACGGTCTGCCGCACGCCAACCTGGTGAAAGGAATTGCTGCCGCGATGCACTACCGCAGCGAGCAGGACCCGCAGGCGATTGAGCTGGCTCAGCTGATTGATGACAAAGGCGCGCAGGCTGCGCTGGCGCAGATTTCCGGTCTGGACGCCAGCAGCGACGTGGTTGCGGAGGCGGTTAACGCATACAACGCAACCAAATGATGCAGAATCCGGCGCAGGTAAGCCTGCGCCCGAATAACAGATTGTCAGATATGCAGGCAATAATGGAACAAACCCAGGCCTTTGAAAATCGTGTGCTTGAGCGTCTGAATGCTGGCAAAACCGTACGAAGTTTCCTGATTGCCGCCGTCGAGCTGTTAACCGAGGCGGTGAACATTCTGGTGCTTCAGGTGTTTCGCAAAGACGACTACGCGGTAAAGTACGCTGTAGAACCGTTACTGGACGGAGACGGACCGCTGGGCGATCTGTCGGTGCGTCTGAAGCTGATTTATGGTCTTGGCGTGCTCAACCGCCAGGAGTATGAAGACGCTGAACTGTTAATGGCTCTGCGCGAAGAGCTCAATCATGACGGTAATGAGTACACTTTTACCGATGATGAGATCCTGGGGCCCTTCGGCGAGTTGCACTGCGTGGCCGCCCTGCCCCCTGCTCCTCATTTTGATAACAGCGACCCTGAGCTGTACGCGATGCAAAAGCTGCGCTATCAACAGGTTGTCCGTTCCACGATGGTCCTCTCCCTGACTGAGCTGATTTCTAAAATCAGCTTAAAAAAAGCGTTTCAGAAGTAAGCCCGTTCACATTGGTGTATCCTTCCCTGTAATTCCCCCGATTTAGAGTCAATTGTCATGAAAGAAGTAGAAAAGAACGAAATTAAACGCCTGAGCGACCGTCTGGATCTGATCCGTCACCAGATGGCTGGCCTGTCTCTGGTTGATTCCGCCGAGAAATATGCCGAGCTGGAAAAAGAGTCCGTGAAGCTGGAAGCGGAAATCGAGCGCCTGCGCGAAGTGAAAGGCCAGAAGTTGAGCAAAGAAGCGCAGAAGCTGATGAACATGCCGCACCGCCGCGCGATCACCAAAAAAGAGCAGGCTGACATGGGCAAGCTGAAGAAAAGCGTCCGTGGTCTGGTGGTGGTGCACCCGATGACCGAGCTTGGCCGCGAAATGGGCCTCAAAGAGATGACGGGTTTTTGTAAGACCGCATTCTGATTTCATGCCGGGTGGCGCTGCGCTTACCCGGCCTGTTCTTTTCCCCTTCGCGTGAATTGGTCCAACCAATAGCGCAATCAATCCTCCCCCGGTTCACAATTCCATTATTTGCGCTCACAAAACCATTGCCACTCCATAACATCTGGTTAACCATTCATTGTCATTAACCCTACAACACAATATTGGCAGGACCACTTTTACACAGTTTGTGACGCAGAGTTGAGCGGAGACTCACCCGCAGCACAGGCTGTCTGGTCCCCAGGAGACCTGCATGAGCCTCTGGCAACAAAACTACGACCCAGCCGGTAATATCTGGCTGTCGAGCCTGATCGCATCGCTACCGATCCTGTTCTTCTTCTTTGCGCTGATTAAGCTCAAGCTGAAGGGCTACCTTGCCGCGACGTATACCGTTGCCATCGCCCTGCTGGTGGCGCTGTTCTTCTACAAAATGCCGGTCGACCGCGCGCTGGCCTCCGTTGTCTACGGTTTCTTCTACGGCCTGTGGCCGATTGCGTGGATCATCATCGCCGCGGTTTTTGTCTATAAAATCTCGGTAAAGACCGGGCAGTTCGACATCATTCGTTCGTCGATTCTCTCCATCACGCCTGACCAGCGCCTGCAGATGCTGATTGTCGGCTTCTCCTTCGGGGCGTTTCTGGAAGGCGCGGCAGGTTTTGGCGCACCGGTGGCGATCACCGCCGCGCTGCTGGTGGGTCTGGGCTTTAACCCGCTGTATGCCGCGGGCCTGTGCCTGATTGTGAACACCGCACCGGTGGCGTTTGGCGCGATGGGGATTCCGATTCTGGTCGCGGGTCAGGTGACCGGGCTGGACAGCTTTGAGATTGGTCAGATGGTTGGCCGCCAGCTGCCGTTCCTGACCATTATCGTGCTGTTCTGGATCATGGCGATTATGGACGGCTGGCGCGGCGTGAAGGAGACCTGGCCTGCTGTGATGGTGGCGGGCGGTTCGTTCGCGATTGCCCAGTATCTCAGCTCAAACTTCCTTGGCCCGGAACTGCCGGACATTATCTCTTCCCTGGTGTCGCTGGTCTGTCTGACGCTGTTCCTGAAACGCTGGCAGCCGGTGCGCATCTTCCGTTTTGCCGACATGGGGGCGTCGCACGTGGATCAGACCCTCGCCCGCACCGGCTATACCGCAGGACAGATCGTCCGCGCCTGGTCGCCGTTCCTGTTCCTGACCGCTACCGTGACGCTGTGGAGCATACCGCCGTTTAAAGCGCTGTTCGCTCCCGGCGGCGCGCTGTACGACATGGTGATTAACATCTCCGTGCCGTTCCTCGACAAGATGGTTGCCCGTATGCCGCCGGTGGTGCACGACGCCACGCCGTATGCGGCAGTGTTTAAGTTTGACTGGTTCTCCGCCACCGGTACGGCCATCCTGTTTGCGGCACTCCTTTCCGTGGTGTGGCTGCGCATGAAGCCTGCCGCCGCGGTACAGACTTTTGCGGCAACGATTAAAGAGCTGATGCTGCCGATCTACTCCATCGGCATGGTGCTGGCGTTCGCGTTTATCTCGAACTACTCCGGCCTGTCGTCGACGCTGGCGTTAGCGCTGGCGCACACCGGCCACGCGTTCACCTTCTTCTCGCCGTTCCTCGGCTGGCTGGGGGTGTTCCTGACGGGTTCAGATACCTCGTCTAACGCCCTGTTTGCCGCTCTGCAGGCGACGGCTGCGCAGCAGATTGGCGTGTCGGACGTGCTGCTGGTCGCCGCGAACACCACCGGCGGTGTGACCGGCAAAATGATCTCCCCGCAGTCCATCGCCATTGCCTGTGCGGCGGTGGGACTGGTGGGCAAAGAGTCGGACCTGTTCCGCTTTACCGTGAAACACAGCCTGATATTCACCTGCATGGTGGGCGTGATCACCACCCTGCAGGCCTATGTCTTAACCTGGATGATCCCATGATAGTGATGCCCAGACGCCTGTCCGACGAGATTGCCTCTCGCGTGCGGGCGCTGATTGAAGAACAACAACTGGAAGCGGGCATGAAATTGCCCGCCGAGCGCCAGCTTGCCGCCCGGCTTGGCGTATCGCGTAACTCATTGCGCGAGGCGCTGGCGACGCTGGTCAGCGAAGGCGTACTGGTGAGCCGTCGTGGCGGCGGCACCTTTGTGCGCTGGCAGCATGATGACTGGTCCGAGCAAAACATCGTGCAGCCGCTGAAGACGCTGCTGGAAAACGACCCGGACTACAGCTTCGACATTCTTGAAGCGCGTCACGCCATCGAAACCAGTACCGCATGGCACGCAGCGATGCGGGCAACCGACGCCGACAAAGAGAAACTCATCGCCTGCTTTGAGGCCACGCAAAGCAGCGACCCGGACATCGCCTCCCAGGCGGACGTGCGTTTCCATCTGGCAATCGCCGAGGCGTCGCACAACGTGGTGCTGCTCCAGACCATGCGCGGGTTCTTCGACCTGCTGCAATCCTCCGTGAAGCAGAGCCGCCAGCGCATGTATCTGGTCCCACCGGTCTTTGCCCAACTGACCGAACACCACGAGGCGGTGCTCAACGCCATTCTGGCCGGCGATGCCGAAGCCGCGCGCAAGGCGATGATGGCGCATCTCGGCTTCGTGCACACCACCATTAAACGATTTGATGAAGACCAGGCCCGACAGGCGCGTATTACCCGTCTGCCTGGCGACAGTGATATTTCCAGGGAGAACAAAGCATGATTATTTCAGCAGCCAGTGACTATCGCGCCGCGGCGCAGCGCATTTTGCCCCCGTTCCTGTTCCACTACATTGACGGTGGGGCGTATGCCGAATACACCCTGCGCCGCAACGTGGAGGATCTGTCAGTAGTGGCCCTGCGCCAGCGCGTGCTGAAGAATATGTCTGACCTGAGCCTTGAGACGAAGCTGTTTAACGAAACGCTTTCCATGCCGGTAGCGCTCGCACCTGTCGGCTTATGCGGCATGTATGCCCGCCGGGGCGAAGTGCAGGCCGCCGCCGCGGCAGATGCTACAGGCATTCCGTTTACCCTCTCTACCGTCTCGGTCTGTCCGATTGAAGAGGTCGCCCCGACCCTCAAGCGCCCGATGTGGTTCCAGCTGTACGTCCTGCGCGATCGCGGCTTTATGCGTAACGCCCTGGAGCGCGCTAAAGCGGCGGGCTGCTCCACGCTGGTCTTTACCGTTGATATGCCGACCCCCGGCGCGCGCTACCGCGATGCGCACTCCGGCATGAGCGGCCCGAACGCTGCCCTGCGCCGCTACTGGCAGGCGGTTACGCATCCGCAGTGGGCGTGGGATGTGGGTCTGAACGGCCGACCGCACGATCTGGGCAATATCTCGGCCTACCTCGGTAAACCGACCGGGCTGGAAGATTACATCGGCTGGCTGGCAAACAACTTCGATCCGTCGATCTCCTGGAAAGACCTGGAGTGGATCCGCGAATTCTGGGATGGCCCGATGGTGATCAAAGGGATCCTCGATCCGGAAGATGCCCGCGATGCGGTACGCTTTGGTGCAGACGGGATTGTGGTCTCTAACCACGGCGGACGCCAGCTCGACGGCGTGCTCTCTTCCGCCCGCGCCCTGCCGGCCATTGCCGATGCGGTAAAAGGGGATATTGCGATCCTGGCCGACAGCGGCATTCGCAACGGGCTGGACGTGGTGCGCATGATTGCCCTGGGCGCCGACAGCGTGCTGCTGGGCCGCGCGTACCTGTACGCGCTGGCCACCAGCGGCCAGGCGGGCGTGGCAAATCTGCTGAATCTGATCGAGAAAGAGATGAAGGTGGCGATGACCCTGACCGGCGCGAAGTCGATCAGTGAAATCAGCAAGGATTCGCTGGTTCAGGAGCTGAGTAAACTGCCGGCGGCGCTGGCTCCGCTGTCACATGGCGACGCGGCCTGATCCTCTCCCGTTACCCCACCTTTTCCATGCGTCCGATTTCCCCCTCGGGCGCTTTTTTTTGTCGAAAATAACACCTGCGTAACATTCTGGATAAGAAAATTTGACACATTCCTCCCGTTCGCAATTGTATAGACAAGCAAATACAAGAACACAAAAACAACATCACATCGGAGGGGAGCGTATGACCTATTCAGGTAAGGTGGATATTCAGCAGGTGATCGACGAGAGTCCTTTTTCAGGGTTTCACTGGCTTCTTATCGTGCTGGGCTTTCTGGTTCTGGCGATCGATGGTTTTGATACGGCAGCGATGGGCTACATCGCGCCTACGCTGTCGGCAGAATGGGGGATCCATAAGCAGGATTTGGGGCCGGTGCTGAGTGCGGCGCTGCTGGGGCTGTCGCTGGGAGCCCTTATTGCAGGTCCGGTATCGGACCGGATGGGACGCAAGCGCGTGCTGGTCTTCTCGTGCCTGTTCTTCGGCCTGGCGAGCCTGGGTACGGCCTGGGCGCAAAGCCTGAATACCCTGACGCTGTGGCGCTTTCTGACGGGTCTCGGGCTCGGCGCCGCCATGCCAAACGCCATCACGCTGATCTCAGAGTTCGCCCCCCAGCGCTGCCGCGCCATGGCGATTAATACCATGTACTGCGGCTTCCCTCTGGGTGCAGCGGGCGGCGGGGCGATCTCTTCCTGGCTTATTCCCCACCACGGTTGGCGAAGCGTGCTGCTGACCGGCGCGATTGCGCCGCTGATTTTAACCGTGCTGCTGGCGCTGCTGCTGCCGGAATCGGTGAAGTTTCTGGTGCAGCGCGGGAAAGACGTCGCGCAGGTTCGCCGCATTGCCAGCCGGTTCAGCCGCAGCACGCTGGAGAGCGTTACGGGCTTTTTCCTGGCGGAAGAGAAAGCCGCGTCTAAAAAAGGAAGCGTGGGGCAGCTGTTTTCCATGCCCTGGCTACCCGGCACCCTGATGCTGTGGGTGACTTATTTTATGGGGCTGGTGATTTACTACGTCCTGCTTAGCTGGATGCCGACGCTGATGCAGGGGATGGGTTATGCCCTGGCGGAATCCGCCTGGCTCACCTCGCTGTTTACCTTTGGCGGCACCGCAGGCATTCTGCTCGCGGGCTGGATGATGGACCGCTGGGAAGCGCACAAGGTGGTCGCAGGTGGTTTTGTGCTGACGATGGGCCTGATTCTTTTGCTTGGCCTTGAGCATAACCATATCGCCCTGTTTGGCGGGCTGATTTTCCTGATGGGGATCGCGATGAACGGCGCGCAGTCGGGCATGCAAACCCTCGCGGCCACCTTTTACCCTACCGAGTGCCGCGCGACGGGCATCGCCTGGATGCAGGGCATCGGCCGCTTTGGCGGCGTGGCGGGCACCATGACCAGCGCCCAGCTTCTTTCCCTGCAGTGGCAGGCAGACAGTATTTTAATGATCCTCAGCGTGCCCGCTCTGGTGGCCGCGGCGGCAACCGTCTACAAAATGCTGTACAGCCGCTCGCAGGAACCCGGCGTCGCGTAGTTCCTCTCTTTTCTGCTATTCTGCCCCCGCAATTAAGGGGGCAGCATGCTTAACATCGTTTTATTCGAACCAGAAATTCCGCCGAACACCGGCAATATCATCCGCCTGTGCGCCAACACCGGTTTTCGTCTGCACATCATCGAGCCGATGGGCTTTACGTGGGACGACAAACGCCTGCGCCGCGCGGGGCTGGATTACCATGAATTTACCGCCGTGGTTCGCCATCACGATTACGCCGCGTTTCTGGAAGCAGAGAAGCCGCAGCGCATGTTCGCCCTGACCACCAAAGGCACGCCAGCGCACAGCGCCGTGAGCTATCAGGAGGGTGACTATCTGATGTTTGGCCCGGAAACCCGCGGCCTGCCGGCTACGATCCTGGATACCCTGCCCGCTGAGCAGAAAATCCGTATTCCGATGATGCCGGACAGCCGCAGCATGAACCTGTCGAACGCGGTGTCGGTGGTGGTGTATGAAGCCTGGCGCCAGCTGGGTTACCCGGGCGCCATTCTCAGAAGTTAAATGCCGTCACCATACTCGAAGGTATGGTGAATGCCGTTGAAGTGCTGATCCATATCCATCGACGGCTTATCGCTGTCTGGCTTACCAACGATGCGCGCCGGTACGCCAGCGGCGGTGGTGTGCGGCGGCACGGGCTGGAGCACAACCGACCCCGCGCCAATCTTCGCGCCGCGCCCGACTTCGATATTGCCGAGGATTTTAGCCCCCGCGCCAATCATCACCCCTTCACGAATTTTCGGGTGGCGATCGCCGCTGGTTTTCCCGGTACCGCCCAGGGTAACCGACTGCAGGATCGAGACGTCGTCTTCAATCACCGCCGTTTCCCCGACAACGATCCCGGTGGCGTGGTCGAGCATGATCCCGCGGCCAATCTTTGCCGCCGGGTGAATATCAACCTGAAACGTCACGGAAACCTGGTTTTGCAGGAAGATCGCCAGCGCGCGGCGGCCTTCATTCCACAGCCAGTGGCCAATGCGGTACGCCTGCAGCGCGTGGAAGCCTTTCAGGTAGAGAAGCGGCGTAGAATATTTATCCACCGCCGGATCGCGCGTGCGTACGGCCTGAATGTCGCAGGCGGCAGACGCAATCATTTCCGGGTCAGCGGCGTAAGCCTCTTCCACCACCTCACGAATCGCAATCGCGGGCATGATCGAGGAAGCCAGCTTGTTGGCGAGCATATAGCTCAGGGCGCTGCCGAGGTTTTCGTGCTTGAGTAGCGTCGCGTGATAGAAACTGGCCAGCATAGGCTCACAGTCGGCCAAAGCGCGGGCTTCGGCTTTAATATTATTCCAGACGATATCCAGTTCTTCACACGGCATTGCTAACTCCAGACGATAGTTAATGACCAGCCAGTTCTGCGCTGGCTGGGTCATTCAGGTGACAACGGTTCCGACTAGTTACTGCTGCGCTCGTCCTTGCGCGCACGACCTAATAGGGTCAATGCTGCCTCGCGCGCATTTTTTCCGCAATACAATACCTGATAAATTTCCTCGGTTATTGGCATTTCGACACCAAACCGGTGCGCCAATTCGCGGACTTCTTTGGTATTGCGGTAGCCTTCCACCACCTGTCCAATCTTCTCTTGCGCGCTTTTTACATCGCTGCCCTGTCCGAGCATCATGCCAAAGCGGCGGTTACGCGACTGGTTATCGGTACAGGTCAGCACCAGATCCCCCAGACCCGCCATCCCCATAAAGGTGGCCGGATCGGCACCCAGCGCTTCGCCCAGACGGGACATCTCGGTTAAGCCGCGGGTAATCAACGCCGTACGCGCGTTGGCGCCAAAGCCAATACCGTCAGACATCCCGGCCCCGATGGCAATCACGTTCTTCACCGCGCCGCCCAGCTGCACGCCGATAAAATCGGGGTTGCTGTAGACGCGGAAGCTCTTGCCGCAGTGCAGCAATTGCTGGAGATCGTCGGAGAAGGCCTGATCGGTGGATGCCAGCGAGATCGCCGTCGGCAGGCCCGCAGCCAGCTCTTTGGCAAAGGTCGGCCCGGAGATGACCGCCAGCGGGATCTCATCCCCCAGCGCTTCGCGGGCAACGTCCTGCAGCAGACGTCCGGTTTCCGCTTCCAGCCCTTTGGTCGCCCAGACAATACGCGCATCCGGGCGCATCAGCGGCTTGATCTGATTCAGCACGTCGCCAAAGACATGGCTTGGCACCACAATCAAAATGTTGCGGCTGGCCGCCAGCGCGGTTGCAAGATCGCTTTCCAGGTGCAGGGTGTCAGGGAACGGAACGTCCGGGAGAAACGCCACATTGCAACGGTCGCGCTGCAGCGTGGCGATATGTTTTGGATCGTGGCCCCACAGGACCACGTCGTGACCATTTCTTGCCAGCGTGATGGCAAGAGCGGTGCCGTATGAGCCGGCACCGATCACAGTCATTGACGCATTAACAGTGCTCATCAGGCATCCTGATGTTGTTCGGCACCTTCGCCAGCCTGCTGCTGCAGATAGTTCATGAACAGCGCATCAAAGTTCACTGGCGCAAGGTTCAGTTGCGGGAATGTACCGCGAGAAACCAGGCTGGTGATGCATTCACGGGCATACGGGAACAGGATGTTCGGGCAGTATGCACCCAGGCAATGCGCCATCTGGTTGCCTTCGATGCCGCCGATGGAGAAGATACCGCCCTGCTGTACTTCGCACAGGAATGCAGTTTCTTCGCCCAGAGAGGCGGTCACGGTCACACGCAGTACGACTTCATACACGTCATCCGCCAGCTGGGTGGATGCGGTATCCAGATCAAGTTTAACCTCTGGCTGCCAGTCTTTCTGGAAAACGTGCGGCGCATTTGGCGCTTCGAAAGAGACATCCTTGGTGTAGATACGCTGGATCTGGAAAGTCATTTCGGTGTTGTTTTGTTCTGACATGGAAATACCCTTTTTAATTGTCCTAAAGTCTCTTAGCTCAGCAGCGGATCGAGTCCACCACGGGCGTCGAGCGCATACAAGTCATCACAGCCCCCAATGTGCTGCGCATCAATAAAAATCTGCGGAACCGTCGTACGACCACTACGTTGGATCATCTCTTCGCGTTTGATCGCGTCACCGTCGATCGGCAGTTCCTGGAACGTGACGCCTTTGCTGCTCAGCAGCGCTTTCGCACGGTGGCAGAACGGGCACGTCGCTTTGGTGTAGATCTCAATATTGGCCATGACTGAACTCCTTATTTACCGCGAACCAAAGGAAGATTTTCCCCGCTCCAGCCGGAAATCCCTTCTTTCAGTACCGTTACGTTTTCGAAGCCCGCTTTGTAAAGCGCGCTGGCAGATTCCTGCGCCTGCATACCGGTCGCATCCACAACGATAATGGGCTGGGCTTTGTGTTTCTCAAGCTCACCAACGTTGTTGGCTTTGATTTCAGCTGGCAACAGGTTGATTGCGCCGGCAATGTGACCTTTACGGAAATCGTCACGCTGACGCAGATCGACAACGACGGCATCTTCTTTGTTAATCAGACGCGTCGCTTCACCACGGGTGATAACCTTAATCTTAGACGTCAGGCTCTTAAATGTGGTGAACAGCACAGCAGCCAGCAGGCCAATCCACGCGATGCTCAGTACCGGATGGCGGCTAACGAATTGCATAATTTCTTGCATGGAGGGTAACTACTCCCGACTAAGTGATAAAAAAACCAGGACAGGAGTATACCTGTGCGTTCTGGCAAATACAGCCAGCGACCATAACCTAATCCATTTTCTGCGGCATGCCACCTAAAAAAATGCCTCAAAATGGTCCGGTCAGCATCTTGCCCCCGCGTTTTCTTTGATCTTCTGCGGCTATTTGATCGATTCAGCTGTAGTAAAATTACGCAAATTTTGACTCTTGAGCATGAGGTTGTTGCAATGTCGGTTTCTAAAAAACCTATGGTACTGGTGATTCTGGATGGCTATGGCTACCGTGAAGATAGCCAGGATAACGCTATTTTCAACGCAAAAACCCCGGTCATGGATGCACTGTGGGCAAAACGTCCGCATACCCTGATTGACGCATCCGGTCTGGAAGTGGGCCTGCCTGATCGCCAGATGGGCAACTCCGAAGTTGGCCACGTTAACCTCGGCGCGGGTCGTATCGTGTATCAGGATCTGACCCGTCTGGACGTCGAAATCAAAGAACGCACCTTCTTCGCTAACCCGGTTCTCTGCGGTGCGGTTGATAAAGCCGTTGCGGCAGGTAAAGCGGTACACATCATGGGTCTGCTCTCCGCAGGCGGCGTGCACAGCCACGAAGATCACATCATGGCGATGGTTGAACTGGCCGCTGAACGCGGTGCGGAAAAAATCTACCTGCACGCCTTCCTGGACGGTCGCGACACGCCACCGCGCAGCGCAGAAGGGTCCCTGAAAGCTTTCGAAGACAAATTCGCTGCGCTGGGCAAAGGCCGCGTGGCCTCCATCATTGGCCGTTACTACGCTATGGACCGCGACAACCGCTGGGATCGCGTTGAACAGGCCTATGACCTGATGACTCTGGCAAAAGGGGAATTCCATTTCCCGACTGCGGTTGAAGCGCTGGAAGCCGCTTATGCGCGTGATGAAAACGATGAATTCGTAAAAGCGTCCGTGATTCGCGCCGAAGGCCAGGCCGATGCCGCAATGGAAGATGGCGACGCGCTGATCTTCATGAACTTCCGCGCTGACCGCGCGCGCGAAATCACCCGTGCGTTCGTCAACAGCGACTTCGACGGTTTTGCCCGTAAGAAAGTGGTTAACATCGACTTCATCCAGCTGACCGAATACGCGGCAGACATCAAAGCGCCGTGCGCTTACCCACCAGCCTCGCTGGCTAACACCTTCGGTGAGTGGATGGCGAAGAACGACAAAACGCAGCTGCGTATTTCCGAAACGGAAAAATACGCGCACGTGACCTTCTTCTTTAACGGCGGCGTTGAAGAGCCGTTCAAAGGCGAAGAGCGCATTCTGATCAACTCGCCGAAAGTTGCGACTTACGATCTGCAGCCAGAGATGAGCTCTGCGGAATTGACTGAAAAACTGGTCGCGGCCATCGAAAGCGGCAAGTACGACACCATCATCTGTAACTACCCGAACGGCGACATGGTCGGCCATACCGGCGTAATGGAAGCGGCAGTGAAGGCGGTTGAAGCGCTGGACCACTGCGTTGAGCAGGTTGCGAAAGCGGTTGAGTCCGTTGGCGGCCAGCTGCTGATCACCGCTGACCACGGTAACGCCGAGCAGATGCGTGACCCGGCAACCGGTCAGGCGCATACCGCCCATACCAACCTCCCTGTTCCGCTGATTTATGTGGGTGATAAATCAGTGAAAGCAGTAGAAGGCGGTAAGCTTTCCGACATCGCGCCAACCATGTTGTCGCTGATGGGTATGCCGATCCCTGAAGAGATGACTGGTAAGCCGCTGTTCATCGTGGAATAATCGCTCCCCATGAGGGGAAAGGCGATTTTTTCAATCACATGGGTCGTGAAGCCGCTTAGGCTATCAGTCAGACCTCTGCTTTGCGCCAGCGCACTCAGCGCTGGCGTATTGCTGTGCGCCGCATCCGCCCACGCGGATGACCGCGACCAGCTGAAATCCATTCAGGCCGATATCGCCGCCAAAGAGCGTGCGGTACGCCAGCAGCAACAGCAGCGCGCCACCCTGCTCGCCCAGCTTAAGCAGCAGGAAGAGGCCATCTCCGCTGCCGCACGTAAACTCCGTGAAACGCAAAACACCCTCACCCAGTTGAACAAACAGATCGACGAGATGAATGCGTCGATTGCCAAACTGGAGCGCCAGCGTGATGCGCAGGAGCGCAACCTCGCAGCACAGCTGGATGCCGCATTCCGCCAGGGTGAGCATACCGGACTCCAGCTGATCCTCAGCGGTGAAGAGAGCCAGCGCGGCCAGCGTCTGCAGGCCTATTTCGGCTATCTGAACCAGGCGCGTCAGGAGACCATTGCACAGCTGAAACAAACGCGTGAAGAGGTCTCCACCCAAAAAGCGGAGCTGGAAGAGAAGCAGAGCCAGCAGCAGACGTTGCTCTACGAACAAAAAGCGCAGCAGGCAAAACTTGAGCAGGCCCGTAACGAGCGCAAGAAAACGCTGTCCGGTCTTGAGTCCTCCATTCAGGCAGGACAGAGCCAGCTGAGCGAAATGCGCGCCAACGAATCAAAACTGCGTAACAGCATTGCCCGTGCGGAAGCCGCAGCGAAGGCGCGCGCCGAAAAAGAGGCCCGCGAGGCGCAGGCGGTTCGCGACAAGCAGCAGGAAGCCTCCCGCAAAGGGACCACCTACAAGCCAAGCGAAAGCGAACGCTCCCTGATGTCGCGTACCGGCGGTCTGGGTTCCCCGCGCGGTCAGGCCTACTGGCCCGTTCGCGGCACTATTCTGCATCGCTATGGCGAACAGCTGCAGGGTGAGCTACGTTGGAAAGGGATCGTTATCGGTGCGTCTGAAGGTAGCGAAGTGAAAGCCATCGCCGATGGCCGCGTGATTCTGGCCGACTGGCTGCAGGGTTACGGGCTGGTGGTGGTGGTCGAGCATGGTAAAGGCGACATGAGTCTTTACGGCTACAACCAGAGCGCGCTGGTCAGCGTCGGCACCCAGGTGCGCGCCGGCCAACCCATCGCCCTTGTGGGCAGCAGTGGCGGTCAGGGCCGCCCGTCACTCTATTTCGAAATTCGTCGTCAGGGTCAGGCGGTCAATCCACAGCCGTGGTTGGGAAGATAAGTTTTGCTTCAATTTCGTCGAATGGTTCTCTCCGTCGTCAGCGCACTGGCGCTGGCTGCACCGGTATATGCAGGTAAACTCGCCATCGTGATTGATGACTTCGGTTATCGACCACACTATGAAAATCAGGTGCTGGCGATGCCATCAGCCATCTCCGTCGCCGTCCTGCCGAATGCGCCTCACGCGCATGAAATGGCGACCAAAGCGCACAATAGCGGCCACCAGGTCCTCATCCATCTTCCGATGGCACCGCTCAGCAAGCAGCCGCTAGAAAAAGACACCCTGCGCCCGGATATGAGCAGCGATGAGATCGAACGCATCATCCGCGACGCCTACAACAAGGTGCCGTATGCCGTGGGTCTGAACAACCATATGGGTAGCGCGATGACCTCCAGCCTGTACGGTATGCTGAAGGTGATGCAGGCGCTGGAGCGTTACAATCTCTATTTCCTCGACAGCATGACCATTGGCAACAGCCAGGCGATGCGTGCCGCTCAGGGTACGGGGGTGAAGGTCATAAAGCGCAAAGTCTTCCTGGACGACTCCCAGAACGAAGCGGATATCCGCGTGCAGTTCAACCGCGCGGTACAGTTGGCGCGCCGTAACGGTTCGGCGATTGCCATCGGGCACCCGCATCCGTCTACCGTTCGCGTTTTGCAGCAAATGCTGCCGACCTTACCCGCCGATATCACCCTGGTACGCCCGAGCGATCTGCTCAATGAACCGCAGGTTGACACGTCTCGTCCGGAAAGCGCTCAACCTCCGGCAACGCAGCCGCGTAATCCGTTCCGCGGCGTGAAGAACTGCGCGCTGAAAAAGCCGCTCGAGCCGGTGCATGCAACCCGCTTCTTTGCGGTCATCAGCGAAAGCGTGGGCCAGAGTACGCTGGTGCAGTACTTCCAGCACCAGTGGCAGGGATGGGGTAAAAAAGTCTCAGCGAACCAATCCCAGTGACAGGCGATTAAGGTAGAAAGATGCCACAGCGACACAAAATTCTGCTCCTCGATACCGGTAAAGAGTGGGGAGGAGGCACCAACAGCATGCTCGAGCTTCTGAAGCGGATTAACCGCGAGAAGTTCGATATTACCTGTTGTTTTTACAGTGATTACAGCCGGGCCGAAGGACAAACCATCGGCCAGGTGTTGAACGGCATTGGCATCCCGTTAATTGTCATTCCGCAGCAAAAGCAGCCCGGATGGGCGAAGGTTGCGAAAGAACTGGGCCGCAGCCTGCTATTTTTCTCGCGCAGCGCCCGCAAGGCATTTACCCGACATATTGATACGCTCTGGCGCATCCGGCCCAACGTCAGCAAGATCGAGACGATTTTCAGGGAAGGCGGTTTCGATACGCTGTACATGAACAATCAGCCGGGCTCTAACGAAGAGGGTTATCTGGCGGGCGCGAACCTGCATGCGCGGATAATTCAGCATTGCCGGATTGAACCGGTGCTGACCCCGCCGCTGGTGAAGCTGGTGAATGCCCACGCCACAAAAATCATCGCCGTCTCGCACGGCGTTGAACGCGTGATTCTTCAGCATGGCGTCCGGCCCGAACTGTGTACGACGGTCAATAATGCCATCGACATCCACCAGCCTTTACCTGACCGACGCGCGATGCGCCAGCGTCTGAACATTGATGACGACACCTTTG
Source organism: Enterobacter cloacae complex sp. 385G4 (assembly GCF_057320665.1). Taxonomy (NCBI): domain Bacteria; kingdom Pseudomonadati; phylum Pseudomonadota; class Gammaproteobacteria; order Enterobacterales; family Enterobacteriaceae; genus Enterobacter; species Enterobacter cloacae complex sp. 385G4. The sequence goes on from NZ_JBXWDD010000005.1 coordinate 90,200, forward strand.
TGTTCGGCAGCATTGGGTCGCTTATCCCTCGCAAGTCCAACCACCATACTCTGGAGGCGCTGGCCCAGTTCAGCCAGAAGCATCCGCAGGCAAAATGGAAGATGGTGCTGGTCGGTGAAGGGGCTGAACGCGGCGCGCTGACGGCGCAGGCTGACGCGCTGGGGATTGCTGAGCACATCATTTTTACCGGTTTCCAGAACACGCCTTTTGACTATCTCGCCACCTTTGACGCGTTTATTCTGGCTTCGAAGAGCGAAGGTTTGCCCCGCGTCGTGCTGGAGGCAATGCTGCTGAATATCCCGGTGATTGGCTCAAAGGTAACCGGCACGGCAGAATTGATCGACCATGAGTCGACCGGGCTGCTGTTCCCGTGGAGCGATGTGTCGCAACTTGCTCAACATCTGGATAATATCTGGCAGGGTCCTGCTCTGCGCGCCCGGCTCGCCGCAGCCGCGCACCAGAATGTCTGCAACGTGTATGCCATTGAAAGCTATGTTAACGGTGTCGAGGCCGTTCTTGGCGCGCAATAACCAAACGAGAAGAACATGTTTAAATTCCTGAATGCTCGCTACCGCCACATTACCGGGCGTCATAACATTCCGTACGCTTCCCTTCCGGTCACGCGCGATCTCGTTGCGGTTGATTCCATCGTGATCCCTTGTACGGGCGCGGATTTCGTCGAAGAGGCGTTATTATCAGCGACCTTTGCAGAGCGTTACGCCACCGACGTCAGCGAGATTGTTATCGTCAGCGATCAGCCTGAATCCGCTTTCGGCGAGCTGCCGCCAAAAACCCGCGTTGTGACCCTCACGCTGCCAAAACGTGAAAAGGGGTACCGCTATAAGCAGATCTACCTCAGCCGTCTGGTGAAGCTTAACGCTCCGCTTCAGGCGCGCGGAGAAGGCGTATTGATGATCGACTCCGATCTCAACCTGCTCAAGATGCCCCAGATCAACATGGCCGATATGCACATCTACTCCAGCTTCCGTCAGGGCAAAATGATTGCCAAGCTGGACGGCGCCCCCGCAGAAAAAGTGCCGGCCTATTACAAAGAAACGGTGCGCCCGTATCTGGTCGATCACGTTAACGGCGCGTTTCTTGCCGCAACCAAAAAGACCTGGCGTCGCATTTGCCCGCTGTGGCTGACGCTGTTCCAGGATACCTGGGAGCTGATGGACGACACGCAGCCGCCGACCGATCAGCTGCCGCTCGCTGCGCTGCTGGACATGCTGGATGTTAAAACGGTTAACCTGGGCGACTGGATGAACTGGCCGGTATCCAAGAAGATCGGCGGTCAGGAAGCCGTTGTGCCGAAAGAGGTGATTGGCGCGCACGGGGGTTTCCCGCTTTCCGAATGGCAGAAGTATCTGGAATCGCCGGATAACAAATTGCTGTTCAAAGGGCAGGACTATACCCGCAAGGTGCGCTACCTGACGGACGAAGAGAAAAAGAATCAGTAAAAAAGGGGCCTGAGGCCCCTTTTTGTTTACTTATCCCAGCTCAGGATCACTTTCCCTGACTGGCCGGAACGCATCGCGTCGAAGCCCTGCTGGAACTCATCGATGGAGAAACGGTGAGTGATAATCGGGGACAGATCCAGGCCGGACTGGATCAGCGCTGCCATCTTGTACCAGGTTTCGAACATCTCGCGGCCATAGATGCCTTTGATGAACAGCCCTTTGAAGATGACTTTGTTCCAGTCGATGGACATATCTGACGGCGGAATGCCCAGCATCGCGATACGGCCACCGTGGTTCATGGTGTCCAGCATGGTGCGGAACGCCGGCGGCGCGCCGGACATCTCCAGGCCTACGTCAAAGCCTTCGGTCATACCCAACTCTTCCATCACGTCGGTCAGGCTCTCTTTCGAGACATCCACTGCGCGGGTGACGCCCATTTTGCGCGCCAGCGACAGACGGTATTCGTTCACGTCGGTGATCACCACGTTACGCGCGCCCACGTGCTTCGCCACGGCTGCGGCCATAATGCCGATTGGGCCGGCGCCGGAAACCAGCACGTCTTCACCCACCAGGTCGAAGGAGAGCGCAGTGTGTACCGCGTTGCCGAACGGGTCGAAGATAGAGGCCAAATCGTCAGAGATATTGTCCGGGATTTTGAAGGCGTTAAACGCCGGGATCACCAGGTATTCCGCGAAGCAGCCCGGACGGTTTACGCCCACGCCGACGGTGTTGCGGCACAGGTGCGTACGGCCACCGCGACAGTTACGGCAGTGACCGCAGGTAATATGGCCTTCACCAGAGACGCGATCGCCAATGCTAAAGCCTTTGACTTCCTGGCCGATGCCGACCACTTCACCAACATATTCGTGACCGACAACCATTGGGACAGGAATGGTTTTTTGCGACCACTGATCCCAGTTGTAGATGTGAACGTCAGTACCGCAGATGGCGGTTTTACGAATTTTGATCAGCAGATCGTTATGACCGACTTCCGGCTCCGGCACGTCGGTCATCCAAATCCCTTCTTCCGCTTTCAGTTTGGATAACGCTTTCATCACACGTCCTCAGGCAATTACGCCCAGCTGTTTGCCGATGCGGGTAAAGGCTTCCACCGCACGCTCAATTTGTTCAGGCGAATGCGCCGCAGACATCTGGGTGCGGATACGCGCCTGACCTTTTGGTACCACCGGGAAGAAGAACCCGGTGACGTAAATCCCTTCTTTCTGCAGCTCACGGGCAAACTGCTGCGCCACAACTGCGTCGCCCAGCATCACAGGAATGATTGCGTGGTCAGCGCCGGCCAGGGTGAACCCTGCGGCGCTCATTTTTTCACGGAACAGACGGGCGTTTGCCCACAGTCGGTCGCGCAGCTCGGCGCCGGACTCCATCATCTCCAGCACTTTGATGGAGGCGGCCACAATGGCCGGCGCCAGGGAGTTGGAGAACAGATACGGACGGGAGCGCTGACGCAGCCACTCAACCACCTCTTTGCGCGCAGCGGTATAGCCGCCGGACGCGCCGCCGAGCGCCTTGCCCAGCGTACCGGTGATGATGTCCACGCGTCCCATGACGTCACAGTATTCATGGGAGCCGCGGCCGTTTTCGCCGACAAAACCGACCGCGTGGGAGTCATCGACCATCACCAGCGCGTCGTATTTATCCGCCAGGTCGCACACGCCCTTCAGGTTGGCGATCACGCCGTCCATGGAGAATACCCCGTCGGTCGCGATCAGTACGTGGCGGGCGCCCGCTTCGCGTGCCTCTTTGAGCCGCGCTTCCAGCTCAACCATGTCATTGTTGGCGTAGCGGAAACGCTTCGCTTTACACAGGCGGACACCGTCGATGATGGAGGCGTGGTTCAGGGCGTCGGAGATAATCGCATCTTCTGCGCCGAGCAGGGTTTCAAACAGACCGCCGTTGGCATCGAAGCAGGAGGAGTACAGAATCGCGTCTTCCATTCCGAGGAAGTTTGCCAGCTTTTGCTCAAGCTGCTTGTGGCTATCCTGGGTGCCGCAGATGAAGCGCACGGAGGCCATGCCGAAGCCGTGGGTGTCCATGCCGTTTTTCGCGGCGGCAATCAGCTCAGGGTGATTCGCAAGACCTAAGTAGTTGTTCGCGCAAAAGTTGATCACATGGCTGCCGTCGGCAACGGTGATATCCGCCTGCTGGGCAGACGTGATAATACGCTCTTCTTTGAACAACCCTTCCGCACGTGCGGTGTCGAGGTCGCTGTTTAACTGTTTGTAAAAATCACCACGCATTGCAATTCTCCAGACTCGGCAAATTTTGGCACATATTACCCAAACCTATAGTTCATGACGAGATGACGCCGTATCTCTTCTCGTTTTTGCAGCATAAATCACGTGTACCCCTGCTGCATATCGGTGAATGGCTGAAGACCGGGCATTGTGATGATATGATATGAATATTAGCGTCCGGGATTGTCCCCGGGCTCAACACTTCAAAGGTTACAGTTATGATCATCGTTACCGGCGGCGCGGGCTTTATCGGCAGCAACATTATCAAGGCCCTCAATGATAAGGGCATCACCGACATTCTGGTGGTGGACAACCTGAAAGACGGCACCAAGTTCGTTAACCTGGTGGATCTGAACATCGCTGACTACATGGATAAAGAAGACTTCCTTATCCAGATTATGGCGGGTGAAGAGTTCGGCGAGATCGAGGCCATCTTCCACGAAGGGGCGTGCTCTTCCACCACCGAGTGGGACGGCAAGTACATGATGGATAACAACTATCAGTACTCTAAAGAGATCCTGCACTACTGCCTGGAGCGTGAAATTCCGTTCCTGTACGCCTCTTCCGCGGCAACCTACGGTGGGCGCACTTCAGATTTCATCGAATCCCGCGAATACGAGCAGCCGCTGAACGTCTACGGCTACTCCAAGTTCCTGTTTGACGAGTACGTGCGTCAGATCCTGCCGGAAGCGAACTCGCAGATTGTCGGCTTCCGCTACTTCAACGTTTACGGGCCGCGCGAAGGCCATAAAGGCAGCATGGCGAGCGTGGCGTTCCACCTGAACACCCAGCTGAATAACGGTGAAAGTCCAAAACTGTTCGAAGGCAGCGACGGCTTCAAGCGTGACTTCGTCTACGTAGGCGACGTGGCGGCCGTTAACCTGTGGTTCCTGGAAAACGGCGTCTCCGGCATTTTCAACCTGGGCACGGGCCGCGCGGAATCCTTCCAGGCGGTGGCAGACGCGACGCTGGCATATCATAAGAAAGGCAGCATCGAGTACATTCCGTTCCCGGACAAGCTGAAGGGCCGTTACCAGGCGTTCACGCAGGCCGACCTGACCAACCTGCGCGCAGCGGGTTATGACAAGCCGTTCAAGACCGTTGCCGAAGGCGTAACGGAATATATGGCCTGGCTGAACCGCGACGCATAAGTATGAAGATTCTGGTGATCGGCCCGTCATGGGTGGGCGACATGATGATGTCGCAAAGTCTCTATCGCACGCTCAAGGCGCGTTATCCCCAGGCGATAATCGACGTGATGGCACCCGCATGGTGCCGTCCGCTGTTATCGCGTATGCCGGAAGTAAACGAGGCGATCCCGATGCCGCTCGGCCACGGGGCGCTGGAAATCGGCGAACGCCGCAAGCTCGGTCATAGCCTGCGCGAGAAGCGCTATGACCGTGCGTACGTGCTGCCAAACTCCTTTAAATCCGCCCTCGTACCTTTCTTTGCGGGCATTCCGCACCGTACCGGCTGGCGCGGCGAAATGCGCTACGGTCTGCTGAACGACGCGCGGGTGCTGGATAAAGCGGCCTGGCCGCTGATGGTGGAGCGCTACGTGGCGCTGGCCTACGACAAAGGGGTGATGCGCAGCGCGAAAGACCTGCCGCAGCCGCTGCTGTGGCCGCAGCTTCAGGTGCACGACGGCGAGAAGTCTCAGACCTGCAGCGCGTTTGGTCTTTCGTCTGAACGCCCGTTGATTGGCTTCTGCCCCGGCGCAGAATTTGGCCCGGCAAAACGCTGGCCGCACTACCACTACGCCGAACTGGCGAAACAGCTGATCGACGAAGGCTACCAGATTGTGCTGTTTGGCTCGGCGAAGGATCACGAGGCGGGCAACGAAATTCTCGCCACACTCAGTAATGAACAGCAGGCCTGGTGCCGTAACCTGGCTGGAGAAACGCAGCTTGAGCAGGCCGTTATCCTGATTGCCGCCTGTAAGGCCGTGGTCAGCAATGACTCTGGCCTGATGCACGTCGCCGCCGCGCTGGACCGTCCGCTGGTCGCGCTGTATGGCCCAAGCAGCCCGGACTTCACGCCGCCGCTGTCGCACAAAGCGCGCGTAATCCGTTTGATCACCGGCTACCACAAGGTACGCAAAGGCGATGCCGCTGAAGGTTACCATCAGAGCCTGATCGACATTACCCCAGAGCGCGTTCTCGAAGAGCTCAACGAACTGCTGTTGAGCGAAGAAGGATAACGGATGCGGGTATTGATCGTTAAAACCTCCTCAATGGGCGATGTGCTGCATACGCTACCGTCGCTGACGGACGCCATGCGGGCCATTCCCGGCATCCGTTTTGACTGGGTGGTAGAAGAAGGCTTCGCGCAGATCCCCACCTGGCATGAAGCGGTTGACCGCGTGATCCCGGTCGCGATTCGCCGCTGGCGCAAAGCGTGGTTCTCCGCGCCGATTAAAGCCGAGCGTAAAGCCTTCCGTGAAACGGTGCAGGCGCAGCGTTACGACGCGATTATCGACGCGCAGGGGCTGGTGAAAAGCGCGGCGCTGGTCACGCGTCTGGCACATGGCGTAAAGCACGGTATGGACTGGCACACCGCCCGCGAACCGCTGGCGAGCCTGTTCTATAACCGACGCCACCACATCGCAAAACAGCAGCACGCCGTCGAACGCACCCGCGAGCTGTTTGCGAAAAGCCTCGGCTATGCGAAACCGGAAACCCAGGGCGACTATGCCATTGCACAGCACTTTTTGCGCAATACAGATCCCTGTGCTCAGCCTTATCTTGTCTTCCTGCATGCCACAACGCGCGACGATAAGCACTGGCCGGAAACGCACTGGCGAAGGCTGATTGAACTAATGCAACCCTCCGGTATCCATATTAAACTCCCGTGGGGCGCTGAGCATGAGCGACAGCGTGCGGCGCGTCTGGCAGCAGGCTTTTCCCACGTCGAGGTGTTACCCAAACTCACGCTGGCGCAGGTTGCCGCAGAGCTGGCAGGCGCTAACGCCGTTGTTTCCGTGGATACGGGTTTAAGCCATTTAACCGCGGCGCTGGATCGCCCAAATATCACCCTTTTTGGCCCGACCGATCCCGGCCTGATCGGGGGCTATGGCAAAAACCAGCATCAGATGGTCAGCCCGACTCAGCAAACGAAGGATATCAGCGCAGATGCGATTTTTTCATTTTTACAGGGCAGCCGTTGGCTTTCCAACAGGGATATTTAACCCATGAGTTACGTATTTCTGCTGATTTTACTCTTTCCGGTGAAGCTTATCCGGAAGCTGTTGCGCAAAGAGACAGGGAAAAACCTGGTCATTCAGACAGCCAAAATCGGTGATTTTGTTAATGCAACGCCTCTTCTGGCCTGGCTGCAAAAAAGCGACGTACTCATCAGCCGCAGCGTGGGTGCGCTGGCGAAGCACGACGAGACGGTCGAAGAGATTTATTTTATTGAGCAGCATAAGCGTAACCTGTGGCGTAAGCTCTGTTTCGCCTGCAGGATCATGAACCGCTATGACAACGTCTACCTTCTGCAGCCTAACAGCGTGAATCTTTTTTTCGCCTCCGTTTGTAACGCCAAAAACAAGCAATTTTTAAGCACTTACACGCGCAGGTGGTATCACGGGATTTTCTATTCAACGGCCGATGGTACGGTTGACCACGGTAGAAAAACGTTAACAGTCACTGACTATCTTAAGCTGGCCGACCGCGCTCTGACCTGGCAAGACTCTCCAAAGCACGCCACAAAGCCACTGTTTAAACCCGCGACTTATCCGGCGATCCTTGATAAACCCGGCGCGGTCCGCATTGGCATCAGTATCGCCGCCGGGAATAAAGCCAAAACCGTTCCGCCTGTCATCTGGAAGCAAATTGCCGATCGTCTCGCCGACCTGCCCTGCGAGTTTTATGTCTTTGGCGCCCCAAATGAACAGTCCTGGATGGATGACATCACCCGCGCTTACGGTGAACTGCCCAACTTTATTAATCTGATTGGCAAGATCTCGCTTGAAGAGCTTCCATGGGCAATTTCTAAAATGGATTGTTATATCGCCTCCGACTCGGGGAATGTCTACATCGCCGATGCGGTTGGCGTGCCGGTCGTCTTACTGTTCGGTCCGTGCTGTCACTACGAGCAGCGCCCGCTTGGCAACGTGATGCTGATTGGCAACGATGATAATATTTGCTCGTATGTTTTTGAAACTCGTTATTATTTCCCGCAAGGCCGGGAAGAACTCTTCGCGGTAACAGATGAATCGCTGGACGAACTCAAACATTTCATTTGCGGGCTACCAACAGCAAAATCTGCCTTTGATGCTCAGGGGAACTAATTACTATGGCTTTTCTCAGCATCATTATTGCCGCACATAATGCCGAAAACACGCTTCACGCCACGCTGGAAAGTCTGCAAAACGCGATTGAGAATGCAGGCGATGATGTAGAAGTTATTATCATTAATGACAGTTCCAACGATTCCACACAGGATATTATTGAGGCGTGGTTGCCAAAGCTTCCGCATGCGCAATGCCAATACGTTGAGTACCGTAACGTAGGGCATGTTCGAAACAGCGCAGTCTCACTGGCGTCAGGCGATTACATCACGATGCTTGATAGCGACGATCTGTTAAAGCCGGGTAGCATCCGGGATGCCATCGCCTTCCTGAAAGCAGAGCGTCCTGATATGTTGCTGACGCGCCTGCTGGAAATACGCGATATGCGGAAAATCACCTCCGCCTGGCAGGGATTCACGCCCGTCTCATTATCGCAAAATGATGCAATAAAGCGTTTCCTGCAGCACAAAGATTTTCAGGCGCATCTGATCGGGCAATTCATCCACCGCAAGCTGTATGCAAGCAACCCGATCCCGTCTATGGTCTGCTATGAAGATTTCGCGGTATTTCCCGGCATGCTGATGCAATCGCACAAAATATTCTATCAGCGCCAGGGACACTACTATTACATCAAACGCAGCGACAGTTTGTCGAGCCGTCTTGACGCCAGCAAAATCGCCACGCTGATTGAATGTACACTACAGATGGAAAATACATTCCCGCAATCATTTAAGCAGCTTATTAATTGCCACTGGTTTGATATTTACAGTAATCACCGCCAATATCTGACCGACCTGCAGCTCAAACAGGTTAAGGCGCGGGTAAACGCACTTTATTCTTTCTCTTTTTTCTTCTCCAGAGATGTACGTTTCAGCTACAAAAAAAGGGTCATTGAGGCATTATGGAAAAAGTAAAACTGCGGCTCTATCAGCTGACGCTGATTTTGAGCCTCATTTCGTTTGCACTGGCGCTGCTGAGCTCAGGTAAACAACGCGAATTTTTCTATATTGCGGTTTATGCCAGCATTATCGGCTTAGCTTGCGAATATAAAAAAATCACCCTGCGCCCCTTTTCAATCGCGCTCCCCATATTGCTGATTGGGCTACTCAATCTTGTCTGGTATATGGTGTACGAATACCATAGCGAAGGTTTAAACGCTTACAGCGATTATCTGGGTGCCAGTAAGAAACTGATATTAGCGAGCATTCTCGTTTTTTATCTTGATCGGTTTAAAACTTACGTCGATAAAAGCGCTTTCCAGAAGTACTTCCTGTACGCGGCAGGTACAGGGTTTGTCCTCGCCACGGGATATGGCTTATGGCAGGCCTGCCAGGGAATGGGGCGTATCGAGATGGCCATAAATCGTGCGACCGTGTCAGCCTATGTATACTCTGTACTGTCGCTGGCGCTGATATACAGTCTTTATCTTCAGAAAAACAGAAAATTGTATGTTGTAGCGGGTCTCACCGTATTAATTTCCTGGTTCGTTATTCTTTTGACAGGGACGCGTGCTGCCATGGGGCTGTATTTGCTTATGGCGATTGTGCTGACCCTTTACCATTTCAGAAGAATTCACCTTAAATCAATGCTGATTTTCTTATGTGTTGTGGCGGGCATTATTATCGTTAGCTACAAACCGTTGATCTCGCCTAAGATAGATCAAACGCAGAGGGAATTTGCAATCTACCAACAAGGCATCGACGCCACGTCACTCGGGGCGCGTTTTTCCATGTGGACAGTGGGTCTTCAGAACGGTCTGGCCCACCCACTGGGACAGTCAATCGAAGATCGCGAGGTATGGTCACAGCATTATGTTCAAGAGGGGCACCCGCACCTCGTATCCGCACTCGAGTATATCAGGATACATCTGCACAATGAATTTATCGAAAAATACTCTCTGCAGGGGCTTCCGGGTCTGGCGATATTACTCTTTTTCTTCGTTTCGATGATCGCTTACGCGCTTAAAAACCGAAATGGCCTGCTGCTGACAACGATGCTTCTCTTATTACTCTATGGCCTGACGGACGTCATTTTATTGAGCTCAGAAGCCCTAATATTCTTTGTTACTCTGTTTGCATTGAGTACTCCCTTCTCGCAAACCAGACAACATCACTAAGAGATAATGCCCGCCAGCCGGGCATTATTTTTTCTTGTATTGATAAAACTCCGCCAGCGTCATCCCCACCGTCTTATCGGATAGCCAGCTAAAAAGCGCTTCTAAATCCTGATATAACCCTTCAATCGCCGCCTCATCTTTAAAGGTCGGACTTCCGCCGGGCATAAATTCTGACGAATGAAGCATAAACTCCACATAGTCATTTCCCTGCGACAGGCATTGCTGCGCGACCTGAATCATCTGCGACGCATTGCCACCGGTCGGTCGTAGCCAGTTCACGGAAGGCGAGCGATATTTACCGCGAAGCCGATCGTATCCCTGTTTGATCGTGTTCAACCAGGCCGGATGTTTATACTGAATGCTCATCGGCACTTCGAGTAAGGGGCTATTTCCCGCCCGGGAAATAGTATCTAAATCCATAAAATAGGCGTGGTCGGGGAAATGCTGATAATCCGTTCCACCATTGCCCTGCGGAGCACCTTTCGCATTGCGCCAGTTCACGCGTGGCGTCACGGAGCAATCAACCTGGTAGCCCAGTTCAACGAGCAATTTTGCATAGCGGCTATCAAATGCCCAACGCCCGGCGCGGTGGCTCAGCATTTTGGTCTGGAATGTCTCTTCCAGCAGACGGGTCATGAACAGCACTTTCTCACGCATCACCTCGTCTGAAAATTCAATCAGATACGGTTGCCAGCGCCAGTCATCTCCCGTGAGATCGTGCTCAGGTGGGCTATTCCATGCGTGAAGGTGCATTCCCACCTCCCCCTGACCGCGAGCGATCGCGTCCCTGGCGAATTCAATGAAAACGGGCTCGATTGCCATCTCATAGTTTGTCAGCCATACGGGCTTAAAACCAAAACGCTCACAAAGGGCCTGGAACCGGGCCAGATAGCGCGCATTTTCCGTTTTAATGACGCGGTGATTCTGCCAGAGATTATCGCCCTCAGTATCAATCGTGATGATAAACGCTGGTTTTTTCATAATGAGTCCGCATGACAGGGAAGTTAGCGCTATGTTACGCACTCACCAAAGCCTGAGTAAAGCCTCCCTGGGAAATTCCTGAGATTATGGAGAAAGAGTGCAAGTCGCTACCAGGTCTATTAGAATTGCCAACAGTACAACGCCGATAAGATGATGATGAATAACTTACCTGACACGCCTGATTTGCGCATTCTACTGATCAAACTCCGCCATCATGGCGATATGTTATTGACCACCCCCGTCATTGATTCATTACGTCAAAAATGGCCACAAGCGCAAATTGACGTGCTGTTGTATGAAGAAACGCGCGATATGCTCGCCGCGCACCCGACGATTGGCACTATTTATGGAATCGATCGTAAATGGAAGCAACTGGGCACGCTAAAGCACCTTCAAAAGGAGTGGCAGTTACTCTGCGCGTTACGAAAGCAACATTATCATCTGGTGATAAATCTTGCCGATCAGTGGCGTAGCGCTATCGTCACCCGTTTCACCGGTGCGCCGGTTCGCCTCGGATTCGCCTTTAACAAACGCAACAATCCATTCTGGCGTTTCTGTCATAGCGATTTAGTCTCTGTTGCAAATCACAAATCCCTGCACACTGTCGAACAAAATCTCTCCATTCTGTCACCATTACAGGTCGCACCTGAGCCAGCTGTTACCATGGCCTACAGCGCAGAAGACTGGCACCACGCCCGCCAGCAGCTGGTGCAAAAAGGAGTGGGCGATAACTACATCGTCATTCAGCCGACATCACGCTGGTTCTTCAAATGCTGGGATGAAAGCAAAATGGCGCAAACCATCACCGCGCTGCAGCAGGATGGGCATACCGTTGTACTCACGGCCGGGCCGGATAAAAAAGAGCTGGCGATGATAGATCGCATACTCGCCGCCTCACCGAAAACGGGGGTCGTCTCGCTGGCGGGACAGCTAACGTTGCGCCAGCTGGCCTCACTCATCGACCACGCGTGTCTTTTTATTGGCGTTGACTCCGTTCCGATGCATATGGCCGCCGCGCTGCAGACGCCCTGCGTGGCGCTGTTTGGCCCTTCCAAACTGACGTTTTGGTCTCCATGGCAAGTCAACGGTGAAGTCATCTGGGCTGGCGACTACGGTCCCCTTCCCGATCCCGACGCTATTGATACCAAAACGAAAGAACGCTATCTCGACGCCATTCCTGTTGATGCTGTCGTCTCCGCTGCAAGGAGATATTTGTTATGAAACACCATCGTCTGGCGATTGTTCGCCAAAAGTATCGCCCTGATGGCGGAGCGGAGCGCTTCGTTTCACGTGCGCTCACCGCGCTGAGCAATCAGAATCTTGAACTCAACGTCATTACGCGTGAATGGCAGGGCGAGAGACAGGACGACTGGCATATCCATATTTGCGACCCGCACAAATGGGGCCGAATTAGCCGCGAACGCGGATTTGCCCATGCTGCCCGCGCGCTGTGGCAGCAACAGCAGTTTGATATTGTGCAAAGCCACGAGCGGATTCCGGGCTGTGATATCTACCGCGCTGGCGATGGCGTTCATCGCCGCTGGCTGCTACAGCGTGCGCGCATCCTGCCCGCCTGGCGCGCGAAAATGCTAATGGTCGACCGCTATCACCGCTACGTGATGCACGCCGAGCGTGAAATGTACCAGGCGCCAGAGCTGAAAGCGGTTATCTGTAATGCGGAGATGATCAAACGCGAAATCGTTGAAGACTTTGATATTGACGCAAAAAAGATACATGTGATTTATAATTCAATTGATTCCAGCCGCTTCGTTCCAGCCCAGGAAGCACAGCGTGCCGCGCTGCGTCAGCAATTTGGTTTGCCAGCCGATGCCGTGGTGTTCTGTTTTGTAGGATCGGGTTTTGAACGAAAAGGATTGGCCAGCGCCATACGCGCTATCGCAGGAACTTCAGCCTGGCTGATTGTGGTTGGACAGGATAAAGCAGAACATCGTTATCGTGACCTCGCCCGTTCATTGGGCTACGAAGGGCAAATCCGTTTCCTGGGGATGCAGAAAGAAACGCTGCCTTTTTATCAGCTATCCGATGGTTTACTGTTGCCAACGCTGTATGATCCCTTTCCAAACGTCATTCTTGAAGCGATGGCCTGCGGCTTGCCCGTCATTACTTCAGAGAGTTGCGGAGGCGCTGAATTTATTCAGCAAGGCCAGAACGGATTTTATTGTGACGCCCTGGATATCAACACATTGAAGGAGGCAATTGCAGCCACTCCTTCTCTGGGAAAAAATAACACGATGGGGCAAGCGGCACGTGAACGGGTAAAAGACGCCACCCCCGAAAAACTGTCAAGTCAGCTTATTTCGCTTTATCAAAAATTACTGGATTAAAAATGCGCATCCTAATGATTATTGATGGTTTACCCGGTGGGGGAGCTGAAAAAACAGTTCTTACACTTTCCAGCGGATTAACGGAAATGGGGCATCAGGTCTCCCTTTTCTCTCTGCGGAAAGTGTGTGATTACGCCATCCCGGAAGGCATTGATTATCAGGTGGTTCAGGATACCTGCAAAAAACCGTGGCGCAAGTTGACGGAGATCCCACGCCGAGCCCGCCTGCTGGATCAGGCAATTGAGCGGGCTGAGCGCAGCGGAAAATTTGACGTTGTGTTCTCTCATCTGCACAAAACTGACCGCATTGTGGCGCACTGCCGCGCGCTGGAGCGTGAAAAAGTCTGGTTCTGCGTGCATGGCATGTTCTCTTTCTCCTATCTTCGCCATCGCAGCGGGCTTTCGCGCTGGTTTAAGCATCTTAAAATTCGTCATACCTACGAAAACCGAAACGTTGTCGCCGTCTCAGGCGCCGTGCTGAAAGACCTTTCCGAGACCCTGGCTCTGAAACTCCGGCGTAAAGCGGTTATCCACAATCCTTTTGATATCCCTGAAATTCAGCGTCTGGCGGATGCCCCCTTCGAGATGCAAGGGAAGGATTACATCATCCATGTCGGCCGCTTCCATGAACACAAACGCCACGACCGTCTTTTACGCGCGTTCGCACAGAGCCAGCTCGACACTACGCTTGTCATGATGGGCAATGGTTCCGAAGCCAAAATTCAAAAGCTCAAACAGCTTGCCCGCGACCTGGGTATTGAAGACAAGACGGTTTTCCGTCCCTTCGACTCCAATCCCTACCCCTGGATTAAAGGGGCACGCCTCTTAGTGTTAAGTTCTGACTGCGAAGGTTTTGGTAATGTGCTGGTGGAATCCATTATCTGCCAGACGCCACCGGTCAGTACCAATTGTCCGGGTGGTCCCGCAGAAATTCTCACCGGCGCCTTAGCGCGCGGGCTGGCAGAGCTAAATGACGCGTCACTGGCAAAAACCCTGGTAGATATTTATACCGCCCCGCCGGTCGTTGGCGATGCAACGATTTCGTCGTTCGGTATCAATGCCATTTGCCAGCAGTACATTGCTTTGGTCGACAATCAAAAATAATCAGGTTTCTTATGCAAAATTCAGCGCCATTGTTAAGCGTGGTGGTTGCCGTTTATAACGGCGAAGCTTTTCTGGATCAGTTCTTTACCTGCCTTGTGAATCAACGCATCGACAGCATGGAAGTCATTATTGTCAATGATGGCTCGACTGACCGCTCGATGCAGATCGTCGAAAGCTGGCGTGAAAAACTGCCGCAGATGCAGGTGATTGAACAGCAAAACCAGGGCGTTTCCATTGCGCGGAATACCGGCCTGGCCGTTGCAACCGGTCAGTATCTCTCTTTCCCGGATATTGATGACGTCTTCAAACCTGGCATGTACCAGCGTCTGCTGGATATGGCCGTCACGCAGGATCTGGATGTCGCCACCTGCAACGGCAACTACGTCTGGGAAAATGATAAGAAACCGTCTCGACCTATCTTCCCCGAGGATAAACTCGCCTCAACGGGCGTTATGACGGGCCCGGCATGGTTAAAGATGGCGCTGGATTCACGTAAGTTCCTGCACGTGACCTGGCTTAATATTTATCGCCACGATTTTATTCGTAAACACAGTTTCCATTTCGAACCCGGGCTGCGCCATCAGGATATCCCGTGGACCACCGAGGTGCTGCTTGCCGCAGAGCGCGTTCAGTACACCAGTGAACGCTTTTATGACTACTACATTCACTCTGCCTCGGTATCGCATACACCGGATAATGACGACACGCTGATCCGCTCCGCGCGCCACTACATGAAAATCCTGCAGATGCTTGATGCCATTAACCAGCGTTACCCGGATAAAGTGAAAAAGATCCCCGCCTGCCACTGGCAAATCGCCAAAGAGGGGCTGGGGATCATTCATACCTTCGACAACATGAAGGATGAGACAAAGAAAACAATGATTATCAAAGAGTTCTTCGACACCGGGATCTGGAAACTTATCTGGAAAAGTGCCAAAAGCCCGCGTTTGCGCTGGCGCCTGGGCCGACGCTACTTCCGTTTAAAACGGTATCTGGCATAAGAGATAGCTTTACCTGGCTTAAATGCTTAGAATTTGCCCGCCGAAACTAAAAAGACGGATAATCGCTTGGAATTGTTGTATACCGCCCTGCTCTATATCATTCAGCCACTGGTGTGGCTGAGACTGTTGCTTCGTAGCCGTAAAGCGCCTGCGTATCGTAAACGCTGGGCTGAACGCTATGGCTTTTGCCGCAATAAAGTCGCCCCGGACGGTATTTTGCTGCATTCCGTTTCTGTCGGTGAAACGCTGGCGGCGATCCCGCTGGTTCGCGCTCTGCGCCACCGCTACCCGTCTCTGCCGATTACCGTCACCACCATGACGCCAACCGGCTCAGAGCGCGCGTTATCCGCGTTTGGCAAAGACGTTCATCACGTCTACCTCCCTTACGATCTGCCCTGCGCTATGAATCGTTTCCTGAACACCGTTCGCCCGAAGCTGGTGATCGTGATGGAAACCGAGCTGTGGCCGAACATGATTTCCGCTCTGCACGCCCGTAAAATTCCGCTGGTGATTGCCAACGCGCGCCTGTCAGAGCGCTCGGCGAAAGGCTACGGCAAGCTGGGCAAATTTATGCGCCGCCTGTTGAGCAAAATCACGCTGATTGCCGCGCAGAACGAAGAAGACGCGGCGCGCTTTATCTCCCTGGGCCTGAAGCGCAACCAGCTTGCCGTGACCGGCAGCCTGAAATTCGATATTTCCGTTACCCCTGAACTGGCCGCCCGCGCCATCACGCTGCGCCGCCAGTGGGCTCCGCGTCGCCAGGTCTGGATAGCGACCAGTACTCATGAGGGCGAAGAGGCGATTATCCTGCAGGCGCACCGTAAGCTGCTGGAAACCTTCCCGGACCTACTGCTGATTCTGGTGCCTCGTCACCCCGAACGTTTTAAAGATGCCCGTGAAATGGTGCAGAAAGGCGGCTTCAGCTTCACCCTGCGCAGCAGCGGAGAGATCCCTTCCGGCAGTACCCAGGTGGTGATTGGCGATACGATGGGCGAACTGATGCTGCTCTACGGCATTGCTGACCTCGCCTTTGTTGGCGGCAGCCTGGTGGAGCGCGGAGGCCATAACCCGCTGGAGCCGGCAGCCCACGCCATTCCTGTGCTGATGGGTCCACACACGTTTAACTTCAAAGATATCTGCGCTAAATTGCAGCAGGCCGATGGTTTAATTACCGTGACCGATGCGGACTCGGTCGTCAAAGAAGTATCGACCCTTCTGACGGATGAAGATTACCGCCTGTGGTACGGTCGCCACGCCGTCGAAGTGCTGCACCAGAACCAGGGCGCACTCACCCGTCTGCTGCAGCTTCTGCAACCTTATCTGCCTCAGCGGAGCCACTAATGTCTACGCGTCTGTCGGTCGTCATGATCGCCAAAAACGCCGCCGACCTGCTTCCGGACTGCCTGGCCTCCGTCGCCTGGGCTGACGAAATTGTTATCCTCGACTCCGGAAGCACGGACAACACGGTGGACATCGCCCGGGCTGCGGGCGCAAAAGTCTTTACCGATACCGACTGGCAGGGCTACGGCATTCAGCGCCAGCGCGCGCAGGGTCACGCCACGGGCGATTATGTGCTGATGATCGACACCGACGAGCGCGTCACCCCGGAACTCCAGCAGGCCATTCAGGCGGTGCTTTCCTCACCCCAGCCTGGCGCTGTATACAGCATCGCGCGTCGCAACTACTTCCTTGGCCGCTTCATGCGCCACAGCGGCTGGTATCCGGATCGCGTAATGCGCCTCTACGAGCGCGGGTGCTTTCAGTACAACGACAATCTTGTCCATGAGTCACTGGCCTGCGACGGCGCACAGGTCATCCCCCTGACGGGTGATTTGCTGCATCTGACCTGCCGTGATTTCGCCAGCTTCCAGCAAAAGCAGCTCAACTATGCCACCGCATGGGCGCAGGAACGCCATCAGCGCGGCAAGAAGGCCTCGTTGACAGGAATCTTCACCCACACGCTGGGCGCGTTTCTGAAAACGCTGCTGCTGCGCGGCGGCGTGCTGGATGGTAAGCAGGGCTGGTTACTGGCGGTAGTGAATGCTCAGTATACTTTCAACAAATACACCGAGCTGTGGGCGCTCTGCCGCGGCTACTCAGAGAAAACGTGAGCCATGAGCACAAAAGCGATTTATCCGGGTACCTTCGATCCGATCACTAACGGTCATCTTGACATCATTACCCGTGCAGCGTGCATGTTCGACAAGGTGATCCTGGCGATTGCCGCCAGCCCCAGCAAAAAGCCGATGTTTGATCTCAACGAGCGCGTGCAACTTGCCACCGACGCCATTTCGCACCTGCCGAATGTTGAAGTTGTCGGGTTCAGCGATCTGATGGCGAACTTCGCCCGCGCCCAGCAGGCCAATATTCTGATTCGTGGCCTGCGCGCGGTGGCAGACTTCGAGTATGAGATGCAGCTGGCGCACATGAACCGCCACCTGATGCCGGAGCTGGAAAGCGTATTCCTGATGCCGTCAAAAGAGTGGTCGTTTATCTCGTCCACGCTGGTAAAAGAGGTGGCGCGCCATCACGGGGACGTTACCCATTTCCTGCCGGATAACGTCCACCTGGCGCTGATGGAAAAGCTAAAGTAGTTCTATTTCTGACACTGGCGGCAGTAGAACGTGGCGCGTTGGGCGTGCTTCGTGGCAATAATCGGCGTCCCGCATGCCCTGCATGGCTCGCCCTTACGGCCATACACCTGCAGCTCCTGGGCAAAATAGCCTGGTTTACCGTCGCTCTGCAGAAAATCCTTCAGGGTGGTCCCACCTTGCTCAATCGAGCGCAGCAGCACTGCTTTAATGACCCGAACCAGCAGCTCACACTCCTGCGCGGACAGCGACGAGGCCAGCCGATCGGGATGGATCCCGGCCGCGAACAGCGATTCACTGGCGTAAATATTCCCCACGCCGACCACCAGCTTATTATCCATCAGCCAGGGCTTGATCGGAGTCTTTTTCTTCGCGCACTTCTCTTTCAGGTAGTCCGCATTAAACGCGTCTGAAAGCGGCTCAGGGCCCAGATGCGCCAGCACGTTGTGTCCTTCCAGCTCCTTCGTCCACAGCCACGCGCCAAAGCGCCGCGGATCGGTGTAGCGGAGCACTTTGCCGTTGCTCATTACCAGGTCAACGTGATCGTGTTTTTCCGCAGGCAGTTCTTCGGTCAGGATGCGCAGGCTCCCGGACATCCCAAGATGGATAATGATCCAGCCGTCAGGCAGCTCCAGCAGCAGGTATTTCGCGCGGCGCTGCACGCTAAGGACGGGTTTGTCGCTTAACGCGTGGATCTCATCGGACACCGGCCAGCGCAGTCGTCCATTACGAACGACGGCATGAAGAATAGTCGCGCCGACCAGATGGGGCTCAATGCCGCGACGGCTGGTCTCTACCTCAGGTAATTCAGGCATGGTTCCTCCGTTGAGATGCAGAATGCAAAAAACCCCGCAGTTGCGGGGTTTTTCAATACAAGGAGGCTAAAATTATTTGATTTTAGCTTCTTTGTACAGTACGTGCTGGCGTACAACTGGATCGAATTTTTTCAGTTCCAGTTTTTCCGGCTTAGTACGTTTGTTCTTCGTGGTGGTGTAGAAGTGACCTGTACCAGCAGAAGAAACCAGCTTGATTTTCTCGCGAATACCTTTAGCCATGATTTATTTCCTCTTTAAGTACTTAGTACTTTTCGCCACGGGCACGCAGTTCAGACAGAACTGTATCGATGCCTTTCTTATCGATTACACGCATACCTTTAGCAGATACACGCAGGGTGACAAAACGCTTCTCGCTCTCAACCCAGAAACGGTGAGAGTGCAGGTTCGGCAGGAAACGGCGTTTAGTCGCGTTCAGTGCGTGGGAACGGTTGTTACCGGTCACCGGACGCTTGCCAGTAACTTGGCAGACTCGGGACATGTCTATTCTCCAAAAATCAAATTAGCTCGAGCTTCGTATGGGGTATCGGCGCCTCGTCAGGCTTTACAGCCCGGTCATCGCGTAGTTCTAAGTGAACTCTCGATTGCCAGGCCCAAATGCCAAACCCGAGATTCTCAAAGGTGGCGTAGTATACGCTGACTCGGCGGTGTGCTCAAGTCCCGAACAGACAAAGATCCCGATGGATCGCGAGAAATAGCCTAAATCCAGCCATGTTCTGCAAAAGAAATATACTCTCCGCGGCCAATTATCAGATGGTCCAGAACACGAATGTCCATGAATTGACAGCATTTGATAATGCGTTCGGTGATTTCTTTGTCAGCTCTGCTCGGTTCTGCACAGCCAGAGGGGTGATTATGCGCGAGGATCACCCCCGCTGCATTCACTTTTATCGCTTCACGCACAATTTCACGCGGATGTACCTCAACGTGGCTCAGTGTACCCGAAAACAGGCGGCTGTGCTTCAGTACCCGGTTCCTGTTGTCGAGAAAGATCACCATAAAGATCTCCCGCTCCAGACCAGATAGCTGGCTTTGCAAAAATTCGCGGGTCATGTCAGGGGTAAGGATCGGATCTTGCTCCTCTATCTGTACGTTATAAAATCGCCGGGCAAGTTCAGCAATACCCCGTAACTGGGCATACTTCGCGACGCCAATGCCTTCTACGTGCGTAAACGCCTCCAGTTCGGCTGTCAGCAAACCATGTAGTGAACCAAAATGGTCTATCAGATTTTTCGCCAGCGTAAATACCGTTTTTCCCTTCGTACCTGTACGTAAAAAGAGCGCCAGCAGCTCCTCGTCTTTTAATAACGCGACGCCATGACGCAGCATTTTTTCGCGCGGTAGCAGCAGTTCAGTCTCTTCCATGCCCGGCCTCCTTCTGTTTGCCATTATGCTGCCACAGGCAAATCCGGGGCTCGACGCTGAGGTTTCGTTCTTGCGTAGCGCCTCGCAAAGTGCATAAAGGACTTCATCACCCCCTATTTGGGATTGTGGTAAAATGCCCGCTCTCTGGTGAAACCCAACAGGAAAGAATCATGATGAGCCTGGCCGGTAAAAAAATCGTTCTTGGCGTGAGCGGCGGCATTGCTGCCTATAAAGCGCCGGAGCTGGTGCGTCGTCTGCGCGAGCGCGGGGCGGACGTGCGGGTCGCGATAACCGAAGGCGGTAAAGCCTTTATCACCCCTCTGAGCCTGCAGGCGGTTTCAGGATACCCGGTATCTGACAGCCTGCTCGATCCGGCCGCCGAAGCCGCGATGGGGCATATTGAGCTTGGGAAATGGGCCGATCTGGTGATTCTTGCCCCTGCCACGGCAGATTTAATTGCCCGCGTGGCGGCCGGTATGGCGAACGATCTGGTTTCGACCATTTGCCTCGCGACGCCTGCCCCCGTCGCCGTTGTGCCCGCCATGAACCAGCAGATGTACCGCAATGCCGCTACCCAGCATAATCTGGAGACGCTGGCTTCGCGCGGCCTGCTTGTCTGGGGCCCGGACAGCGGCAGCCAGGCCTGCGGCGACGTTGGCCCGGGGCGTATGCTCGACCCGCTGACGATTGTGGATATGGCCGCCGCCCATTTTTCACCTGTCAACGACCTGCAACATCTCAACATCATGATTACCGCGGGCCCGACGCGCGAGCCGCTGGACCCGGTGCGTTACATCACCAACCACAGCTCCGGCAAAATGGGCTTTGCGATTGCTGCCGCAGCGGCAAAACGCGGTGCTAACGTCACGCTGGTCAGCGGCCCGGTCTCGCTACCTACGCCACCTTTTGTACAGCGTATTAATGTTACCACCGCGCTGGAGATGGAAGCCGCCGTGCAGGCTCATGCGCAACGCCAGCAGATTTTTATCGGCTGTGCGGCCGTGGCAGACTATCGCGCCGAGACCATCGCCGAGTCTAAAATTAAAAAGCAAGGCGATGAATTAACACTGAAAATGGTGAAAAACCCGGACATTGTTGCCGGTGTCGCCGCATTAAAAAGCCATCGACCTTACGTTGTTGGATTTGCCGCAGAAACGAATAATGTGGAAGAATATGCCCGGCAAAAACGTACCCGCAAAAACCTCGATTTAATTTGCGCGAACGACGTATCGCTGGCCACGCAAGGATTTAATAGCGACAGCAACGCACTGCACCTTTTCTGGCAGGATGGAGATAAAATCTTACCGCTTGAGCGCAAGGAACTCCTGGGCCAACAATTACTGGACGAGATCGTTACCCGTTATGATGAAAAAAATCGACGTTAAGATTCTGGACCCGCGTGTTGGCGAGCAATTCCCGCTGCCAACCTATGCCACCTCCGGCTCTGCCGGACTTGACCTGCGCGCCTGTCTCGATGACGCCGTAGAACTGGCTCCCGGTGCCACTACCCTGATCCCGACTGGCCTGGCGATCCACATTGCAGACCCGTCTCTGGCGGCAGTGATCCTGCCGCGCTCGGGTCTGGGCCATAAGCACGGCGTAGTGCTGGGTAACCTGGTCGGCCTGATCGACTCCGACTACCAGGGTCAGCTGATGGTGTCCGTCTGGAACCGTGGTCAGGACAGCTTCACCATTGAACCGGGCGAGCGTATCGCGCAGATGGTTTTTGTACCGGTGGTACAGGCAGAATTTAACCTGGTGGCAGACTTTGATGCCACCGACCGTGGCGAAGGCGGCTTCGGCCATTCCGGGCGCAAATAACCGCCCGACACACGTATCTCGCAGCGCCATAACGCAATAACAAACCGCAAACGTCAGTTTGCGGTCGCTGTGTGGATGCCAGCCTGGCAAGTGCTTATTTTCAGGGGTATTTTGTAACATGGCAGAAAAACAAACCGCGAAAAGGAATCGTCGCGAAGAAATACTTCAATCTCTGGCTCTGATGCTTGAATCCAGCGATGGCAGTCAACGCATCACCACCGCCAAACTGGCCGCCTCTGTGGGCGTGTCTGAGGCGGCGCTGTATCGTCATTTCCCCAGCAAAACAAAAATGTTCGACAGCCTGATCGAGTTTATTGAAGACAGTCTGATCACGCGCATTAACCTGATTCTGAAAGATGAAAAAGATACCACCGCGCGTCTTCGTCTGATTGTGCTGTTAATACTGGGCTTTGGGGAGCGCAATCCGGGTTTAACCCGTATCCTGACCGGCCACGCGCTGATGTTTGAGCAGGACAGGCTGCAGGGCCGCATCAATCAGCTTTTTGAGCGTATTGAAGCGCAGCTGCGCCAGGTGCTGCGCGAGAAGAAAATGCGTGAAGGCGAAGGATACAATACGGATGAGACATTGCTGGCAAGCCAGATTCTGGCGTTTTGTGAAGGCATGCTCTCCCGCTTTGTGCGCAGCGAATTCAAATACCGACCAACGGACGATTTTGACGCCCGCTGGCCGTTAGTGGCAGCGCAGCTGCAGTAGCACCGCAGGCCCGGTAAGCGTAGCGCCGCCGGGCAATTCAATTACACACCAAACTCTTCGCGATACGCCCGCACCGCCGCCAGGTGATCCGCCATCTCTGGCTTCTCTTCCAGATACGCAATCAGGTCTTTCAGAGTGATGATAGAGGTCACTTTGCAGCTGTAATCACGCTCTACTTCCTGGATAGCAGAGATATCGCCGCGACCACGCTCCTGACGATCAAGAGAAATCAGCACGCCAGCCAGCGTCGCACCGTTGGCCTGGATAATCTCCATAGATTCACGGATCGCGGTGCCTGCGGTAATCACGTCGTCGACCAGCATCACGCGGCCCTGCAGCGCGCTGCCCACAAGATTACCGCCTTCACCGTGGGTTTTGGCCTCTTTGCGGTTAAAGCAGTACGGCACATCACGGTCATGGTGCTCCGCCAGCGCCACCGCCGTGGTAGTTGCAATCGGAATGCCCTTGTACGCAGGGCCAAACAGCAGGTCGAAATCAATCCCGGAATCCACCAGCGCTTCGGCATAGAAGCGGCCTAACAGTGCCAGATCGCGCCCGGTATTAAACAGCCCGGCGTTGAAGAAATACGGGCTCTTACGCCCGGATTTCAGCGTAAATTCGCCAAACTTAAGTACCTGTTTATTAATTGCAAACTCAATAAACTGGCGCTGATACGATTTCATGGATTCGCTCCTTTGGTTTTTTCTGTCTTACAGGCAAAAAAAAGGCGACTCATTGGTCGCCTTTAAAATCAATTTTCTAACGCCGCTTTTTGCGTCGTTACAATGGATTCGATTCCCCCTCGGGCCAACGCCAGCAGGGAGAGAAGTTCTTCATGGGTGAACGGCTCACCTTCCGCCGTCCCCTGCACCTCAATGATGCGACCATCTTCGGTCATCACCACGTTCATGTCGGTCTCGGCGGCAGAATCTTCAACATATTCCAGATCGCAAAGCGCTTCACCATTAACGATCCCCACGGAAACCGCCGCGACCATCCCTTTCATAGGGTTGGTTTTCAGCTTACCAGCTGCAACCAGCTTGTTCAGGGCATCGGCCAGCGCCACACAGGCACCGGTAATGGACGCGGTACGCGTGCCGCCATCTGCCTGAATCACGTCGCAGTCCAGGGTAATAGTGAATTCACCGAGGATTTTCAGGTCAACGGCGGCGCGCAGCGCACGTGCGATCAGGCGCTGGATTTCCATGGTACGTCCACCCTGCTTACCCTTTGCCGCTTCACGGGCGTTACGGGTATGGGTCGCGCGCGGCAGCATGCCGTACTCGGCGGTGATCCAACCCTGGCCCTGACCTTTCAGAAAGCGCGGAACACCTTCTTCGATGGACGCGGTGCAAAGCACTTTGGTGTCACCAAACTCAACCAGCACGGAGCCTTCAGCGTGTTTTGTATAGTTACGGGTCAGGGTGACGGGACGCACCTGATTGGCGCTACGACCTGATGGACGCATGATGGATTCTCCGGCTTGAAACGAATGTGGCTGCGCATTATACGGATAAAGGACGCTTATTCCTATCCTGAGAAGCCCCCGAAAGCTATAATCCCCCCATCTCTCCTTTAAAAACGGGAATGTCTATGATCCGCAGTATGACCGCCTACGCCCGGCGTGAAATCAAGGGTAGCTGGGGTAGCGCTACCTGGGAAATGCGTTCGGTAAACCAGCGCTATCTGGAAACATATTTCCGTATGCCGGAACAGTTCCGCAGCCTTGAACCTGTAGTGCGCGAGCGTATCCGTACGCGTCTGACCCGCGGGAAAGTGGAATGCAACCTGCGTTTTGAGCCAGATGCCAGCGCGCAGGGCGAGCTGATCCTCAACGAAAAACTGGCGAAACAGCTCGTGAATGCGGCGAACTGGGTCAAAATGCAGAGCGATGAAGGCGAAATCAACCCGGTTGATATTCTGCGCTGGCCTGGCGTCATGGCCGCCGGCGAGCAGGATCTGGACGCGATTGCCGCAGAAATTCTGGCAGCCCTCGACGGCACGCTGGATGACTTTATCGTTGCCCGCGAAACCGAAGGTCAGGCGCTGAAAGCGATGATTGAGCAGCGCCTTGAAGGCGTCAGCGCTGAAGTGGCGAAGGTTCGCGCCCATATGCCGGAAGTGCTGCAGTGGCAGCGCGAGCGTCTGGTCGCCAAGCTGGAAGAAGCAGAAGTTCAGCTGGAAAACACCCGTCTGGAACAAGAGCTGGTGCTGATGGCGCAGCGTATCGATGTTGCTGAAGAGCTGGACCGTCTGGAAGCGCACGTTAAAGAGACCTATAACATCCTGAAGAAGAAGGAAGCGGTGGGCCGCCGTCTGGACTTTATGATGCAGGAGTTCAACCGCGAGTCGAACACTTTGGCGTCTAAGTCTATCAACGCTGAAGTGACCAACTCAGCGATTGAACTCAAGGTTCTGATTGAGCAGATGCGCGAGCAGATCCAGAATATTGAGTAATCGCTTTTTGGATGGCGCCGGCTGACGCCATCCATTATTATTTCTAATCCGAATTCCCGTCTCTTTTCTAATTCAGCAGCCAAGTATCAAAGATATTCAACATGTATTGATTAAATTTTATAGGTGAAACCCAATCGCCTTAGAAAATCTCAATCGTGATCTTGCGCACAAATCGCTAACCTTTCCGCGTTCACACCGGAGGGTATATGCTGCTTCACATTCTTTATCTTATTGGTATCACCGCTGAAGCCATGACTGGTGCTCTCGCCGCCGGGCGTCGCCGGATGGACACCTTCGGCGTGATCATTATTGCTACAGCGACCGCCCTGGGCGGCGGTTCCGTGCGCGACATCCTGCTTGGTCATTACCCGCTCGGCTGGGTGAAGCATCCTGAGTATGTGATTATCGTCGCAACGGCTGCCGTATTAACCACCATCGTGGCACCCGTTATGCCGCACCTTCGCCGCCTGTTCCTGGTGCTTGACGCGCTGGGGCTGATCGTCTTTTCGATCATCGGCGCGCAAATCGCGCTCGATATGGGGGAAGGCCCGGTTATCGCCACCATTGCTGCCGTGGTGACGGGCGTTTTCGGCGGCGTGCTGCGCGATATGTTCTGCAAACGCATTCCTCTGGTCTTCCAAAAAGAGCTGTATGCCGGTATCTCCTTCGCCGCAGCGGTGCTCTACATTGCCCTGCAGCATTACGTTTCAAACCACGACGTGGTGGTCATCTCCACGCTGCTGTTTGGCTTTACGGCCC
The DNA here is from genome assembly GCF_057320665.1 of Enterobacter cloacae complex sp. 385G4. Lineage (NCBI taxonomy): Bacteria > Pseudomonadati > Pseudomonadota > Gammaproteobacteria > Enterobacterales > Enterobacteriaceae > Enterobacter > Enterobacter cloacae complex sp. 385G4. The sequence continues at coordinate 116,296 of NZ_JBXWDD010000005.1, forward strand.
GCATGCTGGCGCTGCGTCTGAAGCTCGGATTGCCCGTGTTTCACTATAAGCACAGCGCCCACTGATCTCAGAACCCATTGATGTGCTGCTGAGCAAGCCACCTGACCAGCACATCGATCTCTGGCGCGTGCAGCCAGGCAACGATTTGCCGCGCCTTCTCCGCTCCCGTACCCGGCAAGGCCTGCCAGGCCTTTTCACTGCGTTCGCTCATCTTCTGCCACGACACATCTTCCAACGCCTTCAGCGAGGCCTGTGGCAGCGGAACACCCAGCGCCATAATCCAGCGGATAAATGCTGCTCATGCACCTGATTAAAGCGATGCCAGAGCGCCAGCCCGCGTGCGGCAGAGAATCCCGGCGTCGACTGCAGTTGCTCCTGCGTTAATAGCAGCCACGAAAAGAGATGTTCAAAATGATGCGCCTGCCAGAGTGTGCGCCAGCCTGACTCACCTAATCCTTCAATGTTGAATACCTGCTTTGAACTGAGCCACGTCAGCCGGGCAAAGAACTGTTCCATACACTCCGGCGAGGCATAAAAGCAACTCAGGGAGTGATAACGCGAGGCCGGAGGCTCTGGTTTTTGTCTGTCCGCCCCTCGCCAGACCACCTTATCAAACCGGGGGATACCCTGCCCTGCCAGGCTGACCTGGATCTGATCGCCCGGGGCAATATCCAGCCTCTGCCAGCGTCCAACCGAACCGAGACTCACGCGCTGCACCCGTTTATCGTCCAACTGCACAGGCTCAAGTGCCGCCACGACAGAAATTTTGCCCGTGCGCCCCACGGAAAAAAGAATATTCCTGACCTCTGCCACCTGTGCCGCAGGCGAATATTTCCACGCGATAATCCAGTTGCCTTCGCCGGGCAGCCAACTCTCCCCTGTAGGTGGCTCCGCAGACCGAACCACTATGCCATCCGTGGCAAAAGGCAATGCCGTGTTTTGCCAGGCCAAACGCTGTTTTTCAACAGAATCAACCGCTTGTACGGGCAACGTATAGCGCGCCGTCAGGGAAAAGCCTGCGCTGGACAGCTCAGACAGCCTGTTTTCCATTCCCTTCGGTCCATCCGGCCAGGCCCAGATAAATATTCCTGTCTGGCTCAAAAGCGCGTTGTCCTTTTGTCGCATCATCGCGCCCGCCACTTTTGCGCGAGCATTCATTCCGCCCATCTGCCGCTGGACGTGGTTTTCGCGTAGCCAGAAAAGCTCCCCCTGTAAGACGCTGTTTGCAAGCGCGCCGGATACCTCCTTGGGCACGGACGGGATCAAACGCACGCGGGCTGTCCAGTCCTCGCCTTTTAGCCCATTACCACGGCTGATGGCCCGCGCTAGCTTTCCGTTGCGATACACCAGCGTCACCGCCACGCCATCAACTTTTGGCTGCATCCAGAGATTTTTCCGGCCGTGCATCCAGTGACCCAGCGCTTCTTTGCTGGCTGCTTTACGTACCCCCGTATGGGCAACAGGATGTTTTACGTTTCCCTCCAGCGCAGGAAGGGCGCTCTCAGCAAAATCGTTGCCGAAACAGCGCTGCCACTGGGTTAAACGGCCGTTGAGCTGGTCATACACTTCGTCACTGACCTCGCTCACCCCCAGCTTCCAGTAAGCTTCATCCCAGCGTTTGATTTGTGCACTTAATGACGCAATCTCTTTTTCGGCTTTTGCCTGTGACCACACCGGGCACACCGCCGCCCCGTAACCACACCACAACAGCATTAACCCGCTTATCCACCGCCACATCGCTATCCCTCCTTTGCAATGCAGGAGGTATAACCTGACGTGAGAAACGACGCTAATAGCAACCTTTCACGTTGCGAGGCGCTATCCAGCGTTAATTTTTATAGCTGCAAACCGCAGGTAAAACCTGAAAACGGTACGCAAAATTCAATAATCCAGGGGAAAAAGTGTGACAAAGGCTACGTCACACAGCGGCGACGTGTATAATAAGCCCGTATGTAGGACTTCTTCGTTAACACATACAAAAGACTCTCATGGCTCAAGGCACGCTTTATATTGTTTCTGCCCCTAGCGGCGCGGGTAAATCCAGCCTTATTCAGGCACTGTTAAAAACCCAACCGTTGTACGACACACAGGTTTCTGTTTCTCACACCACGCGAGCGCCGCGTCCGGGTGAAGTGCACGGTGAACACTATTTCTTTGTGGATCACGACGAGTTCAGAGCGATGATCGGCAGAGATGCGTTTCTTGAACACGCAGAAGTGTTTGGTAACTACTACGGCACCTCGCGTGAAACCATTGAGCAGGTTCTGGCGACGGGCGTGAATGTGTTCCTCGACATCGACTGGCAGGGCGCACAGCAAATTCGCAAGAAAATGCCTGACTCGCGCAGTATCTTTATTTTACCGCCGTCGAAGGATGAGCTGGATCGCCGCCTGCGTGGCCGCGGTCAGGACAGTGAAGAAGTCATCGCAAAGCGTATGGAACAGGCAGTTGCAGAAATGAGCCATTACGCGGAATATGATTACCTTATTGTGAATGATGATTTTGATGCCGCGCTGAGCGATCTCAAAACCATTCTTCGCGCAGAACGACTGCGTATGAGCCGCCAGAAGCAGCGACATGACGCATTAATCACCAAACTGTTGGCAGACTGAACCCACTTTCAGTATCATGCCCAGTCATTTCTTCACCTGTGGAGCATTTTAAGTATGGCACGCGTAACTGTTCAGGACGCTGTAGAGAAAATTGGTAACCGTTTTGACCTGGTGCTGGTCGCCGCGCGTCGCGCTCGTCAGATGCAGGTGGGCGGTAAAGATCCGCTGGTACCGGAAGAAAACGATAAAACCACCGTTATTGCACTTCGCGAAATCGAAGAAGGTCTGATCAACAACCAGATCCTCGACGTGCGTGAGCGCCAGGAGCAGCAAGAGCAGGAAGCCGCAGAACTGCAGGCCGTAACCGCCATTGCTGAAGGTCGTCGTTAATTAAACCTGCGGGTCGCCCTTGTATCTGTTTGAAAGCCTGAATCAACTGATTCAAATCTACCTGCCTGAAGACCAGATTAAGCGTCTTCAGCAGGCGTATCTCGTTGCACGTGACGCTCACGAGGGCCAGACACGTTCAAGCGGTGAACCCTACATCACGCACCCGGTTGCGGTAGCCTGTATTCTGGCCGAGATGAAACTCGACTACGAAACGCTGATGGCTGCCCTGCTGCACGACGTGATCGAAGATACCCCTGCCACCTACCAGGATATGGAACAGCTGTTTGGCAAAAGCGTTGCCGAGCTGGTGGAAGGGGTCTCTAAGCTTGATAAGCTGAAATTCCGCGACAAGAAAGAGGCGCAAGCCGAAAACTTCCGCAAGATGATTATGGCGATGGTGCAGGATATCCGCGTCATTCTCATCAAACTCGCTGACCGTACCCACAACATGCGCACGCTGGGCTCACTTCGCCCGGATAAACGTCGCCGCATTGCCCGTGAAACCCTCGAAATTTACAGTCCGCTGGCGCACCGTTTAGGTATCCACCACATCAAAACCGAGCTGGAAGAGCTGGGCTTTGAAGCGTTGTACCCGAACCGCTATCGCGTGATTAAAGAGGTGGTGAAAGCCGCACGCGGTAACCGTAAAGAGATGATTCAAAAGATCCTCTCTGAAATTGAAGGGCGTTTGCAGGAAGCGGGAATCCCGTGCCGCGTCAGCGGTCGCGAAAAACATCTTTACTCCATCTACTGCAAAATGGTGCTCAAAGAGCAGCGTTTTCACTCGATCATGGATATCTACGCGTTCCGCGTAATCGTCCACGACTCTGACACCTGCTACCGCGTGCTGGGGCAGATGCACAGCCTCTATAAACCGCGCCCGGGGCGCATGAAAGATTACATCGCCATTCCGAAAGCGAACGGCTATCAATCTTTGCATACCTCGATGATCGGTCCGCACGGCGTGCCTGTTGAAGTGCAGATCCGCACCGAAGACATGGACCAGATGGCAGAGATGGGTGTAGCCGCACACTGGGCTTACAAAGAGCACGGTGGCGAAAGCAGCACCACCGCGCAAATCCGCGCCCAGCGCTGGATGCAGAGCCTGTTGGAGCTTCAGCAGAGTGCGGGTAGCTCGTTCGAATTTATCGAGAGCGTTAAATCCGATCTCTTCCCGGATGAGATTTACGTTTTCACCCCAGAAGGCCGCATTGTCGAACTGCCTGCGGGCGCAACGCCGGTCGACTTCGCCTACGCCGTGCATACCGATATCGGGCACGCCTGCGTGGGCGCGCGCGTCGACAGACAGCCTTACCCGCTGTCTCAACCGCTCTCCAGTGGCCAGACGGTCGAAATTATTACCGCGCCGGGCGCACGTCCGAACGCGGCCTGGCTGAACTTTGTCGTGAGTTCCAAAGCGCGCGCCAAAATTCGTCAGCTGTTGAAAAACCTCAAGCGCGATGACTCCGTCAGCCTGGGGCGTCGACTGCTTAACCACGCGTTGGGCGGCAGCCGCAAGCTGGCTGAGATCCCACCGGAGCATATTCAGCGTGAACTCGACCGTATGAAGCTCACGTCTCTGGACGATCTGCTGGCGGAAATTGGTCTGGGTAACGCGATGAGCGTCGTGGTAGCGAAAAACCTGCAGCAGGGCGAAGCGACGCCATCTGCTCCAGGCGCATCCGGCCATGCTCATCTGCCGATCAAAGGCGCGGACGGGGTGCTGATCACCTTCGCAAAATGTTGCCGTCCAATCCCTGGCGACCCGATTATTGCTCACGTCAGTCCGGGCAAAGGGCTGGTTATCCACCATGAATCCTGTCGTAACATTCGCGGCTACCAGAAAGAAGCCGAGAAGTTTATGGCGGTCGAGTGGGATAAAGAGACGGCGCAGGAATTTATCACCGAAATTAAGGTGGATATGTTCAACCACCAGGGTGCCCTGGCGAACCTGACGGCAGCCATCAACACGGCCTCGTCCAACATTCAGAGCCTGAATACGGAAGAAAAAGACGGCCGCGTCTATAGCGCCTTTATTCGTCTGACCGCTCGCGACCGCGTGCATCTGGCGAACATTATGCGCAAGATCCGCGTCATGCCGGACGTGATTAAAGTCACCCGAAACCGAAACTAGGTTTATGAATTCACAACGTTATGCCCGTATCTGCGAAATGCTTGCCAGACGCCAGCCTGACCTGACGGTCTGCATGGAGCAGGTGCATAAACCTCATAACGTCTCTGCCATCGTCCGTACCGCAGATGCCGTCGGCGTGCATGAAGTGCACGCCGTCTGGCCGGGTCACCGGATGCGAACCATGGTCTCTGCTGCGGCAGGCAGTAACAGCTGGGTATCCGTCAAATCTCACCAGACGATTGGCGATGCCGTATCGCATCTGAAAGGACGCGGGATGCAGATCCTGGCGACAAACCTGTCCGATAAGGCCGTGGATTTCCGCGAAATCGACTATACCCGCCCGACCTGCATTTTGATGGGTCAGGAGAAAACCGGGATCTCCCAGGAAGCGCTGGATCTGGCGGATCGGGACATCATCATTCCGATGATCGGCATGGTCCAGTCCCTTAACGTCTCCGTGGCGTCCGCGCTCATTCTGTATGAAGCGCAGCGCCAGCGTCAGAACGCCGGGATGTACGAGCGCAGCAACAGCATGCTGCCGGAAGAAGAACAGCAGCGCCTGCTGTTTGAAGGTGGCTATCCGGTGCTGGCTCGCGTTGCGAAGCAGAAAAAATTGCCTTACCCCCACGTCAACGCGCAGGGCGAAATTGAAGCCGATGCCGAGTGGTGGGCCACTATGCAGTACGCCGGGTAACCGATGAAAGGCCGCCTGCTGGATGCTATCCCGCTCAACAGCCTGTCGGGCGTGGGCGCGGCGCAAAGCAATAAGCTGGCAAAAATTGGCCTGCACACCGTGCAGGATCTCCTGCTTCACCTCCCCCTGCGTTACGAAGACCGCACCCAGCTTTACAAGATTGGCGATCTGCTTCCCGCCATTTACGCCACCGTTGAAGGCGAAGTCCTGAACTGCAATATCACTTTCGGCGGACGCCGGATGATGACCTGTCAGATCAGCGACGGCACTGGCATCCTCACCATGCGTTTCTTCAACTTCAGCGCTGCAATGAAAAACAGCCTGGCGACAGGCCGCAGAGTGCTGGCCTATGGCGAAGCCAAACGCGGGAAATACGGCGCAGAGATGATCCACCCGGAGTACCGCGTGCAGGGCGATCTCAGCACGCCGGAGCTGCAGGAGACGCTCACCCCGGTTTACCCGACGACCGAAGGCATCAAGCAGGCGACGCTGCGTAAGCTCACCGATCAGGCGCTGGAGCTGCTGGACACCTGTGCCATTACCGAACTGCTGCCGCCAGAACTGGCTCAGGGGATGATGAGCCTGCCCGAGGCGCTGCGCACCCTGCACCGCCCGCCGCCAACGCTGCAGCTCAGCGATTTAGAAAGCGGTAAACACCCCGCCCAACGGCGTCTTATCCTTGAGGAATTACTGGCGCATAACCTGAGCATGCTGGCGCTGCGCGCCGGCGCGCAGCGTTTCCACGCTCAGCCGTTAAGCCCGAATGATGTGCTCAAAGATAAGCTGCTGGCCTCGCTACCCTTTAAGCCCACCGGCGCGCAGGCGCGCGTCACCGCAGAGATTGAGCGCGACATGGCGCTCGACGTGCCGATGATGCGCCTGGTGCAGGGCGACGTAGGCTCAGGTAAAACGCTGGTTGCCGCCCTGGCCGCGTTACGCGCCATCGCCCACGGCAAACAGGTCGCGCTGATGGCACCGACAGAGCTGCTGGCCGAGCAGCACGCCAATAATTTCCGCGCCTGGTTCGCACCGCTCGGGATTGAGGTGGGCTGGCTCGCCGGAAAGCAAAAAGGCAAAGCGCGTCTTGCGCAGCAGGAAGCCATCGCCAGCGGCCAGGTGCAGATGATTGTCGGCACACACGCTATCTTTCAGGAGCAGGTGCAGTTTAACGGCCTCGCGCTGGTGATTATCGACGAGCAGCACCGCTTCGGCGTGCATCAGCGTCTGGCGCTGTGGGAAAAAGGGCTGCAGCAGGGCTTCCACCCGCACCAGCTGATCATGACCGCCACGCCGATCCCGCGTACCCTGGCGATGACCGCCTACGCCGATCTGGATACCTCTACCATCGACGAACTGCCGCCGGGCCGAACGCCGGTGACGACGGTCGCCATACCGGATACGCGCCGCAGCGACATCATTGACCGGGTGCGCAATGCCTGCACCCATGAAGGGCGTCAGGCCTACTGGGTCTGTACCCTGATTGAAGAGTCTGAACTGCTGGAAGCCCAGGCCGCCGAAGCGACGTGGGAAGAGCTCAAGCTGGCACTGCCCGAGCTGAACGTTGGCCTGGTTCACGGCCGCATGAAGCCTGCCGAGAAGCAGGCGGTGATGCAATCCTTCAAACAGGGGGAACTGCATTTGCTGGTCGCGACGACGGTCATCGAAGTGGGCGTTGACGTCCCCAACTCCAGTTTGATGATCATCGAAAACCCGGAACGTCTGGGGCTTGCCCAGCTCCACCAGCTGCGCGGGCGCGTTGGCCGCGGCGCGGTAGCGTCTCACTGCGTGCTGCTTTACAAAGCTCCGCTTTCAAAAACCGCCCAGATGCGACTGCAGGTGCTGCGCGACAGCAACGACGGCTTTGTGATTGCGCAAAAAGACCTGGAGATACGCGGCCCGGGCGAACTACTGGGCACGCGCCAGACGGGAAATGCTGAATTCAAAGTGGCGGATTTACTGCGCGATCAGGCCATGATCCCAGAAGTTCAGCGCCTTGCGCGCCATATTCATGAACGCTACCCCGAACAGGCGGCAGCGTTAATTGAGCGTTGGATGCCGGAAACCGAACGGTATTCCAACGCCTGATCTCAGGCAAATATCGGCAGCATCAGGTAAAGCTTGATCACCAGCGCGTTGACGATATCAATGAAGAATGCGCCGACCATCGGGACCACCAGAAACGCCATATGCGATGGCCCGAATCGTTCGGTGATCGCCTGCATGTTGGCGATAGCCGTTGGGGTAGCCCCCAGACCAAACCCGCAGTGACCGGCCGCCAGCACCGCCGCATCATAGTTTTTCCCCATCATGCGCCAGGTCACGAACATGGCATAAAGCGCCATAAACAGCGCCTGCACCGCCAGAATCGCCACCATCGGCAGCGCCAGCGAGGCCAGCTCCCACAGCTTCAGGCTCATCAGCGCCATCGCCAGGAACAGCGACAGACAGACGTTGCCAAGCACCGATACCGCACGGTCAAACACGCGATAGAAGCCCATCAGCGCCAGACCGTTGCTCAGGATCACCCCGATAAACAGCACGCAGACAAACGTCGGCAGTTCAAACGCGGTACCCGCCAGCCATTGCGCAACCACTTTGCCCACGGTCAGGCAGATGGCAATCATCGCGATGGTTTCAATCATCACTAGCGAGGTGATGCTGCGGCCAACGTCCGGTTTTTCAAACGCGGTCGGCACCATTTCATCGTCCGGTCTGCCATTCGGCGTGGTGGAGTGCTTCACCAGATAACGCGCTACCGGGCCGCCAATCAGGCCACCCAGTACCAGGCCAAAGGTCGCGCAGGCCATCGCCACTTCCGTCGCGTTTTCAAAACCGTAGCGTTCGACGAACAGCTTGCTCCACGCCGCGCCGGTGCCGTGACCGCCCGAAAGGGTAATCGACCCCGCCAGCAGCCCCATCAGCGGATCCAGCCCCAGCAGCGTTGCCATACCGATGCCAATGGCGTTCTGCATCAGCAGCAGCCCCACCACCACAATCAGGAATACGCCGAGCACCTTACCGCCCGAGCGCAGGCTCGCCAGGTTGGCGTTCAGGCCGATGGTGGCAAAGAAAGCCAGCATTAGCGGGTCTTTCAGGGACATATCAAAATCAATTTCCCAGCCCATGCTTTTTTTCAATATCAGCAAGGCCAGCGCCACCAGCAGACCGCCGGCGACAGGTTCAGGAATAGTGTATTTTTTCAGAAAGGAAACGCTGTGGACCAGCTTGCGACCAAGCAGAAGAACCAGCGTTGCGGCAACAAGGGTCGACAACGTATCGAGATGAATCATAAAAGGCTCCTGTTATGCGCGTATTCCATACACACGCGGCGTTATCCTGGGCCGGTTTGCGCTCGTCATGAGCCCCCGGCGCAAAAAGTGTAATTTTTTTTTCCGATAGGTTGTAAAAAACCTGCTCACAGCGGCAGATTTTCTTCCTTTTTTTTGCTGGCAATCGTTTGCTTTTACCAGGTGGTCAGATAAAATGCCCGCTTTTCCACCGTGGGATTGCCGCCGATGTCCGTTAACACCATAGAATCGCCAGATGCGCAACCGATTGCGCAGAAGCAAAATAGCGAACTGATTTACCGCCTTGAAGACCGACCGCCGCTGCCGCAGACGCTTTTTGCCGCCTGCCAGCATCTTCTGGCGATGTTTGTTGCGGTGATCACCCCGGCGCTGCTGATTTGCCAGGCACTCGGTTTACCGGCGCAGGACACGCAGCACATTATCAGTATGTCTCTGTTCGCCTCCGGCGTGGCCTCCATTATTCAAATTAAAGCCTGGGGCCCGGTGGGGTCTGGGCTACTGTCGATTCAGGGCACCAGCTTTAACTTCGTGGCGCCGCTGATCATGGGCGGTACAGCGCTGAAAACCGGCGGTGCGGATGTTCCGACCATGATGGCGGCGCTGTTCGGCACCCTGATGCTGGCAAGCTGCACGGAGATGGTCATCTCCCGCGTTCTGCACCTGGCACGCCGTGTGATCACCCCGCTGGTTTCCGGCGTGGTGGTGATGATTATCGGCCTGTCGCTGATTCAGGTGGGCCTCACCTCCATAGGTGGCGGCTACGCGGCAATGAGCGACCACACCTTCGGCGCGCCGAAAAACCTGCTGCTGGCGGGCGTGGTGCTGGCGATCATTATTTTGCTTAACCGTCAGCGTAACCCTTACCTGCGCGTGGCCTCGCTGGTGATCGCCATGGCGGCGGGCTATCTGCTGGCGTGGGCGCTGGGGATGCTGCCGGAGAACACCGCGCCGACCAACAGCGCGCTGATCACCGTCCCAACGCCGCTTTATTACGGCCTGGGCATAGACTGGGGTCTGCTCCTGCCGCTGATGCTGGTCTTTATGATTACTTCTCTGGAGACCATCGGTGATATCACCGCTACCTCCGACGTCTCTGAGCAGCCGGTTTCCGGCCCGCTGTACATGAAGCGTCTGAAAGGCGGCGTGCTGGCGAACGGCCTTAACTCGTTTGTCTCTGCGGTATTCAACACCTTCCCGAACTCCTGCTTCGGCCAGAACAACGGTGTGATCCAGCTGACCGGCGTGGCCAGCCGCTACGTTGGTTTCGTGGTGGCGCTGATGCTGATCGTCCTCGGCCTGTTCCCGGCGGTGAGCGGCTTTGTGCAGCACATTCCTGAGCCGGTGCTGGGCGGCGCAACGCTGGTGATGTTTGGGACTATCGCGGCCTCCGGCGTGCGTATCGTCTCCCGCGAGCCGCTGAACCGCCGCGCAATCATGATTATCGCGCTGTCGCTGGCCGTTGGTCTTGGTGTCTCCCAGCAGCCGCTGATCCTGCAGTTTGCGCCGGACTGGGTTAAAAACCTGCTCTCTTCCGGCATTGCCGCGGGCGGTATCACCGCTATCGTGCTGAACCTCGTTTTCCCGCCTGAGAAGAACTGATCTCCCTTACGGCAGGCAGTCAATGCCTGCCGTGACATCTAATTACATCATTCCCGCCTTGAGCATTGCGCATAAATCGTGCATAACTCCCTTATGTTCGTTTCGCGGGATGGAAGACCATGAAATTTATTGGAAAGCTACTCGTCTATCTTCTGGTAGCCCTGCTTATTGTGCTGCTGGCGTTCTATATTTTGCTCCAGACCCGCTGGGGCGCGGCACAGGTCAGCAGCTGGATTACGGTGAATACCGACTACGAACTCAGTTTCGACAAGATGAATCACCGCTTTTCATCGCCTTCCCACCTCATTCTGGAAAATGTCACCTTTGGGCGGGACGGTAAACCCGCCACATTAGTTGCCAAAAAAGTCGATATTGGCCTGAGCAGCCGTCAGATCACCGCTCCGCTGCACATGGGCACTATCACCCTGTTCGACGGCACGCTGAATCTCTCGCCTCAAACAGCGCCGCTGCCCTTCCAGGCCGATCGTCTGCAGCTGAACAACATGGCCTTTAACAGCCCGAATACTGAATGGGATCTGAGCGCACAGAAGGTCACGGGCGGCGTCAGCCCATGGCAGCCAGAAGCCGGGAACGTGCTGGGTAAAAACGCGAAGATTCAGATGAGCGCCGGCTCGCTGACCCTGAACGGCGTACCGGCCACCAACGTGCTAATCGACGGCCAGTTGAACGGCAAGGAGGTGGTGCTGAACACCATTGGTGCCGATATGGCCCGTGGCTCGCTCACCGGCTCCGCCCTGCGTAACGCTGACGGAAGCTGGATAATCGACACCATGCGCCTGAACGAGATCCGCCTGCAGAGCGACAAAACGCTGAAAGCGTTCTTCGCGCCGCTGGCTACCATCCCCTCCCTGCAAATTGGCCGTCTGGAGGTCACCGATGCCCGCCTGCAGGGCCCGGACTGGGCGGTGACCGATCTCGACTTAAGCCTGCGCAACCTGACTCTCAGCAAAGGCGACTGGCAGAGCCAGGAAGGTCGCCTGTCCATGAACGCCAGCGAGTTTATCTTCGGCTCGCTGCATCTGTTTGACCCGATCCTGAATGCGGAGTTTTCCCCGCAGGGCATAGCGCTGCGTCAGTTCACCTCGCGCTGGGAGGGCGGTATGGTGCGCACGTCCGGCAACTGGCTGCGCGACGGTAAAGCGCTGGTTCTGGACGATGTTGCCATCGCCGGGCTGGAGTACACCCTTCCTGAAAACTGGAAAACGCTGTGGATGGAGCCGCTGCCGGAATGGATGAACAGCGTCACGCTGCAAAAATTCGGCCTGAGCCGCAACCTGGTGATCGACATCGATCCCGCCTTCCCGTGGCAGATCACCTCCCTGGACGGCTACGGCGCAAACCTGCAGCTGGCGAAAGATCGCCAGTGGGGCTTCTGGGGCGGCAGCGCAACATTAAACGGCGCGGCGGCGACCTTTAACCGCGTCGACGTGCGCCGTCCGTCGCTGGCGCTGAATGCCAACGCCGCCACGGTGAACATTAGCGACCTGAGTGCCTTTACCGAGAAAGGTATTCTGGAAGCCACGGCGACCGTTTCACAACTCCCGCAGCGGCAGACCACGGTGAGCCTGAACGGGCGCGGCGTACCGCTCAACGTGCTGCAGCAGTGGGGCTGGCCTGCGTTACCGATTACGGGTGACGGCAATATTCAGATGACCGCCAGCGGCAGCGTGCAGGCGAATGCCCCACTGAAGCCGACGGTGAATGGGAAGCTGAGCGCGGTAAATATGGATAAGCAGCAGGTTGAGCAGACGATGACGGGCGGCGTGGTTGCAACGCCTGTGCAATAAAGTTTTTGATGTTTGTTCCCTCTCCCTGTGGGAGAGGGTCAGGGTGAGGGCATCAGAGCGCATAATTACCTTAGGCCCGGTAAGCGAAGCCACCGGGCATTTTCCACCTCAGAGCTGAACCACCACCTCATCCCCCTCCGCTTTCACCACCACACCCCACTCGCTGCCCGCGTGCGAGCCGCCTTTCACGCCACTCACCTTCTGCACGTTGCGCAAGCACACTGACCAGTTTTTCGCGTCACCCGCGCCGGTAAAGGTCACAATGTCGCCCCGACGTGACGCCTTCAGCGTAAATGCCACAGACCCGTCCGGCGCAGGCACTTCGCTCACCGCCGCTGCGCCATCCTCCAGGTTAAACAGCTGGAAGGCCGTCCCCTCGTTCCAGGCGTAGTCCGGCTTCTGGTTATTGTTACCGAGCGCCAGCAGCGTGTTGTCGCGCACGTAGACCGGCAGGCTCATAAAATCGTGCTGCTGCTTATGCCAGCGGCTGCCATGGATTTCGTCGTTGTGCCACAGGTGCGTCCAGCGGCCTTCCGGCAGGTAGAACTGCACGTCCCCCGCCTCGGAGAACACCGGCGCCACCATCATGGAATCCCCCAGCATGTACTGACGGTCGAGGTAATCGCACGCCGGATCGTCCGGGAACTCCAGCATCATCGCGCGCAGCATCGGCGTGCCGAAATCGCGGGCCAGCGCCGCCTGACGGTACAGGTACGGCATCAGCTGACATTTCAGCTGCGTGAAGTGGCGCACCACGTCGCAGGACTCGTTATCGTACGCCCACGGCACGCGGTAGGATTTGCTGCCGTGCAGGCGGCTGTGGCTGGAGAACAGCCCGAACGCGCACCAGCGTTTATAGACGTGCGCCGGAGCGGTGTTTTCGAACCCGCCGATATCGTGGCTCCAGAACCCGAAGCCGGACAGGCCAATCGACAGCCCACCGCGAAGGCTTTCCGCCATCGATTCGTAGTTGGCGTAGCAGTCGCCGCCCCAGTGTACCGGGAACTGTTGCGCCCCGACGGACGCCGAGCGGGCAAACAGCACCGCCTCCTCTTCGCCGACGGTCTCTTTCAGCACGTTCCACACCAGTTCGTTATAAATGTAGGCGTAGTGGTTGTGCATCTTCTGCGGATCGGACCCGTCGAACCACTGCACGTCCGTCGGGATACGCTCGCCGAAGTCGGTCTTGAAGCAGTCAACGCCGATATCCACCAGGCCTTTAAGCTTGTCGGCATACCACCGGCATGCGTCCGGATTGGTGAAGTCGTAAATCGCCAGCCCCGGCTGCCATTTGTCCCACTGCCACAGAGAGCCGTCCGGGCGCTTGAGCAGGTAGCCCTTCTCTTTCAGCTCCTGGAAGATCGGGGATTTCTGGCCGATGTACGGGTTAATCCACACGCAGACCTTCAGCCCTTTCTCTTTCAGGCGGCGGATCATCCCTTCCGGATCCGGGAAGGTCACCGGGTCCCACTCGAAGTCGCACCACTGGAAGGCCTTCATCCAGAAGCAGTCGAAGTGGAACACATGCAGCGGCAGGTCGCGTTCGGCCATGCCGTCGATAAAGCTGTTGACCGTCGCTTCGTCGTAGTTGGTGGTGAACGACGTGGTCAGCCACAGGCCGAACGACCACGCCGGCGGCAGCGCCGGGCGCCCGGTGAGCTGCGTATAGCGGTTCAGCACCTCTTTTGGCGTCGGGCCGTCGATCACGAAATACTCGAGATATTCCCCTTCGACGCTGAACTGCACTTTGGACACTTTCTCGGAGCCGACTTCAAACGAGACGTTTTCCGGGTGATTCACCAGCACGCCGTAGCCGCGGTTGGTCAGGTAGAACGGGATATTTTTGTAGGACTGCTCGGTGCTGGTGCCGCCGTCGCGGTTCCAGGTTTCGACCGTCTGGCCGTTGCGCACCAGCGCGGTAAAGCGCTCGCCCAGGCCGTAGACCGTTTCCCCCACGCCCAGATCCAGACGTTCGAACACATAATTGCGGTGGGTATTGCTGTCCTGCACGTAGCCGTTGTTTTTCAGCTGGCTGCCGGTAATGCGCTGGCCGTTGCGCAGGAAATCCAGCGCCCAGAACTCGCCTTTGGTGACGCGCACGCTGACGCTGCCGCTTTTCAGCTCAGCAAATTCGGCGTTGTTTTCAATCTCGACCTTCACGTCTTTCAGAACGTTCAGCGGATAGTGCGGGCCGTTGTTCAGCGCGCCCTGGAAGTGCTCGATGCGCACCCCGACAATCCCTTCCTGCGGGGAAAACAGACGCACCGTGAACATCAACGTGTCGAGCTGCCAGGTGCGCTCACGCACGTCGCGCGGCGCAACATACACCACCAGGTCATTGCCCTGCTGCTCCACGTCGAACACCTGAACCGGATACGTCACGTTCAGACCCGGTTGAATAAGCCAGTTTCCATCACTGATTTTCATGCTTTCATCCTCTTAGTTCTGCAATTCTTTACTGACCGGCAGGTTTTCAAAATCCTGCTGATTGCGGCGCGCGCCCTGCGCCAGCTCACCCAGGATTTTGGTCAGGAAGGGGGTTTTCAGCGTGTAGTAGCGTTTGGCGATAATGGCGCTCAGCACGTAGCAGATCGCCGGCGCCAGCGTAAACAGGCCGATAATGATACTGATGGTCGCGCTGTTCTGGGTTTTGGCCGCCGCGTCGTAGCCGCCGCCTGCCAGCATCCAGCCGATCATCGCCCCGCCCAGCGCCAGGCCGAGCTTCAGCACGAACAGCGTGCCCGCGAAGCTGATGCCGGTCAGGCGTTTGCCGTTGGTCCATTCGCCGTAGTCGACGGTATCGGACATCATTACCCACTGGATTGGCGTCACCAGTTGGTGCAGCACGCCGATAACGAAGATAAAGACGAACATCAGCACGGTGGCGTGCATCGGGACGAAGAACATCGCCACGCTGACCACCGCCAGCGCGGCGTTGGTCCACCAGAAGATGCTGACCTTGCACTTCCAGTCGGTGAGCGGTTTCGCCAGCGCGGAGCCGATCAGATTGCCGACGCAGTAGGTGGTGAGAAATGCGACGAACACCTCCGGCGAGCCCATGATCCAGGTGCAGTAGTACATCATCGCCCCGCCGCGCACGCAGACGGCGAGGATATTGAGGATGGTCAGCACGCCGACGATGCGCCACTGGTCGTTTTGCCAGATATCTCGCAGGTCTTCCCGCATGGAGGTGGTGCTCGGCGGCACCTGGATGCGCTCTTTGGTGGTGAAGAAGCAGAATGCCAGCATCAGGAACGCGACCACCGACAGCACGGCGATCCCGCCCTGGAAGCCGAACGCCTTATCTTCGCCGCCAATCAGCTTCACCAGCGGCATCATCAGCACCGTGGAGAGCATGCCACCCGCCGTCGCCAGCACGAAGCGCCAGGACTGAAGGGAGATACGCTGCGTCGGGTCGCTGGTGATTACCCCGCCCAGCGCGCAGTACGGGATGTTGACCACGGTATAGAGCAGGGTCAGCAGCGTGTAGGTGATAGCGGCGTAAATCATTTTGCCGTTGAGGCTGAGGTCCGGTGTAGTGTAGGCCAGCACGCAGACGATGCCGAACGGGATGGCACCGAACAAAATCCACGGACGGAACTTGCCCCAGCGGCTGCGGGTGCGGTCGGCGATCAGCCCCATGCACGGGTCAGAGATTGCATCCAGCGCGCGCGCCAGCAGGAACATGGTGCCGACAAACCCGGCGGGAATGCCGAAGATATCGGTGTAGAAAAACATCATATAAAGCATAACGTTATCAAAAATGATGTGGCTGGCGGCGTCTCCCATGCCGTAGCCAATCTTCTCTTTTACTGACAATACTTCGCTCATATTTTTTATCCTTCACGCTGTAGGGGGCGCTGAGACCGGTTGCATTGGTTTTAAACCATTGTTTCAAAGGCGGGTATTGCGTTTTCTGGTTAGCAGATTACGTTTCTTGTTTTTTGTGATCGCGGTAAATGTTGGGCAGCACGAAATGCTAACCTGAGGATTTTCTTAAGAATTAACTGAAACAGGGGGGTACAGGTCAAAAGAGAGATGAAAAAAGTGGTGTGGGGTATGTGGTAAATGCCTGAAAGTAGCTATAATGCGCCCCGCCTCCATGTAGCAATCGAGGCGCGGAAGATCGTCATCTCCGGTGAGGTGGCTGGACTTCAAATCCAGTTGGGGGCGCCAGCGTTCCCGGGCAGGTTCGACTCCTGTGATCTTCCGCCAAAATCAATCTATTTTGCTCCTTCATTTTTCACTTCCTTCTCGAGCATCTTTATTGTAAATCCATCTGAAAAATGTAACCAACTGGCAATTAGGAATATAAAGATCTGGGAACAAGCAATATAGATATTTGGTTTGAAGATCATTCCAAAATAAAAAAACAAGGCTACAATTACAAAAATAAATCTTTTGGCACTATACCAACTAAAGTTACTATCATTGATTTTTTGTTTGACCTGTGAAATAGAGCGTGAGATTTTTGCTGCATTTTGCCCAAGAATTATTGAAGCAGCAAGACTCCAATCAGAAGAATATATTATGTCACGTAAAGGACCAAAATATATTTTAACCAAAATAAGAATTAAAAAAGGCACACAAATATATAAATACTCAGCTTTCAGATCTGATACGTAACCTTTTTTCTGTAACGCACTAAGCTGGTATTTCGAATTGCTCATCGCTTCCACCCCTAACGATATCCTCGATCTTTATAATCTTCACATTTCTTACTTCTGCTGTTTTTCGCTTATCATAAGGTTTATAAATATCATAAGTAAACTCTGCCAATAAAGTATCTTTAGGCCCAATAGGAGGTATCAGACCAGATTGATAATTCTTTATCCAATCCTTAACAAGAATTCGTGCAGTAAAAGTTTTATTCATTCTGGAACTCTTAAACGTCCATAACTGCTTACCTTCATTTATTGCGATTTTCACATATAAATAATCTTTTGCGACAACGGTTTCTTTCAACCCTAAGAACATAGTTGAAAGGTCTCCCGCGAATCGCCACTTTGTATTAATGTTTTGTGAATAAGAAGAACCTCCAAACTCGACAATTTCATCCTTAAGTATAAGATTATTGGCTTTTGAGACTGTTCCTAACATATGAGAAAGCGCTTTTCGATCAATATGTGAATCGATTTCATTGCCCAATCCATCATTAATTAATGTTTCTTCTATATTTGCAGCTAATTGATCGACTTGTTCTTCTGTCTCTGTCTCATCAGTTTCCAGTAATTGCTCAAATAATTTTGAGCCAGCAGAAGCCACTCTATTAATAAAAAAATCATGTACCAGGCCAGGAGACTGAATCAACTTGGCTTTAATGGAAGATATTTGTATATCTTCGAGATGAAATTTAAATTCCTGCTTTACATCAATTGATTTAGCCAAAATTTGTCCAAACTGCTCATACGCAGCAATGTACAAACTCATAGCTTCAAAAAGTTGGCTGGGGTTTGGTCTATCCTTTTTATAGTCTATTTTTATAAAAACATTTGCTTCCATGACGTACCTCGTTGATTGATAGCAAAATTGATTTATTTACAAGCGTTTATCAATTAATGTGATATCAGTCCCACAAGAGCAACAACCCCACAATGCAAGACAATATCGGATCAGAAGTAGTACTTCAATAAAATACTGTGTAAAAAAACAGTATATAATATTATTTGAGAATTTATTTATATAATTTCAATTACTTAAAGGTTTCCAATCGTGCTTTACAAGCCTCTTTAACCCACCTACTAAAATTCCCTTTCCCCGCAGCCTTCTCAATCTGCTCCAAAAGCTCATCCTCGAACCGGATGTTCTTCATCGTGCTTTTGGTGCGATCAAAATTTGGTTTCTTTTTCTCTTGCATGGTAGGTACCACTTCGGTTAATTTATCCGCATGTGGTACCTACCACATGGGTTCGGAATTCTGACAACGCCCAGCAGTGTTGGAGCACTAATGGGCGTCTAACCTCACCAACTATCAAGGAGTTGATTATGGCTGATTCGCATTCTACCCCAGACACAGACCAATCCGGAACCGAGCGTTCGTTAATTGTGGGATACCGCCCGAATGTTTTCGACAAATCTACGCCGAAAATCATCCTTTCCGGCAAGTGGCTGCGCGCGGCGGGCTTTGATACCGGACAGCAGGTCACGATAAAAGTCATGAAAGGATGCATCGTTTTGGTGGCGTATAACGAGCAGGAGCAGCGTTTGCAGGACGATTATAAACGGACGAAGGCAAAGCTCATTGAGATAGAGGACGCGCTTGCGGCGATCCAAACTCAGCATCGTGGAATGCGCCTCGCAAAATCAAATACAAACCACCTGGCTTAGCGGCTTTTTCTGGCATACAACCAGCCAGGCGCGTTAGACGATGTAGATGGGGAGACGACATGCAGATAAAGACGCAACCCAATCTCCCTGTTCGAACCATCAATTAGCATCTCATAAAAAGATTTTCTGATGGCGAAATTGATCAGCATTCAACTATCCGGCAATTCCGGATAGTTGGCCAGGAAAGGAGACATCAAATTTCCAGTGAGAAATCACTACAATCTCAAAGCAACACTCGTAGTTACGCTCAGCTCGTGGCACCCAGTTTCACCTTTTCCGGCCATACGGCTAGTAAAATAATATACAACGGATCTAACCCCTTCATTCTCACGCTCATACAATATCTAAATTAATAGCCAACAATTATTCACAATAAATATAATACGAAGGTTAAAATATCTTTATTTTTTATTAAAGATAAATTATTGCGATATGCATCACAGCAGAACTCCAATATTAATAGAAACTTGTGCCTATGTTTACTGTTAAAGGGTGCAATATGTATTATAGCGACTCATTAATAACATCAATAGATGCACATAAAATATTGGCTTTAAAGTTAGAACATGCCTTAACTGGCGTAAAAGATGAAGTATTAAAGCAAGCACAACTGTTAGATGATGGGGCAACACGATTAAGCTATCAACTTTCGTGCTTTACTGAAAACTATCAGGACGTATGTTTACGATTACGCAAAGAAGACTCCAGATTTTTGATAGGTATCGTCCAGTTAATAAAACACAGAGAAGTTATCTTTAAGATGCTCTATATTTATATTAAAAGTCTATTAAGCAACAAGAGTGAAAAAAAAATACATAACATACAACGAAATCTTATGTATTTAGGCATATCAATTTCATCATCGATGCTCTCCAGCCAGGCTTTTATATATTCGGCAACTATTGCAATTTGTAGTAGTGTTCATACCAACATTTGGATGAAAGAAAAGATCACATCGTTTTCTACTTATGCTGTCCTTGGTTTAAAAGTTTATGGCATCGTTGAGCAAGCATCCAGAAGCGCCAACCATCTAAAAAACTATAATGCTTATTACTATAATCTCCTTTATCAGGAAGAGCTTGAAATGATGTTTTTCTTGATTGAGCCCATAATAATGAGGTCCCCCATACTTAACCAAGCCTATGCTTCAGACAGCGACATTGCATACGCGATTTCAAGGATGATAAAGGGATGATTAAAGCTATTAAAGACTGGCTAAAAGGCCAACTCATATTTTTCCTGAGAGGCGCAACTCCCCTTTTATTTGTCGTAATATTTGCACTATTTGCCGTAACCTGGCTACCCGAAAAAATCGCAATGAATGCAACATGGTCAGTTGTAGTTATTGTAGGCCTCAATATCCTTTTACGTAAAAAAAGATAATTACTATTTAACAGGAGTAAATTATGTCAATTCCCGCACATCTGTGGTTGTTTGATGAAAATGGCTCGCCCATAGTTGGTCCATCCTTACTGCCAGCGAGATTAGGATCGTTTGAAATCCGTTCAGTTATCCATCAGGTATGGATCCCTGAGAGCTCGCATACTGGTCGTTTGACAGGCACGAGAGTTCATTCCCCCTTAAATTTGCATAAGGAATTTGATGCTGCAACGCCTGTTTTATATCGTGCTATGTGTGAAGGAAGAACATTAAAAAAAGCAGAATTGAAAATGTATCGAATTATTGACCAGGGCGTTGAGAGTGAGTATTTCAATATGATAATGGAGAACGTGAAGATCACCTCTATATCACCCCTGCTGCATCCCACCGGCTTGACGAGCACGCATCTCGAAGATATTCAACTCCGGTACGAGAAGATTACATGGAAGCATTGCGATGGGAACATTCTCTACACTGACGAATGGAATAACCGAGCTACGTATTAGGGTATCTAAAATGAAAGTACTGTTAATTTTGGCTGCACTTCTATTCCTGGTTCAAAATACATCAGCAGCCCAAATGTCCGGCTTCGCAGCCAGGTATTATCAGTATGATGGAACAACGTCGGAAGAACCCACAGAAGTGCCCCTCTATCCCACTATTACCATCGGTAAGAAAACCGTGCAAATGGAGGTTACTCATCTGGCAGACATCTCCAGCACACCAGTCAACAAAGACAGTTCCGCTTGTTGGTTCTGCCTTCATGACGACGATGACACGAATTACTGGTTCATCTCTTATAACGAAATGGGTGCAGGATTGTTAACGGCAATAGCCATAGCCAGGGATGGGATTCATAAAGAGTGTGCAAAAACAACGGAAGCTGTCAAAGTCTCAGTCGCTAATGTTCCGTTGTTGAATGCTACTCACGGGAATTTAGTTAAACTGTTCGGTAATAAGGAGATCGCCAAAAAGAAAGCAATGCTCTTTTATCATGAGACACCAGTGCAGGATGGATTCATCCAGAGTAATACGGTCTCGTATTACTTCGATGGCGAAAAAGTACGTGGCGTAATCATCGGGCAAATTACCAGCAACTAGTTCGCAGACTCCCTCTTCCACAGGAACGGGGAGTTAAGCCTGTCCACCCAACCTCATATGGAGCAACGGAAACGGATTCCCCTGCCCGTCCACTTCCGAGCGCCCGACCTGCTCAAACCCCATATGGCGATAAAATCCCACGCCCTGCGGATTCTGCTCATTCACATCCACTTCGTTCACGCCGAACGCTGCGATGGCGTGTTGCAGCAGCAATTTCCCAACGCCCTTCCCGCGGCTCGCGTCGTCAACAAATAGCATTTCAATGCGGTTTTCATCCACGCCTAAAAAGCCGTGAATAACGCCTGCGTCATCCTGGGCCATCACAACGCTGAGGTTTGGCAAATACGCGTTAAGCAATAACGGGCGCAGCGCCGCGATATCGCTTTCCTGTAAAAAGTGATGGGTGGCGCGGACGGAGGATTCCCAGATCGCGACCAGACGTTCGAAGTGTATGGGGAGTGCGGTTTCAATTTTCATAGGGGGATCATGTGCTGATAAGTAAGTTAATTCAAGTCACTCCTTGCGGACCGTACGGGAACTGACCGTGCGGTTTTTCATTCCCTACCCTAATCTCCATCACCGCATACACCCCGTCCTTCGGCACGACCACGGTGACGTTTTCCACCGGTACGCCCGCCGCCAGGTGAATATCCTGCAGCTGCTGTAGCGTCCTCGGGTGGATATCCTCCCAGCCGATACCGCGCAGCACAAAGTCAATCTGCGGGCTGCTGGTCAGCATGTTTGAGACAATCACCGCCCCGCCGGGCTTGACCAGCCGCAGCGCGCGCTGGAGAAAAATCACCGCGTCGGCGTCGTTGAAGTATTCGAAAATCCCCAGCGCGTCGACCAGTTCGGCCTGATGCTCGCCCAGCTCCAGCAGCAGGTCCTCGTTACGCACCAGCGTGTGCACCAGGTTGCGCCTGAGCAGGGTCAGCTGTTCGCCCACCACAATGCCTTCCTGCGCCGCCATGGTTTCGGCCCAGCTAAGCGCCACGGGGTCTTTATCCACCAGGGTGAGATAGACCTGCTGGCCATCGAACTTTGCTTCGCGCAGCGCCTCCAGCACCGGAATGGCGGCGCCGCTTGCCAGGCTGACCCAGTTGTTCTCGCTCTCATTGTGAATGTACTTCTCCACCAGCGCGGCAAGCACCCGGGCGCGGGCGCGCACGCCGATGGCGTCGTTCGCGTGGATAAACCACTGACGACTGTCGCTGTCCATCTTTGTGCCATCCGGCAGGCGATCCTCAAGCGGGTTTTGCACCACAAACAGCGCCAGCGCGGAGGGCACCAGCCGGGTGCGCCATGCGGTAAGCGCCGGACGGTTGCGAAAGGCCTGTTCGGAATAGCGGTTCTGCGGGACGAGCACAGCCTGCCCCCCTTCCTGATATTCGACCTGCGGAGGGCGAAGCGCTAGCTCGGCTTTCAGCGCCCGATCGAGCGCAGCGATCTCCCGGGCAGCATCGTCTTTCATCGGCCACTGGTCGCTGACGTCGGGAAATGACGCGCTGAAAATCGTCATATTTTCCGGCGCATCGCCGCGAAAAGGCTGCCAGTTCATGTCGTCTTCCCTCCGTTAGGCTTTTAACGGAAGTCTATCTAGGCGAGCCAGTAATGCCCCAGGAAGAAAGCACGATTTTTACTGCTTCACCCACACCAACTGGTCAACCCGGAAGCCCAGACTGCGCGCGGTATTCAGGTAATCCTGCTTTACCGCATCCGGGATGGTCGGCGTGCGTGACAGGATCCACAGATAGTCGCGGTTCGGGCCGCTCACCAGCGCGTACTGGTACTTATCGTCCAGCCTGATCACGTTATACCCGCCGTAGAACGGGCCGAAGAACGATACCTTCAGCGCGGCGGTGGTCGGCTCGCCGGTAAAGTAGGCTTTGCCCTCGCTCTCGTTCCACTTGTTCTTCACCGGATCAAAGCCCCGGTTAAGCACGCTGATGCCGCCGTCGCTGCGCTCGCCGTAGGTCGCCGTCACCTGTTCCAGACCGCGTTCAAAGCGGTTTTCCAGACGGGCGACTTCGTACCATTTGCCGAGATAGCGGCTGGCGTCAAAGTGGGTAATAGGCTGCACGCCTTTCGGCGGCGTGGGGGATTTACAGGCGACCAGCGTCAGGGCAATCGCAACACCGGTCACAACAGACCATAGCTTCATGTGAATTCCTTTCATTTGCACGGTTGGATGTTAAGTGTAGTGCACTGTTTCGGCGCTTCATCCCGTTCGGGAAAATTCGTAGTATATTGAGAGTATTCCTCCACCCTGGACACGGACATGGCTTACTCCATCGGCGAATTCGCCAGACTCAGCGGCATCACCGCCACCACCCTGCGGGCGTGGCAGCGTCGCTACGGTTTACTCAAGCCACAGCGCACGGAAGGCGGCCACCGCCAGTACAGCGATGAGGACGTCCAGCAGGCGCTCAAAATCCTCGACTGGGTAAAAAAAGGCGTCCCGATCGGCCAGGTCAAACCGCTGCTGGAGCGCCCGACGCCGGGGCGGACCAACAACTGGCAAACGCTGCAGCAGAGCATGCTGCAACGCCTGCAGGACGGCAAAGTCGAGTCCCTGCGCCAGATGATTTACGACGCCGGACGCGAGTACCCAAGGCCGGAACTGGTCGCGAACGTACTGCGTCCGCTGCGCAGCCAGGTCTCGGCTAACGTCGCCGCCGCCATGACCCTGCGCGCGATCCTCGACGGCATCATCATCGCCTACACCTCGTTTTGCCTCGAAGGCGATAAAAAAGCGCCGGGCGACAATATTCTGCTCAGCGGCTGGCACCTGAACGACCCGTGCGAGATCTGGCTCGAAGCCCTAACGCGCACCGGGCAGGGCCACCGCATCGACATTCTGCCGGTTCCCCCTGACGCGCTGGCGCCGGAGATTTTCCCGGAGCGGAAATGGCTGCTGGTCACCAGCGGCAAGCTCACCGCCGGGCGGAAAAAGCAGGTGGAGCAGTGGCAGCAGCAGGTATCGCTTGAAGTAATTATCCTCTGATAATTTTCTCCTGCGGGAATCTTCACGAAAAGTTGAATATTTTCCCACGCCGCAGATGCTAACGTTTTCCTGTGACGAATAACTCAACAGGAAAACACCATGAAAAAAACTGCCCCTCTGCTGATCCTGGCCTCGATGGCCTTTGCCCCTGCCGCCTTTAGCGCCCCTGCCGGCACGCTAAGCGTCCACATTCTTGACCAGCAAACCGGAATGCCGCCATCAGACGTTACCGTTACGCTGGAGAAGCAGCAGCAGGACAAATGGACTCAGGTTGCCAGCGGCAAAACCGACCAGGATGGCCGTATCAAATCGCTCTATCCGCAGGATCAGGACATGCAGCCTGGCGTCTATAAAGTGATCTTCAAAACCGCAGAGTACTTCCACGGCAAAAAGCTGGATACCTTCTTCCCGGAGATCCCGGTGCTGTTTACCGTGACCCGCACCAACGAGAAGCTGCACATCCCGCTTCTGCTTAGCCAGTACGGCTACTCAACCTACAAGGGCAGTTAAGAGGCATTGATTTTAAAGGATTATAAAAATAGTTCCGCGAATACTTGGACAAATTAGTCATGTTGTGTAAGTTTTAGTTATATGAACGGGAGGACTACACCATGACAACGAAACCTGTGCTCGGTATTAGCGGATGTTTGACCGGATCCGCCGTTCGCTTTGACGGCGGACATAAGCGCATGGGCTTCATCATGGATGAGCTGGCCCAGTGGGTGAATTTCAGGCCCGTCTGCCCGGAGATGGCCATCGGCCTGCCGACGCCTCGCCCGGCGCTGCGTCTGATCGTCACGACAGACGGAGAAACGCAGATGCGCTTCAGCCACGCGCCTCACGAAGACGTTACGCAGAAAATGGCCGACTTTGCGGCAGATTATTTGCCGAAAATCGGCGATCTCGCAGGCTTCGTTGTCTGTGCAAAATCCCCAAGCTGCGGCATGGAACGCGTGCGCCTGTACGATGAAAACGGCAACCGGGGCCGCAAGGAGGGGGTCGGGCTGTTCACCGCCGCCCTCCTTGAAACCTTGCCGTGGCTGCCCGTTGAAGAGGACGGACGCCTGCACGACCCGGTGCTGCGGGAAAACTTCGTCGAGCGCGTTTTTGCTCTGCACGAACTCAACACGCTGCGTAAAAATGGCCTGACGCGCCGCGCGCTGCTGGACTTCCACAGCCGCTATAAGCTTCAGCTGCTGGCGCACCATCAGGCGGGCTACCGTGAGATTGGCCCGTTCGTTGCCTCGCTGCACGAGTGGGAAGACCTGGACGCCTTCTTCGTGGCGTACCGGGAAAAGCTGATGACCATCCTGAAAAAACCCGCCTCGCGGAAGAATCACACCAACGTGCTGATGCATATTCAGGGCTATTTCCGTAACCAGCTCAACACCCGCCAGCGCGGCGAGCTGCGCGATGTGATCCTGCATTATCGCAACGGACAGTTGCCTATCCTCGCGCCGATCACGCTGCTGAAGCACTACCTGGCCGAATACCCCGACCGGTATCTGATGACGCAAAACTACTTTGATCCCTATCCTGATGATTTGGGTCTGCGTCTGGCAGTCAAGTGATGAAAAAAATGCGAAGGCCCCATTGACCCATAGAGGCCCAAAGCAGTACCCCGTTTAGACGACATCCTCACTGTCGTCTCTTTTTTGCATTTCATCTTAAAGGCTGTGATTATATACAGGCTTATTCTGCAAAAGGGGCCTGCCTGTGATCAACACCCTGCACATTCAAAACTACCGCTCCATCCGCGAGATGTCGCTGGAGCTGGAGCAGCTCAATATCGTCTTCGGGCCGAACGGTACCGGGAAATCCAATATTTACAAGGCGATACACCTGATGCACAGCGCCGCGCAAGGGCAGTTTTCCCAGGCGCTGGCGAACGAGGGCGGCATTCTGAAGGTGTTCTGGGCAGGCAAAACCCGCAGCGACCAGCTGCGGCGGATGAACCTGGCGGTGGAAACAGAGACCTACGAATACGAGCTGCAGGTCGGGTTTGTGGAGAAGCTGCCCTATCCCTCACAGTTTCAGCTCGACCCGGTGATCAAAGAGGAGTCCATCTGGCTGAGCGGCCAGCACCGTCGTCCTTCGTCACAGCTGATGAAGCGCAGGAATCAGGCCGTGTTTCTGAACAACGTGCATCATGAAAAAGTGACCCACAGCGGCACGCTGTACGAGAACGAATCGGTATTCGGGCAGCTTGGCGAACCGCACCTTTACCCGGAAGTGTCGCAGATGCGCGAGTCCCTGCGTAACTGGCGCTTTTATCATGAGTTTTCTGTATCAATCGGCTCGGCGATGCGCGCCCCGCAGGTCGGTTTCCGCTCCCCGGTGCTGGCCAGCGACGGTGCCAACCTGGCTGCGGCGTTTCAGACCATCGTGGAGATTGGCGACGAGCTGCTGCTGATGCGCATCCTTGACCAGGCCTTCCCCGGCTGCGTGTTTTACAGCGACAACAGCGGCGGACATTTTCGCATGATGATGCAGCGCGAGGGGCTGAGCAGGCCGCTGGAACCGGCGGAGTTCTCCGACGGCACCCTGCGCTTTCTGTGCCTGGCGGTGGCGCTGTTAAGCCCGCGCCCGCCGGCGTTTATCGCGTTAAACGAACCGGAAAACAGCCTGCACCCACAGATGCTGCCCGCTCTGGCGAGCTTAATCGCCGAGGCCAGCCACTACTCGCAGATCTGGCTCACCAGCCACTCGCCGGAGCTGGCGACGTTGATTGAGAAGCACAGATCGTTTTCGCTGTATCAGCTGTCGATGGCGGAGGGGGAGACGAGGGTGGAGAGACTGGGGTAAGTGTTTGTTTCCTTAATTACTTTTCTCCAGTCATCCCTCTCATGGTCGCCATCAACGACGATGATGATTTCCGCAGGTATATGCTTCAGCGAATTCAGGGCTCGCGATACATTATCCAATTTATTGTTGTCAGTTTCTGCTGGCTGGATAATCTGTAAACATTGGTTATCAGATGAGAAAATTAAAATGGATATTGCACTTTTCCCTGGTCAGAACACCCGTGCATGGGCTGAAACAATGATTAACCTTGAAGCCCGAAAGCTTATCAATACTGCGAATATTGTCGGAGGGCAACATCTCAGCGACGGACTCGCACGAATTAAATTTATGGATAATATTCGGCAATTTGTAATGCAACAGTTTAGCGCTACCCGGGCGGCCAGAAGTCATGATGAGTGCATGGAATGCCTGAAAAACATCCGGGCTGAGAACGAAAGTCTTCTTGATCAAAGCAGAATGCTTCGCTCACGTACAGCTCAGCTTTTTGCTCAGATTGAACTGGTTAAAGAAAATAACAAAGTCATCGGTTACTTTATCTCGTCGATAAAGGTTGTACTTTCCGGGTTACAGATTGTTGCAGGCGTTGGTGCAATGATGACAATGAATCCAGTGGGTGCGCTTGCAGGAGCGATTCTGGTTATGGATGGTGCAAATGCTATTTCAAAAGAAATTAACAGAACGCTTCAACATCAACCAAATTCTGAAGGTATGCTGGCAGATGGCGTCATGGATATCGCTCAGTTTATGGGATTTAAACGTGAATCAGCACTGGGAGTCTTCAACAGCGTAAGCCTGGCAGCAAGCGTCTATACGGTATTTGGCGCCATCCGAAAACCCGAATCATGGCGTCTGTTTCGCTATCTCCCGCTGGATTTCTACCGCAAGGTCGACGGTATGAATCGCGCAGCGCTCACTATGAAAATTGTCGGCTGGGGTGTCTCTGCAAAAGTCTCGTTTGATTTAATTTCTAATGCGTCTGGCCAGAACTAATGTATTTCTTTCTGTAGCGCCAGGCTTTGTAGGTAATGACCGGGGGTTGAAAAAACCAGACAATCGCCAACACGATGAAAAGAGAGATGCCCCCGGAAACAAGATTGTAATGTTCAGCGAAAAAAATAAGCGCCAGGAAAATCAGAGCCACAGCCGCAGTAATACACAGAACCATGATAAATCGCTTACCTAACTCAAGCACGACCTCGAGCAAGGATGAACCATAACGACTGATGTTTCGGTTCAGATACGCTAACTCTTTTACGGTGAAACCTGATTCAAGTAACTGCGTTTCAATATTGTTCATGCCACTACCTTTTCTTCTGGAAAGTAACGTGCAATATCTTAACCGGAAGAGATGCGTCTTGTAACCCGTCTGATACATCAGCATTTTCAGCAAAAAAACAGGACCACGCTAAAAAGACACTGGCGCTAAAGTAGAAAATAATAGATTACGGTGTTTAAAGCGCGCTCGTTAGGGGCGTTCGTAGCCGTCACCCCGAAAATGTCCCCCACGCCTTTTTATTCAATCGCGACAGAATTATAAAGACGGATGAACACGGAACGTCTTTCGCCACTCCGCTGGGCTCACCCCAAAGCGCGCCTTAAACTGCTGTCGCCAGGTGACGGCGGAATTAAATCCCACCAGCTCCGCCACGCTCTCAACGGGCATATTTCCGGCTTCAAGCAAAATCTGGCTGCGCCGCAGGCGTTCGGCGGTAAGCCAGTCGGCGACGCTCATCCCCGTGGCTTTAATAAAATGGCGGGTCAGCGTGCGGCGGCTCATCGAAACCACCTCCGCCAGCGAGTCCAGACTATGCGGTTCGGTGATGTGCTGCTGCAGGTAGTCGATGAGGCAGTTAATACGTGCGTCACGGGTATCTTTCGGAACCGGCTGGGCGATGAACTGCGCCTGCCCGCCCTCGCGATGGGGCGGGACAATCATCCGACGGGCAATCTGGTTGGCGACGACGCTGCCAAAACGCTGGCGAATGATGTACAGGCAGCAGTCCAGCGCAGCCGCGGTACCGGCAGAGGTAATGATATTGCCGTCATCCACGTAGAGAGCATTGATATCCAGCTGGACGTTCGGAAAGAGCGACTGGAAGTGATGTTCAAACTCCCAGTGGGTGGCGGCCCGTTTACCGTCGAGGATCCCCGCCCAGGCCAGCACAAACGACCCCAGACACAGGCCGACAATTTCCGCGCCGTTGTCTCTCGCCAACACAAGGCTGTCGAGCAGCGCCTGAGGCGGCCGTTCAAGGACGTGCTGCCAGTAGGGAACGACAACAATGTCGGCCTGCCCGATGGCGGTGTAATCCTGCGTGGCGTTGAGGGCAAACCCGTCTTTTGAGGTAAGAAACCCCGGCGTTTCGGCGCAGATCGTCACGTTAAAGCGCTTTTCGCCGGAGACCGAATCACCAAACAGAATGCAGGGAACGGAGTAGTGGAACGGGCTGAACCCGTCTACCGCGACAATCGCGACGTTGATTAGCGACATCTGTCTCTCCTTTCCCGTTAACGCACTCAGAATATAACGGTTTCGCCATCCTGGGGAATGCTCACCACATCGCTCACCTGGTTGGCTTCGACGTACTCACGCAGCGCGCTGCGGGTCAACAGGCAGTGGTTAATCGCCTCCATGTGGCTCGCGACGATTTTAGCCTGCGGCAGCAGGAAATGAACGTTGAGCACGTCCTCCTGCCCCATAATAATGGGCCCAAAGCCGATGACGTGGGCATAACCGGCGTTCAGTACCACAACATCTGGCTGGTGTTTTTGCAGATCGGCTGCCACCTCTTCGCGCCAGATGGTATCCCCGGCAAGATAGAGCGTCTTCTCATCAGGATGACGCAGCACCACGCCACAGGCCTCGCCCAGCCGCTCCGCCAGTTCTGGCACGGCGTAAGCGCGGTCGGTCCCGTGCTGGCCGCCGTACGTTTTCGCAATCCGAACCTCCCCGAAGGTGGTCTCGTCGGTCATGATCGTCAGGTTGGTAAATCCCTGGCTGCGCAGCAGCGCGGCGTCACGATCGTTTTGCACGTAGATCGGTTTGTCTTTGGCGATCAGCTCTGCCGCGGTGCGATCCCAGTGATCGTCATGGGTATGGGTGACGATCACCGCGTCAGCGTCCAGCAGCGTATTGACGTCGACGGGGAGTTCGACCGTCGGGTTACGGCGTTCGGCATGCGCCGTACCGGGAAAGCCCGGATAAGCGCCTTTCGGGGCCAGCATCGGGTCGATTAAAAGACGTTTTCCGGCGTAGGTAATCAGCAGGGTGGCATTGCGAATTTGGGTAATGTTCATGGGCTATCCTCCGGTTGGTGTGATAAGGAGGATAGCCAGCCGTCACAATTGGCGCTGTGGGTTAAAGGGCGATTACCGATGGAATCGGGCCATTTTCATCACCGCGTTTTCTGCCGGCACCTTTACCAGCCCGGCACCGCCCCGCCGTTAAAGATCGTCTCTGCCGCTTTCGCCACTTCCGGTGACTGATACGACTGGATAAACGCCTTCACGTTCTCCGCGTCTTTGTTGTCTTCGCGCGTCACCACGATGTTCACGTACGGCGAGTTTTTATCTTCAATAAAGACGCTGTCATGCACCGGCGATAGCCCTGTTTGCTGAATATAGGTAGTGCTGATGATGGCGACATCCACTTTCGGGTCATCCAGCACGCGCGGCAGTTGTGCCCCTTCCAGTTCCATGATTTTCAGCTGCTTAGGGTTGGCGGTAATATCCAGCGCCGTCGGCAGCAGCCCGGTGTCCGGCTTCAGGGTGATGAGCTTCTCTTTTTGCAGCAGCAGCAGCGCGCGGCCAAGGTTGGTCGGATCGTTTGGAATGGCGATAGTCGCCCCGTCCTTCAGGTCAGAGACGGATTTGATTTTGCGGGAATAGCCAGCCATCGGGAAAACAAAGGTGTTCGCCACGGCCACCAGCTTGTAGCCATGCGCCTTGTTATCTTCTGCAAGGAACGGGCGATGCTGGAAAACGTTGGCATCCAGCTCTCCCTGGTTAGTGGCATCGTTAGGCAACAGCGAGCCGCTGAATCCGACCAGCTCCACGTCCAGGCCATATTTTTCTTTTGCCACCTTTTTGGCGACTTCCGCCACGTCCTGTTCAGCGCCGTTGATGACGCCCACTTTTATGTGTTTGGCATCGCTGCCACTTTGATCGCACCCTGCCAGCAGCAGGCCAGCGAGAACCAGAGCACCCAATCGACGTTTCACGAGAAAGTTCCTTTTGCTGAATGTTGTAGTGACTATATCGACAACGAGACGGTGAAATAAAAAACGAAAAAGAATCAATAAGAAGGATAAGTTATATGCGGGTATGGCCGGGTGACGCTGCGCTTACCCGGCCTACGGATTCAGAGCTTAAAGGGCTTTCGCCAGGTAATGTCGCTGCATGCCCGGGTACGGATAATCCTGCAAAGACATCTGCAGCTGGTA
This sequence comes from Enterobacter cloacae complex sp. 385G4, assembly GCF_057320665.1. NCBI lineage: Bacteria > Pseudomonadati > Pseudomonadota > Gammaproteobacteria > Enterobacterales > Enterobacteriaceae > Enterobacter > Enterobacter cloacae complex sp. 385G4. Next base: position 147,840 of record NZ_JBXWDD010000005.1, read on the forward strand.
CCCCTGTTTTTCATAGAACGGGCGCGCCTGGAAGCTGACGGTATCCACCAGCGCATGCTTGCAGCCTTTGCGTCTGGCTTCCTCTTCCGCCGTTTTGATAAGCTGGCTGCCCACGCCGGTACCCCGCACGGTGTCGCTGACCCAGAGAAAGTCGATATTCAGCCAGTCGCCTTTACGCACTCCAATGAGCCCGCCGAGCATGACGCCTTTATCGTCTCGTACATAAACGCCAATGTCGCCGCTAAAGTTTGTCAGATCGATAAACTGTCCGTTATAGGCTCTTAACCCCACAAATAGCTCTTCTTTTTCTGCGGGTGTTACATTATAAGTAATGCTCAGGTGCATATTTCTCTCCTTATTTTCCGCGCAATTTGAATATCTCACAGCTTAACCTTCATAAAAACTCCTAATTTCCTCCATTTTTTTAATACAGAAACATTCATTCAATAACTAAATAAAAAAAGCCTTTCCAATACGCACCCAAAACGTATACTGAGAACGATCATTCTCACTTTTACACGGTAGACGACGATGAGCACAAAGCTGGAAGAACGACAAAAACAACGTCAGGACGAAATCATCACCGCCGCGCGTCGCTGCTTTCGCGCCAGCGGATTTCACGCCGCCAGCATGTCGCAAATTGCCAGTGAGGCGAAGCTTAGTGTCGGGCAAATTTACCGTTATTTCAGTAACAAAGACGCGATTATTGAAGAGATGATCCGCCGCATTATCGACTCACGCATCGAAGGGATGCAGGACAAAACGGTGGTGGAAGGGATGCCGCAGGCGCTCGCCTGGCGTCAGACGCTCAACGAAGACGACGATGCGTTGATGCTCGAAATGTCTGCCGAGGCGACCCGTAACCCGCAGGTGGCGGCCATGATGATCGCAGCCGATGCCCGGATGTTTACCAACGCCTGTGCGCACCTGAAAAAACAATTTCCCCATCTGAGCGATGAACATATTCGCTGCTGCGTGGAAATTACCGCGGTGATGATCGAAGGCACGATTTACCGTCGACTCGCGCCTTTAAAAGTACCGTCAGAACAATTAGAGCCTATCTATCAGAATATTTTAAATATGCTTTTCTCTGCGAAGTAATCGCATGTGAATAATTAGCGGGAATAAGTAATTTCCCAATTTAACATTTCCGGCCACGCCGGAGATGCGGTATCGCTGTGCCTTTAAATAGCCCCCCTCCCTGTTGATCCTTTAACAGGGCAGGCATCGTTCACCCTGGAAAAAGATTATGAAAACCATAACAACCTCCATCGCGGCATTACTCCTCCTGACCGGGTGCGATAATGCGCAAACATCTGCTCCCCAGCATCCTCTTCCGGATGTGGGGATTGTCACCCTCATGAGCCAGCCGGTCTCCGTCGTCAGCGAGCTCACGGGCCGCACCACCGCCGCCATGAGCGCCGAAGTGCGCCCGCAGGTGGGCGGCATTATTCAGAAGAGGTTGTTTACCGAAGGCGATACCGTGAAGGCCGGACAGGCGCTGTATCAAATTGACCCTTCCAGCTACCGCGCGGCGTTTGATGAAGCCGCCGCGGCGCTGAAACAGGCCCAGGCGCTGGTGCAGGCCGACTGCCAGAAAGCCCAGCGCTATGCGCAGCTGGTGAAAGACGACGGCGTGTCGCGTCAGGACGCAGAAGACGCGAAGTCCACCTGCGGGCAGGACAAGGCCAGCGTTGAATCAAAGAAGGCCGCGCAGGAGAGCGCGCGCATTAACCTCAACTGGACCACCGTCACCGCGCCGATTGCCGGACGCATCGGCATCTCCTCCGTCACCCCCGGCGCGCTGGTCACCGCCCAGCAGGATACCGCGCTCGCCACCATTCGCGGGCTGGACAGCATGTACGTCGACTTAACCCGTTCCAGCGCCGATCTGCTGCGTTTACGCAAGCAAACCCTTGCCACCAATAGCGATACGCTAAGCGTGTCGTTAATCCTCGAAGACGGCAGCACCTACAGCGAGAAAGGCCGCCTGGCGTTAACCGAAGTGGCGGTGGATGAATCAACCGGCTCGGTCACGCTGCGCGCCGTCTTCCCGAACCCGCAGCATCAGCTCCTGCCGGGCATGTTTGTCCGCGCCAGGGTGGATGAAGGCGTCATGAGCGACGCGATCCTCGCGCCGCAGCAGGGCATCACCCGTGACGCCAAAGGCACCGCTACCGCTCTGGTGGTCAATGCCAGCAACAAGGTCGAGCAGCGTCAGCTGGAAACGGGGGACACCTACGGCGACAAATGGCTGGTGCTGAGCGGGCTGAAGGCGGGCGACAGGCTGATTGTGGAAGGTACTGACAAAGTCACCGCCGGGCAGGAAGTGAAGGCCGAAGAGATGAAAGCCAACGGAGGAAACGCCTGATGTTTTCCCGTTTCTTCGTGCGTCGCCCGGTCTTTGCCTGGGTTATCGCTATTCTTATCATGCTCGCCGGGATGCTGGCCATCCGCACGCTGCCGGTCGCGCAGTACCCGGACGTTGCGCCGCCGTCGATCAAAATCTCCGCCACCTATACCGGTGCCTCCGCGCAAACGCTGGAAAACAGCGTGACGCAGGTGATCGAGCAGCAGCTGACCGGGCTGGATAACCTGCTCTACTTCACCTCCACCAGCAGCTCGGACGGATCGGTGAGCATTACCGTCACCTTCGAGCAGGGCACTGACCCGGACACCGCTCAGGTGCAGGTGCAGAACAAAGTCCAGCAGGCGGAATCGCGCCTGCCCACCGAGGTGCAGCAGTCCGGGATCACCGTCGAAAAATCCCAGAGCAACTTCCTGCTGATCATGGGCGTGTACGATAAAACCGACACCGCCAGCAGCTCGGATATTGCCGACTGGCTGGTGAGTAATATGCAGGATCCGCTGGCGCGCGTGGAAGGCGTCGGGAGCCTGCAGGTGTTCGGGGCGGAATACGCGATGCGCATCTGGCTCGATCCGGCGAAGCTGGCGTCCTACTCGCTGATGCCGTCCGACGTGCAGAGCGCGATTGAAGCGCAGAACGTGCAGGTCTCCGCCGGTAAAATCGGCGCGCTGCCCTCGTCGAACGCCCAGCAGCTGACCGCCACCGTCCGCGCCCAGTCGCGCCTGCAGACGGTGGATCAGTTTAAAAACATCATTGTGAAGAGCCAGTCCAACGGCGCGGTGGTGCGCATCAGCGATGTCGCCCGCGTGGAGATGGGCAGCGAAGATTATACCGCCACTGCGAAGCTCAACGGCCACCCGGCGGCGGGTATGGCAGTCATGCTCTCACCGGGTGCGAACGCGCTCAACACTGCGACGGCGGTGAAAGACAAGATTGCCGAGTTCAAAAAGTCGATGCCGGAAGGCTACGACGTGGCCTACCCGAAGGACAGCACCGAGTTCATCAAGATCTCCGTTGAGGACGTGATTCAGACCCTGTTCGAAGCCATTGTCCTCGTGGTGGTGGTGATGTACCTGTTCCTGCAAAACATCCGCGCGACGCTGATCCCCGCGTTGGCGGTACCTGTCGTTCTGCTGGGTACCTTCGGCGTGCTGGCGCTGTTCGGCTACTCCATCAATACCCTGACGCTGTTTGCGATGGTGCTGGCGATTGGGCTTTTGGTGGATGACGCCATCGTGGTGGTGGAAAACGTCGAGCGTATTATGCGCGACGAGGGGCTGCCCGCCCGGGAAGCCACCGAGAAATCGATGGGCGAAATCTCCGGCGCGCTGATCGCCATTGCGCTGGTGCTCTCTGCGGTATTCCTGCCGATGGCCTTCTTCGGCGGCTCTACCGGGGTCATTTACCGTCAGTTCTCGGTCACCATCATTTCGGCGATGTTCCTCTCCGTGGTGGTGGCGTTGACCCTGACGCCCGCGCTCTGCGGCTCGATTCTGAGCCACACTGCGCCGCACAAAAAGGGCTTCTTCGGCGCGTTCAACCGCTTCTACAGCAGGACCGAGCACGGCTATCAGAACAAGGTGCTGCGCGCTCTGCGCCGTTCCGGCGGCATGCTGGCGATCTACGCCCTGCTCTGCGGCGCGATGGGCTTCGCCATGCTTAAGCTGCCGGGCAGCTTCCTGCCGACGGAAGACCAGGGCGAAATCATGGTGCAGTACACCCTGCCAGCCGGCGCGACGACGGTACGTACCGCCGAAGTCAGCCGCCAGGTGCGCGAGTGGTTCCTCACCAAAGAGAAAGCCAATACCAACGTGATCTTTACCATTGAAGGCTTTAGCTTCAGCGGCAGCGGTCAGAACGCCGGGATGGCGTTCGTCTCCCTGAAAAACTGGTCAGAGCGTAAAGGCGAGGAAAACACCGCTCAGGCCATTGCCCTGCGCGCCACGCAGGAGCTGAGCACCATTCGGGATGCCACCATTTTCGCCATGACGCCCCCGGCGGTGGATGGTTTAGGCCAGAGCAACGGCTTTACCTTTGAGCTGATGGCCAGCGGCGGCACCGACCGCGATGCGCTGCTGAAACTGCGTAACCAGCTGATTGGCGAAGCCAACCAGGACAGCTCGCTGCACGCCGTGCGCGCCAACGATCTGCCGCAGATGCCGCAGCTTCAGGTGGATATCGACAACAACAAGGCCGTGTCGCTGGGGCTGTCCCTGAGCGACGTCACCGACACCCTCTCCAGCGCCTGGGGCGGGACCTACGTGAACGACTTTATCGATCGCGGCCGCGTGAAAAAGGTCTACATCCAGGGCGACAGCGACTATCGCGCCGTGCCGTCCGATCTCAACAAATGGTATGTGCGCGGCAGCGACAGCACCATGACCCCGTTCTCCGCCTTCGCCACCACGCGCTGGGAGTATGGCCCGGAAAGCCTGGTGCGCTACAACGGCTCGGCGGCGTATGAGATACAGGGCGAAAACGCCAGCGGCGCGAGCTCCGGCACGGCGATGAGCAAAATGGAGCAGCTGGCAAACAGCCTGCCGTCCGGCAGCACCTGGGCGTGGAGCGGTTTGTCCTTACAGGAAAAACTGGCGAGCGGTCAGGCAATGAGCCTTTATGCCCTCTCGATCCTGGTTGTGTTCCTTTGTCTGGCGGCGCTGTATGAAAGCTGGTCGGTGCCGATTTCGGTCATCCTGGTGATCCCGCTTGGGGTGCTGGGTGCGGCGCTTGCCGCCTCCCTGCGCGGCCTGAGCAATGACGTCTACTTCCAGGTGGCGCTGCTCACCACTATCGGCCTGTCGTCGAAGAACGCCATCCTGATTGTCGAGTTTGCCGAAGCCAAAGTTGCAGAAGGTTACTCCCTGACGCGCGCCGCCCTGCGTGCCGCCCAGACGCGTCTGCGTCCCATCATCATGACGTCGCTGGCGTTTATCGCAGGGGTGACGCCGCTGGCCGTTGCAACCGGTGCCGGTGCCAACAGCCGCGTGGCAATTGGTACTGGCATTATCGGCGGAACGCTGGCCGCGACGCTGCTGGCGATCTTCTTCGTCCCTTTATTCTTTGTACTGGTGAAACGTCTGTTCTCCGGTAAACACGCGAACCGGAGGTCATAATGTTTCGTGTCACTGTTTTAGCGTTAGCCCTGCTGAGCGCAGGGTGTGTGTCGTTAGACCCTACCTATCAACGCCCGGACGCTCCCGTCCCGGCGACCTTGCCCGGCGCGCACGGCGAAGCCACCGCCGTGGTGAGCCAGTGGCAGCAGGTGATGAACGACGCGAGGCTGAAAAGCGTGGTGAAGATGGCGCTGAACAGCAACCGCGACGTGCAAAAAGCGATCGCGGATATCGACGCCGCCCGCGCACAGTACGGTGAAACGCGTTCGTCCCTGTTCCCGACGGTGGATGCAGAACTGAGCCACACCCGCAGCCGCACGCTGGCAAGCGGCGTTGCGACAAGCGACGAAGCCAACGGCGCGGTCTCCAGCTTCGAGCTGGATCTGTTTGGCCGGAACCAGAGCCTCTCCCGCGCCGCGCGTGAAACCTGGCTTGCCAGCGAGTTCACCGCGCAGAACACGCGCCTGACGATGGTTAGCGAGCTGACCACGGCCTGGGTGACGCTGGCGGCGGATAACAGCAACCTGGCGCTGGCGAAATCCACAATGGAGAGCGCGGCAAACTCGCTGAAGATTGTGAAGCGCCAGCAGGAAGTGGGCGTCGCGGCGGCTACGGACGTCAGTGAAGCGATGGCGGTTTACCAGCAGGCGCGCGCCAGCGTAGCGAGCTACCGGACGCAGGTAATGCAGGACAAAAACGCCCTCAATCTGCTTGCGGGCGACACGGTGCCGGACAACCTGCTGCCGGGCACGCTGGAGAGCCTGAGCGATAACGCCATCACGCTGATCCCGGCGGGCGTCAGCTCCAGCGCGCTGCTGCGTCGCCCGGACATTCAGGAAGCCGAGCATAACCTGCTGAGCGCCAACGCCAATATCGGCGCGGCGCGCGCCAACTTCTTCCCGACCATTTCACTGACCGCCAGCGCGGGCGTCGGCAGCGACTCGCTCTCCTCCCTGTTCAGCCACGGGATGAAGGTCTGGTCATTCGCGCCGTCCATCACCCTGCCGCTGTTCAGCGGTGGCAACAATCTGGCGCAGCTGCGTTATGCAGAAGCCGAGAAAAAAGGGTTAATTGCGACCTACGAAAAAGCCATCCAGAGCGCGTTTAAAGACGTGGCCGACGCGCTGGCGCGCCGTGAAACGCTCAGCGAGCAGCTTGATGCCCAGCGAGAATACGTGGCGGCCGAGCAAAAAACGCTGGATGTGGCAACGCGCAGCTATAAGGCGGGCGCGGGGGATTATCTGACGGTACTGACCGCACAGCGGTCGCTGTGGTCGGCGCAGGAATCGCTGATTGCGCTGCAGCAAACCGACCTGGAGAACCGCATCACGCTGTGGCAGTCGCTGGGCGGGGGGATCCAGTAACCTTATCGGTGGGCGATTCTCATGCGCAGAAAAGAGAAAATCATACTTTCGACTGGAATCGCTACACTGAATGTAACGATATATTTCATGGGAAGCCTGTGACGTCTAAAGGGGGTTGTTGATGAAAGCTGCGCACCTGGTCTGCCTGCTGGTTTGTCTGCTCTTCGCCGCGTTTGTCCATGCTCAGGAAAAGGACGATCCGGCGAAAGAGGCGCAGATTAAGCAGCAGGTCCTGAAAGATATTAAGAAAACCTGTACGCCACAGAAAAAGCAGAGCGATAAGGCCTGGCAGGAGATGATTTTGTCGTCCGAGGCCAATCAGCTGCTGATCAAAAACGCCATCACCGCCGTGAAGCGCGACAACCTGGACGCCTACTGGGCTGCGGTTGGTCAGGTGGATTGTCTGGAAGATTATTGAGTTCTCGCCGGGTGGCGCTGCGCTTACCCGGCCTGGAAAATGTTTTAACGCTTCCGCACGTCCGGAATGATGAGATCCCCGCGCAGAACATAGGACCCGAGCATCTGCGTTTTCTCCGTCAGCCAGCTCACAATGCGTGACGCCATGGCATCCATTGAATATTCAATCGCCGGGATCACCGGAATACCCGGCAGGTGCAGCGATCCGGCCAGGCTAAAGACCATAATGTCGTCCGGTACGGATTTATTAAACGCCTGCAGCTGCGGGATCACCCGCTGGGCTTCCTGCTCATCCGCCACCAGCAGCGCGTTGAAGTTCAGCGTGGACGCATTGTTGAGTAATTCCTGAAGCGCAACGGACGAGGAGGTCGCGTCCATAAAGACGAGGTTGCGATTAAAGGGCAGGAAATTTTTCTCCAGCGCGTGCTTATAGCCGAGCAGCACCTGGTCGGCAAACCCGCTGCCGTGCGGGTGGATCAGCGCAATCTGGCGACGCCCCTGGCTGGTCAGATAGTTACAGGCGGTTTCGGCGGCAAAGGCGTGATCGAACTGAATGCTGTTGGAGTTATCAGCTTCCATGCAGTCCACCAGGATGACGTTGTCCATATCCACGTCCAGCGGGAAACGGGCGCCAATCACCAGAATGTCATCACACAGGCCGCAGGAGAGTTCTTCAAGGGCGTGCATCACTTCCGCTTTGCTATGGGCGAAGCGCAGCAGCAGGTGTTTTTGGTGCTGGCTGAGCTGTTTTTCCAGCGCGTAAAGATACCCGGTGGTCTGGTTAATGTTTTCCTGCGCGCAAATCACCCCAATGCAGCCCGTCGACTGGCTCAGCAGCGACTGGGCAATCACGTTAGGCCGGTAGTTCAGCTCATCCACCGCCTTCAGCACGGCCTGACGGCTGGCTTCCTTAACGCCACGTGACCCACTCAACACTCGCGATACCGTGGCTTTAGACACCCCGGCCAGACGTGATACATCATTGATTGTCGACATCTCTTTCCCCTGGCAGGCTAACCTCGCGCCTGCAAATTCCATAACCGCTACGGCTCACATTATAGCCAGAACGGAGTATATCCGTTTCCGTTTTTCATGGAAACCGATTTTCCGTTTCCACTCAAAATGATGTCAAAACAGCCAAATTATGTGACACACATCCGGTTAATCAGCCTCATAAGCATTGGATCTTGATGGTTATCACAGTTCTGCTTTTTATAAATGGAAACCGGTTTCCGTATCATGTCCAATCATCCTCGCAATAACTATTTACATTTAGAGGATGGTTGTCGATGTTCAAGATTATGCTGTGTTGCTCTGCCGGGATGTCCACCAGCCTGCTGGTCAGCAAAATGGTCGATGTCGCGAAAGAACGTGGTTTGCCGGTGAAGATTGATGCGTACGGTGTTTCCGAATTTGATACGCAGTTTCCGCAATACCAGGTGGTACTTCTCGGACCGCAAGTGAAATACATGTTACAGACACTCTCAGACAAGGCGGCTACGAAAGGCATTCCGGTGCAGCCCATCGACATGATGGACTACGGCATGCAGCGTGGCGATAAAGTACTGGACTATGCTCTGTCGCTCATCGAAGCGGCACACTAAAAGGTGTTCACATGAGTTCGTTATATCAATCCATGGTCGCGGTGATTGAGCAGTCAATTACCCCGCTGGCCGCGAAGCTCGGCCAGCAAAAGTATGTGATTGCCATCCGCGACGGCTTTACCGCCGCGCTACCGTTTATGATCATCGGCTCGTTTATGCTGGTGTTCATTTTCCCGCCGTTCTCGGCGGATACCACCAACAGCTTCGCCCGCGGCTGGCTGGATTTCTCCCAGACCTACCGCGAACAGCTGATGCTGCCGTTTAACCTCAGCATGGGCGTGATGACCTTCTTCATTTCGGTGGGGATTGGGGCGAGCCTGGGGCGTCAGTTTAACCTCGACCCGGTGATGTCCGGCCTGCTGGCCTTTATGGCCTTCCTGCTGGTCGCCGCGCCGTATGCCGACGGTAAAATCTCGACCCAGTATCTCTCCGGTCAGGGCATCTTTACCGCGCTTATCACCGCGATTTACGCCACCCGCGTCTATGCGTGGCTGAAGCAGAACAATGTGACCATCCGCCTGCCGAAGGAAGTGCCCACCGGCGTGGCGCGTTCGTTTGAGATCCTGATCCCGGTGATGGTGGTGATCGGTACGCTGCACCCGCTGAACCTGTTCATTGAAGCGCAGACCGGAATGATCATCCCGCAGGCGATCATGCACCTGCTGGAGCCGCTGGTATCCGCATCCGACTCCCTGCCCGCGATACTGCTCTCCGTGCTGCTGTGCCAGATCTTCTGGTTTGCCGGTATTCACGGCTCGCTGATTGTCACCGGCATCATGAATCCGTTCTGGATGGCGAACCTCTCCGCAAACCAGGCGGCGCTCGCCGCAGGCGCGGCACTGCCGCACGTTTACCTGCAGGGCTTCTGGGATCACTACCTGCTGATTGGTGGCGTAGGCTCCACGCTGCCGCTGGCGTTCCTGCTGCTGCGCAGCCGCGCCACGCACCTGCGCACCATCGGCAAAATGGGCATTGTGCCGAGCTTCTTTAACATCAATGAGCCGATTCTGTTCGGCGCGCCGATCATCATGAACCCGATGCTGTTTATCCCGTTCGTGTTTGTTCCGCTGGTCAATGCCTGCCTGGCGTACGGCGCAACGAAGCTCGGCTGGCTGGCTCAGGTGGTGTCATTAACCCCGTGGACCACCCCCGCGCCGATTGGTGCCTCATGGGCGGCAAACTGGGCGCTCAGTCCGGTGATAATGTGCCTGGTTTGTATGGTGATGTCCGCGCTGATGTACCTGCCGTTCCTGCGCGCCTATGAGCGTACGCTGATGAAAAACGAAGAGCAGAAAGCCCAGGCAACCGTCGGTACCGCTGAAGCCGCAAGCAATTAAGTCAAAGAGGAAAGGACATGAAATACGCATTTCCCGATAACTTCTGGTGGGGCAGCGCAAGCTCCGCTCTCCAGACCGAAGGAGCAAGAGAGGGGGAAACCACATGGGATTACTGGTTTGCCCGCGAGCCGAACCGTTTTCACAACGGCGTGGGGCCGCAGCAGACCTCCACGTTTTATCAAAACTGGAAAACGGACATTCAGCTGTTAAAGCAGCTGAACCACAACAGCTTTCGTACCTCGATTAGCTGGGCACGCCTGATCCCCGACGGTATCGGTGAAGTGAACCCGGAAGCGGTCGATTTTTACAATCAGGTCATTGATGAGCTGAATGAACAGGGCATCACGCCGTTTATCACCCTGTTCCACTTCGACATGCCGATGGCGATGCAGGAGATCGGCGGCTGGGAAAACCGTGACGTGGTGGACGCTTACGCCCGCTATGCGCAGATCTGCTTCGAGCTGTTTGGCGACCGCGTACTGCACTGGTTTACCTTCAACGAGCCGATCGTCCCGGTGGAGGGCGGTTATCTGTACGACTTCCACTATCCTAACGTGGTGGATTTCCGCCGGGCGGCCACCGTGGCGTATCACACCGTGCTGGCCCACGCGAAGGCGGTTCAGGCCTACCGCGCCGGACATTACGCGGGTGAGATCGGCATCGTGCTGAACCTGACGCCGTCCTACCCGCGCTCGCAGAACCCGGCGGACGTGAAGGCGGCACACATCGCGGACCTGATGTTTAACCGCAGCTTCCTTGACCCGGTACTGCGCGGGGAGTATCCGGCCGACCTGGTGGCGTTGCTGAAATCCTACGATCAGTTGCCCGCCTGCAAGCCGGAAGACGGCTTCCTGATTGCGGAAGGGAAAATCGACCTGCTCGGCGTGAACTACTATCAGCCGCGCCGCGTGAAGTGTCGCGACAGCGCGGTGAACCCGCAGGCGCCGTTTATGCCGGAGTGGTTCTTTGATAACTACGAGATGCCGGGCCGCAAGATGAATCCGTACCGCGGCTGGGAAATCTACGCGCCGGGTATTTACGATATTCTGGTTAACCTGCGCGACAATTACGACAACCCTCGCTGCTTTATTTCTGAAAACGGCATGGGCGTCGAAAATGAACAGCGCTTTATTGAAAATGGCCAGATTAACGATCAATACCGCATCGAGTTTATTTCTGAGCATTTAACGTGGCTGCACAAAGGTATTAGCGAAGGGTGCAATTGCCTTGGCTACCATATGTGGACATTTATTGATAACTGGTCGTGGTGTAATGCCTATAAAAACCGCTACGGATTTATCCAGCTTGATTTAGAGACGCAGCAGCGCACCATTAAGAAAAGCGGAGAGTGGTTTGCCGCCACCGCCTTAAATAATAGTTTTGAAAAAGAGTAATAATGATGATCGCACTAGAAGAAGCCGTAATGGAAATTATCGTCAACGCCGGACAGTCCCGCAGCCTGTGCTTTGAAGCGCTGCACGCGGCGCGTCAGGGCAACTTTGACGAGGCCAAAAGCCTGCTGCACGAAGCCGACGGCTACGCGCGCCAGGCGCACAAGATGCAGACCAAACTGATCGAGCAGGATGCGGGCGAAGGCCGCCAGCCGATGACGTTAATCATGGTGCACGCGCAGGATCATTTAATGAATTCCTTATTAGCGCGTGAACTGTCTGAAGAAATTATTCATTTATATCAGAGATAGTCTATGGCGAAATAAAGTTAATGTAATACCTCTGTACCCTAAATAGAGATCCACTTGTTCTGATGATAGCGACATACTCTGTCAGATCGGAGCGGGATGGTTATTGTCTGAATAAAATTAAACTATATTGAGATAACCATGAATACGATTAAAAAACTTCCATTAACCATGGCGGTTATCGCCGCGCTTTGCCCAATTTCCGTACTCGCACAAGAATTTACCCAGGAGCAAATCGACGCCATTGTGGCGAAAGCGGTAGATAAAGCTCTGGCCGAGCGTCAGGCCAAAATGGATGCGGCGGTTGCGAAAAAAGCGGACGTGGTAACCGAGCCGCAAAGCGCGGCGCAATCCCCGGATATGGCGATCCCGTTCGGCATTAAATTCACCGGCTACGCCCGCTACGGCGCGCACTTCCAGGCCGCCGATCAGAAATACGTGGCGGTGGACGGCTCGTACAACGGCGCGTCCGCGATTGGTCGTCTGGGTAACGAAGGTAACGGCGGGGAATTCCAGCTTTCCAAGGCCTTCAAAGGGGACAACGGCGCCATCTGGGACATCAACGTGATGATCGACCACTGGGGCGACGAGGTTAACCTGAAAAAAGCCTACGCGGGGGTGACCAACATTATGGCCTCCAACCCAAATGCCTACTTCTGGGCTGGTCGTGATTTCCACCAGCGTCCGCAGCAGGGCATCAACGATTACTTCTGGATGAACCACGACGGCCAGGGCGCAGGCGTGAAGAACTTTGACATCGGCGGCGTGCAGTTTGACGTGGCTGCCGTGGCGGCAGTCGAATCCTGTAGCCCGGAAGTGATGGAAGACGAAGCGAACCCGTCGCGCATCACCTGTACCGGCGGTTCCGGCACGGGCGACAAGGGCAACTACGCCGCGACCTCCAAAATCCACGGCATGAAGCTCGGCCCGATCGACATGGAGCTGTACGCCAACTACGGCTTTGACTCCAAAGCGGTGGAGAGCGACGAGCGTCTGAACGCCTGGCAGGGCGGCGTGGTGCTGAGCCACACCAACGACAGCGGCGTGAACAAGGTGATCGCCCGCTACTCCGATAACGCGGACAACAGCGTGTTCAACAAAACCGAAGATCTGACCACGGTCTACGCCAGCTTCGAAGGGCTGTATAAATTCACCCAGGCCACGCAGGTGGAGTACATCCTCGCCTTCCACGACTACGACAACAGCCGCGATAAGACTGATAACCGCAAGAACTACAACGCCATCGTGCGCCCGATGCACTGGTGGAACGACGTTCACTCCACCTGGCTGGAAGCAGGCTGGCAGCACGTTGACTACGATAACGGCGGCGACAACAAGGGCTGGAAGCTGACCCTGTCGCAGAACATGTCTATCGCCATGGGGCCTGAGTTCCGTCCGATGCTGCGCTTCTACGTCACCGGCGGCAAAGTGGATAATGAACGCACCGCGCGCGTGAACAATACCAAAGACGAGACGCTCGACGACTTCAACGTCGGCGCGATGTGGGAGGCGTGGTTCTAAGGTCAACAACATGCCGGGTGGCGCTACGCTTACCCGGCCTACGGGGGTGAGGGCATCAAGCCGCACACAACCATGCTATGCTGTTGGCCAATTAACGACAACATAGCAGGGGAGAAAATGGGTTCCACACGTAAAGGGATGCTGAACGTCCTGATCGCCGCCGTTTTATGGGGCAGTTCCGGCGTTTGCGCGCAGTACATCATGGAGAAAAGCCACATTTCTTCGCCTTACCTGACCATGGTTCGCCTGCTGTTTACCGGCGTGATCCTGCTGACGCTCTCCTTCGTTCACGGCGACAAGATTTTCTCGATCATCAAGCATCGTAAAGACGCCCTCAGTCTGCTGTTTTTCTCGCTGGTCGGCGCGCTCACCGTGCAGCTCACCTTCCTGCTGACGATTGAAAAATCCAACGCCGCTACGGCGACCGTGCTCCAGTTCCTGTCACCGACCATCATTGTGGCGTGGTTTGCGCTGGCGCGGAAAACGCGCCCCGGCGTGTTTGTTCTGTCCGCGATTGTGACCTCGCTTGTCGGGACGTTCCTGCTGGTGACCCACGGCGACCCAACCTCGCTCTCCATCTCGCCAGCCGCGCTGTTCTTCGGCATCGCCTCGGCGTTTGCCGCCGCGTTTTACACCACCTATCCGTCAACGCTGATTGCCCGCTACGGCACATTGCCGATTGTCGGCTGGAGTATGTTGATTGCCGGATTAATGCTGACGCCGTTCTACGCCGGACGCGGTACCACCTTCGTGATCGACGGCAGCCTGCTGCTGGCATTTTTCTATCTGGTGGTGATTGGCACCGCGCTGACGTTCAGCCTGTACCTGAAAGGCGCACAGATGATCGGCGGGCCGAAGGCGAGCATTCTGAGCTGCGCCGAGCCGTTGAGCAGCGCGTTACTGTCGGTGATCCTGCTGGGGGTGGCCTTCACCCTGCCGGACTGGCTGGGAACGCTATTGATTGTGTCGTCAGTGGTGTTGATTTCGATGGATTCGAGAAGACGGATGAGGACATCGGCGTGATCTACGAATAATAGTGGTAGCGGCACATTAAAATAGTAAGAGCGCTATCCGACACCCCGTAAACCAGACGGTCAGTATCATTGATTCGGCGGGACCAGTATCCGGAAAGGTTACCTTTAAGCGGTTCCGGCTTACCCAGGCCATCGAAGGGTTGACGCTTCGCATCTTCAATCAATTTATTGATTCTGCGAAGCGTTTTCTTATCCTGCTCCTGCCACCACAGGTAATCATCCCAGCCGTTATCAGTCCAAATCAGTAGCCTGGTCATCTATCAGATCCCTCTGCGTGGTTTTTCCGGAATTTGCCTGTGCGATTGACTCCATCAGTCGACTGGCGTTGGCAGGCGAACTCATCAGATGGATGGTTTCCATCATTGAGTTGTAGTGCTGCAGAGACATAACCACCGCATCCCCCCCGTTTCGGCGGCTGATGATGGTTGTCTCCACATTGTCATTCACGTCGTCCAACACATCTTTGAGTCGGCTTCGTGCTTCGGTAAACGTCACAACCTGCATATTTCCTCCTGTACAAGTTACGGTACAAGTATATCGATGTAGTGACTGTTTATCAATCAACGCGCCTTCACCTTCCCTGCCACCAGCAGTGCCGTCAGCAGCATCAGCGTACCGGAAATCACCAGTGGTGACGTCAGCCCCAGATGGTCGAGCGCCACGCCGCCAATGGCCGCGCCGCAGGTGTTCGCCAGCTGGATCACCGCCACCTGAATCGACCCGGCTTTTTCCGCCTGATCGGCAAGCGTTCGGGTGATCCACGTCGACCAGCCCACCGGTACCAGCGCAAAGGCAAAGCCCCAGATAATCGCAATCGCCGAGGCAACCCATTTGTCGCTACCCCACAAAATCAGCACCGTGGCACTCACCGCCAGCAGCAACGGCGCACCCGTCAGCGCCACCTTCAGGGAGCGCTTCAGGAACTGGGACGACAGCGACGTGCCGATAAAGCTGGCGATACCGAAGCTCAGCAGCACCAGCGTCAGGCCGTCCACGTCAAAGCCCGCCATGGTCATAAACACCGGGCGGATGTAGGTGAAAAAGGCAAACTGCCCGGCAAAGGCCATAAAGATGGCGGTCATCCCCGCCAGCACGCCCGGACGCTTGAGCAGCACGAACATGTTCTGTTTGTGGTGCGCCGCTTCGCCCGGCAGGGACGGCAGCGCCTTCCACACCCAGATAATGCAGAGCACACCCATCACTGCCGCCGCGTTAAAGACGTTACGCCAGCCGATAATCCCTCCAAGGAAGCTGCCCAGCGGCGCGGCAATCACCAGCGCAATAGAGACCGCGCCGAAGATAACGGACAGCGCTTTTGGCACGGTGCGCGCGGGCACAAGGCGCATGGTCAGCGAGGCCGACATCGCCCAGAAGCCGCCTAATCCCAGCCCCAAACAGGCGCGACCGAGCAGCAGCAGGGTGAAGCTTTCCGCGAAGGAGACCAGCAGGCAGGATGCCGTCAGCAGCACGCTGAACAGAATGACCACTTTGCGGCGGTCGATAGTGCCAATGACCTGGGTGATAAACAGGCTGGCGAACATCGCCACAAACGCGGTCACGGTGACCGACTGCCCCGCCACGCCTTCGGAAATGCCCAGATCCTGCGCCATCGGCGTCAGCAGGCTCACCGGCAGAAACTCAACGGTAATCAGGCAGGCGACGCAGAACGCCACGGAGAAAACCGCCGACCAGTTGGGGCGCGACACCTCTTTGGTCTGCGGTCTGGTTGTGGGCTGGATATGTTCTGTCATGGCATCACCTGAAGATAATAACGTGCGGAAAAGTCGCGCAGTTTATCATCAAAAGTGTGACGAATTTAACGTTTAGACAACTTTTGTCGTTTTTAATGATTCGGAAGGTAGAGCGGCGGTGACTGATACCTTTTCAGCATAACGAAAATGAAAATTCAGTAACCACAATTGAGGTGAAACAATCATAGGGTCTGAAAAGGAGAAACTATGAAAACACGTACTTTATCTCAAAATCTTACCGTCAGTGCCATCGGCTACGGTGCCATGGGTCTGAGTGAATTTTATGGCCAGACTGATGACAAAGGCTCACTGCAGGTATTGCATAACCTCATCGATCTGAACGTGACGTTTATTGATACCGCAAATTTATATGGCCGTGGCCATAATGAAAGGCTAATCGGTCACTTTCTTGCCGGGCTGGATAAAAACACTCGCGACCAGTTCAAAATCGCCACGAAGTGCGGCATCGATCGCTCTCCTGACGACTCCTACGCCCGCACCATCAACAATACGCCGGACTATATCATCCGCTGCTGTAACGAATCCCTTAAGCGGCTTGGCGTGGAGCGAATCGACCTCTTTTACCTTCACAGGGTGAGTAACGCAACCCCGATCGAAGAGAGTATGGATTGCCTGCGCACCCTTGTTAAAGAGGGTAAGATCAACCACATCGGCCTTTGCGAAGTGTCGGCTTCAACGCTGCAACGGGCGCATGCGGTGCATCCGGTCACCGCATTGCAAACAGAATATTCTCTGTGGACACGAGACATCGAGGAAAACATTTTGCCGGTCGTGAAAGCGCTAGGTATCGGCCTGGTGCCCTACTCACCTCTTGGCAGAGGCTTCCTGACGGGAAAATACCTGAACAACAACGATTTTGCAGAAGGTGATTTCCGCAAGAATAACGAACGATTTGTTCAGTCCAGCCTCGATCATAATCGCCAGTTGCTCGATATCATTACCCCGCTGGCGACAAAATACGGCTGTACCGCAGGTCAGATTGCGCTTGCCTGGTTGTTAGCACAATACGATCGGCTGGTTCCCATTCCGGGTACTAAGCACGTCAGCTATCTGGCCGAGAACGCGCGCGCTGCCGATATTGTGCTTGAGAAGAGCGATATCGAATCGTTGAACAACCTTCATCGCCGGGTAGCGATTAAAGGCGATCGTTATTCTGCTGAGGGTATGAAGGGCGTGAATGCCTGATACAGCATCTTGAAAATAAAAAACCGGGTTTCCCCGGTTTTTTTATATCTATAGATACGCCGTTAGCGATAAACGCTCAACGCGACGCCTTCCCCGCCGCCAACGCACAGTGCGGCAACGCCACGCCTGGCATCATTACGGATCAGGGAATGAACCAGCGTCACCAAAATTCGGCAGCCGGATGCACCTATCGCATGCCCAAGCGCGATTGCCCCGCCGTATGGATTGATACGATCCGGGGAAATCCCGGCCCGCTGAATCACGGCCAACGCCTGGGCGGCAAACGCTTCGTTGGATTCGAGATGATCGACATCCTCAGGCTTCCATCCCGAGCGGGAAAGACAGTCGGCAATGGCCTGAATCGGGGCTGCACCCATTAATGCCGGCTGGATACCGGAATTGGAAAATACGCCCAGCGATGCCAGAACCGGCAAACCACGTGCTTCGGCAGTCTCACGCGTACAAAGCAGGACCGCCGCAGCACCGTCATTCAACGATGAAGCATTTCCCGCCGTCACCGTACCCTCTTTTCGGAAGACAGGCTTCAGTTTCGTCAATTTTTCGATACTGGTTGCACGGGGTCCTTCATCCCTCTCCACGCTGATCGTTTCACCTTTTCGCGTCTGCCATTCAACCGGGACAATTTCACGCTCAAAAATGCCACGCGCCTGCGCTTCAAGCGCATTGTGGTGAGAGACAAGGGCATATTCATCCTGCATTTCGCGGCTGATACCAAACTCCGTCGCAACATTCTCTGCAGTGATACCCATGTGATAATCGTTGAAGGCATCCCAGAGCCCGTCAGAAACCAGGCTATCTTTGAGAGTAATATCACCCAGCCGCGTTCCGCTACGCGACGTCGTGGCGATATGCGGCGCGTTGGACATACTCTCCTGACCACCGGCGATAACAAACTCAGCCTCCCCCGTCTGCAGCGCCTGCATGCCAAGATGGACCGCCTTAAGCCCGGACCCGCACACTTTGTTTACCGTCAGACATTGCGTATCTACGGGCAACCCAGCATTCAGTGCCGACTGTCGGGCCGGGTTCTGGCCGCACCCCGCAGTAAGTACCTGTCCCATAATGACCTGAGAGATATCACTGGCTTCTACGCCAGATTCTTTCAGGAGCGCCTGAATGACGCGGCTTCCCAGATCAGAGGCTGAATGCTCCGCAAGCGCGCCCTGAAATGCGCCCGTCGCCGTGCGGCGGGCTGCAATAATAACAATCTCGCTCATGCGTCGCTTCCCTTCAGTCCTGGCAAACTATGGCCCGTCGCGGCCATTGCCGCGCGGTATGCAGTAAGACCATTCATGCAGGCGGGAACGCCAGCATATACCGCCATCTGTATCACAATTTCAAGCAGCTCTTCCGGCGTCACGCCGGTATTGAGCGCGCCTCGCATATGCAGTTCTAGCTGCGGCATGGCATTACCCAGCGTCACAAGCGAGGCGACGGTCAACATTTCGCGCGTTTTGAGATCCAGTCCCGGACGACCCACCACATCCCCGAACGCATAGTCGGTAATCAGGGCGGGCAGCCCCGGGTCCAGCTCGCTCAGGCGGCGGGTGACTTTATCCGCGAGCCCCGCTTCAAGACGGTCCATAATCTCTCTGCCATAGCGCGTGCGGTCATTAATTTGACTCATAAGATTTCTCCATACGGGATTGTTTTGCGGTTAACGTTGCCGGAATAACCGCGACAAGCAGAACGGACAGACCGATGGCCGTACCGGCGACGATATACAGGAGCGGCATTGAAAATGATGAAACCATCCAGGCACCGACTGACGCACCGATACCAATGGCGGTATTGAAAAATGAAACGTAGATTGCGGAGGCCGGGAAGGCTTTATCCTCTGCCATACGTAAAACCCACGTCTGGAAACCGACAAATATTCCTGATACGGCGACACCCCAGACAACCATACTGGTAAATATCAACGCAGCAGAGAGCGAGGAACCAGACAGGCCCAGGAACAGCAGCACTGCACAGATCAGCAGTACAGACAAAGAGACCGTCAGCTTGAGATACTTATCAATCAACACGCCGGTCAGGAAATTACCTGCCAGACCCGCGATGCCGTAAACAAAAAGCACAGCAGGAATAATGGTGGTGGACAGTAAACTCTGCGTGTGTAGCCAGGGTTCAATGTACGTAAAGGCAGCAAAGTGAGCCGTCACAGCCAGCAAGGTTGCTGAGTAAATTTTCCATAATGTTGACGATTTCAGCACGCCTTTAAGCGCATCCAGCCCGAGCGCGCTTTTGCTGGTAATCCTGGGAACAAGAACGCTAATACCCACAAAGGCAATTACGCTCAGCGCGGCCATCAGCCAAAATGCCTGCCGCCAGCCGAAGTGAATACCAATATAGTTGGATACCGGTACGCCAAAAACGCTTGCTGCGGAAACACCACCAAATACGATTGACGTCGCCGCCCCTATATATCTGGCAGGGACCATAGCCACCGCCGTTGCGCCGATCATCGCCCAGAATGCGCCGTGAGCAAGCGCTCCCAGTACGCGGGCGCTAAGCAGCATGCTATAGACGTTTACCGTCGCAGCCATAACGTTAGAGACCAGAAGTACCACGGTAAGCACAAGTAAAAGCCGCTTCTTGGCCACATTCCCTAAAAAGACGGAGGCAAACAGCGCACTCAACGCCCCCACCCAGGCATAAAGCGACACGGTCATGCCCACCGCAGATTCCGAAGACTGTAGCCCCTCTGCGATTGGCGTTAATAATCCGACTGGCGCCAGTTCGGTGGTGACAATAGTAAAGGTTGAAATTGCCAGAATGAATAAAGCAAGCCATGACCTTAACGTCATATTCTGCGGAGTGAGTTCTGAAGTCATACTACTTACCTCAATAAGGATTTAAATAATGTGCCAATTTTTTTCAGTTGCATATCTGGTAAGCGCGGAATGCTCTCCCACACAGACGGGATGGCCAGTGGCTTCCAGCATTGGAATATCCGAAAGATCGTCGCCGTAGGCATAACAATCCACGGGGTTAATCTCTTTATCATCGCAAAAGGCGATAAGCGCGTCTTTTTTACCTGTTCCAATTGTTTGAGGCAGGCCGATTTCACCCGTCAACTCACCTGCGTCATTTATTATCACCGGCGCACAGAGTACTTCCGTTACTCCAAGATATTTTGCAATGGGTGAAAGAATCGGAAGCATAGAGCCCGATATAAATACGGTATACATGTTCTGGTTCTGATGTTTTTTAAGGGCTGAAACAGCACTCTCAATAAAAAACTCGCTTTCCAGCTTACGCCTGAACCACTTCTCACCCATTTCTTCCAGATAACGACAAGACACACCTTTAAACTGACGATAATAATCTCTGTTCAGGGCTTCCCTTGGCACGCCGTTTTTCACGTCGGTGCGAAAACGAGACATATAGCGTTGAAGACGATCGTTTTGATTATTTTCCCTGCACCAGAAATCATAGAAATCAAACATGCTTTTAATATTTATAAGCGTTTCATCAACATCAAAAAAAGCGGCATGTTTACGCAAATTTTATTCCTCGTAGTTTTTTCTTCGACTCTTAACCGGAAAATCTCTATCCGTACCAGACACGCCTGCATCCGCCCAGCGGGAAGGCGCAATTTCAGAAACCACCACGGAAATTTTATCCAGCGGCGCACCCGTGTTTTTGTGAACGGCAAATGTAATATCTTCCTGGAGTCTGATGATTTGATTTTCATCTTTCGCAGGCCAGGTCATAACATGAACAAATGGCATATTTTTCTCACTCTATAGTTGTAAATTCATCGAAGGAACGGCCTTTGAGTTTTAAATGGGCATGGATATCGCCTCCAAGACCATAAAAGCCAATTGCACCGCCATAGCTCTGACGCGAGCTCATATAAAGTACGACTACGTTAATAATTCTGTTTCCTTTCCTCGCCGGAGCCGGGAAAGGATCGGTTAACTCTGCCCAATATTCGGCATTACCTTCGCTATCGGTTATAAATACGTTGGGTATTCCCAGCGGACCTGGCCTGCTCGGATCCTCCGAGGCTAGATCGTTTTCCCTGAGACTCATCACGGTGTAAACGCTATCCGGAACAAGGCTCCGGAACGAAAACGTGAACCGGGCTCGTTTCTTATCTTCGGACAATGTGACCTCAAAGGTGCCCTCTGCCTCGAGCCAGGCAGCGAGGGTCACTGGCTCGATCTCTCGCTTTCCATCGCTGCTGCGATAATCCGCGATATAGCCTTCATGAAGTGGCAGGCCAGGCCTTATTTCATTATTGGCCTGCGGCCGCTGTTCTGGTGCGAAAACCATCCGATAGTTGTTCATCGGAATGGGTAAAGGAAGAGTATGAAGAATGATGTCCTTCAACGCGTCCTGAGGCATCTTGTCCAGATCGCACAGAATGTTATAGGGTGCGACTTCCCCAAATGCCGGAAGCGGGCTGTCCGGAGAGACAATGACGCTTCGCCACTGCAGTCCGTTATCCCCTGGCACCATGCCCACCACGACAAAATTACCCTTCCCGTCCATGACCTCCGCAGGGGGGTAAAGCGGCCCCTGCGTGGTCGCAGCCAGACGGTATTTCTGGCTACGTAATTCAGGCATGCGTTACCCCCTGAGTCACCCCTTGCTGCTCAACAATGGTCGCCTGCATGGCAACCTCAGCCAGAGATTTCTCTTTCTCTGTAATCAGGGCGGAAGGATAAACGGTGAACGAGACATCCATTGTCGCGCAAAGCGTTTGGTGCTGAGTGACGCGAACCTGAGCCTTGAAACGCCCCCGGCGGTCGTTAATATCTTTTTCAAGAAATTCAAAGTGGACCAGTGCCGGTAAAGGGAACAGGAAACTGGCGAAATTGATTGCCATGCTATTAATGACGTAATAGCGTCCACTTTCCTGCTGGTAAATAAATTCTTCGGTGACACCGATAAAGGCCTGTCGGCTGGCTTCAACCAGGAGCATTCCCTGAATATGCTGCCCCGTCTGATGATCCGCCATCAATTCGCAACGCTCATCGATTAACAGCGGCATCGCATAAAGATCGTGGTTATGCTCAGCTTGTTCCGCAGGTCCTATAAGTACATTCTGTTCCAGTCTTTTATGGCAATAAGCATTTTTTTTGTCGCTAACCAGTTTTTCCAGAGAGCACATTTTTAATTTATTACCATGAATCGCATTTCTTGCCTGGTTTGAAATTACCTTTCCGGCAAAATCCTTGCGCACGCCCTGCCCAACAATAATTTCATGTTCTTTATCAATGATATTCGCAGGGATTTGAGTCAATAATTCTAGTTGAGATATAGTCAGTACATCTTTACCATTGGCAAATTCATTAAATTTATCGCCAACAACTACCAACTTTTTACAGTTCATTCATTGTCCCTCAACAACAGCAAGCACGATAGATACGAGTATAAAGGCCGTCATTACCGCCAGTAATAAAGTTATCGCCGGCCTGTTGAATAATTTCCTGATAACGCGCATTGGTAAATGCTTCTTTATATTCTGCTTTATCACCGTTGAATGAGGAGATAAACATTACACCCGGAACGCCACTGATCAGTGAATGAAATGCTTCGAAACTTTCAATCTTATCTTTGTTATCTCTTACAACATTAAAAATGGTTTCATCGCGCCACTGACGGTACTGCTGATAGTTATGCGCAGGCACTTCGACGTGTCGGAGTTGAATATAATTTGATTGTGGCAAGCTATTTTTATTATCAATTGGGGATTCAACAAACTTAAGCAGTTCGCGACGGATATCGGCAGAAAGAACTTCAGAGAAACGATGGAACATGGATTCCATTTCACTTTCAACCCATGCAATTTCTTTAATATCGTTGAATGCGCGTAATTCCAGCAATTCATTAACGCCGTTTTCTTCACAGGTATAGTAGCGAACGTTTTCATTGCTTTTTAAGGAAGTAAATTCTTTTTCATAAAAAGTGTTTTTTAATGGGAAGCGTGATACCAGTACGTATTTAGACGACATAATTACTCCGAGTATTGATTAAGTGAGGATTCGGATAGAAATTTATCAATACAGGAAACTATTGGAATTGTTAAATTTGTAATATATTTTTTGTATTACTGTTAAAACGGGTTTTGCTGCCAGCATTTAGCGTGTAATATCGAAATGGAAAAAAGACGAAATACCTTTTCGCATTTAGGACCCACGTATGGCTACAGCAGAACATTTAATCAGCAATAACCTGCCCAGTATCAAACAATTACAATGCTTTCTCGCTGTTGCACATGAACTGAACTTTCGTAAGGCTGCCGAACGTCTACGCATGACTCAACCGCCTCTGACGCGTCAGATAAAATGCCTTGAAGCGGTGTTGAAACGTCAGTTGTTCAGTCGCAGTACGCATGACGTTAGTCTCACTGAAGCAGGCCGAGCGCTGGTCGTTCAGGCAGAAAAAATACTCAAAGACATCAGCAGCTTAAAAGAAGACCCTCACTCTTCAGAAACGAATCTGCGCATCGGTCTCACGCGCACGCTTAATTTTGAATATATTGAACCTGTAAATACCCAGCTTCAAAAAATGAACGCCGGAGATGACGTTGAAACGCCCGACCTGACGTCAGCACAGCTGCTGCAAAGCTTGTCTAAAAATATGCTGGATCTGGTGCTGACCGGGGAAAAAGGAACGGGTCATGAAGACATTGTTCAATACCGCTGGGTCTGCCAGGAACCGTTGCTCATCGCAATGCCTTCTTTACATCCTGCCAGTCTGAAAGAGAAAGTCTCGCTGGAAGACATTAGCGATCTTCCACTTTTTTGGTTTTCGAGAAGCGCTAATCCGTCATTCTATGATAAATGCGAAAGCTACTTTGACACGCTGAAAACGCCGCTGAAGCGTATTAAAGAGCCGGATGATTCCCTCGTGATGCTAAGCCGTATCGCAAGAGGGAAAGGGTTTGCGCTACTGCCTCAGTCAAAATGCACCTTCAATCAGGAGGGGCTATGCTATCGCGAACTAACGGACGATGAGGCAAAGAGATTAAATATTGATATCTATGCCGCAACTCGCCTCAATGAAAACAGAGAGGAGATCCTGAACGCTCAGAATATCTTGTGCGGCAAAAAGGCTTAATGCAGATAAAACACGCCTTCTTCCGGCAGAAATAGCTGGTTATAGCGCAGCTGGAAGACGTTCAGCTCCTGCGGATCGGGCTCCATTTCGCGCATAAAGCCAAGTGCCAGACGAATTTGCGCATCGGTAATGGGTGCAGCAAGGCGGGCTTTACGCAGCATACGGTGCCAGGTATGCAGATTCTCTTCGCTACCGTCGACAATACAGACCTGCCAGATGAGCAGCACCTGCGCGGCGTTTTGCAGATGCGCCTCGTCAGGCCGCTCAAGGTAGCGGATAAATTCATTGCCCGGTGTTTTACCGAACTGGTCAATCATCGACTCGATCGGCATCGGGGTAATCCCCAGCCGTTCGCTTAAACGTTTGATGGCGCGGCGGGAGTCTGAGGTCAGGACACGAAATCCCACCACAAACACCACGGCAAGCGTTGCCAGCATTATCCAGACCATGCGTTCTCCTTAGACTAGCCGCTCATCATAGCGGGAAACGCAGCGTGTCGACAGCGGGTACGGCCAGAATAGTGAACCGAAAAAAGCTGGATAAATGCGATGAAAGCAATCCCGCGCAGGCGTGGCTGCGCGGGCTGTTGCTGGAGACCCGTCAGCGCGCCTGAAGCCCCTTCAACAGCGCCTCGTGAAAGCGTGCGGGATCCTGCATCTGCGGCGCGTGGCCCATGTCGTTAAACTCCACCAGCGTCGCGTGCGGGATGCGCTTCGCCGTCTCTTTGCCCAGCACCGCATAGTTGCCGAGCGTCTTGCGGACCTCCGGCGGGGCGAGGTCTTTCCCGATGGCGGTGTTGTCCTTCGTGCCGATCATCAATAATACCGGCATCTTCAGGTCGCTAAATTCATAGATGACCGGCTGGGTGTAGATCATGTCGTAGAGCAGCGCCGAGTTCCACGCCACGCGCGCTTTGCCCGGCCCGTTGTTCAGCCCGGCAAGCATGGTCACCCAGCGCTCGTATTCCGGCTTCCACTCCCCGGCGTAGTAGGTGTTTTTCTCGTACTGGCGAATGCCGTCGGCGCTGACCTTCAGCTCGCGCTGGTACCACTGGTCAACCGTGATATGCGGCACGCCGCGGGCTTTCCAGTCTTCCAGGCCTATCGGGTTCACCATCACCAGCTGCTCTACCTGCTGCGGCCACATTAGCGCGTAGCGGGTTGCCAGCATGCCGCCGGTCGAGTGGCCGATAACCGTCGCGCGATCGACGCCAAGCGATGTGAGCAGCGCGTGGGTATTGTCCGCCAGCTGCTGGAAGGTGTACTGATAATGGTCCGGCTTGGTGGATTTACAGAAGCCGATCTGGTCGGGTGCGATCACGCGATACCCGCTGGCCGACAGCGCACGGATTGTGCCGTCCCAGGTGCCGGCGCAAAAGTTTTTGCCGTGCATCAGCACCACGGTACGTCCGTTGGGTTTTTCCGGCTTCACGTCCAGGTAAGCCATATCCAGAGACTGGTTTTGCGAGGTAAAGGTAAAGTGTTTTACCTGCCAGCCGTAGTCGAAACCTTCCAGCTTCTCGCCGTAGGTGGGGGCATCCGCGGCCATTGCGGGGGAGGCCAGCGCCATCAGCAGCGCCAGGCAGGACAATCGTCGGGTTAACATGCAAGCTCTCCGTTAGCAAAAGGGGCTAAGGCTGCACGAAAGGCGGCAGCAAAAAACACTGTAGAGCATGGAGAGGAGCGGATGTGTAAAGCGGGGTAAAGGTAGGACGAGCAAATAAAAAAAGCCCGGCATCACACACCGGGCAAAGAAGTTACCTGCACACTCAGGCCGCTTTTAATTTCTGCGCGCGATTCTCGCGGCGAATTTTACGCTCTTCCAGCACCGCGACCATCGCCATCAGGACGATACAGCCAATCGCTGCCGCATCCAGCGCCGCGAAGGTGCCCGCCCAACCGGTGAGGCCGAAAATCGGCGTACCGTCGGCGATCATCCCCAGGCCAAGCTTGGCAAAGCTGTCGCCGATCAGGTAGGCGAAGGTGCCTTTAATCCCATCGGCGGCGCCGATCGCTTTTTTCGGCACGAACCCTACGGCCGCCACGCCAATCAGCAGCTGAGGGCCAAACACCAGGAAGCCGAGCGCGAACAGGGACGCCAGGTAAACGTACTGGTTGCTGGCGTGCTGGTAGATGCCGAGCGTGGCGATAATCAGCGCCAGCGCGACGCAGGCCACCAGCGCGCGACGGCCGTTGGCGAGATCCGAGAGCCAGCCCCACAGCAGCGTGCCGACCAGCGCGCCCACTTCGAACAGGGTGAAGCCCTGAATCGCCACCTCTTTCGACAGCTTCAACTCCTGGAAGGCGTACACCGTTGACCACTGGTCGATGCCAATGCGCACCACGTACAGGAAGATGTTTGAGAAGCAGAGCAGCCAGATCACTTTGTTTTTCAGCACATACTCAACAAAGATCTGCCATTTGGACATCTCGTTCCCTTCGGTCTCTTTGTCCTCTTCGCTGATCTCCTCCCCGAACAGCTCTTCCGCTTTGCCGAGGCCGTAGGATTCCGGGGAGTCGCTGCCGAAACGCAGGCCGATAAAGCCGACGATCAGGGCGATAATCGACGGGAAGATAAACATGCCGATCACGTGGCCGTCGAACAGATAGTTCGCGCCAAACAGCGCCACGCCTGCCGCACCCGCCCCGCCGAGGTTGTGGGAAATGTTCCACATGCCGAGGTACGAACCCCGCTTGCGGCGCGGCGTCCATTTGGTGATGGTGGAGTAGCTGCACGACCCGCCGGTGCTCTGGAAGAAACCGCTCAGGGCGTAGAAGGCGATCATCAGGAACAGGCTGACGGAGCCCGCGCCCATGCTGGCGCTGAAGCCGAGCATACAGATGGCGGAGAGGATCAGCATAAACGGCAGGAACTGCTTGGTGTTTTTGCCGTCCGCGTAGTAGGACACAACCGTTTTCCCCACCCCGTAGGTGATGGAGAAGCCCAGGCCAATCATCCCCAGCTGCGTCATGCTCAGCCCGTAGGTTGAGATCATGTCGTTCTGCGCGATGTTAAAGTTTTTGCGGATCAGGTACATGGTCAGGTAGCCGATGAAGACCACCAGATAGGACTGCATGAACGGTTTGAACCACATCTTGCGCCGCACGTCGAGCGGCAGATCCAGGGTCGGCTTGCGCACCTGATTTAAGAAGGCCAGCATGACTGAGTTACTCCTGAGCTGATTTTTGCAGCATTGTAAAAATCAGCCGGGAGAGATGCCTGAGACAGCGTCCAGGTGAAACCGGGAAAATTTCTTAGTTTTGCGCCATTCGGCAACAAAAGGTGAGGCACGTCACGCTTCGCGCGGCGCCTGGGCGTGCAAAAACGGCAGCAAAAGCAGGGCGGAAATCCCCGCCGCGATGGCGATCGCCGCGAAGAAACCGCTCCAGTGCCAGACGTCGATGACCCGCGCCAGCGGCCAGCCGGAGAGCGACGCGCCGAGGTAGGCAAACAGCCCGACAAAGCCCGTTGCCGCGCCTGCCGCCTCCTTGTGCGAGCACTCCGCCGCCGCCATGCCGATCAGCATCTGCGGGCCAAAGACAAAAAAGCCGATGGTGAAGAAGCACGCCGCCTGCATCACGTAGCTGGCGAACGGCATCAGCCACAGCGAGCCGACGGAGAGTAAAATCCCGGCGGCAAAAATCAGATTCATCGGGCCGCGGTTGCCGTTGAACAGCTTGTCCGAGCCCCAGCCCGCCACCAGCGCGCCGATAAACCCGCCCAGCTCAAACATCGTCACCGCAGAGTTAGCGGTCACCAGGTCCACGCCGAGCGTCTCGGACATGTACAGGTTACCCCAGTCGTTGATCGCCGCGCGCACCACGTAGACCAGCACGTAGCAGAGGGACAGCAGCCAGATATACGGATTTTTCAGCACGTATTTGGTGAGGATTTCCTGGCGGGACAGCCCGGCGCCCTCCTGCTGCTGGGCGATCTCCATCTCGTCGTGCCGCCAGTCGCCCACCGCCGGTAGGCCGACGGTTTGCGGCCTGTCGCGCAAGCGCCAGCAGAGGAACAGCCCGGCGACAATCGCGAGGGCACCGGCAATCATCATCCCCGTGCGCCAGCCGTAGTGCAGCGCGGCAGCCCCCACCACCATCGGGATCAGTGCCCCGCCGACGTTATGCGCGGTGTTCCAGATTGCCCACCATCCGCCGCGCTCGTTGCGCGAGTACCAGGCGGTGAGCAGGCGGGCGCAGACCGGCGCACCCCAGCCCTGGAAAAAGGCGTTCAGCGCCCACAGCAGGGCAAAGGCCCACAGCGAGGTGGAAAAGCCAAACAGGATGTTCACCACGCCGGTGGCGATCAGCCCAACGCCCATGAAATAGCGCGCGTTGGAGCGGTCGCTGACGATGCCGGAGAAGAACTTCGACAGCCCGTATGTGATGTAAAACAGCGTCGCCAGCAGGCCGATATCGGTGCGCGTCATCACGCCGCTGGCGAGGATTTCCGGCGCGGCGGCGTTGAAGCTTTTACGGGTGAAGTAGAACAGCGCGTAGCCGAGCCAGATGGTGATCAGGATATGGCGACGCCAGTAGCGGTAGCGGGCGTCGATTTCCGCCTTGTCGCGCAACGGAGCCGCGCTGGTTGGGGTTTTAAACATGGTACGTCCTTAACGGCAAACTGACGCTGACGCGCGTCCCGTGGGTGCAGGAGAGGGTCAGCGTGCCGCCCAGCGCCTTGACGCGCTCGCGCATGCCCGCCAGGCCAAAGCCCTGCTGGCCGGAGCCCGGCGGCAGGCCGCAGCCGTCGTCTTCAATCACCAGCATCAGGCGCTCGTCCTGCTGCCAGCCCTGGATCGTCACCGCGCTGGCATTGGCATGTTTAACGATGTTGTTCAGCCCCTCCTGACAGACGCGGAACAGCGTCACGCGCTGGCCTTCGCTCAGGACAGATTCGTTAATTCGCCAGTCGAGATGGCTGACAATGCCGCGGCTTTCCAGCTCCATCTCGCGCATCAGGGAGCGTATCGCCTGCTCCAGCGACAGGTCATCAAGCTGGCGCGGACGCAGCCGTCCCAGCAGGCGGCGAACGGCGTCATAGACACCCAGCGAAAGCTGTTCGATATGCGCCCCGCCCTGCTTCACGCCCGCGTTATCCGCCGCCAGGCGCTGAACAATGCCCGCCTGCGTGCGGATGGCGGTAATGGTCTGGCCGATATCGTCGTGCAGCTCGCGAGCCACCTCCTGACGCACGCTCTCCTCGGTCTCCAGCAGACGCTCCGCCAGACGACGGTTGCGCGCCAGCTCGGCTTGCAGGGACTGGTTCAGCTCGCGCAGGCGCTGAATGCCCGCGCCGAGCAGCAATCCGGTCAGGCTCTGGGCCAGCAGCGAGAGCAGCAGATCCACCGGATGATCGTGCCAGGTCTGGCTGGCGATCAGCGCGATGGCGTTCATCAGCGTGGCGATCAGCGCCCCCTGCCAGCCGTAGTGCCAGGCCAGAGCGATGATCGGCAGCGCCAGGCAAAACGGCGTGAAGCGCGAAAGCTCGGCGGGCAGACCAAGCTGTAGCCACAGGCTCACCATAAACAGCAGCAGATACCAGATGAGGTGCCGGGCGCGCCAGTTCACCGGCTGGGAGACCAGCGCGGGGCCGAGCGGTTGCCAGACGGTGCTGGTGAGGTAGTGCCAGAAAACCAGACAGGTCGGCGCGAGGGTCAGACCACCGGTCAGGGTCAGAAGCAGGGCGTTAAGCATCTCCTTCTCGCCGATCCACGGCAGGGATTGTAACAGCGCGGCGGCAATCAGCGCCGCCCCCTGACGCAGCAGCGTGCGCCAGTCGCGCTGGTGGCGGTAGCGGGAAATCAGGGCAACAGGGAGAAGCGTGAGCAGGCTTCCGGTCATCAATAAGGGAAGATGCGCGAGGGCCACCTCCTGCGCCAGCCAGATCAGCATCAGCCACTCCGCGCCGAGCAAAACGGGCCAGTAGCCGCGCGGGCACTGGAGCATTAGCCCCAGACGCAGGCCGAAGGGAAACAGCAGCACCGCCAGCTCCGGGCGCTCCACCAGGTGCAGGCTGATGCTCCACAGGCAAAACCACGCGGCGGAGAAGATAAAAAAGCTGGCGACGACGGCGATCAGCCGCGAAAACATGGGACTCATTGCCAGCTGTCGAACATGCGGCGCGCCAGCTCGACGTCGTTGCTGACGTTGAGTTTTTCCATCAGGTTGGCGCGGTGGACGTGCACGGTTTTCGGCGACAGATCCAGCTCGGCGGCAATCTCTTTCACCGACATGCCCTGGGCAAGCTTCTCCGCCACCTGGCGCTCGCGTCTGGTGAGCGGATCCTGACGTCCGGCCGCCAGCTTGATGGCGATATCCGGCGTCAGGTAGCAGCCGCCGGTGGAGACGGTGCGCACGGCAGCGATCAGCTCGTCCGGGCTACAGCGTTTGGAGAGGAAGCCGCGCGCCCCCGCGTTGAGCGCCTGCTCGACCAGCGCCGGGCTGTCGTGAACCGAGAGCATGATCGTCGCCATCCCTTTCGGCAGCTGGCTCAACAGCTCCAGCCCGGAGAGATCCGGCATCGAGATGTCACAGATACAGACCTGCACCCCGCGCCCCGGCAGGCCCGCCAGCGCCTCGTGACCGGAGCCAAACTCGGCCACGACCTGAAAATCCGGTTCGAGGTTAAGAAGCTGGGCAAAGCCGGAGCGGACGATAAGGTGGTCGTCGATGAGAGCGATGGTGGTCATGTGTGTTCCTGCGATCTGAAAAAGCCGGATGACGCTGCGCTTATCCGGCCTACAAGAGCGAAAGACGCTTACCTTAAGCGATTTACTCGAAAAACACCGCAATTTTGTTAAACATGGTGGGATCGGACTGGTTGCGCGCCACTTTGGTGACGTCTTCCAGCTTGTCGATCTGCGCTATCATCTGCTCCAGACGCTGGTCGTCATTAACCAGTAGCCAGATGCGGCTGTGCTCGCTGCCCTGAATCGGCAGGCAGAGAATACCTTCCACGTTAAATGCCCGGCGGGCAAACAGCCCACAGACGTGGGTCATAACGCCAGGGTGGTTGCGGACGGTGAGTTCCAGAATGACGTTATCATGTTGTTTCTGCATGGTTTATTCCCCCACCATCTCAGTATTGGCCGCACCCGGCGGCACCATCGGATACACTTTTTGTTCAGGGTCGATACGCACATGGATCAGCGCCGGGCCAGGAGGCGAGATCGCCGCCTGCAGCGCCGCGTGGGCGTCTTCTTCCGCGTTCAGATCGCAGGTGTGCAGGCCAAAGCCGGCGGCAATCTGCATAAAGTTAATCATTCCCGGATAGGTCGCCGCAAACACGCCCTGCTTGTAGAACAGGCTCTGCTGCTGGTGCACCAGACCCAGCGCCTCGTTGTTCATCAGGATGATTTTCACGTCTAACTGGTTTTCGGCCGCGGTGGCCATCTCCTGAATGTTCATCATCAGGCTGCCGTCGCCGGAGAAGCAGATAACCTTGCGGTCCGGGTTGGCGAGCGCCGCGCCTACTGCCGCCGGCAGGCCGAAGCCCATGGTGCCGAGGCCGCCGGAGGTCAGCCACTGGCGCGGACGGTTCAGCGGATACGCCTGCGCGGTCCACATCTGGTGCTGGCCCACGTCGGTGGTGATAATCGCGCTGTCGTCCACGCAGGCGGCCACGGCGTTGATCAGCCCGTAGTGGCTCAGCGGGTCGCCCTCAGTTGGGATGGCGCCCGGGAACTCGCGTTGCAGATCCGCCACCAGCTGACGCCAGTCGGCCCGGTCAGTTGCGTCCGTCTGCGGGATCAGCTGCGCCAGCACTTCGGCCACGTCGCCCTGAATCGCCACGTGCGGCTGTTTGATTTTACCCAGCTCGGCGCGGTCGATATCCACGTGAATGATTTTGGCGTTCGGGCAGAACTCCTCGGTTTTGCCAATCGCCCGGTCATCAAAACGCGCCCCCATAACAATCAGCAAATCCGCCTCTTGCAGGATGTAGTTGGTGCTGCGCGCACCGTGCATGCCCAGCATACCTAATGACAACGGATGCGCTTTAGGCAGCATACCCAGCGCCATCAGGGTCATGGTGGTCGGCAGGTTGGCCTTTTCCGCAAACTGGCGGATTTCATCCGCAGCGTTAATCGCCCCGCCGCCCAGATAGAGCACCGGGCGTTTCGCTGCATTAATCATGGCGGCGGCGTCGCGCACGCTTTCAGCGCTGAATTCCGGCGCGGGGGTGCGCTCGCCCGGCTCCGGCAACACGTCGATCTCGATCTCTGCGGTCTGGACATCCTTAGGAATGTCTATCCACACCGGGCCCGGGCGGCCAGACTGCGCAATGCGGAACGCATCGCTGATAACCTGAGGCAGCTCGCTGATATCGCGAACTAAATAGTTATGTTTGGTGATGGGGATAGAGATGCCGTAGGTGTCCACTTCCTGGAACGCATCGGTGCCGATCATCGAGGACGGCACCTGGCCGGTAATGCAGATCAGCGGAATGGAGTCGAGACGCGCGTCGGCGATGGCGGTCACCAGGTTAGTGGCGCCCGGCCCGCTACAGGCCATACAGACCGCCGGTTTACCCTGGGTACGCGCCATGCCCTGAGCAATAAAACCTGCCCCCTGCTCGTGACGCGCCAGCACGTGGCGGATCTGCGTGCTTTGGCTCAACGCATCGTACAGCGGCAGCACGGTTCCACCCGGGATACCCGCAACCGTGGTGATGCCCTGTCGTTCCAGTAAATGAACAATCAGCTGCGCGCCTGTAAAACGCGTCTTTGTGGATGTTGTGCCCGAACTTGCCATGCTCCAGTCCTTTTCTTCTGGGCCGACTTTCCGGGGAGGGTCCTAAACGAAAAACCCCGCCCGGTTTGCGCCGGCGGGGTTTTGGATTCGTGTGTTGATCCAGTCCCTACGGCGCATTGCCGACGACCACCACCACACGCACGACGACCACTGCGGCTGGTTGCGCAGTTTTTAGTAGGGTCGAAGTGAAGATGGATGAAGTCATTGGGGACCTGTGTTTGGAATCATTGATTGAATTTATACAAACACAGGTTTTCGGGCGTGACAATGGAAATATTTTCATCTGCGCAAAAATGCGTCAGAGATCACGTTTCGTTTGTTGAGTGATAAAGGGCTGTCGACCGTTTTATTTCATTCAATAAACAGTGCAGGCGATACCCCAAAGCGCACCGCCAGTTTTTTTATATGGTTTAACGTCAGCTGACGCTGTCCATTCAATACCCTTGAAACCATTGATTTACTGCCAATTTCATCCTGAAAATCTGAAATGGTCAGTTTGTACTGATCCATAAGGGTTCTTAAAACCGCAATTCCCACTGGAACAGATTCCATCTCCTGACGCAAGGCGACAATCTCGGGTCGATTCGCTTCATAACGACTTATTCTTGCACATACGATATCCAGCAAAGGACTACCAGGTTCATTCATGAGCAGATACTCAACCAGCTCAAGTGCATCCTGATAATCTTTCTCATTCGGATGTTCACCCAGTAAAGGGACAGCCTCGACAAGGGCATGCGTTGCTTTCATTGCATCAGCGACGATCATCATTTCTTCCCCTTAGTGCGATGTTTCTCCGTAAAACGGTCATATTCCTTATGAGTAAAAACATGGCGCACATAGAACTTTTGGCTTTCAAAGAATATGAGAGCCACTACTCTGAGATTGTTATTTGCAATATCAATCACATAATGCTTATCCAGATATTTAAAGTTATCCAGCGTCGGAAAAATTTGTTTCAGCACAGCAGGTGTCGGGCAATGGCTCTTTTCGATAGTGCGACCTAAAAAAAGGAGCTCTTCCTTATGCTGCGGGAACTGTTTTACCGCATCAATAATTGCCTTCATAGAAATTAAATGCATACTGCATGCCTGCTGCGTCCGTTGCCATTATGGCAACAATATCATGCATTGCCAATGTGTCAACACGTATCGTTTTTCTGACTAACATTTGAAAACAAAAAACCCCGCCGGAGCGAGGTTTTTATCAGGGTTTTGCGGTTGGTCGCCGCAGAACACACTGTGTTACGTCAACGCGAAAAGTATACGCGATAGAACTCGAACGCGCAATTCCGGCACGGATTTTGACGTTTTTGAGTATGGATCACCTTCCAAATTTTGTCCAAAAAATACTGTTCATGCATACAGTATTTATCTATACTGAGGGTGTTCGCAGTGAGCGAGGGGGCCGCAGTTTACCGGCGCAACGAAGTCCTGGCTGAAACGGGTGGTGCCGTCAGTGCCTTAACCCCTGAAGTGAGCACACTGTGTTACGTCAATCCAGGTGCTGGCAACAGGCGGCGGAAAGGTACGCCAGCATCGTGCTCCTTTTAACCAAAAGGAGACGCGTATGAGCGTAGTGGATATGGTGATACTTATCCTCAAACTCATTGTTGCAGTACTGCAACTGCTTGATGCTGTCCTGAAATACGTTCGGTAATTCAGGTTCAAGTCGCACCTGAGAGGGGCGGGCAACCGCCCCTCTTTAATAACGAGGGAATGCTATGTCGCGTCTGTTAATTGAGCCTGTCACACCGGATGAGCCGGGGTATATCGCCCTGAAGGCGGAAAGTATCGCGCTGAATTTCAACATGCTGCGCAGGCTGGAAGAGAACTGGCTGCGGGGTGAGAACCGCTTTAACGCGCCGGGTGAAAAGCTGCTGGGTGCGTTTCTTAACGGCAAGCTGGTGGGCGTGTGTGGCCTCAACCGCGATCCGTTCAGCCAGCAGCCGCGTGCCGGACGCATTCGCCATCTCTACGTCAGCGAGAAATGCCGCGGGCTGGGCATTGGAAAACAGCTTTTAACCGTAGTGATGGCGGACGCCAGCATCTGGTTTGATTTTCTGAATACTCACGCGCCGGACAGCGCGTACGGATTTTACAATCGAGCCGGTTTTACGCTGGTCTCAGACGAACCACGGGTGACGCACCGCCTTTTTTGTGCGGTGTAACCGGCTGGCGGCATCAGGATGTGAATGTTACAGTTGGGTGACAATTCATCACCCAATACGCCATGACCATCACCGTTTTCTGCATTTTGCTTTTCGCCGCACTGCTTCATGCCAGCTGGAACGCTATCGTTAAAGCCGGAACGGATAAACTCTACTCTGCGATCGGCGTTAGCGGCTCAGCCGCGATTATTGCCCTGATTTTACTGCCCTTCTCACCACAGCCTTCTGCGGCAAGCTGGCCGTTTTTGATCGTCTCCTGCGCCTTACAGGTGGTCTACACCGTGCTGGTGGCGAAAACCTATCAGGTCTCGGACATGAGCCAGACCTATCCGCTGATGCGCGGCACCGCCCCGCTGCTGGTGGCGCTGATCAGCGTGCTGGCGCTCGGCGACCATCTCTCCTGGCTCGCCTGGTCCGGTATCGGAGTCATTTGCCTGTCGATTCTGGCGATGGCGATGAATGGCCGCATGCAGTCACGCAGGGGGATCTGGCTGGCGCTGCTGAACGCCTGTTTTATCGCCGGGTATACGCTGGTGGACGGCACCGGCGTGCGGCTGTCGGACACCGCGCTGGGCTACACGCTCTGGACCTTCTTTATGAACGGCTTCTGCCTGCTGGGCTGGGCGATGGTGACGCGTCGGCGCGAGGCGTCCAGCTACCTGCGCCTGCACTGGAAAAAAGGGCTGCTCGGCGGCGTGGGGACCATGGGCTCTTACGGTCTGGCCCTCTGGGCGATGACGCAGGCGCCGCTGGCGGTGGTCGCCGCGCTGCGTGAAACCTCGATTCTTTTCGGGGCGCTGATCGCCTTTGTCCTTTTAAAAGAGAAGGTTGCGGGCCTGCGCATCGCGGCAGCGCTGGGTATTGCTGTCGGCGCAATTCTGCTGCGTCTGGCGTAAATCGCTGGCAACATTAGTTGCCGTTCTTGTTTACAAATCCTGCCTTTCCCGGTTTTTTTCATTCACCGCAACAATGCTTAAATTGTCATCTGTCTGTGGTAGATTCCTCGCGCATTTATGGGAATGCGTAGTCACTTATTCTTCATTTCTCTCTTTTGGCAAAAGTATTCAGCGACATGAAAAAGCAAAGGAACGTTAACTTATTGTTGATGCTGGTGTTACTGGTGGCCGTCGGTCAGATGGCGCAAACCATCTACATTCCGGCGATTGCCGACATGGCAAAGGAACTGAACGTCCGCGAAGGCGCGGTGCAGAGCGTGATGGCAGCCTACCTGCTGACCTATGGCGTTTCACAGCTCTTCTACGGCCCGCTCTCCGACCGCGTCGGGCGTCGCCCGGTGATCCTGGTGGGCATGAGCATTTTCATGGTAGCGACGGTGATTGCCATTACCACCCACAGCCTGACCGTACTGATTGCCGCCAGCGCACTGCAGGGCGTTGGGACGGGTGTCGGCGGGGTGATGGCGCGAACCTTACCGCGCGATATGTATCAGGGCACCCAGCTCCGCCACGCCAACAGCCTGTTAAATATGGGCATTCTGGTCAGCCCGCTTCTCGCTCCGCTGATTGGCGGCCTGCTGGACACAATGTGGTCCTGGCGCGCCTGTTACGCCTTTCTGCTGGTGCTCTGCGTAATTGTCACCTTCAGCATGGCGCGCTGGATGCCGGAAACCCGTCCAAAAGACGCGCCGCGCACGAAG
The DNA here is from genome assembly GCF_057320665.1 of Enterobacter cloacae complex sp. 385G4. NCBI lineage: Bacteria > Pseudomonadati > Pseudomonadota > Gammaproteobacteria > Enterobacterales > Enterobacteriaceae > Enterobacter > Enterobacter cloacae complex sp. 385G4. Next base: position 184,929 of record NZ_JBXWDD010000005.1, read on the forward strand.
CTTCTCACAAGCTATAAGACGCTGTTCGGCAACGGCGCGTTTACCTGCTACCTGCTGATGCTGATCGGCGGCCTGGCGGGTATTGCAGTGTTCGAAGCCTGCTCCGGCGTGCTGCTGGGCGCGGGTCTGGGCCTGAGCAGCATGGTGGTGAGCATTCTGTTTATTCTGCCGATCCCGGCGGCGTTCTTTGGCGCCTGGTTTGCCGGGCGTCAGAACAAACGCTTTTCAACCCTGATGTGGCAGGCCGTGATCAGCTGCCTGCTGGCGGGTCTGATGATGTGGATCCCGGGGCTGTTTGGCGTGATGACCGTCTGGACGCTGCTGATTCCGGCGGCGCTGTTCTTCTTCGGCGCGGGAATGCTGTTCCCGCTCGCCACCAGCGGCGCGATGGAGCCGTTCCCGTTCCTCGCCGGCACGGCGGGCGCGCTGGTGGGCGGTTTGCAGAACATCGGTTCCGGCGCGCTGGCCTGGCTCTCCGCCATGATGCCGCAGACCGGGCAGGCTAGTTTGGGCCTGCTGATGACGCTAATGGGGCTGCTGATTTTACTGTGCTGGCTGCCGCTGTCGTCGCGCGTTCCGCATCACGAGCAGCCGGTTTAACCGCATGATGGCCCGGCTTCTCGCCGGGCTTTTCACAGACGGGCGTAATCATCGCCTGCAATAACGGCTCCGGCGCAGGCCGCCAGGCCCCCTCTTCCCCGTCGTAAAACTGGAAATCCGCGTTAAGCGCATACGGGATTTTCGCCTTTTGCAGCTCGCAGGCCATAAAGGTGGCGAAGGCCATTTGCGAAGCGGTTGGCGTGAGGTGGTTTGACTCCCCCACGCCCCAGCCCCCGACCCAACTGACGTGCCCGGTTTTTTGCTGCCAGCGCAGCGCGGTGCTGATGCGGTTACGGATAGCCGCCTTCTCCGCCGCCGTGCCGGACGTCCACGGGTATTTACCGCTATTTTTCAGCGGCCCCCACGGGAAAATATGCCACTCCGCCAGCAGGTAGTTTTGACTGTGCGCAGGCAGCTTCAGGCCGGATAAATCCTCCGGCGCGGCACGCAGGCGCGGCGCAATGAAAATCATGCGCTGCGGGTCGATGTCGTGGATCGCTTTAATGGTTTTTTCATACACGCGGTTTAACGACGCGAGGTTGTGGTTAAGCTTGTCGGCTGGCTCATAAATGAGGTCAAAACCCAGCAGCGGATAGCTCTGGCCGAAATAGTGCGCCACGGCAATCCACCAGTTGATCGTCTCTTTCTCGTTATCGGCTTTGGGGTCGTTTTTATATTCATCGGCCTGATAAGCGATAATCGGGATCACGCCATACTGCTCACAGGCTTCCACCAGCTTGCGCAGGTGGATCAGCCGCGCTTCCGTCGGCTCATCGGCCACGCGAATGCGCACGTGAGTAATGCCTTTTGCGCGAAAATCGCGCACCACCAGCGGGTCGAACTCGCGTATGCCGCGCTCGGTGCGCGCCCAGTCCACATCCATCCCGACGCCCAGCTGCTGCGCATAGTGGGCAGCCGTCAGCGGCGGCTCAGCGGCAATGGCCCAGCCGGAAGAGATCAGTAACGCGGTAGCAATGAGAGGCTTTAGCACGGTTTACCCTGGATAAATCGAAAGCATTACCTGTATTTAGCACGCTTTTTCACATTTGGTGTAGCGCGAAAGCGTAATAATTCTTCAACCTGCCAGTTCTCTCAGCCAGCCGATAAAGGCGTCTATTTTCGGCCACTGACGGCCAGAAAGCGTCGAGACATAGTAGTGCTGATGGCATTTCAGGGTCTTGTCACCAAACGGGGCGATCAGTTCGCCCCGTTCAAGCCGTTTTTGCACCAGCCGCTTTCTCCCCATCGCGATGCCGACGTGGTTGATGGCCGCAATAATCGCCAAATCCGACCGATCAAAGCCAATGCCCGACGATGACGGCATATTTACCCCAAAATGCTGCGCCCAGCTCAGCCACTCATCCGTACCAGAATCATTACTCCAGGCCTGACGATCGTGGAGTAATGCGCAGTGATTGAGATTATCGGGGTTTTTCAGCAGCTCATGCTCGCGGGCATACTGCGGCGAGCAGACGGGCAAAATCTCTTCGTCCATCAGGAAGTGATGAGACAGATGGTTTGGCGGCGTATCGTCGAAATAGAGCGCCAGATCGACACCCGTTCGCTGCATATTGACGTAATCATTGCCGGTCAGGATGGTGAGTGAAATCGACGGGTAGCGGCGGGTAAAGTCGCCCAGCATGGGTACCAGCCAGCACTGGGCAATCGACGGGCGGGAGTAGACCGTCAGCGTGCCGGACAGCGCCTGGTTTTTGATGTCCAGGATCTCCTGATTCAGGGTGTCGAGGGACGATTTTAGCGTCCAGTAAACGCGCTTTCCCTCCTGCGTCAGCTCGACTTTACGGTGCGAACGGACAAACAGCTGAATACCGAGCTCTTCTTCGAGCAGGTTCATGCGGTGGCTCACCGCGCTGGGGCTGAGCGACAGCTCCTCCGCCGCCAGCGCGAAGGACTCATGCCGGGCAGCCACTTCAAAGGTATACATTTTCGACAGCTGCCAGCCGTTTAGCAGCCGGTTTCTGGCTTCATTTGCATCGGTCATCACAATTCTCACGCGGGGTTTCTGCGCTCAGCATACCGCTCAAGGGTGAATTTATGTGAACCTAATACGAATTAAGTGCACTTTTTAGAGCGTAGTCACTCAGTTGATCCAATCTGGCTCACCTGAACGCCAATTTATATCGTTTGTCAGCCCCCGCCGTTTTTTCGTCCAATACCCACAGATGACATAAGGGTGAGGTGAGATATGGGATCTCAGGTCTGGGTTGTGGCAACGCTGCTGGTCAGCATTGTGTTGATTGTTTTAACCATCGTAAAACTGAAGTTTCACCCGTTCCTCGCGCTGCTGCTGGCGAGCTTTTTCGTTGGCGCGATGATGGGGATGAGCCCGCTGGATATGGTGAACGCCATTGAGAGCGGGATTGGCGGTACGCTGGGCTTCCTGGCGGCGGTGATTGGTCTGGGCACCATTCTCGGCAAAATGATGGAAGTCTCCGGCGCGGCGGAACGCATTGGCATTACGCTGCAGCGCTGCCGCTGGCTGTCAGCAGACGTGATTATGGTGCTGGTGGGCCTGATCTGCGGCATTACGTTGTTCGTGGAAGTGGGCGTGGTACTGCTGATCCCGCTGGCGTTTTCCATCGCCAAAAAGACCCACACGTCGCTGCTCAAGCTGGCCATTCCGCTCTGTACCGCGCTGATGGCGGTGCACTGCGTGGTGCCTCCGCATCCGGCCGCGCTGTTTGTGACCAATAAATTAGGGGCGGACGTCGGGACGGTGATTGTCTACGGTCTGCTGGTGGGCCTGATGGCCTCGCTGGTCGGCGGCCCGCTGTTCCTGAAACTGCTGGGCAACCGTCTGCCGTTTAAGCCGGTTCCGGCGGAATTTTCAGACCTGAAGGTGCGGGAAGAGCACACCCTGCCGTCGCTGGGCGCTACCCTGTTCACGGTGCTGCTGCCAATTGCCCTGATGCTGGTGAAAACCATTGCCGAGCTGAATATGGCAAAAGAGGGCACGCTGTATACGCTGCTGGAGTTTATCGGCAACCCGATCACCGCCATGTTCATCGCCGTGTTTGTCGCCTACTACCTGCTGGGCATCCGCCAGCACATGGGCATGGGCGCAATGCTGACCCATACGGAGCACGGCTTTGGCTCTATCGCCAACATTTTGCTGATTATCGGCGCGGGCGGCGCGTTCAACGCCATCCTGAAAACCAGCGGACTGGCGGACTCGCTGGCGCAAATTCTCTCGAACCTGCACATGCACCCTATCCTGCTCGCCTGGCTGGTGGCGCTGGTGCTGCATGCCGCCGTAGGCTCCGCCACGGTCGCGATGATGGGCGCCACGGCCATCGTCGCGCCGATGCTGCCGCTCTACCCGAACGTCAGCCCGGAGATCATCACCATTGCCATCGGTTCCGGCGCCATTGGCTGCACGATCGTGACCGATTCTCTCTTCTGGCTGGTGAAGCAATACTGCGGCGCGACCCTGAATGAGACCTTCAAATACTATACGACGGCGACGTTTATCGCCTCGGTGCTTGCACTTGGCGGCACATTCCTGCTTTCTTTCATTATCTGAGCGCGAAGAGACGTATTATGGAAAACGCAACTATCACCACTTTAACCGCACAGTTTCCTCTGGTTGAGGATCTGATTGCCCTGAAAGAAACCACATGGATTAACCCGCGTACCACAACGCTGGCGGAAGGATTGCCGCATGTCGGGCTGACCAAAGCCGACGTGGACGACGCGCACGCTCGCCTGAAACGCTTTGCGCCGTATCTGGCGAAAGCCTTCTCGGAAACGGCGGCAACGGGCGGGATTATTGAATCCGAACTGGTCGCCATTCCGGCAATGCAGGCGCGGCTGGCGAAAGAGTCCGGCAAACCCATTCCCGGCAGTCTGCTGCTGAAAAAAGACAGCCATCTGCCGATCTCCGGCTCGATTAAAGCGCGCGGCGGCATCTACGAGGTGCTGACCCACGCGGAAAAACTGGCGCTGGACGCCGGGTTGCTGAGCGTTGAAGACGACTACAGCGTTCTGCTGGAGCCGCGCTTTAAGGACTTCTTCAGCCAGTACAGCATTGCGGTGGGCTCAACCGGCAACCTGGGGATGTCCATCGGTATCATAAGCGCCCGCATCGGCTTTAAGGTGACGGTGCATATGTCCGCCGACGCCCGCGAGTGGAAGAAAGCCAAACTGCGCAGCCACGGCGTCATCGTCGTGGAATATGAGCAGGATTACGGCGTGGCGGTGGAGCAGGGACGCAAAGCGGCAGAAAGCGATCCGAACTGTTTCTTCATTGACGATGAAAACTCCCGCACCCTGTTCCTGGGCTACGCGGTGGCAGGCGAGCGGCTGAAGGCGCAGTTTGCCGAACAGGGCCGCGTGGTGGATGCCGAGCACCCCCTGTACGTCTACCTGCCGTGCGGCGTCGGCGGCGGCCCCGGTGGGGTGGCGTTTGGCCTGAAGCTGGCCTTTGGTGACAACGTCCATTGCTTCTTCGCGGAGCCCACGCACTCCCCGTGCATGCTTCTGGGCGTCTACACCGGCCTGCACGACGAGATTGCCGTACAGGACCTTGGCATTGATAACGTGACGGCAGCGGACGGGCTGGCGGTAGGACGTGCGTCCGGCTTCGTGGGCCGCGCGATGGAGCGCCTGCTTGACGGGTTCTATACGCTTTCCGATCAGAGCATGTACGACATGCTCGGCTGGCTGGCGCAGGAGGAAGGCATTCGGCTGGAACCGTCCGCGCTGGCGGGGATGGCCGGGCCGCTGCGCGTGCCTTCAGATGCCAGCGTTACCCACCTGGTGTGGGCGACCGGCGGCGGCATGGTGCCGGAAGACGAGATGGCGAAGTATTTAGCAAAAGGCCATTAATCGTAGGCCCGGTAAGGCGTAGCCGCCACCGGGCTTTAAAAGCTCACAATTTGCTGAATGTGAGTCACTGCGAAGAGTAAAGACAGAGACAGCACAGCCAGGGCGATCAGGAACTTATCCCTCACCGCCTTCGGCTGGACAAAGTCGTTCTGCGCCACGTCCATCAGATTACGGCTGCGGGTATAGCGCCATAAAATGATGGCCACCAGCGCCAGCACAATAATAGAGATCCAGAATGGCACCCCGGTTCGGTGCCAGTTGTGCTTGATCGCCAGGGCAATCAGCGCGCCATACCCCAGCAGCGTGCGCAGCCAGGCCAGCGACGTCCGCTCCGGCTGCAGGCCGGGGTCCGCTTCGCGCCGCGCTTTGCGGCTATCCGCCATAGAACACCAGCCCCATCACCACGCCCGCCACCGCAAGCAGAATCACGCTGATGATGAGCAACCCGCGCGTATAGGGCAGATCCTGCTTCAGGCGCATCGCCTTCTCATTGCGCAGCCATCGCAGGTAGCCGTAAATAGCCAGCACGCCCGCGAACAGGCACAGCAGCAGCGCCAGCACTTCACGAATCAGCGGCGTGGCAAAATCGGGGGCGAGCTGGTCAAGGCCAACACCTGCGGCCAGAAAGCCCAGTGCGGTGCGGATCCACGCTAAAAACGTGCGTTCATTAGCCAGAGAGAAGCGGTAGTCCGGCGCTTCGCCGAGGCGGGAAATTTTCATGGAGGTTCCTTGTCGTGCTACGGGCAGGCTTCAGCATAGCGTAAATCGACAAGGACAAGGAGACCGGCATCGGGCGATGCCGGTCAGGACGATTAATGCAGCTCTGGCCAGTACTCTTTGTTGGCCTCGATCAGGTCATCCAGAATCGCTTTCGCGACGGAGGCGCTCGGCACGGTTTTCGACAGGGTAATGGCCTGCCAGAGCTTCTGGTACGAGCGCTGCTCCCAGGCATCCACCACCAGTTTTTCCACCGCCACCTGCTGGCTCATCAGCCCTTTCTGGAAGTGCGGAATATCGCCCACCGTAAGCGGCTCCGGTCCGTTATGGCCCACCAGGCACGGGATCTCCACCATCGCGTCGGCGTCAAAGTTATGGATGGCACCGTTGTTTGGCACTATCAGCAGCATCCGCTCCTGGGTGTTAAAGGCAATCGCAGTCGCCAGATCGACGATGTACGACGCATGTTCGTCGATTTCCAGCTCACCGGCGGCGGAGTTGCCGGCTTCGATAATCGCCCGACAGGCGCTAAACACATGCTTCTCACGGTGATCCATAACTTCATTGGCGCGGGTCCGTTCCGGGTTGGAATGCGCGACCACGTAGTCCGGGAACAGGTAATACTTCAGGTAGGTGTTCGGCATGGTGTCCGGATCCAGCGCCTGCACGTCTTTAGCTTTGGCAAAGGTATCGTTCCAGCTCGCTTCGGTATGCGCATCTTCCGAAGGCGGAACATAGCCGTTTTTCGCCACGTATTCGCGCAGCTTCGGCATCAGATCGGTGCCGTTCAGGTCTTCAATCGACGTCCACCAGCCGAAGTGGTTCAGGCCGTAGTAGCGCACGCGCATCTCTTTGCGGTCTTTCAGGCCGACAATCTGCGCCATGCGCCCTTCAATGCCGATCGGCATATCGCAGATGTTGAGGATTTTAGCGTTCGGACGCAAGCGGCGCGTGGCTTCTGCGACAATCGCCGCCGGGTTGGAGTAGTTCAGCATCCACGCGTTCGGGGAGTACTGTTCCATATAATCCACCAGCTCCAGCACGCCGCCGATAGAGCGCATGCCGTAAGAGATACCGCCCGGTCCGCAGGTTTCCTGGCCCAGCACGCCGTGGCGCAGCGGGATTTTTTCATCTTTTTCGCGCATCGGGTATTTGCCCACGCGGATGTGCGCCATCACGAAATCCACATCGGTAAACGCCGCTTTAGGATCGGTGGTGTAGCTGAATTCAATCTCCGGGGCCTGCTCCTTAAGGATGATTCTGCACGCTTCGGCGATGGTCTCCTGACGCGCGCCATCGTTGTCATAGAACTTCAGGGCGCGCAGCGGGAAACGGTCACGGTTGGCTAACAGCATCAGGACGATACCAGGCGTAAAGGTGCTGCCGCCGCCTGCAATGACAACTGAGAATTTTTTCATGATATAGCCTCTGTCAGGGTGGTTTGTTCATTTGTTAAAGGAGTTTTCATCAGCGATTCCAGCTGGTCGCGCACCTGAGGAACGTGCAGGCCGACAATCACCTGAATGCCGTTGCCGCGTCGCACTACGCCGTGTGCGCCCAGGGCTTTGAAGACGTCGTCGCTTTGGGTTTTCGCCATATCCACCAGCGCGATACGCAGGCGGGTGGCGCAGTTATTGATGCTTTCGATATTTGTTGCACCGCCGAGCGCCTGCAGGAATCCGGCGGCTTGCCCAACCTGCTGGCTGGCCGCCGCCGGGGCGGTGGTTTGCCCGCGCGCCGCCTTATAGTCGGCCTTGCTGTAGAGTTTGATTTCGCTCTCTTCCCGGCCCGGCGTTTTCAGGTTCAGACGCTCAATCAGCGTCTTGAAGATCACGAAGTAGATGCCGGTGAAGCAGACGCCAATGCCGATCTGGGTGAACACCGTCGAGGCGTGGTTATGGAACATCGGGATCCAGTTTTGCGGCAGGAACTGGTCCAGCAGGCCGCCGCCCATGTTCCCCACGACGCCGAAGGCGTACATCACCGTCGCCATGGTGGCCGCCAGCACGGCGTGCACGGCGAACAGCAGCGGCGAGATAAACAGGAAGGTGAACTCAAGCGGTTCGGTAATGCCCACCAGCACGGCGGTGAGCGTGGCCGGAACCAGCAGGCCCGCCACCTTGACGCGATTTTCTGGCGACGCGGTGTACCAGATAGCGAAGGCAATCCCGACCGAGCCAAACACTTTTGAGTTGCCGTGCAGTGCAAAGCCACCTTCCGGGAAGAGGGTCTTCAGCGGCAGGGTGCTCTGGCTGAATTCCTGCAGATGCTGCGCCCAGTAGACCTGAATACCGCCCTCCACCGCCGCCGGGCCGAAGATGAACGGACCGTAGACGAAGTGATGCAGGCCAGTTGGGATCAGAATGCGTTCCAGGAAGGTATACACCCACACGCCCAGCGCACCGGCAGAGCGTAGGAACGCCTGCAGGGATTCGATGCCCATCTGCACTTTCGGCCAGCCCAGCAGCGTCAGCCAGGCACAGGGGATCATCACGAAGAACGCGAGGATAACGACAAACGAGCTGCCCTGGAAAATCCCCAGAAAGACCGGCAGCGGCTTGTCGAAATAGCGGTTGTGGATGGCGGTGACGATGCCTGAGATCACGATGGCGCCGATGATGCTGGTATCGAGTGTTTTGATCCCGGCAATCATCGCCAGCCCGCTTCCCGCCGTCGGTTCGGCGGAGAAGTCGACGCCAAAGAAAGGCCCCCAGGTCATGCCCATCGCGTTAATGAAGTAGTTCCAGGTCAGGAAGCTAATCAGCACCGACAGGCAGGCGCGGCCCTGGGCCTGCTTCGCCAGCCCAATCGGCAGGCCGACGGCAAAAATCAGCGGCATATTGCGAAACACCGCCCAGCCGCCCTCTTCAATGATGTGAACGATCTGCGCGAAAAGATGATCGGGGGCGGTTAAGGCTTCGCCGACAAACAGCGGGTTGCGAAGCATGATGGCGATTCCCACCACGATCCCGGCAAACGGAAACAGCAACACCGGGGTAAACATGGCACCGCCAAAACGTTGTATTTGACTGAGCATTTTTAAATCCTCACGTAACAACCTGTAGGGGTAGAGGCCTTTATGGTTTTGTGCTGGCCTGAGGTGAGCATAAGAAGTTACTGATGCACGGACATGGCGTGCCGCTGCGATTCGTGATCGCATTCATGGTTTTATTTTGACCAATCAGGTCTACTTTTTGAGTTAAATATGGACATGTCAGGACGCATTCCACGCCCTGATAAGGGCAAAGAGGTCTACTGGTGATCTACAAATCAATTGCTGACAGGTTGCGGCTGCGGCTGAATTCATCGGACTACAACATCGGCAGCCCGCTGCCTGGTGAAAAAGCGCTGGCGCAGGAGTTTGGCGTGGCGCGCATGACCATCCGCAAGGCGCTGGATCTGCTGGTGAGCTGGGGGCTGGTTGAGCGCCGGCACGGCAGCGGAACGTTTGTCTCGCGCAAAGACGTTCACCACGAAACCACTAACCTGACCGGGCTGGTGGAGGTACTACGTCAGCAGGGAAAAGAGGTGCAGAGCAAGGTGCTGCAGTTCGAAGTGATGCCCGCCCCGCCCGCCATCGCCAGCCAGCTGCGGATCCAGGTGGATGAGCGGATCTACTTTTCACGGCGGGTGCGCTACGTGGACGGAAAGCCGCTGATGCTGGAAGATAGCTTTATGCCGGTGAAGCTGTTCCGCAACCTGTCGCTGGCGCATCTTGAGGGGTCTAAGTTTGATTACATTGAGAAGGAGTGCGGGATCACCATCAGCGGCAACTACGAGAGCCTGACGCCGGTGCTGGCAGATAAACAGCTGGCCGGTTATATGAATCTGCCGGAACAGACGCCGCTGCTGCGAATTACCTCTCTCTCCTACAGCGACAGCGGCGAGTTCCTCAATTATTCCGTGATGTTCCGAAATACCAGCGATTACCAGGTGGACTACCATCTGCGGCGCATCCACCCGGAAGAGCTGTTAGCCCATCCCCCAGAACAGCACCGCCAGTAGCTGCGGGGTGATGATGCGCAGGAACATCACCAGCGGGTAGACGGTGGCATAGGAGAGCGCGGCCGCGCCGCTGGTGGCGTGCAGGTTGTTGGCAAAAGCGAGCGCTGGCGGGTCGGTCATGGAGCCCGCCAGCATGCCGCACAGCGTCAGGTAGTTCATTTTGGCGAACATCCGCGCCAGGATTGCCACCGTCAGCAGCGGGATCGCCGTGATAAAGATGCCGTAGCCGACCCAGCTCATCCCTTCGCCCTTGACCAGGGTATCGACAAAATCCCCGCCGGACTTCAGCCCGACAACCGCCAGGAACAGCACGATGCCCAGCTCGCGCAGCGCCAGGTTAGCGCTCGGCGGCATAAACCAGTAGAGCTTCCCGATACAGCCGATACGCCCGAGGATCAGCGCCATAATCAGCGGCCCGCCCGCCAGGCCGAGCTTAAGCGCCACCGGGAAGCCCGGCACGTACAGCGGAATAGAGCCGAGCAGCACGCCAAGCCCGATGCCGATAAACACCGGCAGCATCTGCACCTGCTGCAGTTTTTGCTGGGCGTTGCCTACCATATCCGCCACGGCGTCGATGGACGACGGGCGTCCGACCAGGTTGAGGATATCCCCGAACTGCAGGCTGGCCTCCGGGCTGGCAACCAGTTCAACGCCCGCACGGTTGAGGCGGGAGATTACGACGTCGTAGCGCTCTTTTACCTGCAGATCGCGTATTTTCTTGCCCAGAACGTGCTCGTTGGTCACCACAACACGCTCCACGCGCATATCGGTGCCGCGAGTCGAAAGCGAGGTATCCACTTCCTGACCAATCACCAGCCGCGCGTTGTTTAAATCCCCCGGCTGGCCGACCAGGTGCAGCAGGTCACCCTGCTGGATCATCGTGCCGGGCGCAGGCACCATCAGCACGTCGTCGCGCTTAAGGCGGGAACAGATAATATTGGCGCTGTTCAGGATCGGTACGTCCTGAATCGCCATATTGTTCAGGTTGGGGTTATCGACGCGAATGTTGATGGTTTTGATCGGCATGTGGCCATTGGTGAGCGTGGTTTCGTGATCCTTCGCCTCTTTGTCGACGTTAACGCGAAACAGGACGCGGACCAGCCACATGGAGAGCAGAATGCCGCAAATCCCAAACGGATAGGCCATGGCGTAGCTCATCCCCATTTGGTCGACAATGCCGGGTTCAATGCCCAAATCGCGAAGGATTTGCTGCCCGGCTCCGAGCGCTGGCGTGTTGGTAACCGCCCCGGAAAAAATGCCCAGCACCACGGGCAGCGGGATAGCAAAGATTTTGTGCAGGATCGCGGTGACCAGCCCGCCCATCACCACAATGCCGAGGGCAAACAGATTGAGCCGTAGCCCGGAGACGCGCAGGGAAGCGAAAAAGCCCGGCCCTACCTGAATCCCGATGGTGTAGACGAAGAGGATCAGGCCGAACTCCTGAATAAAGTGGAGCATATCGGCGCTGAGAACCAGCCCGAGCTTGTCAGCAAAATGCCCGACAAAAATGCCGCCAAACAGCACCCCGCCAATTCCAAACCCGACGCCACGGATTTTGATATTGCCAATCCATAGCCCTACAACCGCGGCCAGGGCCAAAACGCTTACGGTTAACGCGATATCACTCATGATCCACATCCTTGGCATAACCTTAGTTATAACAAGGATTTTCTCAGAGCCGGATGCGGTTGTATGGGCGATGGCGCACAAAAAAGCCCTGCCGGAGCAGGGCTTTGTGCAGTCTGTGAGTAAAGCGGATTAGCTGTTCAACGCCGGCCGCTCGCTAATGGCGATACGCTGCGGCGCGATGGCTTCCGGCACGTTACGGATAAGATCGATATGCAGCAGCCCGTTGGTAAACGTCGCACCGGACACTTCCATATGGTCTGCCAGGGTAAAGCTCAGGCTAAACGGCTGATTAACCAGACCCTGGTGCAGCCACCGGGTTTCGGTCTCTTGTTTTTCCGGCGTACCCTTCACGGTCAGGCGCGCGCCTTCAAGCTGGATATCCAGATCTTCCTGGCGGAACCCGGCCAGCGCAAGGGTGATGCGATAGTGGTTATCGTCGCTTTTTTCAATGTTGTACGGCGGAAATGTCTGTTGCTCGGTGGTGCTTTGCAGGGCATTAGCCAGTTTGTCAAAACCAATCCACTGACGCAGCAGGGGGGATAAATCGTAGTTACGCATACTAAATCTCCTTCTGAGAAGCGAGTTCGGCACAGTTTAATTTTGTGCACAGTTGTTCCTGCAAATCCTGATGGATTCGCATATGCTCCCGTTACGGCAAGCAAGTCCGGGTGGGTCGCTCGCGCGACCCGCGTAATTAGTTAATTTCGATACGGCGCGGTTTTTTCTCTTCCGGAATCACGCGTTCCAGTTCGATAAACAGCAGGCCGTTAACCAGGTTCGCGCCTTTAACGTGAATGTTCTCGGCTAACTGGAACTTGCGTTCAAAGTTGCGCTCGGCGATGCCCTGGTAAAGGTAGGTACGTTCTTTCTGCTCGGCCGTATGGGAACCTTTCACCACCAGCAGGTTGTCCTGCGCGGTGATTTCCAGCTCGTTTTCTGCAAAACCGGCGACGGCAATGGCGATGCGGTAGTGGTTTTCGTCAACCAGCTCAACATTGTATGGAGGGTAGCCGTTGCTCTGGCTTTGGTTATTTTCTAAATGGTTAAACAGGCGGTCAAAACCAATTGCAGAACGGTATAGCGGAGAAAGATCGAAGTTACGCATAGATAATGCTCCTGAAATCAGCGAGAAATTGTAGCCTTCCACCATGGACAGGCCTTTGCGCCCCCGAGCACCCATCAGGCGTGTTCGTTATCGGGTCACATTCTTAAAATGGGTCTGGAACCGGGCTTTTCAAGACTATTTAGGCGAGATTTTTTTGCACTTTGCTGGTTGTCGCATAGACTCTGGGACAACAGCACAAAGAGTTTAATTGCGATGGCTGCCACAGTGCGGGGTTATCGGGCTATTCATTTCGGATAAGGCTCGCTATAACCCTGAGTTGCAGGTCTATGCAGTGCCATTAACGATGACTGAGTGATGATGAAAAATGTTCTGATAAAGCTGACGACGTTCAGCGGGGCGGTTTTACTTTGCGGGTGTTCGAGCGTGATGTCTCACACCGGCGGTAAAGAAGGAACATATCCGGGGACGCGCGCCAGCGCGGCGATGATCTCCGATGACGATACGAACTGGGGCACCAAATCCCTGGTTATTCTGGATATGCCCTTTACAGCAGTGGCGGATACGCTTCTGCTGCCGTGGGATGTATTCCGTAAGGACGATTCCGTGCGCTCACGGGTAGAGAAAAGCGAGCAGGAAAATCTGGCGACAAACGCCGTTATCCCGCCCGCTGAGATGCCGCCGCGCTAGTCCTGCGCGGTTTCCGTTACCCAAAGCTGACGGAAACCGCCCGTCTCTTGCATCCACGCAATAAAGCGCCCGTCCGGGGAAAACACGACCGCATCAGCAGACGGCGGATTGCCGTGATCGGACGTCAAAAACGTCACTTCTCCAGTCTTCGCGTCACAGCAGGCGATTCGGTTTTCAAGCACAAATCCCAGCATGTTCCCGGAAGGGTGCCAGTTAAACGCAGACTGAATACCGCTCCCGGTGCGCGTCAACTGGCGCGGTTCGCCGCCCTCAGGAGAGATCAGCCACAGCTGCACAATGCCGTTATCATCCCGCATCAGAAACGCGATCTGCGTCCCCTGGGGGTTACTGCGCACCCAGTGACGCGGCACGTTCACCAGACCCGGGTAGGCCCTCTGGTGGGTAAAGGTCAGACGACGCTGCTTCACCCCGGCAGGCGGCGCTGGCAGGGTGTCTGGGGTGCCCTGCAGCGGCGCATCGCCCGCTTGTTTCCAGCCCTGCTCGCCTTCTGGCAGGTTAACAATAAACAGTTCAGGCACTTTTTCGCCCTGCACGGAGAGGGTGTCGCCGATAAACGCCAGCCTGTTGTTGCCCACCCAGCCCTCTTCGTAGGCGCGGTTGATTTCATCGCTGCCCGGCTGCGGGTTGGGCGTTGTGCGGCTGACCAGCACGCTCCAGAACGTGCCTGAATATTCACGTGGATGATTCCCCTGCGGGTTCACCGGGCCAAACGGTGCCGCCACGCCGACGTTGCGTAAATCGAGCTTCGGATCGCGCTCATGTAAAACATGGTCGTTATAGGTGAAGCTGACGAACTGCCCGTTCGGGCTGAAGACGTGCACGTGGCTGCCGCCGCGCAGCGCGCCTGCGGTATAAGGCGCGGTGATATCCATCGCGTCCAGGTTGCTCACCTGACCGTGATGCACAATCACACCCTGACGATGATGAAAATCGTAGTGCCAGCCAGCATCCGGGTTTTTCGGACCGTGGATAAAGACGTATTTGTCCTGTGCCGGATGAACGGTCACCACGCCGACATGCGCGCCGTCAGTGGCGCGATAGACCACCTCCACCTCACCCGTAACGACGTTGACCTGCTCAATGGTTTCGCCGGTAAATGACGCGCCTGACGGGCGCACGTCGTAGACCAGCCACTGGCTGTCCGGCGTCCAGGTATTGATATTGGTCAGCTGGTGGTTGCGGGAAGCGAAGGTGATTTGTTTCATGAGGATACCCTGATGCACGGTGAGTGCATCAGGGTAAAACATCCGCAGGTATTAGCCTACTCGTTTCACATCGCCCACCAGCAGAATGTAGGAGAGTGCCCCGATCAGCGCCACGGCAGAGATGTAGACCAGCGCCGGGCCGAAGCCGTAGTCCTGCGCCAGGTAGCCGATGACCAGCGGTACGGTGATCCCGCCCAGTCCGCCGACAAAGTTGAACACACCGCCGGTCAGGCCAATCAGCCGCATCGGCGCAAGGGACGACACCAGCGACCAGGTGATAGAGGCGAAACCGTTACCAAAGAACGCCACCGCCATCAGGGCCATAATCCACACCGGATCGTTGGTGTAGTTGGCACCCATGATGCTGGTTGAGATCAGCAAGCCGCAGATAATCGGCGTTTTACGCGCCACGCCCAGCGAGTACCCTTTTTTCACCAGCTTATCGGCCAGCCAGCCGGAGAGCAACACGCCGAAAAATGCGGCGAGGAACGGCACGGTGGTCATAAAGCCCGCCTTCAGCGCCGCGATCCCCTTTTCCTGGGTCAGGTAGTTCGGGAACCAGGTGAGGAAGAACCATAGCGTAGAAGTAACCGCGAACTGACCCAGATACACGCCCACCAGCTTACGGTGGAAGACCAGCTTCCAGTCCGCTTTGGTCAGCGGCTGGCGCGCCTCTTTTTTCACCGGTGCATCACCATCCACCAGACCGCCACCGTCGCGGATGTAGTCCAGCTCGGCCCTGGTGATACTTTTGGTCAGACGCGGCGGCTGGTAAACCTTGAACCAGATTAGCGACCAGATAATGCCAATCCCGCCGGTGACGATGAACACCCAGTGCCAGCTCAGCAGCTCCTGGATCCAGATCAGCAGCGGCGTCAGGAACGCCAGGCCGACAAACTGGCCAGAGGTGTAAAAACCAACGGCGGACGCGCGCTCATGTTCCGGGAACCAGCTGGTCACCATACGGTTGTTGGTCGGAAACGCGGGCGCTTCGAAAACCCCGGTGATGGCACGCAGGCCAATCAGCGACATCAGCCCGGTGGCGAAGCCCTGGAATAGGGTCGCCACGGACCAGCCTAATATGGCGATAAAGTAGGTCAGACGTGAACCCACGCGGTCAAGAAACCAGCCGCCGGGGATCTGGCATAAGGTATACAACCAGGCAAACGCCGAGAAGACATAGCCCATTTCCGCTTTGGTGATGCCAAACTCTTCCTGAATATGGGCCGATGCCACGGCAAGGTTGGCGCGGTCAACATAGCAAATGACCACGGTAATAAAGATCATCATCAGCGTCAGGTAGCGGCGACGCCCGATTTTTGTAGCGGTAACTGGAATATCCATCGCAATCTGTCTCCAGATTTTGGGCATAGCGAAGCCGCTCACCATGCCCTGTAATTTACAGAGGGTTATATTTTTGTATGTATGATTTTTGCCCGGAGGCTTACCGGGTCTACGGGATGGCGATTACCATTCCGCTACGCTGCCGTCCTCATGACGCCACAGCGGGTTTCGCCAGTCCGGCGCATTCTTACTCAGCTCAATGACTTTAGCTTCGTCAATTTCCACGCCAAGGCCCGGCTTCGTAAGCGGTTTAAAGAAACCGCCTTCCATGCAGAAGTCTTCTTTATTTTTCACAAAATCGAGCAGTTCCGCGCCCTTGTTATAGTGAATCCCCATGCTCTGTTCCTGGAACACCGCATTGCGGGAGACGAAGTCGACGTGCAGGCAGGCCGCCAGCGCGATTGGGCCGAGCGGGCAGTGCGGCGCCAGCGCCACATCGTAAGCTTCTGCCATCCCGGCAATTTTGTAGCATTCGGTGATGCCGCCCGCGTGCGAGAGGTCCGGCTGCAGGATGGCAATGCCGCCCGCTTCGAGCACGCGTTTGAACTCGAAGCGTGAGAACATCCGTTCGCCCGCCGCGATAGGAATGTGGGTCTGTTCAGCTAACTTCGGATAGTACTCCGCCTGCTCGGCCAGCACCGGCTCTTCGATAAACAGCGGGCGATACGGCTCAAGCTCTTTAATCAGCACTTTGGCCATCGGCGCGCTGACGCGGCCGTGAAAATCCAGGCCAAACTCAATCTCGTTACCGAAGGCTTCACGAATTTGCGCCACGGTATTGACCGCCCGGTCTACCGCACGCGAATTGTCGATAACGCCCATCTCTTCGCAGCCGTTGAGCTTGAAGGTGTCAAAGCCGATATTGCGCAACTGCGTGATGCCGTCGATCACTTCCGCAGGACGGTCGCCGCCTACCCAGCTGTAGGCTTTGATTTTGTCGCGCACCAGGCCGCCCATAAGCTGCCAGACCGGCGCGTTAAGCACTTTACCTTTGATATCCCACAGCGCCTGGTCGATACCGGCGATGGCGCTCATCAGGATCGGACCACCGCGGTAGAAGCCCGCGCGGTACATCACCTGCCACAGGTCGTTAATGCGCGCCGGATCCTGACCAATCAGGTATTCGCCCAGCTCGTGTACTGCCGCTTCAACGGTGCGCGCGCGCCCTTCAATCACCGGTTCGCCCCAGCCTACAACCCCTTCATCGGTTTCGATTTTCAGGAACATCCAGCGCGGGGGTAAACGGTACGTGGTGAGTTTGGTTATTTTCATTTCACTGCCTCTCGATACGCTTTCACAAATGCTGCCGCCTGCTGTGCGGTACGTTCCACGGACTGTCCAGCACGATAAAGATCGCTACCCAACCCTGCGCCCACACAGCCAGCGCTCATCCACTGGCCCAGGTTTTCTGGCGTTACGCCGCCCACGGCAAAGACCGGCACGCTGGCGGGCAATACCGCTTTCAACGCCTTGATGTAGTCCGGTCCAAAAGCCGATGACGGGAAAATTTTGAGCGACTGCGCGCCCGCATCAAGGGCAGTAAAGGCTTCCGTGGCGGTGGCGCAGCCCGGGCAGACCGTCATGCCGTAACCCACCGCGCGGCGGATCACCTCAGGCTGAATATTGGGCGTGACGATAAGCCTGCAGCCCATCTTTGCCAGCCGATCGACCTGCTCAGGCTGTAACACGGTGCCTGCGCCAATCAGCGCCTTATCGCCGAAAACCTCGACCACGGCCGGAATGCTTTTTTCCCAGTCGGGCGAGTTGAGCGGGATTTCTACCGCGTCGAATCCGGCGTCGATAACCGCGCCGACGTGGTCTAACGCCTCATCGGGCGTGATGCCGCGCAAAATCGCGATAAGGGGAAGATCAGTTTGCCACTGCATGAGCGATGCTCCTTATTCCTGCCTGAAATGCCGTGTCGCCGGATACCGTCGAAACATCACGCCCAACGGCGCGAAATGCCTGTTCGTAGCGCGACATTAGCGATGCGCCTGCGACAATCGTAATGGCCTGCTCGTGCGCGATGAACTCACGCATGCTGGCGACCTCTGCGCCAATCAGCAGGCCGGAGAGAAACTCGCTGACCTGCTCGCGCGGGAGAAGTCCCAGCACGTGCGAGGCGCGAACCTCAAAAAGCTGCGGCAACACATCAGGGGAGGCGATCCCACGTTCAAGCCCGGCGGAAAACGCCTCTGACGAGGATTCCTGCTCAGGTAAACCGGCCCCGACCAGCGAATGGTTGAGCAGCAAATGGTGCAGCTCGCCGGTCATTACGGTGCGAAAATCGTGGATTTGCTCAGCGTCAGCCTGGACCCACTTACAGTGCGTGCCGGGCATGACGTAGACAGAAGAAGGAGAGAGAGCGCGCGCGCCAAGCAGCTGCGTCTCTTCCCCGCGCATCACGTTGTGGTTATCGTCGCGAGAGACGCTCAAACCGGGAATAATCCAAATATTGTCGCCAACGGACGTTAACTGCTCGCCAATAGCGGAGAAATGGACGGGAACCGGCAGATAAGGTGCAATTTTCCAGCCTACGTTACTGCCCACCATTCCCGCCATTACCACCGGCGTGGCGCTGTCGCGCCAGTTTTGTGTGACCTCTGCTAACACCGCCTCGGGGGATTTACCGTTCAGGCGCGTCACGCCTGCTTCTGATTGCCTGCTCTCCAGGCACTGCTCGCCCTGATAAAGCCAGGCGCGCAGATTGGTCGATCCCCAGTCAATTGCGATGTAGCGAGATGTCATGTGATTTCCTTCAGCCTTCGTGTCGAGCTGGCAATCATGGTAAGTGCCGCCTGCTCTGCCGCATCGCCGTCCTGATGCCGTATCGCATCGAACAGCGCTTTATGTTCCTGGAGCGTTTTTGGCATGTTGGCCTCATCACCCATCCAGGTACGTTCAAATACCGCTCGCTGTAGCGAGCTGATCGCCACGCTAAGCTGCTGTAATACCGGGTTATGCACCGACTGCAGCACCGCTTCGTGGTAGCGAATGTCCGCCTCGTTGAACGCCTCCCGGTTCTGGTTATTGGCGATCATGTCGTTTAAAGCCGATTCAATCTGGGCCAAATCACCGGAGGTCGCGCGTTCCGCCGCCCAGCGCGCAATTGCCGGCTCCACCAGGTTTCGAACTTCACTCATCGCGCCGATAAGCCGCGGGTCGTAGTCGTTTTCCAGCACCCACTGCAGCACGTCGGTATCGAGGTAGTTCCACTGGTTGCGCGGAGCAACAAACGCGCCGCGATAGCGCTTCATTTCAATCAGCCGCTTCGCCATCAGCGAGCGGAACACTTCCCGGATGATGTTGCGCGAGGTTTCAAACTCCTCGCACAGTTCAGCCTCTGCGGGGAGCGGCGAACCGGGAACGTATTTACCGCCCACAATCTGGGTGCCCAGCGTAATAACGATGCGATCGGTTTTATTGAGAGTCATGGAGAGTCCTTGTGCTCTGTATGTCCATCACTACTTTACCGCGACCGCTGAATTTCGCCTCACTTTTGCAGTACAAACGTGAGGCCATTCGTCTTTGCCGTGGTGACAATGTAGTACAATCAGTTAATGTTGTACTACAATCAAGATCACAAAAAGAACAATTCGATAAATTCAGGGCAAAAAAAGCCCCGGTTGATAACCGGGGCTGATGATTGAAAATAAGCGTTACTGCAGCACAAACTTCTCGATCGCGTAGGCAACGCCGTCTTCCAGGTTGGATTTGGTGACGAAATCAGCCACCTCTTTCACCGAAGGAATGGCGTTATCCATTGCCACGCCAACGCCCGCGAATTCAATCATCGCGATGTCGTTCTCCTGGTCGCCGAGCGCCATGATTTCTTCCTGCTTAATCCCTAACGCATCAGCAAGTGATTTCACGCCGGTGCCCTTATTGACGCGTTTATCGAGGATTTCGAGGAAGTATGGCGCACTTTTCAGCACGGTGTACTTCTCTTTTACCTCCGCCGGAATGCGCGCGATGGCTTTATCCAGGATCTCCGGCTCGTCAATCATCATCACCTTCAGGAACTGCGTCGCCGGATCCATTTTCTCGGCTTCACAGAACACCAGCGGAATGGTCGCAACGTAGGATTCATGCACCGTGTAGTAGCTGATATCGCGGTTGGCGGTGTAGAGCGTATTGCGATCGAGCGCGTGGAAGTGGGAGCCCACTTCACGGGACAGTTTTTCGAGGAACAGGTAGTCATCATAGCTCAGCGCAGTTTGCGCAACCGTGCTGCCGTCTGCGGCTTTCTGCACCAGCGCGCCGTTATAGGTGATGCAGTAATCGCCCGGCTGATTCATGTGCAGCTCTTTCAGGTAGCTGTGTACGCCCGCATATGGACGCCCCGTGGTCAGAACCACATTCACGCCCTTCGCTCGTGCGGCGGCGATCGCGTTTTTAACGGCAGGAGAGATAGTGTGGTCTGGCAGCAGCAGCGTGCCGTCCATATCGATTGCAATGAGTTTGATAGCCATGAGTTCCCCGGGATAAATGAGTGCTACCTCATGCTAACGCGATTAAGCACACAAAAATAGAGCTACATTGCGCAACAGAAACACCCCTTTTACGCTTAACCGGGGAACGACGACTTACTCGCGGGTGAGAACGATTTTACCGAATGCGCCGCGATCCAGATGTTCAAGGGCCTGTTCAAGCTCGTTAAAACGGTAGCGATGCTCAATCACCGGCTTCAGTCCCGTGACGTCAACAGCGCGGACGAAATCCTCCAGCGCCCGGCGGTGTCCCACGCCAATCCCCTGAATGACGGGGGATTTCAGCAGCAGCTCACCAGCAGGCAGCGAAATATCAGTCCCGGCCAGCACGCCAATGACGGAGATACGCCCATGAACGGCAACGGCACGCAGGGAATGCTTCAGGTTTTCCCCACCTACGGTTTCGATAATATGGTCGATGCCGCGATCCTGAGTCAGCGCCAATGCTTCTTCAGCCCAGTCACTTTTCAGGCGGTTGACGCCCTGACTGGCGCCCAGTTTTTTGGCGAGCGCCAGCTTTTCATCGCTCCCGGACGTGACAATAACCTCTGCGCCGTGCGCTTTTGCAATTTGCAGGGCGAAAATCGCCACGCCGCCCGTCCCCTGTACCAGCACCGATTGCCCGGCGCGGAGCTGACCCCGCTCCACCAGCGCGAACCAGGCGGTAAGCCCTGCGCAGGGTAACGTGCTGGCCTCTGCGTCATTCAGAGTTTCCGGAGAGGCTACCAGCGCGTTTTCATTTACAACCACATATTCGGCCAGCATGCCCTGGAAATAGCCGCCGGACGTTTTGTAGGGCAAATCACGCGCGTCTGCCTGCGGCTTGCCGTCGATCCACTCCGGGAAGAAGGTTGAAATGACGCGAGCGCCGGGTTTGAAACGCGTGACACCTTCACCTACGCTGTCCACCACGCCCGCCATGTCAGACGCCGGGGTGAACGGGAAGGAAAGCGGAATCGGCATCGTGCCTTCGATGACCATTTTATCGCGATAGTTGAGCGCAACGGCATTTACCCGCACGCAAACCTCACCGGGGCCTGGCTGTGAAACCGATTCATGAATGAGTTTGAGATTCTCGCGCCCGAGGGCGTTCATTGACCAGCGCTGCATTGTCTCTGTCATTTTTTCCTCCTGCCATCAGATAAGCTTCAGTAATGACAGTCTACCGTTGACTCCTCGTCACCAGTGACGATAAGTTTTCTATTCATTGACGCCTGAATGGATACAAACCGTGACCGATACGCTGAAAGATATTCCTGTTTTTGTCGCTGCCGTGGAGGCAGGAAGCTTTGCGCAGGCCGCAGTTCGCCTGCACCTGTCGCGCTCTGCGGTGGGTAAAAGCATTGCTCGACTTGAGGAACGTCTGGGAGTGCGGCTGTTTCAGCGCACCACCCGCAGCCAGAGGCTCACCGATAACGGCGCCCTGTTCTACGAGCGCTGCCTGCGCGCGCTGGAGGAGATCAGGAGCGCGGAATCCCTGCTGGAAACGGGGAAACATCAGATCAACGGTCGGCTTCGTGTTGCCATGCCGGTGCTGTTTGGACGCCAGTGCGTCGCGCCGCTGCTGATTGAACTGGCGCAGGAACACCCTGGGCTTGAGCTTGAAATGTCGTTCAGCGACCGCGTGGTGGATCTGGTCGAGGAAGGCTTCGATATGGCGGTACGTAACGGCACGCTGCAGGACAGCAGCGTGCTGGTGGCCAGAAAGCTGGGAGAACACCGCATGGTCCTGTGCGCCTCGCCCGACTATCTGCAAAAAAGAGGTCATCCAGACGCTGTGGATGATTTATCCCGGCACGCGGCCATTAACTATCTGCGCGCAGGCCGCGTGCTATCCTGGCAGCTTATGGACAGCGACGGAACGCCGCGCACGTTTACGCCGCGGTCATCACTCAATATGGATGATTTGCAGGCCATCTGCGACGCGGCGGTGACCGGGCACGGCATTGCCTGGCTCCCCTGCTGGATGGCCATCAAAGAAATTCATCAGGGAAAGCTTGTCCCGCTCTTTAAGCAGGCGCCGGATGTCCATTTTGACGTCCATGCCGTCTGGCAACAGACGCCGTACCTGCCCCTGAGGGTAAGAATGGCCATAGATGCGCTGGCGAGCCGTTTACCGGCGGCGATGTCGCTGGACATTCCTGCGCCCATAAAAAAGCCGCGCTAAAAGCGCGGCCAGTTTTCATGCGGGATAGCGACTGTTAAATATCGATATTCGCCGCTTTCAGCGCGTTCTCTTCAATGAACGCACGACGTGGTTCTACCGCATCGCCCATCAGGGTGGTGAACAGCTGATCCGCTGCAATCGCGTCTTTAACGGTGACGCGCAGCATGCGACGGCTTTCCGGATCCATGGTGGTTTCCCACAGCTGATCCGGGTTCATTTCGCCCAGACCTTTATAACGCTGGATAGACAGACCACGACGGGATTCTTTCACCAGCCAGTCCAGCGCCTGCTCGAAGCTTGCTACCGGCTGACGACGCTCGCCACGTTCGATGAAGGCATCGTCTTCGATCAGGCCGCGCAGCTTCTCGCCGAGGGTGCAGATGCGGCGGTATTCCGGGCCGGTCACGAATTCGTGCTCCAGCGGGTAGTCGGTGTCGACGCCGTGAGTACGCACGCGAACAATCGGCTCAAACTGCTGTGCCGCATTCTGCTGAACGTCGAACTTCCACTGGCTGCCGTGCTGCTCTTTCTCGTTCAGCTCGCTCACCAGGGTATTCACCCAGCGGGTCACGGCCTGCTCGTTGCTCAGATCGGCTTCGGTCAGGGTTGGCTGATAGACCAACTCCTTCAGCAGCGCTTTTGGATAGCGGCGTTCCATACGGCCAATCATTTTCTGCGTGGCGTTGAACTCGGAGACCAGACGCTCCAGCGGCTCGCCTGCCAGTGCCGGCGCGCTGGAGTTCGCGTGCAGGGTCGCGCCATCAAGGGCGATCGCGATTTGGTACTGATCCATCGCGTCGTCATCTTTAATGTACTGTTCCTGCTTACCTTTCTTCACTTTGTACAGCGGCGGCTGCGCAATGTAGACGTGGCCACGCTCAACGATTTCAGGCATCTGACGATAGAAGAAGGTCAACAGCAGCGTACGGATGTGCGAGCCGTCGACGTCCGCATCGGTCATGATGATGATGCTGTGATAGCGCAGCTTGTCCGGGTTGTACTCGTCGCGGCCAATGCCGCAGCCGAGCGCGGTGATGAGCGTCGCCACTTCCTGAGAAGAGAGCATCTTGTCGAAGCGCGCTTTCTCAACGTTGAGGATTTTACCCTTCAGCGGCAGGATCGCCTGGTTCTTACGGTTACGGCCCTGCTTCGCAGAACCGCCCGCGGAGTCCCCTTCCACAAGGTACAGTTCAGACAGTGCCGGGTCGCGTTCCTGACAGTCAGCCAGCTTGCCCGGCAGGCCTGCCAGGTCCAGCGCGCCTTTACGACGGGTCATTTCACGGGCTTTACGCGCCGCTTCACGGGCACGTGCCGCATCGATAATTTTGCCCACCACGATTTTCGCATCGTTCGGGTTTTCCAGCAGGTATTCGCTCAGCAGTTCGTTCATCTGCTGCTCAACTGCCGATTTCACCTCAGAAGAAACCAGCTTGTCTTTGGTCTGTGAGGAGAACTTCGGATCCGGCACCTTCACGGAGACCACGGCAATCAGGCCTTCACGGGCGTCGTCACCGGTGGCGCTGACTTTCGCTTTTTTGCTGTAGCCTTCTTTGTCCATGTAGGCGTTCAGGGTACGGGTCATCGCCGCACGGAAGCCCGCAAGGTGAGTACCGCCGTCGCGCTGTGGAATGTTGTTGGTAAAGCAGTAGATGTTTTCCTGGAAACCGTCGTTCCACTGCAGCGCCACTTCCACGCCGATACCGTCTTTTTCGGTGGAGAAATAGAAGATATTCGGGTGAATTGGCGTTTTGTTCTTGTTCAGATACTCAACAAACGCCTTGATACCGCCTTCGTAGTGGAAGTGGTCTTCTTTGTTGTCGCGTTTGTCGCGCAGGCGAATAGAGACGCCGGAGTTCAGGAACGACAGTTCACGCAGGCGCTTCGCCAGGATGTCGTACTCGAATTCAGTGACGTTGGTGAAGGTTTCAAGGCTCGGCCAGAAACGCACCATGGTACCGGTTTTATCGGTATCACCGGTAACGGCCAGCGGGGCTTCAGGCACGCCGTGCTGATAGATCTGACGGTGAATTTTGCCTTCGCGCTGAATAACCAGCTCCAGCTTTTGCGACAGGGCGTTTACTACGGAAACGCCTACGCCGTGCAGGCCGCCGGAAACCTTATAGGAGTTATCATCGAACTTACCGCCTGCGTGCAGTACGGTCATGATCACTTCCGCAGCCGATACGCCCTCTTCCGGGTGAATACCGGTTGGGATGCCACGGCCGTCATCGGTAACGGAGACGGAGTTGTCCGCATGGATGGTGACCACGATGTCTTTACAGTGACCCGCGAGCGCTTCGTCGATAGCGTTATCTACCACCTCGAATACCATGTGGTGCAGACCGGTGCCGTCATCCGTGTCGCCGATATACATACCCGGGCGCTTACGCACCGCATCCAGCCCTTTCAGGACTTTGATACTGGAGGAGTCATAAGAATTCGACATCAACGTTTCTCGCTCATTTCAACTTGGGTTAATCCGTTATTTTACCCTTTTCCACGGTAAACATCTTCGAATTTTCGTCCGACATGTCCATAACGTGTTCAGCGCTAATGGCGCTGACGAAAACCTGCGACTGCGTGGCTTTTAAGCGGCTGGCAAGCAGCCCGCGCCGCGCGTCGTCAAGTTCCGAGGCAAAATCATCTATCAGGTACAGGCAGCGTCGTCCGCTCTCGCGAGTGAGGAACTCCCCCTGCGCCAGGCGTAGCGCGCACATCAGGAGCTTGAGCTGCCCGCGCGACAGCGTGTCTTCCACCGGCGCACCGTCGGCACGAATGCGGAAATCCGCCTTGTGCGGGCCGTGCGCGGTGTAGGTCAACATCCGATCGCGCTCGAAGCTTCTCTCTAACACCTCGGCATAATCCGTCTCTTTCTCCCAGCCACGCTGGAAGGAGAAGGTGAGAGAGAACTCGGGTAAAAACTGTTTGCAGGTGTCGGCCATATCTTCGGCGATACCCGCGCTGTATTCGGCACGCCAGCGGCTGATCTGTTCCGCAAGAGGGATGAGTTCCATGTCCCACGGACGCAGCTGGGCGTAGCGCGTGACCTGGCGCAACGCGGCGTTACGCTGTTTAAGCAAACGCTTCAGGTTGCTCCAGGCGTTAAAGAAACCGGCTTCATTGTGAAAGCATCCCCAGTCGAGGAACGCTCTTCTGTATTTGGGGCCGCCGTTGAGTAAAGTAAACCCCTCGGGCGTAATCAGCTGCATTGGCATCAGCAACGCCAGCTCCGCCACCTTGTGGCCGTCGGTGCCGTCGATGCGCACCTTGCTATCGCCCTGCTTGTCTTTGGTCAGGCCGATGGCGGTTTCCCGCTCTGCGCCCTGCAAACGCCCGTGCAGAACAAAGGATTCCTGCTCGTGGCGAATGACGCGACCAATCTGCAAACTGCGAAACGCCCGGCCATGGCCGAGCGTATAGATGGCTTCCAGCACGCTGGTTTTGCCGCTGCCGTTCGCGCCAACCAGGAAGTTAAAGCCGGGGGATAAAGCGAGATCCGCGCTTTCGATATTGCGAAAGTCGCGGATCAACAGACGGGTGAGCGACATTACAGTCTCATTGGCATGACAACATAAGCCGCGCTTTGGCTGGCCGCATCTTCAATCTGTACGCTCGAAACGGAGTCGGTCAGCAGAATACGCACATTCTCGCATTTCAGTGCATTGAGCACATCCAGCACGTAGCTGACGTTGAAGCCGATTTCCATCTCAGCCCCGGCGTAGGTGACGTCCAGAATCTCTTCTGCCTCTTCCTGCTCCGGGTTGTTGGCGGTGATTTTGATCTGGTTTTCACTCACGTACAGGCGTACGCCGCGGAATTTCTCGTTCGAGAGAATGGCCGCGCGGGCAAACGCCTGCTTGAGGCTATCGCAGCCCGCTTCCAGCGTTTTGTCCGGGTTCTTCGGCAATACGCGGCGATAATCCGGGAAACGGCCATCAACCAGCTTCGAAGTGAAGACAAAATCGCCCACGTGGGCACGGATATTATTGCTGCCAATCTGCACCCGCAGCGGCGTGTCACCGCCGTCGAGCATACGCATCAGTTCAATCACGCCTTTACGCGGCACGATCACCGAATGGTTCGGCAGCGAGTCGCCAATCGGCATGGAACAGACCGCCAGACGGTGGCCGTCGGTGGCGACGGTACGCAGCTCTTCACCTTCGGTTTCGAACAGCATGCCGTTTAAGTAGTAACGAACATCCTGATGCGCCATGGAGAACTGCGTGGCTTCAATCAGACGCTTCATCGTCGCCTGCGGAAGAGTGAATTCAACTTCACTCTGCCAGTCGTCCAGGTTCGGGAAGTCCGCAGCGGGTAGCGTGGAAAGGGAGAAACGGCTGCGGCCAGAGCGCACCAGCATGCGGTCGCCCTCCAGCTGCACGGCGATTTCAGCGCCTTCCGGCAACCCGCGGCAAATATCAAAGAATTTACGTGCCGGAACCGTGGTCGCGCCCGCGTCGTGCGGCTGCGTCAGCGTAACGCGCGCGATCATTTCCATTTCCAGATCTGTACCGGTCAGCGACAGCGTACCGTCCGCGACCTGAAGCAGCAGGTTTCCGAGAATAGGCAGCGTTGGGCGGCCGCCTAATGGGCCACTCACCTGTTGCAGCGGTTTTAATAAATGTTCACGTTCAACGGTAAATTTCATAGCGTCACGATGATAATGTTCTGATTAGATTGGAAAAATCTTCTTTTATGTCGTGGCTTTCTTCGCGTAACTGCTCAATCTTGCGACAGGCGTGCAGCACGGTCGTATGGTCACGGCCACCAAACGCATCGCCGATTTCCGGCAGACTGTGGTTGGTTAACTCCTTTGCCAGCGCCATCGCCATCTGACGCGGACGCGCCACCGAGCGGGAACGACGTTTAGACAGTAAATCTGCCACTTTGATCTTGTAGTACTCAGCCACCGTCTTTTGAATATTGTCGATGGTGACCAGTTTTTCCTGCAATGCCAATAAATCGCGCAGTGCTTCACGCACAAAATCGATGGTGATCGCACGACCTGTGAAGTTGGCATTGGCGATAACGCGGTTCAGCGCCCCTTCCAGCTCACGCACGTTGGAGCGCAGGCGCTTGGCGATGAAGAACGCCACTTCACCCGGCAGGCGGATGTCGTTCTCATCGGCTTTCTTCATCAGGATCGCGACGCGGGTTTCCAGCTCCGGTGGCTCGATCGCCACGGTCAGGCCCCAGCCGAAGCGGGATTTCAGACGATCTTCAACGCCGTTGATCTCTTTAGGATAACGATCCGAGGTCAAAATGATCTGCTGATTACCTTCCAGCAGGGCGTTGAAGGTGTGGAAAAATTCTTCCTGCGATCGTTCTTTATTGGCAAAGAACTGGATGTCATCGATCAGCAGCGCGTCAACGGAACGGTAGTAGCGTTTAAACTCTTCGATCGCATTGTTTTGCAGGGCTTTTACCATGTCCTGAACGAAGCGCTCGGAGTGCATATACACCACTTTCGCGTTGGGCTTGCGCGCCATAATGCCGTTGCCCACCGCGTGCAGCAGGTGCGTTTTACCGAGACCCGTGCCGCCATACAGGAACAGCGGGTTGTAAGCACCGCCGGGGTTATCGGCAACCTGACGGGCCGCCGCGCGCGCCAGCTGGTTCGACTTACCTTCAACGAAGTTATCGAACGTGTGTTTGACGTTTACGTTAGAGCGGTAGGTTGGCTCTGCGGGGGCAGGGACGTTATCCCAGCCCTGACGAGCGGGTGCAACGCGAGGCGCCGGAGCCGGAACAGCCTGAGCGGGCGCGGCTACATTTACGGTTTCACGAACGGTTTGGGTGACCGGCTTTGTGCCCACTTCAAAACGCAGCTGTGGGACATCTGACCCGCAAAAATCGTTCAGCAGGCCATTGATGTTATTAAGGTACTTGTCTCTTACCCAATCGAGCACAAAACGGTTTGGCGCATACAAAGCCAGCGTGTTATCGCTCAGCTCCGCCTGCAACGGGCGGATCCACATACTGAATTCTGTGGCTGGTAACTCATCCTGCAATCGGGCAAGACACTGCTGCCAAAGCGAAAGTGACACGGCGGACTCCACTCGAACAATAAAAGAAAACTATTGAATATTCATGATTGTTGGCGCACATCGACATGACCCTGTGTAAAGGGGGACGTGCGAATTGCTATCTGCAATTTATCCTGACCAGGATCCTGGGATCCCGATCGGGACCGCGGATCATAGCGTAAACTGAGCCAGAGATCTTCTGTTTCTCACAGATTCTTCCCGATTTATCCACAGGAAGATCCGAAACGGGGTAAGTGTAAACGATCCTGGCGCGAGTGCCCCGCGATTTAGCCCGCATATTGGAAAATTTAATGAGCAGCGACAATTTATTGCTTAAATGATCTAACGAAGATCCGGGACGATCCTTGCGCTTTGTTGGCGAGGCCGTATAATCCTCGACCCGGCGCGTGATGCTCATCTTCCTGCGTCGTCCGTTGCTCATTTTCCACGCGAAATCGTGCGGAAATACGCGGGAAATAAGGAAAGAGAATTGACTCCGGAGTGTACAATTATTACAATCCGGCCTCTTTAATCACCCACGGCTTCGGCGTCCGTCATTCGAAACTCGGTCGGGCATCCGCAAAAGTCATGAATTTTTTCAAGTTTAGGTAGAAATCGCCATGAAACGCACTTTTCAACCGTCTGTACTGAAGCGCAACCGTTCTCACGGCTTCCGTGCTCGTATGGCTACTAAAAATGGTCGTCAGGTTCTGGCACGTCGTCGTGCTAAAGGCCGCGCTCGTCTGACCGTTTCCAAGTAATAAAGCTAACCCCTGAGTGGTTAAGCTAGCATTTCCCAGGGAGTTACGTTTGTTAACTCCCACTCATTTCACTTTCGTCTTCCAGCAGCCACAACGGGCTGGCACGCCGCAAATCACCATCCTCGGCCGCCAAAATTCGCTGGGGCATCCCCGCATCGGTCTCACAGTCGCTAAGAAAAACGTTAAGCGTGCGCATGAACGCAACCGGATTAAACGTCTGACGCGTGAAAGCTTCCGTTTACGTCAGCACGAACTGCCTTCTATGGATTTCGTGGTGGTGGCTAAAAAGGGGGTTGCCGACCTCGATAACCGTGCTCTCTCGGAAGCGTTGGAAAAATTATGGCGCCGCCACTGTCGCCTGGCTCACGGGTCCTGATAGCCCTCATTCGGGTCTATCAACGCCTGATTAGTCCGCTACTCGGGCCGCACTGCCGTTTCACACCAACATGCTCAAGCTACGGAATTGAGGCATTGCGCAGGTTTGGAGTGATAAAAGGCAGTTGGTTGACGGTGAAACGCGTATTAAAATGCCACCCTTTACACCCCGGTGGAGACGACCCCGTCCCCCCAGGACCTTTTGATACCAGAGAACACTAACGATGGATTCGCAACGCAATCTTCTTATCATCGCTTTGTTGTTCGTGTCTTTCATGATCTGGCAGGCATGGGAGCAGGATAAAAATCCTCAACCCCAGCAACAGACCACGCAGACCACGACCACCGCAGCGGGTAGCGCCGCCGACCAGGGCGTACCGGCCAGTGGCCAGGGGAAACAGATTACGGTTAAGACCGATGTGCTTGAGCTGACTATCAACACCCGTGGTGGTGATGTTGAGCAGGCGCTGCTGTTGACCTACCCGAAAGAGCTGAAGTCTAACGAACCGTTCCAGTTACTGGAAACCACACCGGAGTTCCTGTATCAGGCGCAGAGCGGCCTGACCGGTCGTGATGGCCCGGACAATCCGGCTAACGGTGCGCGTCCACTGTATAACGTCGAGAACGACACCTTTGTACTGGCCGATGGCCAGAACGAACTCGTTATCCCGATGACCTACACCGACGCGGCAGGCAACACCTTCACCAAAACCTTCACCCTGAAACGCGGTGAGTATGCGGTGAACGTGGGCTACAGCGTACAGAACGCCGGTGCGAAACCGCTGGAACTGTCTACCTTCGGTCAGCTGAAGCAGTCCATCAATCTGCCGTCACACCGTGACACCGGAAGCAGCAACTTTGCGCTGCATACCTTCCGTGGCGCGGCGTACTCCACGCCTGATGCGAAGTACGAGAAATACAAATTCGACACCATTGCCGATAACGAAAACCTGAACGTCAGCTCCAAAGGCGGTTGGGTCGCAATGCTGCAGCAGTATTTCGCGACCGCGTGGATCCCGAATAACGACGGTACCAACAACTTCTACACCGCGAACCTGGGCAACGGTATTGCAGCCATCGGCTACAAATCACAGCCTGTTCTGGTTCAGCCGGGTCAAACCGGTAAGCTGGCAAGCACCCTGTGGGTCGGCCCGGAAATTCAGGACAAAATGGCCGCTGTTGCGCCGCACCTGGATCTGACCGTGGATTACGGTTGGTTGTGGTTCATCTCTCAGCCGCTGTTTAAGCTGCTGAAGTTCATCCACAGTTTCCTGGGTAACTGGGGCTTCTCCATCATCGTTATCACCTTCATCGTGCGTGGCATCATGTACCCGCTGACCAAAGCGCAGTACACCTCCATGGCGAAGATGCGCATGCTGCAGCCGAAGATTCAGGCGATGCGTGAGCGTCTGGGCGATGATAAACAGCGTCAGAGCCAGGAGATGATGGCCCTGTATAAGGCAGAGAAAGTGAACCCACTGGGTGGTTGCTTCCCGCTGCTGATTCAGATGCCAATCTTCCTTGCGCTGTACTACATGCTGATGGGTTCCGTTGAGCTGCGCCACGCGCCGTTCGCTCTGTGGATCCATGACCTGTCCGCACAGGACCCGTACTACATCCTGCCGATCCTGATGGGCGTGACGATGTTCTTCATCCAGAAGATGTCGCCAACCACCGTGACCGACCCGATGCAGCAGAAGATCATGACCTTTATGCCGGTCATCTTCACCGTGTTCTTCCTGTGGTTCCCGTCAGGTCTGGTGCTGTACTATATCGTCAGCAACCTGGTGACCATCATCCAGCAGCAGCTGATTTACCGTGGTCTGGAAAAACGTGGCCTGCATAGCCGCGAAAAGAAAAAGTCCTGATTCGGTAAGATAACGCTAAAATAAGGGCGGTCGATTGACCGCCTTTTTTATTTGTATTGAACGAGAGCAACCATGAGCCATAACGACACTATCGTCGCCCAGGCAACCCCACCGGGACGCGGTGGTGTAGGCATTCTGCGTATCTCCGGCCTGAAGGCACGCGAGGTGGCCGAAGCGGTGCTGGGTAAACTGCCAAAGCCGCGCTACGCTGATTACCTGCCGTTTAAAGATGCCGACGGCACGGCGCTGGACCAGGGCATTGCGCTGTGGTTCCCCGGCCCGAACTCCTTTACCGGCGAAGACGTGCTGGAACTTCAGGGCCACGGCGGCCCGGTTATCCTCGACCTGCTGTTAAAACGTATTCTGACCCTGCCGGGCCTGCGCATTGCGAAGCCGGGCGAATTCTCCGAGCGTGCCTTCCTGAACGACAAACTCGACCTGGCACAGGCCGAGGCGATTGCAGACCTGATCGACGCCAGCTCTGAACAGGCGGCCCGCTCCGCCCTGAACTCGCTGCAGGGCGCGTTTTCCGCACGTGTGAATCACCTTGTGGAAGCACTTACTCACCTGCGAATCTATGTCGAAGCGGCTATCGACTTCCCGGACGAGGAAATCGACTTCCTCTCTGACGGTAAAATCGAAGCCCAGCTGAACCAGGTGATGAGCGATCTGGATGCCGTCCGCGCCGAAGCGCGTCAGGGCAGCCTGCTGCGTGAAGGGATGAAGGTCGTCATTGCTGGTCGCCCTAACGCCGGGAAATCGAGCCTGCTGAACGCCCTGGCGGGCCGTGAAGCGGCAATCGTAACCGACATAGCCGGTACCACCCGCGACGTGCTGCGCGAGCACATCCACATCGACGGCATGCCGCTGCACATTATCGATACCGCGGGTCTGCGCGATGCCAGCGACGAGGTTGAGCGCATCGGTATCGAGCGCGCCTGGCAGGAAATCGAGCAGGCCGACCGCGTGCTGTTTATGGTAGATGGCACCACGACCGACGCCGTTGACCCGGCGGAGATCTGGCCGGACTTTATCGCCCGTCTGCCGGCCAAACTGCCTATCACCGTGGTGCGTAACAAAGCGGACGTGACCGGCGAAACGCTGGGCATCAGCGATGTGAATGGTCACTCACTTATTCGCCTTTCGGCACGTACAGGGGAAGGCGTGGAAGCCCTGCGTAACCATCTCAAGCAGAGCATGGGCTTTGATACCAGCATGGAAGGCGGCTTCCTGGCGCGTCGCCGTCACCTGCAGGCGCTGGAAGAGGCGGCACGCCATCTTGACCAGGGTAAAGCGCAGCTTATCGGCGCGTGGGCAGGTGAACTGCTGGCGGAAGAGCTGCGTCTGGCGCAGCAGAATCTGAGCGAGATCACCGGGGAGTTCACGTCGGACGATCTGTTGGGCAGGATTTTCTCGAGCTTCTGTATTGGTAAGTAATTCCCGCTAATCCATGGTGATTTCCTCCTGGGAAATCACCATTGTCCAAATGGCAACTCGCCTTAACCCTTTTCACCCCCTATTCTGCATGCCTGCATCTATGGGGGGTTTATGGCGCGTTTTCTGTTTTGTAGTTTCGCATTAGTTCTGCTTTATCCGTCTGGTATTGATATGTATCTGGTGGGATTGCCGCACATCGCCCGCGATCTGGGTGCCAGCGAAGCGCAGCTGCATATCGCGTTTTCGGCCTACCTCGCAGGAATGGCGTCGTCGATGGTCTTTGCCGGGAAGATCGCGGATAAGGCTGGCCGTCAGCCCGTCGCAATTACCGGAGCCATCATCTTTGCCCTGGCCTCTCTTCTCTGCTCACAGGCACAGAACAGTACCTTGTTCCTGGCAGGACGGTTCATCCAGGGCATTGGTGCCGGCGGCTGTTACGTGGTGGCGTTTGCCATTTTGCGCGACACCTTAAGCGCCCAGCGCCGTGCTAAAGTGCTCTCCATGCTGAACGGGATAACCTGCATCATTCCGGTGCTGGCACCGGTTGTAGGCTATCTGATCATGCTGAAATTCCCGTGGCAGAGCCTGTTCTGGACCATGGCTGCAATGGGCGCCCTGGTCTTTGTGTTGTCGATCGCCGTACTGAAAGAGACCCACCCGGGATCGCAGAATCCCAGCCATACCGCGACCATTCATCCGGCAGAGAAACTTCTCAATCGCTTTTTCCTCAGCCGTCTGGCCGTAACCACGTTAAGCGTGGCGGTGATCCTGACGTATGTAAACGTTTCCCCGGTGTTGCTGATGGAGACCATGGGTTTCGATCGCGGTGAGTATTCCACGGTGATGGCATTAACCGCTATGATCAGTATGGCTGTATCGTTCTCCACCCCGTTTGCGCTGAATCTCTTCCGCCAGCGCACGCTGATGCTGACCTCACAGGTTTTATTCCTTGCCGCAGGCGCGATCCTGGCGACCACCAGCTCGCATGCGCTGATGCTGGTGGGCATTACGCTCATCTGTGCCGGGTTCTCGGTTGGCTTTGGCGTGGCGATGAGTCAGGCGCTTGGTCCCTTCTCGCTGCGGGCAGGCGTGGCAAGCTCGGTCCTGGGGATCGCGCAGGTCTGCGGTTCGTCTCTGTGGATATGGCTGGCGGCGGTCATCGGACTTAACGCGCTCAATATGCTGATCGGGATTCTGATTGGCTGTAGCATAGTCTGCATCACCTTACTTATGGTCATCCAGCCCGCGGCACAGTATGAAGAAGCCCATCAGCAGTCTCGATCTTAACCTGTTGCTTTGCCTGCAGCTTTTGCTGCAGGAGCGCAGCGTCACCAAAGCCGCGAAGCGGATGAACGTGACGCCGTCGGCGGTGAGTAA
This sequence comes from Enterobacter cloacae complex sp. 385G4, assembly GCF_057320665.1. NCBI lineage: Bacteria > Pseudomonadati > Pseudomonadota > Gammaproteobacteria > Enterobacterales > Enterobacteriaceae > Enterobacter > Enterobacter cloacae complex sp. 385G4. Next base: position 219,552 of record NZ_JBXWDD010000005.1, read on the forward strand.
ATCGCTGGCCAGGCTGCGCGACTGGTTTGACGACCCTCTGTTTGTCAAAACGCCGTTAGGGCTGCTGCCTACGCCGCTGACGGTCAGCCTGGAGCAGGATTTGGCCGACTGGATGCAGATCGGCAACCAGATCCTCGATAAATCTCACCATGATTCGCCTGGCGGGCTGACGTTTGTGCTGGCCGCCGAAACGCCGCTGATGCTCATCCGCTTTAACGCCCTGCTTGAGCAGGTGAACCAGCGTTATCCGCAGGCCACGGTGAAGATGCGTCACTGGGATTACGACTCGCTGGACGCCATTACGCGCGGGGAAGTGGACGTTGGCTTCACCGGTCGCGAAACCCACCCGCGCTCGCGTGAACTGCTGAAGCTGATGCCGTGGTTTATCGACTACGAAATCCTGTTTAGCGACCGTCCATACGTCTATTTGCGTGAGGACCACCCCGCTCTGCAGGAGGAGTGGAATCTGGAGACCTTCCTGCGCTATCCCCATATCAGTATCTTCTGGGAACGGAGCGACACCTGGGCGCTGGATGAGGTGCTAAAAGAGATGGGGCGGGAGAGAAACATTGCCATGTGTTTGCCGGGCTTTGAGCAGTCGATGTTTATGGCGGCGCAGCCCGGTCATAACTATATCGCCACGGCTCCCCACTACTGTCGCCACTACAATGAACTCCACCAGCGGAAGCTGATCGCGCTTCCTATTCCCATTGACGAAGCGCAGGCTGAAAAGCTGACCGTTCCCTTCACGCTGATCTGGCATAAACGGAACAGCCATAATCCGAAAATCCTCTGGCTGCGGGAGACCATCAAGGCGTTGTACGGTGGCAGCGATCCAATTTTTGCCTAAGAAAATGTAAAGTTCGGCCTTCAGGCTTCTCTTACTCCGATTTACTGATTAAAACAGGAGCCAAGTTAAGCGATAATCATGTAACCGTTTAACCGATTACGACCATTATCAAGGAGCGAAAAATGGCAACGCACTTTGCAAGAGGGATACTTACAGAAGGACGTCTCGTATCGGCCAGACTCTCTTCAGCCTGTCACAGTGAGGCGCTCAAACTCCCCGAACACCGCAGGACGCGGTTTTTAGCCTCGAGAGCACTTCTCGCAGAACTGCTGTTTATGCTGTACGGCACCAGCGAACTGCCGGAAATCGTCACGCAACCAGAAGGCCGCCCGGTCTTTGCTGACCCGGAACTCCCCCGTTTTTCCATTGCCTATACGGGCAATATCATTGGCGTGGCGCTGACCACCGAAGGGGATTGCGGGCTGGATATGGAGCTTCAGCGTGCAACGCGGAGCTTCCACGGCGCAAGCCCGCACGATGACTACCCGCTCTCCAGTAATGAGAAGCTGTGGGTACGCAACCAGAACGACTCCGTCGAGGCCAGAGCCCAGCTCATCACCCTGCGCCAGAGTATTCGAAAGCTCTGCGGATGCGCTTCAGACGATGCCAGCCTGTTGCAATTGTTGCCCGGCTCCGGACGCCTGCGTGCCGCTAAAGCTACGCTTGTAGAGGCGCTCAGCGATGCAGAAGATGTGTTGATATGGTCTGTTGCAGTTAGCCCAGCCATCGAACGGCTAAAGATTTGGGAATTTGACAGTAAAGAGGGATGGAGTAGCCTTCCGGATGTGCCCGAGCGCGCCAACGAGCCCGCCGCACGCCTGATGCGTTTAACCAGTTTACCGGCAGAAAAAGCATTTACCCATAGCTGATCCAATCAGGGTCATCATGATGAAACAGGAGTAATCATGTCTGATACGTTGAAAGTAGTTACGTTACTGGGAAGCCTGCGCAAAGGTTCATTTAACGGAATGGTTGCCCGCACGCTGCCGCAGCTGGCCCCGGCAGGTATGGAAATTAGCGCCCTGCCATCTATTGGCGATATCCCGCTGTATGATGCAGATGTCCAGCAGGAAGAGGGGTTCCCGCAGAGCGTGGAGGCGATAGCCGAGCAGATCCGCCAGGCCGACGGTGTGGTCATTGTCACGCCGGAGTATAACTACTCGGTTCCGGGTGGCCTGAAGAACGCGATTGACTGGTTATCTCGTTTACCGGAACAGCCGCTGTCTGGCAAACCGGTGCTGATCCAGACCAGCTCAATGGGCGCGATTGGTGGCGCACGCTGCCAGTATCACCTGCGCCAGATCCTGGTGTTCCTGGATGCGATGGTGATGAACAAGCCGGAATTTATGGGCGGTGTGATTCAAAACAAGGTCGACCCGCAGACGGGTGAAGTGGTGGATCAGAGCACGCGTGACCATCTCTCTGGCCAGCTGACCGCGTTCGGGGATTATATTAAGCGGGTGAAGGCGTAAGATAATTGCGGCCTGATGCCCTCACCCTGACCCTCTCCCACGGGGAGAGGGAACAAACACTAAAGCCCTTTTCGAAGAAAAGGGCTTACTGTTTATTTGGCGTCAATAAACACAATCTTCAACACAAACAGCAGCGCAACGATAATCACGCACGGGCTGAGTTCGCGGAAGCGGCCGGTACCGATCTTCATTACGCAGTAAGAGATAAAGCCCAGCGCGATACCTTCGGTGATCGAGAAGCTGAACGGCATCATCACGGCGGTAATAAAGGCCGGCACCGCTTCGGTTAAATCTTCCCACTTCACGCGCGCCAGGCTCGAGGTCATCAGCACGCCCACGTAAATCAGCGCGCCGGCAGCCGCATACGGTGGAACCATACCCGCCAGCGGAGAGAGGAAGATCACCAGTAGGAACAGGATACCCACCACCACCGCCGTCAGGCCGGTACGGCCACCCACGGACACGCCGGAAGAGGATTCAATGTAAGCGGTAACAGATGAGGTGCCAATGAAAGAACCCGCCACGGAAGAGATGCTGTCCACATACAGCGCCTGCTTCATGCGCGGGAATTTGCCTTTCTCGTCAGCCAGACCCGCTTTGTCCGTCACGCCAATCAGCGTACCGGAGGAGTCAAACAGGTTGACCAGCATGAAGGAGAAGATCACGCCCGCCAGGCCCAGGTTCAGGGAACCCGCCAGGTCAACGTGACCAATCACGGTAGAGACGCTCGGCGGCGCAGAGACAATACCGCTGTAATGCACGTCACCCAGCATCCAGCCCAGCAGCGTGGTCACGATGATAGAGACCAGCACCGCAGCGTGGATGTTGCGCGACGCCAGGATCGCGATGATGAAGAAGCCCAGCACGCCCAGCAGCACGCTGTGCGAGGTCAGGTTACCGATGCTCACCAGCGTTTCCGGGTTCGCCACGATCACACCGGCGTTTTTCAGACCCATCATGCCGATGAACAGACCGATACCGCTGGTGATACCCACGCGCAGGCTCACCGGGATATTGGCAATCATCCAGTAGCGGACGCGGAAGATGGTCAGCAGCAGCAGGCCGACCGCACCCCAGAAGATAGCGCCCATACCAACCTGCCACGGCAGGCCCATCGCCTGAACCACCACGAACGCGAAGAACGCATTCAGGCCCATAGCGGGTGCCAGCGCCACAGGCAGGTTAGCGAAAACGCCCATCAGGATGCTGCCAAGGGCCGCGATCAGACAGGTGGTAACAAAGACGGCGCTGGTGTCCATGCCAGCGACGCCCAGAATTTGCGGGTTCACAAAAACGATATAGACCATCGTCAGGAAGGTGGTGAAACCGGCGATCACTTCGGTGCGTGCCGTTGTGCCGTGCTCGCGCAGTTTGAATACGCGCTCAAGCAGACCCTGACCAGATGTCTGGGTTGTGTGTTGTTGACTCATCATCAATTTCCGAACAAGGAGGGAAAATTCGTCGCTATCCTATACCAAAATGCGACAATAGTGGCGGTTACGGGATACTTTTTTCATTGATTATGCTTATACGGCAACGATTGCGTCTCGTAAATGTGTCGTACGTAAACGTTAAACTTGTTAAAAGGGAAGGGCATGTCCGGAATTGAAGCGGTATTTTTCGACTGTGACGGTACGCTGGTCGACAGTGAGGTCATTTGTTCCCGCGCGTATGTCGCCATGTTCCAGGAATTTGGCATTACGCTCGATCTCGAAGAGGTGTTCAAACGCTTTAAGGGCGTGAAGCTGTACGAGATCATCGACATCATTAACGAAGAGCACGGGGTGGATCTGGCGAAAGCGGAGCTGGAACCGGTGTACCGCGCCGAGGTCGCACGCCTCTTTGACTCAGAACTGGAAGTTATTGCCGGGGCTAACGCGCTGCTGGATGCGATGACGGTGCCAATCTGCGTAGTTTCCAACGGTCCGGTCAGCAAAATGCAGCATTCACTGGGCAAGCTTGAAATGCTGCACCACTTTCCGGAAAAACTGTTCAGCGGCTACGATATCCAGCGCTGGAAGCCCGATCCGGCCCTGATGTTCCACGCGGCGAAGGCGATGAACGTCAACGTGGAGAACTGCATTCTGGTGGATGACTCGCCTGCGGGCGCCCAGTCGGGGATTGATGCGGGGATGGAGGTGTTTTACTTCTGTGCCGATCCGCACAACAAGCCGATCGATCATCCAAAAGTGACGACCTTTAACGATCTGGCGCAATTGCCAGAGTTGTGGAAGGCACGCGGGTGGGATATTACGCGTTAAGCTAACGTAGGGCGGGTAAGCGCCAGCGCCACCCGCCACAACCATCACTCTTTCGGATCTTTACCCGCCAGCAGCTTGTCCAGCTCGTCGCCGCCCACGTGACGGAAGTCCTGTCCCTTCACGAAGTAGAAAATATATTCGCAAATGTTCTGGCAGCGGTCGCCGATACGCTCGATAGAGCGCGCGCAGAACAGGGCCGTCAGCACGCTTGGGATGGTACGGGAATCTTCCATCATGTAGGTCATCAGCTGACGCACAATGCCTTCATACTCCTGGTCGACTTTCTTGTCTTCACGGTAGATACGCACCGCTTCATCCAGATCCATACGCGCAAAGGCATCCAGCACGTCGTGCAGCATCTGCACGGTGTGGCGGCCCAGCGACTCCAGGCTTACCAGCAGCGGCTGATGCTGCTGGGAAAACTTCTCCAGCGCGGTGCGGCAGATTTTATCCGCCACGTCACCAATACGTTCCAGCTCGGCGATGGTTTTAATGATCGCCATTACCAGACGCAGGTCGCTCGCGGTCGGCTGACGCTTGGCGATAATACGCACGCAGGCTTCGTCGATCGCCACTTCCATCATGTTGACGTTATGGTCGCCTTCGATGACGCGCTTCGCCAGCTCGCTGTCCTGGTTATGCATTGCCGTAATCGCATCAGAAAGCTGCTGCTCAACCATGCCACCCATGGTCATCACCTGCGTGCGAATACTTTCCAGCTCTGCGTTGAACTGGCCTGAAATGTGTTTATTAAGATTGAGGTTGTCCATGGTTTCTCCACATGCACTAAGGCAAATCAACCGTAGCGGCCAGTAATATAATCTTCGGTTTGTTTCTTCGCGGGCCGGGTGAACAGCGCGTCCGTATCGCTGAACTCAATCAACTCGCCCAGGTACATAAACGCCGTGTGATCTGAGCAACGCGCAGCCTGCTGCATGTTGTGGGTCACGATAACCACGGTGTAATCCTGCTTCAGCTCGGTGATCAGCTCTTCAATACGGCCGGTTGAGATCGGGTCCAGCGCTGAACATGGTTCATCCAGCAGCAACACTTCCGGGCGAATGGCGATACCGCGCGCAATGCACAGACGCTGCTGTTGACCACCGGAGAGAGAGTACCCGCTCTGATGAAGTTTATCTTTGGTTTCGTTCCATAATGCGGCCTTGGTCAATGCCCACTGCACGCGCTCGTCCATGTCCGCACGGGAGAGCTTCTCAAACAGGCGAACGCCAAACGCGATGTTGTCATAGATGGACATCGGGAACGGCGTCGGTTTCTGGAACACCATCCCCACTTTGGCACGCAGCAGGGCGATATCCTGGGCCTGGGTCAGAATGTTTTCGCCATCCAGGATAATTTCACCTTCAGCGCGCTGCTCCGGATAGAGCGAATACATTTTGTTAAAGGTACGCAGCAGCGTGGACTTGCCACAGCCAGACGGACCGATGAATGCCGTGACCTGGTTCTTCGCGATATCCAGGTTGATGTTCTTCAGGGCATGGAATTTGCCGTAGTAGAAGTTCAAATCACGAACCTGAATCTTACCCGGGGCAGTATCAACCATACTCATTGACTCATTTCCTCATTCGACGCCGCGAGCTGCCGCGCCGTAAAAAATTAACCGTGTTTCTTCTTCGCGAAAATGACGCGCGCCAGAATGTTCAGCAACAGTACGCAAAGGGTGATGATCAGCACCCCGGCCCAGGCCAGCTGCTGCCATTCCGCGAATGGGCTCATCGCAAATTTAAAGATCGTCACCGGCAGGTTGGCGATCGGCTGCATCATGTCCGTGCTCCAGAACTGGTTGGAGAGGGCAGTAAACAGCAGCGGTGCCGTTTCACCGGCAATACGGGCGATAGCCAGCAGGATACCGGTCATGATCCCGGAGACCGACGCTTTGAGGGTGATCGCAGAAATCATTTTCCATTTCGGCGTACCCAGTGCGTAAGCTGCTTCACGCAGGCTATCCGGCACCAGTTTCAGCATGTTTTCGGTGGTACGAATGACGATAGGCACCTGCAGCAGCGCCAGCGCAATTACGCCCGCCCAGCCGGAGAAGTGTTCCATTTGCGCGACTACGATGGTGTAAACAAACAGGCCCACGACAATCGACGGAGCGGAAAGCAGGATGTCGTTAATGAAGCGAATCACCTCTGCCAGCCAGGATTTACGCCCGTACTCTGCCAGGTAGATGCCGGCCATGATGCCCAGCGGCGTACCGAAAACGGTCGCCCACAGGATCAGCAGGCCGCTGCCCGCCAGGGCGTTCGCCAGACCACCACCCGCCGTATTTGGCGGCGGCGTCATCTCGGTGAACAGCGCCAGAGACATTCCATCAATACCACGGGTGATGGTGGACATCAGGATCCAGATCAGCCAGAACAGGCCGAATGCCATCGTTGCCATGGAAAGCGTCAGCGCAATGCGGTTTTTAAAACGACGCTTCGCCTGCATTTTGCGGCGGGATTCGGCAAGCTGAGCGGTGCTTTGCATTTCGAGAGTTGCCATCAGCGTGCCCCCTCATTTTTCGCGAGACGCAGGATCATCAGCTTGGAAATCGCCAGAACAATGAAGGTGATAACGAACAGAATCAGACCCAGCTCCATCAGCGCTGCGACGTGAAGCCCTGATTCCGCTTCGGCAAATTCGTTTGCCAGCGCGGAGGTAATACTGTTACCCGGCATATAGAGTGAAGCGCTGTCGAGCTGGTAGGTGTTACCGATGATAAAGGTGACCGCCATCGTTTCACCCAGCGCGCGACCTAAGCCCAGCATTACGCCGCCGATCACCCCATTTTTGGTGAACGGAAGGACAATGCGCCAGATAACTTCCCAGGTGGTACAGCCGATGCCGTAGGCCGACTCTTTCATCATCACCGGGGTTTGTTCGAAGACATCGCGCATTACCGCCGCAATGTACGGAATAATCATGATGGCGAGGATCACACCTGCCGCCAGAATACCGATACCGAATGCCGGGCCAGAGAACAGGGCTCCCACAAACGGAACAGCGGAGAGAACATTACCTACCGGCTCCTGGAAGTACGTGGCAAACAGCGGCGCAAAGATAAACAGGCCCCACATGCCGTATACGATACTTGGGATGGCCGCCAGCAGTTCGATGGCAATACCCAGCGGGCGACGCAGCCAGCCCGGCGCCAGCTCCGTCAGGAACAGCGCAATACCGAAGCTTACCGGAACCGCAATCAGCAGGGCGATGAACGAGGTCACCAGCGTACCGTAAATCGGCACCAGCGCACCGTAGATATCGTTCGGCGCGTCCCACTCTTTGGTCCACAGGAAAGAGAAACCGAATTTCTGAATGCTCGGCCAGGAGGAGAAAATCAGAGACACGATAATGCCGCCCAGCAGCAATAGCACAATCAGCGCAGCCAGTTTGACCAGCGCGCCGAAAATCATGTCACCTTTTTTACCCGGAGGGTTAAATGCAGGCTTGGTTGCAGCCATAAATCACTCTTCTGTTAAACGCGTTTACGAAATCGGCGGGTAAGCGCAAGCGCCACCCGCCATTTTCGTCAGAATGCTAAATTAATACAATGCTTTACCGCTGCTGTCTTTCACGTTGGTTTTCCATGCAGCACGAATCTGCTCAACCACGCTGTCTGGCAGGCTGGCGTAATCCAGGTCGTTAGCCTGTTTGCCGCCGTTTTTGTATGCCCAGTCAAAGAACTTCAGCACTTCAGTACCTTGCTCTGGTTTCTTCTGATCTTTGTGAATCAGAATGAACGTTGTAGAAGTGATTGGCCACGCGTTGTCGCCTTTCTGGTTAGTCAGATCCTGTGCGAAGGATTTGCTCCAGTCAGCGCCTTTCGCTGCGTTAGCGAAGTTCTCTTCAGTTGGGCTAACCGGTTTGCCGTCAGCAGAAACCAGTTTGGTGTAAGCCAGGTTGTTCTGCTTAGCGTAAGCGTATTCTACGTAACCGATAGAGCCAGGCAGACGCTGTACGAAGGCAGCGATGCCGTCGTTACCTTTACCGCCCAGACCGGTTGGCCAGTTAACGGTAGAGCCGGAGCCGACTTTCGATTTCCACTCTTCGTTCACTTTTGCCAGGTAGCTGGTGAACACGAAGGAGGTACCGGAACCATCAGCACGACGAACCACAGCAATGTTCTGCGAAGGCAGCTTAACGCCCGGGTTCAGTTTGGTGATGGCTTCGTCATCCCATTTTTTGATTTTGCCCAGGTAGATGTCACCCAGGGTTTTGCCGTCCAGCACCAGCTCGCCTGATTTCAGGCCAGGGATGTTAACGGCCAGCACAACGCCGCCGATCACGGTCGGGAACTGGAACAGGCCTTCCTGATTCAGTTTTTCATCAGACAGCGGAGCGTCAGATGCGCCGAAATCAACGGTATTCGCGGTAATTTGTTTAACGCCACCGGAGGAGCCGATACCCTGATAGTTAACCTTGTTGCCGGTTTCCTTCTGGTAGGTATCCGCCCATTTGGCATACACCGGCGCAGGGAAGGTTGCACCGGCACCTGTCAGGCTTGCTGCTGCGAATACAGAGAAAGCGCTCATGGATAAGGTCGCGGCGACAACAGTTGCGACAGTGGTACGCATAACTTTCATAATGTCTCCTGCAAGGATTTCGTAAATCATTGTTTAAGTGGCTACGATGAGCAAAATAGGACAAACAGGTGACAGATAAATGTACGAAATATGACAGTTTTATGACAATGCATGCCTGCACGTTAACCTCATGAATAAACACATGATTTTATTTTTCACTAAAGCATCATGATGAAAGGAAGTGTGGTTCAGAATGGAAAAAATGACAATGACTGTAATATGTAACAGGGGCGGAAACATTTCGCCCCTGTGTTTATTCAGTTGGCGATCTCCAGCGTGATGGTGGCGTAGGCGTCAAAGGTCCCCGGCCTGGGCTGAGCGCCTGTCGCACTGGCTGGCGCCGCGGAAAACGTCAGCGAGTTGGTTTCTGCCCCCTGATTGTTCGGCCCCCTGTCCATACTCATGCTGCCGCCGTTCACATTCACCGCGCGGTCGGCCTTGTCATAAATGACAATCCCGACATCATCATTACCGTTGACTTTCATCATTGTCGCGCTGGAGTCAACCGGATCGGCATGAAGGGAAGAGTAGACGATATTTTCATCCCTAATTCCGGTGCACTGGACGAGGATGGTTTTGGTCACCTTGTGGCTGGAAACGGGCGTGCCCTGCACCGCAGAAAACGCCGTAGAAGGAATTTTACCAAAATCGATTTCCAGCGACTGCCCCGACGCAATCTCACAGCTTTGCGGTGCGACGATATCACCCGAAATACGGATTTCTGCCAGCTTTTCGGTACTCGCCAAAGAGGATTGTGTGTTTATTCCGCCGTACAGATCCGCGACGATCGTGCCGGGTACCGTGACCTTGCCGATAAAAGGTTTGTTAACCAGAAATGACAGCTTGATCTCCGATCCCGTATCCAGTATCGCCTGGTTGCCTTCTTCGCCATCCGCATAGCAGTACATACCGGAGGTTACGCGATTTGGTTCCGCAGAAAAGGGTACGGGAATAAAGTTACGTCCCAATACATGAATCGAGGAGGCAATACTCAAGTTGTCATTCAGTCTGTAGTAGGTATAACCGTTTCTCGTCGTATCGACGTTCAGAGGCGAAGTGGCCGTATAGTAAATCTCTCGAAAGACGGTGGTATAGCGCGTCAGGCAATTACATTCAACTTTATAGGTCGTGGGGGACGTTAGGGTCTCCAGATCTCTTATCTCCATACCCGCTTTATTTTTATCAGCCGGTATTTGCTGATTATTCACATTCAGATTGTAGAGATAGGTTCCACCTACTGCATGGCAGATCCCATCCCCCGCAAGCGCAGCCTTGCTCCATGTACTGAATAAAAGCGTCATTACAACAAACAGCCTTTTCAAACCCAATTTCATCGCGCTATTCCTGTTGGCAAACTGCCGTTGTCTGAACCAGCTCGACACCTGTCGGCTTGTTAATGTGGTAATGCACCGTGCAGCGACTGGCATTCCCCTTTCCCCAGTTCAGTGAAAACGTACCGTCTTCCGGCATACCGGAAAGGTAGACATCGCCGTTATCCCCGACAATGCCGGTCACGCTGCCGGACTCAAGCTCCGCGGACGCCATCGCGCCAAAGGGGACGGGTTGTCCATTCGCCTGACGAACGTTAAACAAGATGCGGTAGCCAACGTGCGTAACAAATACAGCCTTCACCACGGCGCCACGTGTGGGCACCAGGGTAAGGACGCTGTTATCAAGCTCGACGTTGGCTTTGGCGAAGTAATCGCTGTCGAAAGCGACACGGTTTTCATCGTAGGGGTTGAGCTGCGTCTGGACGGTAAAGCCCCGCCAGTCAGTGGCGATGCCACCAGCGTTTTCCAGCTCAAGACCGGCGGCTCCGGGGGCTTTAATCAGCGCGACGGTCTCACCCAGCTCCTGAGAAAAAGTGATCCCTTCGCTGTGCGCCAGAATGCCACCTTTCACACCATAGTTAAGGCGCTCTGATTCCCGGCTATAGTCATAGCTGGCATTCACCGAGCCGTATGTTCCGTCATACCCAAGTCCTGCACTGCCGTTGCTCTCTCGTTCATCAGCATCCCAGGATTGCTGAATGTTATAAGAGAGGTTATGTCCTTCGAGCGCCGTACCGTTTACGCCAACCTGATGCATCCCTTTACCGTGGTTATTTTGCGTCGCGCTATACGAGACGTAGCTGTTGCTGAGCGAGCCGGATAGCGGAACCGATACGGAAAACATGAAGATCTGCTCGCTTTCAGAGGAGGTGCTATCGGCATCCTGGCGGCCGCTGGAAGTGGTGGCAGAATCCGAATAGTTCCAGGAGAGGTTCCAGGAGATAGATCGCCAGCTGTTGCTGTAGCCGAATTGCACCAGTCGTTCGACAGCGTCCGTCTTCCAGTACTGCTGGCGGCTCAACGTCAGATAGAGGTTGCCCATACCTTCGCCGAAAGTTTGGGTCCACGTACCTTCCAGCCTGCTGCGCCGGTTACCGGTTACCCAGAAATCGCTTTGGTTATTCTGGCGTGAAGCCCACTCATTCAGCGTGTAGTACCCTTCCGTCGAGTACCGGTAACCCACCAGCCGGAGCGTCGTGTCGGTATCATCAAAGCGTTTTGAATAGAGGAAACGATAGGACTGTCCCTGTTCATTGTCGTTCTCGTCGAACCAGGCGGCTGCGTGGGTGACGTCAAAGGAGAGTGCGCCCAGCGACCCCATATCCTTGCCGACCCCGAGCGCAGCGGCGCGATAATCCTGCGCCAGCTGCATGCCGCCATACAGCGTTAATCCCCACGGCAGACCGCGCAGCAGCTGAGCCTGAAACACGTCCGGCGTGAAGGCATGTTGGTCACGCAACTCACCTGCGCTGATATCCACATCGGTCTGTCCCTCGCGCTTCAGTATGGCTAACGACGCATAGGGCTGCGTGAAGCGTTGTTCGCTGCCGTCCTCTTCTTTGATGGTGACATCCAGATCGCCGCCTGAGTGGGTAGTATTAAGATCGGTCAGCGAAAAGGCGCCCGGCGGAACGGCAGATTGATAAATAACGTATCCATTCTGCCTGACGATGACGGTGGCGTTACTTTTCGCCACGCCGCGAACCACCGGAGCAAACCCGTTCTGGCTGGCGGGAAGCATGTCGTTATCGGTGTAGAGCCGCACGCCGCGAAGCTGCGTGCTGTCAAACACATCGCTGGCGGTAAACGTATCTCCAATCATCACCTGGCTACGAAGTGCGGCAATATTCCGCTCGGCGTAGGTGCTTATAGTGTCATAGGCTGACTGCCCGTTGCTGATATTGAGGATGCTGTAGTTGCGAAGGCGCCATGCCCCCACGTTTATCCCGTTGCGCAGGTTGAGGTAGTAAAACGCCTCGTCATCACCGTCATCGTCGCGAAGCGTTTCAGAGCCTGAAAAATCATAATTCACCATCAATGCGTTAATGCCTTCATCCCAGCGGGAAGGGCTTATCGCATCATGGGCAGCGGCATCAATATAAATCTGCGGGATGGTCAGATTGAGGGCCAGCTCATCCGTATTAAACGTCGAGGTCGCCCCCTCTATCATCGCCGCAGGACGGATACACTGCTTCTCGTCGATCTCTGCCAGCGCCTTTACCGCTTCAACTTTTACGCCAAAGGAGGCCAGGACGCTTTTCGCATCCACAAAACAGGGGGTGATTTCCGCCTCTGCATTATCCTGAACAAACGTCACGACGCGTTGTTCAATACGCTTACCGTTAACAAAAATATCGACCTTGTAATCCCCGGCAGGCAGGCTGTTTGCCCGGTTGAACTGGCTGATGTCCACATCAACGGGGTGATCGATCTCCAGCAAGGCGGGATTAAACAGATCGTTTGCCGCAGACATTTTCGCAGCAGAAAAGAATATCCCTGAGATCATCAGGAGTTTTACGAGCGGTGAGGAGGCCATTTGCCAGGATATCCCGATGATCAGAGGGTAAGCGCAATAGTGTTACTGATGCCGCCGTAGTCATTGACGTAGCGCCAGACCATGTTATGACCGGACGTTCCCGCAGGCAGCGGAAGACGCAGGGTTTCAAACGGGCGGATAATATTCAAAGGCACATCCTTCCCGTCGACTGTCACATTCATCACGTTGACGTGAATGGCGCTGGGATTATGCACAACCAAAAAACCGCCTTCGGTATGCCAGGTGACTTTCGGCGCGGCGGCTTCCGGGGTGACCTTGAGCGCAGCCGGACGCCAGAAGAGTTTGATGCGCGTTTTGATGGCGATTTCCAGCCGGTTTGGGCTGTTGCCCGAAGGCGGAAAATTTTTTACGTTCAGCCAAAAGACGGATTCGCGATCGTCAGGCAGTGCCCCTTTGACTTTCATAATTCGCAGAATTTTTTCCTGCTGCGGCTCCAGCCGGGAAACCGGAGGAATAACGGTGAAAGGCGGTGAAGAGCGATCGCGACTTTCGAAGGGATCAACCCATGTCTGAATCAAATAGGGCAGCGTATTATCATTGTTACGAACCGAAATGGTCGCATCGGATTTATCACTGGAATATATAATACGCGTTCCACCAATAATGATGCCCGCGGTTGAAAAACATGAAAAAAGGGCCAGCCACAGCGTCACGAGCACGCCGAAAAACACTCTTATCACAAAATAATCCTTTATATAAAGAGCCTGATAGATAAGTGGCAACCACCAGGCTCAACAGAGTGTGCGGGGTGATATTATTTCAAATATTCAATAGTAAATTGAGAATCAGCGTTAGCCGTACCCGGCGTGACCGTAGCCAGGGTCTGCACATATTTCGCTTTAAACCCTAAATCGGCTTTGCCTGCGGTGATGGGGCTATAAGCAGAATTGCCGTACAGCGGGACGGCGGTATCGTCTTTCAGGTTGTACAATTTAATCGCCACACCCGTTGCTGCGACAGCGGTATCCCCGCCGGTGAAGGTACCGTCAGTGCCCGTGTCACCCACGACAGGCGTACCGATGGCAAGATAGCCCTTGCCGATAGTGTCCTTATCTTCCGTACCATCAAAGCGAACGGCAGCCTGAGTGTACGTGGTTGGGCATTTATCCAGTCGGATATGAAAATCTTTTACCGATGCCGTAGAGTCAATACCCGTGAAAGCAGTTTTACCCACCTTACCGATATTCACCGTCTGCCCAGCCGTATCTGAAGTGACTTCACATGTGGTATCCACCACTTCGCCACGGAAGTGTACAATACCGTCAGATGCGATAACCTGATTCGCTAAAAACAGTGAAGATAACGCCAAAATCCCTGTAAAAATATTACGTTTCATAGTACTCCGCCATTAAATTAATAAATCCATCTATTACATTCATGATTTAAATAAATCATGGAACCTGCGTTCGGCCGATATAATACAAATAAAATTAAACTCAGCAAGAAATAAAATTATATTTTTAAAGGAGTTATTATGTAAGGAGGAATAATATAATAAACGAATAAAACACCAGGCCCGAATCAATATTATTTCGTATAAATTTAAGTTTACAATAAGCGTGTATGAGAAGAAAAAACGGGGTTTGTTTTTCAGATTATATTTATATAGAAATAAAAAAGCCTTAGCATGGCGCTAAGGCTTTATCGAAAATAAACGGACTATTATTCCACCGTAACCGATTTCGCCAGGTTACGCGGCTGGTCAACGTCGGTGCCTTTGATCAGCGCCACGTGATAGGCCAGCAGTTGCAGCGGAACGGTGTAGAAGATCGGTGCAATCACCTCTTCCACATGTGGCATCTCAATGATGTGCATGTTGTCGTTGCTGACAAAACCGGCATCCTTGTCGGCGAAGACGTACAGGACACCGCCGCGGGCGCGCACCTCTTCGATGTTGGATTTCAGTTTTTCCAGCAGTTCGTTGTTAGGTGCCACAACGATGACCGGCATATCCGCATCAATCAGCGCCAGTGGGCCGTGTTTCAGCTCGCCTGCCGCGTAGGCTTCCGCGTGGATGTAGGAGATCTCTTTCAGCTTCAGTGCGCCTTCCAGCGCAATAGGGTACTGATCGCCACGACCCAGGAACAGGGCGTGATGTTTGTCAGAGAAATCTTCCGCCAGCGCTTCAATGCGTTTGTCCTGAGACAGCATCTGCTCAATACGGCTCGGCAGCGCCTGCAGGCCGTGAACGATGTCGTGCTCAACGGAAGCATCTTCGCCTTTCAGACGCGCCAGCTTCGCCACCAGCATCAGCAGAACGGTCAGCTGAGTGGTAAACGCTTTGGTGGAGGCCACGCCGATTTCGGTGCCCGCTTTGGTCATCAGCGCCAGATCGGACTCACGCACCAGGGATGAGCCCGGGACGTTACAGATGGCCAGCGAGCCCAGATAACCCAATTCCTTAGACAGACGCAGCGCTGCCAGCGTATCCGCCGTTTCGCCGGACTGGGAAAGAGTGATCATCAGGCTGTTACGACGCACCGCAGACTTGCGATAGCGGAACTCAGATGCGATTTCTACGTCGCACGGCACACCCGCCAGGGATTCAAACCAGTAGCGAGAGACCATACCGGAGTTATATGAGGTACCGCAGGCTACGATCTGAATATGTTCAACCTTGCCGAGCAGTTCGTTGGCGTTTGCCCCCAGCTCGCTCAGATCCACCTCGCCGTGGCTGATGCGCCCGGTCAGAGTGTTTTTGATAGCGTTCGGCTGCTCGTAGATCTCTTTCTGCATGTAGTGACGGTAAGCGCCTTTGTCGCCCGCGTCGTACTGCAGGTTAGATTCGATCTCCTGACGCTTCACCTGCTCGCCTTTGGTGTCGAAGACGGTCACGCTGCGGCGCGTCACTTCCGCGATATCGCCCTCTTCCAGGAAGATAAAGCGACGGGTGACCGGCAGGAGCGCCAGCTGATCGGAGGCGATAAAGTTTTCACCCATGCCCAGACCGATAACCATCGGGCTACCGGAACGCGCGGCCAGCAGGGTAGATGGATCGCGGGAGTCCATGATCACCGTACCATACGCACCGCGCAGCTGAGGGATAGCGCGCAGCACCGCATCACGCAGCGTACCGCCCTTTGCCAGCTCCCAGTGCACCAGGTGAGCAATCACTTCGGTGTCGGTTTCAGAGACGAAGGTATAGCCGCGCGCTTTCAGTTCTTCGCGCAGCGGTTCGTGGTTTTCGATAATGCCGTTATGCACCACCACGATGTGTTCAGACACATGCGGGTGCGCGTTACCTTCAGACGGTTCGCCGTGCGTCGCCCAGCGGGTGTGCGCGATACCGGTACCACCGTGCAGCGGATGTTCTTCCGCAGCCTGGGCCAGCATCTGCACTTTACCGAGACGACGCAGACGGGTCATATGCCCTTCTGCATCCACGACAGCCAGACCGGCAGAGTCGTAACCACGGTATTCCAGACGACGTAAACCTTCGAGAAGGATTTCAGCAATATCACGCTGCGCAACTGCGCCAACAATTCCACACATATTTTAGATTCCGAATTTAGGCATTATGCCTGCGTTGTCGCTGACCTGTATTTACCCTTTCCGGGCGCCCCGAGCCTTGTAGAGAGTGGGGTTATTTTTATGGGTACTGCTTGTGGGGGGAGATATATATTTATCTCCTCTCCCGGGTTTGCCTGATGACGGCTACGCCTTATCAGGCCTACTCCATCGTAGGGCGGGTAAGCGTAGCGCCACCCGCCTTGTTGTTACTTTTTCTTCACCGGGCGTTTCCAGCCCTGCTTGTGTACCTGCGGCACGCGGCTTAACACCAGCTCGTTATCCGCTACGTCGCGCGTGACGGTCGTGCCGGCGGCAATGGTCACGCCGTTACCCACGGTAACCGGTGCCACCAGCTGCGTGTCCGAGCCCACGAACACGTCATCGCCGATGATGGTTTTAAACTTATTGGCGCCGTCATAGTTACAGGTAATGGTTCCTGCACCAATGTTCACGTTATCGCCAATCTCCGCGTCGCCCAGATAGGTTAAATGACCCGCTTTGGAGCCTTTACCCAGACGCGCTTTTTTCATTTCCACGAAGTTGCCCACGTGCGCGCCTTCCAGCAGCTCAGCACCCGGGCGCAGACGCGCAAACGGGCCGATGGTACACGCGGCTTCAAGATGAGCATCTTCCACCACGCTGTACGGGCTGATTTCGCAGTCGTCACCGATGACGCTGTTTTTAATCACGCAGCCGGCGCCAATTTTGACGCGGTTGCCCAGCGTGACGTTGCCTTCAAGAATAACGTTAGTATCGATCTCAACATCGCGCCCGTGAGACACGGTGCCGCGCAAATCGAAACGCGCCGGATCGCGCAGCATGACGCCAGCAAGCAGCAGCTTCTCTGCCTGCTCGGACTGATAAATACGCTCAAGACGGGAAAGCTGCAGGCGGTTATTCACGCCGTCCGTTTCGCTGATGCACGCCGGATGAACGGCGGCGATCTCACGCCCTTCGTAATACGCCATCGCAATGATGTCGGTGATGTAGTACTCACCTTGCGCGTTATTGTTGTCGAGCTGAGAGAGCCAGCGCTTCATGTCCGCGCCATTGGCAATCAGGATGCCGGTGTTGATCTCCTGAATCTTGCGCTGTTCATCACTGGCATCTTTATGCTCAACAATCCCCGTCACGTTACCGTTTTCACGCGTGATACGGCCATAGCCCGTTGGATCGTCCAGAACAACGGTCAATAAACCGATGCCGCCCTGCGGCTTGGCTGCACGCAGGCGAGTCAGCGTTTCAACGGAGATCAGTGGAACGTCGCCGTAAAGCATCAGAATATCTTCGTCATCGGCAAAGAACGGCGCAGCCTGTTGCATCGCATGACCGGTACCCAGCTGTTCAGCCTGAAGCACCCAGTTGAGCGCATCATCGCTCAGCGTCTTTTTAAGCAGATCGCCGCCGTGGCCGTAGACCAGGTGAACCTGACGGGCACCCAGTTCATTCGCTGCATCAATGACATGCTGCACCATTGGCTTTCCTGCCAGCGTGTGGAGCACTTTAGGCAGATCGGAATACATGCGGGTACCTTTGCCAGCGGCAAGGATCACCACGCTCATCGCACTGTTTGACATACGCATCCTGACGGTAGTTTGAGTGAGAAGTAAAAACGTTTGATGCCTAAAATTCTACATCTTTTTCATCATGAATTAAGGATGAAAAAAAAAGCCAGCCTGGTATCCAGACTGGCTTTTGTGCTTTTCAAGCCGGTGTTACATCGCTTTTTTGGTCAACTCGATAACGCGCAGTTTCGCGATCGCTTTGGCCAGCTCCGCAGACGCCTGAGCGTAATCCACGTCACCATGAGAGCTGCTAATGTGCTCTTCAGCCTTACGCTTCGATTCCAGGGCTCGCGCTTCGTCGAGATCCTGGCCACGAATAGCGGTATCGGCCAGAACGGTCACACTGCCAGGCTGCACTTCAAGAATGCCGCCGGACAGATAGATAAACTCTTCGTGACCGAACTGTTTAACGATGCGGATCATACCAGGCTTAATGGCGGTGAGCAGCGGTGCGTGACCCGGGAAAATACCCAGTTCACCTTCACTGCCCGTTACCTGGATTTTCTCGACCAGACCAGAGAACATTTGTTGCTCTGCGCTGACGACGTCCAGGTGGTAAGTCATTGCCATATCACCCTCCGATTAAGGCGTTAAAGTTTTTTGGCTTTTTCCACGGCTTCTTCGATGGAACCAACCATGTAGAACGCCTGCTCTGGCAGGTGATCGTATTCGCCTTCCATGATGCCTTTAAAGCCACGGATGGTGTCTTTCAGGGAAACGTATTTACCCGGAGAACCGGTGAATACTTCCGCAACGAAGAACGGCTGGGACAGGAAGCGCTGGATCTTACGCGCACGTGCTACCACCAGTTTGTCTTCTTCAGACAGTTCATCCATACCCAGGATGGCGATGATGTCTTTCAGTTCCTGGTAACGCTGCAGCAGGGACTGTACGCCACGCGCGGTGTCGTAGTGTTCCTGACCAACAACCAGTGGATCCAGCTGACGGCTGGTGGAGTCCAGCGGGTCAACAGCCGGGTAGATACCCAGAGACGCGATCTGACGGCTCAGTACCACGGTTGCGTCTAAGTGCGCAAAGGTGGTTGCTGGAGATGGGTCAGTCAAGTCATCCGCAGGTACGTATACCGCCTGAACGGAGGTGATAGAACCGGTTTTGGTAGAGGTGATACGTTCCTGAAGAACACCCATCTCTTCCGCAAGCGTAGGCTGATAACCTACCGCTGAAGGCATACGACCCAGCAGTGCAGATACTTCAGTACCGGCCAGGGTGTAACGGTAGATGTTATCAACGAACAGCAGAACGTCACGACCTTCGTCACGGAATTTCTCAGCCATTGTCAAGCCGGTCAGCGCAACGCGCAGACGGTTTCCTGGTGGCTCGTTCATCTGGCCGTAAACCAGGGATACTTTGTCCAGAACGTTGGAGTCGGTCATTTCGTGGTAGAAGTCGTTACCCTCACGAGTACGTTCACCTACGCCCGCAAACACGGAGTAACCGGAGTGCTCGATCGCGATGTTACGGATCAGCTCCATCATGTTTACGGTTTTACCTACACCCGCACCACCGAACAGACCAACTTTACCGCCCTTCGCAAACGGACACATCAGGTCGATAACTTTGATGCCGGTTTCCAGCAGTTCCTGAGAGCTGGACAGCTCTTCGTAGGAAGGTGCCGCGCGGTGGATAGCCCAACGCTCTTCTTCACCGATGTCGCCTTTCATGTCGATTGGCTGACCCAATACGTTCATGATACGACCCAGCGTTGCTTTACCTACCGGGACTTCGATCGGGTGCTCAAGGTCTTTGACTTCCAGACCACGACGCAGACCGTCGGAAGAACCCATGGCGATGGTACGCACGATACCGCCGCCGAGCTGCTGCTGAACTTCCAGCACCAGGCTCTCGTTACCATTCTGTACCTCAAGCGCGTCGTACACGCGTGGTACGGCGTCCTGAGGGAACTCGACGTCCACCACGGCGCCGATTACCTGGACAATCTTTCCAGTAGCCATCTTGAATCCTCTACGTAATTCGTAAACCTGGTTAAACCGCGGCGGCCCCCGAGACGATCTCGGTGAGTTCCTGAGTAATGCTGGCCTGACGAGCTTTGTTGTAAACCAACTGCAGCTCTTTAATCAGGCTGCCGCCATTATCGGTCGCGGCTTTCATCGCCACCATTCGTGCGGCCTGCTCGCTGGCCAGGTTTTCTACAACGCCCTGATAAACCTGAGATTCAACGTAACGACGCAGCAGGGTATCCAGCAGCGGTTTCGGATCGGGTTCATACAGGTAATCCCAGGCTTTCTGCTTCAGCTCGTCATCTTCTGATGCCGGTAACGGCAGCATCTGAGTGAGCGTTGGAACCTGAGACATGGTGTTAATGAATTTGTTGCTGACAACGTACAGTCTGTCCAGACGGCCTTCATCGTAGGCCTGCAACATCACTTTAACCGGGCCGATCAGTTCGGACAGGGACGGGTTATCACCCATACCGGTCACCTGAGCGACAATGTTGCCACCAACGGAGTTAAAGAAAGAGACGCCTTTAGAGCCAATCAGTGCCAGATCGCACTGAACGCCTTTATCAGACCAGCCTTTCATATCCGCCAGCAGTTTTTTGAACAGGTTAATGTTCAAGCCGCCACACAGACCACGGTCAGTCGACACCACCAGGTAGCCCACACGCTTAACGTCGCGTTCTTCCAGGTAAGGGTGCTTATATTCCAGATTACCGTTTGCAAGGTGACCAATCACTTTGCGCATGGTCTCTGCATAAGGACGGCTGGCCGCCATGCGATCCTGCGATTTACGCATTTTGGAAGCGGCGACCATCTCCATCGCTTTAGTGATCTTTTGCGTGTTCTGGACGCTTGCGATCTTACTACGTATCTCTTTTGCGCCGGCCATGAGCTTCTCCTCAATGCCAGGCGGCTTGCCCTGAGACAAGCCGCCGGACGATTACCAGGATTGGGTTGCTTTGAAGGAATCGAGGATAGCTTTCAGCTTGCCTTCGATTTCGTCGTTATAGCCACCGGTCTGGTTGATCTCTTGCATCAGCGGAGCGTGATCACGGTCGACGTAAGCCAGCAGAGCGGCTTCAAAGCTACCGATTTTCGCCAGTTCCACATCTTCGAGGTAACCGCGTTCAGCCGCGAACAGTACCAGGCCCTGCTGAGCAACAGACATTGGAGCGTACTGTTTCTGCTTCAGCAGCTCGGTCACTTTCTGACCGTGGCTCAGCTGTTTACGGGTTGCTTCGTCCAGATCGGATGCGAACTGAGAGAACGCAGCCAGTTCACGATACTGTGCCAGCGCGGTACGGATACCACCGGACAGTTTCTTTATGATCTTGGTCTGAGCAGCACCACCCACACGGGATACAGAGATACCCGGGTTAACCGCCGGACGAATACCGGAGTTAAACAGGTTGGTTTCCAGGAAGATCTGACCATCGGTAATGGAGATTACGTTGGTCGGAACGAACGCAGAAACGTCACCCGCCTGGGTTTCAATGATCGGCAGCGCGGTCAGAGAACCTGTTTTGCCCTTCACTTCACCTTTGGTGAAGTTCTCGACGTATTCCGCGTTAACGCGGGAAGCACGCTCCAGCAGACGAGAGTGGAGGTAGAATACGTCGCCCGGGAATGCTTCACGTCCTGGTGGACGACGGAGCAGCAGGGAAACCTGACGATAAGCAACAGCCTGTTTAGACAGGTCATCGTATACGATCAGCGCATCTTCACCGCGGTCACGGAAGTATTCGCCCATTGCGCAACCGGCGTATGGCGCCAGGTATTGCAGTGCAGCAGATTCAGACGCGGTTGCTACCACAACGATGGTGTTAGACAGTGCGCCGTGCTCTTCCAGTTTACGAACCACGTTAGAAATGGTGGACGCTTTCTGGCCGATAGCCACGTACACACATTTGATGCCGGAGTCACGCTGGTTGATGATGGCGTCGATTGCCATCGCGGTTTTACCGGTCTGACGGTCACCGATGATCAGTTCACGCTGACCACGACCGATTGGGATCATGGCGTCAACGGACTTATAACCAGTCTGCACTGGCTGATCAACGGACTGACGGTCGATAACGCCTGGTGCGATAACTTCGATTGGGGAGAAGCCATCGTGCTCAACCGGACCTTTACCGTCGATTGGCGCACCCAGGGTGTTAACAACGCGACCCAGCAGGCCACGGCCAACCGGCACTTCCAGAATACGGCCAGTACACTTAACCTTCATGCCTTCGGCGAGGTCAGCGTATGGACCCATCACAACTGCACCTACGGAGTCGCGCTCCAGGTTCAGTGCGATAGCGTAACGGTTACCCGGCAGGGAAATCATCTCACCCTGCATACAATCGGCCAGGCCGTGGATGCGGATAACACCGTCACTTACAGAAACAATAGTACCTTCGTTGTGAGCTTCACTCACAACATTGAACTGAGCAATGCGCTGCTTGATCAGTTCGCTGATTTCGGTGGAATTCAGTTGCATGCTCCAGTCCCCTTAAGACTGCAAGACGTCTGCAAGGCGCTCAAGACGGCCGCGTACGCTGCCATCAATGACCATATCACCCGAGCGGATGATTACGCCTGCCATTACAGACTTATCGATTTTGCAATTCAGCTTAACTTTGCGTGACAGACGTTTTTCCATCGCGGCGGTGATTTTCGCAAGCTGTTCGTCACTCAGTTCAGTCGCGGAAGTCACTTCGACTTCTGCAGTTGCTTCACTAAGGGCACGTAAGTGCTCAAACTGCTCGAGAACATCCGGGAGCACACGGAGACGACCATTTTCTGCCATGACCTTAATCAGGTTCTGGCCGTTGGCATCCAGTTGCTCTCCGCACACGGCGATAAACGACGCGGCGAGGGTTTCAGGCGCTAACGCACCGGAAAGCAACTCGGCCATTTGTTCGTTTTTCGTCACCTCAGCGGCAAACGCCAGCATATTCTGCCAGCGATCGACATTTTGGTGTTCGACAGCAAAGTCAAAAGCTGCTTTGGCGTAGGGGCGAGCTACCGTAACAAATTCAGACATCAGCCCCTCCCTCCTTACAGTTCAGCGACAAGTTTGTCCACGATGTCGCTGTTAGCAGCTTCATCCACGGAACGTTCGATGATCTTCTCGGCGCCAGCAACAGCCAGAATCGCAACCTGCTTACGCAGTTCTTCACGAGCACGTTTACGCTCAGCTTCAATTTCAGCCTGAGCCTGTGTCACGATCTTAGTACGTTCCTGTTCTGCTTCAGCTTTGGCTTCGTCCAGGATCTGAGAACGGCGCTTGTTAGCCTGTTCAATGATTACCTGAGCTTCAGCTTTCGCTTTTTTCAGCTGGTCTGTCGCGTTGGCCTGTGCAAGGTCCAAATCTTTCTTAGCGCGTTCTGCGGAAGCCAGACCGTCAGCAATTTCTTTCTGACGTTTTTCGATGGCAGCCATTAAAGGCGGCCATACATACTTCATGCAGAACCAGACAAAGAGAATAAACGCGATGGCCTGGCCGAGGATTGTTGCGTTCATGTTCACAGCACAATACCTCTTAAATTTCTGTGGCTTGGGGTTTTAAAACAACTACTACGCGACAGCAAACATCACGTACAGACCCAGACCTACAGCGATCATTGGGATAGCATCCACCAGACCCATAACGATAAAGAACTGAGTACGCAGCAGAGGAATCAGATCAGGTTGACGCGCTGCGCCTTCCAGGAATTTACCTCCGAGGATGCCGATACCGATCGCAGCACCGATAGCCGCCAGACCCATCATCACAGCGGCAGCCATGTACAGCAGATCCATATTCAGGTTTTCCATGACAGTCTCCAGTTTGTTTCAATTAAAACGTAGTAGTGTTGGTAAAAAATCAGTGCTCTTCAGACGCCATCGACAGATAGACGATCGTCAGAACCATGAAGATAAAGGCTTGCAGCGTAATGATCAGGATGTGGAAAATGGCCCATGGCACATTCAGAACCCACTGTGACCACCACGGCAGAAGACCCGCGATCAGAATGAAAATCAGCTCACCCGCATACATGTTGCCGAACAGTCGCAGACCCAGTGAAACAGGTTTGGACAGCAGGCTAACGCCTTCCAGGATCAGGTTGACCGGAATAAACGCCCAGTGGTTGAACGGCTGCAAGGTAAGCTCTTTCACAAAGCCGCTTACGCCTTTCATTTTGATGCTGTAGAAAAGAATCAGGATAAACACGCCCAGCGCCATCGACAGGGTGATGTTCACGTCCGCAGACGGTACAACACGCAGCGCAGGCAGGCCGAAGATGTGCTCGCCGATGAACGGCAGCAGGTCAATTGGCAGCAGGTCCATCAGGTTCATCAGGAAGACCCAAACGAACACGGTCAGGGCCAGCGGAGCAATCAGCTTGCTCTTACCATGGTACATGTCTTTCACGCTGCCATGGACGAAGCCGATGATCATCTCAACGAACGTCTGGAATTTCCCTGGAACACCGCTGGTCGCTTTTTTAGCAACGCTGCGGAACATGGCCAGGAACAGAAGACCCAAAACCACCGAGAAGAACATGGAGTCGATGTTGATCGTCCAGAAGGTGGCCGGGGGGTTATGTGGATCCACCAGCGAGAATGTACGCAGGTCCAGCTGAAGGTTATTCAGATGGTGACCTATGTAATCCTGCGGCGTCATATTTTCTGAAGCCATGATGCCTTTTACCCTTTGTTATTGATTACAGCTGGAGCCAGAACTTGTACCACCAGCACCAAAACCCACGTTGCTATCAGCGGCATGAATACCACTTTCAAAACCGCCAGCGCCATCACCAGTAGAGCAAAGGTCAGCAACACCTTACACACTTCGCCGAGAGCGAAGGACCAGGCCACGCGGCCTTTGGCGGGTGTATGCGCCTGATGACGCCAGGCAAAAATCATAAACAACACGTTTGGCAGCACGACCGCCAAACCCCCGCACACGGCGGAAATGCCCCAGAAGGGGTCTTTGAGGCTAAACAGCAGTCCACTTGCTATCACAGCCAGAAACTGAATGAACAGAAGCTTACGAGCAACGTTTCTACTCAAGAGCGACACAGACATCACGTTTTTACTCCTGCTCCCTTCGAGGTATGCCGCGTGTCGTATAAAACGTCCTTTAAGGCTCAGAGTCAAGCATCAAAAAGCGGACAAATTATACGGTGCGTACCCGTGATTTCAAACATTAAGTAGCGAAAAGGTGAATAAATGTTTAAATATTTTTCCCCAGCGCTATTTTTTAACTTTCGTAGAAAGCACCGACCTTCGAGCAAAACTGCAAACAGCGCGAAAACGTTGACTACAAAGCGTGCACGAGATCACAAAACACACATTTGCGATAAGGTTGTATTTATCAAAGCCGTAAATCGCCCAGGATTATCTTTCTGAAATTAAACACAAAATATCGCAACTATTTTCAAAACAGCCCCGTACACAATAAAAACCTTTTATTGACATTCTTAATAAATAATTAACATTGCGTTCTGGTTACAGCCTTCCACTTTTAGCAGGCTGATATTTTCATAGTTGACTATCTTCGCGATGAATAATCGACGTGAGGTTAACCGCAAGAAAATCCCTGGTAAAAAAGCGGTTAAACGCTCTCTGGTAAATCCCGGGTAGTTGTGCTGTTTTTTAACATACTCAGAACAGCACAAATTCCACATTTTTTATTATTTTTTTAAAAATTGTTTGGCTTAATTATCACCAGATGACGTTCACCGTCGAGCTGCGGAACGTTTAATTTCTCGATGGTTTCAACGCTAAAACCGTCCGGAAGCTGTTCAATTTCATCACCGGGCAGCTGTCCTTTCAGCGCAAAAAAACGGCCATCTTCTGCCGGCAGATGCTTACACCAGCTCACCATGTCATTGAGCGAAGCAAACGCACGGCTGATAACGCCGTCAAACGGCGGCTCTGCCGGAAACTCTTCTACCCTGCTCTGTACGGGCGTGATGTTATCGAGCTTCAGTTCATGCTGAACCTGGCGTAAAAAGCGCACGCGCTTGCCCAGGCTGTCCAGCAGCGTGAAATGGCTCTCGGGTCGGACAATCGACAGCGGAACGCCCGGCAAACCCGGCCCCGTCCCCACGTCGATAAAACGTCCACCTTTCAGGTACGGCGCCACCACGATACTATCGAGAATATGGCGAACCAGCATCTCGTTGGGATCGCGCACAGACGTCAGGTTGTACGCTTTATTCCATTTGTTCAGCATATCGACATACGCCACCAGCTGGTTTTTCTGGTGATCGGTGAGCGAAATACCTGCCTGATCCAGCAGACGAGAGAGTTTGTTGAGCACGGTGAATACCTGTTGAGAGTTTTTTTGCCCGGTGGCTCTGCCGCTTACCGGGCCTACGAATAAGTAGGGCGGGTCAGCGAAGCGCCACCCGCCAAAAGCAATGTCAATTACGCGCTACGGCGCAGCATGCCTTGCTTTTTCAGCCACACCAGCAGGATCGAAATCGCTGCCGGCGTAACGCCCGAGATACGGGAGGCCTGGCCAATCGATACCGGTTTGTGATCGTTCAGCTTAGCGATCACTTCGTTGGAAAGGCCCGTCACCTGACGGTAGTCCAGCATTTCCGGCAGCAGCGTGTTTTCGTTGCGCTGCTGTTTTTCGATCTCATCCTGCTGACGCGCGATGTAGCCTTCGTACTTCACCTGAATTTCGACCTGCTCGGCAGCTTCAGCGTCTTCAAGGCCCGGCGCGAACGCGGTCAGTTTGACCAGATTCTCGTAGGTCACTTCAGGGCGACGCAGCAGATCTTCGCCGCTGGCTTCACGCGACAGCGGCGCTGTTAAGTGAGCGTTCACTTCGGCAGCGGTATCCGCCTGTGGGTTTACCCACGTGGTTTTCAGGCGCTGACGTTCCTGTTCAATACGTTCCAGCTTCTCGTTGAAGCGCGCCCAGCGTTCGTCATCCACCAGACCCAGCTCGCGGCCTATCTCGGTCAGACGCAGGTCGGCGTTGTCCTCGCGCAGCATCAGACGATATTCCGCGCGAGAGGTAAACATACGGTACGGTTCTTTGGTGCCCAGCGTGCAGAGATCGTCGACCAAAACGCCCAGATAGGCCTGAGAACGCGCCGGCGCCCAGCCCTCTTTCTCGGCAGAGAAGCGGGCGGCGTTCAGACCGGCAAGCAGGCCCTGTGCAGCCGCTTCTTCGTAGCCGGTGGTGCCGTTAATCTGCCCCGCGAAGAACAGACCGTGGATGAATTTGCTCTCCAGCGTCGGCTTCAGGTCACGTGGGTCGAAGAAATCGTACTCAATAGCGTAGCCAGGACGAACGATTTTCGCATTCTCCATCCCCTGCATTGAGCGAACAATTTGCATCTGCACGTCGAATGGCAGGCTGGTGGAGATGCCGTTCGGGTAAATTTCGTTCGAGGTCAGCCCTTCCGGCTCCAGGAAGATCTGGTGCTGGTTACGATCGGCAAAGCGCATCACTTTGTCTTCGATCGACGGGCAGTAACGTGGGCCGATCCCTTCGATCACGCCAGCGTACATTGGGCTGCGATCGAGGTTATTGCGGATCACGTCATGGGTTTTTTCGTTGGTATGCGTGATGTAGCACGGTACCTGCTGCGGGTGTTGCGCCGCGTTGCCCATGAACGAGAAAACCGGCATCGGGTTATCGCCGTGCTGTTGGGCCAGTACGCTGAAATCAATGGTGCGCGCATCGATACGCGGCGGCGTGCCGGTTTTCAGACGGCTGACGCGCAGCGGCAGTTCACGCAGACGACGAGACAGCGGAATGGACGGCGGATCGCCAGCACGGCCACCGCTGTAGTTGTCCAGACCAATATGGATTTTGCCGTCCAGGAATGTCCCGACCGTCAGCACCACGGCTTTGGCGCGGAACTTGAGGCCCATCTGGGTCACGGCGCCCACGACGCGATCGTTCTCAACGATAAGATCTTCTACCGCCTGCTGGAAGATCATCAGGTTCGGCTGGTTCTCCAGCGCGGTGCGCACGGCCTGGCGGTAAAGCACGCGGTCTGCCTGCGCACGAGTGGCGCGAACAGCAGGGCCTTTACTCGCGTTTAGTATCCTAAACTGAATGCCCGCATGATCGATCGCTTTCGCCATCAGGCCGCCAAGTGCATCCACTTCTTTTACCAGGTGTCCTTTCCCAATGCCGCCAATCGCCGGATTACAGGACATTTGTCCCAGCGTGTCGATATTGTGTGTCAAAAGCAGGGTCTGCTGACCCATTCGCGCTGCGGCCATTGCGGCCTCAGTGCCTGCATGACCCCCGCCAATGATGATGACGTCAAAAGGATCCTGATAAAACATGGTGGTCTGCCTCGCGTAAAGCGGTATGAAAATGGATTGAAGCCCGGGCCGTGGATTCTACTCAACTTTAGTCTTTCGAGAAAGCATTGGGATCCTGGGCTATTAAAAAGAAGATCTTTTTATTTAGAGATCTGTTCTATTGTGATCTCTTATTAGGATCGCGGACACGTGTGGATAAGTCCGATCCTGCAAATAAGATCATGCAGTTAGGAAGGATCGTTTGCTGTGAATGATCGGTGATCCAGGACCGTATAAGCTGGGATCAGATCGCGACTTTATACACAGGCCAAAAACGACGCTAGGGTTGTTCTTTGGATAACTACGGGTTAATACGAGCTTTTAACCAGAGTTATCCACATCTGTTCGCGCGATCTTTAATCGTTTTTGAGTAAATTTTTCCATTCCGCGAGCCAGATCTCGGCTGGATCTTCCGGAATGTCATGATCGAGGATGTTGATCTTGAGCGTTTCACCCAGCTGTTTTGCTCCGCAAGCGGTAACAGCGGCTTCGACCTTCTCTATTGCCCCGCAAAAGGTGTCATATTCACGACTGCCGATCCCCACTGCGCCAAAACGGACGTTTGACAGGTCGGGCTGCTGTTCCAGCAGTTCGTCATATAAAGGTTGCAGGTTATCCGGCAGATCGCCCGCGCCGTGCGTGGAGGTGATCAGCAGCCAGACCCCGTCAGCCGGGAGATCTTCAAGCAGCGGCCCGTGCAGCGTTTGTGTAGAAAAGCCTGCATCTTCCAGCTTCTCAGCCAGATGTTCCGCTACGTATTCCGCACCGCCAAGAGTGCTGCCGCTGATAAGGGTAATGTCCGCCATTGATCGCTCGCTCAGATAAAGAGGGGATCATTGTACGCTGTGAACGAGCTGGGATCTACCTGTGGAAAATGTGGGAATGAATTTGCCCGATCACGGGCGGATGGTACGCATGATCGGGTTTTGCAGGGAGATCAGTGTCTCGGTGGACTGAATTTCATCGATTGTTTGGATCTTGTTGATAAGTACCTGCTGGAGGGCATCGATGGATCGGCACATCACCTTAATAAAGATGCTGTAGTGCCCGGTGGTGTAGTACGCCTCGGTGACTTCATCGAGCGCGTTCAGCTTTGCCAGCGCGGAGGGGTAGTCTTTTGCGCTTTTAAGAATAATGCCGATGAAGCAGCAGACGTCGTAACCCAGCTGCTTCGGGCTGACGTCGATGCGCGCACCGGTAATGATCCCTGCCTGCTTCATCTTCTCTACGCGAACGTGAATGGTTCCCGGGCTGACGCCAAACTGTTTCGCCAGTTCGGCGTAGGCTGTACGGGCATTGGCCATTAAGGCCTCAAGGATGCCGCGGTCCAGATTGTCGATCTGATAATTTTCCATAGCTTTTTCTTATGAAGATTAATGAATACGTCTATTCTAGCGTCTTATTTTAACGAATCAAAAGTGAAGGTGGCTTTTTGTTGATGGGTTATTGAATTAAGTGTCGGTTCTGTTGCTTAATCATTATCAACAGGACGCAGGAGTATAAATAATGAAAACCGCTTACATCGCAAAACAACGCCAGATCAGTTTCGTAAAATCCCATTTTTCCCGCCAGCTTGAAGAGAAGCTTGGTCTTATTGAAGTTCAGGCGCCGATTCTGAGCCGCGTGGGTGACGGGACGCAGGATAACCTGTCTGGTTGCGAAAAAGCGGTACAGGTAAAAGTGAAAACACTGCCAGACGCCCAGTTCGAAGTGGTGCATTCCCTGGCGAAGTGGAAGCGTCAAACCCTGGGACAACACGACTTCAGCGCGGGCGAAGGGCTCTACACGCACATGAAAGCCCTTCGCCCCGATGAAGACCGCCTCTCCCCGATTCACTCTGTCTACGTTGACCAGTGGGACTGGGAGCGCGTAATGGGTGACGGCGAGCGTCATGTCGGTACGCTGAAATCCACCGTTGAGGCGATCTACGCGGGGATCAAAGCGACCGAAGCTGCCGTGAGCAAAGAGTTTGGTCTGGTACCGTTCCTGCCGGATACGATCCACTTTGTCCACAGCCAGGAACTGCTGAGCCGCTTCCCGGATCTTGATGCCAAAGGCCGCGAGCGGGCGATCGCCAAAGAGCTGGGCGCGGTATTTCTGATTGGCATCGGCGGCAAACTGTCTGATGGCAAACGTCACGACGTTCGTGCGCCGGATTATGATGACTGGAGCACCGCGGGCGAAAGCGAATATGCCGGTCTGAACGGCGATATTCTGGTCTGGAACCCGGTTCTGGAAGATGCGTTTGAGCTCTCTTCGATGGGGATCCGCGTGGATGCAGAGGCGCTGAAGCGCCAGCTGGCGGTGACCGGTGATGAAGATCGCCTTAAATTAGAGTGGCATCAGGCGCTGCTGCGCGGTGAAATGCCGCAGACCATCGGCGGCGGTATCGGGCAGTCCCGTCTGACCATGCTGCTGCTGCAACTGTCTCACATTGGTCAGGTGCAGTGTGGGGTCTGGCCGCAGCAGGTACGTGAAAGCGTCGATTCTCTTCTTTAATTAACGCCGCCAGCGTCTGAGCAGGCGGCTACGCAACCCGGTATCAAAGCGCCAGATATGATCGAAGATGCGCATGATGCCGGGTTTTCCATGTGCGGACATCGCCACGGCATGAAAACGGTGCTGGTGCACGCGTTGCAGCTCCTTCACTTTATTTACCACATCTTCCGGCAGCCGCTGGGCAATGAAATCGGAAATCACCACCGCGTCAGCGTCGTACCAGTCGCCGCCCTGCATCCGTTCTACAATGCTGCGAAAACAGCTGGCCAGATCGGTGCCGCCGCGAAAACGTTGGCTTAAAAAGCGGATGGCCTGCTCAATGCCCTGCTGGTTCGTCAGCTCGTAGCCCACGACTTCACTGGAGAAGAGCATGATAAAGCAGCGACGGCGGTCAGCGAGCGCCACGCGCATCAGCGCCAGACAGAACGCCTTCGCACACTGCTCGTTAAAGCCGCCCATTGAGCCGGACGTATCCACGCAGACAATAAACGGCCCGCGCGGCTGCTCATCAAAGTCCTGATGCACGACCGGGCGCTGGCTGAGCTTCTCTCGCCAGGCTTCGCCGTGCAGCCGATAGGTGAGAAGCTGTTTTTCCACCAGCCGACGGTAAAACTCATACTCCAGTTCGGTCATCCCCAGCGTGCTTAGCTCGGTCGGCAGCAGGCGCAGGATGTCATCGCTTTGCTGGAGTCCGTCGACCTGCTCCGGCACGGTAGCCGGTTCGCGTACAAGGGTGCGGAAGGTTTCCATCGGGGCATCCTTCTTTGGGACCGATTTGGCCTCTCGCGAGCGGCCGAGCTGTTCCGCGAGCTTCATCAACTCCGGCTGCTGGGTAAGAAAGTCGCCGTACTTCACGATCAGTTGATAATCCCCGCGCCGCAGCTGCCCGGCGCTCATATCCCAGAGGCGACCAGCGGCGTTTTCATTTTCTACCAGCACCTCTTCGAGCTGACCACTCAGCGTCATGCGTTCCTGGACTTCGCTGAGCAGCTGTTCCCGCTCTTCATCCAGAAGCTGTTGGTTCAGCGTGGTAGCCTGGACGACCAGGCTCAGGCGCCAGCGCTGTAAAAAGAGCGTGTGCAGCGCCGGGGTAAAGGTGGCGTTTTCTGTGACCAGCGTTCTGGCCTGGCTGGCAAACGGAGAGTGGACTTTATCGAGCAGGGTAAGGGTTTGCGGGATCTGGACGATAAACTGTGGCGTCGATAGCCGCTGACACTGCTGATAGGCCGCGACTTCCTCCGTCAGTTCGGGCGGGACTTCAGTCTCCTTAAACCGCTGCCGCAGATTGTCGCGCCAGCGCGGGAGATCGTCCGTCATCGCTTTTTTGAGTTTCGGGAATTTTTCAAAGAAGGCCGCCAGCTGCGGCGATGCCAGAAGGGTAATCACCACCTCCTCGATCAACCCTTCCTCGCTGACGGCCAGCATCATATTGAGCGTGTCCAGCGTTAGCATTGACGCGCCTGTTTGATCTGCGCGCTGACGTCCTGCAGGCTGGCTTCAATGCGACCTAGCCAGTCGCTATGAATAAAGAGGCATTTTTGCTGCTCGCTGAAGCGGGTGTGCTGCTGATGCCATTCGGTATCCAGCGCTTCCAGCTGCTGTTTAATCTCTTCCGGCACGCTGTCCGAGGCGGTGCCGGGAAGCGCAAGACGCGATCCCTGAAGGCTCACGTCGCGGATCACAAGGTGCTGACTGCTGTCCACTTCCATATTCAGCGGCTGCGCGAAACCGATGCCGTTGAGCTTTCCGCGGATCTCCCCGCCCTTATCCAGCCACTGCGCCAGCGGCTCGCGCTCAATCGTAATGTGCACCACCTGCATATCATGCAGCTTGAGGGGCTGCTGGAGCAGCAGTGTCAGCGTCGTGCCGGTCAGATCGGCAGGTAGCTCGTAATGCGGTTTGCGGGCGAACATGCCGCCCAGTCGGTTCACTTTTAGCGCGGTTTTATCGCTTTGCTGCTGCTGGAGCTGAATGCGCCGTTGGGCAATCGCCCCCAGCTGGTTGAGCATCGCCTGCTGCCCCCAGGCGTGCCCGGTCATCAAAACGTCCAGCTGCTGCTGCATCAGGTTCATGCCTTCTGCGTCGTGCCAGAGGCAGTCTTTTAGCAGGATCAGATCGATAGGGGCGACCGCGTCGCGACCGCTGAACAGCGCGCTGGCCTGGAGCAGACGGATCGCTTTTTTCCAGCGACGATCCGAGACGTACGGGGCGGAAGGCAGGGAATCAAGCTGCTGGCGCAGCATGAAGATCAGCTCAAAGACGGCGTCGGGCAACTTAATTTTACCGATCTCATCCTGCCACTGATGGTACTCCTCGTCCGTCACCTGCAGTGAAGGTGCCACCGGGTTTTCGTTTTCGTCCTGCTGGCTCACCAGCATTGAACGGAAGTTTGATTTATCCTGGACTTTATCCAGCCACAGGCGGATCAGCATGCGGTCATACAGCGCTTCCAGGCTGCTGTCGGCTTCGGGCAGTTCGTTTGACGCGGCCACCAGCAGGCGCATGGGGATCTTCTCTTCGCTCGCGCCGTTGCGGAAGCGGCGTTCGTTGATTGCCGTCAGCAGGGTATTCAGAATGGCCGGGCCGGCTTTCCAGATCTCATCAAGAAAGACGATTTCCGCTTCCGGGAGATAGCCCGCCGTCAGACGCTCATAGCGCCCTTCATCTTTCAGGGCCTGAATAGAAAGCGGGCCGAAAACTTCTTCTGGCGTGGAGAAGCGCGTCATCAAATATTCAAATGCGCGAGCGTTCTGGAAAGCGAACTTTAGGCGGCGTGCAATCAAACTTTTGGCAATGCCCGGCGGTCCCAGCAGAAATACGCTTTCACCGCTCAATGCCGCCAGCAGGCAAAGGCGAATGGCGTGGCTACGCTCGTAAAGGCCTTTCTCCAGCGCGCTGCTGAGGCGGGAAATTCTTTCTGCTAATAAATGTGAGTGAGCCATAATAGTTTTGCATCCTTTCGCCGTTGTGGCGGCCAATTGAAGCGAGTATAGACGTTTCAGTCAGGGCTGGTAATAGGCTGAAGTGCGGCGCAATTTTCTTTGCGCTACATTAATGCGGTTGCATTTAGGGGTACGATTTTGCAATGAATCGTGCATACTGTGCGCTTTTTGTGGACCAAGGGACAGGAACACATTTGTTATTTAAACGAAAAGACTAGTCTATGAGCACTGATAATAAGCAATCATTACCCGCAATAACGCTTGCGGCGATCGGGGTTGTCTACGGTGATATCGGCACCAGCCCACTTTATACGCTTCGTGAATGTTTGTCCGGCCAGTTTGGCTTTGGTGTTGAGCGCGATGCCGTGTTTGGCTTCCTGTCCCTCATCTTCTGGCTGCTGATCCTGGTCGTTTCCGTTAAATATCTCTCCTTCGTTATGCGTGCAGACAATGCGGGCGAAGGCGGGATCCTGACCCTGATGTCCCTTGCCGGTCGTAATACCTCGGCCAGAATGACGTCTGTGCTGGTGATTATCGGCCTGATAGGTGGCAGCTTCTTCTACGGGGAAGTGGTGATAACACCGGCTATCTCGGTGCTCTCGGCGATTGAAGGGCTGGAGATTATTGCCCCGCAGCTTGATGCCTGGGTTGTCCCGCTGGCAATCATCGTGTTGACGCTGCTGTTCATGATCCAGAAACACGGTACCGGGCTGGTGGGCAAACTGTTTGCGCCGATTATGCTGGCCTGGTTCCTGATCCTGGCGGCGCTCGGTTTGCGCAGCATTATTGCGAACCCGGACGTGCTGCATGCGCTGAACCCTTACTGGGCGGTGCATTTCTTCCTTGAATACAAAGTGGTTTCCTTCGTGGCGCTGGGTGCGGTCGTGCTCTCCATCACCGGTGTGGAGGCGCTCTATGCTGACATGGGGCATTTCGGGAAGCTGCCTATCCGCGTGGCATGGTTTATTGTGGTGCTCCCGTCGCTGGTGCTGAACTACTTCGGTCAGGGCGCGCTGTTGCTCAAGAACCCGGAAGCGATTAAGAACCCATTCTTCCTGCTGGCACCTGACTGGGCGCTGGTGCCTATGCTGATCCTCGCAACGCTGGCGACCGTGATTGCCTCTCAGGCGGTGATTTCCGGGGTGTTCTCTCTGACCCGTCAGGCCGTTCGTCTGGGATATCTCTCGCCAATGCGCATCATCCATACCTCAGAGATGGAGTCGGGCCAGATCTACATCCCGTTCGTTAACTGGCTGCTCTATTTTGCTGTTGTGATCGTGATTGTTAGCTTCGAACACTCCAGTAATCTGGCGGCGGCCTACGGTATTGCCGTGACCGGTACGATGGTGCTGACATCGCTTCTCTCCACCACGGTGGCGTACCGCAACTGGCACTGGAATAAGTTCCTCGTGGGGATGATTCTGGTGGGCTTCCTGTGTATTGACGTTCCGCTGTTCTCTGCGAACCTCGACAAAATTGTCTCCGGTGGCTGGCTGCCGCTGACGCTGGGCCTGTTGATGTTCATTGTCATGACCACATGGAAAAGCGAGCGCTTCCGCCTGCTGCGCCGCATGCATGAGCACGGTAATTCTCTGGAGGCGATGATCGCGTCGCTTGAGAAATCCCCGCCGGTGCGCGTGCCGGGTACCGCGGTTTACATGTCTCGTGCCCTGAATGTAATCCCGTTTGCGCTGATGCATAACCTTAAGCACAACAAAGTGCTGCACGAGCGCGTGATCCTGCTGACGCTGCGCACCGAAGATGCGCCGTACGTTCACAACGTGCGCCGCGTACAGATTGAGCAGCTGTCCCCGACCTTCTGGCGCGTGGTGGCGAGCTACGGCTGGCGCGAAACGCCGAACGTGGAAGAGGTGTTCCACCGCTGCGGTCTGGAAGGGTTAAGCTGCCGGATGATGGAAACGTCGTTCTTTATGTCCCACGAGTCGCTGATCATCGGCAAGCGCCCATGGTACCTGCGTCTGCGCGGCAAGCTGTATCTGATCCTGCAGCGTAACGCCCTGCGCGCGCCTGACCAGTTTGAGATCCCGCCTAACCGCGTCATTGAGCTGGGGACGCAGGTCGAGATTTAAGTCTCCGTGCGGCCTGATGCCCTCACCCCGTCCCTCTCCCACAGGGAGAGGGCGCAAACATCTAAAACGGTAACCTGACGGTTACCGTTTTGCATTTACCTCCCCTTCCATTTCACTTAGCGAAACGTTTCGACGTTGATCACAAATCCGTTACGTCATGATGGTTTTCTGAACATTTATGCGGCTACACTATTTTTAGCGAAACGTTTCGCTAGTGGAGCAAGAAAATGA
Source organism: Enterobacter cloacae complex sp. 385G4 (assembly GCF_057320665.1). Classification (NCBI taxonomy): domain Bacteria; kingdom Pseudomonadati; phylum Pseudomonadota; class Gammaproteobacteria; order Enterobacterales; family Enterobacteriaceae; genus Enterobacter; species Enterobacter cloacae complex sp. 385G4. The sequence goes on from NZ_JBXWDD010000005.1 coordinate 255,738, forward strand.
AGAAAGGCACGGTTCTCAACTCAGAAATCTCATCGGTTATTTCCCGTCTTGGGCATACCGATACGCTGGTGGTTTGCGATGCAGGCTTACCGGTTCCGCGCAGCACAACCCGTATCGATATGGCGTTAACGCAGGGCGTGCCCTCGTTTATGCAGGTACTGGAGGTGGTGACGGCGGAGATGCAGGTTGAGGCGGCCATTCTCGCGGCGGAAATCAAACAACATAATCCGCAACTCCACGAAACGTTGCTCAGCCACATTGAGCAACTGCAACAACACCAGGGAAACACCATAGAAATTCGTTACACAACGCACGAACAGTTCAAACAACAAACCGCAGACAGTCAGGCGGTGATTCGCAGCGGGGAGTGTTCCCCGTATGCGAATATCATTCTCTGTGCTGGCGTCACCTTCTGAGGCCATCATGGACGCATTACTGCAACTCAAAGGGATCGATAAGTCGTTCCCGGGCGTAAAAGCCCTCTCCAGTGCGGCGCTTAACGTCTACCCAGGACGCGTGATGGCGCTGGTGGGCGAAAACGGTGCCGGCAAATCCACCATGATGAAAGTGCTGACCGGGATCTACCAGCGCGATGCCGGTTCACTCGTTTGGCTGGGTAAAGAAACCACCTTTAACGGCCCGAAATCCTCTCAGGAAGCGGGCATCGGCATTATTCACCAGGAGCTGAACCTGATCCCGCAGCTGACCATTGCGGAGAACATCTTCCTGGGCCGCGAGTTCGTGAACCGGTTCGGCAAAATCGACTGGAAAACCATGTACGCCGAAGCGGACAAGCTGCTGGCGAAGCTGAACCTGCGCTTTAAGAGCGACCGCCTGGTGGGCGACCTCTCCATCGGCGATCAGCAGATGGTGGAAATCGCGAAGGTGCTGAGCTTCGAGTCGAAGGTCATCATTATGGATGAACCGACCGACGCCCTGACCGATACCGAAACCGAATCCCTGTTCCGCGTGATCCGCGAGCTGAAAGCGCAGGGACGCGGCATTGTCTATATCTCTCACCGCATGAAAGAGATCTTCGAAATTTGCGACGACGTTACCGTCTTCCGCGACGGCCAGTTTATCGCCGAGCGCGAAGTGGCAACGCTGACCGAAGATACGCTGATCGAAATGATGGTGGGACGTAAGCTCGAAGACCAATATCCGCATCTGGACAAAGCGCCGGGCGAGATCCGTCTGAAGGTAGATAACCTTTGCGGCCCAGGCGTAAACGATGTGACCTTTACCCTGCGTCAGGGCGAGATCCTGGGCGTGGCGGGCCTGATGGGCGCGGGCCGTACCGAGCTGATGAAAGTGCTGTACGGCGCACTGCCGCGCACCAGCGGTTACGTTACTCTTGACGGCCATGAAGTGGTGACCCGCTCGCCGCAGGACGGGCTGGCGAACGGCATTGTCTATATCTCCGAAGACCGCAAGCGCGACGGCTTAGTGCTGGGCATGTCGGTGAAAGAGAATATGTCCCTCACCGCGCTGCGCTATTTCAGCCATAGCGGCGGCAGCCTGAAACACAAAGATGAACAGCAGGCGGTCAGCGATTTTATCCGTCTCTTTAATGTTAAAACGCCGTCGATGGAGCAGGCGATTGGCCTGTTGTCCGGCGGGAATCAGCAGAAAGTGGCGATTGCGCGCGGGCTGATGACGCGCCCGAAAGTGTTGATCCTCGATGAGCCAACCCGCGGCGTAGACGTGGGGGCGAAGAAAGAGATCTATCAGCTGATTAACCAGTTTAAGGCCGACGGTCTGAGCATCATTCTGGTCTCTTCCGAGATGCCAGAGGTATTAGGCATGAGCGATCGCATTATCGTCATGCATGAAGGGCATCTCGGCGGTGAATTCACTCGCGAGCAGGCCACCCAGGAAGTTCTGATGGCTGCCGCTGTGGGCAAGCTTAATCGCGTGAATCAGGAGTAAGAAGATGACTACCCAGGCTGTTTCTGGTCGCCGCTATTTCACAAAGGCATGGCTGATGGAACAAAAATCGCTGATTGCCCTGCTGGTGCTTATCGCGATTGTCTCGACCATGAGCCCGAATTTCTTCACCGTGAATAACCTGTTCAACATTCTGCAGCAGACGTCGGTGAACGCCATTATGGCGGTCGGCATGACGCTGGTGATTTTGACCTCGGGTATCGATCTGTCCGTCGGTTCCCTGCTGGCGCTCACCGGTGCGATCGCCGCTTCAATTGTGGGAATTGAGGTCAACGCGCTGGTGGCCGTTGCGGCTGCACTGGCGGCTGGCGCGGCGATTGGTGCCGTTACCGGTGTGATTGTGGCAAAAGGCCGCGTTCAGGCGTTTATCGCCACGCTGGTGATGATGCTGCTGCTGCGCGGTGTGACCATGGTTTACACCAACGGTAGCCCGGTGAATACCGGGTTTACGGATAACGCGGATCTGTTTGGCTGGTTCGGTATCGGTCGCCCGCTGGGTGTCCCGACCCCGGTCTGGATCATGGCTATCGTCTTCCTGGCGGCGTGGTACATGCTGCACCATACCCGCCTGGGCCGTTATATCTATGCGCTGGGTGGTAACGAAGCGGCCACGCGCCTGTCCGGTATCAGCGTTAATAAAGTCAAAATTATCGTGTACTCCCTGTGCGGCCTGCTGGCGTCACTGGCGGGCATCATCGAAGTGGCGCGCCTCTCTTCCGCGCAGCCGACGGCGGGGACGGGGTACGAGCTGGATGCCATCGCGGCGGTGGTTCTGGGCGGTACGAGCCTTGCGGGCGGTAAAGGTCGCATTGTTGGGACATTGATCGGCGCACTGATCCTCGGTTTCCTGAATAATGGTTTGAATTTGTTAGGTGTTTCCTCCTATTACCAGATGATCGTTAAGGCAGTGGTGATTTTGCTGGCGGTACTGGTAGACAACAAAAAACAGTAACTGACGACACTACAGGACATCTTAGATATGAACATGAAAAAACTGGCTACCCTGGTTTCTGCTGTCGCGCTGAGCGCAACCGTAAGTGCTAACGCCATGGCGAAAGATACCATCGCGCTGGTTGTCTCTACCCTGAACAACCCGTTCTTCGTCTCCCTGAAGGACGGTGCGCAGAAAGAAGCGGACAAACTGGGCTACAACCTGGTGGTGCTGGATTCACAGAACAACCCGGCGAAAGAGCTGGCTAACGTTCAGGACTTAACCGTTCGTGGCACCAAAATTCTGCTGATCAACCCAACCGATTCTGATGCCGTAGGCAACGCCGTGAAGATGGCAAACCAGGCGAAAATTCCGGTGATCACTCTGGACCGTCAGGCAACGAAAGGCGAAGTTGTGAGCCACATTGCGTCTGATAACGTGCTGGGCGGTAAAATTGCTGGTGACTACATCGCGAAGAAAGCCGGTGAAGGCGCGAAAGTTATCGAACTGCAGGGCATTGCCGGGACTTCCGCGGCCCGTGAACGTGGTGAAGGCTTCCAGCAGGCCGTGGCTGCACACAAATTCAACGTGCTGGCCAGCCAGCCGGCAGACTTCGACCGTACTAAGGGTCTGAACGTCATGCAGAACCTGCTGACCGCGCATCCAGATGTGCAGGCGGTATTTGCACAGAACGATGAGATGGCGCTCGGTGCGCTGCGTGCGCTCCAGACCGCAGGTAAATCAGATGTGATGGTTGTCGGATTTGACGGCACGCCGGATGGTGAAAAAGCAGTAAATGATGGCAAACTGGCTGCGACCATCGCTCAGCTGCCTGAGCAGATTGGCGCGACTGGCGTTGAAACTGCCGACAAAGTGCTGAAGGGCGAAAAAGTTCAGGCCAAATACCCTGTTGACCTGAAGCTGGTCATTAAGCAGTAAAGGCGATTCAGGCAGTCGCTGGCTGCCTGAGGGACACCAAATAAAAGAAAAGTGTGGCATACGCCACCGGGTAATACCGGTGGCGCTCTCAGATGGACACCTCAATACATGAAAACCGCAGGCAACCTCGTCGTCCTTGGCAGTATCAATGCCGATCACATTCTTAACCTTGAAACGTTCCCCACTCCGGGCGAAACCGTCACCGGCAATCAGTATCAGGTCGCGTTCGGCGGTAAGGGCGCAAACCAGGCAGTTGCCGCCGGGCGCAGCGGGGCGAATATCGCGTTTATCGCCTGTACGGGTGATGACGATACCGGCGAGCGCGTACGCAAGCAGCTGGCAAGTGACAACATCGATACTGCACCCGTCAGCGTTGTTGAAGGGGAATCTACCGGTGTGGCGCTGATCTTCGTCAATGCGGAAGGTGAGAATGTCATCGGTATTCATGCGGGGGCTAACGCCGCGTTAACGACTGAACGCGTCGAAGCGCAGCGTGGGATCATCGCCGGAGCGGAAGCCCTGCTGATGCAGCTGGAGTCCCCGGTTGAAAGCGTGCTGACCGCCGCGAAAATTGCGCATGAAAATCATACCACTGTCGTACTTAACCCTGCGCCTGCCCGTGTATTATCAGACGAACTGCTGGCGCTGGTGGATATCATCACCCCGAACGAAACCGAAGCGGAAAAGCTGACGGGCATTCGCGTTGAAAATGACAATGATGCCGCGCGTGCGGCGAAAGTGCTGCATGCAAAAGGCATCGGGACCGTTATCATTACTCTTGGTAGCCGCGGGGTATGGGCTAGCGTCAATGGCGAAGGCCGTCGCGTGCCGGGCTTTAAGGTCAAAGCCATTGATACCATCGCCGCTGGAGACACCTTCAACGGTGCGCTGGCGACGGCATTGCTGGAAGGAAAAGCGATGGATGACGCGATCCGCTTTGCGCATGCCGCCGCCGCGATTGCGGTGACGCGCAAAGGCGCACAGCCTTCCGTTCCGTGGCGTAAAGAGATCGATGAATTCTTAAGTCAGCAGGGGTAACGCTTGGCTACGATGAAAGATGTCGCCCGCATGGCGGGCGTTTCTACTTCGACCGTCTCTCACGTTATTAATAACGACCGCTTCGTCAGCGAGGCGATTCGGGAGAAAGTCGAAGCCGCAGTAAAAGATCTCAACTATGCGCCGTCGGCGCTGGCGCGCAGTCTGAAGCTTAACCAGACGCGCACCATCGGCATGCTGATCACGGCCAGTACCAATCCTTTCTATTCTGAACTTGTTCGTGGCGTAGAGCGCAGCTGCTTCGAGCGTGGCTACAGTCTGGTGCTGTGCAATACTGAAGGCGACGAGCAGCGCATGAACCGCAACCTGGAAACGCTGATGCAAAAACGCGTCGACGGGCTGCTGCTGCTCTGTACCGAAACGCATCAACCTTCAAAAGAGATCATTCAGCGCTATCCTTCTATTCCCACGGTAATGATGGACTGGGCGCCGTTCGACGGGACCAGCGATCTGATTCAGGATAACTCGCTGCTGGGCGGCGATATGGCGACGCAGCATCTGATCGATAAAGGTTATACCCGCATTGCCTGTATTACCGGCCCGCTGGATAAAACCCCGGCGCGCTTGCGTCTGGAAGGCTATCTTTCGGCAATGGAGCGGGCAGGGCTTGCCATTCCTGATGGCTATCGCATCACCGGCGATTTCGAGTTTAACGGCGGTTTCGAGGCAATGCAGACGCTGCTGGCGCAAGAGCCTCGCCCGCAGGCGGTGTTTATCGGTAACGATGCGATGGCGTTTGGTGCCTATCAGGCGCTGTATCAGGCAGGGTTACGCGTTCCGGACGATATGGCGATCGTGGGCTACGATGATATCGAACTGGCGCGCTATATGACGCCGCCGTTGACCACGATCCATCAGCCGAAGGATGAACTGGGTGAGCTGGCCATCGACGTGTTGATCCACCGTATGGCTCAGCCCACGCTGCAACAGCAACGTTTGCAGCTTACTCCTGTTCTGATGGAACGCGGTTCGGTTTAGCTTTCTCTTTGTGACGCTCTTTAATCAGGTTCCGCCCATCTTTCGGTTTTAACAACATAAAGACCAGCGCCGACACCACGGTAAGCGCGCCCATGGTGATAAAGGTATAGTGGAACTGCTCGACGGTATTCGTGCCGTCAAACCCTTCATAAAACCGCAGCACCGCCGCGCTCACGGCTACCCCGAGGCTGATCGACAGCTGTTGGGTCACCGCCAGTACGCTGTTGCCGCTGCTCGCGTTCTCGTCGGTCAGGTCCGCAAGGGTGATGGTGTTCATCGACGTGAACTGCGTTGACATCGCCATTCCCAGCACAAATAGCGGCAGGATCAACATCCAGACCGGTAACGCCGCGGATTGCAGCGAGAACTGCGCAATCATCAGACCGATAAAGACCGTCACGCCAACCAGCGTTTTACGATAGCCAAACCAGCGCAGTACTTGTGTGACCGTCGATTTCGCCAGAATGGAACCCATTGCCGTGGGCGCCATCATGCAGCCGGCAATCAGGGCCGGATAGCCGAAACCGACCTGCAGCATCAATGGCATCAGGAACGGTACGCAGCCCGTGCCCAGACGTGAGGCAATATTGCCCGCGATCCCGACGGAAAAGGTTCGGGTGTTAAAGAGAGATAAAGAGATAAGCGGTGTCGGGTGACGACGCGCATGGCGTATATAAAGAAGGAACAGCAGAATACCACTGAGGATGACGGCGAGCGCCAGCCACGTTTCAACGAGCTTCTCGCCAATGAGCTCCATGCCACTGGAGAACAGCACCAGGCTCAGTCCAAACAGGAAAAAGCCGCCCATATCGAAGCTGCGCCTTGGCGTGGTGAAGTTCGGCATATATTTGCGGGCATAGATTAGCCCTGCCACGCCAATCGGAATATTAATCAGGAAAATCCAGTGCCAGCTTGCCCAGGTAACCAGCACACCCCCGAGGACCGGGCCAAGTATTGGGCCGACCAACCCTGGCATGGTGACAAAGTTGAGTACGGGGAGCAGTTCGCTGCGTGGGTAGGCACGCAGCAAAGCGAGGCGCGCCACCGGCATCATCATCGCGCCACCTATTCCCTGCAGTACGCGAAAGATAACCAGCTCCGTTAATGAAGTGGAGAGCGCGCAGGCCAGTGAACCGAGCGTAAACAGCGTTACGGCCAGCATGAAAACTCTTCGGGTACCGAAGCGATCGGCCAGCCAGCCACTTACCGGGATCAACATCGCCACCGTGAGGGTGTAGCTGATGATGGCGGACTGCATTGCCAGCGGGGAGCGGTTAAGGCTTTGCGCAATGGCGGGAAGCGCCGTATTGAGGATGGTGGCATCCAGTGCCTGCATAAAGAACGCCATGGCTGCAATCCACGGCAATCCGGCCATGCTGCGCGCTTTTTTCTCTGTCATTTATTTACCTGCTGGTGGGTTGGTGCGGTCAGCAATGCCTGACATGCAGTCAGGGCTCGCTGCCCGTCGCTCTCCTGAATGGCATCTACTATCGCCTGATGCAAATCCAGCTTTACCACTTCGTCTTGTGTAATAGAGGTAAAGTAGGTGTGGTACACCGAATGGAATAACGAAGCAAAGGAAGTGAGGAACGGATTGGCGCTCATCATATAGATATGTTCATGCCAGGCCATATCGACCTCAATCCATCGTTCCCGGTTGAAGTGTTTTTTCAGGAACACCATCTCTTCCATGAGTGCGTTAAGCTGCGCTTTCTGCTCTGCTGTCCCGAGCGTGGCGGCAAGCAGGCATGCCTGAGGTTCAAGGCTGCTGCGCATTACAAGAAAGTGATCGACGACCTGATGGAAGTTGTCTTCGGTCATCCACCAGGAGAGCAGCTCCTGATCGAGAAAATTCCAGTTATTCTGTGGCATCACGCGCGTGCCAATACGAGGGCGTGGAAGCACCATGCCTTTTGCCGTCAGGGTTTTCACCGCCTCGCGAACCGCGGTACGGCTTACTCCAAACTGCTCACCCAGCTCCAATTCACCCGGCAGGATGCTCCCCGGGGCATATTTACCCGCTAAAATCCGCTGCGCCAGCTTTTCTGCCAGCACATAGGACAGATTTTTTTGGGCGGCCAGCTGTTGTGCGCTTAATGGCATCGCTTTTATTCCTTAATGTTTCATGCTGTTAATTATGCCACCTCGAATGTGATTGTGGTTGCAGATACATCAAATAGAACAATTTGTAGCTTGATATCACCTCTGTTGGTGAAAAAAAACACGGTCAGAAACTTTTTTTGAATTTCCTCTTGTCACTTAAGAATAACGCCCTATAATGCGCCTCCACTGACACGGAACAACGGCACGCAAGCCGCCGGGTCAGCAGAGAAAACCAAAATAAAGGCTTGACTCTGAAGCGGGAAAGCGTAATATGCACACCCCGCGCCGCAGCGAAAACGAAGCGGCACTGCTCTTTAACAATTTATCAGACAAT
>NZ_JBXWDD010000006.1:0-242386 GCF_057320665.1 Enterobacter cloacae complex sp. 385G4
CCGTCACCGTCAGCCAGACCAGCCTGAAGGCCGGGGAGTTCCGGGTGGAGGCCACCACCGGCGATAACTGGACGCAGGCGAAGTCTGGCCTGGTGACGTTCACGGCTGACAGCAGCACGGCAAAAGTCAGCGCGCTGGAGGTGACCGACAATAACGCCGTGGCAGACGGGACGGACACCACGCGCGTCAGGGTGACGGTGAAGGACGCCCATGAGAACCCGGTTGCCGGGCAGGTGGTGAGTTTTGATGCCGGAACCGGCGTCATCATTCCGGCAACGGCAGAGACCGGGAAGGATGGTACCGTCACCGTCAGTCAGACCAGCCAGAAAGCCGGGGAGTTTCAGGTAAACGCGACCATTGGCGATAACTGGTTACACGCAAAATCTGTTCTGGTTAACTTTGTGCCAGGAAAGGTCAACCGGGTGACTTTTGTCGACGAGCCGGAAAGTGTTCAGGCGGACGGTGTCACTCATGCCACCTGGCAGATAGCGATGTTCGACAGCTTTAACAATCCAGTGCCAAATACGGCTGTAAACTGGATTTTCCCAGGGGCACTGGCGACAAAAATCGACAGCCAGAGCGATACAATGACCAACAACTCTGGGGTGGCTAAGCTGACGCTGCAAATGGGTACAGTAAAAGCGGAAAATCTGGTCGTGACCGCGAAATCGGAAAACAACGTTGAGGATTCCTCCTCGATTGCCCTGCCGCCGGTTGCAGGTAGCGTTGAACTTACGATGGCATCGACTGCACGCGTGGACGAACCTGTCACGCTCACGGTAACGGCAAAGGATAAAGGCGGAGTACTGATGCCTGGCGCTGTGGTCACGTTTAGTAGCAACCATCCGGACTGGATGGTGATAACGCCAGAAAGCGCAACAACGGGCAGCAACGGTGTTGCCACCGCTGTGGCTACCATCAGACCGGAAAAAGGGTTTGGTGCAATGGGAGGCTATACCCTCACAGCGAAAGTCAGCGAGTCAGTGAAGGATTCGAAAACGTTACAGCTCAGTGTAGGGCAAATTGATTACGCGAAGTCGAGTCTGACCCCCGTCAGTGACACGATGGTCGTTGGCAATCAGTTATCCATGCTGATAGCGATGAAGGATAAGTTTGGTAACCCTGTCAGTGGCCTGACGGGACGAATCGGCGCCGTGCTGGCCGATAGTCAGGGGAGAAACAATGGAGGATTGATCCATACTAACAGCGGGGGAATTGTTGAGACTGAAAAAGGAAACTATCCGTTCAATGTAAAAGGAACACGTGCTGATACCTATACTGTCACGCCTGTTGTAGACCGAGTTGAGTTAAGCGCGCTTAAAGCGACCGTTAAGGTGATGGCGCAAAAACCCTGGATCGCGGGTACGCCACAAATAGGCTACACCCTAACGATAGGCAAAGGTTCCGGGTTTAGTACGGCAACAGTCAACTGGAAGGTTAATGGCACAATCTATCGTTCGAGCGCCAATACCACGGTGGACAGCGCATCACTTGAGTTGACAGACACCACGCTGATAAACCAAAAGGTGAGCGTAGAAATTATCGATAGCCATAACCCATCAGTGCGGCTTGAATCAGATTCGGTCACGATTCGGGGTACACCTTCCGCGAGCGATGTGAAGATTAAGGGCGATCCAGTATATGGAAACCAAATCTCGGTGGACTATGTTTATCAAGCCAACGGCGGAGGCGATGAGAGCGGAACGCAGTATCAATGGTACTGGTCTCAGAACAGTTACGATAAATCTCCGACACCTATTCCTGGTGCAACCGGAAGAACGCTGAAGACCGATCGCGGTCAGTACGGGTTATATCTTTATGTCTCGGTCACGCCAAGGGGCAGCGCTGGCGGCTCAGGTGCTAAGGTATTTAACGACGGGTATTTCAGGGTTACAGATGCGGGTACACCTTCTGTCAGCCAACTTCATATTGAGAATGAAGCCCGGGTGGGTAATACAATTGAGGCCAGTTATATCTTCAATGCTAATGGCAGTGGTGAGGATAACTCGTTATATCAGTGGGCTTCATGGGATGAATTTAGCGGCCGTTATCGGAATTTAGACGGAGAGACCGGTAAAACGTTATACATAAAAGAAGCCTATGGATTTTTGAAAGATATCCGGGTAAGTGTTACCCCACGCGGTACTCTGGGGTCGCAAAGAACAGGCGGTACAGCCTATTCCGACCCGGTTAATATCGTCAAATAAACGCTACCAGTGTTAACCATTAACACTTATATCAGTGTAGCGTAATTCACCTCTCGCAGGCTCCCGGAAACGGGACCTGCGGTTCGTTTTTCCCCCGGAAGGTCCCATCACAGGCCCTTTCCGCTTTGGCAAACTGTTCTGTATCATGGTTAAATAATTTGACGGCTAATGGGGGGAATGCCTGTGTTAGCGTGATGCTAATAAATACGGGAATTAAAAGTAATGCTGGATTCAGCATTTTGACAGGTGGGTTCGTTAATTCAATCTAAGGTAATGTTGTAAGCTGGGGTATGGGTTTTTCAATGATCCTGTTAGCTGGTTCTTAACGAAAAAGAGGCTCGCATGCATGAAAAATGCTTATCCTGAAAAGCAAGCATCACTACTCATTGGTGATGCCGCCACGCAGTTATCTTTGCAGGGTATAAAAATTGATCATGTTTCGCTCAGTCATTACCTGAGTAAAAAACTTGAGTATGCCAGGCGTATTGATGATTGCTTGTATGCTGAGGTGATTGGTATTGCACTTGCAATGTTGAAGGAAAACGCCAGGCCAGCCGAACGGTTCTGTTATAACGATGAGGCGTGTCGCGATAAACCTGTCGCTTAAAAGCATGGCGTATTATTGCATTATCAGTCCTGCCTTTTGTTGCCTCGGGAAATTTTCACTTCTTCAGCAAAATCCAGAGCCTCTTTGTAATCAAAACGACGTGTCTTTGCGTTATGTCTGCCGGGTAACGGTGCCGGTATTTTCACGCCAAACAGCTTTCCTGTTGTCATCAGCGCATAAACTAATTCAGCCTCACTCACGTCGGCCATCTTTGCCATCATATTCGTCCTGATACAAAAACTTAATTTCACCTGCCTTCCTCCTTTTATAATGGTCAATAATATTGTCGAGATTGGGGAGCATAAAGTTCATGGCATCAATGGTGTCACGCCAGCCCGCCAGGGATTCATTTGCTTTTACATACCATGCATGCTGTTCTCTCCGGGGGAGATGACCGGTGATCAAAACACGCATGTCGGGTTTTATTCTCTTGATGAACTCCAGATACTTCACCAGATGCGTCTTCGTACCAAATGTGTCTGCATCAATAATGCAGAGCATTTTGTCTCGGGCGATAAAGTAATAGCGTGCTAATTCCGCAAGGCCCTTTTCGAATAAAAAAGAGTTTGTTCGCACGCAAACCCGAATTTTTTCAGGAGTCTGTTTAATTGATTGATCCATCTTTTGTCTCGCTTATTATGGCACAAAGTATGAGATGGCTTTCAAGCCTACTCTTCCAGGCTGAATACTGGCAAGGCAGTATATTCATTCCTCAGAATAAAATAAGGCAGAATGAGTTATGCGATTAATAAGAATTGTCTTTGCATTCGTGAGTTAAAAATAAATAAACGATGATTTTATTCAGAGTCATGTTTTACTGTCTGATACATTAAGATATGGTCACTGTTGTGCAAATTTGTACTTTTTTATATTTCTCAAAGAGGACATTTTCATGACAAAGACCGTCGTAGCATTAGCCATACTTAGCGCTTTTTCAACGGCATCAGTATGTGCCAGTGATTATGCGCGTATGATTAATATTGAAAACCCTGACCATCTGAAAATCAGGGTTCAGAATGCTATTTATGAAGAGGGTTACGATAGCGATTTTATTCCTCATGTCTGGTTTGGTAACGAAGATAACGGCGTGATGAATATCATTGTCGATAATGGTGCGGTGCTGAACGAATCTATTGAAAACGGCCTTAACTGCAACTATGCCATGATTGTCAGTAAAGACAACGGCGTCAACTTACAGGCAAACGGGAAAAACTGTCGTTATAAGAAAAAGAGTTACCGTTCCATTAACTCTCCGGTGATCACCATTATTAATGATTCATCTTTAACGCTTCGGCCCTATTTTTCCGTTAACGGGAATGATTTTTTTGCTGCCGCCGGCGCGATCATCCCCAACGGGATCCGCATGTTCACCGGGGACAGTGGCGACTGGAAAAAACAGGGCGTTCGCCATGGGGATAACCTGAAAGTGAAGTTTAGCTACACGCTGGCAGAGTCGGGTTCGCAAAAAGAGGTCGTCTGCCCGTCTCTTGACACCTTAACGGAAAACCGACTTTATCGCCTTCAGGGCGGTGAGCAAAATGCGCTCTGCGTCCTTGAGAGTAATGAGATTCACATTAAAAACGATCGTATTGTTGCCGGATGGAACAAACCTCTGACCAAAGCAGAGCTGCTGCAACGGATCGAAGCCACCGCCGCAGACGATGACGTCATCATAGATATGCCAGATGACAAATACATGGCGCTCTTTACCCAGCCGGATGAATATAAAATCCCGCTGAAAGCAGGGGACGCAAAGGCGACAATCACATTAGTGGTTATCAAAGGGACCATTCCCATCGCGCAGTAAAAACGGCAATACATTAGCGAAAAGCTAACAAGCCGTCAGGCAACATCTCAAGGAGCATGTTGCCTGACGCGCCAGAGTTTTAGGGAATAGCGGTCATCACCCATTGTGGCCGATATTTTTGCTCTCCACCTTTGATATCACACCAGGCAATAAGCGGGTCGGCAACGGTACCTGTTTTTTCATAAAGTAACATTGTACTGCTCTCAGGATTGGGTTCGGATGCTTTAACCCCTGCAGGCAGCCACCATTTGCAGGCAAACTGGGAAACATCGGGCGTGGAGCCCGGCTCTGGAATGACCTGCGCCACATTAACGCTCGCATAGCCTTTCAATGATTTCTGGGCGGCAGCCACCCGATCGTTAACGATAAAAGACGTATCGGGGATCGCGCCATCAGGAAAGAATTCTTTAATTTTCGGCCAGATCCGGGCAATCGGCATTGCCTGATTATAACCATTCACCAGCTCACCGCTGGTACTGAGCGCCAGAACGCGCTGCGTGTCGTTATCGATCAGCGGCGCACCTACGCCCGGCTTCATGGGGTTGTTTTTATTACTCATATCGTTGTTGTATGTGCTACAACGATGCCGGAATTGACCCGCTTCGCGGTCATATAGCTCAATAGCACAGTGGGTGCCATCTGACTTATTCACTGCAGCATACAAACGCGCATTATCTTTTTTAAACTGCGCCTGCGGCAGATAAAATTCGGTTTTTTGAGTGGCAATGTCGTTAGCCTTCGTCTCATCTCTTGGATCAATCCCTAAATAACCCAGTGATTTGACGAAATCTTCTTGCGCTTTATCGCCCGCAAAATCTAACGACAATAAGCGATATTTACCGTCTCTGCTGGATGACTTGCCAAAGGCTTTCACTTTGGCCGTTTTCTTTATCTGATAACTGGTGCAATCGTTCGGATTAACCTCAACCTCCTGAACAAACCAGACCTCTGTGGTTCTTACCTTTTTATCTTCTTTTAAAGGGAAACTGCTTAATACCAGCAGATCGCCATCAACCCCTTTTTCGCCGATGCGCCATCCGGTATTGTAATGCGGTTTTTCCCGGTCATAGGTATCGCGGATCACCGCGACGGGTTTTGTATAGTTATAGATAAAAGGTGACTCTTTAAAGCAGGAGTGCGGGGGCGGGTTTTTGTCACCCGGGATGATATTAAACAATGACACATCCTGAAGCTTTGCCTCGCCCCTGACCTGGAAGGCAATTTCGGCCTGTCGGGAAGAGGGAAGTGCAGAGCCATCGGCAGATAACAACCGTACCGTTACGCTATCACCAAAGATGGATAATGCATCGAAACTGACATGGTGATCATCCGAGCCGCTCAGGATTTTCTCAGCCGCATAGCGGTAAACTTCGTTGTTATTTTTACCCGCAATTTCCACTATCGCCTCGGCGGGCAGGTTAGCATACGAGATATGAACATCAAGCAGCGCCGCATCTTCTATAACAATCGTCTCCTGCGTTTTATTTTGATTCAGATAATGATCAACTTCCTCCAGTGGAATAGCCGTTACGTGATTTTTTGCCTTAATTGCCAGCTCACCAGCAAATACAGGGCTTATGTTTTGAGACACAGCAGCCAGCGAGATGAAAAAATAAGCCAGTCTTTTTTTTTGCATATACGCACTCTCCAGTTTGTGTATTTCTGCACTTCCAGAGTGGCGATCAATAACATGCCCGCCATGGCCCCGCTGGTAAGAAAAAGACATATTTTTATGATATTGCGGCTAATACCTTAATATTCCATTAGCGACCACAAGCCGCAGGCAGCGGGGCCTGCGGATCGCTCTCTACCTGAAATTTCCAGTCGTAATACGTTTTCGCTTTGGCAAACTGTTTTGGATCGTGACGAAAGCCGACTTTTTTACGTGGCGTACCCTTTCCGAGACTGCGCACGCCAATCCAGCGCCCCTGAGGATCGAGGATCATCCCCCAGTTTTTACTCCCGGTTAGCGGGTCGGCGTAGTGCTGGCGCAGGTGATAAAGCGGTTTTCGCCCGCGTTTATCAATAAGCAGCTGTTCGAAACGCACGGGAAAACAGCCATCACCGTTGCCGCGGTAGGCCTGTATCGCCGCGCGGATTTGATCGCCGCGAAATAAAAGCTCAGCCTCCTGTTGCGCCTGATAACGCATCTGCACCTCATCGCGGCTTTTCAGCAGCGACAACGCCAGCGTGGAGAGCGCAATCAGCAGCAGCAGATAGGTAAAACCTCCCTGTTGTTTAATCGAACGCATCGCGATGATCCTGCCCGGGTTTAGGTGGCGTCTCGACGTCAATAATTTGCCCTTCGTCATCGGTCTTCGCCTCCCAGATATCGCGGCGGTTGGTGATGGGATCCAGCGGCATCTGGCGCAGATAACCGGCCTCGATCAGATCCTCCAGGCTGTATGGCCCCGCCAGGCGATCGCGGCGGTAGTGATCGATCGCGCTGCGCAGCGCATGCAGATTATGCTCGCGCACCACCTCTTTGGCTCTGTCCGCGTGCTGGAAAAAACGTGGAGCGACCAGGGTCATCAATGTCGCGATGATCGCCATCACCACCAGCAGCTCGATGAGCGTAAAACCTTTTTCACCATTGCGCATAGGGCACTCCATTCAGACCGCTGGCCGTACTGGTACTACTGACATCAAACACGTCTTTCCCGCCGCCGCTGAAATCGCCGGGTGGCTGCGTGGATGCGCGTAACCGCCAGGTCTCTTCATCATTTTTTCCCTCGCAATCGCACATCGGATCGCGCGGTATATGGCGCAGGAAGTAGATCATCGCGCCAGTGGGCGATGTCTTATCCCGGACGCCTTCCACCAGGCTTTTTAGTGTCGGCGGATATCCCGATTCGCTGGTTTTTTTCTCAATGATGCCGTCCACGCTTGCCTGGTGATAACGGTCAATGGCATCGCGTAGCGTGCGCAGGGACTCACGTAGCTGCGTCTCCTGCTGCCGCTGATGGTAGTTACGCATCAGCGGCGCAGCGGCAGCGGCAAGCGTGGCGAGTAGCGCCAGCGTGACGATCATCTCAATCAAGGTAAAACCGCGCTGGCGCTGCATTACGATGCTCCGTTTTCCGTCTCTGACTCATCGAGGATCGGTGGCGGCAGCGTGGCCGCCCGGTCAGGGAAATGGGCTGGCGGCGCAAGCGCCGGTGCGGTAAACCCACCCCCCGGCTCGTCGCGCTGCAGGTCGCGCAGTTGAATGCTGTCGCCCGTTAAATCGTCGCTGCCCATCTCAATGGTACTGACGTGGCTTCCCGGTAAATCGAGGTTGCGCTCAATAGTCGGCGTAATTAACAGCACCACCTCCGTGCGCTCTTTGTTGTCGGAATTGCTGCTAAACAGGCGGCCCAGCCCCGGGATGTCACTTAATAACGGCGTTCCTTTTTGGGTCGTGGTTTCATCCTGCTTGATCAGCCCTGCCAGCATCTGGGTCTCGCCGTTCATACTGCTGAGCGTGGTATTGGCTTCGCGTTTCGTGGTGCGGTAATACTTTGCTCCGTTCTCACCGGGTTCTTCGGCGCCCAGGGCACTGAGCGTGAACTTCACCTCCATTGAGATATTGTCATCCATACTGACTTCCGGGGTGACTTCCAGCTTCAGGCCGACGTCCTGATAATCCACTTTCTGTTGCGAAATCCCGTCATTGACGGTTGTGGTCAGTACCGGGATCGTTTGACCAATATCAACCAGCGCTTTTTTATTGTTTTTCACCCGGATCCGCGGGTTGGCCAGCACTCTGGCGTTGCTCAACACTTTTTTCATGTCAATGGTCATATTGTCGATATCGACCATGATATTTTTGGCGCTCAGGTCGCCCAGCGGGATCCCGCTTCCCTTTAAATCACCTTCTTTACTTTTCGCAAAACCCGCACTGATGGTTTGCGGCAGCTTCACGCCAAGCGCTTCGAGATCGTTGGTATTTACTTCCAGCACTTCAACGGCCAGCGTGACCTCCGCTTCAGGCCGGTCGAGCGTCACTAACAGGCGCTCCGCTTTTTCCACGTTCTCTTTTGGCCCGCGCAGGGTGACGGAGTTGGTTCGCTCATCAACGTGCACATCCTTCAGCTTGACCATATTGCGCAGGGCGACGTTGACCTCTTTTGCTTTCGCATAACCCAGGAAGATGGTTTTGACGACCACGTCGCGATAGATCTTCTCTTTTTGCGCGGTAGCGGGGTAGATCAGCAACGTATTGCTGTTCAGCACCTTCTTCCGCAGGTTATTCGACAACAGCAGCACGTTGATAGCATCTTCCGCAGTGGTGCGTTTGGCTATCAGGCTGCCGGTAGTGCTGGAGGAAATATCTTTGTCAAAAATGATATTGACCCCGGTCATCTGGCTGATGGTGTTAAAGATGGCCATCAGGCTGTGCTCGCGAAAATTAAGCGCTATCGTTTTTTGCAGTTCCCGGTTCAGACGCTGCTCCGGCTGGTTGATCCGCGACACCTCACGCATCAGGTGATCGCGCAGCGCGCGCGCCTGGGGCCAGTTGGGATCTTCTTCCAGTACCTGCTGGATTTTGTGCAGCGCGCGTGCCGGGTCGCGGGTGCTATTAGCCACCGCCTCCTTATACAATGCGTCCAGCGCTCTACGGGCATCGAGCTTGCGTAATCCCTGCAGGGCGCGCAGGTTGCCGGGCTCATAGGTAAGCGCATCGCGCCACATTTGCGTCGCCAGGGTGTAATTGTTCTGACGCACCGCGAGATCGGCATTTTTCAGGTAGTCATTGACCAGCTTTTTGCTGATGTCAGCCTGCTCGGCGCGAAGCGCAATATCCTGTGGGCTGGCGATGCGCTGTTGATCTATCTCCTTAAGCCGCTTAACCAGCACCTGCGGCGAGGCGGTCACGGATCCCGGGACCGGAGGCGCCGCACGTTGTGCACAGCCGCTCAGTAGCGCGCATGACAACAAAAAAGTGAGAGCAATTGTTTTTTTCATGATTAATGTGTCGGTTCCGATTGCAGCTCATCCAGTTCCAGCCGCTGCTGGCTATGGGTGGGCTGCCATTCAAACAGGAGGTGGTCGTTCGCCACCGCTTTTAAAATCCAGTTGTTGACCGGCGAACTGCCGATCCAGATCCTGCCGTCCGCCCTGCAGCGCTCGCAGACCGGCCAGGTCTCTTTGCCATCCGTCAGCACAACGATCCTCTGACGGTTTTCCCACCAGGCACCGAGGAGCTGAAGCGGTAGCGGCGGTGCGGTTGGTGTCGCCTCTTCAGGCCGATCGTTTTCCGGCGGCTTTTCTGCTGCGTCTTGCGCCCTGCTATGTGGCGTTGAAAAGAGATCGATGCGCGTTGCGTGAGCCGTCTCCGGCTTTGCTGGCGCGGGGCGCGGGCGTGAGACCGGCTGCGCCTCAAGCGGCGCTTGCGATATCTCGTCATCGGCAAACTGGCTCCAGAAAACAGCACCGGCGGTCAGCACCAGCGCCAGCTGTAAATAGCGCGGCAGTTTCATGGCGACTCCTTCAACAGGCGAAGCTGCACGGTGGCGCTGAGCTGGCTTTCCGATGGCCCGGCGCGCCGCAGGCTTAGCTGCTCAATGCGTAACGGCAAAGTGCGGCTTAGCGTTTCCAGGGCGTCCATCAGCGGCAGATATTCACCGCGCAGCGGAATATCCAGCCGTAGCGCGGTTTTGCCGTCGTCGTTTTCCAGCTGATAGCGGCTGGCGTCGACCTTCATCCCTCGGCTCCTGAACTGCTCAAAAATGAGCCTGACCTGCTGATATTCTCCGAGGCTGATGCGGCTTTGCAGTTCCGGCTGCTGTTTATCCAGCGGCAGCGCGGTTTGTAGCTGCGCCTGGATCCGGGCAAGGTTCTCCTGCAAATGGATGGTGTGCGGCCGCACGCCGCCAAGCCATAACAGCAGCAGCCCTGCGGGCAGCCCGGCGAGCACGAGCGGAACCGTTCCGATGCGCCCGGCAAATAACGCCGCCTGCCAGCGCAGCACGGCGGGTTTATTCTGAAGCCGCATGGTGCGCCTCCGTCGTCACCTTGACGTCGAGTACCGCGTTAATCGGCCAGGCAGGATCGCCCTGCGCCGACTGGCGATGGTTCTCAAGCACCACATGCGCCGGCAACTGCTGTAGCCGCTCGCTAAAGGCGAGCAGGGCGTCAAGATTGCCTGCATTCACCGTAAGCCGCGCATCGCCTTTACTGGCAATGACGTCAATGCTCAGGAGCGCAATATCAGGCGTCAGTACGCTGCCGATGTTGTCCAGCAGCTTGATGGCCGGCGGCACCGCCTGCAGTTGCTGAGCCTGGCGCAACCGGCGCTGCTCCTCTTCACGCAGCTGGCGCAGCACCTGCTGCCGTTGGGCGAGCTGCTGCTGTACCTGCGACGTCTCCAGCTCAAGGCGCTGGTGCTCAAACAGGCTATACATCACGGCACCGGTGAGCGGTAAGCAGAGGAGTCCGGTTAACAGCAGCGTGCGTGCGGCCCACGGGGAACTACGCGTAAACAGCGGCGTCATGAGGACTCTCCTGTAGCACGACTTCCTGGTGATGCTCACCGTCGGTATGAATGACGTAGCCAGGACAGTCCTGCATTCCGCTTAGCCGGGCGATAACCCGCAGCTGGGCGTCCATCTCCTGCTGTGGCAGGGTGAGAGTCCAGACGTCGCGCCAGCTGTGGTGCTGACGGCTGGCAATCCGGCTATGGTGGGGGCTCATCGCCACAAACAGGCCGTTTTCCGGCAGTGCGGCGGCGAAGTGGCTAAACAGCTTTTGAAACGGCGTGACAACACCGCGAAAACGCAGCCGCTCCCGACGCGCCAGCGCGACAAGCAGGTGCCAGCAAGGTTGTTTCAGGCACGCGGCCAGCGCTGACTGCTGCCAGTTAAGGGTCTCGAAGCGCACCTGCCAGTCGACGGGCGGACTCGCGCGAAGAACCGCCTGCTGTCGGGCGAGCTGGAGCAGTTCCTGCGGTGTGGTCACGCCGTCATGCCAGGGCTGAATTAAAAACGTCAGATCGTCGGTATCGAGGTGAAACTCCACCGCGTCACGCCACGGTAAGACGGAAGGGCGCAGGCGCAGCAGCGTTTCGAGCGCGGCTTCAAGAGACTCATCTGGCCGGCGTTCATGGGTGGCGAGAACCACGTTGTTGCGGCGCAACCGCACGGCATGAGGCCAGATATCGCACTGCCAGGTGTTAGTGAGTGATAACACGGTTCACCTCCTCCCAGGTGGTTTTGCCTTCGACCACGGCGCGCAGCGCGATGGTCGAGAGCGGAACAAAACCGTCATTCAGCGCCACTTCCTTTAGCTTGCGCCGGGGCGATCGCGCCAGCATTGCCTCTTTCATCGCATCGCTGAAATGCAGCACTTCCGCCAGCGCCAGCCTGCCGCGAAAACCGCTGTCGCGGCAGGTATCGCAGCCTCGCCCTCGACGCCAGCGGGGCGTGAGCTGCTGCAGCGGTCCGGATTGCCACGCCGCGAGAAGGTCATCTGTGGGCGTGGTGTCATCAATACAGTCCGGGCAAATCTGGCGCACCAGCCGTTGCGCCACGACGCCGTTAAGGGCGGTGATCAGGCTGGCGGGCTCCACCTGCATATATAAAAAACGTTCCAGTACGCTAAAGACGTCATTGGCGTGAACCGAGGAGAGCACCACGTGGCCGGTGAGCGCCGCCTGCACGGCAATGCCGGCGGTTTCACCGTCGCGGATCTCACCCACCAGGATGATGTCCGGGTCGTGACGCAAAATGGCGCGCAGGCCGCGGGCGAAGGTGAGCCCTTTTTTATCGTTGACCGGAATTTGCAGCACGCTGTTGAGCTGGTACTCCACGGGATCTTCGATGGTGATAATTTTGCATTCACCGCTGTTGAGTTCGCTGAGTGCTGAATAGAGGGTGGTGGATTTCCCGCTCCCCGTTGGCCCGGTGACGAGCACCATACCGTGGGGCAGATGGGTTAACTGGCGAATCGCGCCCAGCGTGTGCTCATCAAAGCCGAGCGTCTCCAGGCGCAGGTTTTGATCGTGAGATTTATCCAGCACGCGCAGTACGGCGTCCTCGCCATAGACGCCCGGCATGATGGACACGCGAAAATCGACGGGACGCTGGAGAATCAACGCCTTAAAGCGCCCGTCCTGAGGCGTGCGTCGTTCGGAAATGTCCATGCAGCTTAATACCTTGAGACGGGAGATCACCTGTTCCGCCTGCTGAAGTCCGGCGCAGTGGCGAATGCTGTGCAGAACGCCATCGATGCGGTACTTCACCATCAACCCATCCGCGACGGCGCAAAGATGAATATCGCTGGCGCGGCTCTGCAGGGCATCAAACAGCGTGGCGTTAACCAGCTTAATGACGGCGTGGGGTTCACTGGCGATGGCTGCTGGGGTGATCTCCAGCCACCGGGCCTCTTTATTCTCTTCACTCTGCTGCTGCTCCAGCTGATCGAGCGTGCGCTGCTGTTTTGCCAGTTCATCAAGGCGGGCATTAAGCTGAGAGAGCGGGGCGAGCGCGGGGAGCGCATTCACGTTATAAGCCCACTGGCGCAGTGCCAGTGAAAACGGATCGCCCAGCGCAACGTGGAGCTGACCGTTAACGCGCAGCGGCAATGCTCGCTGGCTGAGCGATTCGGTCAGCGGCACGGCTTCGAAATCCTCTTCGCTGTCGGCGAGCTGTGTGGGTGAGAGCGGCGTGAGCCCCAGGGAACCGGCGGCTTCTTCTAACGCGCCGGGGAAACTGTCCAGCAGTTCCGCCAGCGCCTGACAGCGCTGCTCGTCTGGCAGGTCGAAAAGGGGTTCTACAGACGGTGAGTGAGACATTATTGCAATCCTCCTGCCAGTTCAAAAATGGGCATGTACAGTAAAAACACGACGAGCCCAACGATGCCGCCAACGACCATCATCAGAATCGGTTCAAAAATTTTGCTAAAGGTTTCAATCGCGCGTTCCAGCGATTCATCATAAAAAGCGGCGATCCGCTCGCACATGGCAGGCAGTTCGCCGCTGCGTTCGCCGACCTGCAGCAGGCGGCTGGCGACAGGAGTCGTCATCTGCTGGGCTTCCAGCATGCGGGAGAGCGACTCGCCGGCGGCGACGTCGCGGATAACCTGTTCAACCTGCTGACGATGCGTGGCGGGCAGGATCTCCCGGCTCAGCATTAGCGCATCTGGCGCGGGAAGGCCGCCCTGCAGCAGCAGGCCCAGCGTGCGGTAAAAACGCACCAGCACAGAAAGCTGGTGCTGCTGGCGTAAGGCGGGAATGCGCAGCAACAAACCGAGCGCGCGCTGGCGCAGGCGCGGGCTACGTACCGCCATCACGATGCCTGCGACCGCTGCCGCGCAACCGGCCAGCAGCAGCGAGCCATGGGTTTGCGTCAGGCGTCCCCACCAGAGGATAAGCTGTGCGCTGGCGGACGGGTTCTTCATCCCGTCAAACACCACGGAAAAACGCGGAATAATAAAGCCGAGCAGAAAGAACAGAATTATCCCGCCGGCGGCAATGACAATCGTCGGATAGAGCAGGGTTGATTTAATCCGCTTGCGCAGAATTTCCATTCTTGATTCGTAAAACTGAAAACGCTTTAGCGCCTCGGGTAAGTGTCCGGTTTGCTCAGAAGAGGCAACGGTGTTAATCAGCAGAGGCGGAAACAGTGCTGGTAGCGCCATCATCGCCTGGGAGAGTTGCGCTCCTTCGTAGAGCTTTTTAACCAGCGTATCCAGAACCAGCGAGGTGCCACCATCGCGGCTGCTTTCGCGCAGCGCTTCGACGGCCTCGACCACGACCAGCCCGGCTTCCAGCAGAGCGATAAGCTCCTGCAAGAACAGATTCAGTGGAAAGCGTTTCTCCTTGCGGGCGGGGCGTTCCTGTACCTGCAAAACGATGCCGCCGCCGGCAATAATGCGGGCGCTGGCATCATCAGGCGACGCGGCAAGTACGGTCTGATTGACGCGTTTCCCCCCCTGGAGGATGGTGACGGTATATGGTTTCATTTTGGCGACAGTGTATGGCTCTGCCTTTTAAGGCGGGCATAATGCGGAGCCACTTTTTTTATGTATTGTTGACGAAGCGCGCGGCGCTGGGGGGTATTTGCCGTTCCGGCGTTATACGCCCCCACCGCGTCCCAGGTATAACCAAAGCGCTGGATTTGACCTGCCAGGATCCAGGCGCCGGTCATGACACTTTGGCAAGGGTCGGTAAGCAGATCTTTTTGACTAATACGAAATTTACGCAGCGCATCGAAGTGAATGCTATTGATCTGCATCAGACCGACATCCATTGAGCCATCACGATTTTTGTTGATGGCCCGGGTATTACCGTTGGATTCCACTATCGCTATCGCCTGTAATAGCTCTGGCTCAATGCCGTAACGTTCTCCCGCCAGCTGCCAGCAATCGGCCCGGCAGGAAAATACGCTGAAGATAAACAGCGAATATATGGACAGGCGCAGCATAGTCAGAACCCGTAAGTGACAGGCTTACCGTCTTTACCGCCGGAGGTTATTTCGACTTCATTAATGGCGTCTTTTGTCCGGGCGGGGTTATGCCACTGGTACGGATTGCCCCAGGGGTCTAACGGCACATGCTGGCTAAGATAAGGGCCATTCCAGTTTTGCGCGTTGGAAGGCTTTTCAGTCAGCGCTTTCAGACCTTGTGTTTCAGTTGGATAACTGCCGGTATCGAGGCGATATTGCCCGAGTGCCTCAGCAAGCGAGCGCATCTGGCGCATGGCGGTTTTCTCCTTAGCCGAGTCGACATTTGAGAAGACTTTTGGCCCGACAAATCCTGCCAGCAGCGCAATAATCATCAGCACGACCAGCAGTTCAAGCAGGGTGAAACCACCCTGTTTTCG
Source organism: Enterobacter cloacae complex sp. 385G4 (assembly GCF_057320665.1). Classification (NCBI taxonomy): domain Bacteria; kingdom Pseudomonadati; phylum Pseudomonadota; class Gammaproteobacteria; order Enterobacterales; family Enterobacteriaceae; genus Enterobacter; species Enterobacter cloacae complex sp. 385G4. The sequence goes on from NZ_JBXWDD010000006.1 coordinate 15,423, forward strand.
CATCACGTTTGTTGCATATTTCATTGAGAGAGTTCCTGGTTGGATAATAGTTGTGATTAATTCCTGAATTTTCCCTGATAAAAGAGTGGGAACACAGGTATGCCATCTTTTTTAATTGGTGAAGATGGGAAAATTAAATAAAGAAGCGTCTTACAGGATGCGAGAATTCTCCCGTGCTGTCGTTGAAGTATTTATTATAAATGCGAGAGATATTTCTTATTTAACGCGGAGGGTTTCCTGATTCACCACTCTATTATCCCCAACGATCTCGGCGCTAAAAAAAAAGACAATTTGCGAGGTAATCCACAGGACTATCATCACAAAGCAATAAGGAACTTTGATGAAAAAACTTACATTATCTCTGTTAATTGGTAGCGCACTAATGGCGCAGTCGGCTTTCGCGACGCAGGCACCGCGAGCGGTCACCTATCTGACCTCCTGGGGCGTTCCGGTCGAGTCCGTTGAGGATATGAAAGAGGTGAAAGCAGATACGTTCCTGCTTTCATTTGGTGGCTGGGATGCAAGCGGTAAGCTGTCCAGTTCCGATAATATTGTTGCAGTACCACAATATGATCCCTGGTACATTAATGCGCCAGCCTATGTCGTGTGGAGTCAGCTGAAGCTGGCGCACCCGGAGAAAAAAATGATGCTGGCGCTCGGCGGCGAGACGTATTCCGCGATGTGGTCTTATCTGAATAACGCGCAAACGCGAGAAACGCTGGCGCAGAATCTGGTGAATCTGCTGAATACCAACTTCCCGGTATATAAAAAGAACCTGAAGCCGGAAGAGATGGTTGGCGAATGCCTGAGCGCCGACTGGCAAGGCAAATGTAATATGGCGAACTACCAGAAGGCGGGTACCGTTCAGATTGACGGCATCGATTTTGACTTTGAAAAGCCCGATCGCGTCACGCCAGAGGAAAACGCAAACCTGCTGGATCTGGCTGAACGGGTTCGTAGCAAGCTCAATGCGTCCGGCAGCAAAAAGCTGCTGAGCCTGACCACCTATCACGTTGGTGCTGACCCGGAGAACTGCCGCAACAGCGCGGTAACCGAGAATTGTTCCTTCGTTGAGGCGGCTCGCTCTTCACACCATGGCGAAGTTCTGCCGCTGCTGACGCAGGGGAAAAACGTTTTCGATTTCTTCAACGTCATGGCCTATGACGCCGGCCCACGCTTTAAGTATGACGTGGCGATGGCTAACTACGCCCGGGCAGTGGGTGATAAGAGCAAAATCGTTCTCGGTCAGACCATCAACTCCCAGTGGGGGCCAGAAGGTCGCTTTGTTGAAAACCGACAGAACAACGTAAACCGTGCGGGCTGGCAGGCGGAAAACGGCTATGGTGGGTTCTTTATCTGGACGTTGGGTTCAAACGATCAGCAGCTGTCCATCCCGCAGCAGGTTGACTATTTCAATGAAATGAAAGAGCGCGCGGACCTGATGTCACCTGAACGCCCGCAGGACACCGTCGCGCCAACTGCGCCAGCAGGATTGAAGGTGCTGAACAATGGCTTGACTATCACCCTTGCCTGGCAGCCCTCCACCGATGACCGTGGCGTAGTGGGATATGACATCTACCGTAATGACATCAAAGTCGGGTCTTCAACGGACACCCAGTGGACCGATAATGCGGTAGAGACCGGCGGTGTGGTGTACCACTACAGCGTGAAAGCACGTGATGCAGCGAACAACATCTCTGAAAGCAGCAACGTGGTTAAGGTAGAAACCGTACAGGTCGAAGAGGGACGTCCTGACGCGCCAGGCGGCCTGGCCCTGGTTTCTTCGACGGAAAACAGCCTGACGGTGAAATGGAATGCGGTAGACAACGCGGTGAAATACCACGTACTACGCGATGGGGCGGAGTTACTCACCGTAAGCGGAACGCAGATCTTCGACAGCGGCCTGCGCGCGGGAACAACCTACAGCTACCAGGTGATCGCCGAAAATGCCAAAGGTCATCAGTCTCTCGCCAGTACACCGCTTAAAGCCACGACGAAAGAGGGGTCTGTGACGCCTGAGCCGGAAGGCGAGTGGAAAGTCGGTACGCGCTATAAGACTGGAGAAATTGTCACGTATAACGGCACACAGTATCGCTGCGTGCAAGGGCATACGTCTCAGTCCGACTGGGCGCCGACTGCGGCTGCGACGCTTTGGCAGCCTGTTCCTTAATCTTTCGCGGCCCTCGCAAGGGGGCCATTTTCAGGCGTAAGCGCGCCTTATTTATTACTTTTTGTTAACTTATTGTTATCATTTATAGTGCAAAAAATTAACAATGGCACTATTGTAGTGCAATATTTGCACTGTTTTTGTGCGTTTCATGTTCTTTTCCGGCCTTTATCGTCTCAGGATGCTGCTTGCATCTGTAACAATACGTTGCTGTAACCCCTTCATTTACTACCGCTTTTTTAAATCTCTTTTGAACCATTAGAAAATTGGTTCGTTTATTGCTTAATCATTAGCACGATAAGTAGCACGCCATATCAATAACTTATCGTTCATAAAAAGAAAATAACGATGATAGTGAGCGAACCAATATGGAAAAACCGTCACGGTTTCTGGCCAATTCCAGCACCGCGCTTGAGCAACTGCGCGGGCTAATCAACCAGCATGAGTCAACACCAGGCACTCCGCTGCCCACGGAACGTGAGCTATCGGAAACACTCGGCGTAGGACGACGCGAAGTGCGTCGCGCGCTGGACGTGCTGGAAGAAGAAGGGCGGATCTGGCGTAAACAGGGCAAAGGCACCTTTATTGGTCCGGCTGCCCCTGTTGAACCGCTGGCCCTTCAGGGATTGGTTCAGCAGACCAATCTGCTGGAAGTGATGGAAGCTCGTATACAGATCGAACCTGGCTTAGCCCGGCTTGCGGCACTGCGTGCCACCAGGGAAAACCTCGCGCTCATGCAGCGCATGCTGGAACGCATCGACAAGGTCAGCCCGGATGACCGCGATCTCAATGAACTCTGGGATAGCGCCTTTCACCGCGCCATTGCCGAGGCGGCGGACAATCGCCTGATGCTCGGCCTGTTTGACGCCATTGACGCCGTGCGGCGCGAACCCGGCTGGCAGCATCTGCGTGAATTAGCCCGCACGCCCGAACGTGTCGACAGCTACAACGACCACCATCACAAGATCATGTCCGCGATTATCCATCGCCAGCCTAATGAAGCAGCGGCCGCCATGCGCGAACACCTGCTCAGCCTGCAAAACGCCCTGATTCAGGCGATCCACCTTGAGGACGATTTCACGCTATGACGACGATCCCGTTTAAGGACTCCACGCCTGTACTCCGGCTGAATAATCTCAACGTTAAGTTTTCCGGCTCGCCGGTCAGCGTCCTGGACGGCATTTCCCTGACGGTCAAAGCGGGCGAAACGCTGGCGCTGGTGGGGGAGTCCGGCTGCGGGAAAAGTATCACCTCACTGGCGCTAATGGGTTTACTGCCCGCCAGCGCGCAGATTGTCAGCGGCGAGATGCAGTTTCGCCGCCACGACCTGCGCAAGCTTTCGCCGCGGGAATATGCCGACCTGCGCGGCAGCGAGTTGGCGATGATTTTCCAGGAGCCGATGACCTCGCTCAATCCGGCCTTCACGTTAGGCGATCAGCTCAGTGAAGCGGTCATGCGTCACCAGAACGTTACGCGCCCGGAGGCGATGAAGGTCGCGCTGCAGATCCTTGAAAAGGTGCAGATCCCGGCGGCAGAGATGCGCCTCAAGGCGTATCCGCACCAGCTTTCCGGCGGCATGCGCCAGCGCGTGATGATTGCCATGGCCCTGATCAACCACCCTAAACTGCTGATTGCCGACGAACCCACCACTGCGCTCGACGTCACCATCCAGGCGCAAATCCTCGCCTTGCTCAACACCTTAAAAGAAGAAACCGGCACGGCGGTGCTGATGATCACTCACGATTTGGGCGTGGTGGCTGAAGTGGCGCAGCAGGTGGCGGTGATGTATGCCGGACAGGTGGTAGAGCAGGGAAGCGTTGAGGCAATATTCGCTGACCCGCAGCACCCGTACACCATCGGTCTGATGGGCTCGATCCCCTCCCTTGGCGCACGCAAGGGCCAGCTCTCTACCATTCCCGGATCGGTTCCGCTGCCGGAATCCATGCCCAAAGGCTGCCGTTTTGCGACGCGCTGTCCGTTTGCGCAGTCTCGCTGCCATGATGAAAAACCTCAGCTCACCACGCTCGGCGCGGGCCATCAGGTTGCCTGCTTCCGCGTGCCGCTCGAACACCACATCGCCCTGGGAGAGACCGCATGACCACGCCCATTCTTGAAGCTCGCGACCTCAGCAAGATGTTCCCTGGCACGAAAAAACTGTTTACTCCGGCGCGTTTTGTCACCGCTGTTGATCGCGTTTCCCTTTCCGTTATGCCAGGGGAAACGCTCGCTATCGTAGGCGAATCTGGCTCCGGGAAATCCACGCTGGGCCGCTTGCTGCTGCGCCTTCTGGCAGCCAGCGAAGGGCGCGTGTTTTATCAGGGCGAGGAGATCACTCACGCGACTGGCGCGCGCCTTAATCAGCTCCGGCGCGAACTGCAGATTATTTTTCAGGATCCTTTTGCCTCGCTGAATCCGCGCATGACGGTGGAGCAGATCGTCGGTGAGCCGCTGTGGCTGCACCAGAACATGAAGAAAGCGGATCGTCAGTACCGCGTCGCGGAGCTGCTCAAGACCGTTGGCCTGCCTGCCGCCTGGGCCGGGCGCTATCCGCACGAGTTTTCCGGCGGGCAGCGCCAGCGTATCGGCATTGCGCGCGCGCTGGCTTCGGGGCCAAAGCTGCTGCTGGGCGACGAGCCGGTTTCCGCGCTGGATGTGTCGGTGCAGGCGCAGGTGGTAAATCTGCTGGAGAGCCTGAAGCACCAGCTGGGGCTGACGATGGTGATCGTCGCCCACGGTCTGGCGGTGATCCGCCACATGAGCGACCGCGTGGCGGTGATGTACCTTGGGCAGATCGTTGAGCTTGCCACCGTCGACGAGATCTTTGACGCACCGCTGCACCCTTACACCCAGGCGCTGATCGCCTCGGCGCCGCAGATGCAGCCGGGTATTGAGCGCGACGCGCCGCTGCTGCAGGGGGATCTGCCGAACCCGGCTAACCCGCCGTCGGGCTGTCGCTTCCACACCCGCTGCCCGTACGTCACCGACGAATGCCGCCAGGTCGAGCCGATTAATCAGGTGCTCGACGGCGGGCGTCAGGTTGCCTGCCACCGCTGGCAGGAAATTAACCGCGATCGCAGCGTTATCCAGATCGCACCGCCATCCGCAGCCTTTCTGCGCCGCCGCGCGCTGTTTGAACACGCGGCCACTCACTCCTCCCTTCCTTCAAGGAACTCATGATAATGACAATGCGTAATTCTCTTTTGACCGTACTGGGAAGTGTTATATTGCTTGGCGCGGCGCTGCCCGCCCATTCTGAAAGCGTGCTGCGAATCGGCCTGGGAGCAGACCCGGACATGCTCGACCCGCACCTGGCGCGCACCTACTATGGCCGCTTCGTGTTTGCCTCCCTGTGCGACAGGCTGGTGGACGTCGACGAGCATCTGAAGGTCGTGCCAGGTCTCGCGAAATCGTGGGCCTGGAGCGCCGACGGCAAAACGCTGACCATGGATCTGCGCGAAGGCGTGACCTTCCATGACGGAGAGAAATTCGATGCCGCCGCCGCGAAATACAACCTCGACCGCGCCCTGACCCTCAAAGGCTCCCTGCGGAAAAGCGAGATCTCCTCCGTGGAATCGGTAGAGGTCACCGGCCCGATGCAGATAGCGCTGCACCTTAAAACGCCGGACGCCGCGCTGCTGATGCAGCTTACCGACCGCGCGGGCGCGATGATGGCACCCGAGGCCGCGAAAAAGCCTGACTTTGCCGCCCATCCGGTCTGTTCCGGCCCGTACAAGTTCGACAGCCGCGTCTCGCAGGACCGCATCGTTCTGACCCGCTTCGACAACTACTGGAACGAAGGCGCCTACCACTTCGACAAAATTATCTATCTGCCGATCCCGGATGCCTCCGTGCGTCTGGCGAACCTGCGCGCGGGCGATCTTGATCTGACCGAAGGCATCGCCGCCAGCGACGTCAAAACCGTCGAAGCCGACAGCAAGCTGGCGCTGGCGAAGGTCACCGGCCTGGGCTATCAGGGGATCACCTTCAATATTAACAACGGTAAGGTCCCGGCGAACGATCCGTTCAAAGATGCCCGCGTGCGCGAGGCGTTTTCTCAGGCCATCGACCGCGATGCGTTAAACCAGGTGGTCTTCGAAGGCCTCTACACCCCGGCAAACCAGGCGTTTTCGACGGTGAGCCCGTATCACGTGAATCTGCCGGTTCCGCCGCGCGACGTTGAAAAAGCCAAAGCGCTGCTCAAAGCGGCAGGCGTCACCGCGCCGCTGACCGTCAACCTGCTGGTGCCGAACAACCCAACCTCGCAGCAGGTGGGTCAGGTATTGCAGGCGATGGTCGCCGAGGCCGGCTTCACGCTGAACCTGCAGATGACCGAATTTGCCACGCTGCTGGATCGCCAGCAGAGCGGTGATTATCAGCTGAGCTTCTCCGGCTGGTCGGGTCGCCCGGATCCGGACGGCAGCATCTACGGCTTTATCCACAGCAACGGCACGCTTAACGATGGCCGTTACAGCAACGCGCAGGTCGATGAGTGGCTGACGCAGGCGCGCCAGAGCACCGACCAGGCCGCACGCCAGCCGCTGTATGACAAGGTGGTGAAGCAGCTGCAAACCGACATGCCGATTGCCTACCTCTACTTCGAACCGCGCATTTTTGGCCTGAACAAAAGCGTGCAGGGCTTTAAGCCTTACCCGGACGGCATCGTGCGTCTGGCCGGTTTGACGCTGGCGAAATAAACGTCCTGAGGAGAACCCATGCTGGAAATGATTTGCAAACGTCTGCTGCTGGCCGTCCCGACGCTGTTGCTGGTGAGCATGATGGTGTTCGGGCTGCAAAAGCTGCTGCCCGGCGACCCGCTGATTGCGATGGCCGGTGAGGAACGCGATCCGGCGGTGATCGCCCAGCTGCGCGCGGAGCTGAACCTGGATGCACCGATCCCGGTTCAGTATTTCCACTGGCTGACGCGGGCGCTGCAGGGCGATCTGGGCGTCTCCTTGCGCACGCACGAGCCGGTGACCGAGCTTATCGCCAGCAAGCTGCCGGTTACGCTGGAGCTGTCGCTGCTGGCGATGATTATTGCGCTGGTGTTTGGCATCAGCATGGGGATCCTTGCGGCGGTGAACAAAAACAGCTGGGTCGATCACGGGGCGAACTTCGTGGCGATCTCAGGGATCTCTATTCCCCACTTCTGGCTGGGGATCCTGCTGATTCTGGTCTTCTCGGTGAACCTGCAGTGGCTGCCCGCGTCCGGCTACGTGCCGTTCAGTGAAGATCCGCTTCAGAACCTGCGCACGCTGCTGCTGCCCGCGTCCGTGCTCGGAACCGGGCTGGCGGCGACGCTGATGCGCCATACCCGCGCGTCGATGATTGCGGTGCTGAAAGCGGATTATATCCGTACCGCACGCGCCAAGGGGCTGCTGCCGAAGGCGGTCATTCTAAAGCACGCGTTTCGCAACGCGCTGGTGCCGGTGATCACCCTCACCACGCTGCTGTTCGGCGAGCTGCTGGGCGGCGCGGTGCTGACCGAGCAGGTGTTCACCATTCCGGGCTTTGGCAAGATGATCGTCGACTCGGTGTTCAACCGTGACTACGCGGTGGTGCAGGGCGTGGTGCTGATCGTGGCGATCGGCTTCCTGCTGCTCAACCTGCTGGCCGACGTGCTTTACGTCCTTATCAACCCGAAAATGCGAGGTTAACGATGGCGGAACTGACGACGCAAACCGTAGCCCCCGCGCTGCCGCGCGCGCAGAACCGGGTGCTGAAGAAATTCCTCGGCAATAAAAGCGCGGTGATTGGCGCGCTTGTGGTGGGTTTCTTTGTGCTGGTGGCGCTGCTGGCGCCGTGGATCGCCCCGTTTGACCCGGTTAAAGCCAACTTCCTCGCGGTGCGCAAAGCGCCGTCAGCGATGTACTGGTTCGGCACCGACGAGCTGGGGCGCGACATTTTGTCCCGCATTATCTGGGGAGCGCGAACCTCGCTGATGGCGGGCTGTATGTCGGTGGTTATCGCGGTGGTCATCGGCGTGCCGCTGGGGCTGGTGGCGGGCTACTTCCAGAAGATGTGGGACGGCGTCATCTCGCGCTTTATCGAGGCGCTGCTGGCCTGTCCGTTCCTGATCATGGCGATCGCGCTGGGGGCATTTTTAGGCCCGAGCCTGACCAACGCGATGATCGCCATCGGTCTTTCGGCGATGCCGATCTTCGCTCGCCTGACGCGCGGGCAGGTGATCGCCATTCGCAACGAAGAGTACATCGACGGCGCGCGGGCGATTGGCCTGCCGGATCGCTGGATCATCATCAAATACGTTCTGCCAAACGTGATGTCGCCGATCCTGGTTCAGGCCACGCTGGCCATTGCCTCGGCGATTATTGCCGAAGCCAGCCTGTCGTTTTTAGGGCTGGGGCAGCAGCCGCCCAATCCGTCCTGGGGGGCCATGCTCAATACCGCGAAAGGTTTCCTTGAGCAGGCACCGTGGATGTCCGTTTTCCCCGGCGTGGCGATTTTCCTTGCCGTGCAGGGCTTTAATTTACTTGGCGACGGGCTGCGCGATGCGCTCGATCCGCGCCACGACTAAGGAGTCATGATGACCAAAGCGCTTGATTTTACATCCGGTTACGCTTCACGCCGCCCGCCGATGATGGGCCACAACGCCGTTGCCACTTCGCAGCCGCTGGCGGCGCAGGCGGGAATGAAAATGCTGCAGCTGGGTGGTAATGCCGTCGATGCGGCCATTGCCACCGCCATGGCGCTGACCGTTGTTGAGCCGACCGGCAACGGCATCGGCAGCGACGCCTTTGCCATCGTCTGGGACGGTGAAAAACTTCACGGCCTGAACGCGTCCGGGCGCTCGCCGGCCAGCTGGCATGCGGATCTGTTTGCCGGTAAAAGCGCAGTGCCGGAAATCGGCTGGGACGCGGTGACGGTGCCGGGTGCGGTGTCGGGCTGGGTGGCCCTGGCGGAACGCTTCGGCACGCTGCCGCTGACCACGCTGGCGCAGCCTGCGATTGACTACGCGCGCAACGGCTTCCCGGTCTCGCCGCTGATTGGTCATCTCTGGCAGCGCGGCTATAACAAGCTGAAAGATCAGCCTGGCTTTAGCGCCTGCTTCGCGCCGGAAGGCCGCGCCCCGCGCGTGGGGGAGATCTTCCGTAATCCAGCGCAGGCTCATTCGCTGGAGCTGATTGCCAAAACCAACGGTGAAGCCTTTTACCGTGGTGAGCTGGCGCAGAAAATCGCCGCCTTCGCCCAGGAGCACGGCGCGCACCTGTCAGCGGAAGATCTGGCAAACCATCGCGTGGACTGGGTTGACCTGCTGTCGCGCGACTTCGCGGGCGGCTCGGTACAGGAGCTGCCGCCAAACGGGCAGGGGATCGCCACGCTGATTGCACTCGGTATTCTGGAGCAGTGCGGCATTGAGAAACATCATCCGGACTCCGTGCAGTCTCTGCACTTATCCATTGAAGCCATGAAGCTGGCGCTGGCGGATCTCGACCGCTACGTGGCGGATGAAGAACATATGGAGTTCGCAGCAAAAGAGCTGCTGAGCGACCACTATCTGAAGTCGCGTGCGGCGCTTATCGATCGCGATAACGCCTCTGACTTTGTGTACGGTTCACCGACGCAGAGCGGCACGGTCTACATCAGCACCGCGGACGCCAGCGGGATGATGGTTTCGTTTATCCAGTCCAACTTTATGGGCTTCGGTTCAGGCATTGTGGTGCCGGATACCGGAATCAGCCTGCAAAACCGCGGCTGCGGCTTTGTGCTCGATCCCAAACACCCGAACGCGCTGGCGGGCAGCAAGCGTCCTTTCCACACCATCATTCCGGGCTTTGCGATGGACGGCAACGGCCAGCCGCTGATGTCCTTCGGCGTGATGGGCGGCCCGATGCAGGCGCAGGGGCATATGCAGATGGCGCTGCGCATTATGCTGCACGGGCAAAACCCGCAGGCGGCCATCGACGCGCCGCGCTGGCGCGTGGTGCAGGGCAGGGAAGTGATTGTTGAATCGACGTTCGATCGCAACACCATTGCCGCGCTGCGCGAGCGCGGGCATCAGATCGTGGTGGAAGATCCGCTCCAGGATTACAACTTCGGCGGTGCGCAGGTGATCTATCGTATGCCGGAAGGGCACTACGTGGCCGCGACGGAAAGCCGCAAGGACGGGCAGGCGTTAGTGAGTTAAAAGAAGCGAGCAACATTGGTAGGCCGGGTAAGGCGTAGCCGCCACCCGGCATTTTTTCACCCAATGCTAAACGGATCCGCATCCTGCCAGGCCGGAAACTTCTCCCGATACTCCTTCAGCGCCGTCAACGACAGCTCCGCATCAATGCGCGTCGCCTGATGCGGCTCGGCGGTGGCGATGATCTCGCCCTGCGGGTTCACCACCCGGCTGTCGCCGCGATAGTGGTGGCCGTTGCCGTCCGTCCCCACGCGGTTACAGCCCACCACGTACGCCTGGTTCTCAATCGCGCGAGCCACCAGCAGCGCCTGCCAGTGCAGCGAGCGCGGCGCGGGCCAGTTGGCGACGTACAGCGCCAGGTCGTAATCGTTGCGGTTGCGCGACCATACCGGGAAGCGCAGGTCGTAGCAGACCAGCGGCAGGATGCGCCAGCCGCGCCACTCGAACACCACGCGTTCGTTACCGGCTTCATAATGATGATGTTCATCGGCCATGCGGAACAGGTGGCGTTTATCGTAAAAATGCACCTTTCCTTCCGGCTCAACCAGCAGGAAGCGGTTCACCGGGCCGCGTTCCGTCTGCAGTGCGGCGCTCCCGGCGATCAGCGCGTTGGTTTGCTGCGCTTTGGCATGCATCCAGGCGACCACCTCTTCCTGGGGCATCGACTGTTTCGCCGCTTCCATCGCGAAGCCGGTGGTAAACATCTCCGGCAGGACAATCACATCTCGCCCGGTAATCTCTTCCAGTTGACGATCAAAGTGGCGCAGGTTGGCAGGGCCATCCATCCACACTAAAGGCTGCTGCAAAATCGAAATCTTCAAACCAGGCACGATACAGACTCCTCAAACGACCCCTTTTTGACACTGTAGCACGTCATTACGAGAAAATGTGGCAATAAAAAACCCCGCACCGGGCGGGGTTTGTCAGAGCGAAGCGGGTTATGCCGCTTCAGGTTTGCGGTGCTTCTCCGGCAGCTTTACCGGCTGCGTCGCCAGCTCTTCCGGTTCGAAATCATCCACGTTAATACTGCGCAGACGGCTCTCTTCGGCTTTCACCAGCAGCGCAGCTTCGTCGTTATTGATAATGCCACCGGCCAGCGCCTGTTTCGCCAGTTCGTCCAGACGGGTAAACGGCAGGTTTTTACCCAGCTGTTTGCAGATTTTCTGGTGAATCGGGTCGGCGGCCATCACGTCCAGCAGCGCCTCTTCCAGCAGGCCCACCGGGTTATGCGGCGTTGGTGCCAGATACTGACCGCGGCCAATGCGGGAGCGGGTGGCGCTCGGAACCTGCAGGATCTTCGCCACTTTGTGGTCCAGCTTGTCGGACGGCGCCAGATGATGACGTCCGGTCGGGAAGATCACTACGCGCAGAGCGCCAGCCACGAAGCGGTTCGGGAAGTTCGCCAGCAGGTCGTCAATCGCCTGTTCCGCCTGATACATCGCATCCTGCACGCCCCAGTGCACCAGCGGCAGATCCGCTTCCTGACGGCCTTCGTCGTCGTAGCGTTTCAGCACCGCAGAGGCCAGGAAGATCTGGCTCAGCACGTCGCCCAGACGGGCGGAGATACGCTCGCGACGCTTCAGGCTACCGCCCAGCACCGCCATGGAAACATCAGACAGCAGAGCCAGGTTGGCGCTCAGACGGTTCAGATGCTGGTAGTAACGTTTGGTCGCATCGCCGGTTGGCGTCGCGCTGGTCAGGCCGCGCGTCAGGCCTAGCCAGAAGCTCCGCACCTTGTTACTGCCCACGTGACCGATATGTTTGAACAGCAGCTTGTCGAAGGCGTCCACGTCGTTATTCTGCGCAGCGGCCATCTCTTCCAGCACGTACGGATGGCAGCGAATCGCACCCTGGCCGAAGATCATCATGCTGCGGGTCAGGATGTTGGCCCCTTCCACGGTGATGGCAATCGGTGCGCCCTGATAGCCGCGCGCCAGGAAGTTGCCTTCGCCGAGCATAATACCTTTACCGCCCGCGATATCCATCGCGTCAATGATCGACTGCTGCGCGCGGTGGGTACAGTGGTACTTCACAATCGCGGACAGCACGGCCGGTTTTTCGCCCAGCATGATGCCATAGGTAATCAGGGATGCAGCGGCGTCCATCACGTAGGCGTTGCCCGCGATGCGCGCCAGCGGCTCTTCGATACCTTCCATCTTGCCAATGGAGATTTTGAACTGACGGCGAATGTGGGCATAAGCGCCAATTCCCATCGCGACGGACTTCAGGCCACCGGTTGAGTTCGACGGCAGGGTAATACCGCGACCCACCGACAGACATTCCACCAGCATGCGCCAGCCCTGACCGGCCATTTTCGGGCCGCCGATGATGTAGTCAATCGGCACGAAGATATCCTGGCCGCGGGTCGGGCCGTTCTGGAACGGCACGTTCAGCGGGAAGTGACGACGGCCAATTTCAACGCCCGGCGTCGAGGTTGGGATCAGCGCGCAGGTAATGCCCAGATCCTCTTCACCGCCCAGCAGTTTTTCCGGGTCGGAGAGCTTAAAGGCCAGGCCCAGCACGGTGGCGATAGGCGCCAGGGTGATATAGCGTTTGTTCCAGGTCAGGCGCATGCCCAGCACCTGCTGGCCCTGCCACTCGCCCATACAGACCACGCCGGTATCCGGGATTGCGCCTGCATCGGAGCCTGCTTCCGGGCTGGTCAGCGCGAAGCACGGGATTTCCTGACCGCGCGCCAGTCGCGGCAGATAGTGATCTTTCTGCTCTTCCGTACCGTAATGCTGCAGCAGTTCGCCCGGGCCTAAGGAGTTCGGTACGCCGACGGTAATCGCCAGGATCCCGGAAACGCCCGCCAGCTTTTGCAGCACGCGAGCCTGCGCGTAAGCGGAGAACTCAAGACCGCCGTACTCTTTCTTAATGATCATCGCGAAGAAGCGATGCTCTTTCAGGTACGCCCACAGCTCCGGCGGCAGGTCGGCCATTTCGTGGGTGATAGCAAAGTCGTTCGCCATGCGGCACGCTTCTTCCACCGGGCCGTCAATAAAGGCCTGTTCTTCGGCGGTCAGGCGCGGCTGCGGATAGTTGTGCAGCTTTTTCCAGTCCGGGTTACCCTGGAACAGGTCGCCTTCCCACCAGGTGGTGCCCGCATCAATCGCTTCTTTCTCGGTGCGCGACATCGGCGGCATCACTTTGCGGAAGCCTTTAAATACTGGCGCGGAGATCATTGACTTACGCATCGGGGCCAGGTTAAACGGCAGCAGAATGATGGCAAGAGGGACCAAAATCCAGATATTCCAGAGACCTGCGACGCCAAGCGCAGCCGTCCAGGCCAGAAGAATCAGGCTGCTCAGGAATAAACTGACGCGGTGATAAAACAACACACCGAGCAGTACAACGGTTGCGAGAATGCTCAAAATCATCATAAAGAAAAGCTCCCTTGCTTGTAGGAGGTCTGACCACTTGTGATGATATGGTTGTAGTTGATGTGAATTCCTTTAGCAATGTGTTTACAAAATAATTACAACCTGGTTCACATTGTTCGCGTTTTCGCCGGCACAAAAAATCAAAACGCCGGACGATTCGCATGGCTTTAGCTTCTCGCTTTTCCCGCTATCCGGTACACTCCACTGTGTTATTTCATCAATACTGAAGGATTATCCTCATGTACCAGGATCTTATTCGTAACGAACTGAACGAAGCGGCGGAAACGCTGGCGAACTTTCTGAAAGATGATGCCAATATTCACGCTATTCAGCGCGCGGCGGTCCTGCTGGCCGACAGTTTTAAGGCCGGTGGCAAAGTGCTCTCCTGCGGTAACGGCGGTTCCCACTGTGACGCCATGCACTTCGCCGAAGAGCTGACCGGACGCTATCGCGAAAACCGTCCGGGCTACCCGGCGATTGCGATTTCCGACGTGAGCCACATCTCCTGCGTAGGCAACGACTTCGGTTACGACCACATCTTTTCCCGCTACGTTGAGGCAGTAGGCCGTGAAGGCGACGTGCTGCTGGGTATCTCTACCTCCGGTAACTCCGCGAACGTGATCAAAGCGATCGCCGCCGCGCGTGAAAAAGGGATGAAGGTCATCACCCTGACCGGGAAAGATGGCGGTAAGATGGACGGTACGGCGGATATCGAAATTCGCGTTCCGCACTTCGGCTATGCTGATCGCGTTCAGGAAATTCACATCAAAGTGATCCACATCCTGATCCAGCTGATCGAAAAAGAGATGGTTAAGTAAGACTTCGCTGGGGGGCATATCCCCAATGGATTTCGAGTTGCACTGCGGCGGCAACTGAGTGAATCCCCAGGAGCTTACATAAGTAAGTGACTGGGGTGAGCGAAGGCAGCCAACAAAAGTGCAGCTTGAAAGACGAGGGGGCTGCCCCCCGCTGTTGTGGAGGTGTTGTATGTGCGAACTGCTCGGGATGAGCGCCAATGTGCCAACCGATATCTGCTTTAGCTTCACCGGGCTGGTTCAGCGCGGTGGGGGAACCGGGCCGCATAAAGACGGCTGGGGCATCACCTTCTACGAAGGCAAAGGGTGTCGCACGTTCAAAGATCCACAGCCCAGTTTTAACTCACCGATTGCCAAACTGGTGCAGGACTATCCCATTAAATCCTGTTCGGTGATCGCGCATATTCGCCAGGCAAACCGCGGCGAAGTTGCGCTGGAAAATACCCATCCCTTTACCCGCGAGCTGTGGGGCCGTAACTGGACCTACGCGCACAACGGGCAGCTTACGGGCTATAAATCTCTGGAAACGGGCAACTTCCGCCCGGTGGGCGAAACGGACAGCGAGAAGGCCTTCTGCTGGCTGCTGCATAAGCTGACGGAACGTTATCCGCGCACGCCCGGCAATATGGCCGCCGTATTCAAATACATCGCGACGCTGGCAGCCGAATTGCGTGAAAAAGGCGTGTTTAACATGCTGTTGTCTGACGGACGCTACGTGATGGCGTTCTGCTCGACGAATCTCTTCTGGATCACGCGCCGTGCGCCGTTTGGCGTCGCTACGCTGCTCGATCAGGATGTGGAGATAGATTTTCAGAAAGAGACCACACCGAACGATGTGGTCACCGTTATTGCAACGCAGCCGCTGACGGGCAACGAAACCTGGCAAAAGATTATGCCAGGCGAGTGGGTGCTATTTTGTCTCGGGGACCGTGTAATTTGACGCCAGCTGCGGGTGGACGACTTCGTGGCTCAGCGGTTTGCTGACCACGTAACGGCCATCGACGATAGAGACTACCGGCGGCTTGTGGGTCTGCTCAAAGTAGTCATAACCCGGCTTCAGCTGTTTCCAGAAATCGGCGTAGTAAGAGTACTTATGGCGCGCCATATTGGCATCGGTCATGCGGAACGGATAGATACTGACCTGAACGTTAGGCTGCCCAAAGACCAGTGCGCCGGTTACGAACTGGAAAATCTCATCAATGCCGGAGTCGGTCATCGCGTAGCAGCCGACAGACACGCAGGCACCGTGGATCATCAGGTATTTCCCTTCATAACCGTGAGCACGGTCATAGGCGTTCGGGAAACCGATGTTGATGGCTTTATAGAAGCGGCTATCCGGTTTTAACTGGTTACGCTGAACGTTGTAAAAACCTTCCGGGCTTTTGAAATCGCCCTGACGCTGTTTCGGGCCCAGCCCGCCGGAATAGTTACAAATTTTGTAGCTATCAAGCAGCTGATATGTTTCGCCCATTTTTACAAACAGATCGAGCGTGCGCTCTTCCTTGAAGATCTGAATATAAACCGGGGATCCCATTAACTGCTGTTTATATTCTTTGCTGATCGGCGTGGTGGAGCTGTTGCTGCTGAGCAGCCCGGCAAACGACATGCACGGAATCAGAAGCATCGCAATGAACAATGCGATTTTACGCATACTACAAATTCCTTGATAAAACCTGGACTAACTTGCCAGGACGGCAAAAGAGACCCGAAATCAGATTATTCTGTTAGGTGCGCTCACATTAGCACCGCTATAGATTTTCGCAAGAGCCGGGCGGTGAGTTTACAAATTAGTTTTACTTTATAAACCATCAAAAACGTGCTGGCTCCAGGAACTTTGCGTAATAGCTCGCATTTTGGCGCGCCCGACGGTGGATCCCCTGCCCGAGAGAAGGGGAAAATGTTACACTTTGCGCCCACTGGATTGTTGTTTATGGAAACCTGCTAACCACATGTTTAAAATAAAAAAAGGACTTAATTTGCCGATTGCAGGCGTGCCTGAGCAGCACGTCTCGTGTGGCGCAAGCGTCCGTCATGTCGCAATTTTAGGTGACGATTATCTGGGAATGCGTCCTTCAATGCTGGTGCAGGAGGGCGATCGCGTGATCAAAGGGCAGGCGCTCTTTGAAGACAAAAAAAATCCTGGCGTCATGTTCACGGCCCCCGCCAGCGGCACCGTGGTAGCGATCAACCGCGGCGAGCGTCGCGTGCTGCAGTCGGTGGTAATTCGCATTGAAGGCGATGAACAGCGTGAGTTTGCTCGTTATGATGCGGCAGACCTCGCGACGCTTAGCCGCGAAGATGTGCAGGCTCAGCTGCTCGCGTCCGGCCTGTGGACGGCGCTGCGTACGCGTCCTTTCAGCAAATCACCTGTCCCTGATACCGCCCCGGCTGCCATTTTCGTGACGGCCATCGACACCAACCCGCTCAGCGCAGACCCGCAGCCTATTATTTTGGCGCAGCGTAAAGCCTTTGATGCCGGGCTGACCGTTCTGACTCGCCTGACGCCCGGAAAAGTGCACGTTTGCCAGGCCAGCGGCGGCAAGCTTGGCGGCCATCCGCAGGGGCAGGTTACGTTTAATGAATTTTCCGGCCCGCATCCGGCGGGTCTGGTCGGGACCCATATCCACTTCCTTGAGCCGGTAAGCCTTAAAAAACAGGTCTGGCACCTTAATTATCAGGATGTCATTGCCATCGGTAAACTCTTTACTAGGGGTGAACTCTGCGCTGAACGGATTATCGCTATCGGCGGGCCGCAGGCCGCAAACCCGCGTCTGGTTAAGACGCTTCTGGGAGCAGACATTAATGAACTGCTGGCAGGGGAACAGAAAGAGGGTGAAAACCGCCTCATTTCCGGTTCGGTACTCAGCGGCCGCCGCGCTGTCAATGCGCACGCGTACCTGGGACGTTTCCATCTTCAGGTGAGCGTCGTTCTTGAAGGGCGTGAGAAAGAGCTGTTCGGCTGGGTTCTGCCTGGCGCAGAAAAATACTCCGTCACCCGCACCACGCTTGGCCACTTTCTGCGTCATAAGCTCTTTAACTTCTCTACCAGCACAAACGGCGGCGAGCGCGCGATGGTTCCGATTGGCAACTACGAACGTGTAATGCCGCTGGATATTCTGCCTACCGTGCTGCTGCGCGATCTTCTGGCAGGCGATACCGACGGCGCGCAGGCGCTCGGTTGCCTGGAACTGGATGAAGAAGATCTGGCGCTCTGTACCTATGTGTGTCCGGGTAAATACGAATATGGACCCGTATTGCGCGAGGTGTTAACCCGCATTGAGCAGGAAGGATAACCATGGGCTTAAAACACCTCTTCGAAAAAATTGAGCCGCATTTTACCGAGGGTAAACTGAAGAAGTACTACCCGCTGTATGAAGCGACGACGACTATTTTCTACACTCCGGGTCTGGTGACGAAAGGTGCAGCGCACGTTCGCGATGCCATCGACCTGAAACGCATGATGATCCTGGTGTGGTTTGCGGTTTTCCCGGCCATGTTCTGGGGCATGTACAACGTTGGTCTGCAAACCATTCCGGCGCTGCATCATATGTACGACGCTCAGCAGCTGGCGCAGGTGATCCAGTCTGACTGGCACTATCGTCTGGCGCAGTCACTGGGCGTCAGCTTTGCGGCTGATGCAGGCTGGGTCAGCATGATGACGCTGGGGGCCGTCTTCTTCCTGCCGATCTACATGACCGTCTTTATCGTGGGCGGCTTCTGGGAAGTGCTGTTCGCCATCATCCGCAAACACGAGATCAACGAAGGCTTCTTTGTTACCTCCATTCTGTTTGCGCTGATTGTTCCGCCGACTCTGCCGCTCTGGCAGGCGGCGATGGGGATCAGCTTTGGCGTGGTGATTGCCAAAGAGATTTTCGGCGGCACCGGTCGTAACTTCCTCAACCCGGCGCTGGCGGGGCGTGCGTTCCTGTTCTTTGCTTACCCCGCGCAGATTTCGGGCGACCTGGTGTGGACGGCAGCAGACGGATTCTCCGGCGCGACGCCACTTTCACAGTGGGCGGCAGGCGGCGGTGAAACGCTGGTCAACAATGCTACCGGCCAGCCCGTAACCTGGTTCGACGCGTTTCTTGGCAACATTCCGGGCTCCATTGGCGAAGTATCTACCCTGATGATTTTGATCGGCGGGGCCATCATCCTCTTTGGCCGCGTGGCCTCCTGGCGCATCGTCGCGGGCGTTATGCTCGGCATGGTGCTTACCGCCACGCTGTTCAACCTCATTGGTTCAGACACGAACCCGATGTTCTCCATGCCGTGGTACTGGCACCTGGTGCTGGGAGGTTTTGCGTTTGGCATGATGTTCATGGCCACCGATCCCGTCTCGGCTTCCTTTACCGACAGGGGGAAATGGTGTTACGGCGCGCTCATTGGCGTGATGTGTGTACTGATTCGCGTGGTCAACCCGGCCTATCCGGAAGGGATGATGTTGGCCATTCTGTTTGCCAACCTGTTTGCGCCGCTGTTCGACTACCTGGTCGTGCGCGCCAACATTAAGCGGAGGAAGGCGCGTGGCTGAGGTTAAAAATAACGACAGCATCAGCAAAACGCTGCTGGTGGTTTTGGTACTGTGTCTGGTCTGTTCCATCGTGGTTGCCGGTTCCGCCGTAGGGTTGAAACCGCTGCAGCAGGAACAGCGCGCGCTGGATAAACAGCGTAACATCCTGGCCGTTGCCGGGCTGATGCAGGAAGGCATGACGAAGGACGACGTCGCTGCCGTGTTTGCTGAACGCATTACCGCACGGCTGGTGGATTTAAAAACCGGCGAGCTGATGGATAAAGACCCGGCGAAATATAACCAGGCGCTGGCATTAAAGGATCCGCAGATGAGCACCGTGCTTGACGCCTCGCAGGATCCGGCTGGCATTAAGCGCCGCAGCAATGTGGCGGAGATTTACCTCGTTCGTGACGAGCAGAAGCGCATACAGGAAATCGTGTTGCCCATCTACGGCAACGGCTTATGGTCAATGATGTATGCGTTTGTGGCACTGGATACCGATGGCCGCACGGTCAAAGGTATTACTTATTACGATCAGGGCGAAACGCCGGGGCTGGGTGGCGAAGTGGAAAATCCTAACTGGCGTGCGCAGTTTATCGGTAAAAAAGTGCTCAATGATAACGGTCAGCCTGCGCTGAAGGTGGTGAAAGGAGGCGCGCGTCCTGGGGATGAATTTGCCGTGGACGGTCTTTCCGGCGCCACACTCACCTCTAACGGGGTGCAGCACAGTTTTGATTTCTGGATGGGTGAACTGGGCTTTGGTCCCTTCCTGAAGAACGTACGTGAAGGAGCGCTGAACAATGGCTGATACGGGTGAACTGAAAGAAGTTAAAAAGGTGCTGATTGGCCCACTTTTAGCCAATAACCCGATAACCCTGCAGGTGCTGGGTGTGTGCTCGGCTCTGGCGGTAACGACCAAGCTGGAAACGGCGGTGGTGATGACGCTGGCGGTAACGCTGGTGACCGCGTTTTCCAGCATGTTTATCTCGATGATCCGCCACCACATCCCCAACAGCGTGAGGATCATCGTGCAGATGGCGATCATCGCCTCGCTGGTGATCGTGGTCGATCAGCTGCTGCGCGCTTTCGCCTACGAAACCTCGAAGCAGCTTTCGGTGTTTGTCGGCCTGATTATCACCAACTGCATCGTGATGGGGCGCGCTGAAGCCTACGCCATGAAAATGCCGCCGCTGGCGAGCTTTATGGACGGTATCGGCAACGGCCTGGGCTACGGCGTGATCCTCCTGACGGTCGGTTTCCTGCGCGAGCTGATTGGCAGCGGCAAGCTGTTTGGCGTTCAGGTGCTGGATACGGTACAGAACGGCGGCTGGTATCTGCCGAACGGCCTGTTCCTGCTGGCCCCAAGCGCATTTTTCATTATCGGTTTGCTGATCTGGCTGATTCGTACGCTGAAGCCTGAGCAGCAGGAAAAGGAGTAACCGACAATGGCTCATTACCTGAGTTTATTTGTGCGCGCGGTGTTTGTTGAAAACATGGCGCTCGCCTTCTTCCTGGGCATGTGTACGTTCCTTGCCGTCTCTAAAAAGGTCTCGACGGCATTTGGCCTGGGCGTGGCGGTCACCGTTGTGCTGGGGCTTTCGGTTCCGATTAACAACCTGGTGTTCAACTTCGTGCTGCGGGACGGCGCGCTGGTGGAAGGCGTAGATCTTAGCTTCCTGAACTTCATCACCTTCATCGGGGTGATTGCGGCGCTGGTACAAATCCTGGAGATGATCCTCGATAAGTATTTCCCGTCGCTGTACAACGCGCTGGGGATCTTCCTGCCGTTGATCGCGGTGAACTGCGCCATCTTCGGTGGCGTCTCGTTTATGGTTCAGCGCGATTACAACTTCAGTGAATCGGTGGTGTACGGCTTCGGTTCCGGTATCGGCTGGATGCTGGCGATTGTCACCATGGCGGGGATCCGTGAAAAAATGAAATATGCCAACGTGCCCGCTGGGCTGCGTGGCTTAGGGATCACCTTTATCACCACCGGCCTGATGGCGTTGGGCTTTATGTCCTTCTCCGGTGTGCAGCTATAAGGGCTAACAGATGGAAATTATTCTTGGCGTGGTGATGTTCACGCTGATAGTACTGGTGCTGTCAGGGCTGATTCTGGCGGCGCGCGCAAAGCTGGTTAATTCCGGGGATGTGATCATTGATATCAATGACGATCCGCAGAACCAGATCCGCACTCCGGCAGGGGACAAATTGCTTAATACGCTCTCGGGCAACGGGATTTTTGTCTCGTCAGCCTGCGGTGGAGGCGGCTCATGCGGGCAGTGCCGTGTGACGGTGAAAGAGGGGGGCGGTGATATTCTGCCTACTGAACTGTCGCATATCACGAAGCGTGAAGCGAAAGAGGGTTGCCGTCTGGCGTGTCAGGTCGCGGTGCGCCAGAACATGAAGATTGAGCTGCCGGAAGAGATCTTCGGCGTGAAAAAATGGGAGTGCGAGGTTATCTCGAACGATAACAAAGCCACGTTCATTAAAGAGCTTAAGCTACGTGTCCCTGAAGGGGAGAGCGTCCCGTTCCGTGCAGGCGGGTATATCCAGATTGAGTGTCCGGCGTACACCGTGGCGTATGCGGACTTCGACGTGCCCGATGAGTACCGGGCCGACTGGGATAAATTTAATCTCTTCCGCTTTGTTTCCGAGGTAAAAGAGCCCGCGCTGCGCGCCTATTCCATGGCTAACTACCCGGAAGAGAAGGGCATTATCATGCTCAACGTGCGTATCGCCACGCCGCCGCCAAACGTGCCTGACGCGCCGCCTGGCGTGATGTCGTCGTATATCTGGTCCCTTAAGCCAGGCGACAAAGTGACGATCTCCGGTCCGTTTGGCGAGTTTTTTGCTAAAGATACCGACGCCGAAATGGTCTTTATCGGCGGCGGTGCGGGTATGGCCCCTATGCGCTCGCACATCTTTGATCAGCTCAAGCGTCTCGGCAGCAAGCGTAAAATCAGCTTCTGGTACGGTGCGCGCTCGCTGCGCGAAATGTTCTACGACGATGAATTTGAACAGCTGGCGCGTGAGAATCCGAACTTTACCTTCCACGTGGCGCTCTCCGATCCGCAGCCGGAAGATAACTGGACGGGCTATACGGGCTTCATTCACAACGTGCTGTATGAAAACTACCTCAAACAGCACCCGGCTCCGGAAGACTGCGAGTTCTATATGTGTGGTCCGCCAATGATGAACGCCGCCGTGATTAAGATGCTCAAAGATCTCGGCGTGGAAGATGAAAACATCCTCCTTGATGATTTCGGAGGCTGATTATGTTGACCTTTCTGGCAACCTTTGCGGTATTTTTGCTGGTGGTGTTCGGTATGTCTTTAGGCTGGATCATCAAGCGTAAAAGCATTCAGGGCAGCTGTGGAGGTATCTCTTCCATCGGAATGGAAAAGGTGTGCGACTGCCCCGAACCGTGCGATGCGCGTAAAAAGCGCATGGCACGGGACCAGCAGAGGATCATCTAGGAAAAGGCCGCTTCGTGCGGCCTTTATCATTTATTTTGCCCAGCTTTTGGCTTTGGCTGGTGAGTCTACAAGAACCCCTTCGGCACCCAGTGTTTTCGCCTTCTGGTAATCCTCTTCAGAGTTCACGCCGATAAAAATCAGATGGGCATTGCCCTGAGAGCGGAAGCAGTCAACGGCCTCTTTGTCCCAAGTTAATGTTGCAGGAGAGACACCTTCGCCTAAGGTGAATTTCTCGACCACTTCTACTTTTCGGTTTAACTCAAGCCCATACCAGTAATCGTCCATTTTTTGTGAAGGAGGCAGACATTCATGGCTCAACGAAATCGTGGCCAGACGCGTTCGGGTTTCGCTGCGCGTGACAAAGCGGGGGATTTCGACAGGCAATGCTTCCATATAGCGATCTTCGGTTGAATAAACGCGAACGCGATTCAGGCTGTTGGTCTCTTTCAATACGTTAAGCAGCGCGTTGCCCATGGTCGCCGGATCGGCATCCGGCGATTTGATGTCAATGAAAAAACGCGTATCTGGCCAGGCGCTCAGCACCGACTTCAGCGTCGGTATCGGGGAATTAAGCAGGCTTTCCGGCAGGCCCTTATCTTTCCACTTCACGCTGGCATCCGCTTTTGCCAGTTCTTCAGCGGTATACTGTGACACCTTTCCCTGCAGATTGGTTAACGCTTTCAGATCGGCAGGTCGATAGAGAACCGGTACGCCATCCCGACTGAGCTGCACGGTTATCCAGACGATATCTGTTTTGTTTTCGAGGGCGAGCTTAATGGCTGGCAGGGTATTTTCAGGTGCATCCGCAGTCCCGCCCCGGTGGGCAACGATCGCAGGGCTAGCAGATGCAGCACTCGCCAGAAACAGTAACGAAATCGAGAGAATTTTCTTCATGAATAATTACGCTCCATTGATTTTCTAAATGTATGTATATAAAGGTTTTATTACGAATGTTTGTAACACGTTTATATGACAACCGTGAGTAAGGAAAATAGCTGACGCATTTTTTGCCTTTTGTTATACTGTATATAAATACATGTGTGGTATGACCGATGCGCAAAATAATCCATGTCGATATGGACTGCTTTTTTGCCGCAGTGGAGATGCGTGACAACCCGGCGCTGCGGGATATTCCCATCGCCATTGGCGGCAGCCGCGTTCAGCGCGGTGTGATCAGCACCGCCAACTATCCTGCACGCAAATTTGGCGTGCGCAGCGCCATGCCGACGGCGATGGCGCTGAAACTGTGTCCGCACCTTACTCTTTTGCCCGGGCGCTTTGACGCCTATAAAGAAGCCTCAAACCATATACGCGAAATCTTCTCCCGCTACACCTCACTGATTGAACCGCTTTCGCTGGACGAAGCCTATCTGGACGTCACCGACAGCCTGCACTGTCACGGCTCCGCTACCCTGATGGCGCAGGAGATCCGCCAGACCATTTTCAACGAGCTGAATCTCACCGCGTCGGCAGGCGTCGCGCCGGTAAAATTTCTCGCCAAAATTGCTTCCGATTTAAATAAACCCAACGGTCAGTACGTCATCACCCCTGAAGAGGTCCCGGCGTTTTTAAAAACGCTGCCGCTTGGCAAAATCCCCGGCGTAGGCAAAGTCTCCGCCGCGAAGCTGGAAAGTATGGGGTTACGCACCTGCGAAGACGTGCAGCGAAGCGACCTGGCTATGCTGCTCAAGCGCTTTGGGAAGTTTGGCCGCGTGCTGTGGGAGCGCAGTCAGGGCATTGACGACCGCGATGTAAACAACGAACGGCTTCGTAAATCGGTCGGGGTTGAGCGCACGCTGAGCGAAGACATCCATGACTGGTCGGAATGCGAAACCATTATTACGGAACAGCTCTATCCGGAGCTGGAACGACGCCTGATCAAAGTAAAGCCTGATTTACTGATTGCCCGACAGGGCATCAAGCTGAAATTTAACGACTTTCAGCAGACGACGCAGGAGCACGTCTGGCCGCGCCTGAACAAAGAAGATCTTATCGCAACGGCGAAAAAGGCGTGGGAAGAACGACGAGGCGGACGAGGGGTGAGGCTGGTGGGACTGCACGTCACGCTGCTGGATCCGCAGCTGGAGCGTCAGCTGGTTTTGGGATTGTAGATTACACTCATCGTAGGCCCGGCAAGCGTAGCGCCGCCGGGCAACAGACGAGAAATTACTTCGCAGGGATCGCCTTCAGCAGTTCCGTCAACAGCGTCCAGTAATGGCCGACGCTTTCAATATGAACCTGCTCATCCGGCGAGTGTGGACCGGTAATGGTTGGCCCGATGGAAACCATGTCCATGTCCGGATACGGCTTCTTAAACAGACCACATTCCAGACCCGCGTGGATCACCTGGATGTTCGGGGTGCTGTTGAACAGACGCTGATAAGTTTCACGCACCAGCGCCATCACCGGAGAGCTTGCATCCGGCTGCCAGCCAGGGTAGCTGCCTTTGGCGGAGGTTTTCGCGCCCGCCAGCGCACCCAGAGATTCCAGCATGCTTACTACATACTCTTTACCGCTGTCGATCAGGGAGCGGATCAGGCAGATAATTTCCGCGCTGTCGTCGCTCATGGTCACCACGCCCACGTTCAGAGAGGTTTCCACCACGCCTTTCGCCACGTCAGAGTTGCGAATCACGCCGTTTGGCGTCGCGTTCAGCAACTGAACGAAGCTGTCGCGAGACTGCGCGGTCAGGGCGGCTTTATCCGTAGACACGGATTCCAGCACCACGGTCAGGTTCTTCTCTTTCGCCGACAGTTCGTTTTTCAGGATATCCAGGTAGACGCTGGAGAGTTTTTTCAGCTCGTCCGCTTTCGCCGCTGGCACCGCCACGGTGGCAAAGGCTTCGCGTGGGATCGCGTTGCGCAGGGTGCCGCCGTTGAAGTCCACCAGACGCAGGTCCAGCTCGGCCGCGTGGCCCGCCAGGAAGCGTGCCAGCAGTTTGTTGGCATTACCCAGGCCCAGGTGAATATCACCGCCGGAGTGACCGCCTTTCAGCCCTTTCAGCGTCAGCTTGAAGGTCTGGAAGCCCGCAGGAATCGCTTCGCGTGACAGCGGCAGGGTGGAGATGAAATCAATCCCGCCCGCGCAGCCCATGTAGATCTCACCTTCTTCTTCGGAGTCGGTGTTGATCAGGATATCTGCCTGCAGCCAGTTCGCCTGCAGACCGAACGCGCCGTCCATGCCCGCTTCTTCGGTCATGGTCAGCAGCACTTCCAGCGGACCGTGTTCAACGCTGTCGTCAGCCAGCACCGCCAGCGCAGAGGCCATACCGATGCCGTTGTCCGCGCCCAGGGTGGTGCCGCGCGCTTTTACCCAGTCGCCGTCGATGTACGGCTGGATTGGGTCTTTAGTGAAGTCGTGAACGGTGTCGTTGTTTTTCTGTGGCACCATGTCCAGGTGCGCCTGCAGTACAACCGGTTTACGGTTTTCCATGCCTGCGGTAGCCGGTTTGCGGATCAGAATGTTGCCAACCTGGTCGCGCTCTGCGTGCAGACCTTTTTCCTTCGCCCAACCCATAATATGTTCGGCAAGCTGTTCTTCATGGTAGGAAGGGTGTGGAATGGAGCAAATTTTGGCAAAAATATCCCACAGCGGCTGCGGAGATAATTGAGACAGTTCAGACACGATAAGTCTCCTTGTCGAGGCGCTGCAAACAGGGTTGCAGGCCACAGGGTTAGCAGGTTAATAGTTACCACAAGACAGGCTTGCGAGATGCAACTGAGAATACCACTTTCTCTGCTGGCTGGTAGCATAAAGCATGTAAAAACTCAGGCAGGGAGCGCTAAACACTGGTTTTTAGTGCGCCAGATCTCTATAATCTCGCGCAACCTATTTCCCCCTCGAACACTTTTTAAGCCGTATAAAAACAGGCTGGGACACTTCACATGAGCGAAAAATACGTCGTCACCTGGGACATGTTGCAGATTCACGCACGCAAACTGGCTGCGCGTCTGATGCCTTCCGAACAGTGGAAAGGCATTATTGCCGTCAGCCGTGGCGGTCTGGTACCGGGGGCGCTGCTGGCACGTGAGCTGGGTATTCGTCATGTCGATACCGTCTGCATCTCCAGCTATGACCATGATAACCAGCGTGAGCTGAAAGTGCTGAAACGCGCTGAAGGCGACGGTGAAGGCTTCATCGTTATCGACGATCTGGTTGACACCGGCGGTACTGCGGTCGCTATTCGCGAAATGTACCCGAAAGCGCACTTCGTGACGATCTTCGCTAAGCCAGCGGGTCGCCCACTGGTTGACGATTACGTCATTGATATCCCACAGGATACCTGGATTGAACAGCCGTGGGATATGGGCGTGGTCTTCGTACCGCCTATTTCAGGCCGTTAATTTCAGTACGTAACTTTACACGCCCGGCTATGCCGGGCGTTGTTCTTTTTATCCCGCCACGCGTTACAATGGGCACTATATGACGTATCCATGGAGGCAACGCAATGACGCAGGCAAATCTCACCGAGACGCTTTTCAAACCCCGTTTCAAACACCCTGAAACGTCGACGCTGGTCCGTCGGTTTAATCCGGGAACCATGCCTGCCGTCCAGTCTGCGTTAGACGGTAAAAACGTGCCCCACTGGTATCGCATGATTAACCGCCTGATGTGGATCTGGCGCGGTATCGATCCCCGTGAAATCCTCGACGTGCAGGCGCGTATCGTAATGAGCGAGTCGGAGCGTACCGACAGCGAGCTCTACGACACGGTGGTTGGCTACCGGGGCGGGAACTGGATCTACGAATGGTCTAAACAGGCGATGCTCTGGCAGCAAAAAGCCAGCCAGGAAGAGGATGCCACGCGCAGCGGCAAGCACTGGCTGCATGCGGCCAACCTCTACGCCATCGCCGCCTATCCGCATTTGAAAGGGGATGAGCTGGCCGAGCAGGCTCAGGCGCTGGCGAATCGTGCCTATGAGGAAGCTGCTCAACGTCTGCCGGGTCAGATGCGCGAGCTTGAGTTCGCCGTTCCGGACGGTGCGCCCGTCACCGGGTTCCTCCACATGCCTGAAGGCGACGGCCCGTTCCCGACCGTGCTAATGTGCGGCGGGCTGGATTCCCTGCAAATCGACTATTACAGCCTGTATGAGCGCTACTTCGCACCAAAAGGGATCGCGATGCTGACGCTCGATATGCCTTCTATTGGATTCTCATCGAAGTGGAAGTTAACGCAGGATTCGAGCCTGCTGCACCAGCATGCGCTTAAAGCGCTGGAAAATGTTCCGTGGGTTGACCACACCCGCGTCGCGGCGTTCGGCTTCCGTTTTGGTGCCAACGTTGCGGTGCGTCTGGCTTACCTTGAATCTTCACGTCTTAAGGCCGTCGCCTGCCTGGGCCCGGTGGTTCACGCCCTGCTCAGCGATCCTGCCCGTCAGGGCAGCGTGCCGGAGATGTATCTGGACGTCCTTGCCAGTCGCCTTGGCATGCATGATGCCTCAGACGAAGCGCTGCGCGTTGAGCTCAATCGCTACTCGTTAAAAACGCAAGGGTTGCTGGGACGCCGCTGCCCGACGCCGATGCTGTCCGGTTTCTGGAAAAACGATCCGTTCAGCCCGGAGGAAGAGTCACGCTTAATCACTTCGTCATCTGCGGATGGCAAATTGCTTGAGGTGCCGTTCAGCCCGGTGTATCAGAATTTTGACAAAGCCTTGAAAGAGATCACGCGCTGGATCGCCCAGAGAGTGTGTTAATAGATTGCTAAATTTCGCTGGTTTGGTAAAACAGTGGCTTCACAAAAGGAGATCGCAATGACGTTACCGAGTGGACACCCGAAAAGTAGGCTGATTAAGAAATTTATGGCTCTCGGCCCGTATATTCGAGAAGAGCAGTGTGAAGAGAATCGCTTTTTTTTCGACTGCCTGGCTGTTTGCGTCAACGTGAAGCCTGCACCCGAAAAACGTGAATTCTGGGGCTGGTGGATGGAAATGGAAGCAGAGGAGAAACGTTTTACGTATAGCTACCAGTTTGGCCTGTTTAATAAAGACGGCAACTGGCAGGCGACCACCATTAAAGATCAGGAAGTGATCGATCGCCTGGAATATACCCTGAAAGAGTTCCACGACAAAGCGAGCGCACTGCTGGCCACCCTGGACCTTAAGTTCGAGCCAGCGGATGATTTTTCCAGCGAAGCGGTGAAGCTGACCGCGTAATGGTTTTCTCCCTCTCCCTGTGGGAGAGGGCCGGGGTGAGGGCATCAGACCGCATTTATCTCGGGCAAAAAAATCCCGGCTTATATGCCGGGATTTTCTTATCTGGATAATCTTAGAACTGATATGTCACACCCAGAGCAACGATATCATCGCTGCTCACGCCCAGCTTATTATCGTCGTCAATCTGGTTGATTTTATAATCAACAAACGCGGACATGTTTTTGTTAAAGTAATACGTGGCGCCCACGTCAATATATTTCACGATATCTTCGTCGCCAATGCCTTCGATATCCTTACCTTTGGACTGTACATAACCCACGGATGGGCGAAGACCAAAGTCAAACTGATATTGTGCAACCACTTCGAAGTTTTGCGCTTTATTTGCAAAACCACCGGAGATAGGGGCCATATTGCGGGTTTCAGAATAAATAGTGGCCAGGTAAATATCGTTCGCGTCGTATTTCAGACCGGTTGCCCAGCCCTCGGCTTTTTTACCTTCACCGCGCGCCTGCAGGTTCTGCGCGTTGGTGCGATCGGAGCTGGCATAAGCACCAATGACGGAGAAATCGCTGCCGCCGAAGTCATAGGCCAGAGACGTACCAAAGCCGTCACCGTTCTGCTTTTTCACGTCGCGGTTTTCGTTTTTGCCCTGGTACTGCAGGGTCATATCAAGACCGTCTACCATGCCAAAGAAGTCGGTATTGCGGTAGGTGGCCAGTCCGGAGGCACGTTTCGTCATGAAGTTGTCGGTCTGTGCCAGGCCGTCACCGCCGAACTCAGGGAACATATCGGTGTATGCCGCGACGTCATAAAGCGCGCCCAGGTTACGGCCGTAATCCAGTGAACCAAAGTCTTTCAGTTTAATACCGGCGAACGCCAGACGTGTTTTCTGCGAGGAGTCGCTTTCAGCTTTGTTTCCTGCGAATTCAGCTTCCCAACGGCCATAGCCCGTCAGCTGATCGTTAATCTGGGTTTCGCCTTTAAAACCGAAACGAACGTAAGTCTGGTCACCATCTTTGGTGTCATCATCACTGATATAGTGCATAGCTTTCACTTTGCCGTACACGTCCAGTTTATTACCGTTTTTATTATAAACTTCTGCTGCGTGAACAGATGCGGAAGCCACCACGCCCATAACCACTAATGCCAGAGTGCTCTTTTTCATTTTCGATCCTGTCTTATAAACGCGCTTTAAAAATTCGCTGGACGATAAGCTGATGCTTAAGTCCCGTGAAAAAACAGGAAGGGTTTTATCGTTCTGGAATGAAACTTTTATGACAAACTAAGAATAATTTTAAAAAACTGTGATTTATTATTACGGTAATAAATTTGTCAAATTCTGCCGCTACGCTTCCTGATCCCGCGCAACAAAGTGCCTGGTGATGCACTAAGGCAGTTGGCAACCGGGCTGACTCCTGTTAAAACGTTCGTTCGACATTACTTTCCCTTATCGTTGAACGGCAGAGAATCATGAGTGACAGCCAGACGCTGGTGGTAAAACTCGGTACCAGTGTGTTAACAGGCGGATCGCGCCGCCTAAATCGCGCCCACATTGTTGAGCTTGTACGCCAGTGCGCTCAGCTGCATGCCGCAGGGCACCGTATTGTGATTGTGACCTCCGGGGCGATTGCCGCCGGGCGTGAACACCTGGGTTATCCCGAACTCCCCGCGACGATCGCCTCTAAACAGCTGCTGGCCGCCGTGGGACAAAGCCGACTCATTCAACTCTGGGAACAGCTGTTCTCTATCTACGGTATTCACGTCGGGCAGATGCTGCTGACGCGTGCGGATATGGAAGACCGGGAGCGTTTCCTGAACGCCCGCGATACCCTGCGCGCGCTGCTGGACAACAATATTGTTCCCGTTATCAACGAAAACGATGCCGTTGCCACCGCTGAAATAAAAGTGGGCGATAACGATAACCTCTCTGCGCTGGCCGCCATTCTGGCCGGGGCCGATAAACTCCTGCTTCTGACCGATCAGCAGGGGCTGTTCACCGCCGACCCGCGCTCCAACCCGGAAGCCGAGCTGATTACCGATGTTCATGGTATCGACGATGCGCTGCGCGCCATCGCCGGTGACAGCGTGTCCGGCCTCGGAACGGGCGGGATGGGGACCAAGCTGCAGGCCGCCGACGTGGCGTGCCGCGCCGGTATCGACACCATCATTGCCGCGGGCAGCCGCCCTGGCGTGATTGGCGACGTGATGGAAGGCATTTCCGTTGGCACCCGCTTCCACGCCCAGGAATCCCCGCTGGAGAACCGCAAGCGCTGGATCTTTGGCGCGCCGCCTGCCGGTGAACTCACCGTTGATGAAGGGGCAACCGCGGCGATTCTGGAACGAGGGAGTTCATTGCTTCCTAAAGGAATTAAAAGCGTGACAGGCAACTTCTCCCGTGGTGAAGTGATCCGCATCCGTAACCTTGAAGGTCGCGACATCGCGCATGGCGTAAGCCGCTATAACAGCGATGCCCTGCGCCGCATTGCGGGCCACCACTCGCAGCAGATCGACGCTATTCTGGGCTATGAATATGGCCCGGTTGCCGTGCATCGCGATGACATGATTATTCGTTAAGGAGCCAGAACATGCTGGAACAAATGGGCGCAGCCGCGAAGGCCGCCTCTTACAAACTGGCGCTCCTTTCCAGCCGCGAGAAAAACCGCGTGCTGGAAAAAATCGCTGATTATCTGGAAGCACAGTCTCAGGACATTTTGCTTGCCAACGAGCAGGATCTGCTGGAAGCGCGTCGAAACGGCCTGAGCGAAGCGATGCTCGACCGCCTGGCGCTGAACCCGGCGCGTCTTAAAAGTATCGCCGACGATGTCCGTCAGGTTTGTAACCTGGCCGACCCGGTAGGACAGGTGATTGACGGTGGGCTGCTCGACAGCGGTTTGCGTCTGGAGCGTCGCCGCGTGCCGCTCGGCGTCATCGGCGTGATTTATGAAGCCCGCCCAAACGTGACGGTTGACGTCGCTTCCCTGTGCCTGAAAACCGGTAATGCCGCCATTTTGCGCGGTGGGAAAGAGACCTGGCGCACCAACGCCGCGACGGTGAAAGTCATCCAGCAGGCGCTGGAAGAGTGCGGCTTGCCGGCGGGGGCCGTGCAGGCGATTGAGAGCCCTGACCGCGCGCTGGTCAACGAGATGCTGCGCATGGACAAATACATCGACATGCTGATCCCACGCGGTGGCGCGGGCCTGCACAAGCTGTGCCGTGAGCAGTCGACCATTCCGGTCATCACGGGCGGCATCGGCGTATGCCATATCGTGGTAGACGACAGCGCCGAAATTGACCCAGCGCTGAAGATTATCGTCAACGCCAAAACCCAGCGTCCAAGCACCTGTAACACCGTGGAAACGCTGCTGGTGCACCAGGGGATTGCGAGTACTTTCCTGCCAGCCCTGAGCAAACAGATGGCGGAGAGTGGGGTGACGCTGCACGCTGATACCAATGCCCTCGCGCTGCTCCAGGGTGGCCCGGCTAGCGTGGTTCCCGTAAAAGCGGAGCAGTACGACGACGAGTTCCTGTCGCTGGATCTGAACGTGAAGGTGGTTGCGGATCTCGACGACGCTATTGCGCACATTCGTGAACACGGCACGCAGCATTCTGACGCGATCCTGACGCGTACGCTGCGCAATGCCGATCGCTTTGTGAATGAAGTGGATTCCTCTGCGGTATATGTGAACGCCTCCACCCGTTTCACGGACGGCGGCCAGTTCGGACTTGGCGCAGAAGTGGCGGTCAGCACGCAGAAACTGCACGCGCGCGGTCCGATGGGCCTTGAAGCGCTGACCACCTATAAGTGGATCGGCTTCGGTGACGATACGATTCGTGCGTAAATAGTTACGGGTGATGCAAAAATAGCCGTTTGATTCAAAAGGGCATTGACGCATCACCCGGTTAGATCTAACCTTTTGCCCCGTGGTTACACTCGTAACCGGCCTCTCAGGGCCGATATAGCTCAGTTGGTAGAGCAGCGCATTCGTAATGCGAAGGTCGTAGGTTCGACTCCTATTATCGGCACTCACACAACAAAATCCTTTAAAAACAATGAATTAAGACGATTGTCGCTCTCAAGGTACAGTCTTTTTTTAAGGGATTCTATGACCAACAGTTGCCGCTATGGTTAACAGTGGCTATTCAGGGAAGTTAGCACGTAGCGGCCTGTAGTTGTAAAGCTCGAACAGGTACAAAGCGTGAACAGTCCCCACGAACCGCTATCAACTCGAAGCTGATGACGCTGCCAACGTCTCTAAAACCTCCCGAAACAGATTGATCACACGCATTTAAGCCCGATGTGTGGCCGTATGAGCCACGTAAACAGGTGAATAGTGGTAAACGTACCTGCACACGACATGCAGGCTCTGCCAGCGTTTCGCTCACGCTCCGAAAGGTACACGAGCACCCTGATAAGGTGTGATCCCTCTGACAATCTGATTTGGTCACTGGTGACTTTCGCAAAGCGGAACCAACTAGGTTGGCCAGATGAAGTCGCTACGCTTGTCTTCTTACCACTAACGGGGCTTTATGGCTTCTATTGTCTGAAATCTGCTACATTGCACAAACATCATATGGATTACTGTAAAGTTCATCATTATGATTATGTGTGCCATTGCCAGTTAAGAAATTCGGAGAGGACAATATGGATGTTACTGATGAGGCTTTGTTGAGTTCTGGCTTTACACCATCGGATCTGAAGAAGATAAAGAACAACGTTGAAAGCTATGGTGGAACGTTGGGGAATGCAATCAGGGACCTGGCCAGGCGATTTATTCTAGCCGTGTGGGTTGTATCCGGTTGCCTTGCTGTATTCATTTTTCTTGTGATGTTCGCATCTGAGCAGAGTGTTTTCTCTGGTGCTATTGGCCTTTCTTGTGGCGCAGCGGTTGCAATTTTTATACAACCGCCTGTACTTGCTTATAAATCTTGGCGATTCTGTAGAGCGAACAAATCTTAATTAGTACTGTTATCAGTAGCCAGAAGATCAAAAATGACTTTCGCTTTGACACCATATCCAGCGATTTTCATCGTTAGCTTAGGCTTGCTCATTGTGTCAACTTTTCGGTAGTAATCACGCGGCAGCCAACGGAATAATCGCCAAGCTCCGGGTTTCCTTGCTAAGCCGAAGATACTATAGACACTCGCCCCTAGAGTCACCGTATTATAAAGAGCTAATCCACTTTTTGGGCTAAACCCCATAAATTGTGCGGTCTCCATTGCGCCATCAGCAAAAATTCCTTCCGACTTGGATTGTTCACCATAGCGAAGATGGCTTGCTTCTTTTGTTATACCGTTAATACCATCAACAAATAAAACTGCTCCTGCAAGAACTCCAACAGGGGTCATAGTGGACATCATAACCATCCCACCAAATAATGCTGCTCCAGATACCACTATATGGATTGCCGAAATAACGTATCCGACGATTTTATTGTTTTCCCTGACAAACTCGACCTTTGCATAAAGTTGGGCGGCTCTGGTTCTTAACAGGCGTTCTTGTTCTTGCAGATTATCTGTTTCGGCACGCAGATTTTTGATGCATGCAATGCATTCTTCATCGGTTTTGGCCCGTCGTGCAGTTTCAAATTCTTTCTCTACGACCTGCCTTATCTCTTCGACAAACTTGATACGTGTTATCCCATCTTGCAAATAGAATGCTGATAGCCGATTTGCAGTTTCGACGAGTTTCCGGGCTTCAAGATTCACCATGGTATCTGACCATGTTCTGTTCCAGCCCCTGTTGAGCAGCGCAATATCCATTAAAGACTCCTTCCCAAAATGTGTCTGGTCATTTTACGTGCAATAAGGTCGAAGATAACAGGAAATACTTTCACAACCCGCCCCCGTGGGTGTCCCGTTGCTTTATCCTTCCAGTTTACATTCTCCTGTTCAAATATCCCCGGCTCTGTTGGTGATCTGCTAGACCGTCAGCCCAGGCCCTCGGTGAAAAGCGTTTTTCTTCGCCAAAAATCGCTACGTGATGCCTTCAGCGACACGCCTCACTGCAACAAGCAGTGCAGTTACACAATGCTGCTTTGGGCTGACGCAAGGGAGATAACTTGATGTTTTGAAGTGCATCTGTTCAATAATCGTACAGTCATTTAACATATTGTATCTTATAAGTACTTGGCTTTTTTGGTCAGGTATTGCTTTTCGGCGCGTTGGCGTGAAGCGGGGTATACAACAGCGATTTGATCAACAGAAGGATAGCATTCGGGAGGATTTGAGGTGAGTTTACTTGTTCAAGGATTTTGGATGAGTTTGTCTGGTCACCCCACAACTTCAGGTTTCAGGCCTTTGATTCTGCCAGAGCATTAAACGCCATAAAAGCATACTTTTCTATTCACCAGCAGATACAAAGCCACTACGGCGACGTTACCACAACGGGTAGAAGGTCTACCCTCACCTGGCGAAATTCTCCCGTCCTGGCGGTCATAGATGCGTATCTTTTTCCACACCAGCGCATGCAGTCCCATCAATCCCTTCTACGCTTCACCAGAAGCCCTCAGCGGCGATTTCTAGCATCAGATATAACTGGCGTACCGATAATCCATGACTTCCCACAGCGCGATACAGGATTCACCAGAGGGCATCTGTCTTGATGACAGTACGTCGTCTTGCCCTTGAATAGCATTAAGTGTCGCCGCATAAGCAACTTAATCCTCGTCATCATTCTGTAATACCCTACGCAGGATTCGGCTCGATTCCAGTATCGGCAGATCTTCCATTAATAACGCCGATCGCGATGGCAATTTATTAAACAAGCGCTCTGTTTGCGAGGCGAGATAGGCCACCAGAGGATGTGCGTCAGGGTCGCCTGAAATCAACTCCACGTTGTATTGCGTGACCGTGCCTTCACCAAAGACCCCCGAGCAGTAGTTGGTCCCTCCCAAGTATCTGAAGTCTTCAATAAAAAAGCTGAACATGCGCATTATTTTGTGAGCATCGCGTTGGTCAGTACGGTTGTCTGCTATCCGAAACAGTATGGTATTACCTTCAATGTCATATTGATAACGAAGGCGGTGCTGCTTAAATAGCAAGATAAGCAGTAAACGATTTATCCTGCTGAACTGTTCCGTCACCCTGACAACGTTGTTAATCATAGTATCTGACCGCTTTTTCATTTTCGCGTGGCGATGCGCCGCGCTTTTGCCGGGCCGAAGCTGTGGCTTTTCGATTCCCTGAAGGAGCTGAGCATCAATGACCCCATGCTCAATGACGTAATGAATATGCTTAATGGCGGGCTCCAGCGCTTCAATGGAAAACAGCTCGGTATAGCCGTCGCCGGCATCAATGCCCGTTTGATATTTGGCCAAAAGAAAA
The DNA here is from genome assembly GCF_057320665.1 of Enterobacter cloacae complex sp. 385G4. Taxonomy (NCBI): domain Bacteria; kingdom Pseudomonadati; phylum Pseudomonadota; class Gammaproteobacteria; order Enterobacterales; family Enterobacteriaceae; genus Enterobacter; species Enterobacter cloacae complex sp. 385G4. The sequence continues at coordinate 51,391 of NZ_JBXWDD010000006.1, forward strand.
TGCAGCATTTTTTCCAGCTTAAAGACCTCGGACTGCGGTAACGCAATGCGGTAAGAATGGGCATAATCCACATCGCCCCAGACACGTTTTAGCGACTGAATTCGGTTATAGATATTATTGGCTTTACCCACTTTCATCATCTTTTTGGCCGGGAAAAGCAATAAATAGAGAAAAGAAGGGGTGTCCATAAAGCGCCTGTGAATGCGGTAACGAAAAAAGCAATGATAGAAGTTTTTTCATGCCAGGCGTAGCGCAGCGTTCACAATGCTGAGCGCTTCATGCTTAAGGCCGGTATAGCCCCTTCAGGCTATACCGCCACTCCCTCCTATCGTGCAATTAACGCAAATACGCCCCAGCCAATATATTCCATTGTGTAAGCCACATGGCGCTTAGGCGCTGCCGTCAGCTCCGTGCGCACCTCCTGTGCAAAATCATCGTCGGGGTTTTGCTCCAGCCAGCGGCGCAGGGTCATCCATTTCGCAGCTTCGTATCTGTCCCAGCCTTCCTGATCTGCCAGCACCATTTCAACCAGGTCATAGCCCTGGCGATCGAAAAACGCGACAAGGTCGGGCAGGGTGAGAAAGTCTGCGGTGGACGAGACGCCGCAAGCCCGAGCCGTCTCCTCCGTTGCGGGAACCTGTCGCCAGTAAGGTTCACCGATGAGCATGATTCCCCCGGGCTTAAGGCTTTGTGCCAGCAGGTCCATTGTCCCGGCGACGCCGCCCGCAATCCATGTGGCGCCAACACAGGCCGCCACGTCGCATTGTTCATCAGCCACGTAGCCTGTCGCGTCGTTATGCACAAAATGGACGCGTTCGCTGACGCCGAGCGCCTCTGCGCGCCGCGTTGCCTGCGCGGTAAAGAGCGGGCTCATGTCGATGCCGGTACCGGTAATCCCGTGATCGCGTGCCCAGGTGCAAAGCATCTCTCCCGAACCGCTGCCGAGATCGAGAAGGCGCGCGCCTGGCTTCATGCGTAACACGCGCCCGAGCGTGGCGTACTTTTCTGGCGTGAAGGGGTTATGAATACGGTGTTCGCTTTCGCTAACAGTAAATATGCGTGGGATATCCATCATCCTCTCCTCAACGATTATCAGGCTGGGCACGGACGTTGTTCAGCCCGGTAGTATTGATACGGTAGGGCTGACCGTTAACGGATTTGATCAGCTTTTTGGTTTTGAGCTTTTTGAAGACGGCGAGCGTGCAGTCGCTGAGCAATAGCCCTTCGCGGCTGTAGCATTCAACGGCAGTGACGCGGCCGGACGTATCGCGGACGTGCACAATACGGCCACCTTTGGCGAGAACGTGTAAGGTACGCTGTTCCTGACGGGATAAATTCATACTGGAAAACCTGTTTAATCATCATGTGCAAAACGTGCAAACACACAGCGGTGTCCGCATTCGATTTCGGCGCATTGATAATCAGTCCGGCCTGAAAAGGTCGGGGAGCTGATTATCGGATGATTACATTCTCCAGCATCAAAGCCTCGGATTGAGTTGAAAGGTATTTACGGGGTGAATGATAACACCCGGTCATTGTATGTATATACCCAGGGGTGAAAAGTGTGATCCCGGTAAGATCACACTGTACCGTTTTTTATATTTTTATCGATTTCAGCCTGTGGCTTTCCGAACAGATAGCCCTGCACGAGATCGCAGCCCAGCGCCTGAAGCCGTTCAAGCTGCGCTTCGGTTTCCACACCTTCTGCAATGACCCGCATATTGAGGCTCTTCGCCATGCCGGTTATCAGTTTAACGATATTAAGCGCATCGTCTTGGGTGGATATCGGATTCACAAAGGATTTATCAATTTTAATTTTATCAAAATTGAGTTCACTCAGCCTCGAGAGCGAGGAATAACCCGTACCGAAATCATCAATGGAGATTTTTACCCCCAGCGATCTGAGCTTTTTGAGAATAGTGAGCGGCGTGTTGCTGTCACAGAAGAGCGAAGACTCCGTAACTTCCAGCTCAAGGCGGCTGGCCGGCAGGCCTGTCTCTTTCAGGATGGACTGAACCATTGCAGTAAATGATTTAGTCCCCAGCTGAACAGGTGAGACGTTTACCGAGATTCTGGCCGGAACCGCCCAGGAAGCTGCCTCCCGGCAGGCAAGTTCAAGCACATTTTTGCCAATCTCATTGATCATCCCTGTTTTTTCAGCAACAGAAATAAAGTAATCAGGCGACAAAATTCCCTTTACCGGGTGTATCCAGCGAATAAGCGCTTCATAGCCATAAATTTCATTGCTGAATGAATCGACAATAGGCTGGTAATAAACAACGAATTCATGGTTGCTGATCGCGAGAGCCATATCATGCTCAAGGGTTCTGCTTTCCTGCAGCCTCTGCAGCATCCACTGACGGAAGACTCTTATCTGCTGTGAGCCCTCTTTTTTGGCTTCGTAGAGGGCCAGATCGGCAAATTTATAGAGATAATCAGAGCGCCGCTCATTATCAGATAAAACGATACCTACACAGGTGGCAATTTTTATCAGCTGGTTATTGATCGTATAGGGCAGACTGATGTGAGCGCTGATCTCTTTGGCGCGCGAAACCGCCGCGTTCTCGGTCAGGCCGCTGGAGAGAAGTGCAAATTCGTCACCGCCCAGGCGGTAAAACGTATCCGTCGCGTTACTCATTGAGGTAAGCCGTCGGGATACCTGATTCAACAGTAAATCGCCGGCGTCATGGCCATAGGTATCGTTGACCTCTTTGAACCGGTCTAGATCAAATAACATCACCGTGACAGGGGTATGGTTTTTATCTGCCTGAAGGGTAATTTTATTGAGATCGTCCCAGAAGAATAGACGGTTTTTCATGCCGGTAAGGGAGTCATGATACACATCATATTCCAGCTTCGAATTCTGTATTTGCAGCGTTTCTTTTGACCGCTGAAGTTCGTCAGCGAGGGTTTTAACCTGCATGTGGGCTTTAAGAATATTTTTATTCTGATAGATCATTAAGAACCCCAGAATAAAGCTTAATATCACCAGAAGTAACGAAAGTACAGAGTAAATATAATATAGGATCTGTATTTTATGGTTGGATTCATTAATTGTGTTAATATCTTTGGTTAATGCGCTTGAAGACAGTTGACTGAGCGGCGCGTCGAGCAGGTGCATATTTGCCAGGTACTTTTTTAATTCTTCATGGCTCATTTTTTCCAGGTTACTGTCCAGATACGCCAGTATTTCTTTCAGGCGTGCAGCGATCTCTTGATGCGTTTTATCGCTCTCAATATAGCGGCCTAAGTCTCCCCCGTTCAGTAACTCGCCCTGGCTGAGCATAATTTCGAGACGCATGCGGGCCTGGTCTATCGTAACGTCATCGGTATCGGTTGCGTATAGACCAAGCCATGATTCAAATCGGTAGTACTCTGATACCAGTTGAGCCACGGACCAGGACTCAGTGTAGTGAGTCAGTTTTTGCAGCTCTTGCTGACGATCGTAAACAAGAAATGCAATATATCCCGTCGTGATAAAAAGAGAAAAAATGATACCAACCAGTATCCTGTTCATTATGTTCTCCTGAACTGCTATTCAATCTTCATTTTGCTAACCTGCCATGCTGAACGCGAGTAATAAATTTGATTATTCAACTCAGGAAGACTGTCATAAGGGTATACAATGAATGATGGGCCTTTATCCCGGATACGCATATATTCGCCATTAATCTTTAAGGCAAGAATAGCGTTATATTTCTTAAAATCGCTGAGAGGAATAGCGGTAGCGTAATCATTAAGGGCAATAACATTAACGACGGAACCCTTTGCTCCAACATAATCCATGAGTTTGTTCATTGGAACACCCTCAAACTTCGTCCTGCCCGTATACCAGGGAGATGTCGTCTCGAAACTCACCATCCCGAGTTTTTCAAGGCTTGCGAGATCAAACACTGCTTTTCCATCTTCGTTAGTATTTTCTATATTCCCGTAAATCGTCAAAATGGGTTTTCCGGCGGGTTTCGGCAGTTCACCCGCCCAGGCTAAACTCTGAACCAGACAGCACACCAGCATTAGGATTAATCGCATTATGGCCTCCACTTTTGCACAGAAGTATATGAATTATAATTTAGTTATCCTACTAGTTTATGTATTTTGTTGAGACGCTACCGTTTTTGGATATGCGTTGCAGGAAACTGCTTTAAAATCATCGAGTTGAAGTGGTTTGGTGTGAGCGGGTTTGACAGCACTGGGAGTGCTTCTTTTTTTAAGTACGCGACCATTATGTGAATAAAGTCGCTTTCGGCTAAAAAACGATCGTTTTTTATTGACGCGCACGAGGCATCGCCCGGGCAGCGTTGCTAACCATAACGTCGGATGCCCCAGACTGCAGGTTACCGGGACAACGACGCCTGGTTATTTTTCGCCAATTTATATGTCGCGCTAATTGTGCCGTTTAATTATCACACTCCGGCGATTTTTTATTCGAGAACGGATAAAAAGGCCATTTTTTTATTTAATTTTTCTGGTTGCCGCTTTTCGTCATGCTGGCAAAAACGCTATCCCGGTAGATCCAGGCATGTACTAATGCAGCAGAAATATGTAATAGCACCACGGCAAAAAGGAGTTTTGCCAGAAGGCTATGCGCATCGTGGCACCAGGCGAAAAGGGTTGGGCTTACTGGCAAAATCGGTGGGAGATTAAATCCCTCGAACATGACGACGGGCAAGCCTGCTGCCGACAGCTGCGCCCAGCCCAAAAATGGCATTGCCAGCATGAGCGCATACAGCAGCCAGTGCGACGCTTTAGCCGCAAGCACTTGCCAGAAGGGTAAATCAGCAGGCAGCCGGGGCGTCTTGCTACGAAGTCGGTTCACCAAACGGAGCAGCGCCAGCAGTAATATGGCAATCCCCAGAGGGCGATGCAGGTCGATAAGCGCAATCCGGTGATGAAGCGTCGTCATCATTGCGGTACCAATAAACAGCATGGCAAGAATCATCGCCGCCATTAGCCAGTGTAGTCCTCTTGCCAGGGCGTTGAAATGCTGCGGCGCTTTTCCATGTTCTTGATTCGGGTTCATTTTACCTCCTGCTTTTCAACAGCTTCGGTGGCTTTGCCGTAACCAATTTCCCGTTCCCGGCGACTAAAGGAGTGTGAATACGCGGCAGAACGCGCGTTTAACACCGGATCGTCAGACACGTTCACACCCGAAGGAACCGTCGAGGGGTCGAAGTTAACGTCGCGGCACGGACCGTCAGCCTGGGCTTCGACGCGCGCCACTTCCAGCGTACCGGCCACGATCTGCCTGCGATCGTTAGGCCACGGCCGGGAAGGGTCATCCACCGGATCGCCCGGCTGGGCGAGTTGCAGAACAAAATCCCAGTAGAGAGGCTTCTGAGCAAGCCTCTGGCTGACGCCCTCGAACATGATGTTGCGATCGGCCTTCTGGCGCTGCTCCTCGCTCAGCGACACAAAAGGATCGTGCGGGCGCATCATCCAGCGTACCGCCTGGCGATTTCCGAGACCGTCCACGAGGTAAAAGGCGTTAATGCTGTAGAACGTTGCGCCGGCAAAGCTCCCGGGGGCGGGCTTTTGTGCCGCCCATTTGAGGTATTTCTCTGCTTCCGGATAGGCTTTTAAGAATGCCGCGAGGCGCTGTGGATCCGGCTTGCCGGTGGCCGGGTCTGGCGCGGTTGCCTGGTGCAGCGCCAGAAATCCTTCAGGGTCCCGGGTCGCAAAGAAGGGTTCGTTGTTCATTGCCATACGCCACTGCTGGTTATCGTCTGTTCTGAACATCAGGGCCATGCTCAGGGTTTTCGTTGAGCTATCCGCCGCGTGGGGGTCGCCAGTGCCGATGGAAAACCGTCCGACAACAGGGGTATGCTGCTGGGAAAAAAGGCGCGCGGTTGACAAAGACGTTGCTGAACCGGCTGGAATGAAGTTTCCCGTAAAACACATTCCTTTGCCGTGTGCCCGGCGAAATCCGGGAGGAAACGGCGTTGGTGTTTCCGAGACTAATGCCTGACTGGTGGTGCGAGAACCGATCCAACCCGCCGTCCACGCAAATGCGGATGCTATCGCGCCCACGATCGCGGCGATGATGGCCAGCGCTCCCCAGGATTTTTTGGATCGTAAATCCACATTAGACATAGACGTTTTTCCAGTGTGAAAGAATAATACCTGTCACGCGCACGAACATCGGCGAGCCACGCATCAATACAGGGATAAAGTTGAGGCGATTATTTTTTTATAATCGCGGTAATATGCCAGAGGATATTTTTATGATGAGGCGATTATAGACGCGCTAAAGAATAATAGACTGAAAAGCCACTATTTTTATAACGTGCGTTTTACGCTCTGAAAAGAGTATATAAGGTAAACTTTATTAAAAAAGAATATCACGAAAAGTTTATAATTTTTGATGCCAGATATTTTCGCGTTCGCCACCCGGCGGGCGGTCTAGCCCGCCTCCAGCATCCCAAAACTCACAATTCGCGAGCGTCCCAGCTCTTTCGCCCGGTACAGTGCCACGTCCGCGGCGCGCAGCAGGTTGTCACTTTGAGCATGCTCTGGATAGCTGGCGATACCAATTGACACATCCACCGGCCCAATCTCGGTCAGCCCGTAGCGAAGCGATAGCGCATGCACGCCGTTGTAAATCTTCTGCGCGCAGGCGTGCGCTTCTGCTTCACCGGCCCCGGGAAGCAGAACCAGAAACTCCTCGCCCCCGTAGCGGAATGCCAGCCCGCCGTCGTGCGCGGCCCGCTGAACAATCGTCGCCACGTTTTTGATTACCTGATCGCCAGCCTCGTGACCAAAGCGGTCGTTAATGCTTTTAAAGTGATCGATGTCGATCATCATGCAGCTTAACGGCTCGCCGTTGCGCATGGCCTGCGTCATTTGCGTGTGCAGGGTGTCTTCCAGATGATGACGATTACGCAGGCCAGTAAGCGGGTCAAACAAGGCTTTTTCCAGCAGCGCGTCGCGCAGGCGCTGATTCGCCAGCGCCAGTCCGAGCGCCTCGGCCATCAGTTCCAGATACGCGCGTGCGGGAGCATTTTCCGGGGTGATGTTCTGGAACGAGAGCAACCCAATGGCCTCGCCCTGGGCGATAAGCGGTACGCACAGCGCGCTTTCCGCCTGTGATTCCGGGAGATGATAGCAGGCGACATCCGGTTCACCGTTAACCGGCGGGTGGCTCTGACCGCGACGCACGGCCCAGCACGCATCGGGGTGGAACGTGGCCTCATCATCTGCCGGTGAAAGCCACTGGGCGACGCAGCGCATTTGCCACGGATCGCGGTCAAAAACGTAGAGCCGGCCTGCTATCCCCGGCGCGATATTGGGCGCAAACAGCTCCGCCACGTTAATCACGTCGTCAAAGTTTTCACATCCCTGCAGCCGCTGGGTCATGCGCGCCAGCAGCTCGCGGATGGCCCAGTCGGCGTCGCGCTCTTTTTCCAGACGCTGTCGCGCAAGGCCGTTTTCACGAAAGATGCGGATGGCCTGGGCCATATCGCCAATCTCATCAATCTGGTTAAAGTTAGGCGTTTCAACCGCGAAGTCCTGAGAGGCCAGACGGTGAACCACGTCGCTCAGGCGTACCACCGGGCGCAGCACGCGGCGTTTTAATATAAAGCCGAGCACAAACAAGAACAGCAGGGCGGTCAGGCCAACCATCACTTCAGAAGCCGTACGCAGCGCTTTCGATTTTTTCGTCGCCTCCCGCACGGAGGCAATGACACGTTTGTCGAGTATCTGGCGAAAGCGTTCGATTTGGGTTTGTGCGCGCTCAAGCTCCTGCTCGTAGGGCATGCCATAGAGCAGGGCAACGGCCTGCGCATCTTCACCCCGGGCCACGCTCGTCAGTGCCGCCTGCTGCTCATCCTGCAGTGCATCAATGATTTTTAAACCATCATGCAGCAGGGCCAGCTCGTCATCTGAAGCGCCGGTGTCCTGCAGTTTCTCCAGCTTCAGCTCGATGCTCTTCAGTTTTTGCTCTGACGCATTGTACTCATCCAGGATTTGCGGATTTTTTTTGATGACATACAGGCGCGCTAAATCGGACTGTATCCAGGCGTCGGTTTCAATATTTTCTGTAAGCTCATCAAAACGCTGGCGTTGTTCAATGGCCTGACGTTCGGCGTTGTCAGCACCGGAGGCCATCAGCATGATAATGCCGGAGGCGATAGTCAGGCAGACCGTGGCACCGTAGGCCCAGTTGGTTATTGTCGCGATTCGCACCTGGAGATCCTTTTACCGCATAAAGAGGATGGCGTTCTTCAAATTATAGAAAACGTATGATTTAAGGCGAAAAAAAAGGCGGCACAGCGCCGCCTGATGTGGTCGTTATCGTCACGTCACTACAAATCTGGAGAGTTTTTTCCCTCTTCGATGAACTCAGCGTCCAGCTCTTCGGCATTCCCCGCGTGATCGCGGCCGGAGAAGAGGTTCCAGCAGGCGATAAACAGCGCGGCGATGAGCGGCCCAATCACAAAGCCGTTAATGCCGTACAGCTCCATGCCGCCGAGGGTGGAGATCAGAATCAGGTAGTCCGGCATTTTGGTGTCTTTCCCCACCAGCAGCGGGCGCAGGATATTGTCCACCAGCCCGACAATAATCACGAAGAAGCCAACAATAAACAGCCCCTGCCAGAGCTGGTGCGTGGCGAACAGGTAAATGGCGGCTGGCACCCAGACAATCGCCGAGCCGACGGCGGGGACCAGCGAGAGGAACGCCATCAGCGCGCCCCAGAGCACGCTGCCGTCGATGCCCACGATGGCAAACGCGATCCCGCCGAGCGTGCCCTGAACGACGGCCACCACTGCCGTCCCTTTCACCGTCGCCCGGGAGACGCCGACAAACTTGGCGAACAGGTGCTGTTTAACAAAATCAGACAGCGGCAGTGAGTCGAGGATCTGGCGTACCAGATACGGTCCATCCTTCAGCAGGAAGAACAACAGATAAAGCATGATGCCGAAGCTAATCGCAAAGCCAAACGTGCCTTTGCCGATCAGGAACGCGCTGCCTGCCAGATACTGCCCGCCCTGCAGCGCAACGTCGGAGAGTTTTTTCTGGATCTGCGCCGCGTTGGTCAGGTTGTGATCCGCCAGGAAGCCGCTGGCCCAGTCCGGCAAGTGGTTGAAGATGCTCGCCACTACCTCCGGGAATTGGGTGTTGTTCTCCTGAAGCTTCGTGTAAACCACGTTCAACTCAATGGCGAGCGAGGAGAGGATCACCATCAGCGGGATAAAGACGATCAGGCAGATAATGCCAATCGTCAGCAGCGAGGCCAGCCCGTTGCGATCCCCCAGCGCGGCGCGCAATTTGTTTTTTACCGGGTTGAAAATGACGGTCAGAATAGCGGCCCACAGTATCGCGGAGAAGTAGGGCGACAGCACGTCGAAGAAGGCCCAGGTCACAAGGGCGAGAATGAAAATAAAGAAACCTTTGGTCAGTCCGTTAAAGCGCATCAGTCAGTCCTGGTTACTAAGAAACTGTGACGACTATAGAACCGATTGCGAGAATTACCAACCCGGCGGTCAGTTCAGCAATATCGCAGTGTGAATTTGCGCTTCACGGATAGCACTTTCGACTGACCGAAGATCGCACGCTCCCGCACCATGCTGTTAGTATCTGCTTGCGGAGGTGCTTATGGCCTGGCGTCCCATTCTTTATGTGATCCTCACAACCCACCCCAGACTCAGCGCGCGGCGTGCCCGTTTACGTCTGGTCATCTAGCTTTTTATTAACAATCGCGGTATAACACCTTCTTTGGATGTTTAGATGTCCATACGTATAGAAGGTAATATGCAAACACAACAAGAAAATGGACAGCTTAAGCGCACCATGAAAACACGCCACCTGATTATGCTCTCGCTGGGCGGCGTGATTGGGACAGGGTTATTCTTCAATACCGGATACATCATTTCCACCACCGGTGCGGCGGGCACGCTGCTGGCGTACCTGATCGGCGCGCTGGTGGTCTGGCTGGTGATGCAGTGTCTGGGCGAGCTCTCCGTGGCGATGCCGGAAACCGGCGCGTTCCACGTCTATGCCGCCCGCTATCTCGGCCCGGCGACGGGCTATACCGTGGCGTGGCTCTACTGGCTCACCTGGACGGTGGCGCTCGGTTCGAGCTTTACCGCCGCCGGGTTCTGCATGCAGTACTGGTTCCCGCAGGTGCCCGTCTGGGCGTGGTGCGTGGTCTTTTGCGTGGTGATTTTCGGCCTTAACGTCATCTCCACGCGCTTCTTTGCCGAAGGGGAATTCTGGTTCTCGCTGGTGAAGGTCATCACCATCATCGCCTTTATCATCCTCGGCGGGGCGGCGGTCTTTGGTTTCATCCCGATGCAGGACGGTTCACCCGCGCCGGGCTTAAGCAACCTCACCGCCGAGGGCTGGTTCCCGCACGGCGGCCTGCCGATCCTGATGACCATGGTGGCGGTGAATTTTGCCTTCTCCGGGACCGAGCTTATCGGCATCGCGGCGGGTGAAACGGAAAATCCGCACAAGGTCATTCCGGTTGCGATCCGCACCACCATCGCGCGGCTGATCATCTTCTTTATCGGCACCGTGTTTGTGCTGGCGGCGCTGATCCCGATGCAGCAGGCGGGCGTGGAAAAAAGCCCGTTCGTGCTGGTGTTTGAAAAGGTCGGTATTCCCTACGTGGCGGATATTTTTAACTTCGTGATCCTGACGGCGATCCTCTCGGCGGCGAACTCCGGGCTGTACGCCTCCGGGCGCATGCTGTGGTCGCTCTCGAATGAGAAAACGCTCCCGCGCTGCTTTGCCCGCGTGAACAAAAACGGCGTGCCGCTGACGGCGCTCTCGGTTTCCATGCTCGGCGGCGTGCTGGCGCTGTTCTCAAGCGTGGTGGCCCCGGACACGGTGTTTGTCGCACTCTCGGCCATTTCTGGCTTTGCGGTGGTGGCGGTGTGGATCAGCATCTGCGCGTCGCACTTCGTTTTCCGTCGCCGTCATCTGCAGTCCGGCCAGCCGCTCTCTGCGCTGCAGTACCGCGCGCCGTGGTATCCGCTGGTGCCGGTGCTCGGTTTTATCCTCTGCGTGGTGGCCTGCGTCGGCCTGTGGTTTGACCCCAGCCAGCGCATTGCCCTTTATTGCGGGCTTCCGTTCGTCGCCCTGTGTTATGGTGCCTACTACCTGACCCGAAATATGACATCGCAGGAGCCTGAACATGTCGCAGAATAATCCGCTTACCGCCATCCTTGAAAAACAGCCGTTTGTAGTGCTGGATGGCGCAATGGCAACGGAGCTGGAAGCGCGCGGCTGTAACCTTGCTGACAGCCTCTGGTCGGCCAAAGTGCTGGTGGAAAACCCGGATCTTATCCGTGAAGTGCATCTTGATTACTACCGCGCGGGCGCGCAGGTGGCGATCACCGCCAGCTACCAGGCCACGCCTGCGGGCTTTGCGGCACGCGGTCTGGATGAGGCGCAGTCCCGCGCGCTGATTGGCAAAAGCGTGGAGCTGGCGCGTAAGGCCCGCGAAGCGTACCTGGCCGAAAACCCGCACGCGGGTACGCTGCTGGTAGCGGGCTCCGTTGGGCCGTACGGCGCGTATCTGGCGGATGGCTCAGAGTATCGCGGCGACTACGTGCGCAGTGCAGAAGAATTCACAGAATTCCATCGCCCACGCGTGGAAGCGCTGCTGGACGCGGGTGCAGACCTGCTGGCCTGCGAAACGCTGCCGTCGTTCACGGAAATAAAGGCGCTGGCCGCGTTGCTGACGGCGTATCCCCGCGCGCGGGCGTGGTTCTCCTTCACCCTGCGCGACAGCGAGCACCTGAGCGACGGCACGCCGCTGCGGGAGGTGGTTTCTTCTCTGGAGGACTATCCGCAGGTCGTCGCGCTGGGCATCAACTGTATCGCGCTGGAAAACACCACGGCGGCGCTGAAGCAGTTGCAAAGCCTGACGCCGCTGCCGCTGGTGGTCTACCCGAACTCGGGCGAGCATTATGATGCGGTAACCAAAACCTGGCACCACCACGGCGAAGCGTGCGAGACGCTGGCGGGGTATCTGCCGCAGTGGCTGGCTGCGGGAGCGAAGTTAATTGGCGGATGCTGTCGCACCACGCCGAAGGATATTGCAGAGCTGAACGCGCAGCGCTGAGTTTGTGCCGGGTAAGGCGCAAGCGCCACCCGGCACAAACCAACCGCACAAAATCAACTATCCTTTCCCGCTTTTTTTCTAAAAACGAATCGTCATTAGCGATTCTTTTTTATTCCTTTATCAAAATTCCCGCGCCGGAAATACTGCCCTCATAACAACAGGGGAGCAGGCACTATGGCAATTTCATCGCGAATCACACTTCTCGGCGCGCTGGCGCTGTGGGCATTTCAGGCGCAGGCGGTGGACGTTACCGTCGCGTATCAAACCTCGGCTGAGCCGGCGAAGGTTGCGCAGGCGGACAATACCTTTGCGAAGGAGAGCGGCGCGAAAGTCGACTGGCGCAAGTTCGACAGCGGTGCGTCCGTCGTGCGTGCGTTAGCTTCCGGCGACGTGCAGATTGGCAATATCGGCTCCAGCCCGCTGGCGGTCGCGGCCAGCCAGCAGGTACCGATTGAGGTGTTCCTCCTCGCCTCGCAGCTTGGTAATTCCGAAGCGCTGGTGGTGAAGAAAAACATCACCAAACCGGAAGACCTGATCGGCAAACGCATCGCCGTGCCGTTTATCTCCACCACCCACTACAGCCTGCTGGCGGCGCTCAAACACTGGGGCATCAAGCCGGGGCAGGTGCAAATCATCAATCTTCAGCCGCCGGCGATTATCGCCGCCTGGCAGCGCGGGGATATTGACGGGGCCTACGTGTGGGCACCGGCAGTAAACGAGCTGGAAAAAGACGGCACCGTGCTGACCGACTCCGAAAAAGTGGGCCAGTGGGGCGCGCCAACCCTCGACGTGTGGGTGGTGCGTAAAGACTTCGCCGAGAAACATCCTGAGGTAGTCAAAGCCTTCGCGAAAAGCGCGATTGACGCCCAGCAGCCGTACATCAGCAACCCGGATGAGTGGCTGAAGCAGCCCGCCAATCTGAAAAAACTCTCCCGCCTGAGCGGCGTGCCGGAAGCGGACGTGCCGGGGCTGGTGAAGGGCAATACCTATCTGACCCCCGCGCAGCAGGTGCAGCAGCTAAACGGGCCGGTGAGCAAAGCGATTGTAGATACCGCAACCTTCCTGAAAGAGCAGGGCAAAGTGCCTGCGGTCGCGGCGGATTACAGTCAGTACGTCACCGACCGCTTTGTGAAATAAGGAGTCCGCCATGCTGAACATTACGAACCTGTATGCCGATTACGGTGGTAAACCCGCGCTGGAGGACATCAACCTGACGCTGGGCAGCGGTGAACTACTGGTGGTGCTCGGCCCGTCCGGCTGCGGAAAAACCACGCTGCTGAATCTGATCGCCGGGTTTGTACCGTATCAGCACGGCACCATTCAGCTGGAAGGCAAAAAGGTGGATGGCCCTGGCGCCGAGCGCGGCGTGGTCTTTCAGAACGAAGGATTGCTTCCGTGGCGCAACGTGCAGGAGAACGTAGCGTTTGGGCTACAGCTTGCGGGCGTGAACCGTGAACAGCGGCTGGCAACCGCGCGGGCGATGCTGAAAAAAGTGGGGCTGGAAGGGGCGGAAAAACGCTTTATCTGGCAGCTTTCCGGCGGCCAGCGACAGCGTGTCGGGATTGCCCGCGCGCTGGCAGCGAATCCGCAGCTGTTGCTGCTGGACGAGCCGTTCGGGGCGCTGGACGCCTTTACCCGCGAGCAGATGCAAACCCTGCTGCTGCGCCTGTGGCATGAGACGGGCAAGCAGGTGCTGTTAATTACTCACGATATCGAAGAGGCGGTGTTTATGGCGACCGAGCTGGTGCTGCTCTCGCCGGGGCCGGGGCGCGTGCTGGAGCGGCTGCCGCTGGATTTCGCACGCCGCTACGTCGCGGGAGAACCCGTGCGCAGCATCAAATCCGATCCGCGGTTTATTGAGCAGCGTGAATACGTCTTAAGCCGCGTGTTCGAACAGCGGGAGGCCTTCTCATGAGCATCGTCTTTAGTGAAAAAACGCGCCGCACGCGTCCGGCGCTGCGCTGGCCTTTCTCACGTCAAATTACGCTGAGCGTCGGTACGCTGCTGGTGCTGCTGGCTGCGTGGTGGGCGGTTGCGGCCCAGCAGTGGGTCAGCCCGCTGTTTCTGCCGCCGCCGGGACAGGTGCTGGCGAAACTCATCTCCATCGCCGGGCCGCAGGGCTTTATGGACGCTACGCTCTGGCAGCATCTCGGCGCAAGCCTGACGCGCATTCTGGTGGCGCTGCTGGCGGCGGTGGTTATCGGTATCCCGGTCGGGATCGCGATGGGCCTAAGCCCGACGGTGCGCGGCATCCTTGACCCGCTGATTGAGCTTTACCGCCCGGTGCCGCCGCTGGCCTATTTGCCGCTGATGGTGATCTGGTTCGGTATCGGCGAAACGTCGAAAATTCTGCTGATTTATCTGGCGATTTTCGCGCCGGTTGCCATGTCGGCGCTGGCGGGCGTGAAGAGTGCCCAGCAGGTGCGCATTCGTGCGGCGCAGTCGCTGGGGGCCAGCCGTACGCAAGTGCTGCTGTTCGTGATTCTACCCGGCGCGCTGCCGGAGATTTTAACCGGGCTGCGCATCGGCCTCGGCGTGGGCTGGTCCACGCTGGTGGCGGCAGAGCTGATTGCCGCCACGCGAGGATTAGGGTTTATGGTTCAGTCGGCGGGAGAGTTCCTGGCGACTGACGTGGTGCTGGCAGGGATCGCGGTGATTGCCGCGATCGCCTTCGGATTAGAACTGGGGCTGCGCGCGCTACAGCGCCGCCTGACGCCCTGGCATGGAGAAATACAATGAGTGAACGACTGACCATCACCCCGCTGGGGCCGTACATTGGCGCGCAGGTGTCGGGCCTGGATGTGTCCCGCCCGCTGAGCGATAACCAGTTTGAGCAGCTGTACCACGCGGTGCTGCGCCATCAGGTGGTGTTCCTGCGCGAGCAGGCGATCACCCCGCAGCAGCAGCGCGCGCTGGCGTTGCGTTTTGGCGACCTGCATATTCACCCGGTCTATCCGCATGCGGAAGGGGTGGAGGAGATTATCGTTCTGGATACCCACAACGATAACCCGCCGGACAACGACAACTGGCACACGGACGTCACCTTTATCGAGACGCCGCCCGCCGGGGCGATTCTGGCAGCAAAATTACTGCCAGAGACCGGCGGCGATACGCTGTGGGTGAGCGGGATTGCGGCGTTTGAGGCGCTCTCTGCGCCGTTCCGGACGCTGCTGAGCGGCCTGCGGGCGGAGCACGATTTCAAAAAATCGTTCCCGGAATATAAGTACCGTAAAAGCGAAGAGGAGCATCAGCGCTGGCTGGAAGCGGTGGCGAAGCATCCGCCGCTGCTGCACCCGGTGGTGCGCACCCATCCGGTCACGGGCAAGCAGGCGCTGTTCGTGAACGAAGGATTCACGACGCGCATTGTGGACGTGACGGAAAAAGAGAGCGACGCGCTGTTAGGTTTCCTGTTCGCACATATCACTAAACCGGAGTTTCAGGTGCGCTGGCGCTGGCAGGAGAACGACCTGGCGATCTGGGATAACCGCGTGACGCAGCACTACGCCAACGCGGACTATCTGCCGCAGCGAAGGATTATGCAGCGGGCGACGATTTTGGGCGATAAGCCGTTTTACCGCCCCTGATCCTGTAGTACCCGTAGGCCGGGTAAGCGCAGCGCCACCCGGCGAAAACGGTGCACAATTGCCGGCCAATTAAAGGTGCGCCTCAATATACCGCTGATAGCGGTTCGCCTTCAGGTAGCACAAATCCACCAGCACCAGACCGTCTACGCAATTGTTGAACGCCGGGTCGCTGCCAAAATCAATAAACTGCACGCCGCCGGGCTCGCATAGTTCGGAATACTGTTTATACAGCGGCGGTATGCCGCAGCCCAGATTGCCGAGCAGGGATTTCAGCTTCGTCAAATCGTCCACGTAATCCACGCCGCCAAACTGTGCCAGCACGTCCGGTAAGGATGCCGGATACGGCTGACGTGACGCGGCTAGCGGATGCGTCGCGGGGAACCACAGGCGGTAAAAGGCGACCAGCAGATCCCGTGCTGCAGGCGGTAAGCCGCCGGAGATGGAGACGGGGCCAAACAGGTAGCGATAATGTGGGTAACGCGCCAGGTAAGCCCCGATGCCGGACCATAAATAGTCCAGACCGCGACGCCCCCAGTAGCGCGGCTGAATAAAGCTGCGCCCGAGCTCAATGCCGTGCTCAAGCACGTCCTGCATTTTGTCGTCGTAGTGGAACAGGCTGTAGCTGTACAGACCTTCAACGCCGCGCTTTTCGATCTGCATGGCCGTCGGCATAAAGCGATACGCGCCGACGATCTCCAGATCCTCTTCATCCCAGAGGATCAGGTGCAGATAATCGTCATCGTAGCTGTCGGTGTCCCGGCGTTTACCGCTCCCTTCCTCCACCGCGCGAAACGCAATCTCGCGCAGGCGGCCCAGCTCGCGCAGAAGAGGCGCCTCTTCCTGCCCGTTGCGCTGCCACAGGTAGATGGTTTTACCGTCGCTGGTTTTACCCAGACACTCCGCCTGCGCCAGCTCGCGTTTCAGGGTGGCCCGGTCTTCCGGACGAGCAATGGCGCACTGGGTTTTGAAGACGCCAGGCAATCCCTTGCCAAGACGTATCACGTGCTGACGGCACTGCTCGGCCATCTCACGTGACGAAAGAGTGGCGCTATGCCAGTGATGCCAGGCGATTTGCTGGCCGATTTTAATCGGCAGCTGGCTGTGGCGGCGGCGGAACATCTGTTGCATTAGCAGCAGCATCGACAAGGTCGGCGACACCAGCGTGCTGGCATAAAAGAGCAGGCTGTTATGCGCCTGAATATGCACCGGTAGCAGCGGGGCGCGCAGCTTGCTGGCGAGTTTGATAAAGCCGGAGTGCCATTTTTTATCGCGAATGCCTTTGCGCGTGGGGCGTGAAACTTCACCCGCCGGGAAGAAGATCAGCACGCCCGCGTTTTGCAGATGCTGCTCCATCTGAACCAGAGACGATTTCGCCGTCCTGCCGCCCATATTGTCCACCGGAATAAACAGCGAACTGAGAGGCTCAAGGTGGGTCAGCATCCGGTTGGTCACGACTTTAACGTCGCGCCGCACGCGGGAGACGGCGTACATCAGCGCCAGCCCGTCCAGCGTGCCTGTCGGGTGGTTGGCAATAATGACCAGCGGGCCATGTTCGGGGATTTGTTCGAGATCGCGGGCGGAAACGGTGCAGAGAATATCAAGGTGCTCCAGAACTTGCTCCACCATATCCAGTCCTTTCAGGTGGCGGTGAGCGGCGGCAAACTGCTGGAATTCTTCTTCGTAAAACAGCCTTTTTAACAGACTTTTTTGCCAGGGTGCAGGCCTCGCCTGAGGCCAAAGATCGTCGAGAACGCTATCGAGGCTAAACATGATTACTCCTCCTGCCGTCTTGCGAAGACAGTAGAAGGAGCAGATGTCGGTTGTATTGCAGTTTGGTGAAGATTAGCGGAGGATTTTTTTCTCGGCCAGATCCAGCGCGAAGTAGCTGAAGATCAGATCCGCGCCCGCGCGTTTGATCGCGCCCAGGCTTTCGAGGATCACTTTCTCTTCGTCGATGGCACCGGCCAGTGCGGCGAATTTGATCATCGCGTATTCACCGCTCACCTGGTATGCCCCCAGCGGCAGTTCGGTGCGCTCGCGGATGTCGCGCAGAATATCGAGATAGGCGCCAGCCGGTTTCACCATCAGGCAGTCTGCGCCCTGGGCTTCATCAAGCAGGGATTCACGAATCGCTTCCCGGCGGTTCAGCGGGTTCATCTGGTAGGTCTTACGATCGCCCTTCAGCGCCGTACCCGCTGCTTCACGGAACGGACCGTAGAAGGAGGAGGCAAACTTGGTGGAGTAGGACATGATGGCGGTGTCGGTAAAGCCTGCCGCATCCAGCGCCTGACGGATAGCCTGAACCTGTCCGTCCATCGCCGCAGACGGCGCAATGAAGTCCGCACCCGCAGCGGCAGCCACGACCGCCTGCTTGCCGAGGTTCAGCAGGGTGGCATCGTTGTCCACGCCGTGATCGCACAGCACGCCGCAGTGCCCGTGGGAGGTGTATTCGCAGAAGCAGGTGTCGGACATGACCACCATTTCTGGCACGGTATCTTTGCAGATGCGGGACATGCGGGCCACAAGGCCATCTTCTTTCCATGCATCGCTGCCGGTGGCGTCGGTATGGTGGGAGATGCCGAAGGTCATCACCGAGCGGATCCCCGCGTTGGCAATGCGTTCGATCTCACGCGCCAGGTATTTTTCAGGAATGCGCATCACGCCCGGCATGGCTTCGATGGCTTTGTAGTCATCAATCTCTTCTTCAACAAAAATCGGCAACACCAGATCGTTTAAGCTCAGTGTTGTCTCTTCAAACATGGCGCGCAGTGCGGGTGACTTACGCAGGCGGCGGGGACGTGCAATTAAATCGGTCATGGTATGCCTGATGTTTGTGGAACAAAGAGGGCTAGTGTACCTCAAAGTGGCGACGGGTGTTTTACTAAAGTGGGCATTTTGCTTTTGCGAAATCCAGCAGATGAGTTTGCCAGTTAACAATAATATATAATGCAGGTCAGTATAACGCTGAGAGAAGAATGAGACATTTGTGTTATTTCTATATAGAAATGAATGTATCATTAAAAATGATTTATTATTTTTTATGATATTTCCCTGATTGCTTTGCCCGTCCATTAACATTTTGTTTTTATAATATTTATTTTATGACGCCCTATGCTTTGTGGTATGAGTCTGTTTTTTGTCTGAATGCGGACTTACTGGAAACATTCATTGAACCTTTTCGAAATGAAACTGCATAATTCCCTCCGCAATTAAACATTGCTAAATGATTTACGGACAAACATGCTTACGTCCCTGAGGAGGGATGACCCAATGCAAACATGGAAAAAGAAACTGGTTGTATCTCAACTTGCATTAGCTTGTACGCTGGCTATCGCTTCTCAGGCTAATGCGAAAGATATTTCCGGTACGACATATAATACTTTTGGATATGATAATACCGCATCTACGCCGTGGTATTATGGCTACGCAGATTGGGATTACTCGGATGCCACCCATGATGGTGACATTTATCCGGTCATCAATAAATCAACCGTAAACGGTGTTATTTCGACTTACTATCTGGATGATGGGGTCAATGGCCGTGCAAACGCGTTGAGTATTTCTAACAGCACCATTAACGGCATGATCACGTCAGAGTGTATGACCACGACGTGTGCAGATGGCGTGGATACTGACGGCACCAGTCATACCCAGTACGATCGTTTTAGCCTGACCGTTGATAACTCCACCATCAACGATGCCTACGAGCATTACGCGTATGATGTCGTCAATGGCGAGAATACTGAAACGCATTATCTGGACACCTATGGTCTGGGTAACGCAATTACCCTGGACGTTGAATCTGATATCGTTATTCAGAACAACTCCCACGTCGCGGGTATCACGCTGACGCAGGGTTATCAGGAACTGGATAACACACCATACGACGGCGTTGAAGGCGTTGCTAACAGCAGCAATGTCTTTACCGATACGCTGGTGGTGAAAGACTCCGTGCTGACCTCTGGTGCGTACAGCGATCTGGGCACCAACGGGTTCTACGGTCAAACGGCGAAGCCGAGCGACTACGGTGAAACCAACGCCTCGGCTGCGGATGATGCGGCGCTGATCGTTGCGGCCGGCGCGTCTGATAACGCCATGCAGACCACCGCTACCTTCGATCACTCTACCGTAACGGGTGACATTCTTTTCTCCAGCACCTTTGATAACAACTTCTACGAGAATGGCGATCCGGCAACGGATACCACTGAAGATGGTGTCTATAACCCAACCACCAACGGCTGGGACGGTACCGATACACTGGATGTTACGCTGACTAACGGCAGCAAGTGGGTCGGTGCAGCGCAGTCCAGCGTTGAAGCTATCGGCACCGCGCAGATGTATGGCCAGGGCTACAGCAACGTTGACTGGCACGCTCTGTCCCCGAACAGCATCTGGCCTGATTCTACCTTCGACAGCAACGGTCACGTTGCCGGTGAAGAGGTGTACCAAAGCGGCCTGTTCAATGTGGCGCTGGATAACGGTTCCGAGTGGGATACCCGCAAGGTCTCCAACATTGATGCGCTGACGGTGAACAACAAGTCTCAGGTCAATGTTGAAAACTCCGGCCTGCTGGCGGATTCAATCACCCTGACCAATGCTTCAACCATGAATATTAGCGACAGCGGAGCCGTGGCAACCGACAGCCTGTATCTGGACAGCTATAGCCGTGCGGCACTGACTGAAGAGACAGCAGAGCTGTATGCCAACACCATTACCGTAGACAACGGTGCCGAGCTGGCGCTGGGTCTGGGTCAGGTTGATACGCACAATATGGTACTGACCGATGGCGGCGTGCTCAACGTTGCCAGCCGCGATTATGTGCTGAACAGTGATCTGAACAACGCACGCTATATCACCAACGATCGCTACAACGCGGAGTATGACTACGGTGTTGTCGCGCTGAACTCCGACGGCCATCTGGCGGTGAACGGTGACGTTGCCGGTAACTACAAGGTGCGCATCGACGATGCAACCGGCGCTGGTTCAGTTGCCGACTACAAAAACAAAGAGATCATTCGCGTCTACGACAATAACGCAGATACCGCAGCCAGCTTTACTGCTGCAAACAAAGCTGATTTAGGTGCTTACACCTATCAGGCGCAGCAGGAGGGTGACACCGTTGTTCTCCAGCAGAAAGAGCTGACTGACTACGCCAACATGGCGCTGAGCATTCCTTCTGCCAACACCAATATCTGGAATCTCCAGCAGGATACCGTGGGTACGCGTCTGACCAACAGCCGTCATGGCCTGGCAGACAACGGCGGAGCGTGGGTGAGCTATTTCGGCGGCAATTTTGACGCGGATAACGGCACCGTCAGCTACGATCAGGACGTAAGCGGCATTATGGTCGGTCTGGACACGCAGATTGACGGTAATAATGCGAAGTGGATCGTCGGTGGTGCAGCTGGTTTTGCGAAAGGCGATATCAGCGATCGTACGGGTCAGGTCGATCAGGACAGCCAGACTGCGATGATCTACGCGTCTGCGACGTTTGCGAACAACGTCTTCCTCGACAGCTCACTGAACTACACCCGCTTTAACAATGACCTCTCTGCAACCATGAGCAACGGTCAGTATGTTGACGGTGACACCACCTCTGACGCTGTTGGCTTCGGGATGAAGCTGGGCTATGACTGGAAACCAAACCTCTCAGGCTATATCACCCCTTATGCGGCGATTTCCGGCCTGTTCCAGTCAGGCGACGACTACCAGCTGAGCAACGACATGCGTATCGATGGTCAGTCTTACGACAGCATGCGTTATGAACTTGGCCTGGATGCGGGTTATACCTTCAACTACGGCGGCGAACAGGCGCTGACCCCGTACTTCAAGCTGGCTTACGTCTATGACGATGCTGACAATAATGCTGATATCAACTCTGACAGCATTGATAACGGCGTCGAAGGCTCTGCGGTTCGCGTTGGGCTGGGCACCCAGTTCAGCTTCACCAAAAACTTCAGTGCTTACACCGATGCGACTTATCTGGGCGGCGGTGACGTTGACCAGAACTGGGGAGCAAACCTGGGTGTGAAATATACCTGGTAAATAGAAAGCGCGGGGGATATTTTCCCCCGCTTTTTTATATGGTTTAAAAATAATAAAGAACCGACAGATACAGATGCTTTGAGGTATGCATGAACGTTAATGCGAAACCACTTTCTGAATTAAGCCGGCTCGCAAAATGTCTGGAAGTCGCCGGTACCCCCTTTAAGATCGAACCACAGCAATTAATAACAACCGGCAATAATGATGATGAGCCATTTACTTTTGTAATACAGTCTGGTCTTACTGCTATCCATCGTAAATCTGATGAACTTCTGATGGGCATTGCGCAGGCACCTTTTATCTATGGTTTGAATGCATGGATAAATGATAGTTATCTGGAATATTCCATGATGACACACACAACCTGTTCTGGATTTTATTTACCGGTCTCTGCCACGCGTCAACTTATTCAGCAAAATCATCTCTGGCAGGATGCTTTCTGCTGGGTGTCATGGATTAACCATATTCTGGGCAAGCGTGACCTGCAGCTGGTGGGAAATAACTCTTATAGTCAGATCCGGGCGATGTTGATCAATATGGCCGAGTGGGATGACTCGCTGCGCTCAAAAATTGGCGTTATGAATCATATTCAGCGTAGCACACGTATTTCACGTTCGGTCGTTGCAGAAGTCCTGGCTGCGCTGCGTCAGGGGAACTACATCAATATGAGCCGGGGCAAGCTGGTCAGCATCAACCGCTTACCCACGGAATATTAAGATCAGTTAGACGCAGTAAGCACCTGGGCTTTATTGGCGCTCAGTTCGGCCACCAGGTTATTGATGCCGTCACTCATATTAACGAAGCGCGTGTTCGGAGAACGGGTGACTACCACAAACGCGCCCACGTTGGACTGCGGAATCATTGCCATGTAGGTAATGAATCCGCCGCCGCCGCCGGTTTTCTGAATGATGCCCGGACGACCATTTTTCGGTGCCATATAGACCCAGCCCAGGCCGAGCGCATCGGCTTTACCCGGCACGTCCATCCCGATGACGCGATGCAGCTGAGTACGCTGATAGATAAGAGTCTGCATACGATCGGCCTGGCTGCTGCGGGAGTAAAAATCCGAAGAAAGGAACTGCTGCATCCAGCGCATCATGTCGCCAGGGGTGGAATAGACCCCGCCGCTGCCCACGGCCGCCAGCGTGTTGTTACAGGGGCTTGCGCCTTTCTCTGCCACCATCAGGCGTTTGCACTGGTCCGGGGAAGGGGTAAAGGTGGTGTCTTTCATGCCCAGCGGACGCGTGATCTGCTCTTCAAACAGCTGCGGGTAAGGTTTGCCCGCCGCCGTTGAAAGCGCATCCGCCAGCAGATCGAACGCCAGGTTCGAGTAAGAGGCCTGCGAGCCCGGGGCGGATTTCAGCGTGGCGGTGCTCAGGTAGTTCCAGCGCTGTTGGCGCGTTGGCCAGACAAAAACGTCGCGGTGCGCCGCGCCGCCCGGCTGCTCGCGCGGCAGAGCGCTGGTGTGCGTCGCGAGGTTCACCAGGCGAATTGGCGTGCCCTGATACGTCGGCACGCGGGCACCCGGCGGGGCGTATTTGCTGAGCGGATCGTCGAGCTTTACCACGCCCTGGTCGAGCAACTTCACCAGCATTTCGCTGGTCATCAGCTTGGTTAAGGACGCGACGCGCACAACGGAATCCAGCTGCGGACGAATGTTATTACCTGGACGCGTTTCACCAAAGCTGCGGAAAACGCGCTGGTTGCCGTCGATGACCACCAATGCCATTCCTG
Source organism: Enterobacter cloacae complex sp. 385G4 (assembly GCF_057320665.1). Classification (NCBI taxonomy): domain Bacteria; kingdom Pseudomonadati; phylum Pseudomonadota; class Gammaproteobacteria; order Enterobacterales; family Enterobacteriaceae; genus Enterobacter; species Enterobacter cloacae complex sp. 385G4. The sequence continues at coordinate 74,824 of NZ_JBXWDD010000006.1, forward strand.
TCGCGCCGCTGCCGTAATAGATAAGGTTCGCGTAGCGATCGGCAATATCGGAAGCCAAAACGGGCGCCGTCAGCGGCTGGGCTGCCTGGGCGGTGGAGAAGCTCACCGCACACAGCGCGGCAAAAGAGAGCAGACAACGTTTCAACGAAAAGCATCCATGAAGTGAATGAGGAAAGTAATGGGTATTTATACTACTAATCGGCACCGTGCAATGCCCCGAATAGCATAACCATAGCGAGAAAAACGTAACCATGGGTAAATATGAAGAATTTCCCTGCGAGCGCTCTCCCATTTTGTGACATCGGGCTTATGATAGGCACCAGTGTTACTTAATCTTGCGGAGAACGGTATGTCTGAAAAGCGTGTGGTAATGGTGGTTGATATGCAGAACGGGGTGTTTGAAACCCCGCGTCATCAGCGCGAGACGTGTGTCTCTCTGATCAACCAGCTTACGCAGGCTGCCGACACGGTGGTTTTTATTCAGCATGCCGAGGCCGGGGGGCTGGAAGAGGGAAGTGACGGGTTTGCGTTGCTGCCTGAACTCCATCAACCTGCTGGCGCGCTGTACGTGACCAAAACTGCCTGCGATGCCTTCTATAACACCGGGCTTGAGGTGCTGTTACGCGAGCAGGGCATTCGCGAGTTTGTAATCTGCGGCTGCGCCACCGATTACTGCGTTGACGCCACGGTCAAGAATGGCGTCAGCCGGGGTTACCACATTACCGTGGCGGAAGATGCCCACACCACCGCCAACCGCCCGGCTGCCGAAGCACAGATCCTGATTCACCACCACAACGACGTCTGGCGAAACTTCATTGCGCCAGCGAACCCTGTCGCGGTGAAACGCACCGAAACAATTCTCGAAAACTGGAAAGCGAACTAATAATCAACCCACGGGTCTGACCTTTTTGCCCGAGCCGGGGTCCGGCTCGGGCAAGGTATTCGTGTGGTAATGTGTTGAGCACAGCAACAACCATAACAACAAGAAGGAAGTATCATGTTTAAGTCTTTTTTCCCAAAGCCGGGGCCTTTTTTCCTGTCGGCATTTATTTGGGCACTGATCGCAGTCGTGTTCTGGCTGGCGGGCGGCGGTGCATGGCTGACGCGCATCGTGGGGGCGACAGGCGAGGTGCCGATTAGCGCGGCGCGCTTCTGGTCGTTCAGCTATCTGCTGTTTTATGCCTATTACGCGCTGTGCGTCGGGCTGTTTGCGCTGTTCTGGTTTAATTATTCCCCTCATCGCTGGCAGACGTGGTCCATTCTCGGAACGTCGCTGATTATTTTTGTCACCTGGTTTCTGGTCGAAGTGAGCGTAGCCATTAACGCGTGGTATGCCCCGTTCTACGATCTCATCCAGAAAGCGCTTAGCGCCCCTAACAGGGTGCCAATTGGCGAGCTTTATAATCAGTTAAAAATTTTTATGGGCATTGCGATGATCGCTGTCACCGTGGCGGTGCTGAATAATTTCTTCGTCAGCCATTACGTCTTCCGCTGGCGTACGGCGATGAACGAATTCTACATGACCCACTGGGAGCGTCTGCGCCATATTGAAGGTGCTGCTCAGCGTGTTCAGGAAGACACCATGCGTTTTGCGTCAACGCTTGAGGATATGGGCGTCAGCCTGCTTAATGCCATCCTGAAACTGTTTGCGTTCTTACCGATTCTGGTCGCGCTTTCTCCGCATATTTCAGCATTGCCGATTGTCGGACATTTACCGTACGGCCTGCTCATCCCGGCGCTGATTTGGTCGCTTATGGGCACAGGCCTGCTTGCCGTCGTCGGGATTAAGCTGCCGGGCTTAGAGTTTAAGAATCAGCGTGTGGAAGCGGCCTATCGTAAAGAGCTGGTCTACGGAGAGGACGACCCAACGCGCGCTGCGCCCCCGACGATAAAAGAGCTGTTCCGCAACGTCCGTTTCAACTATTTCCGGCTCTATTTCCACTACATGTATTTCAATATTGCCCGTATTTTCTATCTGCAGGTCGATACTGTTTTTGGACTATTCCTGTTGTTCCCGTCTATTGTTGCGGGAACAATCACGCTGGGCTTACTGACCCAGATTACCAACGTGTTCGATCAGGTCAGAAACTCGTTCCAGTATCTGATCAACTCCTGGACCACGCTGGTGGAGCTGATGTCCATCTACAAACGTCTGCGCAGCTTTGAACATGAGCTGGACGATCGGGACCTGCAGGAAGTCACCAACACATTTAGCTAATACAGGGAGTTGCTATGTCTTTTGCCGTACCGCGAGCGTTACCGCTGTCCTTGCTGGCTGCCCTCGTTCTGGCGGGCTGTGCCGAAAAAGGGGCTGCTCCGCTTAAAAAGGGCGAGAAGCCCGTGGATGTCGCAAGCGTTGTGCGGCAAAAAATGCCCGCCAGCGTGAAGGATCGCAATGCGTGGGCGGATGCGCTGGCAAAAACCTTTGAAAGCCAGAAGATTGCCCCAACCGAGGAGAATATCTGCTCGGTGCTGGCGGTGGCGCAGCAGGAGTCGATGTACCAGTCAGACCCGGTGGTGCCGGGTCTCAACAAAATTGCCTGGAAAGAGATTGACCGCCGCGCGGAATCGATGCATATCCCGGTGTTCCTCGTGCATACCGCGCTGAAAATCACCTCGCCAAACGGCAAAAGCTACAGCGAGCGGCTGGACACGGTGAAAACCGAAAAACAGCTCAGCGCCATCTTTGATGATTTCATTAACATGGTGCCGATGGGGCAGAAACTGTTTGGCTCACTGAACCCGGTTCACACCGGCGGCCCGATGCAGGTGAGCATTGCGTTTGCCGAGAAGCATACCGACGGCTACCCGTGGGAAATTGACGGTACGGTGCGTCAGGAGGTCTTCTCCCTGCGCGGCGGGCTGTGGTTCGGCACGTATCATCTGCTGAACTATCCGGCGAACTACAGCGAGCCCTTGTACCGCTTTGCAGACTTTAACGCGGGCTGGTATGCCAGCCGTAACGCGGCGTTTCAGAGCGCGGTTAGCCGCGCAAGCGGCGTCAAGCTGGCGCTGGACGGCGATCTTATCGCCTACGGCAGCAGCGAGGCGGGAAGCACCGAGCGGGCGATCCGGAAATTATCGACAACGCTTGATATGAGCAACAGCGACATTCGCCGTCAGCTTGAGAAAGGCGACAGCCTGGCATTTGAGAAAACGGATCTCTACAAGAAAGTGTTTGCGCTTGCCGATAAGAAGAGTGGGAAAACGTTGCCGAGGGCAATTCTGCCGGGGATTCAGCTGGAAAGCCCGAAGATCACGCGTAACCTGACCACCGCATGGTTCGCAAAACGCGTGGACGATCGCCGGGCTCGCTGTATGGGGCTTTAATGGCGACGACGAAAGCGCAGGACGAGCGCGACAACGCCTAAAATCATACACCCCGCGAGGAAGGGAACGAGGCCAAACAGCGTGCTCACGCCAAACCCGATTTCAACCCGCGGGCGTCCGTTATCCTGCACCTGCATCAGGTGTTCATAAACGCCCGGCGCGTGCACCAGCATATTAAGCAGCTGGGAGCCAGCCCAGAAGCAGAACAGGACAAACAGGGCATACGCGATATTACCCGCCGTGGAGGTTTTTGGTTTGCCGCCAAAAATCGGTTTCGACAATGTAAAGTCAGCCATGTTGACCTCCCGAAATATCACTCTGTTTTAATACGCGTCTTACGGGGTGAGTTTGACAGGTCATCGCATTTGTCAATATCAGAATCGTGGTAATTTTCGCTCAGGATTTCTCCTGGATTGTTGATTTCTGCAGCATGTCACAATTTGTTAACTTAAATGAAACTGCACCGCATTTCAGAATTTCCGCATCTGCCACAGACCTGGCGGTGAAACTGTGAGAGGATGTCTTTTTTTCCTGCCGGAGTTGTTATGAAGCTCACGTCCAAACTTCGCCGTGACTGGCACTACTACGCCTTTGCTATCGGGCTGATCTTTATTCTTAACGGCGTCGTGGGGCTGTTGGGATTTGAAGCGAAAGGCTGGCAAACCTATGCCGTGGGCCTGGTGACCTGGGTAATCAGTTTCTGGCTGGCAGGGCTGATAATCCGCCGCCGTCCGGAAGAGACGACAGCGGAGGAGACGGCTAAGGGTGCCGATTAGCCGTTAACGGAACTTTTCAGGGCGCTGTCGGCGGCATGACGCTCCAGCGCCAGCTCGATCAGGCGGGTGATCAGCTCAGAGTAGCCAAGCCCGCTGGCCTGCCACAGTTTAGGATACATGCTGATATTGGTGAAACCCGGCAGCGTGTTGATTTCATTGATCACCACCTCGTTCTCCGGCGTCAGGAACACGTCCACGCGCGCCATGCCGCTGCAGCCGAGCGTTTGATAGGCCTGAATGGCGATCGCCCGGATCTTATCGTTAATGGCCGGATCGATATCCGCAGGAACAACAACCTGGGCGCCTTTATCATCAATGTATTTGGTGTCGTACGAGTAGAAGTCGCTGTTTAATACCACTTCACCGCAGGTGCTGGCCTGTGGGAAATCGTTGCCCAGCACCGCGCACTCAATTTCGCGGCCTTTGATCCCCTGCTCAACCACCACTTTATGGTCGAACTCGAATGCCAGACGGACGGCTTGCGTGAACTCTGCTTCGGTGGTGACTTTGCTGACTCCCACGGAGGAGCCCTGGTTGGCTGGCTTCACAAACAGCGGCAGACCCAGTTCAGCGCTAATTTGCACGAAGCTGTGCTTGTCGCGGTTGGCGCGGGTGAGCGTCACGAACGGCGCGATATTCAGCCCGGCATCGCGCAGCAGGCGTTTGGTGACGTCTTTGTCCATGCAGGCGGCGGAGCCCAGCACGTCCGAGCCCACGAACGGCAGGTTGGCCATGCGTAACATTCCCTGCAGGGAACCGTCTTCGCCGAGGGTGCCGTGCACGATGGGGAAGACCACGTCGATCTGGGCGAGAGCCTGCGCGTTGCCTGCGTCGATGAGCTGACCTTTCACGACGCCGGGTACGGTGGCGACGCTAATTTCCGAAGGATTAAGGGCGATGTGTGCCGGATCGTTGGCATTCAGCAGATACTGGCTGGCATCGTTAACATGCCACTGGCCCTGTTTATCAATGCCCAACAGCACCACGTCGAAACGGCTTTTATCGATCGCATCGACGATATTTTTAGCCGATTGCAATGAAACCTCGTGCTCCGCTGATTTTCCCCCAAAGACAATACCTACGCGCTGCTTTGCCATCTCACTCTCTTCCAGTCTGACGAAAAGCCAATAACATACCACGATGCCCTGCGGGTTTCGCGGCCTTCTGCCATAATGTTTTGGGGAACAGTGAGGGGGGAGAGTGAAAGGAAAAACGCTGCTGACCATTTTCATCCTTGGGGCAATCGCAACGGCGGGCTATCGCTGGCTGCCGTCTTACTACAACCCTTTCACGCCGCTGAACCTGGACGACCCGCCTGGCCGTATTACCCAATATAAGCTGCGACGCTTAACGCCCGAAGCCTGCGCGAGTCTGTTAGCGCAGGCTAATCAAAAAAACCTAATCCGCACCCAGGCGGTCGCTGACAGCGGCGGGGAATGCCCGCTGAACAACGTCGTGCGCGTGCGTAACTTTGGCCCGGTGAGCCTGAACGGCAGTTTTCTTGCCAGCTGTCCGCTGGCGCTCAGCTCAGCCCTGTTTGTCAGCCAGCAGGCCCGGCCCCTGACTAAACGCTTTACCGGCAGTGAACTGACGCGCATTGAGCACCTCGGCAGCTTTGCCTGCCGCAATATCTACCACCGGCCCGATGCCCGGCGCAGCGAGCATGCCACGGCAGAGGCGCTGGATATCGCCGCTTTTCGGCTGGCGAACGGAGAGCGCGTTACGGTACTTAACGGCTGGAAATCGGCAAAAACGCAGCCCTGGCTGAAGGCTCTGCTGGCGGCAAGCTGCGGTTACTACGGAAACGGTCTTGGGCCGGAATATAACGCGGCGCACGCCAGCCATTTTCATCTGGGAATGCGCGGCTTTGGTCTCTGCCGCTGAAGCATAATCTTCCGCCAGAAAATGGATGAATTGTGACTTATTTCACAAATATGATGACTGGGAAGATAAAACACCAAAGTCAGCGAGGCCGCATCTCTGGTGCGACGTTAAGGCGCGTAACTTGCTAATCTGACGGCGAATTCGCCTAAAAATGAAGACTATTTCTGTATGGAATCCTGGAAAGTTAATCTCATCTCGGTCTGGTTCGGCTGCTTCTTCACCGGGCTTGCCATCAGCCAGATCCTGCCGTTCCTGCCGCTGTACGTGTCACAGCTGGGGGTCAGCTCCCACGAAGCGCTGTCCATGTGGTCCGGGCTGACGTTCAGCGTCACGTTTCTGGTCTCCGCCATTGTGTCACCGATGTGGGGCAGCCTGGCGGATCGGAAAGGGCGCAAGCTGATGCTGCTGCGCGCCTCCCTCGGGATGGCGATTGCTATTCTGCTCCAGGCCTTCGCCACCAACGTCTGGCAGCTGTTTTTCCTGCGGGCGGTGATGGGGCTGACGTCCGGGTATATTCCCAACGCCATGGCGCTGGTTGCCTCTCAGGTGCCGCGCGAGCGCAGCGGCTGGGCGCTGAGTACGCTCTCCACCGCCCAGATCAGCGGCGTTATCGGCGGCCCGCTGCTGGGAGGCTTTTTGGCTGACCATGTCGGTCTGCGCGCGGTATTCATCATCACCGCAATCCTGCTGGTGATCAGCTTTCTGGTTACGCTCTTTCTTATCAAAGAGGGGGGCCGCCCCGTTATCAGTAAATCTGAGCGCCTGAGCGGCAAGGCCGTCTTCGCCTCGCTGCCATACCCGGGACTCGTAATTAGCCTGTTTGTCACCACCATGGTGATCCAGCTCTGCAACGGTTCGGTCGGCCCGATTCTGGCGCTGTTTATCAAGTCGATGGAGCCGGACAGCAACAATATCGCCTTTCTCAGCGGCATGATTGCCGCCGTGCCGGGCGTCTCCGCGCTGATCTCTGCCCCGCGTCTGGGAAAACTGGGCGACAGGATCGGCACGGCGCGCATCCTGATGGCGACGCTGATTTTTGCGGTGGTGCTCTTTTTCGCCATGTCGTTTGTTACCTCTCCGCTTCAGCTGGGCGTGCTGCGGTTTTTACTCGGCTTTGCGGATGGCGCTATGTTGCCCGCCGTACAGACATTGCTGGTCAAATATTCCAGCGACCAGGTCACGGGGCGTATTTTTGGCTATAACCAGTCGTTTATGTATTTAGGCAACGTCGCCGGTCCGCTTATTGGTGCGTCCGTATCTGCAATGGCGGGTTTTCGCTGGGTATTTGCCGCGACGGCGATTGTCGTTTTAATCAATATTATCCAGCTGGCTATTGCCCTGCGTCGCCGCAGACAAATAGCGGAAGCGAAATCAGCGAAATAACCTTTTCGCAGATGTATTATATATTCTTATGGTAGCCGCATTTTTATATAACAAAATGCGGCGTTTTTTTATAGGAAAACGTTTCGCTGAAAAGATCGCTGCGCTAATTTGGCGGCAATGTCACTTTTGCATAAGATAATACTTTTCTCCGCTTTGCATATTTCATTCCTGGTGTTAATTTCAGAGGAAATCCCATAAGGAAATAGCACGATGAAAAATCTCATTGCTGAGTTGCTGGTTAAGCTTGCACAAAAGGAAGAGGAGTCGAAAGAGCTGGTCGCCCAGGTCGAAGCGCTGGAAATAGTTGTCACCGCGCTGCTGCGGCAGATGGCAACATCGGATCAGCAGGCGTTAATTGAAAGCATTGAAGGAGCGCTGGATAAGGCGCGGCCCGATACGCAGGTTCCGCCAGAGGATGCCGAGTTGCTGCAGCAATACGTAAAGAAGCTGTTGAGGCATCCGCGCAGTTAAGCCGTTACTGACATGTCATAGGATTGTCATGCAGGATGCCTGGAGTCGCTCTGTTTTATTTTTGTATTTGTACATGAAGAAAATAAATTGAAACAGAGCGCGCTTTTTAGCGCGTTACATTCCCTGTTAATTACCCCTGCCAGTTATGCTGATACCGTCAATTTCTGCGCGCTGGAACTGAAATGATAAATTCCCGGCCGAAATCACATCTGCCGGGTGGTTTTTTTCCTGTCACGAACCAGACTTACAGGGAATGTTCACAAAAGGATGGTGCAATGAAAACAACATTACTGGTTACTCTGCTCTCCGGCCTGTTCCTGATCTCCTCGGCGAACGCGGAAGAAAAAACATTAACGCCGCAACAGCAACGCATGACCACCTGTAATCAACAGGCGACGTCCCAGAGTCTGAAGGGGGATGCACGTAAAACCTACATGAGCGACTGCCTGAAAAACGGCGCCGCGAAACCCGGCGAAAAAAGCCTGACGCCGCAGCAGCAAAAAATGCGCGAGTGTAATGCGAAAGCAACCGAACAGTCCCTCAAGGGCGACGATCGCAGCAAGTTTATGAGTGCCTGCCTGAAGAAAAAAGTGTAGTTCTAACGGGTGAGCGGCTCCGGCGGCTCACCCGAAATTTCATACTTTCCCCGCAGCCCCCCTCTCTATAATTTGGGAAAATGTTTCAGAATATTCCCAAAAATGATGAATGATGACATTTATTACTACAAAAAGCGCATTCGGGAAGAGTGGAGTTTAACCCTTTCTCAGGATGACCCTCACTGTACCGGCATCCAGTTTGCCAGGCGAGCCCGGCTGGCGCGCGTTGTCGGGCTGGCGGCGATGTTTGTTCCGGTTGCGGAAATTCTGGTCAGCCATTTTTTACCCGGCGGCTGGTGGTTGTTGCTGGTGGGGTGGGCATTCATCTGGCCGCACTTTGCCTGGCAGTTATCCTGCCGCGCCGCTTCACCTCATCAGCAGGAAATTTTTAACCTCAAGATGGATGCCGTTATCGCCGGGGTCTGGATCGGCGTGATGGGGATGTATGTATTACCCACTGCGGCGCTGGTGATGATGGTGGGGATGAACATGATGGGCTCTGGCGGCTACCGTCTTTTTATCGCGGGGATCGTGCTCACCCTGCTTACAGCGCTGCTTACGTTACCGCTTGCTGGCAGAGCGGTGCCCTTTAATCCGGGGGCGCTGGAGTGGGGCTTAACGCTTCCTGTCCTTATGCTTTATCCCATGCTGTTTGCCTGGCTTAGCCATCGAATGGCCGTCAGGCTGGCGGAACATAAGCGGCGGCTGGAAATGATGAGCACCCGTGACGGTATGACCGGGGTCTTTAACCGCCGACATTGGGAAATGCTGCTGCGCAATGAATTTGAGCGCTGTCGCCGGAGCCACTGCACCGCCACGATATTGCTGATTGATATCGACCACTTTAAAAACATCAACGATACCTGGGGGCACGACGCAGGCGACAAGGCCATCGTGGCCATTACCCGCCAGCTTCAGATGTCGGTACGGTCAGGCGATGCGATAGGCCGGTTTGGCGGGGATGAGTTCGCGGTGATTATGTCCCAGACGGCCGCTGAAAGCGCCATCGCCGTCATGTCGCGGGTTCACGCGCGGCTGGAAACGCTGTCGTTACCGTGTGCGCCGAAGGAGCCTCTGCGCATCAGCGTGGGCGTGGCCCCCTGGGGGCCGCAGTTTGTACACTATCGGGAATGGTTGAAGGCGGCAGATGTGGCGCTGTATAAGGCGAAAAATGCCGGGCGCGGCCGCACCGAAGTGGCCGCCTGACGCCCGGCCAGACATCAGGATTTACTCAGCTTCTCTGATTTTTCCATGCATTTTGCCATCGCTTCGATAACCGCAGAACGGAACCCGCGTTCTTCCAGCACCCGCACCGCTTCGATGGTGGTACCGGCCGGGGAGCAGACCATATCCTTCAGTTCACCCGGGTGTTTACCCGTCTCCAGCACCATTTTGGCGGAGCCCATCACTGCCTGCGCGGCGAATTTATACGCCTGCGCGCGCGGCATACCGCCAAGCACGGCGGCGTCCGCCATCGCTTCTAAAAACATGAAAACGTACGCGGGGGCTGAACCGCTCACGCCGACCACTGGATGGATCATGGATTCTGAAATCACTTCCGCCTCGCCGAAGCAGCGGAAAATGTTTAGCACGTCCGCCACCTCTTCTGAAGTCACCAGCGCGTTAGGGGTGACGGAGGTCATACCGGCGTTGACCAGTGAGGGGGTATTCGGCATCGCGCGGACGATTTTACGATCGTGGCCCAGCGCGCGCGCCAGCTGATCGAGCGTCACGCCTGCGGCAATCGACACGACCAGCGTCTCTTTATTCAGGCTGGAGGTGATGTCGCTTAACACTTTGATCATGATGTTCGGCTTAACGGCACCAAAGACGATATCGGCAACCTGGGCCACCTCCTGCGCGCTTTCGGCGGCGTTGATCCCGTATTGATCGCGCAACGCGGCGACGTTATCCGGTGACGGCGTATAAACCCAAATCTGACCCGGCAGAACCTGCCCGCTGGCGATCAGGCCGCCCAGGATGGCTTTGCCCATGTTACCGCAGCCGATAAACCCGATTTTCTTGTCCATCATGATTCTCCGTCATTATGCGTTGTTTTCTCTGATTGATAGCTTAACAACGAAATGCAGGCGACAATAGTCGGCAGAGTCATTATGGGGAGACAACATGGCGATTTGGGTTGATGCGGACGCGTGTCCGAATGTGATTAAAGAGATTTTATTCCGCGCCGCCGAGCGCGTTCAGATGCCGCTGACGCTGGTGGCGAACCAGAATATTCGCGTCCCGCCTTCGCGGTTCATTCGCTCCCTCCGCGTGCCGGCCGGGTTCGACGTGGCAGATAATGAAATTGTTCGTCTGTGCAGCGCGGAAGATCTGGTCATCACCGCCGATATTCCGCTGGCGGCGGAAGTGCTGGAGAAAGGGGCGGCGGCGCTCAATCCTCGCGGCGAGCGTTATTCGCCTTCAACCATCCGGGAAAAACTCACTATGCGTGATTTTATGGATACGATGCGGGCCAGCGGCGTGCAGACCGGTGGACCGGACAGCCTGTCCCAGCGCGATCGCCAGCAGTTTGCTGCCGAACTGGATAAATGGCTGCTGGAAGTGAAGCGCCGTACGGCGTAATGATAATTATTGTCAATATGTGGTACAGTGTGGCCTCCACAGGGTTGTAATCCCGTACCGCTTTGCAGTAAAGTATTCGACACATCTTCTGCAATTATTTCTTTACACTCTTCAGCCATTCGGCATCAAGGGGAACACCTGGCTATGACCCAACCCATCTTTTTAGTTGGCCCCCGCGGCTGTGGGAAAACCACCGTTGGCGTGGAACTGGCACGCGCATGTCATCGTCAGTTTGTTGATACCGACCACTGGCTGCAGACCGAGGCCGGCAAAACCATCGCAGACATCGTGGAGCAAGAGGGATGGGAAAGCTTTCGCGCCCGCGAAACGGCCGCGCTGAAAGCGGTCACCACGCCGTCAGCCGTCATTGCGACGGGAGGCGGTATTGTTCTGGCCGAATGTAATCGTCACTTTATGCGCGAAAAAGGCATTGTGATCTATCTTTGCGCGCCGGTGGCGGCTCTGGTAGGGCGACTTGAAGCATTTCCTGAAGAGGGACAACGCCCGGCGCTGACGTCACGACCGCTCAGCGAAGAGGTGAGCGAAGTGCTGGCCGAGCGTGATGCCCTCTACCGTGAAGCTGCACACCATGTCGTGGATGCCTCTGCGGCCCCGGAAGATGTGGTAATTCAGATTATTACCGCCCTGCGTCTGGCGTGTGCCAGCTAACCGCCGTCTATACTGATAGCTCAGACATAAAAAAAGGATGAGCTATGCCAACCAGACCTCCCTATCCACGCGAAGCACGTATTGTTACCGTTGAAAAAGGCAATGGCGACCAGACCGTCACCTGGTACCAGCTGCGTGCCGATCACCCCAAACCGGACTCGCTGATCAGTGAACATGAGACTGAACAGGAAGCGCTGGATGCCAAACGGCGCTACGAAGATCCCGAAAAGTCTTGAATGTTTTCCTAAACGCTCCAATACCGTGCCTGAATCACACTTTTTACTCATCGCAAATGTTAAGTAGGAGTTAATATTTAGTTATTACAGGTAGCTCCGTTATCGGCAGGCGATCTTTACATTTCGGGGCAAAGTTCGCCTGCTACGCTTGGTGCTGTTTTGTTGAAAAAACGAACTGTACAGCGTAGAGAGCCTGTACCTGTGTGCACGTTTTTGTAGTGATGGAAGGCGAAGAAGATGAAGGCAACGTTGGCGATCCTCACCATTGGTGTGGTCCCTGTAAGCGAAGTATTACCGCTCTTAACCGAGCATGTATCTGAACAACAGATCACGCATCTCAGCCTGCTGGGTAAGATGAGCCGGGAAGAGGTCATGGAAGACTACGCTGTAGAGGCGGGGGAGGATCCCCTGGCGACGTTATTATGCGACGGTAAACTGGCGCATGTTTCTCGGCAGAAAATTGAGCGTTCGCTGCAGGCAGTAATAGAAGTACTCGATAATCAGCAATATGACGTTATTTTGCTGATGAGCACCGCCCCCATTAAGGGACTCATCGCGCGCAATGCGATTTTGCTTGAGCCGATGCGCATTATTCCTCCGCTGGTAGCCTCCATTGTTGACGGGCATCAGGTGGGGGTCATTGTGCCCATCGAGGAGCTTATGGACAACCAGGAAGCAAAGTGGCACGTGCTCGAAAAAACGCCCCTGTATGCGCTGGCAAACCCCTTCTGGGACAGCGAGGCTAAACTCATTGCTGCCGGGAAGGAGCTGCTGGAGAGAGGGGCGGATGTATTGATTTTGGACTGTCTTGGTTTTCACCAGCATCACCGGGATTTACTGCAAAAGGCGCTGGACGTGCCGGTGCTGTTATCCAACGTTCTGATGGCTCGCCTGGCCTCAGAACTTCTGACGTAATGATTTTGCGTGACAGGTGATGAGCATGGCCCCTATAGTGAATTTTTATCTCTGAATATAAGGGCCAGTTCATGCTTCAAAGTAACGAATACTTTTCCGGTAAAGTGAAATCCATCGGTTTTACCAGCAGCAGCACTGGCCGCGCCAGTGTGGGCGTTATGGCTGAAGGGGAATACACCTTTGGCACGGCAGAAGCGGAAGAGATGACGGTGGTCAGCGGCGCGCTGAACGTCTTACTGCCGGGTGAAACGGAATGGAAAGTTTACGCTGCCGGACAAGTTTTCAACGTCCCTGGCCACAGCGAATTTCATTTGCAGGTCGCTGAACCGACCTCTTATCTGTGCCGCTACCTGAAATAATCGTCTTTCCTCTCCCCTTTGGGGAGAGGATCAGGGTGAGGGGAAATTATCTCTGCGCTTCGCCGCCGAGACCTTCCACCAGATTCTGAATTAACGCGGCCAGTTCGCCGGTCATCAGGATAAAGTCCGCGTCAAAGCGCTGGGCGTAATCTTCCCGGTCGATATCTTCGTTTTGATCGCGCAGCTCGTCGCAGAACTTCAGACGCTTCACGGAACCGTCGTCGCACATCACGAACTGAATGCGCTGCTGCCAGTCGAGCGCCAGTTTGGTGACCACTTTGCCCGCTTCAATGTGTACGGCGATCTCGTCGCTCACCAGATCCTGCTTTTTCGCGCGGATCACGCCGCCATCTTCCAGCAGGGCTTTCAGCTCGGCTTCGTCCAGGATCTGGAAACCTTGCGCCGCGGTACCGCTGCGAACCCACTCGGTCAGGGTCAGCTCAATCGGCGTTTCCAGCGCCAGCGGTACGACCGGTAAAGAGCCGATGCTTTTACGCAGCAGGGCCAGCGTATCTTCCGCTTTTTTGGCGCTGGCGCAGTCCACCATGATCAGCCCGTTAACGGTATCGATCCACATCATCGTCTGGCTGAAGCGGCTGAAGGCGCGCGGCAGCAGAGAGTGCAGAACTTCATCTTTCAGCGAGTCTTTTTCGGTTTTTTTCAGCTTGCGGCCCTGCTCGGCTTCCAGCTTGAAAATTTTTGCTTCAAGCGCCTGCTTAACCACCGGCGTGGGCAGAATTTTCTCTTCTTTGCGGGCGCAGACGATGATTTGACCCGTGCTGCTGGCGTGGGTCAGTGCATCGCTTTGCGAACCCATTGGCGGAACCCAACCGGTTTTCGCCATATCCTGGCTACCGCAAGGGGAAAAGCTATAAGCGGCTAACTGTTTTTCCATCTCTTCTGCGCGCAGCGAAACGTCGCGGCTGAGACGGTAAACCATCAAATTTTTGAACCACAGCATGATAATTTCCACGGCCTTGTCGTTAAATCAGCGGGCATGATAACGAATTGTCGCATCGCTTGCATTGCTAATCGGGAAGCGTGCTTCTACTCTGTTGATAATCAAAATAATGAGGAGAGTCTTGTGCGTATTGGGATTGATTTGGGCGGCACCAAAACAGAAGTCATCGCGTTAAGCGAGCAGGGGGAACAGCTGTTCCGCCACCGTCTGCCGACGCCGCGCGATGATTATCACCAGACGATCGAGACGATTGCCCGGCTGGTTGATATGGCCGAGCAGGCGACGGGCGAGAGGGGCACGGTCGGGATGGGAATCCCCGGCTCCATTTCGCCTTATACGGGTGTGGTGAAAAACGCCAACTCTACCTGGCTCAACGGTCAGCCGTTTGATAAGGATTTGAGCCAGCGTCTGAACCGGGAAGTGCGTCTGGCGAATGACGCTAACTGCCTGGCGGTCTCAGAGGCCGTTGATGGTGCAGCCGCAGGAGCGCAGACCGTGTTTGCGGTGATTATCGGTACCGGCTGCGGCGCGGGCGTGGCCTTTGGCGGACGTTCACATATCGGCGGCAACGGCACGGCGGGTGAGTGGGGGCACAACCCGCTGCCGTGGATGGATGAAGATGAACTCAAATACCGCGCCGAGGTGCCGTGCTACTGCGGCAAGCAGGGCTGTATCGAGACCTTTATCTCCGGCACCGGTTTTGCGACCGACTACCACCGCCTGAGCGGCCAGCCCCTCAAGGGGAACGAGATTATGCGTTTGGTGGAAGAACAGGATCCGGTGGCCGAACTGGCGCTCAGCCGCTACGAAATGCGTCTGGCGAAATCGCTGGCGCACGTAGTGAACATTCTCGATCCGGACGTGATTGTGCTCGGCGGTGGCATGAGCAACGTTGACCGGCTGTACGCCACGGTACCAAATCTGGTGAAACAGTGGGTCTTCGGCGGCGAGTGCGAAACCCCGATCCGCAAAGCCGTCCACGGCGACTCCAGCGGCGTGCGCGGCGCGGCGTGGTTATGGCCGCAATAAACGCAAAACGGCAACTTGCGTTGCCGTTTTTGATGTTTAGAGGGCCAGGGAGAGGGCACCAGACCGAATCGACCCAACACTCACCCCACCGCAAACTCCCTGTCCAGCCTGCTATACCCCAGTCCGTTGATCTTCTTCACCTTGATCTGCACCGGAATGCGCTCTTTCATCGCCTCGACGTGGCTAATCACCCCGATGGTTTTCCCGGTGGCGTTCAGCGCGTCGAGCGCATCCAGCGCCGTATCCAGCGTCTCACTGTCGAGCGTGCCGAACCCTTCATCCAGGAACAGGGAATCGATCCGTGTCTTATGACTCACCAGATCGGAAAGCGCCAGCGCCAGCGCCAGGCTGACCAGGAAGCTCTCGCCGCCGGAGAGGGTGCGGGTATCGCGAACCGCATCCGCCTGCCACGTATCCACCACTTCCAGCTCCAGCGCGTCGCTGGCCTTACGCTGCAATAAATAACGCCCGTGTAAACGGTTAAGCTGCTGGTTAGCAAGCCAGACAAGATTGTCCAGCGTCAGCCCCTGGGCGAACTTACGGAACTTGTCGCCGGTGCTGGAGCCGATCAGCGCGTTCAGGTACCCCCAGTCATCCGCCTGGCGCGCGGCCTCTTCAATTTGCTGCATCAACGCCAGCTGGTGCTGCCGGTTATCGCTGTCCTGCTTAAGCTGCTGGCGGATCTCGCCCTGATGCGTCGTGTTCTCGCGAAGCCGCTGCGCCAGCTGCTGCAGCTGGCTTTGCAGCGTGGCAGCATCGGCGTCGAGCCCTTCCGGGCGCAGCGCCAGATGAGACTGCAGCTGCTGGTTCGCTTGCCCGCACAGCGCCGCGGCCTGCTGGATCTGGTTTTCCAGCGACTGTTTCAGCTGTTCGAGGCGGCGAATAGTATCGTCATCCAGCAGCGCGGCAAGGAACGCGTCCCGATCGGCAAAACAGCTTGCGGAGAGCGCCGCGGTGAACTGCGTCTGCGATTGCTGCAGGCGCTCGCGCTCCAGCGCCTCCTGCTGCTGCAGGGCGGCGAGCTGGCTTTGCAGCGACACGCATTCATTGTGGATGTCGCGCCAGTCATCAGGAATGGCCGGTTCAGCCTCTTCACCGTGTGTTGCCGGAAGCGTGTCGAGCAGCGGCTTCAGCGCGCTCACGCGTTCCTGAAGCACGCCGTGCTGCGTTTGCTTCTCCTGCCAGTGGGCAAATTCCGCTTCGCGGGCGTGCAGCCAGTCGGCTTCATTGCCCTCTTCGGGAACGCTAAGCGAGAGCGCGAGAAGAGTATGTTCCAGCGCCTGGCGCGTTGCCGTGCGCTGCTGCTGATACTGGCGTTCCTGCGCTTCCTGCTCGTTCAGCTGGTTTTGCAGGGTCAGACGCTGGCTGAGCTGGTAAAGCTGGCGCTCGTAGTGTTCCTGCTCGTTCATCCATGGCGCGATATCCTCCTGAATATTCAATGCGATATTCAAAGACGCGCACGCCTCCAGCCACGCTTTAGTGAGTGCTTGCTCTTCCTGAGAAAGCGTCTGCGCTTCGTCTGTCTCACGCTGGATCTGTTGAGCCAGGGCATTAACCTGTCCCAGCACCAGCAGGCCTTCCTCTTTAAGCGCGGCGACCTCTTTTTCGAGCGCATCACGGCGACGCTGGTTATCCGTCAGCTCAAGCGACCGGTAGGTCTCCACGGCAGGATGCTCGTGGGAGCCGCACAGCGGGCAGGGTTTGCCTGCCTCAAGCTGTGAGCGATAGCTTTCCAGATTTTTAATCGTCGCTTCGCGTTCGCATAGGGCTTTCAGGTCCAGATAGTGCTGGTGTTTCTCTTTGTACTGCTGGCGGCGCAGCGCCAGGGTTTCATTGAGCTTGCTCTGCTCCGCCTGGGCTTTCTGCACGCTTTCACCGTTCTGGCTCAGGCGCTTTTGCAGCGGCTGATAGCGGGCATGCAGCGACGTCAGCTGCTGGCGCAGCGTGCGGGACCGGGACTGCTGCTCCATGGCCGCGCAGACCTCATCCGCCGTCAGCGTCAGCGTATTTTCCGGCATCTCAGCCAGCTTCTGACGTAGCTCAGTCATCCGCGCAGCAAGCGCGACGAGCTGACTTTTGTCACGATTTAGCTGTGAGAACTGGGCGCGCCAGCCGGCAATTTCCTGGCCCAGCAGGCGATAACGCTCATTCTCCGCCAGCCACTGTCCCAGCGCCGTCAGTTCGGCCTGTAGCCGCTCATGGGTACGCAGGGCGGTATTGCGGATCCGCGCGCGCAGTGCAGTTTTGGTCTGTAAGCGAGTATTTACTTCGTTAATTCGCTGCTGGGTTTGCGTCAGACGTGCGGTTTGCTCCTGCTGATGCTCCCAGAGCGGACGAAGCTGGGCGGCGGGCTGGGCAAGCTGGAGTTTTGCCAGTTCCGGCGCCGCGTTCGCCTGCGCCTGTTGCGCCTGCTGCTGCAGGGCGGTAACGCGCTGCTGCTCCCGCACGAGCTCGTCATGACGCGTAAGCCACTGAAAATCTTTCTGTTGGCTTTGCTGCTGGGCCAGCAGGGTTTTCTCTTCGTCAGTAAGTGCCTGCAAACTTTGCTGCAACTGCTGCTGTTGTTCTTCGCTGAGCAGCACGACGCCCGCCGCCTGCGCCTCGCATTTTTCCAGCACGCTGCGGGCGGCTTTGTGTTTCTCAAACACCATCGCGGAAATCTGGCCGTAGATTTCGGTGCCGGTGAGTTCTTCCAGCAGTTCTGCTCGGTCGGCCGGTTTGGCATTGAGGAAGGCGGCAAATTGCCCCTGCGAGAGCAGCATTGAGCGGGTAAAACGGCCGTAGTCCAGCCCGGTGAGCGCCGCGGTTTGCTCCAGTTTATCCGACACCTTATCGGCCAGAATCTTGCCATCCTCGCAGCGGGCCAGCTCCACGCGCGGTGCCTGCAAGTTCCCGTCCGGCTGGTTGCGCGCCCGGTTCTGGCTCCAGAAGGCGCGATAGGCAACGCCTTTCACCTCAAATTCCACTTCCGCCAGGCACTCGGCGGTATCGCGCGTCATCAGATCGTTTTGCGCCTGAGAGACCTTATTCAGGCGCGGGGTTTCGTGGTAGAGCGCCAGGCAGATGGCATCGAGCAGGGTGGTTTTACCCGCGCCGGTTGCGCCAGTGATGGCAAACAGACCGTTGCTGGCAAAAGGCTCCGCGGTGAAGTCAATTTTCCACTCGCCCTTGAGGGAGTTGAGATTTTTCAGGCGCAGGCTCAGAATTTTCATGCGTTTTCTTCCTCGTCATTGAGGGCGTGCAGAGTATGGCTGAACAGCTCGTTGAGCCTGACGCGCTTCGCATCATCGATCTCTTCCTGCGACAGTCGGCGCTCGAACACCTCTTCTACGCGCAGTTCGCTAAGCGTTTCGCGCTGGGCGCCGAGCAGAATTTTCTCGCGCTGCTCGCGGCTGCGGCGCACCAGCAGCACCTCAACCGGCAACTCTTCGGTCAGCGCCTGAATTTTCCGCTGCATATCGTGCAGGTAGTCATCGGTGGTGATTTCAATATCCAGCCAGACGGGCGGGTTAAGCTCAGCGCCGCGCCACTGCTCAAGCTGGGCGGTGATGGCAGCCAGATCGCCCTTCAGCACCGCCAGCGGCTGGGTGACCGGCACTTCCAGCGTCTCGACGGCGCTGAGTTTGCCCTCATCAAAGCTCACCAGATGCACGGATTTGGCTTTTCCGGTTTCATCGAAGCTGAGCGAAATAGGGGAGCCACAGTAGCGGATATGCTCGCAGCCGCCGATGACCTGGGCGCGGTGAATGTGCCCGAGCGCGATGTAGTCCGCGGGCGGGAAGTTTTGCGCCGGAAAGGCGTCCAGCGTACCGATATAGATCTCGCGGACCGCGTCACTTTTGCTGGCCCCGACGGTGGTGAGGTGCCCGGTGGCAATGATCGGAATGGCCTGTTCACCGCGCAGGGCACAGGCTTCCGCGTGCTGCTGGTGATAGTAGTCGGTGATGGCCTGCAATAAATGCCGCTGCTTTTCCGCGCCCGACAGTCCCGCCTGGCTTTGCACGATGTCGCGCGGACGTAAAAAGGGAATCGGACACAGTACCGCGCCCGGCGACCCGTCGCGCTTTTTCAGGATCTGCGGGGCGTGCCCTGCGCTGGCGACGACGGTGGTATTGAGAAATGCCAGGATGTCGCGGGATTCATAGAGCGTCGCGACGGAATCATGGTTGCCGGCGACAATCACCAGATGACAGCCGGTTTGCTGCAGATTCACCACGAAGCGGTTGTACAGCTCACGCGCATAGCTCGGCGGCGAGCCGGTATCAAAAATATCTCCCGCCACGATAATCGCGTCCACCTCATGCGTCCGGGCCGTTTCCAGCAGCCAGTTCAGGAACGCTTCATGTTCAGCCGCACGGCTTTTGCTGTAAAAATTTTGACCCAGATGCCAGTCCGAGGTGTGAAGTATGCGCATAGGAGATCCGTGGCGAAAAACGATGCGGGCGATTATAAACTGTCAGGGAGAGGAAAATAACCGCTGTAATAAAACAACAGTTTGCCATTTATAGTGGTACTGTTTTTCATAAATCTGTCATAAATCTGACGCATAATGGCGCCGCATTACAAACTTGTAACTTAAATAAGATAAGACAGGGCAAAGTATGGCGAGACGTATTCTGGTCGTAGAAGATGAAGCTCCAATTCGTGAAATGGTGTGCTTCGTGCTCGAACAAAATGGCTTCCAGCCGGTTGAAGCGGAAGATTATGACAGCGCGGTGAACCAGCTGAATGAACCCTGGCCCGATCTGATTCTGCTTGACTGGATGTTGCCCGGCGGCTCCGGACTGCAGTTTATCAAACATCTGAAGCGTGAAGCGCTGACCCGCGACATCCCGGTGGTGATGCTCACGGCGCGCGGAGAGGAAGAGGATCGCGTGCGCGGTCTGGAGACCGGCGCGGACGATTACATTACCAAGCCTTTCTCCCCGAAAGAGCTGGTTGCCCGCATTAAGGCCGTCATGCGCCGTATTTCCCCGATGGCGGTCGAAGAGGTGATCGAGATGCAGGGCCTCAGCCTTGACCCAACGTCACACCGCGTGATGACCGGCGAAAATCCCCTCGACATGGGGCCTACCGAATTTAAACTCCTGCACTTCTTTATGACCCATCCGGAACGCGTTTACAGCCGCGAGCAGTTGCTGAATAACGTCTGGGGAACTAACGTGTATGTCGAAGACCGGACGGTTGACGTACATATCCGCCGCCTGCGAAAAGCGCTGGAACTGAGCGGCCACGATCGTATGGTACAGACGGTCCGCGGTACGGGTTATCGTTTCTCGACCCGTTTCTGAATAATGACAGGAGTGTGACGCGTGCTGGAACGTCTGTCATGGAAAAGGCTCGTCTTTGAACTGATCTTATGCTGTATTCCGGCCCTTCTTCTGGGGGCCTTACTTGGGCATCTGCCGTGGTTTCTGCTGGCGGCGGTCACCGGGCTGTTAGCCTGGCATTTCTGGAACCTGCTGCGTCTCTCCTGGTGGCTGTGGGTGGACCGCAGTATGACCCCGCCGCCGGGAAGCGGCAGCTGGGAGCCGCTGCTGTACGGCCTGCACCAGATGCAGATGCGTAATAAAAAGCGTCGCCGCGAGCTGGGAAGCCTGATCAAACGCTTTCGCAGCGGCGCAGAGTCGCTGCCGGATGCGGTGATCCTGACGACAGAAGAAGGAACTATTTTCTGGTGTAACGGGCTTGCGCAACAGCTGCTGGGCCTGCGCTGGCCGGACGACAATGGTCAGAACATCCTTAACCTTCTGCGTTATCCCGAGTTCACGCTGTATCTGAAAAAGCGTGATTTCACCCGTCCCCACAATCTGAAGCTGAATAACGGTCGCCATCTGGAAATCCGCGTGATGCCCTACAGCGATCGCCAGTGGCTGATGGTGGCGCGCGACGTGACCCAGATGCATCAGCTGGAAGGGGCGCGTCGTAACTTCTTCGCCAACGTCA
The DNA here is from genome assembly GCF_057320665.1 of Enterobacter cloacae complex sp. 385G4. NCBI lineage: Bacteria > Pseudomonadati > Pseudomonadota > Gammaproteobacteria > Enterobacterales > Enterobacteriaceae > Enterobacter > Enterobacter cloacae complex sp. 385G4. The sequence continues at coordinate 95,965 of NZ_JBXWDD010000006.1, forward strand.
GCCATGAGCTGCGAACCCCATTGACCGTGCTGCAGGGCTACCTGGAGATGATGCAGGAGCAAACCCTGGAAGGCGCGCCGCGTGAAAAAGCGCTGCATACGATGCGCGAGCAAACGCACCGTATGGAAGGGCTGGTGAAGCAGCTGCTGACGCTGTCAAAGATTGAAGCGGCGCCTTCTCTTGCGCTGAATGACACCATTGATGTGCCAATGATGCTGCGCGTCGTCGAGCGTGAAGCGCAGACGTTAAGCCATAAAAAACATCAGCTGACCTTTGACGTCGACAACACGCTGAAGGTGCTGGGCAGCGAGGATGAACTGCGTAGCGCCATCTCCAACCTGGTGTACAACGCGGTAAACCATACGCCGGAAGGAACGGATATCGTGGTGCGCTGGCAGCATACGCCGGCAGGCGCCGAGTTTAGCGTTGAGGATAACGGGCCGGGGATCGCCCCGGAGCATATTCCGCGCCTGACCGAGCGCTTCTACCGGGTGGATAAAGCGCGATCGCGGCAGACGGGCGGAAGCGGCCTGGGGCTGGCGATTGTGAAACACGCGGTGAATCACCATGAAAGCCGTCTCGATATTCAGAGTGCCCTGGGTAAGGGAACCCGCTTTAGTTTCGTTATCCCGGAACGATTAATTGCCAAAAAGAGCGCCTGACGGCAGGCGTGTCATTTTACCTTTCCATGGGTCAGCCATCGCTGGCCCGTTTGCTTTGCAGTCAAGCGAAACGCGTGTGAATTTTATACGGTTGGCTGTTTTTTGTTCGCATGATTAGCCATGGGTTTTTCCTATAATTAGCGCATTGTTCTGGTGTGCGTTTTCATACTGGCATATTCTTCTGGTTTTACGATCCCTCCTTGCCTTTAAACGTTATAAGCGTTTAAATTGCCCCCCAGATACTGTCAGACCGACTGTATTTGCGTGGTAAATCGAAAAACTATTCTTCTCCACGCCAGGACGGGAGCATTTCCCGCTGAAATTGAGCAAATTTTCGGCTGTGTCGTCCCGTCAGGGAAATCGAAAAATCTCAACGTTTTCAACACCACATCCACAGGCAGTAAGGTTTTATGACCCATCACTTAAAATCGCGTGACATTATCGCGCTGGGCTTTATGACATTTGCGCTGTTCGTTGGCGCAGGCAACATCATTTTCCCTCCAATGGTTGGCTTACAGGCGGGTGAACACGTCTGGACAGCCGCGTTCGGTTTCCTGATTACTGCCGTGGGCCTGCCGGTACTGACCGTTATCGCACTGGCGAAAGTCGGTGGCGGCGTGGATAGCCTTAGCACCCCGATTGGCAAAGTGGCTGGCGTTCTGCTGGCTACCGTCTGCTATCTGGCCGTTGGTCCGCTGTTTGCCACTCCGCGTACCGCGACTGTTTCCTTCGAAGTGGGCATCGCCCCGCTGACCGGCGACGGCGCGATGCCGCTGTTCATCTACAGCCTGATTTATTTCGCCATCGTGATTCTGGTTTCCCTCTATCCGGGCAAGCTGCTGGACACGGTAGGTAACTTCCTGGCGCCGCTGAAAATTGTAGCGCTGATCGTGCTGGCCGTGGCGGCCATCATCTGGCCAGCCGGCCCGATTAGCGACGCGATGGATGCCTATAAAAACGCCGCGTTCTCTAACGGCTTTGTGAACGGCTACCTGACGATGGATACGCTGGGCGCGATGGTGTTTGGTATCGTTATCGTTAACGCCGCGCGTTCCCGCGGCGTGACCGAAGCGCGTTTGCTGACCCGTTATACCATCTGGGCTGGCCTGATGGCCGGTGTGGGCCTGACGCTGCTGTATCTGGCGCTGTTCCGCCTGGGCTCTGACAGCGCGATGCTGGTTGATCAGAACGCGAACGGTGCGGCTATCCTGCACGCTTACGTTCAGCACACCTTCGGTGGGGCGGGCAGCATGCTGCTGGCGGCGCTGATCTTCCTGGCGTGTCTGGTAACCGCGGTTGGCCTGACCTGCGCCTGCGCAGAGTTCTTTGCGCAGTATCTGCCGCTCTCTTACCGTACCCTGGTGTTTATCCTCGGTATCTTCTCGATGGCGGTGTCTAACCTCGGTCTGAGCCACCTGATTCAGGTCTCTATTCCGGTGCTGACGGCTATCTATCCGCCGTGCATCGTGCTGGTGGTGCTGAGCTTCACCCGTCCGTGGTGGCATAACTCCTCACGAATTATTGCGCCAGCCATGTTTATCAGCCTGATTTTTGGTATCCTTGACGGGATTAAAGCATCAGCGTTCGCTGAAATTCTGCCAGCCTGGACACAGCGTCTGCCGCTGTCCGAGCAGGGCCTGGCCTGGCTGATGCCTACCGTTGTTGCACTGGTTCTGGCGGTTATCTGGGACCGTGCTGCAGGGCGTCAGGTCACATCGAACGCTCATTAATCAACGGCAACAAACTGTTTAACCACGGGGCTTAAGGCCCCGTGGTTTTTTGTTTTTTTCGTGTTGAATGGCAAGATTTAAATGGAAAGCACTAACAAACTTAAACGTGGATTGAGCACGCGCCACATCCGCTTTATGGCGCTGGGCTCTGCTATCGGCACCGGTCTTTTTTATGGCTCGGCAGATGCCATCAAAATGGCCGGTCCAAGCGTGCTGCTGGCCTACATCATCGGCGGTGTGGCGGCGTATATCATCATGCGCGCGCTGGGTGAGATGTCGGTTCACAACCCGTCTGCCAGCTCCTTCTCCCGCTATGCGCAGGAAAACCTCGGCCCGCTGGCCGGGTTTATCACCGGCTGGACCTACTGCTTCGAAATTTTGATTGTGGCGATTGCCGACGTAACCGCATTCGGCATCTACATGGGCGTCTGGTTCCCGGCGGTGCCGCACTGGATCTGGGTGCTGAGCGTGGTGTTGCTCATTTGCGCCGTCAATCTGATGAGCGTGAAGGTGTTCGGCGAGCTGGAGTTCTGGTTCTCCTTCTTCAAAGTCGCGACCATCATCATCATGATTGTGGCGGGTTTCGGGATCATCATCTGGGGGATTGGCAACGGCGGCCAGCCGACCGGCATCCATAACCTCTGGAGCAATGGCGGCTTCTTCAGCAACGGCTGGCTCGGGATGGTGATGTCGCTACAGATGGTAATGTTCGCCTACGGCGGCATCGAGATTATCGGCATCACCGCCGGGGAAGCGAAAGATCCGGAGAAATCCATTCCGCGCGCCATCAACTCGGTGCCGATGCGTATTCTGGTGTTCTACGTGGGTACGCTGTTCGTGATTATGTCCATCTACCCGTGGAACCAGGTGGGCACTAACGGTAGCCCGTTTGTCCTGACCTTCCAGCATATGGGCATTGCCTTTGCTGCCAGCATTCTGAACTTTGTGGTGCTGACCGCGTCGCTTTCGGCCATCAACAGTGACGTCTTTGGCGTGGGCCGCATGCTGCACGGCATGGCGGAGCAGGGCAGCGCGCCGAAGGTGTTCGCCAAAACTTCACGCCGCGGCACGCCGTGGGTGACGGTGGTGGTGATGACCGTAGCGCTGCTGTTCTCGGTTTACCTGAACTACATCATGCCGGAGAACGTCTTCCTGGTGATTGCGTCCCTGGCGACCTTCGCGACCGTGTGGGTGTGGATCATGATCCTGCTGTCGCAGATTGCCTTCCGCCGCCGTCTGTCGCCGGATGAGGCGAAAGCGCTGAAGTTTAAGGTGCCGGGCGGGGTGGCGACGACCGTGGTCGGGCTGATCTTCCTGGTGTTTATCATTGGCCTGATTGGCTACCATCCGGATACCCGCATTTCCCTGTACGTGGGCTGTGCGTGGATCGTTCTGCTGCTGATCGGCTGGGTGTTTAAGTGCCGCCGTGACCGTCAATTGGCAGAAGCACAGTAATATTTTTATCCCCTCTCCCTCGCGGGAGAGGGGATTTTGCCTCCTCCCCCGTCCTCCTCCCCCAATAAATCTCGTCATGGTGAGCTATCCTTAACCACCCTGTGGCAAGGTGACGTCAATTTCATCAGAGGGGATTCGTGATGTTAAACGCCTGGCACCTTCCGGTTGCCCCATTTGTTAAGCAAAACAAAGACAACCTTGTGATTACGCTCTGGCTGGCGGGGGAAAACCAGCCGGAACGCGTGACGCTCCGCGCCGAAATTGATAACGAAGAGACCGGGCTGAAAATGCACAAGCTGCGCAGCCAGCCGCAGCCGGGGATTACGGCGTGGCGGGCGAATATTGATTTGCGCACCGGGCAGCCGCGCCGTCGCTATAGCTTTAAGCTTTTATGGAACAACCGCCAGCTGTGGTTTACCCCGCAGGGGTTTAGCCGTTTCCCACCGGCCCGGCTGGAGCAGTTCGCCGTCGATTACCCGGATAACGGCCCGCAGTGGGTTAACGATCAGGTCTTTTATCAGATTTTCCCGGACCGCTTTGCGCGCAGCGAAAAACGCACCGCCGGCCAGGACAAGGTCTATTACCATCATGCCGCGGGTCACGACATCATCCTGAAAAAATGGGATGAACCGGTGACGGCGCAGGCGGGCGGCTCGACGTTCTACGGCGGCGATCTCGACGGCATCAGCGAAAAGCTGCCGTACCTGAAAAAACTCGGCGTGACGGCGCTGTACCTCAACCCGGTGTTTAAAGCCCCGAGCGTACACAAATACGATACCGAAGATTATCGCCACGTTGACGCGCAGTTTGGCGGTGACGAGGCGCTGCTGCGCCTGCGTAAGAACACCCAAAAAGAAGGCATGCGCCTCATTCTGGACGGTGTGTTCAACCACAGCGGCGATTCGCACGCGTGGTTTGACCGGCATAACCAGTCGATGGGCGGAGCATGCCATAATCCGGATTCGCCGCAGCGCGACTGGTACAGCTTTAACGAGGAGGGGCGCGCGCTGGACTGGCTGGGCTACCCGAGCCTGCCGAAGCTGGACTTCCAGTCCCCGTCTCTGGTGAACGAGATTTACGGCGGTGATGGCAGCATCGTGCGTCACTGGCTGAAGGCGCCGTGGAATATGGACGGCTGGCGTCTGGACGTGGTGCATATGCTTGGTGAAGCGGGCGGGGCGCGAAATAACCTTCAGCACGTGGCCGGGATCGCGCGTTCGGCGAAAGCGGCCAAGCCGGAGGCGTTTGTCTTTGGCGAACACTTTGGCGACGCGCGCCAGTGGCTGCAAAACGATGCCGAAGATGCGGCGATGAACTATCGCGGCTTTACCTTCCCGCTGTGGGGATTCCTGGCTAACACCGATATCTCCTACGATCCGAACCATATCGACGCTGAAACCTGCGCCGCGTGGATGGATAACTATCGCGCTGGCCTGTCGCATCAGCAGCAGCTGCGGATGTTTAACCAGCTCGATAGCCACGACACCGCGCGCTTTAAATCCCTGCTCGGCAAGGATGTGGCGCATCTGCCGCTGGCGGTCACCTGGCTCTTCACCTGGCCGGGCGTACCGTGCATTTACTACGGAGACGAAGTGGGGCTGGACGGCAACAACGATCCGTTCTGCCGCAAAACCTTCCCGTGGGAGGCAGAGAAACAGGATAAGGTGCTATTCAGCCTGTATCAGCGGCTGGCGAAGCTGCGCAAACAGAGTCTCGCCCTGCGCTACGGCGGCTGTCAGGTGGCGTACGCCCACGATAACGTGGTGGTCTTTCTCCGCGTCTATAATCAGCAGCGCGTGCTGGTGGCGATTAACCGGGGCGAGGCCTGCGAAGTGGTGCTGGATGATTCGCCGCTGCTTAAGGTGGCGACGTGGACGAACAAAGAGGGTAAGGCGACGATACAGGATGGCGTGCTGGCGCTGCCTGCGGTATCCGCGACGGTCTGGCTCGGCAGCTAATGCGCTAAAGTTTCCCCTTTTAAGATGGCGCAAATGCAACGATTTGTGTCAATCTTAACGGATCGTTTACGGTGAAGGTGGAAACATGGACGAGCTTTACATCCTTGGCTGTTTATTCCTGGTTTTTGCGCTGCTGGTTGCCCCCGTGCTTGCGGTTATCGGGTTTAATCGAAGCACGGCGGCGCAGCAGGAGATCGCCCGGCTACGCCAGCGCATAGAGGCGCTTGAGCAGCGCGGCGTGCCTGAGAACGCGCCGGAACCGGTGCAGACCGCCGCGCCGGAGGCAATTACCGCGCCAGTGGTGGAGGACGCTCCCGCGCCTGTCGATCCCTGGCGCCCCGATACTCCCGCTGCCGTGGCAGAACCGGCCCCGGCCCCTGCGCCTGCGGCTAAACAGCCTTCTGCCTTTGGTGGCATTGTGACGTCGCTGACGCGCTGGTTTATGCAGGGTAATCCCCTGGCGAAGCTTGGCATTCTGCTGCTCTTCCTCGGCCTCTCTTTCCTGCTGCGCTATACCGTTGAACACTCCCTGTTCCCGCTTGAGCTACGCCTGGTGGCGACGGCGCTGTTTGCCATCGTGCTGCTGGCGGTTGGGTGGCGGCTGCGGCACAAGCAGCCGATCTACGCGCTTATCTTACAGGGCGGGGCGACGGGCATTCTCTACCTGACGGTCTTTGGCGCCTTCCGGCTCTGGCAGATGCTGCCGATGACGCTGGCCTTTGCGCTACTGGTGGTGATTTGCGCCGCGAGCGTTGGGCTGGCCGTGCTGCAGAAAGCGCTGAGCCTTGCCATGCTGGCGAGCCTCGGCGGGTATCTTGCGCCGCTGCTGCTATCTACCGGGGGCGGCAGCTTTGTGGCGCTGTTTTCCTTCTATCTCCTGCTTTCCATCGGCATTCTCGCCATCAGCATCTGGCAGCACTGGCGCGAGCTCAACCTGCTCGGGCTGCTGTTTACCTTTGGCGTGGGCGGCCTGTGGGGGCTAAGTGAGTACCAGCCTGAAGACTATTGGATCTGCCAGCTGTTCCTGATTGCCAATACGCTGATATTCGGCGTGCTGAGCGTGGCGCTGTCGCTGCGGGCGCAGGAGAAAGGAAAGCAGATTATTGACGGCGTGCTGCTGTTTGCCCCGCCGCTGATAGGCTTTGGGATGCAGTACGGTATGACCCGGCACTGGGAATATGGTCCGGCCCTGAGCGCTTTGGGATACGGCGCATTTTATCTGGCCCTCGCTTTCCTTGCGCTGCGCCGCTATCCGTCCATCGGGCGACCACTGGTGATGGCGGCGCTGGCGATCGGCGGCGGGTTTGCCACGCTTGCGATTCCGCTCGCGCTCTCCGCGCGGTGGACGGCGATGGCCTGGGCGCTGGAGGGGCTGGGCATCCTCTGGCTGGGCGTGCAGCAGCACCAGCGGCGCATGAGCTATAGCGGGACGGCGCTGCTGGTGCTGGCGCTCGGCAGCGCGCTGTGGGCGCAGATGAACGGCGTTACGCCGCTGAGCCTGCTGCTTATCTTCGCCATCCTCAGCCTTTGCTGGCTGGCTGCGGCCTGGCTGTGGCGGAACCTCTTTCTGCCGGTTAGCTGGGCGCTGCTGGCAGGCGGGCTGCTGTTCTGGCTCGTGGCGCTATTTGGCGCGTCGCGGCTGGTGTTGAAGCAGGAACTGCCTGTTCTGGCAGGCGTACTGGCACTGACGGCGGCGTCGGTCTGGGGCTGGCGTCAGGCTGCCGCTCGTCTGGCGTGGCGGGAGCTGGATGCCAGCAAATGGCTGCTGTGGCCGCTGATGCTGGTGATGGTGGGCTATCAGCTCTCGCACCAGCAGATGTTTGCCGCCGGCTGGTCAAATCTGGCCTGGGGTATTGCGCTTCCCGCCGCGCTGATGCTGCTGCGGCGCGACGGCGCCCGTTTAGCGCCGCGCATCTCTATGGGGCTGCATCTGGCGCTGTTCTGGATGATATTACTGGCGCTGGCGGCGGAGCTTTACTGGTTTGCCCGGTCGCTGCCGTGGGGCATGGCGGCCTGGGGCAGCGGGCTGGCGATGGCCGCAGGCGGCGGGGTGATTATGGCGCTCTCTGCGGCGGTGCGCCGTCGCGGGTGGCCGTTCCGGGAGTGGCCCGCGCTCTACGCGTGCATAGCACCGATCCCTGTGCTCGCGGCGCTGCTGGTATTGCTGGTGGTGACCAATTTCCAGGACGGCGTGGTTTATCGTCAGACCTGGCTGCCGCTGGTGAACCCGCTTGAAGAAGGCGCGGCGTTCGCGCTGCTGGGGCTGGTGGTCTTTTACCGGGCGGTGGATCGTTACTACCCGACGCAGCTCTCGCAGGCCCGTCCGTGGCCTGCCGTCGCGATTATGGCGTTTGGCTTCTGGTGGCTTAACGGTGCGTTGATGCGCGCCCTGGCCTGGTACGGCGACGTGGCCTGGAATATGGCGTCGCTGTGGGATTCGCGGCTGATCCAGACCACGTTTGCCCTGTTCTGGATGCTGAGCGCGCTGGTGATCATGGTCCACGCCACCCGTAGGGCTTCCCGTCAGGAGTGGCTTGGCGGTGCCGCGCTGCTGGGCGTGGTGATGGTTAAACTGATGCTGGTGGACAGCGAGGGTGGAGGCGGTCTGTCGCGTGCGGTGGCGTTTATCGGCGTGGCAATACTGGTGCTGATCGTGGGGTATTTCTCGCCGCTACCGCCCAAAACAGGAGATGAAAAATGAAATGGATGAAAGCGGTAGCTTGTACCGCTCTGCTGGCGCTTGCAGGCCCGGCGTTCTGCGACGAGGTACAAACGGAATCGCCCCGGGACTATGCCTTTGGCCGCTCGCTGGATACGTCTGCTCCTTCCCAGTGGTATCGGGTGACGCTGCCGCTCGCTGTCTATACGCAGAGCACGTCGCCGGATCTGCATGACGTTCGCGTCTTTAACCAGTCGGGCGAGCCGGTTCCTTTCAGCCTGGTCACCGCGACGCGTCCGCAGGCGGCAGCGCAATCCACGGCGCTGCGCCTCTTTCCTCTGGACGCCTCACCGCTTGCGCCTGCGCGTGGGGATGAGGGCAGCGATAAGATCCTGCTCCGTTCCGGAAACGGCGTAGAGATTGTGCTGGAGGGGCAAAAAGCCGCCGCAGCCGGGCAGCATTATCTGCTGACCCTGCCGGAGCAGGCTACGGGTGAGATTGCCCTGTCCCAGCTGCAGCTGCTTTGGAATACCCCTCAGGCGCCGTGGCAGGGAACGGCGTCGGTCTACTACAGCGAGGATCTTAAGCGCTGGTATACCCTGCGCGAGGATATGCCGCTGCTGGACGTGATGAGCGGGCAGGATCGTCTTAAGCTCGATCGGATCGATACCGATATCGTTTTGTCTCCCGATACGAATCGCTATCTCCTGGTTGTGCTGAATGCTCAGAGCCAGGGGGTGACCTTAACCGGCGTTAACGCGATTAGCGCTCCTGCGCGGGCGACGCCGGACGCGATCGATCTTGAGGGGATAGGGGAGCAGCTATCGACAAGCGAAGCGCAGTGGCACTGGGCGCAGCCGCAGCCGCTGAGTGCTATCAGCATTTTACTGAATGGCGACGGCGTCCTTCCCGTGGAGATAGCGTGGCGGAGTACGGAAAAAGACACATGGCACCCCCTGAAAAAAGAGGTGCTTTACCGTCTGGAGGGCAAAACGTCTTCACCGGTTTCGCTTAGCGGAGGCCTGGTGCAGGCGGTGAAAATCACGACGCTGAATGCGCGCCTGCCGGAATACCTGCCAGGCGTCACCGGGCATCGTGACCGCTATGATCTGGTGTTCAACGCGCAGGGAAAAGCGCCATACGTGCTTGCCTGGGGTAATGGCGCTGCAAAGCCTGCCAGCGTGGAGCCTGACATGCTGATCCCCGCCGATCTGCGCAAAACCTATGATATGGAGCACCTGCCGCAGGCCGACATTCTGGATGATGTCGCGTTAGGCGGCGAGGGGCGTCTGACCGCTACCTCTGCGTCCGAGCGGGAGAGCCGGATGAACGCGCTGCTGGTGTGGGGCGTGCTAATTGCGGGCGTAATTCTGCTGGCGGGAATGGCCTGGCGCATCTGGCGAGAGACGCAGCGTAAGGCATAAAAAAAGGCCCGCATAAGCGGGCCTTCTTCGTAAACCGTGCCGATTACAGGCTGGATACGTTCTCAGACAGGTATTTAGCAACGCCGTCTGGGGACGCAGCCATACCTTCTTTACCTTTTTCCCACTGAGCCGGGCACACTTCGCCGTGCTCTTCGTGGAACTGCAGCGCGTCAACCATGCGCAGCATTTCGTCGATGTTACGACCCAGCGGCAGATCGTTCACAACCTGGTGACGAACGATGCCGTTTGCGTCGATCAGGAAGGAACCGCGCAGCGCAACGCCAGCGTCCGGATGTTCGATACCGTAAGCCTGCTGGATTTCGCGTTTGATGTCCGCAACCATTGCGTATTTCACCGCACCGATGCCGCCGTTTTCGACAGGGGTGTTACGCCATGCGTTGTGTACAAATTCAGAGTCAAAGGAGACGCCAACCACTTCCACGCCACGCTTCTGGAATTCTTCATAACGTTTGTCGAACGCGATCAGCTCAGACGGGCAAACGAAAGTGAAGTCCATTGGCCAGAAGAACAGAACGGTCGCTTTACCGTTGGTGTGCTGTTTGAAGTTGAAGTTTTCAACGATTTCACCGTTGCCCAGAACTGCTGCAGCTGTAAAATCCGGAGCCGGACGAGTTACCAGAACCATATGATTCTCCTGTAGATACTAAGGTTATTTGGAACGCAACGCGAGCCAGTATAGAGAGTGTTCGTGGATAAGACAAAGAGGTGGTGACAATCGTTCCGCCAGCTTTTACCTATCAATGATCGTGCTGTCAGAGCTGCTTGTTTTTCGCCTGCGCCATCATGCGCGGATAGAACTGCCAGAATTGGCTCTCCAGCGCATCGTAATGCTCATCCAGGTCGTACCAGGAGTCGCGCAGCGCATCCAGTCGCGGGCGACGGCTCGCCATGCCATTCAGGACATTCTGAATAAAGTCCATCTCGCGATAGCGCTCCAGCCAGCGTTCCGACCACAGGTAGTTATTCAGATTCACAAAGCGCGGCGGCGAATCGGGCAGAATGATCGACACCTGCTGGTGGGCGTAGCGCACAAACGCCGGCAACGGCATCTCCGGCGAGAGCTGTTCCCAGTGGCGAGACAGGAAGTGGTCCCACATCACGTCGAGCGTGATCGGCGCAACGCGGCGCGTTTCAGGGCGAAACCACGCTTTCGCTTCCGTCACCTCGGGCAGATTATCAGTGATGACATCAATGCGGCGGTGCATAAAAATCCCGTCGACAACCTCGGGAGAATACGCTTCAGCGGGGTTGCCGCGCACGAAATCGGCCAGCAAATTGCCGGAAAGGGAGCTGTCAGCGAGGTGTGCGAGATGCAGGTGAGCGAGAAAATTCATGCGTTTTATTTGTCCAGTGGCGGCTAGTTGTTGCAGCAAAAGGGTGTGAGCACTAGACTATGCCGCCTGTTTTTAAGTCACGAGTATACGTCATGCGCGTCGCCGATTTCTCCTTTGAACTACCTGAATCCCTGATTGCTCACTATCCCATGCCTGAGCGCAGCAGCTGTCGCTTACTGTCACTGGATGGGCCAACGGGCGAGCTGACGCACGGTACTTTCACCGATTTGCTCGACAAGCTCAACCCTGGCGATCTGCTGGTCTTTAACAATACCCGCGTGATCCCGGCGCGCCTGTTTGGCCGTAAGGCCAGCGGCGGCAAGATTGAAGTGCTGGTCGAACGTATGCTCGATGATAAACGTATTCTGGCACATATTCGCGCTTCCAAAGCGCCGAAGCCGGGCGCGGAGCTGCTGCTGGGTGATGACGAAAGCATCAAGGCGACCATGACCGCGCGCCACGACGCGCTGTTCGAGGTGGCGTTCGACGACGAGCGCACGGTGCTCGACATCCTGAACGCTATCGGCCACATGCCGCTGCCGCCGTACATTGAGCGCCCGGACGAAGAGGCCGATCGCGAGCTGTACCAGACCGTCTACAGCCAGAAGCCTGGCGCGGTCGCGGCGCCAACCGCAGGTCTGCACTTTGATGAACCGCTGCTGGAAAAGCTGCGTGCGAAGGGCGTTGAGATGGCGTTTGTGACGCTGCACGTCGGTGCGGGCACCTTCCAGCCGGTGCGTGTGGACAGCATTGAAGACCATATCATGCACTCCGAGTATGCCGAAGTGCCGCAGGATGTGGTGGATGCGGTGCTGGCGGCGAAAGCGCGCGGTAGCCGCGTCGTGGCCGTCGGTACGACGTCCGTGCGTTCACTGGAAAGCGCCGCGCAGGCAGCTAAAAACGGTCTTATCGAGCCGTTCTTTGGCGATACGCAGATCTTTATCTACCCGGGCTACCAGTACAAGGTGATTGACGCGCTGGTGACCAACTTCCATCTGCCTGAATCGACGCTGATTATGCTGGTCTCTGCATTTGCGGGTTATCAGCATACGATGAATGCGTACAAGTCTGCGGTAGAACAAAAATATCGCTTTTTTAGCTACGGGGACGCGATGTTTATCACGTACAATCCGCTGGCTTTGAATGAGCGTGTCGGGGAATAAGTCCGCGGCACCGTATGACAACGTTGGACTGTTTTTCTGACGTCGGAGAAAAAATGAAATTTGAACTCGATACCACCGATGGCCGCGCGCGTCGCGGTCGCCTGGTGTTTGATCGCGGCGTGGTGGAAACCCCCGCGTTTATGCCTGTGGGCACGTACGGCACCGTAAAAGGGATGACGCCGGAAGAAGTTGAAGCCACGGGCGCACAGATTATCCTCGGTAATACCTTCCACCTGTGGCTGCGTCCGGGTCAGGAGATCATGAAGCTCCACGGCGATCTGCACGATTTTATGCAGTGGAAAGGTCCGATCCTGACCGACTCCGGTGGCTTCCAGGTCTTCAGCCTGGGCGATATCCGCAAGATCACCGAGCAGGGCGTACACTTCCGTAACCCGATCAACGGCGATCCGATTTTCCTCGATCCAGAAAAGTCGATGGAGATTCAGTACGATCTCGGCTCCGACATCGTGATGATCTTCGACGAATGTACGCCGTACCCGGCAGACTGGGACTACGCGAAACGCTCTATGGAGATGTCTCTGCGCTGGGCGAAGCGCAGCCGCGACCGTTTTGACTCCCTGCAGAACAAAAATGCGCTGTTCGGCATCATTCAGGGCAGCGTTTACGAAGATTTACGCGATATCTCTGTTAAAGGTCTGGTAGAGATAGGTTTTGATGGCTACGCTGTCGGCGGTTTGGCTGTGGGTGAGCCGAAGGAAGACATGCACCGCATTCTGGAGCACGTCTGCCCGCAAATCCCGGCGGATAAACCACGATACCTGATGGGTGTGGGTAAACCCGAAGATCTGGTGGAAGGCGTACGTCGCGGCATTGATATGTTCGACTGCGTGATGCCAACCCGCAACGCGCGTAACGGTCATCTGTTCGTTACCGATGGCGTGGTGAAAATCCGTAACGCGAAGCATAAGAGTGACACCAGCCCGCTCGATTCCGAGTGCGATTGCTATACCTGTCGCAATTATTCTCGCGCGTATCTGCATCATCTCGATCGTTGTAATGAGATTTTGGGCGCGCGTCTCAATACGATTCATAATCTTCGCTACTATCAGCGCTTAATGTCTGGTTTACGCAAGGCTATCGAAGAGGGTAAATTAGAGAGCTTCGTGACCGATTTTTACCAACGTCAGGGGCGGGATGTTCCACCGTTGAACGTTGATTAATATTAATAATGAGGGAATTTGAATGAGCTTTTTTATTTCTGATGCGGTAGCGGCAACAGGTGCTCCGGCGCAGGGCAGCCCGATGTCTCTGATCCTGATGCTGGTTGTGTTCGGTCTGATCTTCTACTTCATGATCCTGCGCCCACAGCAGAAGCGTACCAAAGAGCACAAAAAGCTGATGGACTCCATCGCGAAAGGCGATGAAGTGCTGACCAACGGTGGTCTGGTCGGCCGCGTAACCAAAGTGGCTGAAAGCGGCTACATTGCTATCGCCCTGAACGACACCACTGAAGTGGTTATCAAACGTGACTTCGTAGCTGCCGTTCTGCCGAAAGGCACCATGAAGGCGCTGTAATCCCAACTTTTCCCAAAGGGAACTGCCGTGTTAAACCGTTATCCTTTGTGGAAGTACATCATGCTGGTCGTCGTGATTATCGTCGGCCTGCTGTACGCGCTTCCCAACCTGTATGGTGAGGATCCGGCCGTTCAAATCACTGGCGCGCGCGGTGTCGCCGCCAGTGAGCAAACGCTGATCCAGGTCCAGAAAACGTTACAAGAAGAAAAAATTACCGCTAAGTCTGTGGCTCTGGAAGAGGGTGCAATTCTTGCTCGCTTCGACACCACCGACACGCAGCTCCGCGCTCGCGAAGCGCTGATGGGCGTGCTGGGTGACAAATATGTCGTGGCGCTTAACCTTGCTCCTGCAACCCCTCGCTGGCTGGCTGCGCTGAACGCAGAGCCAATGAAGCTGGGTCTTGACCTGCGTGGCGGCGTTCACTTCCTGATGGAAGTGGATATGGATACCGCGCTCGGCAAGCTGCAGGAACAGAATATCGACAGCCTGCGCAGCGATCTGCGCGACAAAGGCATCCCATACACTACCGTGCGTAAAGAAGATAACTACGGCATGAGCATCACGTTCCGCGACAGCGCGGCGCGCGATCAGGCTGTAGATTACCTGACCCAACGTCACCGTGACCTGGTGATCTCCTCGCAGGGCAGCAACCAGCTGCGTGCGGTGATGACCGATGCGCGTCTGAAAGAAGCGCGTGAATATGCCGTTCAGCAGAACATCAACATTCTGCGTAACCGTGTAAACCAGCTGGGCGTGGCTGAGCCGCTGGTACAGCGCCAGGGTGCTGACCGTATCGTGGTTGAACTGCCGGGTATCCAGGATACCGCGCGTGCGAAAGAGATCCTCGGTGCGACCGCGACGCTGGAATTCCGTCTGGTGAACTCCAATGTCGATCAGTCTGCCGCGGCGTCTGGCCGTATTCCGGGTGACTCCGAAGTGAAACAGACCCGTGAAGGTCAGCCGGTTGTGCTGTACAAGCGCGTGATCCTGACCGGTGACCACATCACCGACTCCACTTCAAGCCAGGATGAGTACAACCAGCCGCAGGTTAACATCTCGCTGGATAGCGCGGGTGGTAACATTATGTCTAACTTCACCAAGGACAACATCGGCAAACCGATGGCGACCCTGTTCGTGGAGTACAAAGACAGCGGTAAGAAAGATGCAAATGGTCGTGCGGTGCTGGTGAAAGAGGAAGAGGTGATTAACATCGCCAACATCCAGTCTCGTCTGGGTAACAGCTTCCGTATTACCGGTATTAACAACCCGAACGAAGCGCGTCAGCTCTCGCTGCTGCTGCGTGCCGGTGCGCTGATTGCGCCAATTCAGATTGTTGAAGAACGTACCATTGGTCCAACTCTGGGTATGCAAAACATCCAGCAGGGTCTGGAAGCGTGTCTGGCCGGTCTGGCGGTCTCTATCCTCTTCATGATCTTCTTCTATAAGAAGTTCGGTCTGATTGCGACCTCCGCGCTGATCGCAAACCTGGTGCTGATCATCGGCATTATGTCCCTGCTGCCGGGGGCGACGCTGACCATGCCGGGGATTGCGGGTATCGTTCTGACCCTTGCGGTGGCGGTCGACGCCAACGTACTGATTAACGAACGTATCAAAGAAGAATTGAGCAACGGTCGCTCTGTCCAGCAGGCGATTGACGAAGGTTATAAAGGCGCGTTCAGCTCTATCTTCGATGCGAACGTAACAACACTGATTAAGGTTCTTATCCTGTATGCAGTGGGTACTGGCGCGATCAAAGGCTTTGCGATTACCACCGGTATCGGTGTCGCAACGTCAATGTTTACCGCTATTGTCGGCACCCGTGCCATCGTGAACCTGCTGTACGGCGGCAAGCGCGTCAAAAAGCTGTCTATCTGAGGAGTGCGTTGTGGCACAGGAATATACTGTTGAACAATTGAACCATGGCCGTAAAGTCTGGGACTTTATGCGCTGGGACTACTGGGCTTTCGGCATTTCAGGTTTACTGCTGATTCTGTCCATCATCATTATGGGCGTGAAAGGCTTTAACTGGGGTCTCGATTTCACCGGTGGTACGGTCATCGAGATCTCCCTGGAAAAACCGGTCGATATGGACCAGATGCGCGAATCGCTGCAGAAAGCGGGCTTTGAAGAGCCGCTGCTGCAGAACTTCGGCAGCAGCCGCGACATCATGGTGCGTATGCCGCCGGTGCACGATGCCAACGGCAGCCAGGAGCTGGGCAGCAAGGTCGTACAGGTCATTAACGAGACCACCAGCCAGAGCGCGGCGGTCAAGCGTATTGAGTTCGTCGGCCCGAGCGTGGGTGCGGACCTGGCGCAAACCGGCGCCATGGCGCTGCTGGTGGCGCTGATCTCCATCCTGGTGTACGTCGGTTTCCGCTTCGAGTGGCGACTGGCGGCCGGTGTGGTTATCGCCCTGGCGCACGACGTGGTGATCACCATGGGCATACTGTCTCTGTTCCACATTGAGATTGACCTGACCATCGTGGCATCCCTGATGTCAGTAATCGGTTACTCACTGAACGACAGTATCGTGGTATCTGACCGTATCCGTGAAAACTTCCGTAAGATCCGTCGCGGCACGCCGTACGAAATCTTTAACGTGTCGTTGACCCAGACGCTGCATCGTACCTTGATCACCTCCGGTACTACCCTGATGGTGATCCTGATGCTGTTCCTCTTCGGTGGCCCGGTGCTGGAAGGCTTCTCGCTGACCATGCTGATCGGTGTCTCCATCGGTACGGCGTCGTCTATCTACGTGGCGTCCGCCCTGGCACTGAAACTTGGCATGAAGCGCGAGCACCTGCTCCAGCAGAAGGTCGAGAAAGAAGGGGCGGATCAGCCGTCCATTCTGCCGTAAGGCGACGTTTAGCGCGTTATCTGAATCCCGGTCTGTTGGCCGGGATTTTTTTTATCTGCTCCTGACAAACACTCCTGACAGTATGCTGTCAGGAGCCCTGCCGTAGACTCCTTCTGAACCCAAACAACAGGCAGGAGGATGTATGAAAAGCGTAATTAACTGGTTTGAAATTCCGGTTTCGGATATGGATCGCGCCATCAAATTTTATGAGCCGGTGATGCAACTCACGCTGCGTCGCGAGAAAATGGACATTGCCGAGCTGGCGGTTTTCCCGCATGAGGATCCCGCCACCGGAGGAGCGCTGGCAAAATTTGACGGCGTTACGCCCTCTTTGCAGGGCGCTATTATTTACCTGCATACTGACAATCTGGCGGCCACGCTCGATCGCATTGCCTCTGCGGGCGGCGAGTGCGTGTTTGGGCCGCTGGAACTGCCGCATGGTATCGGCACTATCGCACTGTTTACCGACAGCGAGGGTAACCGCGTCGGCCTTCATCAACCTGCCTGAGAGCGAATGACGTTATGACCCGACGCGCTGACCGTTTGTTTCAGATTGTGCAGATCCTGCGGGGCAGGCATCTGACAACGGCAGCGCATCTGGCGGACCGGCTTGGCGTGTCCGAGCGCACGGTCTACCGCGATATCCGCGACCTGTCGCTTTCCGGCGTGCCGGTGGAAGGCGAGGCGGGAAGCGGATATCGGCTGATGTCGGGTTTTGACCTGCCGCCGCTGATGCTGACAAATAAGGAATCCGAAGCGCTGATGGTCGCGATTCGCCTGCTCAAAACCTGGGGAGGTGAATCGCTGTCGCGCGAGCTGGAGTCGGCCCAGGAGAAGGTGCTGGCTATTCTGCCCGAGGAGAGCCGCAGAAAGGCGGAGCAGACGCGGATCTACGCCCCGGATTTTTGCATGCAAAGCCACTCCCGCAGCGATTTTGACATGATTCACCAGGCGATTTCCGCTCAGCGCGTATTGGCGCTGCATTATCGTGATGAAGCCGGGCTACTCTCAAAACGTGAGGTACAGCCGCTGGGGTTGTTCTTCTGGGGAGAGCGCTGGCTGCTGGCGGCATGGTGTGAACGGCGCGATGACTACCGCTGTTTCCGGCTCGACCGGTGTCTCAATGTTGTAATGACGGAGAGACGGTTCAGTGAGAGTGCGGACAGGTCTTTGGCGGATTTTTTGCGCAAGGTGAAGCAGTAAAAAGCCGGGTGGCGAGGTAAAAGCAAAACGGCAACGATGTTGCCGTTTTTTGTGTTTGCGCCCTCTCCCGTGGGAGAGGGAAGGGGTGAGGGCACCAGCCCGCACAATCCCGCATTGATTAGAAGTTGTAACCTACAACCAGGTAACCACCCCAACCGGTAGAACGGACGTGTTCGTTCATCCATACCAGTTTAGCGTCGTCGTTCCACTGGCCGCCGTTGTGCCAGTAACGTGCCACAACAGAGTAATGCCAGTGATCGTAGTTCAGCGCCAGGATGTGGCTGGAGGCGATGGAGTCATTGGTACGCTGCTTAATACCGTTCTCTGCGTAACCGCTCTTATCGCCCAGATCTGAACCCCAGTCGAAGTTGGTGAAGCCGATATAGCTCAGATTACCGCCCCACAGCTGGGTGATTGGCACAAAGTATTTCACTTTGAAACGATAGCCATCCCATTCGTTCTGGTTTTCAGCGCCATAGTTCTGCCACTGATATTTGGCATAGACGTTCAGGGACAGGCTCATCGGCAGGCCGGTGTCAATGTCAGTACCCAGACCCATATACCAGGTGCTCTGACGACCGGACTTATTGCGGCCCATGTCGTAGATGTAGTTGTTCGCGAAGTACCACTCTTTGAACGGACCAAACGCCAGGCTGGTACCGGTCAGTTTGTCGATGGAGAAGCGCGGTTCAATCTCCATGAACAGTGGGGAACCGTGGTTCCAGATACCTTTCGCATCGGTGTTACCACCGAAGAACACAGGCGCATCCATATAGCCGTAGAAATCAAACCAGTCTTTCTTGGCGAACGCTTCATATTCCAGGTAGGTATCGTTGCGGATCTGCGGTCCGAAACGGGTGTGGTAGCTGCCTACCACGTTAACGCTCTGGTGCCACCAGTCGGAGAGGTATTGTGGTTTCTCGTTTTCCGCTGCGTTAACAGTGAAAGAGGAGGACAGTGCCAGAACTGCACCGGCTGCGAGTAATGTTTTTTTCATAATCATGCCACTGATTGAAATTCCCTTCCGGGAGTGAAAAATGCGCGAATTGCGTTTCTAAATATTTCGTGTTTCTGCGGTGCCTATTATAGGAATCCCTGCTCACAAAAATATGTGTTGTTTCACATATCTCTCACACGCGTAATCGATTGCGTTCACGTTTGCGTACTTTAAACGGCCGGGATTGTAGCGGCAATCATTTCTGTTGCCAATCCATACGAAATGTAAATGTTAGCGGAGTGACATTTCACTCCGCTCAAAAGGAAGGGATTACTGCGCGGCAGGTTGGATGTCGTGAATGCGGATAAAGCCTAACTGCTCAGGCGTAAGTCCGCTTAGCTGAAGTGGAATATCCACATCGCTGGGCGCTAACACGCTGGCCGGAGCGGTGAACAGCTGGTTCTTCACGTTCACCTCCTGGTAGCTCTCCGTGGTGCCCTGGATCTGGCCCCACTCTACGGTGCCGCTGAAGGCGGGCAGCGGATCGTTGGACTCACCGTGAATACGTAATGTTGCGCGCGTACCATCCGCATTCGCCGCCACATTCACCAGAGACATCTTCAGCGTGCCAATCTGGCTATTAAGCAGGGCAGGCGTATTCGCTCCTGGCAGCAGATATACCCCGCTGGTGGATTTAGCGTTCAGCGCGTTTTGCTGGGTGATCTTCACCGTTTCTTTGTTCAGTTTGTCCATCGCCGTGTTGAGCGTATTCACGCTTTGTTTCATCTGGCGGACTTCGGTTTGCTGTGCACAGGCACTAAGGGTGAAGAGGCTCCCCACCAGTAAAATTTTCAGGTAACGTCTTGTCATAGCGTTTATTCCTTGAAATGACGAATCCCCATAATGGTAGCCAGCAACGTACCGCCGGACATAGATCCTTTATCTCAAAAAAGCTCCTCCTTTGTTGTCAGGCCAGATCAGGGTAAAATGAAAATCAGTTAACCAGATAACAGGGATACCGTATGCATTGCCCATTCTGCTCCGCTGTGGATACCAAAGTCATCGACTCTCGCCTTGTGGGCGAAGGGTCTTCTGTGCGCCGTCGTCGGCAGTGTCTGGTGTGCAACGAGCGTTTCACGACCTTTGAGGTTGCAGAGCTGGTAATGCCGCGCGTGGTAAAAAGTAATGACGTGCGCGAGCCGTTTAACGAAGAGAAACTGCGCAGCGGAATGCTGAAGGCCCTCGAAAAACGGCCCGTCAGCGCGGATGATGTCGAAATGGCGTTAAACCACATTAAATCTTACCTGCGTGGCCTGGGCGAGCGTGAAGTGCCGAGCAAAATGATCGGCAACCTGGTGATGGAGCAGCTGAAAAAGCTCGATAAGGTCGCCTATATCCGCTTCGCCTCTGTCTACCGCAGTTTCGAAGATATCAAAGAGTTTGGCGAAGAGATCGCCCGCTTACAGGATTAAGCCCATGCAGGATGAGAAGTACATGGCGCGAGCCATGAAGCTGGCGCAGCGCGGTCGTTTTACCACCCATCCTAACCCCAACGTCGGGTGCGTTATCGTGAAAGATGGCGAGATCGTGGGGGAAGGGTTTCACTATCGCGCAGGCGAGCCGCATGCTGAAGTGCATGCCCTGCGTATGGCGGGGGAGAAAGCGCGAGGCGCGACGGCCTACGTGACGCTGGAGCCCTGCAGCCACCACGGGCGCACGCCGCCGTGCTGTGAAGCGCTGATTGCGGCAGGGGTTTCGCGCGTGGTCGCCGCTATGCAGGATCCTAACCCGCAGGTGGCGGGCCGCGGACTGTATCGTCTGCAGCAGGAAGGGATCGACGTCAGCCACGGCCTGATGATGCAAGATGCGGAAGCCATCAACAAAGGCTTTCTGAAGCGCATGCGCACCGGCTTCCCGTTTATTCAGCTCAAGCTGGGCGCCTCGCTGGACGGGCGTACGGCAATGGCGAACGGTGAAAGCCAGTGGATCACCTCGCCGCAGGCAAGGCGTGATGTGCAACGTCTGCGCGCGCAAAGCCATGCTATCCTCACCAGCAGTGAAACCGTTCTGGCTGACGATCCGGCCATGACCGTGCGCTGGGATGAGCTGAATGCCGATACCCAGGCGCTTTATCCGCAGGAGAACCTGCGCCAGCCGCTGCGCATTATTATTGATAGCCAGAACCGCGTGACCCCGGAGCACCGCATCGTGCAGCAGCCGGGTGAAACCTGGATTGCGCGCACCAAAGAAGATACGCGCGAATGGCCGGAAGGCGTGCGCAGCATTATGGTGCCGGAGCATAACGGACATCTGGATCTCGTGGTGCTGATGATGTTGCTCGGCAAGCAGCAGGTGAACAGTATCTGGGTCGAAGCCGGTCCGACGCTCGCGGGCGCGCTGCTACAGGCGGGGCTGGTGGATGAACTGCTCGTCTACGTTGCGCCTAAACTTTTAGGTCACGATGCGCGCGGCCTGTTTGTGCTGCCTGGCCTTGAAAAACTGGCCGACGCACCGCAACTCACATTCAGCGAGATTCGTCCGGTGGGTCCGGATGTCTGCCTCCATTTAACGACAGCGTAATTGCTCCCGAAATAGGGAAGCAGTGCGCAAAGTATTATGATAAAATCCGCCCCCCTGCGGGGCCAAATGAACCCGTAAAGGAAGAGTATGAACATTATTGAAGCTGCTGTAGCTACCCCGGACGCTCGCGTCGCCATCACCATTGCGCGTTTCAACAACTTCATCAACGATAGCCTGCTGGAAGGTGCGATTGACGCCCTGAAACGTATCGGCCAGGTTAAAGATGACAACATTACCGTTGTTTGGGTTCCAGGCGCTTATGAACTGCCACTGGCGGCGGGCGCGCTGGCGAAAACCGGTAAATACGACGCGGTGATTGCGCTGGGTACCGTTATTCGTGGCGGCACTGCGCACTTCGAATACGTTGCGGGCGGTGCAAGCAACGGTCTGGCACACGTTGCGCAGGATGCTGAAATTCCTGTCGCGTTCGGCGTGCTGACCACCGAAAGTATTGAACAAGCCATCGAACGTGCTGGCACCAAAGCCGGTAACAAAGGTGCAGAAGCTGCACTGACCGCGCTTGAAATGATCAATGTATTGAAAGCCATTAAGGCCTGATTTTTTTGTAAGGGGAATTCCGTGAAACCTGCTGCTCGTCGCCGCGCCCGTGAATGTGCCGTCCAGGCACTTTACTCCTGGCAGTTGTCCCAGAACGACATCGCTGATGTTGAATACCAGTTCCTGTCAGAACAGGACGTGAAAGACGTTGACGTTCTGTACTTCCGTGAACTGCTGTCGGGAGTGGCGACTAATAGCGCGTATCTCGATGGCCTGATGAAGCCATACCTGTCCCGTCTGCTCGAAGAGCTGGGCCAGGTTGAAAAAGCAGTGTTGCGTATCGCGCTGTTTGAGCTGTCTAAACGTGATGATGTGCCGTACAAAGTGGCCATCAACGAAGCGATCGAACTGGCGAAAACCTTCGGTGCTGAAGACAGCCACAAGTTCGTTAACGGCGTACTTGATAAAGCCGCACCTGCGATCCGTCCCCACAAAAAGTGATCCGCAAACCGGAGTTCTGCATTGCCTGACGGGCAGTGCGGCTCCGGTTTTTTCTTTTATTTGCTGAGGCATAACGTATGGCATGCGGCGAATTCTCCCTGATTGCCCGTTATTTCGACCGTGTCAGAACCTCTCGTCTTGATGTTGAAACCGGCATTGGCGATGACTGTGCACTTCTCAATATTCCTGAAAAGCAGACGCTGGCAATCAGCACCGACACCTTAGTGTGCGGACGTCATTTCTTACCTGATATCGATCCTGCCGATCTGGCGTATAAAGCGCTGGCGGTCAACGTCAGCGATCTGGCGGCAATGGGCGCCGACCCGGCCTGGCTGACGCTGGCCCTGACGCTGCCGGAGGTGGATGAAGCCTGGCTTGAAGCGTTCAGCGATGCGCTGTTTGAACAGCTGAACTACTACGATATGCAGCTGATTGGCGGCGATACGACTGCCGGGCCGCTGTCGATGACGCTGGCGATCCACGGCTATGTGCCGCTCGGTCGCGCGCTGAAGCGCTCGGGCGCTAAACCGGGCGACTGGATCTACGTGACCGGTACGCCGGGAGACAGCGCGGCAGGGCTGGCGATCCTTCAGGATCGCTTAAACGTGACGGACGCTAACGATGCGGCGTATCTGGTGAAGCGCCACCTGCGCCCGACACCGCGTATTCTGCACGGTCAGGCGCTGCGCGAGCGGGCCAGTTCGGCTATCGATCTCTCTGACGGTCTCATCTCGGACCTCGGCCATATCCTGAAGGCCAGCGGGGTGGGCGCGCGCGTTGACCTGGATCTGTTCCCGCTGTCGGAGCAACTGCTTCGCCATGTGGAGCCTGAACAGGCGCTGCGCTGGGCGCTCTCCGGTGGGGAAGACTACGAGCTGTGCTTCACGGTGCCAGAGCTGAACCGTGGAACGCTGGACGTGGCATTGGCCCATCTTGGCGCAAAGTTTACCTGCATCGGACAGATCATGCCGGAGAGTGAAGGGCTGAAGTTTGTGAAAGACGGTGCGCCCGTTACGCTGGACTGGAAAGGGTACGATCACTTCGGGTAAGTTTGTGCGCTCAGTATTGCCGGGTAAGCGTACGCCACCCGGCAAGTGCTTACTTAAACCCCACCACCGGATGCTGCTGATACGGCGTCTCCAGCTCGGCAACCTGCTCCGGCGTCAGCGATAAATCCACCGCGCTTAACAACTCGTCCAGCTGTTCTTCCCGCGATGTACCAATAATCGGTGCGGCGACACCCCGCTTGCCCAGTAGCCACGCCAGCGCCACCTGCGCGCGCGTTGCGCCGATATCGTCGGCGATCCCGGCTAAACGTTCGGCAATCAGCGCATCGCTGGCTTCGGTACCGGAATAAAGATTTTTACCCACTTCATCCGATACCAGCCGCGCCGTGGTTTCTCCCCACGGACGGGTTAAGCGTCCGCGCGCCAGCGGGCTCCACGGGATCACCGCCACGCCTTCCTGGTAGCAGAGCGGCAGCATCTCGCGTTCTTCTTCCCGGTAAATCAGGTTGTAGTGATCCTGCATGGTGACAAAGCGTGCCCAGCCGTGCTGCGCCTGGAGATCGAGCGCCTGAGCAAACTGAGATGCGTGCATTGACGACGCGCCGATATAGCGCGCTTTACCCGCTTTCACGACATCGTTCAGCGCTTCAAGGGTTTCTTCAATTGGCGTGTTGTAATCCCAGCGGTGAATTTGCAGCAGGTCGACGTAATCCATGTTCAGGCGTCTGAGACTGTCATCAATGGAGCGCAGGATCTGCGCGCGCGAGAGGCCTTCAGCCAGATCGCCTGACGGGTAGTACACCTTGGTGGCGACCACAATCTCATCCCGACGTGCAAAATCACGCAGAGCGCGGCCCACAATCTCTTCGCTGTTGCCGTCAGAGTAGCTGTTGGCGGTATCGAAGAAGTTGATGCCGCCGTCTATGGCGCGCTTGATGATAGGGCGGCTGCTCTCTTCCGGCAGCGTCCAGGCGTGATTTCCCCGGTCAGGCTCGCCAAAGGTCATGCAGCCCAGGCAAAGCCGGGACACCCTGAGGTCCGTTTTTCCTAATGTCGTGTATTGCATGGTTCCGCTCCTGCTGTTTAAACAATACGTTTAAGCATAGCAGGAGCAGAAAAGGGGAGGGATCAGGCCAGCCAGCTGCGGATTCTGGCTTCGATACCGGCGGCGTCCAGGCCGATGTCGGCACGCGCCTCGTCCTGAGTGCCTTGCGGGATGAAGTGGTCCGGCAGGCCGAGGTTCAGCACCGGAACCAATTTACGGTTCGCCATCAGTACCTCGTTAACGCCGCTGCCCGCACCGCCCATGATGGCGTTCTCTTCCAGCGTGACCAGCACGTCGTGGCTTTCTGCCATGCTCAGAATCAGAGATTCATCGAGCGGCTTCACAAAGCGCATATCCACCAGCGTCGCGTTCAGGGTTTCAGCGACTTTTGCCGCTTCCGGCATCAGCGTACCAAAGTTCAGGATCGCCACTTTTTCGCCGCGACGTTTCACCAGACCTTTACCGATCTCCAGCTTTTCCAGCGGCTGAAGTTCAACGCCAAGGGCATTGCCGCGCGGATAACGTACCGCGCAGGGGCCGTCCTGATAGTGGTAGCCGGTATACAGCATCTGACGACACTCGTTTTCGTCGCTTGGCGTCATGATGACCATGTCCGGGATGCAGCGCAGGAAGGAGAGATCAAACGCCCCCTGGTGCGTCTGGCCGTCAGCCCCCACGATGCCCGCGCGGTCGATAGCAAACAGCACCGGCAGCTTCTGGATGGCAACGTCATGGATCACCTGGTCGTAGGCGCGCTGCAGGAAGGTGGAATAAATCGCCACCACCGGCTTGTAGCCGCCAATCGCCAGCCCCGCCGCGAAGGTGACCGCGTGCTGCTCGGCAATGGCGACGTCAAAATACTGGTCCGGGTATTTTTTGGAGAACTCGACCATGCCGGAGCCTTCACGCATGGCAGGCGTGACCGCCATCAGCTTGTTATCTTTTGCCGCCGTTTCGCACAGCCAGTCGCCAAAGATTTTTGAATAGCTCGGCATTCCGCCGCTGCTTTTCGGCAGGCAGCCGCTGGTATGGTCGAACTTTGGCACCGCGTGGAAGGTGATCGGATCTTTCTCAGCAGGTTCGTAACCACGCCCTTTTTTGGTCATGATGTGCAGGAACTGCGGGCCTTTCAGGTCGCGCATGTTTTTAAGCGTGGTCACCAGACCCAGCACATCGTGCCCGTCCACCGGGCCGATATAGTTAAAGCCCAGCTCTTCGAACAGCGTGCCCGGCACGACCATGCCTTTGATGTGTTCTTCGGTACGCTTGAGCAGCTCTTTGATCGGCGGCACGCCGGAGAAAACTTTTTTCCCGCCTTCCCGCAGCGATGAGTAAAGCTTGCCGGAAAGCAGCTGCGCCAGATGGTTGTTCAGCGCGCCGACGTTCTCGGAGATCGACATTTCGTTATCGTTGAGGATAACCAGCATGTCCGGCTTGATATCGCCCGCGTGGTTCATGGCTTCAAAAGCCATCCCGGCGGTGATCGCACCGTCGCCAATCACGCAGACGGTGCGGCGCTGCTTGTTCTCTTTCTCGGCGGCAACGGCAATACCGATGCCCGCAGAAATGGAGGTCGATGAGTGGCCGACGCTCAGCACGTCATACTCGCTCTCACCGCGCCACGGGAACGGGTGCAGGCCGCCCTTCTGACGAATGGTGCCAATTTTATCGCGACGTCCGGTCAGAATTTTGTGCGGATAGGCCTGGTGGCCCACGTCCCAGATAAGCTGATCGAACGGCGTGTTATAGACGTAATGCAACGCCACGGTCAGCTCAACCGTGCCAAGCCCGGAGGCGAAGTGGCCGCTGGAGCGGCTAACGCTGTCGAGCAGGTAGCGACGCAGCTCGTCACACAGCTTCGGCAGACTCTCTTTCGGCAACAGACGTAACTCCTGGGTGGAGTCAACTAACGCCAGTGTCGGGTATTTGGCAATATCAAAACTCATCAAAGGCTCATCGAGATATATAGTTTATTTATCACGCTGGATTATATAGTCCGCTAGCGCTTCCAGTGCCGAGGTATCCAGCGATTGCGCGGCCAGCTCATTCAGCGACTGGCGGGCATCGTCAATCAGATCCCGGGCTTTACGTTGGGCTTGCTCAAGACCCAGCAGGGCGGGATAGGTACTTTTGCCAAGCTGCTGATCCGCACCCTGACGTTTACCCAATGTTGCAGTATCGCCCACCACATCCAGAATGTCATCCTGAACCTGGAATGCCAGACCGATACTTTCTGCGTATCTGTCCAGAATCGGCAGGGCTTTGCGCCCTTGCTCACCCGCGCTCAGCGCGCCCAGGCGAACGGCGGAACGAATAAGCGCGCCCGTCTTATGACGGTGAATGCGCTCCAGCTGTTCCAGATTAACCTGACGTCCTTCCGCTTCAAGATCCAGCGCCTGGCCGCCGCACATGCCGGCCACGCCGCTGGCCATTGCCAGTTCGGAGATCATCGCCAGGCGGTCGCGGTCGGCCACTTCCGCCATCGGCGCATCACTGAGAATCGAGAACGCCAGCGTCTGCAAGGCATCGCCCGCCAGAATGGCATTCGCCTCGCCAAACTTAATGTGGCAGGTTGGCTGACCCCGGCGCAGATCGTCGTCGTCCATCGCCGGGAGATCGTCGTGGATCAGCGAGTAGGCATGGATGCACTCCACGGCGGCTGCCGGGGCGTCCAGCGTATTATCGCTGATGCCAAACATGTTGCCCGTGGCATACACCAGGAACGGACGCAGGCGTTTACCCCCTAAGAGTGCGCCATAGTGCATGGCTTCAACCAGTGGAGTGTTCTGAAAAGGCTGCGGCGCAATAAAACGGCGTAGGGCGTCGTTGGCGCGAACGACGCGCGCCTGAAGCGCGTTGGTAAAATCCATTTACTCGGCGTCCGGTGTGAATGGCGTGGTTTTAGCGTCTTCGCTGTCGGAAAGCAGGATCTGCACTCGCTGCTCGGCCTGCTGGAGTTTTACCTGCCCCTGCCGCGCAAGCTGCACACCGCGCTCAAATTCGTTGAGGGCGTCTTCCAGCGGTAAATCGCCGCTCTCGAGGCGGGTAACAATCTGCTCAAGCTCACTCAGCGCAGTTTCAAAACTGGCCGGTGCGTCGTTCTTTTTCGGCATAGTGAATTAACTCTTATATTCTTCGCCCCAACATGGTAACGGACTCGGGGCAATTATCAAATAACGCGAGTGGCGCGATGGTGGTATACTTGCGCGCCTGGATGCAGCCACGGGTGTGGGCTGCTGTATCATTTTCCACTACAAGCCTTTATAAGCTTGCCTAAGAAACATTGCCGCCATGAAGTTTATCATTAAATTGTTCCCTGAAATCACCATCAAAAGCCAATCTGTGCGTTTGCGCTTTATTAAAATTCTCACCGGGAACATTCGTAACGTATTAAAACACTACGACGAAACGCTCGCCGTGGTGCGTCACTGGGACCACGTTGAAGTCCGCGCGAAAGACGAAAGCAAACGCCTTGATATTCGCGACGCGCTGACCCGTATTCCAGGTATTCACCATATTCTGGAAGTGGAAGACGTTCCGTTCAGCAATATGCACGATATCTTCGAAAAGGCGCTGGTACAGTACCGCGACCAGATCGAAGGCAAAACCTTTTGCGTGCGCGTGAAGCGTCGCGGTAAGCACGAGTTTAGCTCGATTGAAGTTGAGCGCTACGTCGGCGGCGGTCTGAACCAGCACGTTGAGACGGCGCGCGTGCGCCTGACTAACCCGGATGTCACCGTTAACCTTGAGATCGAGAACGATCGTCTGCTGCTGGTTAAGGGCCGTTATGAAGGTATTGGCGGTTTCCCGATCGGCACGCAGGAAGATGTGCTGTCGCTGATCTCAGGCGGCTTCGACTCCGGCGTCTCCAGCTACATGCTGATGCGTCGCGGCTGCCGCGTGCACTACTGCTTCTTCAACCTCGGCGGCGCGGCGCATGAAATTGGCGTTCGTCAAGTGGCGCATTACCTTTGGAACCGCTTCGGCAGTTCCCACCGCGTGCGTTTTGTGGCGATCAACTTTGAGCCGGTAGTGGGCGAAATCCTTGAAAAAGTGGATGACGGCCAGATGGGCGTGATCCTCAAACGTATGATGGTTCGCGCGGCGTCCAAAGTCGCCGAACGTTACGGCGTGCAGGCGCTGGTCACCGGCGAAGCGCTGGGCCAGGTCTCCAGCCAGACGCTGACCAACCTGCGTCTGATCGACAACGTATCAGATACGCTGATCCTGCGTCCGCTGATCTCCCACGATAAAGAGCACATCATCGACCTGGCGCGCGAAATCGGCACCGAAGACTTTGCCCGCACCATGCCGGAATACTGCGGCGTGATCTCAAAAAGCCCGACCGTCAAGGCAGTGAAGGCGAAGATCGAAGCGGAAGAAGAGAACTTCGATTTCAGCATCCTGGAAAGAGTGGTGGCAGAAGCGTCCAACATTGACATCCGCGAGATTGCCCAGCAGACCGAGCAGGAAGTGGTTGAAGTGGAAACCGTGAGCGGTTTCGGTGCGAACGATGCGATTCTGGATATCCGCTCCATTGACGAGCAGGATGACAAGCCGCTGAAGGTGGAAGGCGTGGAGGTAGTTTCTCTGCCGTTCTACAAGCTGAGCACGAAGTTTGGCGACCTCGATCAGAGCAAAACGTATCTGCTGTGGTGTGAGCGCGGGGTGATGAGCCGCCTGCAGGCGCTGTACCTGCGCGAGCAGGGATTCGCGAATGTGAAGGTGTATCGCCCGTAGCGTGCGGCCTGGTGCCCTCACACCGACCCTCTCCCACAGGGGTGAGAAATCCCCAGTAATTTTATACCGGAAGCGATGCATGTGACTTCAAGAAAATGAATGGCTTACAGCGATGCCCTGGTCCGGCTGTAAATCGCTGAGGCGTTTCCTGTAGGCCGGGGCGAGGCGCATGGATGCGCCGAGAGGGCGGGCTTTACAGGGACGTTACCTCCGCCCGTCCCCGACAAGCCGAAAGGAATAAGCCGAAGGCACCGCGAAGCGGCGATTTACCGCCGGGAGCCCGGGTCGCCAGGGCGGCGGCGATTGAGCCGCCCTGGCACGTTCACCGGCCATGTCCTTACAGAGTAGCAAGGAACATAAAGTGAACGGAATGACCACCAGAGCCGTATGTTCCCTCTCACCCCAGCCCTCTCCCTAAAGGGAGAGGGGGTTGTCCGTGCAGGTATTATTTTGTGGGGATCCCTTAGCCCACAGGGAGAGGGCGCAACCAAAGGTTGCCGTTTTGCTTTTACCTCGCGCCACCCGGCTTTTTTTATGCACTACTCTTCATAGTAATTATAAATCCCCGCCGGCATCACCAGCGACGACGCCACTTCGTAGGCCTTCTCCCGCCCGACCAGCAGATCAATAATCTTTAAGCCAAAATCAATCGCGGTGCCGGGTCCCTGGCTGGTCAGCAGGTTGACGCGCGGATCCCAGACAACGCGTTTATCCACCCAATGCTCTTCCGGGATCGTATCCTTAAGCCCCGGGAAGCCGGTCATATTGCCGATGGGGAAGATGTCGTGCGGAATCAGAACCGTTCCAGCGGCGGCACAGATTGCCGCGACGATACGGCCGGACAGATGAAACTGACGCACGGTTTCAACCAGCAGCGGGCTGTCGCGGAAACATTCCGCGCCTTTTAAGCCGCCGGGCAGGACGATGATGTCGTAATCGCCGTCAGCAACCTGGACAAGCGGTGCGTCTGCCAGGATTTTCACCCCTCGTGAACAGGTGATTGCCAGATTGCCGTCGCTGGCTACGCTGGCGGTTGTTACCTTAATGCCGCCACGTACCATTAAATCAATAGTGGTGACCGCTTCCATCTCTTCGCTACCAGGAGCGAGGCAAATCAGTGCCGACGCGCTCATATTCACTCTCCTTACGTTTAACCAGGTCATACAGACGGGCGTTTTCCGGCACGGCGATGCCGTGCGAGCGGGCGCGCTTTAGCAGATAGCCGGTAATGTAATCTATCTCCGTATGGCGTAATGCCCGAACGTCCTGCAGCATCGAGGAGATGTTCTCAGCCGTACTCTCAATAACCTGCTCGACATAACAGCGTAAATCCTCTGCTGAGGTGTGCAGGCCTTCTCGCTCAATGACCGACGCGACTTCTGCACACAGGGACGCCACCTCCTGCGGATGGTTTTTCAGCTCCCCGTTCGGGCAGTTCCACAGCGCCGTCAGCGGATTGATCACGCAGTTTACGGCCAGCTTGCGCCACAGCTGAGGGCGGATGTTGTTGTGCCAGGCGACGTCCGGCAAGACCTTTTGCAGAACATCGGCCAGATAGCTGTAGTCGCCATCCTGTGTTCTGGCCGGGCCGATGTGCGTCACGCCGCTGGCGACATGCACGATAATAGTCCCGTCGCGACGCGCAGCGTGGGTGGTGGTCGCCATTAGCAGAGGCTGCGGGACGCTTTTCAGCTCATCAAGGGTTCCCATACCGTTATGCAGCAGCAGAATGGGGGACGTGGGGGGGAGTTGCGCGGCCAGAGTCTTAACCGCATCTGAGACCTGCCACGCCTTGAGCGTCACCAGCAACAGGTCGCTTTGCGCCAGGAAATCAGGATCGTTCGCGGTGAGGGATTCGTTAAAAATGCTTCCGTCTTCACCAATCAGGTTGACACTGCAATAGGGCTGGGGCACGCGCAGCCAGCCCTGAACCTCATGTCCGTGCTTGCACAGCGCGGTCAGCCACAGCTGGCCGAGCGCTCCGCATCCGAGCACCGTAATTTTCATTGTTCCTCCTCACCTGCAACTGCGCCAGGTGTTACAGCTTAATTATACAGCTAAGCTTCTGTTGAGTTATGCCTCGTAGCGGGTATTATGCAACGCAACAAAAGTGAAGGGAGAAGAAAAGATGCCATCTTTCGATATTGTTTCCGAAGTTGATATCCAGGAAGTTCGCAACGGCGTTGAGAACGCAACCCGCGAAGTTGAGTCACGTTTCGATTTTCGTGGCGTTGAGGCGTCGTTTGAGCTGAACGACGCAAATAAGACCATTAAGGTGCTGAGCGAGTCTGATTTCCAGGTGAATCAGCTGCTCGACATTCTGCGCGCCAAGCTGTTAAAACGTGGCATCGAAGGAACGTCTCTGGACGTGCCGGACGAGTTTGTCCACAGCGGTAAGAACTGGTTTGTAGAAGCCAAACTGAAGCAGGGCATCGAGAGCGCGGTGCAGAAGAAGATCGTGAAGCTTATTAAAGACAGCAAGCTGAAGGTGCAGGCGCAGATCCAGGGCGAAGAAATTCGCGTGACCGGTAAATCTCGCGATGACCTCCAGTCCGTGATGGCGCTGGTGCGCGGCGGGGATTTGGGACAGCCGTTCCAGTTTAAAAACTTCCGTGATTAAGACAAAAAAGCCCGGTTCAACCGGGCTTTTTTTCAGGCCTTCAGTGCCTGCTCCACCTCAAAGCGGTTCGTCACTTTGCTGTCAATTTTGACATAAGCGCTGCGCTCTTCGGGAACAATCAGCACCTCTGTGACCCCTTCTTTTCCTTCCAGACGCTGCTTCAGCGCGTCGCTAATCTCCACGTCATCCGGGATTTCTACCCGCAGGCTGCTCACGTAACGTGGCTCTTTCATGGTGCTGGCGACCAGCAGCCAGACTGTTGCCAGCAGCGCGCCCGCGAGAAACACGGTTTGTGAATCAAACAGGCCGTCGACCCAGCCGCCAAGCGAGCCGCCGATCGCCACGCCGAGGAACTGGCTGGTGGAGTAAATGCCCATTGCGGTGCCTTTGTAACCGGCGGGGGACTCTTTGCTGATCAGTGACGGCAGCAGCGCTTCCATCAGATTAAACGCCAGGAAGAACAGCTGCACGCCTGCGATCAGCTCCCAGAAGTGCGGGCCGGCACCCCACAGCACGATCTCGGCAATCAGCAGTAACGCCACGCAGCCCACGAAGACGCGTTTCATTTTGCGCTTCACTTCGGCGTAGATGATGAACGGCACGACAGAGACAAACGAAATCAGCATCGTGACCAGATAAATTTTCCAGTGCTCGGCCGCCGGGAAACCTGCTGCGGCAAGCTGACCGGGCAGGGCGACAAAGGTGGACATCAGCAGAATATGCAGGCACATAATGCCGAAGTTAAGCTTTAGCAGACGCGGCTCGGCGATGACTTTGCTAAAGCAGCCTTTAACCATCCCGGATTCACGGTTAAGGACATGATTTTTACTGTCTGGCACAACCCACAGGGTGAGTGCGATCCCGATGGTCGCCAGCACCGCAATCATCCAGAACAGGGCGTGCAGACCCAGTTTGTGCGTAATGATGGGACCGAGCACCATCGCAATCGCAAACGTTACGCCAAAGCTCACGCCGATGAACGCCATCGCTTTGGTGCGGTTTTGCTCGCGGGTTAAATCTGACAGCAGCGCCATCACCGCGGCGGCAATCGCACCGGAGCCCTGCAGGGCGCGGCCCAAAATAATGCCCCAGATGGAGTGGGAGAGGGCGGCAATAACGCTCCCGAGCACAAAGACCAGCAGCCCGCCGACAATCAGCGGTTTGCGACCGACGCGGTCGGAGAGCAGGCCAAAGGGGATCTGGAACACCGCCTGCGCCAGACCGTAAATGCCAATAGCAAGGCCAATCAGCGCTTCGCTGGCACCCTGTAACGCCATGCCGTACGTGGTCAGAACGGGCAGGACCATAAACATGCCAAGCATCCGCAGCGAGAAAACAGTCCCTAAACCCCAGGTCGCACGCAACTCGCCCGGCGTCATTTTATAATCGTTCATTACCACCTCAGTTTAAAAGCAGGCCATAGTGTAGTGCGGGGAAGGGGCGGGGTAAATAAAGGCTTATTTAACAAATATTACATGCGTAATTAATAGATTTCGTGAATAAAAAAGGGTGCCGAAGCACCCTTTTCATCATCACATAAACTTACCAGACGTAAGTCAGCAGGTTTTGCGAGTCCGGCACCATGAAGTCTACGGACATCATCACGGACAGGGAGGTGATGGCGACAATCGAGAACACAAACAGCTTGCGTGCCCAGACTTTGTCATCTTCCACCTTGTAGCCGCGCAGGGCCATGCCGAGCCACCAGACGCTCACCGCGGCTGCTACCACCAGATATTTATATCCGGCGTAACCGCCCAGAGAAAGCATCAGCGTTGCCACGGCAAAAGCGATGATGTAGAGCGTGATGTGGTTCTTGGCAACTGAAATGCCCTTCACGACCGGCAGAACCGGAATATTCGCTGCCTGATAATCCTTGAAGCGGAAAATCGCGATGGCATAGGAGTGCGGCATCTGCCACAGGCTAAAGATAGCCAGCAGGATGAGCGCACCGCTGTCGAACTCGTTCGTGACGGCGCAGTAGCCAATCACCGGCGGCGCAGCGCCGGAGAGAGAACCAATCAGCGTGCCGTAGACGGAGTGACGCTTCATATACAGGCTGTAGACGCCTACATACACCACGAACCCCATCACCCCCAGCCAGCAGGCCAGCGGGTTAGCACCAAACCACAGCAGCATAAAGCCAGCAATACCCAGCAAGGTGGCGTACACCAGCGAGACGGAAGGAGCAATCAGGCCTTTAACCAGCACCCGATTCTTGGTCCTTTCCATCTTCTTGTCGATATCCATGTCGATGTAGTTGTTAAATACACAACCGGACGCAACCACCAGTGACACACCGACCAGCGTGTAAATAAAGAGGGTGTAATCAATGCTGCCTTTAGAGGCCAGCAGGAACCCTCCGATTACGGAGATCAGGTTGCCAAAGATGATGCCTGGTTTCGTGACTTGCAGGTATTGCTTAAACATACTCGCCGCTCTTAGTGAACCATCATGTTGTAGTTGAGGTTCCACATAATCCAGATGGAACCGACTACCAGGATAGCGATGATAATCACGGTAAAGATAAAGGCAGTCATATTCCAGCCTTCATCGGACTTGGTGTTCATGTGCAGGAAGCAAACCAGATGCACCAGAATCTGAATCACCGCGGTCACCAGGATTGCTCCCAGGATAACCGGCTTGGACGCAGAACCGCTCATCACCATCCAGAACGGGATCACCGTCAGGATGATCGACAGGATGAAACCTGTCATGTAGGTTTTTACGCTGCCGTGGGAAGCGCCATGATCGTTAGAATGACTCATTACATCGCCCCCATCAGATAGACAACAGAGAACACGCAGATCCATACCACGTCCAGGAAGTGCCAGAACAGGCTCAGGCACATGATACGGGTACGGTTAGTGCTGGTCAGGCCGCGGCGGGAGATCTGGAACATCAGTACTGCCATCCAGATCAGACCCGAGGTCACGTGCAGACCGTGGGTACCCACCAGCGCGAAGAACGCGGACAGGAAGCCACTGCGATCCGGACCGAAGCCTTCCATAATCAGGTGGTGGAATTCATAGATTTCCATCCCGATAAAGCCAGCACCAAACAGCCAGGTCAACGCCAGCCAGGAGACAACCTGGCTCTTGTTGTTTTTGTACATGGCGATAGCCGCCATGCCGTAGGTGATGGAGCTGAATAACAGCAGTGCGGTTTCAACCAGAACGAACGGCAGTTCAAAAATGTCCTTGCCGGTCGGGCCGCCCGCTGTGCCGTTCACCAGAACGGCATAGGTCGCGAACAGACAGCAGAACAGAATGCAGTCGCTCATCAGGTAGATCCAGAAACCGAAGACTTTGGTCGGTCCTGTATCATGGTGCGCATGTTCATGCGCGTGGGCAGTTGAGTGCGCCAGAGTATCAGTTGCCATTTTTCAGCCCCGCTTTAGAAATCTCGTCGAAATGCTGATTTTCCAGCTTTTCAACTTCACGGACTGGTACGTAGTAGTCCACGTCCTCGTCAAAGCTCTTAACAATCCAGCTGATTACGATGCCAGCGAAGCCAACAATCGCCATCCACCAGATGTGCCAGATCATTGCGAAACCAAATACCGTTGCGAAAGCGGCAATCACGATGCCCGCAGCGCTGTTTTTCGGCATATGGATCTCTTCGTAATGCTCAGGTTGCTTGTACGCTTCACCTTTTTCTTTCATTTCCCAGAATGCGTCACGCTCGTGAATGTGCGGCACTACGGCAAAGTTATAGAACGGTGGTGGAGAAGAGGTTGCCCACTCCAGCGTACGGCCACCCCAAGGGTCACCGGTCAGGTCGCGGTTCAGGTTACGGTCGCGGATGGACACGTAGTACTGAATCAGCTGGCACAGAATACCGCAGGCAATCAGCGCTGCACCGCCCGCTGCAACCATCAGCATTGGGTGGAACTGCGGATCGATCTGCTGGCTCAGACGACGGGTCATACCCATGAAGCCCAGCACGTACAGCGGCATAAACGCCACGAAGAAGCCAATGATCCAGAACCAGAACGCGCGTTTACCCCAGGTTTCGTTCAGCGTGAAGCCAAACGCCTTAGGCCACCAGTAAGTCACACCTGCGAAACAGCCGAAGACCACGCCGCCGATGATAACGTTATGGAAGTGCGCAATCAGGAACAGGCTGTTGTGCAGAACGAAGTCAGCACCTGGCACCGCCAGCAGTACGCCGGTCATCCCACCTACGGAGAAGGTCACGATGAAGCCGATGGTCCACAGCATTGCTGAGTGGAACACGATACGGCCCTGGTACATGGTGAACAGCCAGTTGAAGATCTTCACCCCGGTAGGGATGGCGATAATCATGGTGGTGATACCGAAGAAGGCGTTTACGTTCGCGCCCGCACCCATGGTAAAGAAGTGGTGCAGCCAAACGATGAACGACAGAACGGTAATACACACGGTTGCCCACACCAGAGAGGTGTAACCAAACAGACGCTTACGCGAGAAGGTTGCCGCGATTTCGGAGAACACACCGAAGACAGGCAGAACCAGAATGTACACTTCCGGGTGACCCCAGGCCCAAATCAGGTTGATGTACATCATCATGTTGCCACCCATATCATTCGTGAAGAAATGGGTGCCCAGGTAGCGGTCCAGGGTCAACAGCGCGATGGTGACGGTCAGAATTGGGAACGACGCGATAATCAGTACGTTGGCGCACAGAGATGCCCAGGTAAATACTGGCATCTTGAACATCGTCATACCTGGTGCACGCATCTTCAGGATGGTCACGAAGAAGTTGATACCGGTCAGGGTGGTACCGACACCGGAGAGCTGAAGCGCCCAAATCCAGTAGTCAACGCCTACACCCGGACTGTACTCAATTCCCGAAAGCGGTGGGTAAGCCAGCCAGCCGGTCTGTGCGAATTCGCCCACGCCCAGTGACAGGTTAACCAGGATTACACCGACAACCGTGAACCAGAAGCTCAGGTTGTTCAGGAACGGGAACGCTACGTCGCGCGCGCCAATTTGCAGCGGAACGACAACGTTCATCAGACCGATTACCAGCGGCATCGCCACGAAGAAGATCATGATAACGCCGTGGGCGGTAAAGATCTGATCGTAGTGGTGCGGTGGCAGGAAGCCGGCTTCGCCCGCAGACGCGAGTGCCTGCTGGCTACGCATC
Source organism: Enterobacter cloacae complex sp. 385G4 (assembly GCF_057320665.1). Classification (NCBI taxonomy): domain Bacteria; kingdom Pseudomonadati; phylum Pseudomonadota; class Gammaproteobacteria; order Enterobacterales; family Enterobacteriaceae; genus Enterobacter; species Enterobacter cloacae complex sp. 385G4. The sequence goes on from NZ_JBXWDD010000006.1 coordinate 133,025, forward strand.
ATGATTGCATCCGCAAAGCCACGAATTAACATGACGATACCGACGATGCAGTACATGATACCGAGTTTTTTGTGGTCAACCGAAGTCAGCCACTCATTCCACAGGTAGCTCCACTTACCGAAGTAAGTGATCAGGCCAACTAAGGCCGCGCCACCAATGATAATTGCAGCCACCGTAACCATGATAATCGGTTCATGGTAGGGCACTGCATCCAGTGTCAATTTTCCGAACATTTTCTTCCTCGGCCCCTTAGTGAGCGGTTTCCGCGTGGCTCATGTCCATGCCTTCCATACCTTCGTGCGCGCTGTGCTCGCCTTCTGGCTGGGTCATGTCCATGCTCTTGCCGTGATCCATAAATTTGCCAATAACGTCTTTGAACAAATCTGGTTTCACGTTAGAGAAGTACTCCACCTTGTTGTATTCGCTAGGTGCAGCCACTTTTTCGAACGCCGCCATGTCAGACATGGTGTTTGGAGACTGCTTCGCTTTTTCAACCCACTGGTCGAAAGCGGCACGGTCCGGCGTCGCAATAGCTTTGAACTTCATACCTGAGAAGCCCGGGCCGCTATAGCTGGCGGAGATACCATCGTAGGTGCCTGCTTCATTCGCGATCAGATGCAGGTTCGTCTGCATACCGGCCATCGCGTAAATCTGGCTACCCAGACGCGGGATGAAGAAGGAGTTCATTACGGAGTTGGAGGTCACTTTGAACTGAACCGGAGTGTTCGCCGGGAAGGCGATTTCATTCACGGTAGCAATGCCCTGCTCTGGATAGATGAAGAACCATTTCCAGTCCATGGAGACCACTTCAATGGTAATAGGTTTTTCATCGTGAACCAGCGGCTTGCTTGGCTCAAGTGCGTGAGTGGTTTTCCAGGTCAGTACGGCAAGGAACAGGATGATCAGGATAGGTACCGTCCAGACCACAGCTTCAACTTTGTTGGAGTGTGACCAGTTCGGGCTATACTTCGCATCTTTATTGCTCGCACGATACTTCCAGGCGAAACCAACAGCCATCAAAATGGCAGGAATAACCACAATCAACATCAGGCCAAAAGCCGTCAATATCAGTGAACGTTGTTCCAGTCCAATCTGTCCTTTGGGGTCTAGTAGTGCAGAATCACAGCCACTGAGTAATACAGTACCTGCGAATAATGACAACCATCCCAAACTTTTATTGTATTTCCTGAGTCTCATTTAACGACCTCAATTCCACGGGAGTCTGGTGGCGTTTAAAGTGTGCGGGCATTTTACGGGAAGGTTACATTACTGTAAACATCATTAGGCCTGTGTCAGGAAGGTGTTACCGGGTTCTGCCGCACATGTCACAAGTGTTGCAGATTATGTCGGTTTTTATGACCGAAGCCGCATGATATGGGCTTTATAACGAAAGGACCCCCAAGCATACCCTAAAAGGGGCAATTGGTATAACCATTGTTAAAAATATACAAAAAATTAACAATTAATTATCAATAAAAAGACATCTAAAAAACGAAAAATCAAACTTTCCAATGCTGAATCGTTTAATGAAAAATAGCGTTTTGGAATTGGCTCCAATAATTTCCAAATCCTATCCCGCACAAAACAACAAATATTTTTTTAGCGGCTGTTGGCTATTTCACCGTTATAATTTCGGTTAGTGATTACAACGGGAAATAACCTTTCACTTTTTCTTCAGGTCATCTGCGTTTTACGCAATGCCATAAAATCGAGCAAACCGCCCGTCAGGATCCCGGTGATGGCCAGCAGGGCTCCTGCGTCCAGCAGAAGGGCTTCGAGGGGGAGCGCCAGAGACGTACTGGCGTTAACGATAAGTACCACAAGCCATAGCGCCAGCGCGCCGCAGCCCGCCATTAGCAGACGTAACGCAAATCGGTAGGCGCGGTGATATTCAGTACGCGGCATAAAGTGTTCGGTCCGCTGGGTATATTCCAGCGTCTGGCGACACACCAGCAATAATAAAATCCCCGGCACGGCAGCCGCGACCGAGAAGAGATAAAACGTTGGCCAGCCGTGGGCTTCTACAAACCAGCCAGCAATCGGACCTACGTACACGCGCCCAACGGCCGAGAGCGCCGAGAGCAGCGCAAACTGCGTGGCGGAAAACGATTTATTGCACAGGGTCATCAGCAGGGCGACAAACGCCGCCGTTCCCATGCCGCCACAGAGATTTTCAAAGAACACCGCCGCGGCCATGCTGAACATATGCTTGTCAGTCACCGACAGCAGCCAGTAGCCCGCGTTAGATGCGCCCTGCAGGATGCCGAAGATCAGCAGCGCGCGGAACAGCGTCAGGCGCTGCATCAATACGCCGCCATAAAGCGCACCGACGATGGTCGCAAACAGCCCCAGCGTTTTATTCACCACGCCCACTTCACCGGCATCAAAACCGACGCCGCGGATCAGGAAAGTGGTGGTCAGGCTCATGGCAAAGGCATCGCCAAGCTTATAAAGGACGATGAGCAGCAGGATCAGCCAGGCATTGTTGCGGCCAAAAAAGTCACGCAGCGGTTCGGCCACGGCCTGTTCCAGCGAGCGGGGAACCGGAATGACGTCGCTCGGTTCGGGTGCAAATAGCGTAGCGATAATGCAGGGGATGAGCAGGGCAGCCATCAGCCAGTACATACCCTGCCAGCCGAGATAACGGTCGGCCAGCCACAACGCCAGCCCGCCGGAGACCAGCATCCCGAGGCGATAGCCCAGCACGCTGATCGCCGCACCGGCACCGCGCTCTTCCGCAGGTAACACGTCCGTCTTCCAGGCGTCGAACACGATATCCTGAGAGGCGGAACAGAAGGCTATCACCACCGCAAGCGCGGCCATCCAGCGGAGCTGTGTGGTCGGCTCAAGAAAGCCCATCGCCGCAATCGCCAGCAGCAGCAGGACCTGTGTCATCACTAACCAGCCGCGACGACGCCCCAGAAACGGCGGCGTATAGCGATCCATCACCGGCGACCACAGGAACTTAAAGACATACGCCTGACCGACAAGCGAGAAGAAACCAATGGTTTTGAGATCGATGTTCTCAACCGTCATCCACGCCTGAAGCGTGCCGGAGGTGAGCGCGAGGGGTAAACCGGAGGCAAAGCCGAGGATCAGCAGAATCGCTGATTTCGGTTGCTGGAAAATGCGTAAGTAGTGACTGGACATGTTCTTATGAACTGACCCGGTGAAGCACCGGGTCAGTGAGCAGGATTAACGTGCGTTCTGCTTGATAAAGTCGTGAATGCTGGTGTCCTGCGCCATATCGGCGATGGTGTCCGTCAGCACGCTATTAACGGCGTTAGCAATATTCTTGTTAGAGGCCTGGAACGCGCCTTCAACAGAGTAGCTGGCGCGGTAGTTTTTGGTCATCTTGTTGCCGTTCTTCGCGGTGGCAATGATGGCGATATCCGCTTTGGTCGCAATGTTGTAGCGCACGTTGCCCTGAGAGACGTCTGCGTACAGGTTGTTGACGATAATCTGCAGATCAACCGCGCCGCTTGGGCCAATCATGTAGCCGCGAGCGGTCATTTGCTTCTCAAGCACTTCCTGCAGCAGGAAGCGCAGGTCGCGAGACGCGGTCAGCGTCACCTGCTGGTTGTCGCGGGTCACTTTTGCCAGCGCCTGGTCCTGACGCTGATCGGCACCGTTAATGCTCACGGTGACGCCCATCAGGCTTGGGTCCTGCTGAGGCAGGGTGATTTTTGGTGAGACATCAATAGTGGTAGGCGGAGTCGCACAGCCTGCCAGCATAAAAAGGGCTACCAACGGAAAGAAGAGTTTTTTAAACATTTTCAGGTTCTCAACGAATCGTAAGCATTAAAGAGAGAAAAATTGCCGCCATCATATCATCGACTACGGCCAGGGGAAGTGGTCAACGCATGTAAATTCATCGTCTTGTCTGAAAACTGACCAGCTCATCCTTTTTCTCCTCCCGCGAGAGACGACAGGTATGAGTCTCACAGTGAACTTCATCCATTTGAATGAGAAAATCAGACGAAAGCTAAATATTTGTTGTCAAGGTGTAATGGAAACGGTAAAAGCGGCTAACATTTAAAGGGATGGGTGACATCTTAGCGTTGTCGGAGGAGTAATTTCATGATGATACGTGAACAGATAGAAGAAAAATTAAGGGCAGCGTTCAACCCTGTGTTCCTCGAAGTCGTCGACGAAAGCTATCGTCATAACGTGCCGGCAGGTTCTGAAAGCCACTTTAAAGTGGTTCTGGTTAGCGATCGCTTCACGGGAGAACGTTTCCTGAACCGACATCGCCTGATCTACAGCACCTTGACGGAAGAACTCTCCACGACCGTGCATGCGCTGGCACTGCATACCTACACCATTAAGGAATGGGAAGGCTTGCAGGATACGGTTTTTGCGTCGCCGCCTTGTCGCGGTGCAGGCACCATCGCCTGATAAATCGGATTTGCAACGGCTGGAGCTTTTCCAGTATGTTGCTTACAGATTTCCTCAAAACGGCCTCCGGGCCGTTTTGTTTTGTCTGAGTTTTGAGCGGATGGTGCGATTTTAAGGCTAAAAATAGCCTTAAAGTGTGAAAAAAGCCGCAGCAACATGCTCCAACCGTTCTCGACTCACCTAAGTGATGCCGCTATAATGCCGCGTCTTATTGAATGTCTTCGGGATGATTCTGGCGACAGGGAATGTGAATCTGCACTAAGAGAGCATCCCGGTATAACAGACAGATTCAGAGTTGACCGAGCACTGTGATTTTTTTGAGGTAACAAGATGCAAGTTTCAGTTGAAACCACTCAAGGCCTTGGCCGCCGTGTAACGATTACTATCGCTGCTGACAGCATCGAAACTGCTGTGAAAAGCGAGCTGGTCAACGTAGCAAAAAAAGTACGTATTGACGGCTTCCGTAAGGGCAAAGTACCAATGAATGTTGTTGCTCAGCGTTATGGTGCTTCCGTGCGTCAGGATGTGCTGGGTGAACTGATGAGCCGCAACTTTATCGACGCGATCATCAAAGAAAAAATCAATCCAGCCGGCGCGCCAAACTACGTGCCAGGCGAATACAAACTGGGCGAAGACTTCACCTACTCCGTAGAGTTTGAAGTGTACCCGGAAGTTGAGCTGAAAGGCCTGGAATCTATCGAAGTTGAAAAACCGATCGTTTCCGTGACTGACGAAGACGTTGACGGCATGCTGGACACCCTGCGTAAGCAGCAGGCGAACTGGAAAGAGAAAGAAGGCGCTGTTGACGCGGAAGACCGCGTAACCATCGACTTCACCGGTTCTGTAGACGGCGAAGAGTTCGAAGGCGGCAAAGCGTCTGACTTCGTACTGGCAATGGGCCAGGGTCGTATGATCCCAGGCTTCGAAGACGGCATCAAAGGCCACAAAGCGGGCGAAGAGTTCACCATCGACGTGACCTTCCCTGAAGAGTACCACGCTGAAAACCTGAAAGGTAAAGCAGCGAAGTTCGTCATCAACCTGAAGAAAGTTGAAGAGCGCGAACTGCCAGAACTGACTGAAGAATTCATCAAGCGTTTCGGCGTGGAAGATGGTTCTGTTGCTGGCCTGCGTACCGAAGTGCGTAAAAACATGGAGCGCGAGCTGAACGGTGCTGTGCGTAACCGCGTGAAATCTCAGGCGATTGAAGGTCTGGTAAAAGCGAACGAAATCGACGTTCCTGCTGCCCTGATCGACAGCGAAATCGACGTGCTGCGCCGTCAGGCTGCACAGCGCTTCGGTGGCAACCAGCAGCAAGCGATGGAACTGCCGCGCGAGCTGTTCGAAGAGCAAGCGAAACGCCGCGTTGTTGTTGGCCTGCTGCTGGGCGAAGTGATTCGTACCCACGAGTTGAAAGCTGACGAAGAGCGTGTGAAGGGCCTGATCGAAGAGATGGCGTCTGCATACGAAGATCCATCAGAAGTGATCGAGTTCTACGGTAAGAACAAAGAGCTGATGGACAACATGCGCAACGTCGCACTGGAAGAGCAGGCTGTTGAAGCGGTACTGGCGAAAGCGAAAGTGACCGAAAAAGCGACCTCTTTCAACGAACTGATGAACCAGCAGGCGTAATTTCGCTCTAACGGTTTAAAGTTTGAACAAAAAACCCGTTGCCTTCCGGCGACGGGTTTTTTTTATCGCTGCATGGGTTCTGGAAGGGTGCTAAAACGCCCTTTCAGTGTTAGCGTTACAACAAAAGGTTGTTATGCTTGAAATAGGGCGTGGCGAACCCCATAAGTATGTAATCACGATGATTGAGACTGGCTGATAATCCGTCCATAAGGTTACAATCAGTACAGCAGGTGTTTTCAATTTTGAACCAGGAGACGGAAATGTCATACAGTGGCGAACGAGATAACTTTGCACCCCATATGGCGCTGGTGCCAATGGTTATTGAACAGACCTCACGCGGTGAGCGTTCTTTCGATATCTATTCCCGTCTGCTCAAGGAACGCGTTATCTTTCTGACCGGCCAGGTAGAAGACCATATGGCTAACCTGATCGTGGCGCAGATGCTGTTCCTGGAAGCGGAAAACCCGGAAAAAGACATTTACCTGTACATCAACTCGCCTGGCGGTGTGATTACGGCGGGCATGTCCATTTATGACACCATGCAGTTCATCAAGCCAGATGTCAGCACTATCTGTATGGGGCAGGCTGCATCCATGGGGGCCTTCCTGTTAACCGCAGGGGCGAAAGGTAAGCGTTTCTGCCTGCCTAACTCCCGCGTGATGATTCACCAGCCGCTGGGGGGTTACCAGGGGCAGGCGACGGATATCGAAATCCACGCCCGCGAAATTCTGAAAGTAAAAGCGCGCATGAATGAACTTATGGCGCAGCATACAGGTCAATCTCTTGAGCAGATCGAGCGCGATACCGAGCGCGATCGCTTCCTCTCTGCTCCAGAGGCAGTTGAGTACGGCTTAGTCGACTCCGTATTGACCCATCGTAATTGATGCCCGCGACGCGAGTGTGCCGCTATACTAAGGTAGGGCGGCACGCTGCTTAAAGCACACGCGTCTTAGAATGGCATTTGCGTCGTCATGTGCGGCACAAAGAACTTAAAAAGAGGTTTGGACTCATGACAGATAAACGCAAAGATGGTTCGGGCAAACTGCTGTACTGCTCTTTTTGCGGCAAAAGCCAGCATGAAGTGCGTAAACTGATTGCCGGGCCGTCCGTGTATATCTGCGACGAATGCGTCGATTTATGTAACGACATCATTCGCGAAGAGATTAAAGAAGTTGCGCCGCACCGTGAGCGTAGCGCATTGCCAACGCCGCATGAGATTCGTCATCACCTTGACGACTATGTCATCGGTCAGGAGCAGGCCAAGAAAGTGCTGGCGGTGGCGGTATACAACCACTACAAACGTCTGCGTAACGGCGACACCAGCAATGGTGTAGAACTGGGCAAAAGTAACATTCTGCTGATCGGGCCAACCGGCTCCGGTAAAACGCTGCTGGCGGAAACCCTGGCGCGCCTGCTGGATGTTCCGTTTACCATGGCGGATGCCACCACCCTGACCGAAGCCGGTTATGTGGGTGAAGACGTTGAGAACATCATTCAGAAGCTGCTGCAGAAGTGCGATTACGACGTTCAGAAAGCACAGCGCGGGATTGTTTATATTGATGAGATCGACAAGATCTCCCGTAAATCAGACAACCCGTCCATCACCCGTGACGTGTCGGGTGAAGGCGTGCAGCAGGCCCTGCTGAAGCTGATCGAAGGTACGGTTGCGGCCGTTCCGCCGCAGGGTGGACGCAAACATCCGCAGCAGGAGTTCCTGCAGGTCGATACCTCCAAGATCCTGTTCATTTGCGGCGGCGCGTTTGCTGGTCTGGATAAAGTCATTTCCCACCGTGTTGAAACCGGCTCCGGCATCGGTTTTGGCGCAACGGTGAAGGCGAAGTCCGAGAAAGCCAACGAAGGTGAACTGCTTTCGCAGGTTGAGCCTGAAGATCTGATCAAATTTGGTCTGATCCCTGAATTCATTGGCCGTCTGCCGGTTGTGGCAACGCTGAATGAGCTGAGCGAAGACGCGCTGATTCAGATTCTGAAAGAGCCGAAAAATGCGCTGACCAAGCAGTATCAGGCGCTGTTCAATCTGGAAGGCGTTGAGCTGGAATTCCGTGACGAAGCGCTGGATGCGATTGCCAAGAAAGCGATGGCGCGTAAAACCGGTGCGCGTGGTTTGCGCTCTATCGTTGAAGCGGCATTGCTCGACACCATGTACGATCTGCCGTCGATGGAAGACGTCGAAAAAGTGGTTATCGACGAGTCCGTGATCGGCGGCCAATCCAAGCCGCTGCTGATTTACGGTAAACCGGAAGCCCAGCAGGCATCTGGCGAATAATTCACCAAATCATACAAGCAGTTAATCAAAAAGGGGGGATTTTATCTCCCCTTTACTTTTTCCGTATTCATAGCGTTGAATGTGTGGGAAACATCCCCATATACTGGATACATGTTAATGGTTATGTGAAGCACTGTGACATGACCAGCTTACCTGGCGGACACTAAACTAAGAGAGAGCTCTATGAATCCTGAGCGTTCTGAACGCATTGAAATCCCCGTATTGCCGTTGCGCGATGTGGTGGTTTATCCGCACATGGTCATACCCTTATTTGTAGGGCGGGAAAAATCTATCCGTTGCCTCGAAGCCGCCATGGATCATGATAAAAAAATCATGCTGGTGGCCCAGAAAGAAGCATCAACGGATGAGCCGGGTGTAAACGATCTTTTCACCGTCGGGACCGTGGCCTCTATTTTACAAATGCTGAAGCTGCCGGACGGCACCGTGAAGGTGCTGGTCGAAGGCCTGCAGCGTGCGCGTATTACCACCCTGTCAGACGATGGCGAACATTTCTCTGCCAAGGCAGAGTACCTTGATTCGCCTGAACTTGATGAGCGCGAGCAGGAAGTGCTGGTACGTACCGCGATTAGCCAGTTCGAAGGCTATATCAAGCTGAACAAGAAAATCCCACCAGAAGTGCTGACGTCGCTGAACAGCATCGACGATCCTGCGCGTCTGGCGGACACCATCGCTGCACACATGCCGCTGAAGCTGGCTGACAAACAGTCCGTGCTGGAGATGTCCGACGTTAACGAACGTCTGGAATATCTGATGGCGATGATGGAGTCTGAAATCGATCTGCTGCAGGTTGAGAAGCGCATTCGTAACCGCGTGAAAAAGCAGATGGAAAAATCTCAGCGTGAGTACTATCTGAATGAGCAAATGAAGGCCATTCAGAAAGAGCTGGGCGAGATGGACGACGCACCGGACGAAAACGAAGCGCTGAAGCGTAAGATCGACGCGGCGAAGATGCCGAAAGAGGCGAAAGAGAAAGCCGAAGCAGAACTGCAGAAGCTGAAAATGATGTCTCCGATGTCGGCTGAAGCAACCGTCGTGCGCGGCTACATTGAGTGGATGGTGCAGGTTCCGTGGAACGCCCGCAGCAAGGTCAAGAAAGACCTGCGTCAGGCCCAGGAGATCCTCGATACTGACCACTACGGCCTGGAACGCGTGAAAGACCGCATCCTTGAGTACCTCGCGGTACAGAGCCGTGTAAACAAAATTAAAGGCCCAATTCTGTGCCTGGTAGGACCGCCGGGGGTGGGTAAAACCTCTCTGGGCCAGTCCATCGCTAAAGCGACCGGACGTAAGTACATCCGTATGGCGCTGGGCGGCGTGCGTGATGAAGCGGAAATCCGCGGTCACCGCCGTACCTACATCGGTTCTATGCCGGGTAAACTGATCCAGAAAATGGCGAAAGTGGGCGTTAAAAACCCGCTGTTCCTGCTTGATGAGATCGACAAAATGTCGTCGGACATGCGCGGCGACCCGGCGTCTGCTCTGCTGGAAGTGCTTGATCCAGAACAGAACGTGGCGTTCAGCGATCACTATCTGGAAGTGGACTACGACCTCAGCGATGTAATGTTCGTGGCAACGTCCAACTCCATGAACATACCGGCACCGCTGCTGGACCGTATGGAAGTGATCCGCCTCTCCGGTTATACCGAAGACGAAAAGCTGAACATTGCTAAACAGCACCTGCTGCCGAAGCAGATTGAGCGTAACGCGCTGAAAGCCAACGAGCTGACCGTCGAGGACAGCGCGATTATCGGCATCATTCGCTACTACACCCGTGAAGCGGGCGTGCGTAGCCTTGAGCGCGAAATATCTAAGCTGTGCCGTAAGGCGGTAAAACAGCTGCTGCTGGATAAGAGCCTGAAGCACATCGTGATTAACGGTGACAATCTGCATGCCTACCTGGGCGTTCAGCGCTTCGACTATGGCCGCGCGGATAACGAAAACCGCGTGGGTCAGGTGACCGGTCTGGCATGGACGGAAGTGGGCGGCGATCTGCTGACCATCGAAACCGCCTGTGTGCCGGGCAAAGGCAAGCTGACCTACACCGGCTCGCTGGGTGAAGTGATGCAGGAGTCCATCCAGGCTGCGCTGACTGTGGTGCGCGCGCGCGCGGAAAAACTGGGTATCAACCCGGATTTCTACGAAAAACGCGACATTCACGTTCACGTTCCTGAGGGGGCGACGCCGAAAGATGGCCCAAGCGCGGGTATTGCCATGTGTACCGCTCTGGTTTCCTGTCTGACGGGCAACCCGGTACGTGCCGATGTGGCAATGACCGGTGAAATCACCCTGCGCGGTCAGGTCCTGCCAATCGGCGGGTTAAAAGAAAAACTGCTGGCGGCACACCGCGGTGGGATCAAAACCGTATTGATCCCTTACGAAAATAAACGCGATCTGGAAGAGATTCCGGACAACGTGATTGCCGATCTGCAGATCCATCCTGTTAAGCGAATTGAGGAAGTTCTCAGTCTCGCACTGCAGAATGAACCCTCCGGAATGCAGGTTGTAACCGCAAAATAGTGACCTCGCGCAAAGAGCGTCAATAAAAACAAGGCTGGTAAGTCATTTCGCACTTGCCAGCCTTTTTTTGTATAGCTAATTTAGATTGCTGATTAGGTCAGCCATCAACAACGGGTGTTGTAAGGTCATGGCAGGCCTGATATAACTGCTGCGCGGTCGCGTTGTGAAGGACTCAGGCGCGATATAAATTATAAAGAGAGGAAGAGAACAGTGAATAAATCTCAACTGATTGACAAAATTGCTGCTGGTGCTGATATTTCTAAAGCTGCAGCTGGACGTGCGTTAGATGCATTAATTGCTTCTGTTACTGAATCTCTGCAGGCTGGGGACGACGTTGCACTGGTAGGCTTCGGTACTTTTGCTGTTAAAGAGCGTGCTGCCCGTACTGGCCGCAACCCTCAGACCGGTAAAGAGATCACCATTGCTGCTGCTAAAGTGCCGGGTTTCCGTGCAGGTAAAGCGCTGAAAGACGCAGTAAACTGATTGCTTTCCCGTTTCAGGGAAGCCGGATAGTACAAGGGCGCATCGTTTGATGTGCCTTTTTTGTTTGTCCAGACCTGATTTGTGCGAGTTTATGCGAGTTGTGGGCTGACAATCGCCCCGTTTTCTTGTCACAATACGCCTTCACGCGCGACGGGCAGGATTTTCCGTCAGCGTCAGGTAACCAGTCACCTACAGCGGAGTGTTGTTACACCATGATGGACAGCTTACGCACGGCTGCTAACAGTCTCGTGCTCAAGATTATTTTCGGTATCATTATCGTGTCGTTCATATTGACCGGCGTGAGCAGTTACCTTATTGGCGGTGGCGCGAACTATGCCGCAAAAGTGAATGGCCAGGAAATCAGCCGTGGTCAGTTCGAGAATGCTTTTGCCGGTGAGCGTAACCGTATGCAGCAACAGCTGGGCGACCAATTCTCTGAACTGGCGGCGAATGAAGGGTACATGAAAACCCTGCGCCAACAGACACTGAACCGTCTTATCGACGAAGCGCTGCTGGATCAGTATGCCAAAAAGCTGGGCCTTGGCATCAGCGACGAGCAGGTCAAAAAAGCGATCTTCGCCACTCAGGCATTCCAGTCTAACGGTAAATTCGACAACGCGCGTTACAACAGTATCGTTAACCAGATGGGCATGACGGCGGATCAGTACGCGCAGGCGCTGCGTAACCAGCTGACGACCCAGCAGCTCATTAACGCTGTCGTGGGTACCGATTTCATGCTTAAAGGTGAAACCGACGAACTGGCCGCGCTGGTGGCCCAGCAGCGCGTGGTCCGTGAAGCGACAATTGATGTGAACGCCCTGGCGGCGAAACAGCAGGTGAGCGACGCAGACGTTAATGCTTACTACGAGCAGAATAAAAACGCCTTTGTTTCTCCGGAGCAGTTCCGCGTCAGCTACATCAAGCTGGATGCAGCTGCGCTGCAGGAAAGCGCGTCTGATGCCGAGATCCAGTCTTACTACGACCAGCATCAGGATCAGTTCACTCAGCCGCAGCGTAACCGCTACAGCGTGATTCAGACCAAAACTGAAGCAGATGCTAAGGCGGTACTGGATGAGCTGAACAAAGGCGCTGATTTCGCCACCCTTGCGAAAGCGAAATCCACCGACATTATCTCTGCGAAAAACGGCGGTGATATGGGCTGGCTGGAAGACGCAACCACGCCCGACGAGCTGAAAAATGCCGGCCTGAAAGAGAAAGGCCAGCTGTCTGGTGTGATTAAATCATCCGTTGGTTTCCTGGTCGTGCGTCTGGACGACATCACCCCGGCGAAAACCAAGCCGCTGGCTGAGGTTCGTGATGATATCGCTGCGAAAGTGAAACAGGAAAAAGCCCTGGATGCCTACTACGCGCTGCAGCAGAAGGTGAGCGATGCTGCCAGCAACGACAACGAATCTCTGGCAGGTGCAGAGCAGGCGGCGGGTGTGAAAGCGGTTGAGACCGGCTGGTTTGGTCGCGACAACCTGCCGGAAGAGCTGAACTTCAAACCGGTTTCTGATGCCATCTTTAACGGTGGTCTGGTGGGCGAGAACGGCACGCCGGGCAGCAACTCTGACATCATTACCGTTGACGGCGATCGCGCCTTTGTTCTGCGCGTCAGCGAGCACAAGCCAGAAGCGGTCAAACCGCTGGCGGAAGTGAAGGATCAGGTCGTCGCTCAGGTTAAGCACAACAAAGCAGAACAGCAGGCTAAACTGGACGCTGAGAAGATTCTGGCCGATCTGAAAGCGGGTAAACAGGACGCGCTGAAAGCGGCAGGTCTGAGCTTCGGTGAGGCGAAAACGCTGAGCCGCACCGGTCAGGACCCAATCAGCCAGGCCGCGTTTAGCCTGACGCTACCGGCAAAAGACAAGCCAAGCTTCGGTACCACCACCGATATGCAGGGTAACGTTGTTCTGCTGGCGCTGGACGACGTGAAAGCCGGCACTCTGCCAGAAGCGCAGAAGAAGGCGATGGTTCAGGGCATTACTCAGAACAATGCTCAGATTGCTTTCGAAGCCTTGATGAGCAACCTGCGTAAAGACGCCAAAATCAAGCTGGGCGATGTCATGACCCAGCAGCAGTAATTACGTGTCTGCTCGCAGATTTTCGTAACGCTCTGCAAAAACTAAAGGCCGCTTTCGCGGCCTTTTCCATTTCTGCAATCTGCTGTTTGTGCCTGTTTTCACAGGCGGCTATCGTTGCGTGGCTGTCAACAAACAAGGAGATAACAGCATGAAATGTGGAATCAAAGCACTGTTAATTACGCTGGCTATTGCCACCACCGGGATGAGCGCGGGCGCGCAGGCGGTGGCGACCGCCGCCAAACCACAGGCTACGCAGAGCAAGTCTGACGCGGCCGCGCCGGTACAAGGGCAGACCAAAGCGGCTGACGTCGGTAAAAATGCGGATGATGACGGTACGCGGGTCAGCATTAACTCGGCCTCGGCAGAGGATCTCGCCCGCGCAATGAATGGCGTGGGCCTGAAAAAAGCGCAGGCTATCGTCAGCTATCGTGAAGAGTACGGCCCATTCAAAACGGTCGACGATCTCAAACAGGTTCCGGGCATGGGCAGCGCGCTGGTTGAGCGCAACCTCTCACACCTGACACTGTAATAACGCAATTTCTTGCACTGCGGCAAAAGTTTGCCAGGATAAAGAGGTCATACCAGTTATGACCTCTGATCCTATAACAATGAAAGGCTATTGCGCTATGCAGACAAAAATCAAAGTACGCGGTTTCCATCTTGATGTTTATCAGCACGTCAATAACGCTCGCTATCTCGAGTTTCTTGAAGAAGCGCGCTGGGACGGGCTGGAAAACAGCGAAAGCTTTCAGTGGCTGACCGCGCACAACATCGCGTTCGTGGTCGTCAATATCAACATTAACTATCGCCGTCCGGCCGTGCTGGGCGATGTGCTCACCGTGACCAGCCAGGTACAACAGCTAAACGGCAAGAGCGGCGTGTTAAGCCAGGTGGTGACGCTCGATCCAGAAGGGCAGGTGGTGGCTGATGCACTGATCACCTTTGTCTGTATCGAACTGAAAACTCAGAAAGCGCTGCCGCTGGAAGGGGAATTGCGGGAAAAGCTGGAGTTGATGATCGTATAAGACATATTAAGGCGCACTCGTGCTGTCGACACCTGTTTTGCGACAGCACGGTCAAAAAACGCTATTTAAGTCCGGTCTTTTGCTTCATTGCCGCCATCACGCCGACTTTATCAGCCAGGTAATGGTTAAGCCCGTTAGCGCGCAGATTACAGGCGGCGCACTGGCCGCAACCGTCGCCTTTGATGCCGTTATAGCAGGTGAGGGTTTCGCTGCGAACCAAATCCAGCTTGCCCCAGTAGTCGGCCAGCGCCCAGGTTTCGGCTTTATCCAGCCACATGAGCGGGGTTTCAAAGCGCGTCTCTTTCGCCATCCCCAGATTGACGGCGTGGTTGAGCGCTTTGACAAACTCATCGCGGCAGTCCGGGTATCCTGAGAAGTCGGTCTCGCATACGCCCGTAATTACCGCTTCGGCTTTTACCTGATAGGCATAAATCGCCGTCAGGGTCAGGAACAGAATATTACGCCCCGGCACAAACGTGTTCGGAATGCCGCTGGCATCGGGTTCGTAGTCCGGTACAGGAATACTGTCCCGGGTGAGGCTGCTGACGGCCAGTTCATTTAACAGCGTAACGTCCAGCACCTTGTGCGCGCGTGCCCCCAGTTTAAGGGCCAGTTCACGGGCAACGTCGATTTCAGCGCGGTGACGCTGGCCATAATCGAAAGTCACACAGTGAACTTCATCATACTGATGAAGGGCCTGAACCAGGCAGGTTGTAGAGTCTTGTCCTCCGCTGAACACGACGACGGCACGTTTCATAAATCATCTCGACTGTTACGGTAAAAACGTTATGTTACCGTCTGGCTACGGCGGCGACCAGCTTCTTCACGATTTGGGGGCGGGAAGCCAGGCTTCGGTAAAATCAAACCAGCCGCGGGTGTTGAGGCGTATGCCGTTGACTCCCGGCGGGGCGCTGATTTGATATTGATAGTTAAAAAGCGGCGTCAGCACCGCATTCTCCATCAGGCGGTTGAAAATGGCTTGCAGACCGGCGTGTCGGTCCCGAGCTTCGGCCTGAGACTGCACCGCATCCAGCGTGGCTTGCAGATGGGCGTAGGCCGGTGCGCTTAACACGTGCGGCCACAGGGCATCGCAGCGCAGCCACTGCTCAAGCGTATACGCTGGCGCTTCGCCAATCAGCCTGTCCCCCATCATGATGTCTGCATCGGCAAGCTGCTGGCATCCGTCCCACGTCTTGGCGTCGTGGAAGATGACGGTCAGGTCACAACCCTGTCGCGCCAGGTACGCCTTTAACTGGCTGGCCATGGTGTGAAGCTCAACGGGAAGATGGTAAACCAGCGTCAGCGCCTCAGGCAGGGCAACGTCCGTTAAGTCAGGCCATTCGGGGATTGTCCAGCCGGGAAGCAGTTCCCCGGTGGGCGTAATGAGTCCTTCGTTGAGCGGAAGCGTGTGCAGAAGCCTGGAGAGATGGATGATATTGATAAGCCGCTTCGCCTGGATCTTACTCAGACGCGCGCTCTGTTTCAGCGTGAGGTAACAGAAGCCCAGGCTGGTGCTGCTGCTGACCAGCCTCAGGGTTTCAAGCTCATCGGCCTCGCCAATCGCGATTTGCACCGGGTGACGACAGCTGGTGCCCAGCCTGTAATCAAACAGCTGGGGGGTGATCCAGTATTCGATGGCTTTGAGCAGCGGATGGCTCAGGTGGTATTGCTCATGGCTTTCCAGACGAACCAGGTCGGGCTCAAAGGCGGCCAGCCGGAAGGGGCCGCAGCCAAGTTCAGGATAGTCGGGATGCGCCAGACGGCTGCAGTAGGTTGCCAGCCTGTGCGCCAGCCAATAGTCCGGTTGATGCAGCATAAATGTCAGACACTGTGGATGCGTTGTTTCGAGACGTAAAACGCTCCTGAACAGGGTGCGCAGGGCGGGAAGCGTCAACAGTGCCGTCAGGCTTCGCTGGAGCTGCGCCGTTTCTATTTTATCGCCGTTATGCCAGTGCAGGGTGGAGCGAATGTAGAAATGCCAGCGCAGCCCGTCAGCAGAGACCTCCCAGTGATGCGCGAGATCGCCCGTGGGTTCACTGCTGTTACCGTTAAAACGCGTCAAGCCTGAAAATACCTGTCCCGCCAGATGCTGCTCCGCCCGGCCAGGCAAAAAGCCCGGCTGAAGCGGCTCCAGCGAGCGATAGTAGGGGATGCGCAGCGTCGGCGTGTCGTTTTGCCACTGTCCGCCTAAAAACGGATGCAACAACGATCTCAGTGCTTCAGGAGCAAGCTGGGCCAGCTCCAGCGCGTTATGCTGCTGCCCGCTCTTCAGCGCCTCTTCCATCATCGCATTGCGCAGTGACTCCGGGCTGGCATGGAACGTCAGCTCACCGCGCTTGCCGCGACCAGACCGCGCGTGCCAGCTGAGCCAGCCCGCCTCCTGAGCCTGACGCAGCAGGGTGCGGACATGCCGCTCGCTACAAAAACAGCGGCTGGCAAGCTCACTTATGGTGACCTGCTGTGGAGCGCCAGCGGAAGGTTGCCACAGGCGTTGATACTGGTTAAGACGGTTAAGCTGGCGCATAAGAAACCCGGAACAATAATTTTCATCTATTCACTATTACTTCCGTATATCTCACACGATACTGATGCACAAGTTAATCGCATCACATTTCAGGAGTAATCATGGCCCGCCTCGCTGCATTTGATATGGACGGTACGTTGTTAATGCCGGATCACCGTCTGGGGGAGAAAACGCTGAGTACCCTGAAGCGTCTGCGCGAGCGTGATGTCACCCTGACGTTTGCCACTGGCCGCCACGTGCTGGAGATGCGTCATCTGCTGGGCACGTTTTCCCTGGATGCGTTTTTAATCACGGGTAACGGAACGCGCATTCACACCGTTGAAGGAGAGGTGCTGCACCGCCAGGATCTCAACCCGGAAGTGGCGGATATTGTTCTGCACAGCACGTGGGACACGCAGGCCAGTATCCACGTATTCAACGATCAAGGCTGGTTTACCGGAAGCGAAATCCCCGAATTGTTGCACGCGCATGTTTATAGCGGCTTCAAATACCAGCTTATCGATCTGCGCCGGATCCCTGCCCACGCGGTGACCAAGATTTGCTTCTGTGGCGATCACGACGATCTTTGCCGCTTACGCATTCAGTTAAATGAGGCGCTGGGCGACCGGGCGCACCTGACCTTCTCGGCGGTGGATTGTCTTGAAGTCCTGCCGGTGGGCTGTAACAAAGGTTCAGCCCTGGCGGTGCTCAGCGACCACCTGGGCTTAACGCTGCAGGAGTGTATGGCGTTTGGCGACGCCATGAATGACCGTGAAATGCTGGGCAGCGTGGGGCGCGGCCTGATTATGGGGAATGCGATGCCGCAGCTGATCGCAGAGCTTCCTCATCTGCCGGTTATCGGACACTGCGGCAACGAAGCGGTGTCCCATTTTTTGACGCATTGGCTGGACAACAACAACCTCCCATATTCCCCCGAATAGTGAGACCCTTCCAGCAAGCCAGACTTCGGTCTGGCTTTTTTTTTATTTCAGCAGCTGCGCAATCTGCGCTTTCCACGGAGTGATGTCGCCGATGTTGGCCTGTACCCACTCCGCATTGTAGTAGGTCTCAAGGTAGCGCTCGCCGCTGTCGCACAGCAGCGTGACGATGGAGCCGGTACGGCCTTCCTCGCGCATGCGTGCCGCAAGCTGCAGTGCGCCCCACATGTTGGTGCCCGTTGATGCGCCCACCTTGCGGCCGAGCTGCGTCTCCAGCCAGTGCGCGGTGGCGACGCTGGCGGCGTCCGGCACGCGGAGCATTTCGTCGACAACGTCAGGAATGAACGACGGTTCCACGCGCGGGCGGCCAATTCCTTCAATTTTACTGCCCACCGGACTGCGCAGGCCGGCATCGCGGCTTTGCCAGTAGTCGAGGAACACGGAGTTCTGGGGGTCAACCACCATCAATTGGGTATCGTAGCCCTGACAGCGAATGTAGCGTCCGATAGTGGCTGACGTGCCGCCCGTACCGGCGCTCATCACAATGTACGACGGAACCGGATGCGGTTCGTGGGTCATCTGGCGGAAAATACTGTCGGCAATGTTGTTATTGCCGCGCCAGTCCGTTGCGCGCTCGGCAAAGGTGAACTGGTCCATATAGTGGCCGTTTAGCTCGCGGGCGAGCATTTCAGAGGCGGCGTAGATTTCGCAGGCGCTTTCCACAAAATGGCAGCGTCCGCCGTAAAATTCGATCTGCTCGATTTTGCGTTTTGCGGTGCAGGAGGGCATCACGGCGATAAACGGCAGGCCCAGCAGACGAGCGAAATAGGCTTCAGACACCGCCGTTGAACCGGATGAGGATTCAATAATGGTCGTGCCTTCTTTGATCCAGCCGTTGCACAAACCGTATAAAAACAGAGAGCGCGCCAGGCGATGCTTCAGGCTACCGGTAGGATGGGTGCTTTCATCCTTCAGGTAGAGCTGAATACCGTCAAATCCCGGCAGGGGGAGGCGAATCAGGTGGGTATCCGCCGAGCGCTGGTAGTCGGCATTGATTTCGCTGATGGCATGTTTAACCCAGGTGCTATTCATCGTAGTTATCCGTTTGTCATTTTGTGCCCAGCATAGCGAAAAGCACAGAAAAAATTGTTGCTATCTGGCCTTTAAAATAGAATGAAGGGAGAAAAATTTTCTCTATGAGGTGGGTATGCTAGATAAAATTGACCGCAAGCTCCTTTCATTGCTGCAAAGTGACTGTACCCTCTCTTTGCAGGCGCTGGCAGATGCCGTTAATCTGACCACCACACCGTGCTGGAAGCGCCTAAAAAAGCTGGAAGATGACGGCATTCTTCTGGGGCGCGTCGCATTACTCGATCCCGAAAAACTGGGGCTTGGGCTGACGGCATTTGTGCTGATAAAAACCCAACACCACAGCAGCGAGTGGTATTGCCGCTTCGTCACTCAGGTGTCTGAGATGCCCGAGGTGCTCGGCTTCTGGCGTATGGCCGGCGAGTACGATTACCTGATGCGCGTCCAGGTGGCTGACATGAAGCGCTATGATGATTTCTACAAGCGGCTGGTGAACAGCGTCCCGGGCTTGTCGGACGTCACCTCAAGCTTCGCCATGGAACAGATTAAGTACACCACAGCCTTACCCATTGAATAACTTCGTAAAATACCTTCAGGAACAAACCGCGTGCGATTATTTGCCCAATTAAGCTGGTACTTTCGTCGGGAGTGGCAACGCTACCTCGGTGCAGTCGCCCTGCTTATTATCATTGCCATTTTGCAGCTGATCCCGCCGAAGGTGGTGGGCTACGTCGTGGATGGCGTCACTGAACAGCATTACACCACCGCACGGGTGTTGATGTGGGTCGGCACGCTGGTGCTGACGGCGGTCATTGTTTATCTTCTGCGCTACGTCTGGCGCGTGCTGCTGTTTGGTGCGTCCTATCAGCTGGCCGTTGAGCTGCGTGAAGATTTTTACCGCCAGCTGAGCCGACAGCATCCCGAATTTTATCTGCGTCATCGCACCGGGGATCTCATTGCCCGCGCGACGAACGACGTCGATCGCGTGGTCTTTGCCGCCGGGGAAGGGGTGCTGACGCTGGTGGACTCGCTGGTGATGGGCTGTGCGGTGCTGATCGTCATGTCCACGCAGATCAGCTGGCAATTAACCCTGCTCGCCCTGCTGCCGATGCCGATCATGGCGCTGGCGATCAATCGCTACGGCGAACAGCTGCACGAGCGCTTCAAGCTGGCGCAGGCGGCGTTTTCTTCTTTGAACGATCGCACCCAGGAGAGCATGACCAGCATCCGCATGATCAAAGCGTTTGGCCTGGAAGATCGGCAGTCCGCGCTGTTTGCGGCCGATGCGGCAGACACGGGGGCGAAAAACATGCGCGTCGCGCGTATTGATGCGCGATTTGATCCAACGATTTATGTCGCAATCGGCATGGCAAACCTGCTGGCGATTGGCGGCGGGAGCTGGATGGTGGTGCAGGGCACATTGACCCTGGGGCAATTGACCAGCTTTGCGATGTATCTGGGGCTGATGATCTGGCCGATGCTGGCGCTGGCCTGGATGTTTAATATCGTAGAGCGCGGCAGCGCCGCCTACAGCCGCATCCGCGCCATGCTGGCCGAAGCGCCGGTGGTCAATGACGGCAGCGAAGCGGTGCCGGAAGGGCGCGGCGTTATGAACGTCGACGTTCGCAAATTTGTCTATCCGCAAACGGAACATCCGGTGCTGGAGAACGTTAGCTTTACGCTGCGGCCGGGCCAGATGCTGGGCATCTGCGGCCCGACGGGGTCCGGAAAAAGTACCGTGCTCTCTCTGCTTCAGCGCCACTTTGACGTCACCGAGGGCGATATCCGTTTCCATGATATCCCCCTGGCGAACCTGCTGCTGGACGAGTGGCGTGGCCGTCTGGCGGTAGTCAGCCAGACGCCGTTTTTATTTTCGGACACCGTGGCGAATAACATTGCGCTTGGTCACCCGTCGGCGACGCAGGAAGAGATCGAACATGTGGCGCGCTTAGCCAGCGTACATGACGATATTTTGCGTCTGCCGCAGGGCTACGAAACGGAAGTCGGGGAACGTGGCGTCATGCTGTCCGGCGGGCAGAAACAGCGAATCTCGATTGCCCGCGCGCTGCTGCTGAATGCTGAAATCCTCATTCTGGATGATGCGCTCTCCGCCGTGGATGGTCGTACCGAGCATCAGATTCTGCATAACCTGCGCCAGTGGGGCGACGGACGCACGGTGATTATCAGCGCCCACCGTTTGTCAGCGCTCACCGAGGCCAGCGAAATTCTGGTCTTACATCACGGACACATTGCCCAGCGCGGGCAGCATGAAACGCTTGCCGAGCAGCCGGGCTGGTATCGCGATATGTACCGCTATCAACAGCTTGAGGCGGCGCTGGACGATGCGCCGGAACAGGATCAGGAGGCCACCAATGCGTAAGCTCGGAACGATGTGGCCGACGCTCAAACGTCTGCTGGCCTACGGCTCGCCGTGGCGCAAACCGCTCTCCGTGGCCGTGCTTTTACTCTGGATAGCGGCGATTGCTGAGGTGAGCGGGCCGCTGCTCATCAGCTACTTCATCGACAATATGGTCGCCAAAAGCTACCTGCCGCTGGGGCTGGTGGCGGGCTTAGGCGTGGCCTACGTTGGGTTGCAGCTGGCGGCGGCAGGGCTGCACTATGCGCAGTCGCTGCTGTTTAACCGTGCCGCCGTGGGTGTGGTTCAGCAGCTGCGCACGGATGTAATGGACGCGGCGCTTCGCCAGCCGCTCAGCGAGTTTGATATCCAGCCGGTCGGGCAGGTGATTTCGCGCGTGACCAACGATACCGAAGTGATCCGCGACCTGTACGTCACCGTGGTCGCGACGGTGTTACGCAGTGCGGCGCTGATCGGCGCGATGCTGGTGGCGATGTTCAGCCTCGACTGGCGCATGGCGCTGGTGGCGATTACCATCTTCCCGGCGGTGCTGATCGTGATGATCATCTACCAGCGCTACAGCACGCCAATCGTGCGTCGGGTGCGCGCCTATCTGGCCGACATTAACGATGGCTTCAACGAAGTGATTAACGGCATGAGCGTCATCCAGCAGTTCCGCCAGCAGGCGCGCTTTGGCGAGCGGATGGGCGAAGCCAGCCGATCGCACTATATGGCGCGTATGCAGACGCTGCGCCTTGACGGCTTCCTGCTGCGTCCGCTGCTCAGCCTTTTCTCTGCGCTGGTGCTTTGCGGTTTACTGATGCTCTTTGGCCTGAGCTCAAGCGGTACGATTGAAGTGGGCGTGCTGTACGCTTTTATTAGCTATCTGGGGCGCCTTAACGAGCCGCTGATCGAGCTCACGACCCAGCAATCGATGCTGCAGCAGGCGGTCGTCGCCGGCGAGCGCGTGTTTGAGCTGATGGACAGGCCGCGCCAGGCCTACGGTCATGACGAGCGACCTCTGCAAAGCGGCGCCATTGCCTTTGATAACGTCTCGTTTGCCTATCGCGAAGACCGGCTGGTGTTGCAGGACATTACGCTGGATGTCCCGTCGCGCGGTTTCGTGGCGCTGGTGGGACATACGGGAAGCGGCAAGAGCACGCTCGCCAGCCTGTTGATGGGCTACTACCCGGTCACGCAAGGCGAAATCCGCCTCGACGGACGCCCGCTCGCGTCTCTCAGCCACAACGTGTTGCGTAAAGGCGTCGCGATGGTGCAGCAGGATCCGGTCGTCCTGGCCGATACCTTCTACGCCAACGTGACCCTGGGGCGAGACTACTCTCAGGAGCAGGTATGGGAGGTGCTGGAAAAAGTGCAGCTGGCAGACCTTGCGCGCGGGTTTAGCGACGGGATTAATACCCGGCTGGGCGAGCAGGGAAACAACCTCTCCGTTGGGCAAAAGCAGCTTCTCGCGCTGGCGCGGGTGCTGATTGAAACCCCGCAGGTGCTGATTCTGGATGAAGCGACGGCCAGCATTGACTCCGGCACCGAGCAGGCCATCCAGCAGGCGCTGGCCGCGGTACGCGACCATACGACGCTGGTGGTGATTGCCCATCGCCTTTCCACCATTGTCGATGCCGATACCATTCTGGTGCTGCATCGTGGACAAGCCGTGGAGCGCGGGACGCACCGTGAACTGCTGGAAGCCAAAGGGCGCTACTGGCAGATGTATCAGCTTCAGCTGGCGGGCGAAGAGCTCGCGGCCAGCGTGCGCGAGGAAGAGTCGCTCAGCGCCTGATGCACCAAAACAAAGCAACGCGCTAACAGTCATTCCTGTTGGTGCAATACTGAAACGCACCGTGCACCGACATGGTGCGTTTTTTTTCGCCGGTTCATTAAGGAAGACGGCATAACGCTCGTCGCACCGCTTTTCTCCCTCCATTTCATTTCTGGCACACCCCTTGCAATACCTTCTGCGTGAGCTGCGGCCATTACCGAATTCTGACTGGAGGGGATCTATGAAGCTGGTTACGGTGGTAATCAAACCATTCAAACTGGAAGACGTGCGTGAAGCATTGTCCTCAATGGGTATTCAGGGACTGACTGTCACCGAAGTGAAAGGCTTTGGTCGTCAGAAGGGTCATGCCGAGCTTTATCGCGGGGCGGAATACAGCGTTAACTTTCTGCCAAAAGTAAAAATTGATGTCGCGATTGCTGACGATCAGCTTGATGAAGTGATTGATGTGATTAGCAAAGCGGCCTACACCGGCAAAATTGGCGACGGCAAAATTTTCGTTGCCGAACTGCAGCGCGTCATTCGCATTCGTACCGGCGAATCTGACGAAGCGGCACTGTAAATAACGCCTGGCACACAGTGATAGGGATCGAGAAAATGAAGATAGCAACACTTAAAACGGGTCTGGGTTCGCTGGCACTGCTGCCGGGCCTGGCGCTGGCTGCTCCTGCCGTGGCAGACAAAGCCGATAACGCCTTTATGATGATCAGCACCGCGCTGGTGCTGTTCATGTCTATCCCGGGCATTGCGCTGTTCTACGGCGGCCTGATCCGCGGCAAAAACGTTCTCTCCATGCTGACGCAGGTTGCCGTGACGTTCGCGCTGGTCTGCGTGCTGTGGGTGGTTTACGGTTACTCGCTGGCCTTCGGTACCGGCAACGCCTTCTTTGGTAACTTCGACTGGGTAATGCTGAAAAATATTGAACTGACCGCGCTGATGGGCAGCTTCTACCAGTACATCCACGTCGCGTTCCAGGGCTCGTTCGCCTGCATTACCGTCGGGCTGATTGTGGGCGCGCTGGCGGAGCGCATCCGTTTCTCTGCCGTTCTGATCTTCGTGGTGGTCTGGCTGACCCTCTCCTATGTGCCGATTGCGCACATGGTCTGGGGCGGTGGTCTGCTGGCAACGCACGGCGCGCTAGACTTTGCGGGCGGTACCGTTGTACATATCAACGCCGCGGTAGCGGGTCTGGTGGGCGCATACCTGATTGGCAAACGCGTGGGCTTCGGTAAAGAGGCGTTCAAACCGCATAACCTGCCGATGGTGTTTACCGGTACGGCTATCCTCTACTTTGGCTGGTTCGGCTTCAACGCCGGCTCCGCAAGTGCCGCAAACGAAATCGCCGCGCTGGCCTTCGTGAACACCGTTGTGGCGACGGCGGGTGCAATTCTCTCCTGGGTATTCGGCGAGTGGGCGGTACGCGGTAAACCTTCCCTGCTGGGTGCCTGTTCAGGGGCGATTGCCGGTCTGGTCGGTATCACCCCGGCGTGTGGCTATGTGGGTGTCGGTGGTGCGCTGCTGGTGGGACTGGTCGCGGGTCTGGCAGGTCTGTGGGGCGTCACCGCACTGAAACGCGTGCTGCGCGTGGATGACCCTTGCGATGTGTTCGGCGTCCACGGCGTGTGCGGCATCGTCGGCTGTATCATGACCGGCATCTTCGCCGCGAAATCACTGGGTGGCGTGGGCTACGCAGAAGGTGTCACCATGGTTCATCAGGTGCTGGTGCAGCTGGAAAGTATCGCTATCACCGTGGTGTGGTCTGCTGTTGTCGCCTTCATTGGCTATAAGCTGGCGGATATGACCGTTGGGCTGCGCGTACCGGAAGAGCAGGAGCGCGAAGGTCTGGACGTCAACAGCCACGGCGAGAATGCGTATAACGCCTAATAAAAGCAAAACGGCAACTTCGGTTGTAATGCCAGTCAGTTAAGCAACTGACTGGCTTTTTTTCGGGGCTGTGGAGTATCTCCAGGGCCTTTCCTTTACCACCCTCGGGAAGGCCCTTTCCCTTCTTGTCGGCAACTTTACCCGTTGCGCCATGCTTTCAAGATCACGCATCAGCTCCGGGATACGCCCTGGTGAAGCGCCCTGCAGCGTCATCAGCATTCTCATGACCATGCCGCATGATTCTGAGAAGCTCAGCTGATTCGGCCAGTATCCTTTCAGATGGCCCGCCATTTTAATCATCTGATATCGCACCAGATTATACGCCAGTAACACGCCCCATAACTCCTGCTCCACAAGCTCCGGCTTTTTACTCCTCAGCGTCAGCCTGCTCAGTTGCATCGTTTGTTTTATCTCCCTGTACCCCAGCTCTATTTCCCAGCGATGGCTGTACAGGTCTGCCATTTCTCCTCCGGGATAGCGCATGGCGTCCGTCATCGACGTCAGCAGATGGCTGGTCAGTTCCATCTGGCAGACCATTTTTACCTGCGGGTAGAGTGCCGGGTTTCCGCCATGCGTCTGGCGGGGAAAGGCGCTATCGTTTTCCGGCGTATCCGGTGTGCGCCAGAACACGCCATCGATGGCCAGCAGTGTCAGGCCGCACCAGTGCGGATGCGGTGTGGCGTTATGCCAGAGCTGCGCTGTTTGCGTGAACACGCGGCGGACGGCTTCGCTTCCCAGCCGCTGACGGGCCTGGATCACGGCACTGGGGGCAACGAACGCACGGTTGCCGGGTAACATGATATCCAGCCGGTTAACTATCTGATGAAGCGGCTCCTTACGCTCAAGGGCCATACCGATAATGCACCAGACCATCATTTCCAGAGGAAGGCGCCGTTTGCGTAACGTGACGGTGCCGGATTCTTCAAGGCAGCGGGAAATCAGTTCCGGGTCAAGATAGTCGCCCAGAGAAGTCAGAGGGTTACGCAGAGAATCGTAACGTGATACCAGCTCAAGAGCCTGTCCAATGTGCATAAAAAAGGTAAACATTTCCGGATTCTTACACAGCCACTGGATCGGTCAACCGATCCTTAACTGATCGGCATTACAACTTCGGTTGCCGTTTTTAATGTTTATTCCCTCTCCCATGGGAGAGGGTCAGGGTGAGGGCATCAGGCCGCACACCATCACCCGCGATTACGCATTACCCCTTCCTGCACCGTAGAAGCGACCAGCACGCCGTCCTGGGTGTAAAACTCTCCACGCACAAAACCGCGAGCGCTCGACGCTGACGTACTCTCCACGCTGTAAAGTAGCCACTCATTCATATTGAACGGACGGTGGAACCACATGGAGTGATCGATGGTTGCGACCTGCATCCCTTTTTCAAGGAAACCAACGCCGTGCGGCTGTAGCGCAACCGGCAGAAAGTTAAAGTCAGACGCGTAGCCCAGCAGATACTGATGCACGCGGAAATCTTCCGGCACGGTGCCATTGGCGCGGATCCAGACCTGACGTTTCGGCTCGGCGGTGTGGCCTTTCATGGGGTTGTGGAACTCAACCGGGCGGATCTCCAGCGGTTTATCGCAGAGAAACTTCTCTTTGACCTGCGGCGGAAGCAGATGCGCCAGCGCGCGGGCGATATCGGTCTCTGATTTGAGTTCGTCCGGCGACGGTGCTGGCGGCATCACTTTCTGATGTTCATACCCCGGTTCCGGTGCCTGGAAAGAGGCGGTCATATAAAAGATAGGCTTACCGTTCTGAACGGCCGCCACGCGGCGTGCGCTGAAGCTGTTACCGTCTCTCAGGACTTCAACGTCATACACGATCGGTTTTGCGCTGTCGCCAGGGCGTAAGAAATAGCTGTGGAATGAGTGTACCAGACGGTCTGCAGGGACGGTCTCCTTTGCAGCGTACAGCGCTTGTCCAACGACCTGGCCGCCGAAAACCTGACGTAAGCCGAGGTCTTCGCTCTGCCCGCGATAGAGTCCTTCCTCAATTTTTTCCAGATTCAGTAATGTCAGCAGATTGTTCAGTGCCTGACTCATAATTATCCTCAATAAACGCCGTAGCGAAAGATAGGCAGAGTATAACGCAGAAATGAAAGTGGTCCGATGGGTAGAATAATCTGAATGTCGGCACGTTTTTAGGCATTAATCGGTGATCTGTGCCACACTTAAAAACGTTATGTGATTGAAACGACATCGGATGGGATCGATCCCGCTGGTGCATTGATGATAAGGAGACTTCAATGAAACTCGTGCCCATGCTAAGTGGTGTAGCTATTGCGGTGGCGTTGTCCGCCTGTGCCGGTAAGAGCGCCCAGGTGCCGGTACCAGCTGCAGATCCGAACGGGATTAATACCCTTTCACAGCAATCCATTCAGCAGCCTAACGTTTCCGGTACAATCTGGATTAAACAGAGAGTCGCTCTGCCGCCGGATGCGGTATTAACGGTCACGCTGTCTGATGCTTCCCTGGCGGACGCGCCGTCGAAGGTGCTGGCTCAGCGCGCGGTCCGTACTGAAGGTAAGCAGGCTCCGTTTAGCTTCGTGTTGCCGTATAACCCATCAGACGTGCAGCCAAATGCCCGTATTCTGCTGAGCGCAGCAGTAACCATTAACGGCAAGCTGGTCTTTATCACCGATACGGTCCAGGAAGCGATTAACCACGGTGGAACCAAAATCGACCTGAATCTGGTGCCGGTGCAGCAAACCGAAGTCCCGGTTGCTCCACAGACCAATCAGCCGTCCCTGCCAACCCCACCGACCCAGATGTAACTGTTGCTCTTACCCTCTCCTTCGGGGGAGGGTTTAGTACACCCAGCGGTATTTCTGCAAATCAATCTGTCCTGCGCCCGACACCTGCACACCCTCTGAAAGCAATGCCTGACGCTGACGCTGGAGATCCGGCCCGGTCAGCGAGATAGCGCCATGACGGTTTACCACCCGATGCCAGGGCAGCGTACTGCCTTCCGGCAGCCGCTTCAGGACGCCACCGACCTGTCGCGCCGCGCGTGGAGAGCCTGCCAGCCTTGCCACATCACCGTAGGTGGTGACATAGCCTTCCGGAATCGAGGCCACGATTTGCCATACGCGCTGGGGAAAGGAGTCGTTTTCGTCCATACCTTCACCTGTGGGGATGTTTGGACCGTCATGGTAAACGAAGATCGCCCTGATTGCTGCGCCTGTTTGCGCAAGAAACCAGCATCCGGTTCCTGGTCGCTTGCAATTGGCTCTTCGCACAGGGATAATGCGCCAGCGCGTTGGTTATCAACGCTCTCAATGGGGGCTCTGTTGGTTCTCCCGCAACGCTACTCTGTTCATCAGGTCAGGTCCGGAAGGAAGCAGCCAGGGCAGACGACGTGGGTGCCGGGATGTAGCTGGCAGGGCCCCCACCCATTTGTGGCCTCATCCATCTTTCCTGTTCCCATCTCTTTTTAGACTTTATTCCACAATAATATAATGCCTATACCGTGTAATATATATTTCATTGCTCTGAAATATTACTGTCATAAACCTGTAATAATAGACTGGCATTTTATAATTGGACGTCTATTTTCGTCAAAATTCAAAAAAATATAGATCTGGATAACAGTGATAACTTCGTGTATTAAATAAAGTACTTATTCCGAAGGGAAGTGACAAACATGGCTACTGCAGTTTTAAATGTTAAAATTGACGAAGCGCTAAAAGAAAGACTCCGCCACTATGCGGAAGTAAATAACGAAAATTTAAGCGTGACCACAGAGAAACTGCTGCTGCTGGCGTTTGAAGCAGTAGAAGAGGCGGGAGTATCGGAAGAGGATATTGATAATCAGCA
Source organism: Enterobacter cloacae complex sp. 385G4 (assembly GCF_057320665.1). Classification (NCBI taxonomy): domain Bacteria; kingdom Pseudomonadati; phylum Pseudomonadota; class Gammaproteobacteria; order Enterobacterales; family Enterobacteriaceae; genus Enterobacter; species Enterobacter cloacae complex sp. 385G4. Next base: position 161,849 of record NZ_JBXWDD010000006.1, read on the forward strand.
TACGGAAGAAGAGAGTGTTTCTCCTTTTACTCCTAAAGAAATCAAGGCTCTACGTAAACTTCTGAAGAAGAGAAAATGAAACAACAACTGTCAACTGCCAGTGACTACAACGAGGCCTGCGCTCTGTTGCGTTCAGGCTACGTGAAGCATGTACGTCTTGGCTGGAATGTTGGAAGCGATGAGTTCTTTCGTATTGCGTCTGACTGGTGTGATACCGGTGCAAAAATAAAGAAAGACGGTGATAATTTCGTTATTTCCCTGAAAGGTTTCCCCATTCCTCCTCAGCACTAAATCCTGACCAGTGAAAACTGCTGACTGCATATATTACAGTCAGCAGTTTTTATTTTATGATCCAGTTCAAAATTTTAATATTAAACCAGGCGGCGTTTGACTACTGGCGTATTTGAATTTAGCGCGAGCCATAACGGTTTAATCCGCAGCAATGCCGCTTCCAGCTCCGCTGGCTCCAGCGAAAAGGGCATACGTAAAAAGCGGTCAAACGCCCCCGATAAGCCAAACCGCGTCCCGGTTCCCAGGTTAATCCCGATGATTTCTGCTCGTGCGGCAAGCTGTGTCGCCAGCATGCCAGGAAGTTCGATCCAGTAAGAGAGTCCGCCCTCCGCCTCATGAAACTTCCACTCCGGGAAATGTTCTCGCAGCAGGTTACTGCATCGATCGCGCCGTTCCGCCAGCATCTTGCGGCGAGCGGGCAGAAAACGCTCGCTATTGTCGATAAGCCACAGCGTTGCCAGCTGCTCTAGCAGCGGCGAGCCTAAATCCAGCGTATCGCGCGTCTGGGCGAGCGTGGCGATAGTCCGCGAGGAGGCGCGGATCCAGCCGAGACGCAGCCCGCCCCAGAAGCTTTTTCCGGCAGAGCCTAGCGTAATCACGCTGGCCTGCGGGTTAAACGATGCCAGCGGTGGCGGCGGTGGCGAATCAAACCAGAGATCGACCATCGTTTCATCCACGACCAGCGCCGTGCGGGTCTGGGCTGCTATATCAGCGATTGCCTGACGGGTGGCGATATCCATGCATCGACCGGTTGGGTTGTGAAAATCGGGCATCAGGTAGGCCAGGCGCGGCGCGGTCTGGGCAAGCGTAGCCGCAAAGCCATCCGTATCCCAGCCCGTTTCCGGTAACGACACTCCTACTGGCCGACACTGTGCTCCCTGAATAGCGGCAATCGCCAGCGGATAGGTGGGGTGATCGACCACGACGCGATCCCCCGGTCCGGCCATCATCCGCAGCACCAGCGCGAACCCGCTGACGGCACCGTTGACCACCATCACCTCGTCTGCCCGGGTTGGAAGACCTCGCGCGGTATAGCGTGCAGCGATGGCCTCCCGTAGCGCCGGCAGCCCAAGCTGCTCGTAGCCCGTCAGCGAGAGGTGTTGAGTAATAGCCGTAAGTGCATGGGTGTAAGCCTGGTGGATCTCCGGCCCGGCGCTGAGGGCGGCAGTGGAAAGATCCAGGGCGACGCTCGCTGCGGAAAGGGTGGGAACGGCGCGTGCATCCGGGAGGATGACGCGCGACCCGCTGCCGTGGCGGCTTTCAAGATAACCCTCTTCACGCAGGTGGGCGAGGGCGCTGCTGACGGTGGTTCGGCTGACGTTCAGCGCCGTCGCCAGCTCACGCTCACCCGGCAGGCGCGTATGCAGTGCCAGCCGACCATCAAGGATTAATAAGCGCAGCGCGTCGGCCAGCTGGCGCCAGAGCGGAGTGCGGGATGAAGTTGGCTGCCAGTGCCCTAAAAGGCGTACCAAAGACTGGCTTCCGAAGCGACGTGATGACATAAGCAGTCCACTATTTAAAAACTGGACATTAATCTTAGTGCCATTTTAGGTCAGGATGAAAGTCGGGTTCACTGGAGAAGATAAAAATGGTACGTCGTCTGCTACAACTTTATGTCGGTTTAGGGCTGTATGGGCTTTCCACCGCGATGTTTATTCGTGCGGATCTGGGGGTCGATCCGTGGGATGTGTTTCACCTTGGCGTAGGAATACAGCTGGGGATGAGCATCGGGACGGTGATCATTTTGACCGGTGCTGCGGTGCTCTTACTGTGGATCCCACTGCGTCAGATGCCCGGTCTTGGCACGATCAGCAACGTGATTTGTATCGGTCTGGCGGCGGACGCCAGCATGGCGCTTATCCCCGAACTGAGTTCGTTATCCGTGCGCATCGCTTTCCTGGTGTCGGGCATCGTGATGAACGCGATCGCCACCAGCATGTACATCGGGGCCGGTTTCGGGCCTGGTCCGCGCGACGGCCTGATGACCGGCATGCACGCCCGGCTGGGGTGGTCCATTCGCAGCGTGCGTACCTCCATCGAAGTGTCCGTCCTGCTGATTGGGTGCGTGCTGGGTGGCTCGTTTGGGGTGGGAACCGTGGCGTATGCTCTGACCATTGGCCCGCTTATTCAGCTCTGTTTGCCCTGGTTCCGCCAGAAGCCGCGCGGTGAGAAAATGACGCAGCCGGAGCGCGTTGTTTAATTTGCGAAGCGCTCACATGTTTTAACGGCGTCGCTGTGCCAGAATAGACGCTTCGAAAATCGCGATGCCAGAACGCATGAAAGCAATCACTCTTTATGATGTCGCCCTCCTTGCGGGGGTTTCTTATCAGACCGTTTCCCGCGTGATTAACGACGCGGAGCACGTCTCTGCCCGCACGCGGGAAAAGGTGCAGCAGGCAATGGCGGAGCTGCATTACGTTCCCAACCTGCGGGCGCAGCAGCTGGCGGGGAAACGCACCCGTACGCTGGGGCTCATCACTACCGATCTGGCGCTGCACGCGCCTTCGCAAATTGTCTCGGCGGTAAAATCCCGGGCTGCAGGGCAGGGGGCGAGCGTCCTGATTTCCATGGTGGAGCAGCCGCAGCAGTGTCAGGCGGCGCTTCAGGCGCTGCTGGCGCAGCGGGTAGACGCGCTGCTGGTCAATGTGCCGCTTGACGATCCGCACGCCGAAGCGCTCAGGTCGCTGGCGACGCCCGTCCCGGTGCTGTTCCTCGACGTGTCACCGTCAGCGCAGGTAAATAGCCTCGTGTTTAACGCCGAAGAGGGGGCACGCCTGGGCGTTGAGCATCTGCTTTCGCTGGGGCATCAGCATATTGCCCTGCTGAGCGGGCCGGAAAGCTCTGTCTCTGCGCGCGCGCGTCTGGCGGGATGGAAATCGACGCTGGCGCAGGCGGGTCTTGACGCGGCTGCGGTGGCCTACGGCGACTGGAGCGCGGCCAGCGGCTATGAGAAGGGACATGTGCTGCTCTCGGGGGCGGTACTGCCGGATGCCATTCTGGTGGCGAACGATCAGATGGCGCTTGGGGTAATGCGCGCCTGTGCGGAAAAAGGGATAGCTGTTCCTGGCCAGATATCGGTGGTCGGGTTTGACGATACGGCCGACAGCGCCTGGTTTTCTCCGCCGCTGACGACCATTCGTCAGGCGTTTCGCGAGGCTGGCGAGCGCAGCGTGGAGTGGCTTCTGTCCCCCAGCGGGGGGGAGGAATGCTGGCAGGTTCAGCTGCCGGTAACGCTGGTGACCCGCCATTCCAGCGCGCGCCGTACCCCGCAGCAGGCCGAACGCGAGGATCTGGCGCAGCAGCTCAGAAGCCTGGCCCTCCTTGCCGGGCAGCTTGCCCGCAAATAAAACTTTGTGATCGGACTCGCTACCCCGCGATTGCGTGCTTTACCGTCGCCGGGTGCCAGGGCATGTTAACCAAAATTGTGAGCGCTTCGCAAAGAGGTTAATATGCCCAACACTTTATCGCTGACTCTCAGCGCCATTCTGGCCCGACGGGACTGGGAAAACCCGGGTGTCACCCAGTGGAACAGTCTGGAGGCACATGCGCCGTTACACAGCTGGCGTCTTGAACAGCCTTCCCTGGATGATGCTGCATCCGCCAGCAGACGCTCCCTCAATGGGGTGTGGCGATTTAACTACTTTCCTGCACCCGAGCAAATCCCGGAGGCGTGGGTAACCGAAGACTGTGCGGATGCCGTTGCGATGCCCGTGCCGTCGAACTGGCAGATGCAGGGGTTTGACACGCCCATCTACACCAACGTCACCTATCCTATCCCCGTTAATCCGCCTTTTGTGCCGCAGGAAAACCCAACCGGCTGTTACTCGCTCACATTTGATGTGGATGACGCGTGGCTTCAGAGCGGGCAGACCCGCATCATCTTTGACGGCGTGAACTCTGCGTTTCATCTGTGGTGCAACGGGCGCTGGATGGGCTATTCCCAGGACAGCAGGCTGCCTGCCGAATTCGATCTCTCGACGGTCCTGCGGCCCGGTGAGAACCGCCTGGCGGTCATGGTGTTGCGCTGGTGCGACGGTAGCTATCTGGAAGATCAGGACATGTGGCGCATGAGCGGTATTTTCCGCGATGTGACGCTACTGCATAAACCCGAAACGCAGATTGCCGATTATCGCGTGGTGACGGACCTGAATGCGGAGCTGGACCGCGCGGTGCTTAAGGCAGATGTCGCGCTGGCAGGGGCGGGCTTTGCAGACTGCGAGGTGGTCTTTACCCTGTGGCGCAAGGGTGAAAAATGCGCCAGCGTTTCCCGGCGTCCGGGGTCTGCCGTTGTGGACGAGCGTGGCAGCTGGGACGAACGCTTAACGGTGGCGATCCCCATTGACCGCCCCGCGCTCTGGAGTGCTGAAACGCCGGAACTGTATCGCCTGACGATGGCGCTTCTCGGCCCGCAGGGTGAGGTGCTGGAGGTTGAGGCGTGCGATGTGGGCTTCCGCCGCGTTGACATCAGCAACGGCCTGCTGAAGCTCAACGGTAAGCCGCTGCTGATCCGCGGGGTTAACCGACACGAGCATCACCCGGAAAACGGTCAGGTGATGGACGAGGCGACCATGCGTCGCGACATCGAAATCATGAAGCAGCATAACTTCAACGCCGTTCGTTGCTCGCACTACCCGAACCATCCGCTGTGGTACAGCCTTTGCGATCGCTACGGGCTGTACGTCGTTGACGAAGCCAATATTGAAACCCACGGCATGGTGCCGATGAGCCGCCTCGCTGACGATCCGCGCTGGCTGCCCGCCATGAGCGAGCGCGTAACCCGCATGGTGCAGCGCGATCGCAATCATCCCTCAATTATCATCTGGTCGCTGGGTAACGAGTCCGGCCACGGCGCGAATCATGATGCGCTGTACCGCTGGCTGATAACCACCGATCCCACGCGCCCGGTACAGTACGAAGGCGGCGGGGCGAATACGGCGGCGACCGATATTGTTTGCCCGATGTACGCCCGGGTCGATTGGGATCAGCCTTTCCCGGCGGTGCCTAAATGGTCAATCAAGAAATGGATCGGCATGCCCGACGAAACGCGTCCGCTGATCCTCTGTGAATACGCCCACGCGATGGGAAACAGCTTCGGCGGGTTTGCGAAATACTGGCAGGCGTTTCGCAGCCATCCTCGCCTGCAGGGTGGGTTTGTCTGGGACTGGGTCGATCAGGCGTTGACGAAGAAAGACGAAAAGGGCAACGCGTTCTGGGCCTACGGCGGGGACTTTGGCGATACGCCGAACGATCGGCAGTTCTGCCTCAATGGCCTGGTCTTCCCCGATCGCACGCCGCACCCGGCGCTGTACGAGGCGCAGCGCGCCCAGCAGTTCTTTACCTTTACGCTGGTCAGCACCTCTCCGCTGGTGATTGAGGTGCAAAGCGGCTACCTGTTCCGCCCTACCGATAACGAGGTGCTGAGCTGGACGGTTGTCCGGGATGGGAAGGTACTGGCTTCGGGCGAGGTCACGCTGGCGATAGCCCCTGAAGGCGTTCAGCGTCTGGAGATCGCTCTGCCGGAATTGAAAGCCGAGCCGGGGGAAGTCTGGCTGAACGTTGAGGTTCGCCAGCCGCGGGCAACGCCGTGGTCACCGGCAGGCCATCGCTGCGCGTGGGAGCAGTGGCCGCTTCCGGCCCCACTCTTTATTGCACCACCAGCCTCTACGGGCGAGCCGCCGGTTTTAACACAAAACGATCGCATCCTGGAGGTTACGCATCGTCAACAGCGATGGCAGTTCGATCGCGCATCCGGAAACCTAACTCAATGGTGGCGAAATGGCGTTGAAACGCTGTTCTCACCCGTGACGGATAACGTCAGCCGCGCGCCGCTGGACAACGACATTGGGGTGAGCGAAGCGACGCGCATCGATCCAAACGCGTGGGTTGAACGCTGGAAAGCGGCGGGCATGTACGATCTCACCTCGCGCATGCTGCACTGTGAGGCAGAGCAGCATGCGCGTGAGGTGGTGGTTACCACGCTTAATGTCCTGGAGCATCGCGGCAGGGCGCTGTTCCTGAGCCGTAAAATCTGGCGGCTGGACGAGCAGGGGGTTCTGCATGGCGACATTCAGGTCGATATTGCATCTGATATCCCGGAGCCCGCGCGCATTGGCCTGAGCGTTCATCTCGCTGAAACGCCAGAAAAGGTTGACTGGCTGGGGCTGGGGCCGCATGAAAACTACCCGGACAGAAAGCTGGCGGCGCAGCAGGGGCGCTGGACACTGCCCCTGGCAGACATGCACACGCCGTATATCTTCCCGACGGAAAATGGTTTGCGCTGCGATACCCGCAAACTTGTGCTGGGGGCGCATCAGCTGAATGGCGCGTTCCATTTCTCAGTGGGCCGCTATAGCCAGCAGCAACTGCGTGAGACAACCCATCATCATCTGCTGCGGGAAGAGCCGGGGTGCTGGCTCAACCTCGATGCGTTTCATATGGGGGTGGGCGGCGATGACTCCTGGAGCCCCAGCGTTTCGCCGGAATTTATCCTGCAGACACGCCAGCTTCGTTATACCTTTAGCTGGCAGCAGACTCTTACCTGACCAGAGAGGCGGCCACTGGGCGTGGCCGCCTGCTTACGCCAGAATGCCGCTCAGGCCATGCAGGCTCATGTAAATCCCTACCACGATAATCAACGCAGCGGAGATCCACGGCGCTTTGCGGGAAAGTTCGCTAAATCCGGGCCAGCGTTTTGTCGCGTGCTTGAGGCTTAAGGCGGCAATCGCGCCGGAAGCGACCAGCGTTAACGCCAGACCGATGCTGAAGCTGAATACCAGCGTCGCGCCGAGCGCAAAATGCTTCAGCTGCAGGCAGATCAGCAGAACGGTGATGGACGCCGGGCAGGGGATAAGCCCGCCGGTCAGGCCAAACATCGCGATCTGTCCTGTCGTCACGTTTTGTCCGTTAAAACGCCGGTTGATATCCTGCGCGTGCGCGCGCTGGTGGGCGTCCTGCCACTCCTCTTCAACCAGTGGGTGTGCATGGTGATGATCATGATGGTGGTCATGATCGTGATGATGATGATGATCGTGCGGCTGGCCCTCTTTCCAGGTTCGCCAAGCCATCCACAGGCCGATTGCAACGATCAACACCCCGGAGATCAGCTGGAACCAGGGTTCGGACGTATGTACGTCCCAGCCGCGGCCAAACCATAGTCCTGCCATGGCAATGATCCAGACTACCGCCGTATGGGAAAGCGTAGCCGCCAGACCGAGCAATACCGCCTGCTTCAGCGTGCCGCGGATAGCCACGATAAAGGCAGCCATCATTGTTTTTGAGTGGCCCGGCTCCAGGCCATGCAGCGCACCGAGCAGGATAGCGCTGGGAACAAACAGCCAGGCATTACCCTGCTGCAGGAGTGAAGCAAAATCGTTCATTGAAATTTCCAGTATGGAAAGCGTGCGCAAATAGTACTCCCCCCCAGTAAGTTAATACTACCCCCCAGTAGAAAAATACTCAGGGGGAGTAGAGCGTGATATGCTTTAAAAGCCAAAACTGAGGGAGACAGAGATGTCACATACCGTTCGCGATAAGAAGATGTTATTGACTCGCCTGAAGAAAATTCAGGGGCAGAGCACCGCGCTGGAGAAGATGCTCAACAGCGATCACGAATGTGCCGAGGTGTTGCAGCAGCTGGCGGCGATCCGTGGCGCGGTCAATGGCATGATGATGCAGGTGATTGAAGGGCATCTTACCGATCATGTCGTGAAAGAGCCCGAAGAGGCGCAGCGTGAAGCCGATCTTGGCGTCGTGCTGCAGGTGATCAAATCCTATCTTAAGTAGAGCGCGTGGCGAGGTTGTTCTCTGCCCAAAGGATAAATTCCGTCCTGGGCAGCGCCTTACTGTAGAACCACCCCTGCCCATACTGCACGCCGTGGCGGTGCAGCCAGGTAAGCTGCCCTTCGGTCTCCACGCCTTCCGCCACCATTGCCAGCTGCAGCGACTTCGCCATTTCGATAATGTGCGGCGTTACGTTTTTGTACTCCAGTGCATCCACGAACGATTTGTCAATTTTTAGCGTGTCGACATCGAGATGCTGCAGATAGCTGAGGCTGGAATAGCCCGTGCCAAAATCATCAATGTAGACAGGGTGGCCCGAACGGCGAAACGCGGCGATAGCCGGCGCGCTGATTTTGGGGTCGGCAAAGCCACGCTCGGTTAACTCAAGGGCGATTTGTCGGGGATGAATCTGCCACTTATTCAGGAGTTGACTCAGTAAAGGCGGCAGATTACCGGAGGTCAAATCGGCCGGGGCGAGGTTGATGGAGATATGCTGATCGGGGTGGAGCTGCAGCCAGTGGCCCATATCTTCAAACACTTTTTCCATAACTAACTGCGTCAGCTGCGAGATGAGGCCGGTTTGCTCGGCAAGCGGCACAAATATATCAGGCGAGAGACTGCTTCCGTCTGGCTGGGGCCAGCGCGCAAGCGCTTCCGCACCCACGATTTTTCCACTGCACAGCGCCACGATGGGCTGATAGTGAACCACAAAATCGCGGCTGTTAATGGCGTCCAGCAGGCGATTGCGCGGCGACTGGATTCGTCGCAGGATCCGCAGGACAAACAGTGCCGCCAGCAGGCTTATCAGGACGCCAAACGGCAGCCAGAAAAGCAGCTGTCGGTGCCAGCTTTCAGCCAGGGGGGTGAGCGATGCCCACGTGACGACAGTAAATCCAAGCTCAGGTACCGGCTTCATCACGTACATGGAGCCCTTGTACTGAACGCTGGAGACGCCTCGATCGTTGATCCGATCGCGGATATGCGGATCAAGCGTGTTACTGCTGGCGAAAATAAGATGCGTTGCGCTTCCCACCAGAGCGGCATCAATGGCAATCGCCCCGAAAGGGATCACATCCACAAGCGAGGCAGGATCGACCAGAACAAGGTAATGGCCCTTCCCGAGCACGGCCATATAGCGGTGAAAGCCAAGATCGTTCTGTGCGGTAAGCCACGCGCTGTAGCCATCTTCGGTGATACGCATGGGGGGAGGATAAGCGGCGGATTTACTGGCCTGCTCAAGCGAAGAGCAGAGGGGTTTAAGGTTGTCGATATAGATCACCTCCTGGATATAGCGCCACGAGAACGCGACCCGACGTATTTCCCTCAAATGCAGGGGACTACAGGGAACGCCCTTAAATCCCTGCAGGTGATTTAACGCTTCTTTAGCCTGATCCACGACCCTGTCGGTGCGCATCAGCACCCGGGAAGCATAGCTATCCAGCGCATCAACAAATTTCTCTTCTGCCTGGCGATGGGCAAGCCAGATGCTGAGGCAAATGGGAACCAGCACGGAAAAGATAAGTACGCCAGTCACCAGACTGACCAGATGTCGGGTTTTCATGCTGTCGTTTCCTTTCTCATATGCCCAAATCCGGACGCTGAGTTTCCTGCCTGAAGAGAAAGATTTTACCGCGAAATGAAATAGTTATAGCACGTGGGGGCTGGGTTTTCATGTTATCTAAAGCAAATTAGAAAATATCCTCAGGAGAGAGAGGGTTGTTTTTTCAACCTTGCCTGGATATTATTTTGTTATGTTATAACAAAACACAAAGGGTTTATGATGAAACCAAACATCCATCCAGCGTATCGCACCGTGGTATTCCACGACACCGGTGCCAATGAATACTTTAAAGTGGGTTCAACCATTAAAACCGACCGCGAAATTGAGCTCGACGGTGAAACGTATCCGTACATCACTATCGAGGTTTCTTCAAAATCGCATCCGTTTTATACCGGTAAGCAAAAAACGTTTTCCACGGATGGCAGCGCAGCGCGCTTCCGCAAGCGTTTTGGCGGTTTTCTTAATGCGAAGCGGGGCTAACCATGCAGGTGCTTAACTCATTGCGCAGCGCAAAACAGCGTCACCCGGATTGCCAGATAGTCAAACGCAAGGGACGCTTATACGTGATTTGCAAATCTAATCCGCGCTTTAAGGCTGTGCAGGGACGTAAAAAAAGACGCTAGACGCGCGTTTATCGCCAGCTTTCCAGGGATCTTTTCTGTTTGCCATCGGCAGTAAAATTGTCGGTGGCAAGCCAGCCTTCAAAGGCGCTCGCCAGCGCCGGCCACTCTTTGTCGAGAATCGAAAACCAGTCGGTATCCCGGTTACGGCCTTTTATGACCAGCGCCTGGCGAAAACGGCCTTCAAACTGAAAGCCCAGACGCAGTGCCGCTTTGCGTGATGGTTCGTTCAGGCTGTTGCATTTCCATTCATATCGCCGGTAGCCCAGGGTATCGAACGCGTACCGCATCAGCAGATATTGCGCTTCTGTTGACATGGGCGTGCGGCTTAACAGCACGGAGAAGTGAACGTGTCCCACTTCCACAACGCCGTTTTTAGGATCGATCCGCATCAGGGCCAGCGTCCCGACCGGGGCCTGGGTCTGATTATCGATAACGGTAAAGTGCATCGGGTCAGATAACTCACACACGCTTGCCACCCATTTGGCAAACTCAGCGGCCGTGGCATCGGGTTCACGCAGTAGCCACGTCCAGCTCCGGGTGTCTCCGGCCAGAGCATAGGCGGAGAACAGCGCCCCGGCATGCTCCACGCGCAGCGGTTCAAGCCGACAATAATGCCCCTGCAGTACCACCCGGGACGGATGAGGGCGAGGCTGCCAGTCGGTAAGGGCTTCGCCCACAGGTTGTCCAAACTCATTGAATGTCTTCATCTTTATTTCCGTGACGTTGAGAAGAGTTCCAGATTAGAAAATTACTGGTTCCTTAAAAAGAACCACTCGGCTATGTTTTGGTGGTACCACAAGGAGATGAGATGAACATACCGGGCGATGAACTTTATACCTTGCTCCATGCTGCGCTTAAAACGCGTGGTGAAGAGACGCTCCAGCGCGCGCTCTATCTCGCTTTGCGGGAGGCCATACTGGGCGGAAGGCTTCGGTCCGGCAGCCAGCTGTCCGGCTCGCGAACGCTGGCGCAGCAGCTTTCCGTTTCACGGAACACCGTCAATGCGGCGCTGGACCAGCTCACGCTCGAAGGCTATTTGCTGCGTAACCGTCAGGGGACGCGGGTGGCGCAATTCGCCCATCGTGCCAGCCCGCGGGTTCTGACCGATCCTGAGGTCAGGCTGGCAAAACGTGTCGTCCAGCTGCCTGCGCCTGTGCCGCGCGACACCCCGGTGATGGCCTTTACGCCGGGAACGCCCGCCATCAACTATTTCCCCTTGCCGCTGTGGCGGCGATTGTACGATCGCGTCCTGCGGGAGGAGGGGAGCGCTCTGCTGGGCTATGGCGACCCGGCCGGTGAGCCGTCGCTGCGGGCAGCCATCGCCCGTCACCTTGCGCTTTCTCGCGGCATTGACTGCGACGCCAGCCAGATTGTGATAACCGAAGGGGCGCTGGAGGGCGTCAATCTGTGCACGATGCTGTTAAGCGAGCCGGGGGATGTCGCCTGGGTGGAAAATCCCGGCTACAGCGGGGCCAAAAGCGCCTTCGTCAAAACCGGCCTTGCGATGACCGGCATACCGGTGGATGACGAGGGAATGTGCTGGGAAGGGCTGCATGCGCCTTCACCTGCGCTCGTTTTCACTTCGCCGTCGCATCAGTTTCCTTACGGGAGCGTGCTCAGCGCGCGGCGGCGTCTGGCGCTGCTGGAACTGGCCCGACAGCACAAGGCGTGGATCATTGAGGACGATTATGACAGCGAGTTCCGCTATGTCGGCGAGCCCGTACCGGCGATGCTGGGCATGGTTAACAACGCGCCCGTTGTGTATCTGGGGACGTTCAGTAAAACGCTGTTTCCGTCGCTCCGAATGGGGTTCATGGTGTTACCGCCAGCGCTGGCGAAAGCGGCGCGTCCGGCCATCGGCTCGCTGCTGCGCGGCGGGCATCGCGCAGAACAGCGCACCCTGGCGCTGTTTATCGAGGAGGGGCACTATGCCCGTCATCTTGCCGCCATGCGTCGCCTGTATCGTAAGCGTTACCGCCAGCTGCGGGAGGTGCTGAGCGCAGAGCTTTATACTCCGCACCGTGTTCTTGCCGGTGAAGGGGGAATGCACCTGACATTGGCGATTGACGGTATCGACGACCAGCGGCTGGTGGAGAAAGCGAGGGCATTTCAGCTGGCACCCGCTGCGCTGAGCGGCTATTACCTGGAGACGAAGCAGGGGCAAACCGGCCTGGTTTTAGGTTACGGCAACACCTCTGCTTCGCAGTTTGCGCCGGGTATCCGACGCCTGCAGGCGTTAATTACGCAGCAGCAGGGCGGGAAAGGGTAAAAACATCATAAAAAGAGAGCTGGCCTTTCGTTGCGATCATTTTCTGCAGCTTCTCTTTGTGCACGGTTTCGACAGCCGGAGAGTGCAGGATGCTGTCGATAAGCTCATTTGGCACAAAACGCGTGTTGTACCATTCGCCGTTGTAGCAGACCCGGAAATCGAGGACGTCGATATCTTCGTAACGGTAGCGGGGATTCACGTCGAAAAAGAAAAAGGCGTTAAACACGACAAACAGCACCACCAGCAGCCAGACGGAGTCCACCAGCGTTTCGGACTTCAGCATGACAATCAGCGTTGCCAGCCAGGCGGCATACATGGCAACAAACAGCCCGGGATGTTTGCGGATAAAGCTAATGCTAAAGCGCGGGCGATTGTCTCGCTTTTCGCGGTGGTTAAGATCGTCGATGGTGGCGGTAAGCAGGCGCTGTATCTCGGTCATTTTTGGCCTTTTGAGAGTTGACAATACAGGGTATCTGCCAATTTTAGGGGAGCCATCCGGCTGAAAAAAGTAACAGTCGGGCGCTAAAAGACCATAACAGTTGGCTCCCCGGATCGTTACAGCGTTTTGATGATTTTCGCCGGGTTGCCGCCCACGACGACGTTAGCCGGCACGTCTTTCGTCACGACGGCACCGGAAGCCACAACCACATTATCCCCGATGGTGACGCCTGGGTTAATGACCGCACGTCCACCAATCCAGACATTATTGCCAATGGTGACGGGCTTACCAAACTCCACTCCGCTGTTACGTTCTTGCGCATCCAGCGGATGGGTGGCCGTATAAATATGAACGCCCGGCGCGAGCATGCAGTTGTCGCCAATATGTACAGGGCAGACATCCAGCATTACGCAATCGAAGTTGGCGTAAAAGTCTTTGCCCAGATAAATGTTATATCCATAGTCACAGCGGAAGCTCGGCTCAATATACGCCCCTTCGCTTTGTCCCAGCAGTTCCGCCAGAATGTTCTGGCGTTCTGTTTTTTCGTCAGGCGCGGTGTGGTTATAGCGGTGAAGCAGATGGCGCGCCCGAAGCCGGTCGGCGCGTAACGTCTCATCACCAGGGCGGTAATGTTCACCTGAAATCATCTTCTGTTTTTCTATGCTCATCGGAAACCTCTCTGGATGTTATTCCTGAAGGGTAATCGCAACAGGCGTTAAGGGGAACGTTCCCGGAAGGCCGATGTGACCACAGTCACAACATTGTTGCTGATGAGCGCGTTTAACACGGAGACCTGGCTTTCGCGCAGGGAGCATAACGGGACAGGTGAATACAGCTTATAACGTGGCGTAGAAACTCTACAGACACACTTCAAAGATTAACGGACAAATTTCCATACAGAAGTAGGGATTTTGTCATACAGCTTATTCATCGTTAGCTCTGCAAGGCGATGGTCAGCGGCTGAATAAAATACCGCCAGTTCATTATCAGAAAGCTCGTATTTATTCTTTTCAATGACGCGTTCAAGGGTGTCAATTGACTGACAACGTCGTAAGCGCATCAAATAATCGATTTTTGTGAGTGGTTTATCAGACATAAATTCACCTTAGTAATTGTAATAATTTTAACAGGAAAGACTAACCGGGTTAGCTCTGCTCACGTTGACGAAACAGCGGAATAGCCGGTTTCCCGATTTACGCCATTTTTGCAAATCCTGAGTGTTAATGCCGTAACTGCTGAACAACATAAAGGTGTCGTCCAGGTATTCATCAATTTGCTCAATGAGCTTATTATCTTCATTGTACTTAATTTTATAATTAAGTGCGAAGGTAGCGATATGCTCTATCAGCTCATTCAATTGTAAATTGATGGCAGACGTTGGGTCATTTACCCAGCCATGGTTGCTTTCATCAAGATTGGCAAGGCAGTCATGGTACAAGGATTCGCAGAGAAATTTCAACTGCGCGATATCATGCCTTTTTGGCGAGTACTCGTCCATAGCGCATCCCCTTCTGAGTGATTTCTTACTCACCGAACATCATTGTCGGGATGGATACATCTGACTTAGCTACATGAGCGCTGTGTTCCTGATAACCTAACTATAAGCCACTCCTTCCTGGATTTCACCGCGCTATTACGAAAAATTACAAATAAAACCGCAGGCTGCGAGCGTCTACGCAAATGTTCATCCGAAACTGAACTTTTTTATCAGGATTAACGATAGTTTTTTCGCTTCCTTACATTTCATTGGCTTAGCTTACAGCCATAAGAAAAGTTCACATCCGGAGTTCCGTTTGTCTTAACTTTTAATTAGGAATATTCCTAACAACTTAAGCAAGGAAATAGATTTAAAAAAATCCTGAGTTCACCTATTAAGTTATCAGTTAAATATGATATGTCTGTTTAAGATGACAGAAAATAAATAGGACCTCAATAAGCTTATTTTATGATTTTTTTTGAAAATGAAAAAGGCCGCAAATGCGGCCTTTTTATTATATGAAACCGGTATCAGTGAGGTTCTACCGAATGACTGTGCTCAACATCTTCATTCTTCCGGCTGAAGCGGCGGCGCACCACCACGAAGAACACCGGGACGAAGAAGATAGCCAGTACGGTCGCGGTGATCATACCGCCCATTACACCTGTACCGACCGCGTTCTGCGCACCGGAGCCTGCACCGGAGCTAATAACCAGCGGCATTACGCCGAGGATGAACGCCAGAGAGGTCATCAGGATTGGACGCAGACGCATACGCACCGCTTCCAGCGTCGCCTCAATAAGGCCTTTACCCTCTTTCTCCATCAGATCTTTGGCGAATTCAACGATAAGTATCGCGTTCTTCGCCGACAAGCCAATGGTTGTCAGCAGGCCTACCTGGAAGTACACGTCGTTGGTCAATCCACGGAACGTTGCCGCAAGCAGCGCACCAATAACCCCGAGTGGAACCACCAGCATAACGGAGAACGGAATTGACCAGCTCTCGTACAGCGCCGCCAGACACAGGAAGACCACAATCAGTGAAATGGCGTACAGGGCAGGGGCCTGGTTACCGGACAGACGTTCCTGATAGGACATACCGGTCCAGTCATAGCCGATACCCGCAGGCAGTTTGCTGGCCAACTCTTCCATCAGGTTCATGGCTTCACCGGTGCTTCGGCCCGGTGCGGCCTGACCCAGGATTTCCATCGACGGCAGACCGTTGTAACGTTCCAGACGCGGAGAGCCGTATTCCCAGTGTGACGTTGAGAAGGATGAGAACGGCACCATCTGACCGTTGCTGCCGCGAACGTACCAGTTGTTAATATCGTTCGGCAACATACGGTACTGCGCTTCGGACATGACGTACACTTTCTTCACGCGACCACGGTCGATGAAGTCGTTGACGTAGCTACCGCCCCAGGCCGCACCCAGCGTGGTATTGATGTCGCTGATGGACACGCCCAGCGCCTGCGCTTTTTCCTGATCGATGTTGATCTTATACTGCGGCGTATCTTCCAGTCCGTTTGGACGTACGCCGACCAGCAGGTCAGGGTGTTTAGCCACTTCGCCGAACAGCTGGTTACGCGCCTGCGTCAGTTTCTCGTGACCCAGACCGCCCTGGTCGATCAGCTGGAAGTCGAAGCCGGTCGCCGTACCCAGTTCAACAATCGCTGGCAGGTTAAAGGCGAAGACCATCGCATCTTTAATCTGCGAGAAGGTGCCCATGGCACGGCCCGTGATCGCTTCAACTTTATTCTCATCGCCCGGACGATCCGCCCAGTCTTTCAGAGAAACGAAGGCGATACCGGTGTTCTGACCACGACCCGCAAAGCCAAAGCCGTTAACCGCAAACACGGATTCAACGTTCGCTTTCTCTTTGGTGAGATAGTAGTCCGTCACTTCGTCCAGCACCTTCTGGGTTCGCTCTTGCGACGCCCCTGCCGGAAGCTGTGCCATCGTCAGGAACACGCCCTGGTCTTCATCTGGCAGGAACGAGCTTGGCAGACGAACGAACAGGAACGCCATCCCCACTACGATGATGATATAGAGCAGCAGATAACGACCGGTGCTGCGCAGGATATTGCCCACGCTGTCGGTGTAGTGGTGTGTGCTCTTATCAAACATGCGGTTAAACCAGCCGAAGAACCCTTTATGCTCGCCGTGACCGCCTTTCTGAACCGGCTTCAGCATGGTGGCACACAGCGCTGGCGTCAGGATCAACGCTACCAGTACCGATAGCGCCATCGCGGAGACGATGGTAATGGAGAACTGGCGGTAAATCGCACCCGTAGAGCCTCCGAAGAAGGCCATCGGGATAAATACCGCGGACAGCACCATCGCAATACCGACCAGTGCGCCCTGGATCTGGCCCATGGATTTACGGGTGGCTTCCTTTGGCGGCAGACCTTCTTCCGCCATCACGCGCTCGACGTTCTCTACTACTACGATGGCGTCATCCACCAGCAGGCCGATGGCGAGCACCATCCCGAACATCGTCAGGGTGTTTATCGAGAACCCAAAGGCTGCAAGGATGGCAAAGGTCCCCAGCAGAACGACCGGCACGGCGATGGTTGGGATCAGCGTCGCGCGGAAGTTTTGCAGGAACAGATACATCACCAGGAACACCAGGATGATTGCTTCTACCAGCGTTTTAACCACTTCGTGAATCGAAATTTTAACGAACGGCGTAGTGTCGTACGGATAAACGATTTTCAGACCTGACGGGAAGAACGGTTCCATCTTCTTCAGTTCCGCACGGATCGCCGTCGCGGTGTCCAGGGCGTTCGCGCCTGTCGCCAGTTTGATACCCAGACCGGACGCCGGTTTACCGTTAAACTTCGCGATGATGTCGTAGTTCTCACCACCCAGCTCAACCCTGGCCACGTCACGCAGACGAACCTGCGAACCGTCCTGGTTCACCTTCAGCAGAATTTTGCTGAACTCATCGGCGGAGGTCAGACGGGTTTGCGCGATAATGGACGCGTTAAGCTGTTGGCCTTTCACCGGCGGCGTACCGCCTAGCTGACCGGCTGCCACCTGGGCGTTCTGCGCTTTAATCGCGTTAATCACGTCAACCGGCGTCAGCTGGAAGTTGTTCAGTTTGTTCGGATCCATCCAGATACGCATCGCGTACTGGGAACCGAACAGCTGAACGTCACCCACACCGGACGTACGGCTGATGGCGTCCTTCATGTTGGCGCCCACGTAGTCGGAAATATCCTCCTGCGTCATGGTGCCGTTGGTGTTAATAACGCCGACAACCATCAGGAAGCTGCTGGACGATTTCTCGACGCTCACACCCTGCTGTTGCACTTCCTGCGGCAGAAGAGGCATTGCCAGCTGCAGTTTGTTCTGCACCTGAACCTGCGCAATGTCCGCATCCGTACCGGATTCAAAGGTCAGGGTGATCTGAACCGTACCGGTGGAGTCACTGTTTGAGGACATGTACATCAGGTTATCGATACCGTTCATGTTCTGTTCGATAACCTGAGTCACGGTATCCTGCACCGTTTTCGCATCAGCCCCCGGGTAGGTTGCGGAGATCGTTACCGCCGGTGGCGCAATCGTTGGATATTGCGCAACAGGCAGCTTCAGGATCGCAAGTCCCCCGGCCAGCATGATGATAATGGCGATCACCCACGCAAATATGGGGCGATCGATAAAGAAATTAGGCATGTCTTAACGGCTCCTGTTTAAGTTAAGACTTGGTTTGTTCTGACTGGCCAGCGGCCGAAGCTTGTTGTTTATCGTCAGATGTCACTTCCTGTGCTTTTACCTGCGCGCCAGGACGTACTTTTTGCAAACCAGTAACAATCACGCGATCGCCATCTTTCAGACCTTCCGTCACCAGCCATTTATCGCCAATCGCCTGCGTGGCGGTGATATTGCGCGTTTCGACTTTGTTATCTGCCCCAACAACCAGTGCGCTAGCATCGCCGCGTGGCGTACGGGTCACACCCTGCTGTGGAACAAGAAGTGCGGTTGGATTCGTTCCTTCTTCCAGACGCGCGCGAACGAACATACCTGGCAGCAGATTTTTGTCAGGGTTCGGGAAAATCGCACGTAAGGTGATGGAACCGGTGGTCTGGTCGACCGTCACATCAGAGAATTCCAGAGTACCTTCCTGCGGGAACTTGATACCGTCGTTGGTAACCAGCTCCACTTTGGCTTTGCCGTTTTCCTGTTTCAGGGTGCCGTTAGCCAGCTCCTGTTTCAGGCGCAGGAAATCGTTGCTGGACTGCGTCACGTCAACGTAGATCGGATCAAGCTGCTGTACGGTAGCCAGCGCAGTGGTCTGCCCGTTCTGCACCAGCGCCCCTTCCGTCACGGAAGATTTACCAATACGACCGCTGATAGGGGAGGTCACTTTGGTATAGGCCAGGTTAATGCGTGCAGTTTCGACAGCCGCTTTGGCTGCTACCACGGCCGCGTTAGCCTGCTGGGCATCTGCCAGCGCGGTATCGTAATCCTGTTGACTGATGTACTTCGTGCCGAGCAGTTTCTGATAGCGGTTCAGCGTCAGCTGAGCGATTTTCGCCGCCGCTTGTGCTTTAGCCAGGTCACCTTTCGCGCTTTCATAAGAAGCCTGATAGGTCGCGGGATCAATCTGATACAGAGACTCACCGGCCTTCACATCGCCGCCTTCGGTAAAGTTACGTTTCAGGATAATGCCGCTAACCTGAGGACGCACTTCCGCAATGCGGTAAGCGTTTGTACGGCCTGGTAATTCTGTGGTGATCTGCAGAGGTTCAGATTTGAGTGTCACAACGCCGACTTCTGGCGCCTGCTGAGCTCCTTGTTGAGCCGGTTTGTCGTCACATCCTGTAAGCGCTAAGCTGCCTGAGAGCATCAGAACGACCGCCAGAGGCGTTAACCCTCTGTTTTTGTTCATATGTAAACCTCGAGTGTCCGATTTCAAATTGATCAAGGGTCCTGAGTCTAAAAACCCATTGCTGCGTTTATATTATCGTCATGCTATGGTACATACATTCACAAATGTATGTAAATCTGACTCCTGTAAATTCACCCACCTATGGCACGAAAAACTAAACAACAAGCGCTGGAAACCCGACAACACATTCTGGATGTGGCAATACGTTTGTTCTCTCAGCAGGGTGTTTCTTCTACCTCGCTGGCGCAAATTGCTCAGGCTGCCGGTGTGACGCGGGGAGCGATTTACTGGCATTTTAAAGACAAGTCAGATCTGTTCAGTGAAATCTGGGAGCTTTCAGAGTCCAGCATTAGCGATCTCGAGAGTGAGTATCGGGCAAAATTCCCTGACGATCCACTCTCAGTATTAAGAGAAATATTAGTATATATCCTTGAAGCAACGGTAGTTGAAGAGCGTCGCAGATTAATGATGGAAATTATTTTCCATAAATGTGAGTTCGTGGGAGAGATGGCGGTTGTGCAGCAGGCGCAGCGCAGTCTCAGCCTGGAGAGCTACGATCGTATCGAACAGAACCTGAACCTGTGTATGCAGGCAAAGCTGTTACCGGCCAATTTACTCACCCGCCGGGCGGCCATCCTGATGCGCAGCTACATTTCAGGTCTGATGGAAAACTGGCTGTTTGCGCCGCAATCCTTTGACCTCAAAGAGGAAGCCCGCAGCTACGTGGCGATTTTACTGGAAATGCTACAGCTCTGCCCGACGCTGCGCAGCGACGCGCCTTCGCTCACGGCCTGAACCCTTCCAGGATTTATCTCAGAGGCTTGCGTTCTCGCTATTCTGCTTCCGACGAGCGTGATATTCTTCACGCCGGACTATTTTCGGTCATCTGCTGACATCATTCACAATTATGCTGCCCATCAATCGCTCGCAACATCCTGTATTTGCATTGCTCTTTGCTATGCTGTTTTTCTTCTCCACCGCGCCGCTTTCCTGGGCCCGCGCAGACAACAGCACTGATATTCCCTCGCGCAGTGAAATTCAGTCGCAGCTCGACACCCTGAACAAACAAAAAGAGCTCTCTCCTCAGGAGAAACTCACCCAGCAGGATCTGACGGAAACGCTGGAAAACATTGATAAGATTGAGCGCGTTAAAGCTGAAACCACCCAGCTTCGTCAGAAGGTAGCGCAGGCTCCGGAGAACATGCGTAAGGCCACGGAAGCGCTGAGCGCGCTGAGCGACGTCGATAACGACGATGAAACGCGCAAAACGCTCTCCACGCTCTCCTTACGCCAGCTGGAATCGCGCGTCGCGCAATTGCTTGACGATCTGCAAACCGCACAGTCTGACCTCGCGACCTACAACAGTCAGCTCGTCTCCCTGCAAACCCAGCCCGAGCGCGTGCAAAACGCGAT
Organism: Enterobacter cloacae complex sp. 385G4; assembly: GCF_057320665.1. Classification (NCBI taxonomy): domain Bacteria; kingdom Pseudomonadati; phylum Pseudomonadota; class Gammaproteobacteria; order Enterobacterales; family Enterobacteriaceae; genus Enterobacter; species Enterobacter cloacae complex sp. 385G4. The sequence continues at coordinate 182,594 of NZ_JBXWDD010000006.1, forward strand.
GTACGCCGCGTCTCAGCAGCTGCAGCAGATCCGCAACCGCCTGAACGGCACGACGGTAGGGGAGGGCACGCTGCGCCCGACCCAGCAAACCCTGCTGCTGGTTCAGCAGTCGCTGCTCAATGCGCAAATCGAACAGCAGCGTAAAAGCCTGGAAGGGAATACGGTGCTGCAGGACACGCTCCAGAAACAGCGTGATTACGTGACGGCGAATATTAATCGTCTAGAGCATCAGCTTCAGCTGTTGCAGGAGGCGGTAAACAGCAAACGCCTGACCCTGACGGAAAAAACCGCTCAGGAAGCCGTCTCGCCGGACGAAACTGCCCGCATTCAGGCCAACCCGCTGGTGAAGCAGGAGCTTGAGGCTAACCACCAGCTCAGCCAGCGCCTGATACTGGCGACGGAAAGCGGCAACTCGCTGGTTCAGCAAAATATTAAAGTGAAGAACTGGCTGGATCGCGCGCTGCAGGCGGAGCGCAACATCAAAGAGCAGATCGCGGTTCTGAAGGGCAGCCTCCTGCTGTCGCGTATTCTCTACCAGCAGCAGCAGACGCTGCCGTCTGCCGACGAGCTGGAGGACATGACCAACCGCATTGCGGATTTACGTCTGGAACAGTTTGACGTCAACCAGCAGCGCGATGCCCTTTTCCAGAGTGATGCTTTCGTCGCCAAAATCGAAGAGGGGCACTCCAGTGACGTAAATCCGGAAGTGCATGACGCGCTGCTCCAGGTGGTGGATATGCGCCGTGAACTGCTGGACCAGCTCAATAAACAGCTGGGCAACCAGCTGATGATGGCAATTAACCTGCAGATCAACCAGCAGCAGCTGGTCAGCGTGTCAAAAAGCCTGCAGGAAATTTTGACGCAGCAGATTTTCTGGGTGAACAGCAACAAGCCGATGGACTGGGACTGGATTAAGTCCTTCCCGGAGACGCTGAAAACGCAGATTAAGAGCATGAAAATCACCGTGAACTGGGAGAAAGCCTGGCCTGCGGTAATGATTGCTTTCCTGGCGGGCTTACCGCTGCTGCTGATTGCCGGTCTGATCCGCTGGCGTTTGAAATGGCTGAAACAGTACCAGGCGAAGCTGGCCTCGGAAGTGGGGCAACTGCGTAACGACAGCCAGCTCCATACGCCAAAAGCGATTCTGATCGATCTCATTCGCGCGCTGCCGGTGTGCCTGATTATTCTGGCCGTGGGCCTGATCCTGCTCACGATGCAGCTTAACGTCAGCGATCTGCTCTGGGCGTTCAGTAAAAAACTGGCTCTGTTCTGGCTGGTATTTGGCGTGTGCTGGAAGGTGCTCGAAAAAGACGGCGTGGCGGTGCGTCACTTCAACATGCCTGCGCAGCTGACCAGCCACTGGCGTCGCCAGATTGTGCGCGTCAGCCTGGCGCTCCTGCCGCTGCACTTCTGGTCGGTAGTCTCCGAGCTTTCCCCGCTGCATCTGATGGATGATGTGCTGGGTCAACTGGTCATTCTGCTCAACCTGCTGCTGATTGCGATCCTGATGTGGCCGATGTGCCGCGACAGCTGGCGTGATAAAGAGTCCCACAATATCCGTCTGGCCACCGTGACGGTGCTGGCGATCATTCCGCTGGCGCTGATGGTGCTTACGGCAACGGGCTACTTCTACACCACGCTGCGCCTGTCCGGGCGCTGGATCGAGACGGTCTATCTGGTGATCGTCTGGAACCTGCTCTATCAGACCGTGCTGCGCGGCTTAAGCGTCGCGGCCCGCCGCATTGCTTACCGTCGTGCCATTGCGCGTCGTCAGCATCAGGTGAAAGAGGGGGCTGAAGGCGCGGAGCCGCAGGAAGAGCCGACCATCGCGCTGGAGCAGGTTAACCAGCAGACGCTGCGTATCACCATGCTGGTGATGATCGCGCTGTTCGCGGTGATGTTCTGGGCGATCTGGTCTGATTTAATTACCGTCTTCGCCTATCTCGACAGTATTACCCTCTGGCAGTACAACGGTACCGAAGCCGGCGCGGCGGTGATGAAAAGCGTCACCATGGGCAGCCTGCTGTTTGCGCTGGTGTCGTCGGTGGTGGCCTGGGCGCTGATTCGTAACCTGCCGGGTCTGCTGGAAGTGCTGGTGCTCTCAAGGCTGAACCTGCGCCAGGGGGCGTCTTACGCCATCACCACCATCCTGAATTACGTCATCATCATCGTCGGGGCGATGACGGTATTCGGCTCGCTGGGCGTCTCGTGGGATAAACTGCAGTGGCTGGCGGCGGCCCTCTCGGTCGGTCTTGGTTTTGGCCTGCAGGAGATCTTCGGTAACTTTGTCTCCGGCCTGATTATCCTCTTCGAACGTCCGGTGCGTATCGGCGATACCGTTACCATCGGTACGTTCTCCGGGACCGTCAGCAAGATCCGAATTCGTGCGACCACCATCACTGACTTCGATCGTAAAGAGGTGATCATCCCGAACAAAGCGTTCGTGACCGAGCGTCTGATCAACTGGTCGCTCTCGGATACGGTGACGCGCGTGGTGATCCGCCTGGGCGTAGCCTATGGATCGGATCTGGATAAGGTGAAAGAGGTGCTGCTGAAGGCGGCGTCTGAGCATCCGAAAGTGATGCACGATCCGGCCCCGGCTGTGTTCTTCACCACCTTTGGGCCGAGTACGCTGGATCACGAGCTGCGTTTATACGTGCGCGAGCTGCGCGACCGCAGCTACACGGTGGATGAGCTTAACCGCTCTATCGATCGTCTGTGCCGTGAAAACGATATTAATATCGCCTTCAACCAGCTTGAGGTTCACCTGCGTAACGAGAAAGGTGATGAGCATACGGAAGTGAAGCGCGACATTAAGGGCGACGACCCGACTCCGGCTTAATCTATTTTCCCTCTCCCACAGGGAGAGGGTTAGGGTGAGGGGGAAGTTTCCCCTCAAAATCCCGCCGCACAATCTCCAGCGCTTTAAGCACCGTCTCGGCCGGGATCTCATGATTCTCCAGCAGCATAATCAAATCGACGGCCAGCTTGACCTCGTCGGGTGCATTTTCCAGTGACATAGATGTGGCTCCAGTTAACGGGTCAAGCGTGCAATCACGCGTTCAATCTCATCCAGCGCCTGACGGCAGCGGACGATGCGGCCTTCCAGCGCGCTAATCTCGCGCATCAATAGCTGCTGCTCTTCCAGCGTTTCGCTATTGTTCAGGCGGGCTTCGCGCTCGCGCTTCATCTCAAACAGACGCCGCTCAAACTCCTGATTCTCCAGCCGCTTGCGCTGCCATTTTCCCAGCCCAGGTGAGGCGCTGTCCCACGCCCGTAGCGGCCAGGCGGCGATTTCGCGGTGCAGGGCGGTGATCTGCTCGGTAAGATGCTCCGCAAGCCACACCACCTGTTCCTGCTGTTCACTCTCAACCGCGTGGCGAAGTTCATCGAGGTTGGTCTGCATCTCAGCAAGGTAATCCTGAATGACGGTGCTGCGGGTGCGGAAAAGCTGCCGGTCAAAGCGCGGTTTTAGCGTGGCGTGTCCCATCAGCGGCGTGGCCTGCGCCCGCAGAGCGATCAGCTGATTTTGCAGCTTCTCAAGAAGCAGTGCTGTTTTCAATGCGCTCTCCAGTGGTAAAGTAGCCGTTCAGTTTGATAACGATTCGCATTATGCAGCGTACTATTTTAATCATCATTGGCTGGCTCGCGGTAGTGCTGGGTACGCTAGGTGTGGTTTTGCCCTTGCTGCCGACCACCCCGTTTATCCTGCTGGCCGCCTGGTGCTTCGCCCGCTCGTCGCCGCGTTTTCACCACTGGCTGCTGTACCGCTCGTGGTTTGGCGGCTACCTGCGGCACTGGCAAAAACACCGGGCCATGCCGCCCGGGGCCAAGCCGCGCGCCATTGCCTTTATCCTGATCACCTTCGCCATTTCGTTATGGCTGGTGAACATGATGTGGGTGCGTATTCTGCTGCTGGCGATCCTGGCCTGCCTGCTGATCTTCATGTGGCGGATCCCCGTGGTTGATGAAAAGCAACAAAAGCACTGAAGCCTCATCATGGCGGTTGCAATTATGGCGCGCAGCCAGTAAATTCGACCGTTTTCGAGCACAGGTGCGCCTGGTCAAAGGTTAAACAACTGTTACTTTGACCGACTCGTCGCGCGCCGTGAGTAACACTGTTTCATTTAGGCACAAACCGATGACCGCAACTGCACAGCAGCTTGAATATCTGAAAAATAGCATCAAAAGCATCCAGGACTATCCAAAGCCTGGCATTCTTTTCCGTGATGTCACCAGCTTGCTGGAAGACCCGAAAGCGTACGCGCTCAGCATTGAACTGCTGGTCGAACGTTATAAAAACGCCGGGATTACCAAAGTAGTAGGTACCGAAGCCCGCGGCTTCCTGTTTGGCGCACCGGTTGCGCTGGCGATGGGCGTGGGTTTTGTGCCGGTGCGTAAGCCGCGCAAACTGCCGCGTGAAACCATCGCGGAGAGCTACGAGCTGGAGTACGGCACCGATCAGCTGGAGATCCACGTTGACGCGATCAAGCCCGGCGACAAAGTGCTGGTGGTGGACGATCTGCTGGCAACCGGCGGCACTATCGAAGCGACCGTCAAGCTGATCCGCCGTCTGGGTGGTGAAGTGACCGACGCGGCCTTCATCATCAACCTGTTCGATCTTGGCGGTGAACAGCGCCTGGAAAAACAGGGCATTACCAGCTACAGCCTGGTGCCTTTCCCGGGTCATTAATCCCGGTTTTCACAACCTCGCTCAATGGGTGAGGTTGTGATAGCATTCCCCTCCATAAATTCACCTTCCAGCGTTGCAGAGCCTGCCCATGAGTTATCAGGTGTTAGCCCGTAAATGGCGACCACAAACCTTTGCTGACGTTGTCGGTCAGGAACATGTGCTGACGGCCCTGGCGAACGGCTTGTCGCTAGGTCGCATCCATCACGCCTATCTTTTTTCCGGCACCCGCGGCGTCGGTAAGACCTCTATTGCCCGTCTGCTGGCGAAAGGTCTCAACTGCGAAACCGGGATCACCGCCACCCCGTGCGGCGTATGTGACAACTGCCGCGAGATCGAGCAGGGGCGTTTTGTCGATCTGATCGAGATCGACGCCGCCTCGCGTACCAAGGTGGAAGACACCCGCGATCTGCTCGACAACGTGCAGTACGCCCCGGCGCGCGGCCGCTTCAAGGTCTACCTGATCGATGAAGTGCACATGCTGTCGCGCCACAGCTTTAACGCCCTGCTGAAAACGCTGGAAGAGCCGCCCGCGCACGTTAAATTCCTGCTGGCGACCACCGATCCGCAAAAGCTGCCGGTTACCATCCTGTCGCGCTGCCTGCAGTTCCACCTGAAGGCGCTGGACGTTGAGCAGATCCGCGCGCAGCTTGAGCATATCCTTGATGAAGAGAAGATCGTTCACGAGCCGCGCGCCCTGCAGCTGCTGGCCCGCGCGGCTGACGGCAGCCTGCGTGATGCGCTAAGCCTGACCGACCAGGCGATTGCCAGCGGTGACGGCAAGCTCTCGACCGAAGCGGTCAGCACCATGCTCGGCACGCTGGATGACGATCAGGCGCTGTCGCTCATCGAAGCGATGATTGCCGCCAACGGCGAGCGCGTGATGTCGCTGGTCAACGCGGCCGCTGCCCGCGGTATTGAGTGGGAAGCGCTGCTGGTCGAGATGCTCAGCCTGCTGCACCGCGTGGCGATGCTGCAGCTGTCTCCGTCGGCCATCGGTGCGGACATGGCCGCCATTGAACAGCGGATGCGTGAACTGGCCCGCACCGTGCCGCCTGCCGACGTGCAGCTGTATTACCAGACGCTGCTGATTGGCCGCAAAGAGTTACCGTTCGCGCCGGACCCCAGGATGGGCGTCGAAATGACGCTGCTGCGCGCGCTGGCGTTCCATCCGCGCATGCCGTTGCCGGAACCGGAAGCGCCGCGGCAGTCTTTTGCGCCGGTTGCTCCGACCGCGGTAATGTCACCGCAGCAGGTGCCACCGCAGCCGACGCCGCCGCCACAGCAAAACGTACCGCTGTCGGATGCCACCAGTTCGGTGCTTGCCGCACGCAGCCAGCTGCAGCGTGCGCAGGGAGTAACCAAACCAAAAAAGAGTGAACCGGCAGCGCCAGGAAGAGCGCGGCCGGTGAACAACGCCGCGCTTGAACGACTGGCCTCGGTAACGGAGCGCGTACAGTCGCGTCCGGCACCGTCCGCGCTCGAGCAGAAAGCCCCGGTGAAAGAAGAGGCTTACCGCTGGAAGGCGACCACCGTTGTTGAAACGGTCAAGGAAGTGGTCGCCACGCCGAAAGCGCTGAAAAAGGCGCTGGAGCATGAAAAAACGCCGGAGCTTTCCGCGAAGCTCGCCGAAGAGTCCATCGCGCGCGACGCCTGGGCCGCTGAGGTCAGCAAACTCCAGCTGCCGAAGCTGGTGGAGCAGGTCGCGCTGAACGCCTGGAAAGAGCAGGACGGCAATCAGGTGCGTCTGCACCTGCGTCCGGGCCAGCGGCACCTCAATTCCCCTGGCGCGCAAAAGGCGCTGGCCGAGGCGCTTGCTGCTTTACAGGGTTCACCGGTTGAATTGACTATCATTGAAGATGATAATCCGGCAGTGAAAACGCCGCTTGAGTGGCGCCAGGCCATTTATGAAGAGAAGCTCGCGCAGGCGCGCGAGGCAATTATTGCGGATAACAACATTCAGACCCTGCGCCGGTTCTTCGACGCCGATCTGGATGAAGAGAGTATTCGCCCCATTTGATCGTGAGTCTGACTTACGGTTGTAATCCTTAAACGTGAAAGAAGAGAGAAGCCTATGTTTGGTGGAAAAGGCGGTCTGGGTGGCCTGATGAAGCAGGCTCAGCAGATGCAGGAAAAAATGCAGAAGATGCAGGAAGAGATCGCTCAGCTGGAAGTCACGGGTGAATCCGGTGCCGGTCTGGTCAAGGTGACCATTAACGGTGCGCACAACTGCCGTCGCGTTGAAATCGACCCGAGCCTGCTCGAAGACGACAAAGAGATGCTGGAAGATCTGGTTGCAGCCGCGTTTAACGATGCCGCTCGCCGTATCGACGAAACCCAGAAAGAGAAAATGGCCTCTGTTTCCAGCGGTATGCAGCTGCCGCCGGGCTTTAAGATGCCATTCTGATGCAAACCAGTCCGCTGCTCACGCAGTTAATGGAAGCACTGCGCTGCCTGCCGGGCGTTGGCCCGAAGTCGGCGCAGCGCATGGCGTTTACGCTATTGCAGCGCGACCGCAGCGGCGGGATGCGCCTGGCGCAGGCTCTGACCCGCGCCATGTCAGAAATTGGTCACTGTGCGGATTGCCGGACCTTTACCGAGCAGGACGTGTGTAACATCTGTACGAACCCGCGTCGTCAGGAGAACGGCCAGATTTGCGTGGTGGAGAGTCCGGCGGACATCTACGCCATCGAACAAACCGGGCAGTTTTCCGGCCGCTATTTCGTGCTGATGGGGCATCTCTCCCCGCTGGACGGCATTGGCCCGGACGATATCGGTCTTGACCGCCTTGAACAGCGTCTTGAATCCGAAACGATCAAAGAGGTGATCCTCGCCACCAACCCCACGGTGGAAGGGGAGGCAACCGCCAACTACATCGCCGAGCTGTGCGCGCAGTACGGCGTTGACGCCAGCCGCATCGCCCACGGCGTGCCGGTCGGCGGCGAGCTGGAAATGGTCGACGGCACCACGCTGTCGCACTCTCTGGCCGGACGTCACAAGATTATTTTCTGACCAAACGGAGGCCGCGCGCGCGGCCTCCGCTTGAAAATTTCCCCCCGTATCCCCATCTCTCACTCAACGTTTTAAAACCCCATTAAATGGCATTGTTGAGGTCGACATAGATGAAAGGACAAGAAACCCGTGGTTTCCAGTCAGAAGTAAAACAGCTTCTGCACCTGATGATCCATTCCCTGTATTCCAACAAAGAAATTTTCCTGCGTGAGCTGATTTCCAACGCCTCCGATGCGGCGGACAAGCTGCGCTTCCGCGCGCTGTCCAATCCGGATCTGTATGAAGGCGACGGCGAACTGCGCGTGCGCGTCTCTTTCAACAAAAAGAACCGCACCCTGACCATCGCTGATAACGGCATCGGGATGAACCGCGACGAGGTGATCGACCACCTCGGGACCATCGCCAAATCCGGCACCAAAGCGTTCCTGGAGTCCATGGGCTCTGACCAGGCGAAAGACAGCCAGCTGATTGGCCAGTTCGGCGTAGGCTTCTACTCGGCGTTCATCGTGGCGGACAAAGTCACCGTGCGCACCCGCGCGGCGGGTGACAGCGCCGAGAACGGCGTGCTGTGGGAATCCAAAGGGGAAGGCGAATACACCGTTGATGACATCACCAAAGCGGATCGCGGCACCGAAATCACCCTCCACCTGCGCGAAGGCGAAGATGATTTCCTGAACGACTGGCGCGTACGCTCCATCATCAGCAAATATTCCGACCACATCGCGCTGCCGGTAGAGATTGAAAAACAGGAAGAGAAAGACGGTGAAACCGTTGTTTCCTGGGAGAAAATCAACAAGGCGCAGGCGCTGTGGACGCGTAACAAGGCTGAAATCAAAGACGACGAGTACAACGAGTTTTATAAGCACATCGCTCACGACTTTACCGACCCGCTGACCTGGAGCCACAATCGCGTGGAAGGGAAGCAGGAGTACACCAGCCTGCTGTATATCCCGGCACAGGCACCGTGGGACATGTGGAACCGCGATCACAAGCACGGCCTGAAGCTGTACGTGCAGCGCGTCTTCATCATGGACGACGCCGAGCAGTTCATGCCGAACTACCTGCGCTTTGTTCGTGGACTGATAGACTCCAACGATCTGCCGCTGAACGTCTCCCGTGAAATCCTCCAGGACAGCACCGTCACACGTAATCTGCGTAACGCCCTGACCAAACGCGCGTTGCAGATGCTGGAAAAACTGGCGAAAGACGACGCGGAAAAATACCAGACCTTCTGGAAACAGTTCGGCCTGGTGCTGAAAGAAGGCCCGGCTGAAGACATGGCGAACGTTGAAACCATCGCCAAACTGCTGCGCTTCGCCTCTACGCACACTGACTCCTCCGCCCAGACCGTGTCGCTGGAAGAGTACGTCTCCCGCATGAAGGAAGGGCAGGAGAAGATCTACTACATCACCGCCGACAGCTATGCGGCAGCGAAGAGCAGCCCGCACCTGGAGCTGCTGCGTAAGAAAGGTATCGAAGTGCTGCTGCTTTCTGACCGCATCGACGAGTGGATGATGAACTACCTGACCGAGTTCGACGGTAAGGCGTTCCAGTCCGTTGCCAAAGCCGACGAGTCCATCGACAAGCTGGCGGATGAAGTGGACGAAAGCGCGAAAGAAGCCGAGAAGGCGCTGGAGCCGTTCGTTGAGCGTGTCAAAACCCTGCTGGGCGACCGCGTGAAAGAGGTGCGCTTTACGCACCGTCTGACCGATACTCCGGCGATTGTCACCACCGATGCGGACGAAATGAGCACCCAGATGGCGAAGCTGTTCGCCGCGGCGGGCCAGGCCGTGCCGGAAGTGAAATATATCTTCGAGCTTAATCCGGATCATCCGCTGGTGAAACGCGCGGCGGATACCCAGGATGAAGCTCGCTTTGCCGAGTGGGTTGAACTGCTACTGGATCAGTCCCTGCTGGCCGAGCGCGGCACCCTGGAAGATCCTAACCTGTTCATTAAACGTGTGAATGCGCTGCTGCTGGCGTAACTGACCACGTCTCCCCTGGTCTTCTCCCTCTCCCCGTGGGAGAGGGCCGGGGTGAGGGCACCAGACCGCACTCTCCCAAATTATCTCCCCCCATTAACCGTTTCAGCCTTCCCGCCTTCCTTGAGCCACGCCCGTTCTGGTGGTATTGTTTAGCGCTTTTGAAAAATTGAAACGACATTTGAGGGGATTTTCGCAATGCGTATTATTCTGCTTGGCGCTCCGGGCGCGGGTAAAGGAACTCAGGCTCAGTTCATCATGGAGAAATACGGTATTCCGCAAATCTCCACCGGTGACATGCTGCGCGCCGCTGTAAAATCTGGCTCCGAGCTGGGTAAACAAGCGAAAGACATCATGGACGCAGGCAAGCTGGTAACCGACGAGCTGGTTATCGCGCTGGTTAAAGAGCGCATTGCGCAGGAAGACTGCCGTAACGGTTTCCTGCTGGACGGCTTCCCGCGCACCATTCCTCAGGCTGACGCCATGAAAGAAGCGGGCATCAACGTGGACTACGTGCTGGAGTTCGACGTACCGGACGAGCTGATCGTTGACCGTATCGTTGGCCGTCGCGTGCACGCTGCCTCTGGCCGTGTTTACCACATCAAATTCAACCCGCCTAAGGTTGAAGGCAAAGACGACGTGACCGGCGAAGAGCTGACCACCCGTAAAGACGATCAGGAAGAGACCGTGCGTAAACGCCTGGTGGAATACCATCAGATGACCGCGCCGCTGATTGGCTACTACACCAAAGAAGCGCAGGCGGGTAACACCAAATACGCCAAAGTTGACGGCACCAAAGCCGTGGCTGACGTACGTGCAGAGCTGGAAAAAATCCTCGGCTAATCACGCGCCTCTCACCCGGGTTTCCGGGTGAGAAATATTCTCATCTTACCTATTACAGCAATGGGTTTCGTTTAAACGCATTTCCGCTACAATTGACAACCTATCAAATGGTTAAGAGGCGTGAATGAGTCAGGCGAAAACCGGCATCCTGCTTGCCAATCTGGGCACCCCAGAAGCACCCACTCCAGCGGCGGTAAAACGCTATCTGCGACAATTTTTAAGCGACACGCGCGTCGTGGATTTTCCGAGACTGCTTTGGTGGCCGCTGCTGCGTGGCGTCATTCTGCCGATTCGCTCTCCGCGCGTTGCCAAACTTTATCAGTCCGTCTGGATGGAAGAGGGCTCGCCGCTGATGGTGTACAGCCGTCGTCAGGAAAAAGCGCTTGCCGCCCGTCTGCCGGATATGCCCGTCGCACTCGGCATGAGCTACGGTAAACCTTCTCTGGAAAGCGCCGTCGACGCGCTGCTGGCACAGGGCGTGGATCATATCGTTGTGCTGGCCTTGTATCCGCAGTACTCCTGCTCGACGGTGGCCGCCGTCTGGGACGAGCTGGCGCGTATTCTGAAGACGCGTCGCCGCATTCCGGGCGTGACCTTTATTCGCGATTATGCGGATAACGATCTCTACATTAAGGCGCTTGCCAACAGCGCCCGAGCATCGTTTGAAAAGCACGGCGAACCGGATCTGCTGCTGCTCTCCTATCACGGTATTCCGCAACGTTTCGCCAATGAAGGGGATGATTACCCCCAGCGCTGCCGCGATACCACCCGCGAGCTGGTCTCCGCCCTTGGCCTGCCGCCGGAGAAGGTGATGATGACCTTCCAGTCGCGCTTTGGCCGCGAGCCGTGGCTGACGCCGTACACCGATGAAACCCTCAAAATGCTCGGCGAGAAGGGCGTGAAGCACATTCAGGTGATGTCGCCGGGCTTCTCGGCGGACTGCCTTGAAACGCTGGAGGAGATCGCGGTGCAAAACCGGGAATTTTTCCTTGAGGCCGGAGGCGAAAAGTATGAGTACATTCCGGCGCTTAACGACTCACCTGAGCATATCGACATGATGGTCTCGCTGGTGACGAACAGCCGCTGATCGCACTCCGGGCCGGGTTTGTGCTACCATTCCCGGCCCATATTCTTCGTACAGTTCAGACCATGAAATTTCCCGGTAAACGCAAATCCAAACACTACTTTCCCGTCGATGCCCGCGATCCGCTCCTGCAGCAAATCCAGCCTGAAAATGAAACCAGCGCGGCCTGGGTTGTCGGTATCGACCAGACGCTGGTGGACATTGAAGCGAAAGTGGATGATGAGTTTGTCGCCCGTTACGGTCTGAGCGCCGGTCACTCGCTGGTGATTGAGGACGACGTTGCCGAAGCGCTGTACCAGGAGCTGGTGCGCGAAAATCTGATTACCCATCAGTTCGCTGGCGGCACCATCGGCAACACCATGCACAACTACTCGGTGCTGGCAGATGACCGCTCGGTGCTGCTCGGCGTGATGTGCAGCAATATCGAAATCGGTGGCTACGCCTACCGCTACCTGTGCAACACCTCCAGCCGCACCGATCTGAACTATCTCCAGGGCGTAGACGGGCCGATTGGCCGCTGCTTTACGCTGATCGGCGAATCCGGCGAGCGTACCTTTGCCATCAGCCCGGGACACATGAACAAGCTGCGCGCGGAAAGCATTCCCGAAGAGGTGATCGCGGGCGCGTCTGCGCTGGTGCTGACCTCCTACCTGGTGCGCTGCAAGCCGGGCGAGCCGATGCCTGAGGCGACCATGAAGGCGATTGAGTACGCGAAAAAGTACGACGTGCCCGTCGTTCTGACGCTGGGCACCAAATTCGTGATTGCCGATAACCCGGAGTGGTGGCAGACCTTCCTGAAAGAGCACGTCTCCATTCTGGCGATGAACGAAGAAGAGGCCGAGGCGCTGACCGGTGAAAGCGATCCGCTGCTGGCGTCTGACAAAGCGCTGGACTGGGTGGATCTGGTGCTCTGCACCGCGGGTCCGGTTGGGCTGTATATGGCGGGGTTCACGGAAGAAGAGAGCAAGCGCAAAACCCAGCACCCGCTGCTGCCGGGGGCGATTGCGGAGTTCAACCAGTACGAGTTCAGCCGCGGCATGCGCCACAAAGACTGCGTGAATCCGCTGCGTATCTACTCCCACATTGCGCCGTATATGGGCGGGCCGGAGAAGATCATGAACACTAACGGCGCGGGCGACGGCGCGCTGGCCGCGCTGCTGCATGACATTACCGCGAACGCCTATCACAAAACTAACGTGCCGAACTCCAGCAAGCACAAGTTCAGCTGGCTGACCTATTCGTCGCTGGCGCAGGTGTGCAAGTACGCGAACCGCGTGAGCTATCAGGTGCTGAACCAGCATTCTCCACGCTTAACGCGTGGACTGCCGGAACGAGAAGACAGCCTCGAAGAGGCGTACTGGGACAGGTAAAAGCAAAACGGCAACCTGTGGTTGCCGTTTTTAGTATTTGTTCCCTCTCCCTGTGGAGAGGGCCAGGGTGAGGGCATCAGGCTGCAGCAAACTTACCCCGTAACCGCCTCTTCAACTGGCGGCTTCGTCAGCAGCGTCAGCATGGTGTTCGCAATCTCACGCTCGCCCATCACCACCTGATTCGCGCCGCGCTCGGTAATGTACTCCACCTCGTCGTCATAGTGCGCTCGGGCAATGATCTCAATACCGGGGCACTTCTCACGCGCGGAGGCCACAATCTCACCCGCTTCATAACCGTTTGGAATGGTCAGCAGCAGCCAGCGGGCGCAGTCCAGATGCGCCAGCTCCATGATCTCTTCGTTCGCCGCATTGCCCAGCACCGCACGAATCCCGCGCTCGCGAAGCTCATCCACGCGGGTGCGTGACGTCTCAATCACCACCAGCGGGATCCCCTGCGCCATCAGCTTCTCGCCGAGCAGGCTGCCGACGCGGCCAAAGCCCACCAGCAGGGCGTGATTACAAATATCCACCGGGATCTGCTTCTCTTCTTCCGTTGCCTCTTCCAGCGTCTGCTCTTCGAGGGTTTCGGTCTTCTCGAGGTATTTTTCCAGCAGGGCAAACAATACCGGGTTTAGCATGATGGAGAGGATTGCCCCCGCCAGCACCAGATTTTGCCCCGCCTGTGGCAGCAGGTTCAGGGCCATGCCCAGACCGGCCAGAATAAAGGCGAACTCGCCAATCTGCGCCAGGCTGGCGGCAATGGTCAGCGCCGTGCGCGGGGAGTGGCCGAACATTCGCACCAGGAAGAAAGCCGCGAGCGACTTACCAAAAATAATGATCGCCAGCGTGCCCAGCACGGCCAGCGGCTGCTGGATCAGTACCAGCGGATCGAACAGCATCCCGACGGAGACGAAGAACAGCACGGCAAACGCATCGCGCAGCGGCAGCGTGTCGTGCGCCGCACGGTGGCTCAGCTCGGATTCGTTCAGCACCATCCCGGCGAAGAACGCCCCCAGGGCAAAGGAGACATCAAACAGCTCAACGGCACCGAAGGCGATGCCCAGCGCCAGCGCCAGCACGGAGAGGGTAAACAGCTCGCGGGAGCCGGTCGCCGCGCTGCGGGACATGATCCACGGCACCAGACGGCGGCCCACCAGCATCATGATGGCGATAAAGGCCACCACCTTACCGATGGTGATGCTCATATCCAGCGCCAGCGAGGCGAAGCCGATGTTCTCTTTTTCCATCATCCCGGCGACGGCGGGCAGCAGCACCAGCGTCAACACCATCACCAGATCTTCTACAATCAGCCAGCCAATCGCGATTTGCCCGCGCTGGCTGTCTATCAACTGCCTCTCTTCAAGCGCGCGCAGCAGCACCACGGTACTGGCGGTGGAGAGGCACAGCCCAAAGACGATGCCGGTCATCAGCGACCAGCCCAGCACTGCCGAAAGCGCCATGCCCAGCAGCGTCGCCACCCCTATCTGGGCGATCGCTCCGGGTATGGCGATCGACTTTACCGCCATCAGGTCCTTCAGCGAAAAATGCAGACCGACGCCAAACATCAGCAGGATCACGCCCAGTTCCGCCAGCTCTGGCGCCAGTTTGGTATCCGCCACGAAGCCTGGCGTGAAAGGCCCCGCCAGTACACCCGCTAACAAATAGCCGACAAGAGGAGAAATACGCAGCTTATTGGCAATCATGCCAAGGATAAAAGCGAGCACAAGTCCACCAACAATGGTGGTAATAAGCGGTGTGGCGTGGTGCATTCCGTCTCCTTTCGTGGTGAGTGTTCCATTTTTGGCGTGAATACCAAAAAGCCAGGTAATAGTTTATGACAATTTTTGCCCTTATGTTTATGAATAATTGTTGAAGTTTGAATAAAACGGCAATATGCGATTAAAAAGGCGCATATTGATAAATTCAGAGTGGGGATGAAGAGGAAACCCTTATCGCATAAGGGGGGAGGGTAGCCAAAGCATAACTTTAGCTACCCGTAAATCACGCTTTATGACGATTATCAGGCAGGAATATGGTCAACATCCCAAGAAGCGGCAGGAAAGCGCAAATTTTGTAAACCAGGAAGATGCTGGTGTGATCCGCAACCATCCCTAATACGGCTGCGCCAAGGCCGCCCATCCCAAAGGCGAAACCGAAAAAGAGCCCGGAAACCATACCTATACGGCCCGGCAGCAGCTCCTGAGCATAGACCAGGATGGCGGAAAACGCGGAGGCGAGGATAAAACCGATTATCACGGTTAAAATCCCGGTCCATTCCAGACTTGCGTACGGCAAAATAAGGGTAAACGGTGCCACCCCGAGGATAGAGCCCCAAATGACATATTTACGGCCAATTTTATCCCCCACCGGCCCGCCAATCACCGTTCCTGCGGCCACCGCGAAGAGGAAAGCAAACAGGTGGAACTG
The DNA here is from genome assembly GCF_057320665.1 of Enterobacter cloacae complex sp. 385G4. Classification (NCBI taxonomy): domain Bacteria; kingdom Pseudomonadati; phylum Pseudomonadota; class Gammaproteobacteria; order Enterobacterales; family Enterobacteriaceae; genus Enterobacter; species Enterobacter cloacae complex sp. 385G4. The sequence goes on from NZ_JBXWDD010000006.1 coordinate 198,002, forward strand.
TGCGTTTTGTACCGATAATCCGAATTTTTGCATCAGATAAAAGGTGTAATAGCTGCTGATGCTCGCCATATAGAAGTATTTGGAGAAAATCAGCACCAGCAGCACGGAAACCGCAAGAATGACCTTATTACGAGGCAGGGGATTGATAACCTTTGCTTTAGGTTTCCCCTTGTTCACGCGATGCTGGGCGGCGTACCAGCGGCTGATTTGTGCCAGCACGACAATGGCGAGCAGGGCGGCCAGCACAAACCAGGCCACATTGCCTTTGCCATACGGGGCGATAATCACCGCCGCCAGCAGCGGGCCGAGGGAGCTACCGAAGTTGCCCCCTACCTGGAAGAGTGACTGCGCCAGCCCGTGACGGCCACCGGAGGCCATACGCGCCACGCGGGACGATTCCGGATGGAAGACGGACGAGCCGGTTCCCACCAGCGCGGCGGCGAGCAGAACCGCTTCAAAACTGCCTGCCATGGCCAGCAGCACCAGCCCGCTTAAGGTAAAGCACATGCCTATCGGCAGCGACCACGGCATCGGGTATTTATCCGTCCAGTAACCCACCACCGGCTGCAGCAGCGACGAGGCCAGCTGGAAGGTCAGGGTGATCATCCCGATCTGTACGAAGGTTAACGAAAACTCGGACTGCAGCAGCGGGTAGATCGCCAGAATCAACGACTGGATCATGTCGTTGAGCAGGTGCGAGAGGCTGATTGCGCCTAAAACTTTAAAAGAGGTGCGCGACGCCGGCGCGCCCGGAGCGGGCTGGGTTGATTCACTGATTGCCATAAATACCACGTCAATTTGTTATTAGAGATGCAGGGAGTAATTATTATCCGACTAACATACTCGTCCGTGACATTTGAAGAAAGTCGCAATTCTGAAAACTTATTTGTCTATTCTTGTTAGTCACTGTAATTTTTGCCTTTGTCTATTGGTCAGGGAGAGAGAAGATGAAGTTAATGAAGCGGGGCGTCGCGCTGGCGCTTATTGCCGCATGGGGCCTGGCAAGCCTGCCCGCGCAGGCGTATGAAAAAGATAAAACCTATAAAATCACCATTCTGCATACCAACGATCATCACGGTCATTTCTGGCGCAGTGAATACGGCGAGTATGGTCTGTCGGCGCAAAAAACGCTGGTGGACGGCATTCGCAAAGAGGTGGCGGCCCAGGGCGGCAGCGTGCTGTTGCTCTCAGGCGGGGATATTAATACCGGCGTGCCGGAATCGGATTTACAGGATGCTGAACCCGATTTCCGCGGCATGAATTTAATCGGTTACGACGCGATGGCCGTCGGCAACCACGAGTTTGACAATCCGCTGAGCGTGCTGCGCCAGCAGGAGAAATGGTCCAAATTCCCGTTCCTCTCCGCCAATATTTACCAGAAAAGCACCGGCGAACGTCTGTTTAAACCGTGGGCGCTGTTTAAGCGTCAGGATCTCAAAATTGCGGTCATCGGCTTAACCACCGACGATACGGCAAAAATCGGTAACCCTGAGTTCTTCACCGATATCGAATTCCGCAAACCGGCAGACGAAGCGAAGCTGGTGATTCAGGAGCTGCAGCAGAACGAAAAGCCGGACGTGATTATCGCCACTACCCACATGGGACACTACGATAACGGCGAGCACGGCTCCAATGCGCCCGGCGACGTGGAGATGGCGCGCAGCCTGCCAGCGGGCTCGCTGGCGATGATTGTGGGCGGTCACTCGCAGGATCCGGTGTGCATGGCGTCGGAGAACAAAAAGCAGGTGGACTACGTGCCGGGCACGCCGTGTGCGCCAGATCGTCAGAACGGGATCTGGATTGTGCAGGCCCACGAGTGGGGTAAATACGTGGGGCGGGCGGACTTTGAGTTTCGTAACGGTGAGATGAAGCTGGTGCGCTATCAGCTCATCCCGGTGAACCTGAAGAAGAAAGTCACCTACCCGGACGGGAAAAGCGAGCGCGTACTTTACACGCCAGAGATTGCTGAAAACCAGCAGATGCTCTCCCTGCTGACGCCGTTCCAGAACAAAGGCAAGGCGCAGCTGGACGTGAAAATCGGCACGCTGAACGGTCGTCTGGAAGGGGACCGCAGTAAAGTCCGCTTCGTGCAGACCAACATGGGCCATCTGGTGCTGGCGGCGCAGATGGCGCGCACGAATGCGGACTTCGGCGTGATGAGCGGCGGCGGCATTCGTGACTCCATCGAAGGCGGAAACATCACCTATAAAGACGTGCTGAAGGTGCAGCCGTTCGGCAATGTGGTGGTGTATGCGGATATGAGCGGGAAAGAGGTCGTTGACTACCTGACCGCCGTGGCGCAGATGAAGCCGGACTCGGGTGCCTATCCGCAGTTTGCCAACGTCAGCTTTGTGGCGAAGGACGGCAAGCTCAACGATCTCAAAATCAAAGGCGAGCCGGTCGATCCGGCGAAAACCTACCGTCTGGCGACGTTAAGCTTTAACGCCACCGGCGGCGACGGCTATCCGCACATCGATAATAAACCGGGCTACGTAAACACCGGTTTTATTGATGCGGAAGTGCTGAAGCAGTACATCGAGCAGAATTCGCCGATTGACGTGAATGCCTATGAGCCGAAAGGTGAGGTGAGCTGGCAGTAGTGTTGTGCGGCCTGATGTCCTCACTCCAACCCTCTCCCACTGGGAGAGGGTGCGAACACAAAAAACGGTAACGCCTGTTACCGTTTTGCTTTTACCTCGTAGCCGCCACCCGGCTTTTTTTACTCCCGGCGGGCAATATCCGCAAACTTCGCATCCAGCATTTTCGCCAGATCGCCCGCGGCCAGTTCAATATCCAGCCCGCGTTTACCGCCCGAAATATAGATCGTCTCAAATTCCTGCGAAGGCGCATCGATCAGCGTCGGCAGGCGTTTTTTCTGTCCGAGCGGGCTGATCCCGCCCACCAGATAGCCCGTGGTGCGTTGCGCAACCATCGGGTCCGCCATATCGACCTTTTTCGCCCCCAGCGCTTTCGCTACCTTTTTGAGATCGAGCTGTCCGGCAACGGGCGTTACCGCCACGGCGAGGTGTTTCATATCGCCATTCACCGCCACCAGCAGCGTTTTATAGACCTGGTCAGCGTTCAGCCCCAGCTTGCGCACCACTTCATCACCAAAGTTGGTTTCGTTCGGATCGTGATCGTAGGTATGGATCCGGAAAGAAATATTGTTTTTTTCGAGTAATTTAACGGCGGGAGTCATAGCTATCCTTCTTACGACAGACAATTCATGCAGCCAGCATACGCCTGACGTTTGTCTAAAAAATAGCACCATCTTGCGCAATAGTGTTGGCAGTGATGGTCACTTTGAGCGACAATCGGCTCAGCCGAAGGTCACTTCGGTATAATAAAAACGATGAAATTCCTCTTTGACGGGCCAATAGAGATATTGGCCATTTTTTTATTTCAACAGCGACGGCAAATTCCCTTCGCCGTATAAATGCAGCGCCCCGACCGCGACCACGTACTCCCCCGCAGGTAAAGCATGCAGCGTCTCTCGCCAGGCTTTGTTGCGCGCATTCATCAGCACATCATAAAGCGATTCACTGAACGTCGACGGTAGCGCCAGCTTACCGTCCGCGGGCGGCGCATCCAGCCACCAGCCAATCATGGTTTGCAGCAGACGCGCGTTGGTGTGCCAGTGGGTCAGGGTATCATCCAGCAGCATCAGACCGTCGTCAGGAAGCTGGCGCAGGAGCGCAATCTGGCTATCCGTCCCTTCCAGCTCGATGATGGGCATACGGCGCGCCCGCGCCACGTTCAGCAGCTGGTAATCAATGCCATAGTCACCGCGCAGGCCCAGACGCTGCGCCTGCGTGGCCTGCAGCACCATTGCAATTTGCCACAGCGGCAGGGTGTCAATCATGGAGAGCGACACGCCGGTTTCTGCCGCCACGCGCCTCAGCTCCGCGAGCTGGTCGTCGTTCAGGCGCTCCGCCAGCGGGAGATCGCTTTCAAGCCCGGCAAACGGCGACTCGTGGCCGGAAATGTCCGCCTCGACGACCAGCGCGTCGGCGCGCTTCAGGCGTTTTATCAGACCGGATGGCAGAGGAGACATTCCCTGCGTGCCCATATGGATGCTGCCGACCAGGTGCAGGTGTTGCCCGCCGGGAAGCGAGATATCCAGGCCGGGCCAGGCATAGCGGCGGGGGAAGAGGGCGCGAAACGATGCTTTTATACGATTAAACAGACTCATACGCGCTCCATGACCGGAAAGGGTCATGCTAGCGCGTACGAGAACAAGGTTCAATCCTTCGGTTTAAACCGCAGCAGACGGTTGGCGTTGCTCACTACGGTAATGGAGGAGAGTGCCATCGCCGCACCCGCAACCACCGGGTTCAGCAGGGTGCCGGTCAGCGGCCACAAAATGCCCGCGGCAACCGGAATACCGAGCGAGTTATAGACGAACGCCCCCAGCAGGTTCTGCTTCATGTTGCGCAACGTGGCTTTCGAAATGGCCAGGGCGTCGGCAACGCCCATCAGGCTGTGGCGCATCAGCGTAATGGCGGCGGTTTCAATGGCGACATCGCTCCCGCCACCCATGGCTATCCCTACGTCCGCCTGGGCCAGCGCCGGGGCGTCGTTGATGCCGTCGCCCACCATCGCCACCTGGCGACCCTGACTTTGCAGGTTCTTGATGGCATCCGCTTTGCCGTCCGGCAGCACGCCCGCAATCACCTCATCAATACCGGCCTCTTTTGCGATGGCGTTGGCGGTGGTCGGGTTATCCCCGGTCAGCATCACCAGGCGATAGCCCGCGCGGTGCAGGCGCTGTAAGGCATCCACGCTGTCCTGGCGAAGCGGATCGCGCACGGCCAGCAGCGCGGCGGCTTTGCCATCCACCGCCAGCAGAACCGGGGTGGCGCCCCGAGACGCCTGTGCTTTCAGCTCTTCTTCCAGCGCGGACGTATCAACACCGTTTTCATTCAGCAGCGCCTGGTTACCTAGCAGCAGCGCGTGGCCGTCGGCTTCACCGCTGACGCCAAGCCCGCGCAGGGTACGGAAATTGCTGACCTGCGGCAGGGCTGCATCGCCCGCTTTGTCGAGAATGGCGCGGGCCAGCGGGTGGCTGGAACCTTGCTCCAGCGCGGCGGCAAGGCGCAGCGCATCCTCTTGCGCAATGCCTGCGGTGCTCACGGCCACTACCTGCGGTTTGCCTTCGGTCAGCGTACCGGTTTTATCAAAGACAATCGTATCCAGGGTGCTCGCCCGCTGCAGGGCATCCGCATCACGGACCAGCACGCCAAACTCGGCGGCACGGCCCACGCCGGAGATAATCGACATCGGCGTCGCCAGCCCAAGAGCGCACGGACAGGCGATGATCAGCACCGTAGTGGCGATGACCAGGGTGTAAACAATCTGCGGTGCCGGGCCGAAGAAATACCAGATCGCCGCGCTCAGCAGAGCAATGCCGACCACTACCGGCACAAAAATGGCCGAGATTTTGTCAGCAAGCTGGCCAATCTCCGGCTTGCTGCTCTGGGCCTGGCGGACCATGCGGATAATACGCGACAGCGTGGTGTGGCTACCGACGGCACTGGCGCGGAACAGCACGCTGCCGTCCTGCACTACCGTACCGGCATGAACCGCATCGCCCTGTGATTTTTGTTGGGGGATCGGCTCCCCGGTCAACATCGCTTCGTCCAGCCAGGCGTCGCCCTGGGTGATTTCACCGTCGACGGGCACCCGGTCGCCGGTGGTCAGGCGCAGCGTCATGCCCGGCTGTACCTCAGCCAGCGGGACGCTTTTTTCCCCATCGTCCGTGACCACGCGGGCCGTCGGCGGGGTTAAATCGAGCAAGCGTTCCAGCGCTTTCGAGGAGCGCTGACGGGCGCGCGCTTCCAGCATGTGGCCCAGGTTAATCAGGCCGATAATCATGGCGCTGGCTTCATAATAGAGATGGCGGGCTTCCATCGGGAACCACTGGGGCCAGACGTTCACGCTCATGGAGTAAAGCCACGCCGCGCCGGTACCGAGCGCAACCAGCGTATCCATCGTCGCCGTGCGGTTTTTCAGGCTCTTCCAGGCGCTGGTATAAAAATGCCCACCTGCAAAGACCATGACCGCAAGGGTAATTAAACCAATCACCAGCCACAGCGTGCGGTTATCTGCGGTGACCATCATGTTGTCACCCATCATGCCCCACACCATCACCGGAATACCGACCAGCAGGGCGACGATCGCCTGCCAGCGGAAGCGCTTCATGGTGGCAATAGCCGTTTCCTGCTGGCGTTCGCGGCGCTCGGCATCATCTTCGATGGCCTCCGCCCCGTAGCCCGCTTTTTCCACGGCCTGCACTAAATCTGCGGCGGAGGCACTGCCCATCACCAGCGCAGTACGCTCCGCAAGGTTGACCCGTGCCTGTGCGACGCCCGGTACCGCCTGCAGGGCGTTCTGCACGCGGGAGACGCAGCTGGCGCAGCTCATGCCGTTGATCAGCAGCTGTTGGCTGTCATCAATATCATCTGCTGCCGGAAGCTCAGGAGTGGCCGCTGTCAGCGCTTCCGACGGGGATGATGACTCTGCCAGCGGGTTAGCCTTTGGGTGGCTTAACTCCGCCCCATAACCGGCCTGTTTAATAGTATCAATCAGCGCGTCCGCGCTGGCGCTGCCGGTCACGGCGGCATGGTCGATAGTCACTTCAGCGCTTTCAACGTCAGGACGCTGTTCCAGGCTTTCTTTAACACGTTTGACGCAGTGGCCGCAGGAGAGGCCGTCCAGCGTCAGGTCGATAGTGTGAGACATAACAAAACTCCCGTATAATATATTGGTCAGTTGTTGACCGGAGTAACGCTTTTCGCTAACTGTTATGAAGGTTAAACCTTCCCTCAAGGGGAAGGTCAAGGGGGAAATGTGAATATCAGTGACGTGGCAAAAAAAACCGGCTTAACCAGCAAGGCGATCCGCTTTTATGAAGAGAAGGGGCTGGTAACGCCACCGCTGCGCAGTGAAAACGGCTACCGCAGCTACACGCAGCTGCATCTCGATGAGCTGACGCTGCTGCGCCAGGCAAGACAGGTGGGGTTTAACCTGGAAGAGTGCGGCGAGCTGGTTAACCTGTTTAACGATCCGAAGCGCCACAGCGCGGACGTGAAAAAACGCACGCTGGAAAAAGTGGCGGAGATCGAGCGCCACATCATCGAGCTACAGGCGATGCGCGAACAGCTGCTGCAGCTGGCGGAATCCTGTCCGGGTGATGACAGCGCCGACTGCCCGATTATTGATAATCTTGCCGGCTGCTGCCATCGCAAAACCCACGTCTAGCAGGCTTTTACCCGCAGCGTAATCCCTTCCACCGCAATGACCTCAACCTGCGTTCCGGCACTGAGGTCGTCGTCGGCCACCACCGGCCACGAGCTGTCGCCCACGCGCATGTGCCCGCGCCCGTTCACCAGCGCGGCGTCAAGCGTAAAGCGCTTGCCGACAATCTGCTGTCCGCGCTGGTTGAGATGCGCGTCCAGCGGTTTCTGCTCTTTGACCTGACGGTTAAGCCAGCGCCACCACAGCCAGGCGGCAACCAGCGTCAGCACGGCAAACAGCGCGCCCTGCCACGCCCAGCCCAGAGGAAGGATCCAGACCAGCAGGCCCGTAATGACAGCGGCAACACCGCTCCAGAGCAGGTAGCCGTTGCCGCCAAGCATCTCCGCCGCCAGCAATAAGCCACCGAGGCTTAGCCAGAAGGCATGAGGATGTGCAACGATGAGCTCAATCATTTTTTACGCTCGTTTCCGCTGTCTTTGATCAGTTCGGCGATCCCTGCGATAGAGCCCATCAGGCTGCTGGCGTCCAGGGGCATCATCACCACTTTGCTGTTGTTCGCGGAGCCGATCTCTTTCAGCGCATCGGTATATTTTTGCGCCACGAAGTAGTTCACGGCCTGGATATCACCGGCGGCAATCGCCTCGGAGACCATCTGTGTCGCACGGGCTTCCGCTTCTGCGGAACGTTCACGCGCTTCCGCCTGTAAGAACGCGGACTGACGGTCGCCTTCGGCTTTCAGGATCTGCGACTGTTTTTCCCCTTCCGCTTTGAGGATCTCCGCCTGACGGACCCCTTCGGCTTCCAGAATATAGGCACGCTTGGTACGCTCGGCCTTCATCTGCGCGTTCATGGAGGCGATCAGCTCTGCCGGTGGGCGCACGTCGCGGATCTCAATACGGGTGACTTTGATCCCCCACGGGTTCGTTGCCTCGTCAACAATGTGCAGCAGGCGGGTATTGATGCTGTCGCGCTGGGAGAGCATTTCGTCCAGCTCCATCGAGCCGAGCACGGTACGGATGTTGGTCATCGTCAGGTTGACGATCGCCAGCTCCAGGTTGCTCACCTCATAGGCCGCTTTCGGCGCATCAATCACCTGAATAAAGCAGACGGCATCAATGGTAACGTTGGCGTTATCTTTGGAGATCACTTCCTGAGAGGGGATATCCAGCACCTGCTCCATCATGTTGATCTTGCGACCAATCCGGTCCATGAACGGCACAATCAGGCTTAGGCCGGGCTGCAGCGTGTTGGTATAGCGGCCGAAGCGCTCTACGGTCCACTGGTAACCCTGAGGGACAATTTTGACACCTGCGCCCACGATAACCAGCGCGACGAATATAAGGACGGGAACAACGATGAGCATAAAAACCTCCTGTTTTGCATGCTTTGATGAGAAAAAGCGCGTGTTTACTATTCGTAAGTATATCGGCTAATGGGCTAAAATTCGCCCCGTCCGACGGGCGGGGCAGAGCGTTAGTGGTAGCTGTAGGTAAAGTCAGCGATCAGCGCATCGTCACCCGCATCGGCGATGGCTTTCGACAGGCCGTGATAGAAGGTCTCCAGCCCAATCTCTTCGACCTGGCGCAGCTGCTCGCGGATCGGCGCGCAGAACAGTTCCGCATTGCCCGCGCCCACGCGCTTGTTGTTCGGCGGAAGCTGACCGGTGATCCCTTTAAACCAGGTGCGTACCGCGCCCTTCAGAGAGGTGGGTGCGTCGTTGACGGCGTCGTGTCCCGTCAGAATTTGCAGCGTCGGGAACTGGTCTGCACAGACTGCCGTTTTCATACGCGCATAAAACTGGCTGAAGAGTTCGAAAGACTGCAGATCGGTGACTTTGGGTTTGGTCGTTTTGCCCTGAACGTTGCCGGTCTTTTTCGCCGCGGGCTGCGCGGGCGCCAGCTTATTGAGCTGCAGATCGAACAGCAGGTTCGCGTGTTCGCGTCGTTTGCTTACGTCCGGGAAGCGTTCGATAAACGCGCGGATAAATTCCGGCGTCATCAAGTCCGCAAAATCATGGTTGACCAGCCACTGGCCGCGGGCAAACTCACCGGGAGACTGGAACCAGGCCGGAACCTTGCCCGGCTCGAACTCTTTGACATTCCCTCTGCCGTCGATTTCAACGAAGCGAGTGCCGTTATCAAACGCAAAGCGGCAATTCTTCAGCTGAATGACCGGCTTCATCTTCAGCAGGCCCTTAACGAACCGGACAAGCTCTCCCCCGAACACATAAGCCGTAACGGATTCTGAAGCAATGGCAGCAAGCAGCTGATCGATGGTTTTCACGCCGGGTTCAAGTTCAGAAAACTCATAAAAAGTGTGAATATTAGACATTCTTGTACTTCCTTATTGTGTTGCGGGCAGAGCTTAACACCACTTTAACGAATGTTCTAAACCAGGGATACGGAAGTGTCGCTAAGGTCACGGCGTAAACTGTAAAGCGAAAGTGTAAAGCATGTCTAATGAATGCACGGTAAACACAATCGGAAGTCTTGGTGGCGAAAGGGGGCGCTAAAACGCGTTGTGACGAACGTGCGGCACGGATTATGCTAATAACGCTCAGGAGTTACTGGAAAAAATATGAACAACGAAAATGCAGTTTTGCAGATAAAGGACGTCGGCTTTCGTGTCGCAAATAACACGATCCTTCAGCACGTCGGGTTTAACCTTTCTCCCGGTGAGTTCAAGCTGATAACGGGGCCGTCAGGCTGCGGTAAAAGCACCTTACTGAAGATTGTGGCCTCACTGCTGAGCCCAACGGAGGGAACCATTCTGTTTGAAGGGCAGGATATTGCGTCACTTTCCCCGGAAAGCTATCGCCAGCAGGTCTCTTATTGCGTCCAAACGCCCGTGCTTTTTGGCGACACGGTTTTTGATAACCTGATTTTTCCGTGGCAAATCCGCAATAAAACGCCGGAGCCGGAAAAATTCATCGACGATCTGGCCCGTTTTGGCCTGGCGAAGGAGACGCTGACCAAATCCATCAGTGAGCTCTCGGGCGGCGAAAAGCAGCGCGTCTCGCTGATCCGTAATCTGCAGTTCTTACCGAAGGTATTGCTGCTGGATGAGATCACCAGCGCGCTCGATGATGCCAACAAACGCAACGTCAACGAGCTTATTCATCGTTACGCCCGCGAGCAGAATATTGCCGTGCTGTGGGTGACGCACGACTCAAACGAAATTACCCATGCGGATGACGTGATTACGCTCCAGCCGCACGGCGGGAAAATGCAGGAGGCCAACCGTGGGTGAGCATAACATTACCAATGAATCTCTGGCGTTTTCGATGGTGCTGGTGCTGATTGCTATCGTCGTCAGCTACCGGGAAAAGCTGGGCCTGGAAAAAGATATTGTCTGGAGTATCTGCCGCGCGGTGGTTCAGCTCATCATCGTCGGCTATGTGCTGAAGTATATTTTCAACGTCAACCACGCGGTGCTGACGCTGCTGATGGTGCTCTTCATCTGCTTTAACGCGGCGTGGAACGCGCAGAAACGCAGTAAATATATTGATAAGGCGTTTATCTCGTCATTTATCGCGATTACCACCGGGACGGCGCTCACCCTGGCGGTGCTGGTACTCTCTGGCTCGATTGAGTTTACGCCGATGCAGGTGATCCCTATCTCCGGGATGATTGCGGGAAACGCCATGGTGGCCGTTGGCCTGTGCTACAACAACCTCGGCCAGCGTTTCAGCAGTGAACAGCAGCAGCTGCAGGAGAAGTTAAGCCTGGGGGCGACGCCAAAAGTGGCTTCAGCGCGGCTGATTCGTGAGAGCATTCGCTCATCACTGATCCCGACCGTGGATTCTGCCAAAACGGTGGGGCTGGTGAGCCTGCCGGGCATGATGTCGGGGCTGATCTTTGCCGGTATCGATCCGGTAAAAGCGATTAAGTATCAGATCATGGTGACGTTTATGCTGCTTTCCACGGCGAGCCTGTCAACCATCATTGCCTGCTATCTGACCTATCGGAAGTTCTACAACCCGCGCCACCAGCTGGTGGTGACGCCGTTGAAAAAGACGGGGTAATATCGGTTTTTTGTAGGCCCGGTAAGCGTTAGCGCCACCGGGCATTTTTTGTTAGTAGAGCAGCGCGTACAACTGACGACGATACTTCGACGCCAGCGCGTCTCCGGTGCCCAGCGCGGCCAGGATCTCCTGGAACATCTTGCGCGCCTGACCGTCTGCGGCAGCCAGATCTTTCTGCAGGTGGCTGAACAGCAGCTCCAGCGCCTCTTCGTTACGTCCCACCTGATGCAGCTGGAGCGCCAGCTGGCTTGCCAGCGCGGCATCCGCCGGGTTGTCGGCCACCTGCTGCTGCAGCTGCTGAATTTCCGGAGTGTCCGCCGCCTGCTTTAGCAGCTCAATCTGCGCCACCAGCCCCTGATAGCGAGTATCCTGATCCTGCATTGGTACCGTCTTGAGCACGGCTTCCGCGTCTTCTGAACGGTGCAGGGCGATCTGCGTTTCCGCCAGCAGCAGGCCGATCTGGCTGTCCTGGTTCGACAGCTGCCACGCCTCTTTCAGCAGCGGCAGCGCCTCGTCGTATTTGCCTTCCTGCATCAGCACCATCGCTTCCTGCGCTTTCAGCTCTTCTTCGCGCGGCAGCACTTTATCCAGCAGGGCGCGAATCGCCTCTTCCGGCTGGGGGCCCTGGAAGCCATCGACAGGCTGGCCGTTCTGGAACAGATAAACGGTTGGAATGGCGCGCAGACCAAACTGCGACGCCACCATCGGCTCGGCGTCACAGTCCAGTTTCGCCAGAATGAACTGACCGTTGTACTGCGCGGCAAGGCTTTCCAGCACCGGCGTCAGCTGCAGACAGTGCTGGCTGCGCTCAGACCAGAAGTAGAACAGTACCGGTTTAGCCATCGACTGTTCGAGGACCTGTTGCAGGTTTGCTTCTGTAATATTGACGATATTCTGTACGGACATGCGGCTTTCTCTTTTGTCGGTTTACTCTTTACATGGGGATGAGCGTCGTCGCTTCAACTCAGCCGTGCAAAATTTTGTCCATTATCCTGCCCGGCAGCAGGCGCTTTAACCAGCCGACGGCATGGGTGACCAGCGTCACCGGATAGCGCATTTTGGGATGCTCGCTCTCAAAAGCATGGCGCACTTTGGCAACCACCGCCTCTGGCCCGAGGGTAAAACGTGCGGCGATGCCGGGATTTTCGACCGGCTTGTCCGCCTGGGTCTGGTTCACGTTTTCGGTAAAGCGGGTGCGGATCGGCCCGGGTTCAATCAGGCTGACCTTGATGCCGCTGTGGCGCAGCTCCATGCGCAGGGCGTCGGACCAGGCTTCCAGCGCATATTTGCTGGCGGCGTAGGCGCCGCGGCCCGGGGTGGAAATCAGCCCCATCACTGACGATGTCATCACGATGCGCCCTTCGCCGTGCGGCAGCATGGCCGGGAGCAGACGCATGGTGAGCTGATGGACGCCAAAGAAATTGGTTGAAAACTGCTTCTCCAGCGTTTCGCGCGAGAGCGTATCCAGCGGGCCATACACGCCGTAACCGGCATTATTAAAGAGACCGTACAGACGGCCTTCGGTCAGGGCTATCACCTCGTCGGCGGCGCGTTCAACGCTCTCCGGCGAGTCCATATCCAACTGTATGCCGGTAAAGCCCAGCCCGTTCATGCGTTCGACATCGTCAGGCTTGCGGCACGCTGCCAGCACCCTAAATCCCTGGCGCTTTAGTTCAAGCGCGCTTTCAAGGCCGATTCCGCTGGAACATCCTGTAATTAAGACCGATTTTTGCATAACTTTACCTGTCAGGAACTCCGCTGAATTACGAGTCATGTTTAACTAAAGGAGCCAACCGCGTTGCCATCCAGTCGGCAATAAACGGCTGCGCATCGCGATTGGGGTGGATACCGTCGTCCTGCATCCACTGAGGTTTGAGATAGACCTCTTCCATGAAAAATGGCAGGAGCGGAATATCAAACTCTTTGGCAAGCTTAGGGTAGATCGCGCTAAAGGCTTCATTATACCGACGACCGTAGTTGGCGGGCAGGCGAATTTGCATCAGCAGCGGCTGGGCGTTTGCCGCCTTGATGTCCTGCAAAATGGTGCGCAGCGTTTGCTCGGTTTGCTGCGGCTGGAAGCCACGCAGGCCGTCATTACCGCCAAGCTCAACCAGCACCCAGCGCGGTTGATGCTGCTTAAGCAGCGCAGGCAGGCGCGACAGACCCTGCTGCGAGGTATCGCCGCTGATGCTGCCGTTGATAACGGTCGTCTTGCTTTGCCATTTGTCATTGAGCAGAGCCGGCCAGGCCGCGCTGGCCGCCATGCGGTAGCCCGCGCTCAGGCTGTCGCCAAGAATCAGTAACGTGTCCGCTGCCGCCGCGCGGAAGGTCATCAGCATCAAAAACAGGAAGGGCAAATGCCAGCGGAAAACAGTGTTGAAGTTCATCGTCTTAAGAAGTCCGTCGGTCAGGGGGAGCAGGAGCTTTCAATCCTTACCGGAGTTGAACTCGTTGTCAAACGCGCCGAAACCATCGCGCTGATTGGCGAATCCGGTTCCGGCAAGTCTACGCTGCTGGCGATTCTGGCCGGTCTGGACGACGGCAGCAGCGGCGAAGTCCACCTGGTCGGGCAACCGCTGCACCAGCTTGATGAAGAGGCGCGAGCCGCGCTGCGCGCGCGGCATATCGGTTTTGTCTTTCAGTCTTTTATGCTGATCCCGACCCTGAACGCGCTGGAAAACGTCGAGCTCCCGGCGCTGCTGCGCGGCGAAAAGAGTCGCGAAAGCCGCACGCATGCGAAGGCGCTGCTGGAACAGCTCGGCCTGGGCAAGCGCCTCGACCATCTTCCGGCACAGCTTTCCGGCGGCGAGCAGCAGCGCGTGGCGCTGGCGCGGGCGTTTAATGGCCGCCCGGAAGTGCTGTTTGCCGATGAACCCACCGGCAACCTTGACCGTAAAACCGGCGACAAAATTGCTGATCTGCTGTTTTCGCTTAACCGCGAACATGGCACCACGCTGATCCTCGTGACCCACGATCCGCAGCTGGCCGCCCGCTGCGACCGCCGCCTGCGGCTGGTGAACGGTATTCTTCAGGAGGAAGCATGATCGCCCGCTGGTTCTGGCGCGAATGGCGCTCGCCCTCGCTGCTGATTGTCTGGCTGGCGTTAAGCCTGGCGGTGGCCTGCGTGCTGGCGCTCGGCAGCGTCAGCGACCGTATGGAAAAAGGGCTCAGCCAGCAGAGCCGCGAATTTATGGCCGGGGACCGGGCGCTGCAAAGCTCGCGTCCTGTGCCGCCTGGCTGGATTGAGGAAGCGCGCAAGGAAGGGCTAAAGGTGGGGGAGCAGCTCACCTTCCAGACCATGACCTTCGCGGGGGACACCCCGCAGCTCGCCAGCGTGAAGGCCGTGGATGACATCTACCCGATGTACGGGGAATTACAAACCAGCCCGCCGGGGCTAAAGCCGACGCCCGGCACGGTGCTGCTGGCATCGCGCCTGATGGCACTTCTCAACCTGAAACCCGGCGACAGTATTGACGTTGGCGATGCCACGCTGAAAATCGCCGGGGAAGTGGTGCAGGAGCCGGACTCCGGCTTTAACCCGTTCCAGCTCGCGCCGCGCCTGCTGATGAACACCGCTGATGTCGCTAAAACCAACGCCGTCCAGCCGGGAAGCCGCGTCACCTGGCGCTACAAGTTTGGCGGCACGTCCGCGCAGCTGGAGGCGTATGAAAAATGGCTTCTGCCGCAGCTCAAGCCGGAACACCGCTGGTACGGGCTGGAGCAGGACGAAGGGGCGCTCGGCAAATCCCTCGAACGTTCCCAACAGTTCCTGCTGCTGTCGGCGCTGTTAACCCTGCTGCTGGCGGTGGCGGCGGTTGCCGTGGCGATGGGGCACTACTGCCGCAGCCGCTACGACCTGGTGGCGATCCTTAAAACCCTCGGCGCGGGGCGGGCGCAGCTGCGCAAGCTGATCGTCGGCCAGTGGCTGATGCTGCTGGCCCTCTCTGCGCTTACCGGCGGAATAATAGGCCTGCTGTTTGAAAAACTGCTGATGGTGATGCTGAAACCGGTGCTGCCGGCCGCCTTGCCCCCGGCAAGCCTCTGGCCGTGGCTGTGGGCGATGGGCGCGATGACGGTGATCTCGGTGCTGGTGGGGCTGCGCCCGTACCGCCTGCTGCTCGCGACGCAGCCGCTGCGGGTGCTGCGCAATGATGTGGTGGCGAACGTCTGGCCGCTGAAGTTCTATCTTCCGGCGATTATTGCTGTTGCGGTCGGGCTGCTGGCCTGGCTGATGGGCGGCAGCACCCTGCTGTGGGCCGTGCTGGCCGGCGCGGTGGTACTGGCGCTGCTGTGCGGCGTGCTGGGCTGGATACTGCTCAACGTCCTGAAAAGGCTGACGGTAAAATCCCTGCCTGTGCGGCTGGCGGTCAACCGCCTGCTGCATCAGCCCTGGTCAACGCTCAGCCAGCTGTCGGCCTTTTCGCTGTCGTTTATGTTGCTGGCGCTGCTTCTCGTGCTTCGCGGAGATCTGCTGGATCGCTGGCAGCAGCAGCTTCCGCCGGAAAGCCCGAACTATTTCCTGATCAACATCGCACCGGAACAGGTGACGCCGCTGAAGGGCTTCCTGTCGGAGCATCACATTATTCCCGAGTCGTTCTATCCCATCGTCCGTGCGCGTCTGACGCAGATCAACGGCCAGTCAACCGAGGGGAACAAGGACGAGTCGCTTAACCGCGAACTCAACCTGACCTGGCAGGAGAAACGTCCCGACCATAACCCGATTACCGCCGGTAGCTGGCCGCCGAAAGCGGGAGAGGTGTCGATGGAAGAGGGGCTGGCGACGCGCCTGAACGTGAAGCTCGGGGACAGCGTGACCTTCACCGGTGATACCCAGGATTTTACCGCCAAAGTCACCAGCCTCCGTAAAGTGGACTGGGAAAGCCTGCGGCCAAACTTCTTCTTCATCTTCCCGCCGGGCGCGCTGGACGGGCAGCCGCAGAGCTGGCTGACCAGCTTCCGCTGGGAAAACGGCAACGGCATGCTGACGCAGCTTAACCGGGAGTTCCCGACGGTGAGCCTGCTGGATATTGGCGCGATCCTCAAACAGGTCGGTCAGGTGCTGGAGCAGGTGAGCCGCGCGCTGGAGGTGATGGTGGTGCTGGTGACAATCTGCGGCATATTGCTGCTGCTGGCTCAGGTGCAGGTGGGCATGCGCCAGCGTCATCAGGAACTGATAGTCTACCGCACGCTCGGCGCGAGTAAGCGGCTGCTGCGGGCGACGCTCTGGAGCGAGTTTGCGCTGCTTGGGCTGGTGGCGGGTCTGGTCGCGGCGATTGGCGCGGAGACGGCGTTGGCGGTGCTGCAGACAAAGGTCTTCGACTTCCCGTGGGAGCCTGACTGGCGTCTCTGGCTAGTACTCCCTCTCTGCGGCGCGGTGCTTCTCTCCCTCTGCGGGGGCTGGCTCGGGGCGCGATTGTTAAAGGGCAAGGCCCTGTTCCGGCAGTTTGTGAATTGATTTGGCATGGTAATAATTACGCACCGGTTTTTTATGCCGGTGCGCAATGCTTAAATAGCACAAAGTGATAATGCCAACGCATTTAGTAGCACAAAACATTAAAAACCCGCCCACACAGCCCGAAAATTTCCGGTTAATATTCACCAGCTAAATATTTAGCAGCGTGTCTATTAAGGAAAAATAATGACTATAAAAAAATCAGCGCTGGCGGCAACGATCGGCGCGGCAGTGGCATTGACTACTTTTGCATCTCAGGCAGAAATCACCGTACTTAAGCAGGATCCTCAGGCGGGTAACCCGCTGAGCCGCCTGAACTTCACCGTTGGCGGCAGCATTCGTCCGCAATTCCAGAACATGACCGGCGATGACGGCAAAAACGGCTACAAGCGTAACGGCTTTGACGGCGGTACCCGCTTCCGTTTCGCGGCAGACTACTACCTGTTCGATGACATCAGCTGGATCAGCTACTACGAGCTTGGTGTGAACATTCCGGCGCAGTTTAACTGGGATAACCACTACGCCGACGGCGCGCACGACACCTCACGCCGTATGCTCTACACCGGCCTGAAGAGCGATACCTGGGGTACGCTGACCTTCGGCCAGCAGAACAGCGTTTACTATGATGTGGTGGGCGCGAAAACCGATATCTGGGACTACGACATGATCGGCCAGGCGCCGGGTAACGGGATCAACGGCGACTACGACGGCTCTTACCGTTCACGCCAGATGCTGAAATATAAGAAAACCGTGGGCGATGCGGACATCTATGCATCCTACCTGTTTGAAGACAGCGAATACCTGCCGGGCAACGGCCTGCGCTACAAGCGGAAAGGTGGCGGCTCACTGGGTATCGATTACCACTTGACCACCGATCTGACCTGGGGCGCTGCGTGGAACTACACCCGTGCGGACATGCGTAATCCGGACAACGGCGACAGCAAATCCTACGACCAGAATATTGTCGGTACTGCGCTGAGCTGGACGCCGGACAACTGGACCTTCTCCGCTGGCGGCGGCTGGTACCAGAACTTCCTGACCACCAAAAAAGTGTCTGTTAACGACTACTTTGCGGGCGACGCGTGGGGTATTGAATACTTCGCAGGGTACAAATTCCCAATCGGTCAGTACGCGGTGAAATCCATCCAGCCTTACTTCATGGGTGACCGCATCGAGTACGTGAACGGCCGTAACTACCAGCGCATCGACAACGGCGTGGGTATCAGCTTCCAGCTGGATTACGGTTTCCGCGTGGATTACGAACACGTGTTCACCTCCAGCACCGACAACCTGGGCGACATGAACCTGGTGCGTCTTCGTTACGACTTCTAAGCGGTCTTGTAGGTTGCGGGCTGATGCCCTCACCCTGACCCTCTCCCACCGGGAGAGGGAACAAACATCAAAAACGGCAACCAGGTTGCCGTTTTGCTTTTACCTCGCCACCCGGCTTTCTTTTAGCGGTTAAGCCAGTCAGCGACCTCGCCGTACGTCCCGCGATAGACAATCTTCTCCGCCTTTTTCTCCAGCTGATAGCCGTACATCGGGTCGTAATAGTCCTTCAGCAGCGGTACAAGCCAGCTGAAGTGCGCGTCGGTGCTGCCCGTTCGCTGTTGTTCGGCAAGTGCCGCGTCCAGTAGCGCCGTAAATTCCGCAAAACGCTGTAGCCCAAGCCGACGGCGAATGGCAAACAGGCCGTGGTGCAGGTACTCGCTGTACTCCTTCCAGCCCGCCTCCTCACCGTACGCGGCAGTAAAATCCGCCCACATGTGGTCAAAATACTCTTCGCGCAGGCGCTCAAGACGGGTTTCAAACGGGTCTTCGACGACAACGATAGGGGCGTCAACCATGCGGTCGCGCAGGCACTCCGGCAGGTGGTTGGAGCCAATCATCCGGCCCTCGTCCTCCAGCACCCAGCGCGCGGCGTCTTTTTTCAAAAGCTCAACCGCAAGGTGATTCTCAAAGCTCGCCTGGGAAAGCTGCGGCGTAAGCGTGCGGCCAAACGACGAGCCGCGATGGTGCGCCAGCCCTTCCAGATCGATGCCCTGCGCGTGCTGCTTCACCAGCAGCGTTTTACCGTTGCCGGTACAGCCGCCAATAAGCACCATCGGCTTTTGCGACTGCTCAATGGTGACCTGAATTGCCGTCTGGCGCAGGGCCTTATAGCCGCCGCGGATCAGCGGGTAGTCGATGCCAGCCTCTTTCAGCCAGGCCTGAGAGATATGCGAGCGCTGACCGCCGCGCGCGCAGCAGAGATAGCCCTCGGGGTGCGCAAGGCTGGCTTCACGCCAGGCGTTAATGCGCGCCTCCCGCGTCTCGCCGCTCACCAGGCTATGGCCGAGCGCCAGCGCGGCGTCGGGTCCCTGGCGCTTATAGCAGGTACCGACGGCGGCACGCTCGTCGTCGTTCATTAAGGGCAGGTTGAGTGCGGCGGGCATCGCACCCTGGGCAAATTCGATCGGCGCGCGAACGTCGATTAAAGGGGTATCAGACGCGAGGATCGCGCGATAGTCCGTTCCATCGTTCATGGTGATTCCAGAAGAAAACTCAGCAGCAATGGGCGGGGATTGTACGCCGGGGAAGGGGAAGGTCAACTCCCCGGCGCAGATGTCTTACTTGAGCTTTGACTGTGCCCAGACAATTCCGCTCGCGTATTCTGGCGGCAGGAGAGGAACGATCGCCTCCAGGGTGGCGCTCAGGCGGTCGGTATCGCTGTCGTTCAGGTTGAGATGACCCACTTTACGACCCGCGCGAACCTCTTTGTCATACCAGTGCAGATGCACCAGCGGCAGCTTCAGCCAGTCGTAGTTCAGATCGGTCCCGATCAGGTTTATCATCACCGACGGGCTGTTAACGACGGGCTGTGGCAGCGGCAGGTCGGTGATGGCACGCAGGTGCAGTTCGAACTGGCTGATGGAGGCGCCGTTTTGCGTCCAGTGGCCGCTGTTGTGCACGCGCGGCGCCAGCTCGTTGATCAGCAGGCCCGACGGCGTGACGAAGCACTCCATCGCCATCACGCCCACGTAGTCCAGCTCGTGCATGATGGCAGAAAGCATCTCTTCCGCCTGCGCCTGCTGGTCGGCATTGGCGTGCGGGAAGGCGACGCTGGTGCGCAGAATGCCGTCCTGATGCAGGTTATGCGTCAGCGGGTAAAACACCGTGCGGCCATCGTGCCCGCGTGCGCCAACCAGCGACACTTCGCCGCTGAAGTTGATGCCCTGCTCAACGATGCACTCGCCGTAGCAGTCGTCCGGCAGCTCGGCGGTGTCGCCTGCGCGCAGGCGCCACTGGCCGCGGCCGTCGTAGCCACCCACGCGGCGCTTCACGATCGCCAGTTCGCCCAGCATGGCGAAGACGTCATTCCACTCGCTTTTATCAGACAACAGCTGCCACGGGGCGGTTGCGAGGCCCAGCTTGTCGAACAGCTGCTTCTGCGTCAGACGGTCGGCAATGATCGGGAACACGTCGCGGTTCACAAAGGCGTTATGGCGCGCCAGCTCGCGGGTCAGGGCGGTTTCCGGCCAGCGTTCAATTTCGGCGGTGATTACGCTCTGATGGAACGGCACCGCTTCCGGCTCGGCGTCCAGCCCGACGGGCCAGACGGCAATCCCCAACGGTTCGCCAGCCTGACGCAGCATGCGGCCCAGCTGGCCGTTGCCGAGGACGCAAACCTGCTTCATGCCGCACCCCGCGGGTCCGGATTATCCAGCACCTCGTCGGTCTGGGCTTTACGCCACTCCGCTAGGCGTTGGTGTAAATCTTTGTCGTGCGTTGCAAGAATTTGCGCGGCCAGCAGGGCGGCGTTCGCCGCGCCCGCTTTGCCAATTGCCAGCGTACCGACAGGAATACCGCGCGGCATCTGGACGATGGAGTAGAGGCTATCGACACCGCTTAACGCGGCGCTTTGAACAGGGACGCCCAGAACCGGCACCAGCGTTTTGGCGGCAATCATGCCCGGCAGATGTGCTGCGCCGCCCGCACCGGCAATAATCACCTCATACCCGTTCTCTTCGGCGCTTTCGGCGAAGCTGAACAGTTTGTCCGGCGTACGGTGTGCGGAAACCACTTCAACGTGGTGCGGAACATTCAGGATTTCAAAGATTTCGGCGGCGAACTGCATGGTAGCCCAGTCGCTTTTGGACCCCATCACGATGGCGACACGCGCCGGATTATTGCGGGAAGACATGCGTCTTAAAACTCCTGTGGTGCGAAACACACTGCTTTCGAGGGCACAGAGAATAGCATGTTATACGGGCAAGGAAAACGGTTGCGTGGCTGAGAAACAAGCGAAACGACGAGAAAACGTTAAAACGGAAAAGCGATCAGTTCGACACCTTCCGGGGTGACTTTGACCATCGAACCCTCAGTATGCCATGCGCCCAATACCACGCGATGGGCCGGTTCACCGTTGACGCTCAGAGAATGCACGTCCGGGCGATGGGTATGACCGTGGATCAGCCACTGAACGCCATGCTTTTCCATCACGCTCACCACAGCTTGCGGGTTAACGTCCATGATGGTCAGAGATTTGCTGCTATTGGCGGCTTTGCTGCCCGCACGCATTCTGGCGGCGATGCGGTTGCGGATAAACAGCGGCAGGGCAAGGAACACCTTCTGGATCCACGGGGTGTGGACCTTGGCGCGAAACGCCAGGTAGCCGGTATCGTCGGTGCAGAGTGTGTCGCCGTGCATGATCAGTACCTTGCGGCCATAGAGATCGAGCACCTGTTCTTCCGGCAGCAGCGTCATACCGCTTTCGCGGGCGTAGCGCTTGCCGAGCAGGAAATCACGGTTGCCGTGAATGAAGTAGCAGGGGACGCCAGAATCTACCAGCGTTTTAATGGCGGCAGCCATTTCACGATGCAGCGGGTTAGGATCGTCGTCGCCAATCCATGCTTCAAACAGATCGCCCAGGATGTACAGCGCATCGGCGCCTTTCGCTTCACCGCGTAAAAAACGCAGAAAACCGGCGGTTATCGCCGGTTCTTCTGTTTGCAGATGCAGATCCGCAATAAAGAGTGTCGCCACGAATTACTCGCTGACGGTCACGCTTGTAATCACAACGTCTTCTTTAGGAACGTCCTGGTGCATGCCGCTGCGGCCGGTAGAGACGGCTTTGATCTTGTCGACCACGTCCATACCTTCAACCACTTCTGCGAACACGCAGTAGCCCCAACCCTGCAGGCTTTCGCCGGAGAAGTTCAGGAAGTCGTTGTCCGCTACGTTGATGAAGAACTGCGCGGTGGCAGAGTGTGGTGCCTGAGTACGGGCCATTGCCAGCGTACCGCGGGTGTTTTTCAGGCCGTTGTTCGCTTCGTTTTTGATCGCTTCTTTGGTCTCTTTCTGGCGCATGCCAGGCTCAAAACCGCCGCCCTGGATCATAAAGCCGTTGATCACGCGGTGGAAAATAGTGTTGTTGTAGAAACCTTCGCGGCAGTAGTCCAGGAAGTTTTTAACTGTTTCAGGCGCTTTGTCATCAAAGGTCTTGATTACGATATCGCCATGATTAGTGTGGAAAGTAACCATTTTTGCATCCTGTTCCGTTATTGTGGTACGTCGACCCGCCTTCGGGTCATATATAGGGGCTTGTTATAGCATAACCACAGGACGCGATCACCTTGCATTGTGTGCTGATCCTATTCCGAATTATGGGTATTATATGGAACAAACAACTCACACACGTGTTTACATGGAATCTTCGATGTTAAAAATCTTTAATACAATGACGCGCCAGAAAGAGGAATTTAAACCTATCCATGCCGGGGAAGTCGGCATGTACGTGTGTGGTATTACGGTTTACGATCTCTGTCATATCGGCCATGGCCGTACCTTTGTCGCGTTCGACGTGGTCTCTCGCTACCTGCGCTTCCTGGGCTATAACCTGAAGTACGTGCGTAACATCACCGACATCGACGACAAAATCATCAAGCGCGCTAATGAAAACGGTGAAAGCTTTGTTGCGCTGGTGGATCGCATGATCGTTGAGATGCACAAAGATTTTGACGCCTTAAATATTCTGCGTCCGGACAGCGAGCCGCGTGCGACCCACCATATCCACGAAATTATCGAGATCACCGAAAAGCTGATCGAACGCGGTCATGCGTACGTAGCGGAAAACGGCGACGTGATGTTCTCCGTGCCGACGGACCCAACCTACGGCGCGCTTTCCCGTCAGGACCTGGACCAGCTGCAGGCCGGCGCGCGCGTGGACGTGGTGGACGTGAAGCGTAACCCGATGGACTTCGTGCTATGGAAGATGTCCAAAGAGGGTGAACCAAGCTGGCCATCCCCGTGGGGCGAAGGCCGTCCGGGCTGGCACATTGAATGTTCAGCGATGAACTGCAAGCAGCTGGGCAACCATTTCGACATTCACGGCGGCGGTTCGGATCTAATGTTCCCGCACCACGAAAACGAAATTGCGCAGTCCACCTGCGCCCACGGCGGCGAGTATGTTAACTACTGGATGCACTCCGGGATGGTGATGGTTGACCGCGAGAAGATGTCGAAATCGCTGGGCAACTTCTTCACCGTGCGCGACGTGCTGAAGTATTACGACGCGGAAACCGTGCGCTACTTCCTGATGTCTGGCCACTATCGTAGCCAGTTGAACTACAGCGAAGAGAACCTGAAGCAGGCGCGCTCGGCGCTGGAGCGTCTGTACACCGCGCTGCGTGGCACCGACAAATCTGTGCCTGCGGCGGGCGGCGAAGCGTTCGAAGCGCGCTTCGTTGAGGTGATGAACGATGACTTCAACACCCCGGAAGCCTACTCCGTACTGTTCGACATGGCGCGCGAAGTGAACCGCCTGAAGTCAGAGGACATGGCGGCGGCGAATGCGCTGGCATCTCATCTGCGTAAGCTCTCTTCCGTGCTCGGCCTGCTGGAGCAGGAGCCGGACGCGTTCCTGCAGAGCGGTGCGCAGGCGGACGACGGTGAAGTGGCGGAGATTGAAGCGCTGATTAAAGCGCGTCTGGAAGCGCGTCAGGCCAAAGACTGGGCGGCGGCGGATGCGGCGCGTAACCGTCTGACCGAGATGGGGATCATTCTGGAAGACGGCCCGCAGGGGACGACCTGGCGTCGTAAGTAAGTCTGTAACGCCCGGTGGCGCTAACGCTTACCGGGCCTACGGGTAAAAGTAGGCCGGGTAAGGCGCAGCCGCCACCCGGCTTTTTTTACCTTCTTTTCCACCACAACATCCCCATCAGCACCACCCCCGGCAGCCACACCCACAGCAGTTCCGAGGTAATGACCTCATGCCCGTACGGCGTGGCGTAGCGCGACAGCGCAAACGGCGCGACCTTAATCACCTGCCACGGCGCAAAGAAGCGCTCGTCTGACCACGGCCACAGCCAGCCGACGCCTTTTCCGCCGGTGGTAACGGAATCCAGCAGGCTGTGCGACAGCAGTGAAACGGTTAAGAACAGCCAGCAGCGCGTCAGGCTGGCCCGGAACCATCGTCGGCCAATCAGCACGCAGAGTATCGGTACCGCAAAGGCAAACAGCAGCGAATGGGTAAAGCCGCGGTGGCCGATAATATTCCCGTAGGCGACGCCGAATTTGAACGCCAGCACGTCGGCGTCCGGCAGCATGGCGAGCACGATCCCGGCAAACAGCAGGCGGGGAGGGATGACTTTCGTTCCCAGACCTAAGCCCAGGCAAAGGGGAACAGCAGCGTGAGTGATAACGGTAGGCATTGCAATTATCCATGGCAAATCACAGCAATATAGCAGCGAATTCGCTGCAGCAAACCTGTGTCAAATTCTGATTTTACGCCGACTCGCGGGCGATAAGCTGCCCGGACAGCGTAATGCGCTGGGTTTGCAGATCCGGCTCCTTAAGCTTGCGGATAATCAGCCCCGCCGCCTGTCGTCCTGTTTCATCGCTGGCCGAAGAGACGTAGGTGAAGGAAGGGGAGGTGAGGTTGACGTGGAGCATATCTTCAAAACCGATCAGCGCCACCTGCTGGGTCAGGAACACGTCTTTCCCCACGGTGCGGCCCACCTGATGAATGCCGGAAATGGAGCCGATCATCGCATCCGGGGAGTGGCAAAGCAGGGCGGTGATGGAGCTGTTTTTCTCCAGCAGCTGGCGCGTTGCCATCGCGGCGGCCTGGGTGTCGTCGCTGCAGGCCGGTGAATAATCATCGCGCCAGACCAGCCCGTTTTGCGTCATCGCGCTGCGAAAGCCGAGCAGGCGCTGCTCGCGAATAAGACAGCCCTCGCGCCCGCCAATGTAGGCGATCGTGCGGTGTCCGCGTTCGATAAGATAGCGTGCGGCCAGGTTCGCCGCCTGGCGATTATCGCGCATGACCAGATTGCATTTTTCGTCCAGCAGAGACTGCGAGACCGCCACCAGCGGCAGCGGGCACTGGCGGATCTGCTCCGGTAAAGCGGCGTTACGGGTGTCAGACGCCAGATAAATAACGCCCGCGACGCCCTGCTGCTTAAACGACAGCAGGGTCCGTTCCAGATGTTCCTGGTCGTTCAGCGGCTGGCCGAGAAACACCATATAACCCTGCTTCTCCAGCTCCTGAACGATGCTCGCCATCACCTTGATGGAAAAGCTGTCGCTGAAGTCGCGCAGGATCAGGCCGATAAGATTGGAGGTGTTGGCGCGGAGGTTGGCAGCGGCAACGTTATGAACATAGCCCAGCGTCGTGATGGCGGCATTGACCTTCTCGATCGTCGCCTCTGAGATTTTCCCTTTCTGACGTAGCACCAGCGACACGGTAGAGACCGAGACGCCCGCGTGCTTTGCGACATCAATGATGCTGACTTTCTTCAAAACCGCTCCCTGAAATTTACCGATTATCAGCCGGATAAGACACGTCTCCCAGCGTACAGGAGACGTGTCGTTCAGGCATCTTATTATTTGCCGATCATGGTGGACATGGTCTGGGCGATAAACTGTGCTCTGGCACCGAAAATCACCTGGATCCCGTTGTCGCCGACGAAGACCACGCCGCGCGCGCCGAGCCCGTTCAGTCCGTCCCTGTCCACCGCATCGCTCTTCGCCACTTCCAGACGCAGGCGGGTGATGCATGAGCCGACGGAGTCAATGTTCTGCGCGCCGCCCAGCAGGCCGATGATTTCGGTGGCAAGTTCGGAATCGGACTTGTCATTCGCGCTGGCGGTCACCTCCGTACGGCCCGGCGTTTTCACGTCGAAGCGACGGATCACGAAGCGGAACGTGAAGTAGTAAATCAGCGCCATCGGAATGCCGATGATAATGGCACTCAGGAAGTTGGTCTGATAGCCGTTAAACGACGGCAGGATCCCGAACGACAGGTAGTCGATAAAGCCCGCCGAGAACGATTTGGCGATATGCGCGTGCAGCAGGTACATGGTCATGTACGCCAGGCCCGCCATGATGGCGTTGAAGACGTACAGAATCGGCGCCACGAAGATAAAGGTGAACTCTACCGGCTCGGTGATCCCCGTCAGGAAGCAGGTGAGGGCAGCGGAGAAGAGAATACCGGCCGCGATTTTCTTATTCTTCGTATGCGCTTCGTGGTACATCGCCAGGCATGCCGCGGGCAGCGCGAACAGCATCAGCGGGAATTCGCCCTGCATGAACTTACCGGCGTTCTGGTAGGTGTCGCTGCTGAAGGATTTCACCCCCTCTTCGAGCATTTTGAACCAGATGGTCTGGTCACCGTGGATCACCTGGCCCGCCTGGGTGGTGTAATCCCCGAACGAATACCAGAAGGACGGATACCAGATGTGGTGCAGGCCGAGCGGGATCAGCGCGCGCTCCACCAGCCCGAAGATAAAGGTTGATGCCGCCTGGTTATCACCGTTTACGATCACGGAGAGCGCGTCGATACCGGCCTGAATATGCTGCCAGACGTACGGTAGCAGCAGCCCCATCAGGAAAGAGAGGAACGCCGTGGCGATCGCCACAAAGCGCTTCCCGGAGAAGAAGCCCAGGAACTCCGGGAGCTGCATGGTGTGGAAGCGGTTGTAGCACCAGGCTGCGAGAATGCCGCAGATAAGCCCGCCGAAGACGCCCATCTGCAGCGTCGGGATGCCGACCACCATGGCATATTTTCCGCCCTGTGAGGCCATTTCCGGCGTAATGCTTAATACGGTACTGATGGTGATGTTAGTGACAAACACCGACACCGCCGCCGAGAGTGCTGCAATGCCGGATTCCGAGGCCAGACCTACAGCAGAGCCGATGGCAAACAGCATCGGCAGGTTATCAAAGATAACCCCGCCAGCGTTCATCATCAGCGGCAGGTGGAACTTATCGCCGAAGGCCAGCAGCAGGCCCGCAGCGGGAAGCAGTGAAATTGGCAGCATTAAGGCGCGACCAATCATCGATAACTTAGACAGCGATTTAACAAACCCTGATATCAGACTCATGCTGATTTCCCCCGAGTAGCGCTTTTTAAGCGCTGTTATTGTAAGTAGAACGTTTTAGTAGAACGTTCTACTTATCGTGGGGAAAGAGTGAAAAACGCGCAACTGAAATCTCACCTTTCAACAGATGAAATAGTGATTATTTGAAGTTGATCGATAAATAACCGTGATGGGTGTGAGGGGATAGAGATAGAAATTGCCGGGTGGCGGCTTCGCCTTACCCGGCCTACAAACGGAGACAGTACGTAGGCCCGGTAAGCGCAGCGCCACCGGGCAACAAACGGCTTACGCCGTTACGGTCACGCTCTGCCCTTCAAAACTCACGGTCTGGCCGGCGACAATCTTGCAGCGCTTGCGGGTTTCCACCACGCCGTCTACTTTCACCTGCCCGTCGGCGATAACGATTTTCGCCTGCGCGCCGCTTTCGCTCCAGCCTTCGAGCTTGAGCAGATCGCACAGCTCAACGTGCGGGTGTTTGCCTAATGAAAATGTGGCCATCTTATGCTTCCTCTACATCGTGGTACTCTTCGCATGCCTGCAAAGTATTCTGAATCAGCGTTGCTACAGTCATCGGGCCAACGCCGCCCGGCACTGGCGTAATGTAAGAGGCGCGAGCCGCGGCATCTTCATACACCACGTCGCCGACTACTTTGCCGTTTTCCAGACGGTTAATCCCGACGTCCACGACAATCGCGCCCTCTTTGATCCACTCGCCCGGAATAAAGCCCGGCTTGCCGACCGCGACGATCAGCAGATCGGCGTTTTCAACGTGGTGACGCAGGTTTTTGGTAAAGCGGTGGGTCACGGTGGTGGTGCAGCCGGCCAGCAGCAGCTCCATGCTCATCGGACGGCCCACGATATTGGACGCGCCGATGACCACGGCGTTCAGGCCGTAGGTGTCGATGTTATAACGCTCCAGCAGCGTCACGATGCCGCGCGGGGTGCACGGGCGCAGACGCGGCGCGCGCTGGCACAGGCGGCCCACGTTGTACGGATGGAAACCGTCGACGTCTTTATCTGGCGCGATACGCTCCAGCACCTTCACGTTGTCGATGCCCGCAGGCAGCGGCAGCTGAACCAGAATGCCGTCGATCTCTTTATCGGCATTCAGGGTGTCAATAAGTTCCAGCAGTTCCGCTTCGCTGGTGGTTTCCGGCAAATCGTAAGAGCGGGAGACGAACCCCACCTCTTCACACGCTTTGCGTTTGCTGCCGACATAAATCTGTGATGCCGGGTTGCTGCCAACCAGCACAACGGCCAGCCCGGGAGCGCGTTTTCCGGCGGCTTTACGCGCCTTCACTTTTTCCGCGACCTCAGAGCGCACCTGCTGCGCAATCGTTTTACCGTCAATAATCTTTGCTGCCATCAGAGAGAAGATTCCGTCTGTAACGTTTAAAAGGGGGGATTGCCTGTATTTTGTCAGAAGCGAGCGCCGCTGTCAGTCACCCTTTACGAGTTTTCATCCGTGAGGCGCAAAAACCCTTCTTAAGTGATGGTCAATTTCTTAGACGGGATTAGGATGTGACCTGGCGAAATGGCAGTGTTTTGACATATTTAAAAATTACATCCTGAGCTACTTTGTCTCCTCCGAAATAAGTTTTCAATTATGCAATTGAACGTATTTCTTATTCCCGATTTTTCGCGGGAAGGGTTATTTACATTTTAAAGGAATAGACATGAAACTCAGCAACATTGCTTCTTCTGTTATTGCAACACTGGCCCTGGTCGCGGGTGCCGCTAATGCAGCCGATCCCGTTACGCCGGTTACCGTAAATGGCGGTACCGTGCATTTTAAAGGTGAACTGGTTAATGCTGCTTGTTCAGTAAATACCGATTCTTCCGAGCAGACGGTTAATCTCGGTCAGTATCGTACCGCGAAATTCACCAAAGTGGGCGACACCACCTCTAATATTCCGTTCAACATTGAACTGAATGACTGCGATCCGCTGGTTGCGAAAACCGCTGCCGTTGCTTTCACCGGCCAGATCGACGCGACCGACAAAACCCTGCTGGCCGTGACGTCCGGTAACAACGACAACACCGCGAAAGGCGTGGGTATCGAGATCCTCGATAGCAAATCCAGCGTGCTGACCCCGGACGGTGCCACCTTCTCTGCCGCGAAAGACCTGATTAAAGGGACTAACACCCTGCAATTCACCGCGCGCTACAAATCAACGGCTGCAACCACCGAGCCAGGCCAGGCGAACGCTGACGCCACCTTCGTAATGAAATACGAATAATACCCTCGCACAGGGATGTTCAGGCCTCAGGGACGAGGCCCGTCATACGCTACTGCCAGGAACGAAGGATGACAAGGACTGGAACACTACTGCTGTTAACCCTTGCGATGGCCTGCCCGGCATCGGCGCATACCGTGGTGATCGAAGGCGGCAAGGTGCATCTTCGTGGGGAGCTGGTAAACGGCGGCTGCGCCGTGGCGCCCGACAGCCAGAATATGCGCATCGACATGGGGCAGTACCGAACCAATTCATTTTCCGGTGTGGGCAGCTTTTCAACGGTTAATGTGCCGTTCACCGTGCGGCTGCTGGACTGCAGCGTGGATGTCTCCCGCATCGTGGGGATCCAGTTTCAGGGCGTGACGCCCGCGGAAGATCCGCAGGTTTTTCTGGCGACATCGCGGCCAGGTGAAACGCCTGTCAGCAGCGGCGTAGGGCTGGCGCTTTTTGATGAGCAGCAGCGTCAGATTATCCCGAATGCGACGGCCGTCAGCTGGTTGCCCGTGAATACCAGCGAGCTCGCATTTCATTTTAGCGCCCGCTATCGCGCTATTTCCGAACACCTCGTGCCAGGCAATATTCAGTCGGATGTCTGGTTTACGTTGATTTATCCATAACACCTGCGAACACATTATTAAAGGTACGGTTTTGATGAATATGCTAATTAAACCAGGACTGCTTTTATCGTTTATTTTAATGATGGTTTCTGCTTGCGCGAATGCTTCCGGCGGTATTGCGCTGGGGGCCACGCGCGTTATTTATCCGGCGGATGCGAAGCAAACGTCGCTGGCGATCACCAACAGCAATAAACAAGAACGCTACTTAATTAACGCGTGGATCGAAAATGCCAGCGGGCAAAAGGAAAAAACCTTTGCCGTCACGCCGCCGCTGTTCGTTAGCGAGCCGGACAGCGAAAACACGCTGCGTATTATTTACGCCGGGCCCGCGCTGCCCGCCGATCGCGAATCGCTCTTTTACATGAACGTGAAGGCGATCCCGTCAGTGAACAAAGCGAAAACGGAAAATAATAACGTGCTGCAGCTGGCGATCCTTTCGCGCATCAAGCTGTTTGTGCGCCCGAATAACCTGGCGATGCAGCCGGATGAGGCGCTTTCCCAGCTGCGCTTTGAGCGCGTGGGGAACCATCTCAAAGTCAGCAACGCCTCGCCCTATTACATCACTCTGGTCAACCTGAAGCTGGGCGGTCAGACGCTGGAAAACCTGATGGTCGCGCCGAAAAACTCGGCTCAGCAGGTGCTGCCCGCCGGGGCCGGCGGTACGCTCTCCTGGCAGAGCGTGAATGACTACGGCGCCATTACACCGGCGCGCAGCGTCAACCTGTGAGCAGAGTCAGGGCGATGAAAAACCACCAGGGACGTTACTGCCCGGTTGCACTGGCGCTGATGGCCGCGCTCTGGCCGCAGGCTGGCTGGAGCGAAAGCTACTTCAACCCGGCCTTCTTGTCCGACGACACCGCCAGCGTGGCGGATTTGTCGCGTTTTGAACAGGGGCACCAGCAGGCACCCGGCATCTATCGCGTGGATATCTGGCGTAACGATGAGTTTATCGGCACCCAGGACGTGCGTTTTGAACAGGCCGAGAACACGCCGCCGGTGGCGGGCGGCCTGTCGCCGTGCATTACGCGCGCGATGCTCGATCGCTTTGGCGTCAACGTTGCCGCATTTCCCGAGCTGGCGAAGGTGCAGGGTGAAACGTGCGTTCCATTGACCACGGCCATTCCCGGCAGCGAAACGGTATTTAACTTTGCTTCACAGCGCCTGAACGTCAGCCTGCCGCAGGTGGCAATGCAAAACAGCGCGCGCGGCTATATTCCGCCTGAACAGTGGGATGAAGGCATTCCCGCCGCGCTGGTGAACTACAGCTTTACGGGCAACCGGGGAAGCGAAGACGACAGCTATTACCTGAACCTGCAGAGCGGGCTGAACTATGGCGCCTGGCGTTTACGCAACAACGGCGCATGGCGCTACACGCAAAATAACGGGAAGCGGCGCAGCGAGTGGCAGAATATTGGCACCTGGGCGCAGCGCACCGTTATCCCACTGAAAAGTGAGCTGGTGCTGGGCGACAGCAACACCGGGAATGACGTTTTCGACAGCGTCGGTTTTCGCGGCGGGCGGCTCTATTCGTCTGACAGCATGTACCCCGACAGCCTGCAGGGTTATGCGCCGACCGTGCGCGGTATTGCCCGTACGCCTGCCAAAGTGGTGGTTCGTCAGAACGGCTACGTTATCTATCAAAGCTACGTCCAGCCCGGCGCGTTCGCCATTACCGATCTTAACCCGACCTCCTCCAGCGGTGACCTTGACGTCACGGTGGAAGAGAAAGACGGCAGCCAGCAGCGCTACACCGTGCCGTACTCCACCGTGCCGCTCCTGCAGCGTGAAGGGCGCTGGAAATATGACCTCGTGGCGGGGGATTACCGCAGCGGTAACAGCGACCAGGATACACCGTTCTTCGCCCAGGGCACCCTGATTACCGGCCTTGCTAACGGCTTTACGCTCTATGGCGGCACCCAGCTGGCGTCACGCTATACCGCAGTGGCCGTCGGGGCCGGAAAAAACCTCGGTGACTGGGGCGCAGTCTCCGTCGATATCACCCACGCCCGCAGCCAGCTCGCGGACGACAGCAAACATGAAGGTCAGTCCCTGCGTTTTCTGTATGCAAAATCGCTGAACGGGTTTGGCACCAACTTCCAGCTGCTGGGCTACCGCTACTCAACGAAGGGGTTTTACACCCTGGACGACGTGGCCTGGCGCTCAATGGAGGGCTACCAGTATGCCGATAGCCAGGACGATAACGATGTGCCGGACGTGCAGAGCTATCACAACCTGACGTGGAATAAAAAAGGCCGCTTCCAGCTCAACATTTCCCAGTCGCTGGGGGATTACGGCTCGGTCTATATCTCCGGGAGTGAGCAAACCTACTGGGGGACGGACGAAACGAACCTCTGGTATCAGCTGGGCTACGCGGGGGGCGTTAAGGGGATCAACTACTCCCTGTCATGGTCGTGGAACAAATCCGTCGGGATCGACGGTACCGACCGGATCGCGTCGTTTAACGTCTCCGTGCCGTTTAGCCTCTTTACCCGCCAGGGCTATCGCCGGGACAGCGCGATCGATCGCGCCTATGCCACCGCATCCGCCAGCCGAAACAGCGATGGCGACACGAGCTGGCAAACCGGCGTCAGCGGCACGCTGCTTGAGGACCGCAACCTGAACTACAGCGTGACCCAGGGACACGCCAGCACCAACGGCTCAAGCGGAAGCGCCAGCGCCAACTGGCAGGCAACCTACGGCACGCTGGGCGTGGGCTACAACTATTCCCGCGATCAGCACGATCTCAACTGGCAGCTCTCCGGTGGGGTAGTTGGCCATTCAGACGGCGTGACCTTCAGCCAGCCGCTGGGCGATACCAACGTGCTGATTAAGGCGCCGGGGGCATCAGGCGTCAGCGTGGAAAACCAGACCGGCGTGAAGACCGACTGGCGAGGCTACGCGGTCATGCCGTACGCCACCGTCTACCGCTACAACCGCGTGGCGCTGGATACCAATACCATGAGCAACAACACCGACATCGAAAACAACGTGAGCAGCGTGGTGCCGACCAAAGGCGCGCTGGTCCGCGCCAGCTTTGATACCCGCATTGGCGTGCGCGCCCTGCTGACGGTAACGCGCGGCAACCAGCCGGTGCCGTTCGGCGCCGTGGTGCGCGAAACCCAGAGCGGCGTGACCAGCATGGTGGGGGATGACGGGCAAATTTACCTGAGTGGGCTGCCGCTGGAAGGCGAACTGCTGGTCCAGTGGGGTAACGGGGCGCAGTCCCAGTGCCGTGCGCCTTACAGCTTGCCTGAAAAGAGCCTGCAACAGGCGATCACACTTAAGGGGATCCGCTGTGATTAAAATCCATATCTTTGCCTTGTCGCTTCTGGCAATCCTGCCCGCGACAAACGCGTTAGCCACCGTGTGCGTCAATGAAAAGGGCGTGCCGACGGAGGTGCATTACGACCTGACGGATAAATTCAACAGCTCGAATAACCAGGTTGGGCAGGTTGTCACCCTCAGCGAGAAATCGCAGTGGGTGGGGGTAAACGCCGTCTGCCCGAAGGGCACCGTCGGGAATACCACCAAGCGCAGCTACGTGACGGATTACCCGATCACCGGGACCAGCGATGGCTATCAGTATCTGAAGCTTAACGACTATCTGGACGGGGCGATGAAGATCACGGACAGCTATGCTGGCGCGTTTTATCCACCCAAAAACTATATCCAGATGGGGAGCCATCCGAACGTTTCAAAAAACAAACCGTTTGGCGTGCAGGATTCCAGCCTTATTTTCCGTCTTAAGGTGACCCGACGCTTTATTAATATGGTGGTGATCCCGCGTGCCACCATGTTCCGCGTTTACGTCACCACCACCTCCTCCGATCCGTTGACCACGCCGGTCTACACCATCAGCTACAGCGGAACCATACAGGTGCCGCAGAGCTGCGCCATCAACGCCGGCAATGTGGTTGAATTTGATTTCGGCGACATTGGCGCCTCCCTGTTCAGCAAGGCGGGCGTGGGTAACAAGCCGGAGGGCGTCTCATCGCAAAGTAAAACCATCGCGATTAAATGCACCAACGTGGAGGCAAACGCCATGCTGACGATGCGCGTCGAGGCTGAAAAGGTCTCCAATAATGTGGTGGTGTCGGATAACCCGGATGTGGGGTTTATCATTGCCAACGAGAGCGGTGCGCCGCTCACGCCTAACAACCTGACGAGCAAAATTCCGTTCCGCCTGGACGACAGCGCGCAGGCGCAGGTGGGGATCCGGGTCTGGCCGGTGAGCGTGACGGGCAACAAGCCAGCGGAAGGGCGCTTTACCTCGCGCGGATATTTGCGTGTGGATTACGACTAAGGAGCAGACATGCGAAACGGGATCCGTTTTATCACCGTGGCGCTCTTTGCGCTTTGCACCCAGGCTCAGGCGGAAACCGCATTGGGCGAAATTAATATTCGGCTCTACGGCAATATTGTCGATTTCACCTGCGTGGCAGAGGGTAACGATAGCGACAAAACGGTCACGCTGGGCACCTGGCCCACGAAGCAGCTCAACACCACGGGGAGCCGCACGCAGCCTATGCCCTTCACGCTGAAGCTGACCGGCTGTCCGCCCGGGGCGGCGTCCATTACGTTCTCGGGTAAGGCTGACGGGAGCAATAGCGGGTTGCTGGCGCTGAATGATGCCAGTACAGCGAGCCACGTCGCCGTCGAGATCAGGGATGCGGATAAAACGCGTCTGGCGCTTCAGCAGGCCAGCCAGCCGGTCACGGTTGATGCACAGGGGAATGCGACCCTATCATTTTATGCCAATTATATTGCTACGGCCGATAACCCTCAGCCCGGACGGGCTGATGCGGATGCTACCTTCATGATTAATTATAATTAGCGCTGACCGCACTCCCTGCAGCTCGGATAAACTGCAGGGAGTGAATTCAGGTTATAGCAGCTCGTGCGCTTTGGCGTAATCTATTAATTCCACGATGCTTTGTACGCCAAGCTTGGAATAAATATTGGATTTGTGCGCACTGATGGTCTTATTGCTCAACAGTAACTGTTCAGCAATCTCCTTATTGGATAATCCATTCGCCAGATAACGTAATACCGTGACCTCGCGATTCGATAATGGCATATCCGCTGCCATCCCTTTTCCCGAACCCATATGGTTTATAAAATTCAGCGTTTCCGACGGGAAAAAAGAATAACCCATCAGAATCATCTCTACGGCGTTGTAGATCTCACCCAAATCTTTTCGTTTACTGACGAAGCCGTTGGCCCCGGCGCGAATCGCACGACCCGCGTAAAATAACTCTGATTTAGAGGAGAGGAACAGAATCTTGATGTCTTTGTTTAAGTTTCTGATTCTCTTCAGTAAAGCGAAGGCATCTGTGCCCGTAAGTTCGATGTCAAGGATCACCAAATCGATAGGATGATTACGAATACAGTCAAGAACTTCATGGCTATCGCCAGACTTAAGCTTGACTGTGATATTTTTATTTTTCTGTAGCAGGACCTCTATCGACATTCTGACGATAGGATGTTCGTCCATAATGATAACGGATGCCGGTTTCATTTTTAATGCCTCAGATTGTTAAAAGCGTTATGTAGAGTTTTGTAAAACTCTCGAAATGCCGGAAGGATATAAAGTGCAGATCCCTATACCGTAGTATTTCCCTGGAAAGAGCGAAAGCATCCTTGTTTACGTAATGAAAAGAACAGTGCCTCAGCGCGGTCATCTCATTTGGCTGGTGTTGGCAAAAAGATTTTTCTTATTCAGATTTGGTACGCATCTTATTATACAGAGTAAGTTTTTTCCGAAAACCCTGTAAATTAGTCTCCGCTTATTGGTTTGTATTATCTTCTGGATCTTAATGGCTATGTTTTTAAATTTAGCGGAAATATCCTGTTATCCCATTTACCGCATCTTTTCATCTTTATGTAATAACAAAAAATAACAGATGTCTCTTTATGTTGCGTAATTGTTAATAAAAAAGACCGTCGATTCGGCGGGCGACCCAGGGTCAAAGAGGCGAAAAAGTGCCCTCGCAAGGTGTCAAACCTTCATCTGAAAGTGCTTAAGGCGCATCAACGTCACGCCATCATCGCGCAGGAGAACATGCTATTCACTTTGCTTTCCGCTCCTGGAGAGTGAAGCGAAGCTGCTTGTTTTTACATCATTATCATCTTATTAACGCCTTCTGCATTCACTTAACGGATGGAGGAAAGTGCTGCCTTTGGTTCATTCTGTGACATTTCACATGGTTCCGAACCATAAATTAGGAATAGTTATAAAATCGAATACATTGTTAAAATTTAACCATTTCATAACATGCGTGGTAAGTAAATTCCTAAAGCGCTTTAGGAAATAAGAAGTTAGTGCGTAAGTTAAAACGTGCAGTCAGAGAGGTTATTAAGAAGGTGTAACAATTCCTGGCGATGGCTCAGCCCCAGCTTAAGCAGGATGCAGCTGAGACGATAGATAATGCGGCTATAGGGGCGATTCTGCAGAAGGGCAATCTGACGCAGCGTCTTACCGCGGGCAAGCTCCTGCAAAATGGGCCATTCATTGCGGGAAAACCAGTCTTTATCGGACCCCTGCGGTGGGCGGGCATCCATCAGGCTGTGTTGAAGCCCTGCCGCGTTCATCTGACGTTCCAGCACGTGAAAAGGCCCCGCCGCTTTGCAGAAGAGGCGGGTATCATAATTATCTGCCCGGACCAGTAGCCACGGCGTCAGGAAGGGGGGATACAGGCTATGCCTTCTTAACTGATCCAGTTGATCAATCAGCCCGGTGGAACGGCTTTCTACATCCACCACCAGACGCGCTGAAGGCCATTGTGCCTGAGCGCCGAGCGCATCATCCAGCGAGATATAGTCGCAACAGCTGCTCAGGGGAAACTGTCCATTGAGAAAACCGGTGCGCAGAAAATGATCCTCCGTGACCAGAATGATAAACGGAGCGTCGGTTTTTCGGGGCTGGCTGATGGACTGGCTCAAAAACTCGAGCCGGTCGAAAAAGGGGGGAGCAAAAGGTGAGTGCGTAAATCCCAGTGCATCACTTCCTGTACGCCGCCGCCGGTAACGGCGCACTGTCATTCGCATGGTCTCCCTCCTGGAAATGGCTCTTTAATCCTCCGGCCATGTCCAGGACGGCCAGTAATATCCCTGGCCGAGATCTGCGCCTGCCTGCAGTGCCCAGGTGCGATCGCGTTCAGTCTCAATACCTTCGATGAGCACGCTCCCGGCCAGCTGAAAGCAACGTGAAACCAGCTGCCTCAGCGCGGGTGTAGCGCGTAAACGCCAGAATGCGCCCTTATCAATTTTGATGCCGTTCAACGGTAATCGACAAAATAAAAACGGCTGAATGACCGTTTCGTCGATGTCATCCAGCCATATACTGTGCCCCTGTTCCCGGAGTTTCGACAGGTTTTGAATGACGCGCTGCTTCTGTGCGGCAGAGAACGCCAGAAAGGCAGAGAGGTCAACAATCTCGATATTCAGCGGCGTGTTTTTCAGATTGATGAGCCGCTGAAAAGACGCTGGCTCTGTCAGAACGGTTATCGGCAGATTAATAAAAAGGTTATTACCGTGCGGCGTCTTTTTTAGTGCGGCAAGCTGCGCTTCAAGCAGCGTCATTGACCAGCCTGCCGACTGATGGCGGAAAAAATCCTCGCTGTGCTGCGTTTCGGACAGAATGCTAAGCACCTCCACGCCAACCTGACGCTGAGAGGTGAGGGCGACGACAGGCTCCAGTTTGATGCCGACGATGTCCTGAGAAATAAACTGTAACCGGGGGGGCGTATCGAACGGGTTTTGCGCTGTCACTCCATTGTCCTGTTGTCTGTCAGCCTCCAGGCGGCCGGGAAACCTCGCTCTAGTGTGACGAGCCGACGAGCAGGAAAACAGCAGGCGTTACTTAAATGCAACTAAGCCTTTTCGCAGCGCTAAATTTTACGATGAAACAGTGAGAAATGTTGAGAAAATAGCCGTATTTACAATCGGCTAGCGGTAATTGCCCCCGAAAACGGAAAAGGCATTGACTCACCTGACATTGACCGTATAATTCTTCGCGTTTCACCACCGCGAAGTTCACTCTTCTCAGTGCGCCCTTAGCTCAGTTGGATAGAGCAACGGCCTTCTAAGCCGTAGGTCGTAGGTTCGAATCCTACAGGGCGTGCCATTTAGAAACAGGCACTTACGCCAGTTTCAAACCAGCCTGATTTTCTCCTTCTGTCGTATTTGCGTCATGTTTGCCAAAATGGCATCAATTTTCCGTGCGTGTTCACTTAAATGGTTCAGCGCAAGGTGAGCATCCCCTTTTATCACGCATTAACTTGAGCAGGATCCTGCAGAGATTTGCGCTTGCCAAAGCATAGATAATGCGTATAGTTCTCATTTGCATTGCAACCAATATATTCTAAGGCCCGTCCACGGGCTATTTTTGCGCGCACTTTCAAACGAGTTAACGATGAACAACACCAAAATGCACAAAACGCTGCTGGCGCTCGCCATTGGCGCTGTTACACATTCCGCTTGGGCGGCAGAGGATAAAAAAGAAGACACCATCGTTGTGCAGTCTGCACCTGCCGGCGACTTTAAACCCGGTGGCGACCAGCTGGTGCCGGCCTTCCTTGACGGGCAGGTGGCGAACGGCGGGCGAATGGGGATGCTCGGCCAGCAGAACGCCATGGACGTGCCGTTCAATATCATCAGCTACACCTCAAAACTGGTGGAAGATCAGCAGGCGAAAACCATTGCTGACGTGGTCGCCAACGACGCGGGCGTTCAGTTTGTGCAGGGTTACGGCAACAGCGCGGAAACCTTCCGCATTCGCGGCCTGAAGTTTGACGGCGACGACATGACCTTCGGTGGCCTCTCCGGCGTGCTGCCGCGTCAGGTGGTGGATGCCCAGATGGTTGACCGCATTGAGATCTTCAAAGGGGCCAACTCCCTGATGAACGGCGCGGCAAGCTCGGGCGTGGGCGGGATGATTAACCTTGAGCCAAAGCATGCCGGGGAAACGCCGCAGGCGAAAGTGGGCGTGGACTACACCTCGGATTCCCAGATTGGCACCACGCTGGATGCGGGGCGTCGCTTTGGCGATAACGACCAGTTCGGCGCGCGCGTGAACCTCGTGCATCGTGAAGGCGAAACCGGCGTACCGAACGACCGCCGCCGCACCACGCTGCTCTCCACCGGCCTGGACTACAAAGGCGACCGCTTCCGCACCTCGCTGGATCTGGGCTATCAGAAGAAAACCTTCCACGGCAGCCCGACCAGCGTCAACATCTCGGCGGTGGACTTCGTGCCTGAACCGCCGAAGAACGATCGTAACTTCTCGCAGAAGTGGGCCTACAGCGATATCGAAAACGAGTTCGGGATGTGGCGCAGCGAGTACGACATCACCGACAGCTGGACCGCCTATACCGGCCTCGGCGCGCAGCACGCGCACGAAGAGGGGATCTACAGCGCGCCGAAGCTGGTGGACAAGAGCGGTAACGCAACGGTCAGCCGTCTGGATACCAACCGCATCAGCGATTCCGTCAGCGGGATGGCGGGCATTCGCGGCAACTTCAACACCGGCTTCGTCTCGCACAAGGTCAACGTCGGGTACTCCGCAATGACCAAAAACGAAAAAATCGCGTGGAAAATGTCGGCGGCGAAGGATAACCCGACCACCAACATCTACCACAACACCGGCGTGGATATGCCGGACAGCACCAACTTCAACGGCTCCGGCGGTAAATACAGCGATCCGCTGACCAGCGGGCGCACCCGCACCCAGGGCTGGCTGCTGAGCGATACCCTGGGCGTGCTTGATGACAAGCTGCTGTTCACCGCAGGCGCGCGCCATCAGAAAGTGGTCGTTCGCGGGTATAACAAAATTACCGGCGCAGAGAACGACGCGGACGGCTTCGACGGCAGCCGCTGGATGCCAACCTACGGCGTGGTTTACAAACCGTGGGAAGAAATTTCCCTCTACGCCAACCACACCGAAGCGCTGCAGCCGGGCAAAACCGCACCTAACACCGCCACCAACTACGGCCAGAGCACCGGCATCGTTCACTCTAAGCAGAACGAAGTGGGCGTGAAGGCGGACTTCGGGCGCGTGGGCGGCTCTCTGGCGCTGTTTGAGATTAAAATGCCCTCGGCGATCCTCGATGCTAACAATCACTACGGCCTGGATGCGGAGCAGCGTAACCGTGGCGTGGAGCTGAACGTCTTCGGCGAGCCGATGCTCGGGATGCGTCTGAACGCCAGTGCCACCTGGCTGCAGGCGGAGCTAACCAAAACCAAAAACGGCGTGAACCAGGGCAACGATGCGATCGGTATTCCGAACTTCTACGCCGTGCTGGGCGCGGAGTACGACATCAAGCCGGTTGACGGCCTGACAGCGACCGCGCGCGTGAACCACTCCGGCACGCAGTATGCCGATCTCGCGAACAGCAAAAAGCTGGATAGCTACACCACGCTGGATCTGGGCATGCGCTATCGCTTCGCGGTGAACCACAACGCAAACCAGATGACCGTGCGCGCGGGCATCGACAACGTGACCAATGAGAACTACTGGGCCAGCGTGGACGATTCCGGTACCTACATCACTCAGGGCGAACCGCGTACCTTTAAGGTCTCGGTTGGCTACGAGTTCTAAGCGTTCCACCTCGTTATCCGGGGCACGGATGCCCCCATCCTTCCGTCATCGTGTTATAAAATTGTAAT
This sequence comes from Enterobacter cloacae complex sp. 385G4, assembly GCF_057320665.1. Classification (NCBI taxonomy): domain Bacteria; kingdom Pseudomonadati; phylum Pseudomonadota; class Gammaproteobacteria; order Enterobacterales; family Enterobacteriaceae; genus Enterobacter; species Enterobacter cloacae complex sp. 385G4. The sequence continues at coordinate 238,615 of NZ_JBXWDD010000006.1, forward strand.
AAAAGCTTCTTACACTGGTCGCCAACTCTTTACCTCTTGGCCAATGACAGGAAGCCGCTATGGGCAGACCCCTCAAATCCGTTTTTAAAAAAGAACATCGCGACGACATCGCTAACCGCAGCGCAAACCCGGTATTCTCCGAGGTGGCGGAGGTGTTCCTCTCCCGCCGCCGTTTTCTCCAGATGGGGGCCGTTGCGGGGGCCGCCGTATCATTCCCGTTTCTGATCAAACCTGAGAACGCCATTGCCGCGGTATCGAAGCCTTCCGCGCTGGCAAAAGCGGTTTCCCTGGGCTTTACCAGCATCGACGTCTCCACCGAAGATACGGTCAGGGTGCCGGAAGGCTATATTGCCCGCCCGTTCTATCGCTGGGGTGACCCGACGGGGATCAAAAACAACATGCCGGCCTTTAAGCCGGACGCCAGCAACACCACGGACGAACAGGCCGTGCAGGCGGGCATGCACCACGACGGCATGGCGTGGTTTAGCCTGCCGCAGGGGGAGCAAAACCCGGAGCATGGCCTGCTGGCGATGAACCATGAATACATCGACAACGGGATGCTGTTTACCGACGGTACGGCGAACTGGAGCCTCGACAAGGCCCGCAAGGGGCAGAACGCGATGGGCGTCTCGGTGGTGGAAGTGAAAAAAGCGGGCAGCGACTGGCAGGTGGTACGCCCGTCTTCATATGCCCGCCGTATCACCGTCAATACGCCGATGCAGCTTACCGGCCCGGCGCGGCATCAGGACTTAATGAAAACCGCCGCCGACCCGCAGGGGGAACGCGTGCTGGGCACCATGCAAAACTGCGCTAACGGCCACACGCCGTGGGGCACCTATCTCACCTGCGAGGAAAACTGGTCGGATATTTTTGTCAAAAAAGCCGATTTCAATCCGCTGGAAAAACGTTACGGCATCAGCGACAGCGATGAATCCTACCGCTGGAACGAGGTGGACGAGCGGTTCAGCGTGGATAAAACCCCTAACGAACCCAACCGTTTCGGCTGGGTCGTGGAGATCGATCCCTACAACCCCACCTCCACACCGCGCAAGCACACCGCCCTGGGCCGCTTCAAGCATGAGGGGGCAGCCGTCACGCTCGCCGCCGATAACCGCGTGGTGGTCTACATGGGGGACGATCAGAAGTTTGAGTACATCTATAAGTTTGTCTCGGACAAAAAATACGATCCCGCGAACCGTGAAGCCAATATGCAGCTGCTGACCTCCGGCACGCTGTACGTCGCGAGGTTCAACGAGGACGGGAGCGGAGACTGGCTGCCGCTGATCTTCGGGCAAAATGGCCTGGATAAGAGTAAAGGGTTTGAAAGCCAGGGCGATCTGCTGATTAAAACCCGCCTGGCGGCCGACGCGGTGGGGGCGACCAAAATGGATCGCCCCGAATGGATAGCCGTCGATCCGCACGCCAGCGGCAGCGTCTACTGTACGCTCACCAACAACAGCGATCGCGGGAAAGAGGGGAAAGCGCCGGTGGATGCCGCCAACCCGCGCGCCAACAACGTGTTTGGGCATATCATGCACTGGCACGAAGACGGCGCGGACCCTGCTGCCACACGCTTTAAGTGGGATATTCTGGTCATGGCCGGACGCACCGACGGCGACGATCCGAAGGCCAAAGGCTCCATGCAGGGCGCGGCATTCGGCAGTCCGGACGGACTCTCTTTCGATCATCAGGGCGTCCTGTGGATCCAGACCGACGTCTCCTCCAGCACCATCAATAAGAAAGCGTATGAGGGGATGGGCAATAACCAGATGGTGGCGACCATTCCGGGCACCAACGAGTATCGCCGTTTCCTGACCGGGCCGCGCGGGTGTGAGATCACCGGCATTGCGTTTACGCCGGACAACCGCACGCTGTTTATCAACATTCAGCACCCAGGGGAGGGCGGGGATGATATTACCGATCCGGCCAATCCGCGCGCCGTCTCCAACTGGCCGGACGCCAGTCCGAACGGACGCCCGCGATCGTCCACGGTGGTGATCGTGAAAGCGGACGGCGGAATTATCGGGTCGTGACGTTTATCCGCCGGGCGCACGCGCTGGCCCGGCGTTAAGCTTGCTACCACCAGCATGAAGTGTTAAAACGTGCCCCTTCTAAAAAAGAGACAGGGGTAGGGCGTGAAAGACGCGTCATCCGCTTCAGGCCATGGTCGCGCTGAAGCCTCGTCGGATCAGAATCCGACGCTGCAACGTGGTTTGCAAAATCGACATATTCAGTTAATTGCCCTCGGTGGCGCAATCGGTACTGGGCTGTTTCTCGGCATCGGCCCCGCCATTCAGATGGCCGGTCCGGCGGTTCTGCTGGGTTACGCTATCGCCGGGATTATCGCCTTCCTGATCATGCGCCAGCTCGGCGAGATGGTCGTTGAAGAGCCGGTGTCAGGCTCCTTCGCGCACTTTGCCTATAAATACTGGGGCCCGTTCGCAGGCTTCCTCTCCGGCTGGAACTACTGGGTGATGTTCGTGCTGGTGGGGATGGCGGAGCTGACCGCTGCAGGCATCTACATGCAGTACTGGCTGCCGGACGTGCCCACATGGATCTGGGCGGCGGCCTTCTTCATCATCATTAACGCCGTTAACCTCGTCAACGTGCGCCTGTATGGTGAAACCGAGTTCTGGTTTGCGCTGATTAAGGTGCTGGCGATTATCGGCATGATCGGCTTTGGCCTGTGGCTGCTGTTCTCCGGCCACGGCGGCGAGCGGGCCACTATCGACAACCTTTGGCAGCACGGCGGCTTCCTGGCGACTGGCTGGAAAGGGCTTATCCTCTCGTTGGCGGTGATTATGTTCTCCTTCGGCGGTCTGGAGCTGATTGGCATTACCGCGGCCGAAGCGCGCGATCCGCACAAAAGCATTCCGAAAGCGGTCAACCAGGTGGTGTACCGTATTCTGCTGTTCTATATCGGCTCGCTGGTGGTGCTGCTGGCGCTTTACCCGTGGGTGGAAGTGAAGTCCGACAGCAGCCCGTTCGTGATGATTTTCCACGATCTCAACAGCAACGTGGTGGCTTCGGCACTGAACTTTGTCATTCTGGTGGCCTCTTTGTCGGTGTACAACAGCGGGGTCTACTCCAACAGCCGTATGCTGTTTGGCCTCTCCGTACAGGGCAACGCGCCGAAGTTCCTCACCCGCGTGAGTCGTCGCGGCGTGCCGATCAATTCGCTGTTCCTTTCTGGCGCTATCACCTCGCTGGTGGTGCTGATTAACTACCTGCTGCCGAAAGAGGCGTTTGGCCTGCTGATGGCGCTGGTTGTTGCCACGCTGCTGCTGAACTGGATCATGATCTGCCTGGCGCACCTGCGCTTTCGCGCGGCGATGCGCCGCAAAGGGCGCGAAACGCAGTTTAAGGCGCTGCTCTACCCGGCGGGGAACTACCTCTGTATCGCCTTCCTTGGGCTGATTCTGGTGCTGATGTGCACCATGGATGAGATGCGGCTTTCAGCAATGCTGCTGCCGGTATGGGTGGTGTTCCTGTTTATCGCGTTTAAGCTCTCACGCAAAAAGTAGCGCGGTTTTCTCCCTCTCCCTGTGTGCTGAGGGATCCCCAGTAAATAATGCCAGCACGGACGACCCCCTCTCCCTTGAGGGTGTACAGTCCGGGGACATAGTGAACACTTGTTCGGGGACATGGTAGACACTTACAACTAAGGCATAAGAACCCGTCTATGGAGTCGCTTATGCCCTGGGATGCGAGAGATACCATGTCATTACGTACCGAGTTTGTTTTGTTCGCCTCGCAGGACGGGGCGAACATC